>NZ_VTTP01000009.1 GCF_008364845.1 Actinotalea subterranea | reverse complement strand
GCGTCGACGGGGCCAGCTCACCGACGGTCACGGCGTCCAGTCTGCCGGATCGCGGGGGGCCCCGGAGCCGGACGGGGGACCGGCCCGGCACCGGGCCCGCGCCCGGCGCCTGCGGCTCCCGCCGCGCCCGCGGCCCCGGCAGCGGGTCCGCGTCCGGGCGGTGCGCGCCCCGGTGGCCCGCGCCCCGGCAACAACCCGTTCGCGCCGAGCCAGGGGATGCCCCGCCAGGGCGGACGCCCCGGCGCCGGTGCGCCGCGTCCGGGCAACAACCCCTTCGCACCGAGCCAGGGCATGCCCCGGCCCGGTGGCACGCGCGGCGACGCCGCGGCCGAGCGTCCCGGCGGTCCCCGCCCGGCGCCCGCGCCCGGCGGCCCGCGTCCGAACCCCGGCATGATGCCGGGCCGCAGCACCGTCGGTCGCCCCGGCGCCGGTGGCGCGGGTGGCCCCGGTCGTCCCGGTGGCGGCGGTCGTCCTGGCGGCGGCGGCGGCTTCGCCGGTCGTCCCGGTGGTGGCGGCGGCGCTCCCGGCGGTCCCGCGGGCGGCGGCTTCGCCGGTCGTCCCGGTGGTGGCGGTCGTGGCGCCGGACGAGGCAGCACGCAGGGTGCGTTCGGTCGCGCCGGCGGTCGTCCCGTGCGCGGACGGAAGTCGAAGCGTGCGAAGCGCCAGGAGTTCGAGCAGATGCAGGCCCCCTCGCTGGGCGGCGTGCAGGTTCCCCGCGGCGACGGCACGACCGTCGTCCGGCTGCGTCACGGCTCCTCGCTCAACGACTTCGCGGACAAGATCGACGCGAACCCCGCGAGCCTCGTGACGGTGCTCTTCCACCTCGGCGAGATGGCCACGGCCACGCAGTCGCTCGACGAGGACACGTTCGGCACGCTCGCCGCCGAGCTCGGCTACCGCATCGAGATGGTCTCCGCGGAGGAGGAGGACCGCGAGCTCCTCGGGTCCTTCGACATCGACCTCGAGGCCGAGCTCGCCGAGGAGGGCGACGACCAGCTCACGGCGCGCCCGCCGGTCGTCACCGTCATGGGTCACGTCGACCACGGAAAGACCAAGCTCCTCGACGCCATCCGCTCGGCGGACGTCGTCGCGGGCGAGGCCGGTGGCATCACGCAGCACATCGGTGCGTACCAGATCCACACCGAGCACGAGGGCCTGGACCGGGCGATCACGTTCATCGACACCCCGGGCCACGAGGCGTTCACCGCCATGCGTGCCCGTGGTGCCCAGGTCACGGACATCGCGATCCTCGTGGTCGCGGCGGACGACGGCGTGATGCCGCAGACCATCGAGGCGCTCAACCACGCGCAGGCGGCCGGCGTGCCGATCGTCGTCGCGGTCAACAAGGTGGACAAGGAAGGCGCGAACCCGGCGAAGATCCGGCAGCAGCTGACCGAGTACAACCTCGTGGCCGAGGAGTACGGCGGCGACACGATGTTCGTCGACATCTCGGCGCTCAAGCGCATGGGCATCGACGACCTGCTCGAGGCCGTCCTGCTCACCGCCGACGCGGCGCTCGACCTGCGGGCGAACGCCGACAAGGACGCGCGCGGCGTCGCCGTCGAGGCCAACCTCGACAAGGGCCGCGGTGCGGTCGCGACGGTGCTCGTGCAGTCCGGCACCCTGCGCGTCGGTGACGCGATCGTCGCCGGCACGGCCTACGGCCGCGTCCGCGCGATGTTCGACGAGCACGGCGAGACGGTCGTCGAGGCCACCCCGGCCCGGCCCGTCATGGTGCTCGGCCTGACGTCCGTGCCGCGAGCCGGCGACACCTTCCTGGTGGCGCCCGACGACCGGACCGCGCGGCAGATCGCCGAGAAGCGCGAGGCGGCCGAGCGTGCCGCCCTCCTGGCCAAGCGTCGCAAGCGCATCAGCCTCGAGGACTTCACGCAGGCCCTCCAGCAGGGCAAGGTCGAGACCCTCAACCTGGTCCTCAAGGGCGACGTCTCCGGTGCCGTCGAGGCACTCGAGGACGCGCTGCTCAAGATCGACGTCGGCGACGAGGTCGACCTGCGCGTCATCCACCGTGGTGTGGGTGCCGTCACGCAGAACGACGTCAACCTCGCGACGGTCGACAACGCGATCATCCTCGGCTTCAACGTCAAGTACGCGGAGCGCGTCGAGGACCTCGCGGACCGCGAGGGCGTGGACGTCCGGTTCTACTCGGTCATCTACCAGGCGATCGAGGACGTCGAGGCTGCGCTCAAGGGCATGCTCAAGCCGGAGTACGAGGAGGTGCAGCTCGGTACCGCCGAGGTGCGCGAGGTCTTCCGGTCGAGCAAGTTCGGCAACATCGCGGGTTCGCTCGTGCGCTCGGGCACCATCCGACGCAACACCAAGGCGCGGGTCCTGCGAGGCGGCAACGTCATCGCCGACAACCTGTCCATCGAGTCGCTCAAGCGGTTCAAGGACGACGCGACCGAGGTCCGCGAGGGCTACGAGTGCGGCATCGGCCTCGGGTCGTTCAACGACCTCCAGGTCGACGACGTCGTCGAGACGTTCGAGATGCGCGAGAAGCCGCGCTCCTGAGGTGAACCGTCGGGGGGTCGTGCGCCGCAGTGCCGGCGCACGGCCCCCCGTGGCCCTCGCCGTCGGGGCGTCCTGTTGGTTGCTCGCACCAGTGCACGGCCCCACGAGGGGCGGAAGGTAGGTCGTCGTGGTTGATCACCCCCGGGCCCGCAAGCTCGCCGAGCGGATCCAGAAGATCGTCGCGCAGATGCTCGACACGCGGGTCAAGGACCCGCGGCTCGGGTTCGTGACCGTCACCGACGTCCGTGTGACCGGTGACCTCCAGCACGCGTCGGTGTTCTACACCGTGCTCGGCGACGACGAGGCCCGTGCCGGCACGGCCGCCGCGCTCGAGAGCGCGAAGGGCCTCATCCGCTCCGAGGTCGGCAAGCAGACGGGGATCCGGCTGACGCCGACCCTCGAGTTCATCGCGGACGCGCTGCCCCAGACCGCGCAGCACCTCGAGGAGGCGCTCCGCGAAGCCGCCGCGAAGGACGCCGAGGTCGCGGCCCTCGCCGCGTCGGCGCAGTACGCCGGCGACGCCGACCCGTACCGTCACCCCGACGACCTCGAGGAGGACGGCGACGACGCGGCGGCCGCTACGGGCGCCGCGGCCGGTACGGACGCCGAGGGCACCGGTCGCTGAGGTGGCCCTCGACGGTCTCGTCGTCGTGGACAAGCCTGCGGGCTGGACGAGCCACGACGTCGTCGCGCGGGTCAGGCGGCTGGCCGGCACGCGACGCGTCGGCCACGCCGGGACCCTCGACCCGATGGCGACGGGGGTCCTCGTGCTGGGCGTCGAGCGTGCGACGCGCCTGCTGACGTACGTGGTGCATGCGGACAAGGAGTACCGCACGACGATCCGGCTCGGTGCGACGACCACGACCGACGACGCCGAGGGCGAGGTCCTCGAGGTGGCGGACGCCTCGCGCGTCACCCGGGCGGCGCTCGACGCCGCGGTGGCGGAGCTCACCGGGCCCATCAGCCAGGTCCCGTCGAGCGTGAGCGCGATCAAGGTCGACGGGCGCCGGGCCTACGCCCGCGTGCGCTCCGGCGAGCAGGTCGAGCTCGCGGCCCGGCCCGTGACCGTGCACCGGTTCGACGTCCACGACGTCCGGCCGGTGCCCGCGGCCGGTGACGGCCTCGCGGCGCTCGACGTCGACGCCACGGTCGTGTGCTCGTCGGGCACCTACGTACGGGCGCTCGCCCGGGACGTCGGAGCGGCCCTCGGGGTCGGCGGGCACCTCACCGCGCTGCGGCGCACCCGCGTCGGCGGCTACCCGATCGACGCCGCCGCGACCCTCGAGGACCTCGAGCGCTCGTTCGTCGTGCTGCCCGTCGCCGACGCCGCGCGAGCCGCCTTCCCGGCGCGCGAGCTCTCCGAGGCCGAGGCTCGCGCGCTGTCCTACGGCAAGCGGATCGAGCCCGCGCCGCACGGCGTGGCCGGGAGCCGCGAGGCACCCGTGGCCGCGTTCGGCCCCGACGGGACGCTCGTGGCCCTCCTGGCCGACGTCGAGGGGGCCTCGAGGCCGATCCTCGTGCTCGCACCGGCCTGAGCCGTCGCGGTGCGGCCCGGCGCCGCTCCCGGGCGATGGACCCTGCGCCGTCCGTCGCTCGTCGCTCGTCGCCCGTCGCAGGTGCGCGGGCGTGGCATGATCGCACGTGCCGTCCTGCCGGGCGGCGGGGCAAGGCCCGAGAGGAGCAGTCAGCGCGTGCATCGCTGGACCGACCTGAACCAGGTCCCGGCGGGCTTCGGGCCGTCGGTCGTGACCATCGGGAACTTCGACGGGGTGCATCGCGGGCACCGGCGGGTCCTGACCCGCATGGTCGCGGACGCGCGTGCTGCGGGCGGGCAGGCCGTGGCCGTCACGTTCGACCCCCACCCGGCGCAGGTGCACCGGCCGCAGCTAGCCCCGCCGCTGCTCACCGGCGTGACCGACCGCCTGGAGCTGCTTGCCGAGACCGGCCTCGACGCCGTCCTCGTGGTGACGTACACGCTCGAGTTCGCCCGGTCGACGCCCGAGGAGTTCGTGCGGCGCTACCTCGTCGACGGCCTGCGTGCGACGACGGTCGTCGTCGGCCACGACGTCCGCTTCGGTCGCGACAACGCGGGTGACCTCGCCACGATGGTCGAGCTGGGCAGGCTGCACGGCTTCACGGTCGACGTGATCGACGACGTCCACGGCAGCATCGCCCCGGCCGGTTCGAGTGCTCACGCGGCGTCGTCAGGGGACGCGGGGGAGCTGGAGCCGCCGAGCAGGCGGTGGTCCTCGACCTGGGTCCGCGAGCTCCTGACCGCGGGTGACGTCGCGGGCGCCGCGGAGATCCTGGGCCGGCCGCACCGCGTCCGGGGGGTGGTCGTCCACGGTGACGCGCGGGGGCGCGAGCTGGGCTTCCCGACGGCCAACCTGGCGCAGGACGCCACCGGCATGATCCCCGCCGACGGCGTGTACGCCGGGTGGCTCAGGCGCGTCGACCATCCCGCGGACCAGCCCGACGGGTTCTTGCCGGTCGCGATCTCCGTCGGCACCAACCCGACGTTCGACGGCGTGCAGCGCCGCGTCGAGGCGCACGTGCCGGACCGGACGGACCTCGAGCTGTACGGCGAGGAGGTCGTCGTCGAGTTCGTGGAGCGGCTGCGGCCGACGGTCCGGTTCGACTCGGTCGAGGAGCTCGTCGAGCAGATGGACGACGACGTCGCGCGCACCCGTGCCTGGTCTGCGGCCGGGCCGCTCGTGTTGGGGCGCCGTCCGGCCGACTGATAGCATGCCAGTGCCGTCAGAACGGCCGCGGACCCAGAGCGCCCGGGTGGACATGCCCCGGAGCACCGCGCAGCGAGACACCAAGGAGAGCCTGTGCCCCTCGACGCCGCAACCAAGCAGCGGATCATGACCGAGTACGCCACGACCGAGAACGACACGGGCTCGCCCGAGGTCCAGATCGCGCTCCTCACGCAGCGCATCAAGGACCTGACCGAGCACCTCAAGGAGCACAAGCACGACCACCACTCGCGTCGTGGCCTGCTCCTCCTGGTCGGCCAGCGCCGCCGCCTGCTCGGCTACCTGCAGAAGGTGGACATCAACCGCTACCGCAGCCTGATCGAACGGCTCGGCCTGCGCCGCTGATCTTCCCGGACCAGCCCGGACCCGCACGGGTCCGGGCTGGTCCGGTGTGAGGCGCTCGCGACGACGCACCGCACGGTGCCGCGCACGGCTCCTCAGGTCCCTCACGGACCATCGCACGACCCGCACAGACCCACAGCATCACCGCACCACCCAGCACGACCACACCGCCCGGAACCGTTGTCCGGTCTTCGGTAGTGGTCCGCGGAACGAGACCGGTCCGCGGATCTCGATCGATGACCGCCACGCAGCCGGGCACCATCGATCGAAAGAGGAGGGCATCCCTATGGAGGGACCCGAGATCCAGTTCGCCGAGGCCGTCATCGACAACGGCCGCTTCGGCACCCGCACCGTCCGCTTCGAGACGGGCCGCCTGGCCCGCCAGGCCGCCGGCTCCGCCGTCGCCTACCTGGACGGCGAGACGATGCTGCTGTCGGCCACGACGGCCGGCAAGCACCCCAAGGAGCAGTTCGACTTCTTCCCGCTGACCGTCGACGTCGAGGAGCGGATGTACGCCGCGGGCCGCATCCCCGGCTCGTTCTTCCGTCGCGAGGGCCGGCCCTCGACCGAGGCGATCCTCGCGTGCCGCCTCATCGACCGTCCGCTGCGGCCGACGTTCGCCAAGGGGCTGCGCAACGAGGTCCAGGTCGTCATCACCGTCATGGCGCTGCACCCCGACGACGCGTACGACACGCTCGCGATCAACGCCGCGTCGCTCTCGACGCAGCTCTCGGGGCTGCCGTTCACCGGCCCGATCGCCGGCGTGCGCATCGCGCTGATCGACGGCCAGTGGGTCGCGTTCCCGAAGTACAGCGACAAGGAGCGCGCGGTCTTCGACATGGTCGTCGCCGGTCGTGTCGTCGGTGACGACGTCGCGATCATGATGGTCGAGGCCGAGGCCACCGACGGCTCGTGGAACCTCATCAAGAACGAGGGCGTCGCGGCGCCCACCGAGGAGGTCGTGGCCGAGGGCCTCGAGGCCGCCAAGCCGTTCCTCCGTGCCCTGTGCGAGGCGCAGTCCGAGCTCGCCGCGAAGGCCGCCAAGCCGACGCAGGAGTTCCCGCGGTTCCTCGACTACCAGGACGACGCGTACGCCGCCGTCGAGTCCGAGGCGGGCGCTGCGCTCGCCGAGGCGCTCACCATCGCCGACAAGCAGACGCGCGAGAACCGCCTCGACGAGATCAAGGCGTCGACGGTCGGCGCCCTGCAGGCCGGGTTCGACGGTCGCGAGAAGGAGCTCTCCGCGGCGATCCGCGCGGTCACCAAGAAGCTCGTGCGCGAGCGCGTGCTGCGTGACGGCGTCCGCATCGACGGCCGTGGCCTCGCGGACATCCGCACGCTGTCCGCCGAGGTCGAGGTGCTCCCGCGCGTCCACGGCTCGGCGCTGTTCGAGCGCGGCGAGACGCAGATCCTCGGCGTCACGACGCTGAACATGCTCCGTATGGAGCAGCAGCTCGACACGCTCGCGCCCGAGACGCGCAAGCGCTACATGCACAACTACAACTTCCCGCCCTACTCGACCGGCGAGACCGGCCGCGTGGGTTCGCCCAAGCGCCGCGAGATCGGGCACGGCGCGCTGGCCGAGCGGGCCCTGATGCCCGTCCTGCCGACGCGCGAGGAGTTCCCCTACGCGATCCGCCAGGTCTCCGAGGCGCTCGGCTCGAACGGCTCCACCTCGATGGGCTCGGTCTGCGCCTCGACGCTGTCGCTGCTCAACGCCGGTGTGCCGCTGCGCGCGGCCGTCGCGGGCATCGCGATGGGCCTCATCTCGGCGACGGTCGACGGTGAGACCCGCTACGCGGCGCTCACCGACATCCTCGGTGCCGAGGACGCCTTCGGCGACATGGACTTCAAGGTCGCCGGCACGCGGGAGTTTGTCACCGCCATCCAGCTCGACACCAAGCTCGACGGCATCCCCGCGTCGGTGCTCGCCGGCGCGCTGACGCAGGCGCGTGACGCGCGGATGCACATCCTCGACGTCATGAACGAGGCGATCGACGTCCCGGACGAGATGTCGCCCAACGCGCCGCGCGTCATCACGGTGAAGGTTCCGGTCGACAAGATCGGCGAGGTCATCGGCCCGAAGGGCAAGATGATCAACCAGATCCAGGAGGAGACCGGCGCCGACATCTCGATCGAGGACGACGGCACGGTCTACATCGGCGCCACCGACGGTCCGTCGGCGGAGGCCGCGCGGGCGGCGATCAACGCGATCGCCAACCCGCACATGCCGGAGATCGGCGAGCGCTTCGTCGGCACCGTGGTCAAGACCACGACCTTCGGCGCGTTCATCTCGCTGTCCCCGGGCAAGGACGGGCTCCTGCACATCTCGCAGATCCGCAAGCTCGTGGGCGGCAAGCGCGTCGAGAACGTCGAGGACGTCCTCGGCGTGGGCCAGAAGGTCCAGGTCGAGATCGGCGAGATCGACCCGCGCGGCAAGCTCTCGCTGCACGCGGTCATCGAGGAGGGCGACAAGCCCGCCGACGCCGCGCCGGCCGAGCAGACCGACGGCGCCCAGGCCTGAGGTGCCCCTCGTCCTCTCGTTGAGCGGCCCGGGTGAACCGGGCAGCGACCTGACCGCCGGGCAGGACGGCGGCGCCATCGTGCGCCGGACCGTCCTGCCCGGCGGGGTCCGCGTCCTGACCGAGGCGATGCCGGGCATGCGCTCGGCCACGGTGGGGGCGTGGGTCGGCGTCGGCTCGCGCGACGAGCGGGACGGGCACCACGGCTCGACGCACTTCCTCGAGCACCTGCTGTTCAAGGGCACGGCCCGCCGCAGCGCGATGGACATCGCCGAGGCGTTCGACGCCGTGGGCGGCGAGGCGAACGCCGCGACGGGCAAGGAGCACACGTGCTACTACGCCCGCGTGCTCGACGCCGACGTGCCGATGGCCGTGGACGTCATCGGCGACATGGTGACGTCGGCGAGGCTCGACGGCGGCGAGCTCGAGACAGAGCGGGGAGTGATCCTCGAGGAGCTCGCGATGAACGACGACGACCCGTCGGACGTCGTCCACGAGCAGTTCGCGGCCGCGGTCCTGGCGGGCCACCCCCTCGGGCGCCCCATCGGCGGCACGCCGGACACGATCCGTGCGGTCCCGCGGGACGCCGTGTGGGAGCACTACCGGGAGCACTACCGCCCCGAGACGCTCGTCGTGACGGCCGCCGGGGGCGTCGACCACGACGCCCTGTGCACCCAGGTGACCGACGTGCTCGGCGCCGGCGGCTGGACCCTGGACCCGGAGGCCACGCCGACGGGACGCCGGCAGGTCGGCGCCGGCCCCGGGCCCGGGCTTGACGGTGCGACCGAGGTCGGCAGCGCGGGCGCAGAGCTGGTCGTGCACCGCACGACCGAGCAGGCGAACGTCATCCTGGGCGGCGCCGGGCTCACCGCGACGGACGACCGGCGGTTCACGCTGTCCGTGCTGAGCGCCGTCCTCGGGGGTGGCATGTCCTCACGCCTGTTCCAGGAGGTCCGCGAGAAGCGCGGTCTGGCGTACTCGGTCTACTGCTTCTCCTCGGGCCACGCGGACACGGGCATCTTCGGGCTGTACGCGGGGTGCGCACCCGCCAAGGTCGACGAGGTCCTGACGCTGCTCGCGCAGGAGTGGGAGCGCCTCGCGTCCGACGGCATCACGGCGGCCGAGCTCGAGCGCAGCATCGGGCAGCTGTCCGGGGGCCTCGTGCTGGGCCTGGAGGACTCGGGGTCGCGCATGAGCCGCCTCGGCAAGGCCGAGCTCGTCCACGGGGAGCTGCTGAGCCAGGAGGAGTCCCTCGAACGGATCCGTGCGGTCACGGCCGAGGACGTCCGCGACCTGGCCGCGGTCCTCGCCGCCGTTCCGCGGTCGGTCGTCAAGGTCGGGCCCTTCGGCGCCTGACGGCGGCGGTCGGCGCCTGTCGGGGGTTGCCCCGCGGCTGTCGGCTTTCGGCCGGCGCTGTCGGCGGTGGTCGGCACCACGGCCGTCCTGGTCGGACGCACTAGTGTGCAGACCGTGACCGAGCCGATCAGAGTTGCCGTCCTCGGTGCCGGCGGGCGCATGGGCACCGCGGTCCGAGCGGCCGTCGACGCCGCGCCCGACCTGGTCCTCGTCGCAGCGCTCGACGCCGGCGACGACCTCGCCCAGGTCGCCCGGGCCGGCGCCCAGGTCGCCGTCGACTTCACGGTCCCGGACGTGACCGAGGCGAACGTGCACGCGCTGGTCGACCACGGGGTGCACGCCGTCGTCGGGACCACGGGATGGGACGAGGACTCGCTCGGCCGGGTGCGCGAGCACCTGGCGGGGGCACCCGGAGTCGGTGTGGTCGTGGCGCCGAACTTCGCGATCGGAGCGGTCCTCGCGATGGCCTTCGCCGCGAAGGCGGCGCCGTGGTTCGAGTCCGTCGAGGTCGTCGAGCTGCACCATCCAGACAAGGTCGACGCCCCGAGCGGGACCGCGCGGCACACGGCGGCGGGCATCGCTGCGGCGCGCCGAGCCGCAGGGATGGCGCCCATGCCCGACGCGACGACGCACGAGGTCCCCGGTGCGCGCGGGGCCGACGTCGACGGCGTCCGGGTCCACGCGGTGCGCCTGCGGGGGCTCGTGGCGCACGAGGAGATCCTCCTGGGGAACCCCGGCGAGCTGCTCACGCTGCGCACGGACTCGTTCGACCGGTCGTCCTTCATGCCCGGCGTGCTGCACGCGGTCCGCCAGGTCGGGCACCGCCCGGGCCTCACGGTCGGTCTCGACCCGCTCCTCGACCTGTGACCTCGACCCCCTGAAGCGGAGCAGCCCGGTGCGTCGTTCCCTGCTCGGGGCACTCGCCCTGACGACCCTCCTCGTGATCTACCTGGTGGCGGTCGCCGGCCGCGCTGTCGCGCTCGTGCGCACGGGCGAGCCCGTGGCGGTCGGGCTCGGGCTCGCCGTGGTCGTCCTGCCCGTCCTCGGCCTGTGGCTCGTCGTCCGGGAGTGGCGTCTCGCGGTCGCGGTCCAGCGCATGGCCGACGAGCTCGCGGCCGACGGACGGCTGCCCGTCGACGAGCTGCCCCGCAGCCCCGGCGGGCGGATCGACCGCGCGGCCGCGGATGCCGCGTTCGTCACGGCCCGCGCCGACGTCGAGGCTGCACCGCAGGACTGGGCGGCGTGGTTCCGGCTCGGGTTCGCCTACGACGCGGCGCGGGACCGGCGTCGGGCGCGTGAGGCGCTGCGCACCGCGGCTCGGCTCCGGGCTAGATCTCGGCGCCCCAGCGCGTCTCGGTGACCGGCCGCGCGCCCTGCGGGGCCGCGTCCACACCGAGCTCGCGCCGCGCGCCGTCCTGACCCAGGCCGGCCGAGGCGAGGAACTGCTCCCGGGCGGCGTCGCCGTCGAGCACCCAGGTGCGCAGGTGGTGGGCGCCGCGGTCACGTGCGAGGTCGACGCACGCGGTGAGGAGTCGCGAGCCGTGCCCGCCGCGCTGGTGGTCCGGGTCCACCTCGAGGGCGAGCACCTCGACGCCGTCCTCGACGGGTGCGGAGGCGGCGAAGCCGACCACCCTGGGTCCGTCGCACGCCACGAGCACGAGGTGGGCGGGGGAGGGCGGCACGCGGATCGCCTGCGCCCACTGCGCGCGCACCGCGCCGGTGTCGAGCTGGTCGAGCACCGCGTCGCCGAGGAGCCCGGCGTGGCTGTGGCGCCATGCGCGGAGCTGGATGCGGGCGACGGCCTCGTCGTCCTCGGGCGTCGCCGGCCGTACCGACACGTCCGCCTGCTCCCGGAACAGCGCCATCAGCGGGTCCCGGAGCGGGTCGTCGCCGAGCCCGGCGCGCCGGCCGGGCGGGCGAGGGCGTGCGGACCTGCGGGTGCTGGGGCGGGTCGGTGCATGACGGCAGCATGACCGCTGCTCCCGCGCGTTGTCGATCCGGCGCCGCTCACGTGAGCGCGCGCAGGACGGCCGCGACCACCGCGGCCAGGACGACCACGACGACGAACGGTGCCCGGAGCGCGAGAGCCACCGCCGCGACGGCGACTGCCACGAGGCGTGCGTCGACGGCGAGCGATGCGCCTGTCACGACGGTCGTCACGCCGACGAGTGCCGCGAGGAGGGCCACGGTCACCAGCGCGGCGACGCGGGCGACGCGCGGCTGGGCGAGCCAGTGCTCCGGGACCCGGTGGCCCACGAGCTTCGTGAGGAAGCACACCGCGGACGCGGCCAGGATGGCGACCCACGTGGCCGCGTACGCGCTCACGCGCCGGCCCCTGGGCGCACCCGGCTCCAGGGCCGCGCTGCCGGCCCCGTCCGAGCGCCCCGTGACGTCGGCGCAGGGCCGGGTGCGGGCGGTCCGCCGGGTCCGTCGTCGTCGTCGTGGCGGTCATCGTGGTCGTGGCCGTGCAGGCGAGGACCCGGGTCCCGCCAGCCGACGACGACCGCGACCGCCGCGGCGGCGAGGATCGGCACCCCCGCAGGAGCGAGGGGCGTCAGGGCGAGCGCGACGACGACGGCGCCCGCGGCGACCCCCTGGGCGGTCCTGCTCGCGAGCCGCGGCCAGAGCAGGCCGAGGAACGCCGCGGCCGCCGCGGCGTCGAGCCCCCAGCGGGTCGGGTCTCCGAGGGCGTCCCCGACGAGCGCACCCACCGCGGTGAAGACGTTCCAGAGCACGAACACCCCGAGCCCGGTCCACCAGAAGCCGGTCCGCGCGACGTCGGGGTCGCGCTGCGCCGTCGCGACGGCCGTCGACTCGTCGATCGTGAGGTGCGCCGCCAGTGCGCGTCGCGCGCCGCGGGCGTGCAGCAGAGGTGCGAGCGCGGCCCCGTAGAGCGCGTTGCGGGCGCCGAGGAGCCCGGCGGTCGCGACGGCCGCACCGGCTGCGCCGCCACCTCCCAGCACGCCGATGAACGCGAACTGGGAGCCGCCCGTGAACATCAGCAGGCTCAGGGCCGTCGTCTGCCACAGGTCGAGGCCGGCGGCGACGGCGAGGGCGCCGAAGGAGATGCCGTACACGCCGGTCGCCGCGGAGACGGACAACGCCTGCCGGATGGCGGCGGCCCGTGCGTCGGGCGGTGGCTGGGACGACGGGGACGCGTGCGGGTGTCTCGCGCTCCTCACAGCGCGACGTACACGCTCTCGAGGTACTCCTCGATGCCCGCCTCGCCGCCCTCACGCCCGAGGCCGGAGCTCTTCACCCCGCCGAACGGCGCGCTCGCGTCGGAGACCATGCCCCGGTTGACGCCGAGCATCCCCGACTCGATGCGCTCGGCCACCCGGAAGACGCGGGAGACGTCGCGCGTGTAGGCGTAGGCGACGAGCCCGAACTCCGTGCTGTTCGCGAGATCGAGGGCCTCGTCCTCGGAGCCGAAGGTCACGACGGGCGCGACGGGCCCGAAGACCTCTTCGCGCACGGCGCGCGACTCGGGGTCCACGTCGGTCAGCACCGTCGGGTTGAAGAAGTGGCCAGGAAGCGCGCGCCGGTCCGGCCGGTCGCCGCCCGTGGCGACACGCGCACCGCCGTCGACGGCCTCGGCGACGACCTCGGCGACCCGCTCGACGGCGGCCTCCTCGATGAGCGGGCCCACGGTCACGCCGGGTGCCGACCCTGGGCCGACGACGAGGCGGTCGAACGCGTCGGCCAGGCCCGCGCTGAACTCCGCGGCGACGGACTCGTGCACCAGGAACCGGTTGGCGGCGACGCAGGTCTGGCCGGCGTTGCGCATCTTCGCGGCGACCGCTCCTTCGACGGCGGCCGGGACGTCGGCGTCCTCGAAGACGAGGAACGGGGCGTTGCCGCCGAGCTCCATGGACGTCCGCAGGACTCCCTGGGCGGCTTCGCGCAGCAGCACGCGTCCGACCTCCGTCGAACCCGTGAAGGAGAGCTTGCGCAGGCGTGGGTCGGCGAGCATCGGCCCGCTGAGCCGGCTCGAGGACGAGGTGGGGACGACGTTGACGACGCCCGTCGGCAGCCCGCGGTCGGCGAGCTCGCTGCGCACGACCTCGGCGAACAGCGCCGTCGTGAGCGGGGTCAGGCCTGCGGGCTTCACGACGACGGTGCACCCGGCGGCGAGCGCCGGCGCGATCTTGCGCGTCGCCATCGCCAGCGGGAAGTTCCAGGGCGTGATGAGCAGGGCCGGGCCGACACCGCGCTGCAGGACGACCTGCCGGTTCGCGCCGCTCGGTGCGGTGCGGGCCAGGCCGTTGATCCGCACCGCCTGCTCGGAGTACCAGCGCACGTAGTCCGCGCCGTAGGCGACCTCGGCACGTGACTCGGCGAGGGGCTTGCCGCCCTCCGCCGTGATGAGGGCCGCGAAGTCGTCGATGCGGGCCATGACCCGCTCGTAGACGGCGCGCAGCAGCTCGGCACGCACCCGGGGCGCCGTCGCACGCCACGCGGGGAAGGCCTCGTGGGCCGCGGTGAGCGCGGCTAGCCCGTCGTCGGGTGTCGCGTCCGCGACGTCGAACAGCTCGTGCCCGGTCGCGGGGTCGCGGACCGGGAAGGTCGCGCCCCCGGAGGCGTGCTGCCAGTGCCCGCCGATGAGCAGGCCCGTCGGGAGGTGGGCCGCGAGCGTCGCGGGGACCCCGGATGCGTGCGTCGTCGCCATGGGGGTCAGTATGGACGGTCGCGCCGCGGGCGCAACGGGGTCGTGCCGTCGTGCGACGACGTCGGGCGGGCGGTGCCTAGGATGGCGCCATGGTCGTCCCCACGCCGTACGAGGACCTGCTGCGGCACGTCCTGGAGCACGGGACCCCGAAGGGGGACCGCACGGGCACGGGGACGCGCAGCGTCTTCGGTCACCAGATGCGGTTCGACCTGGGCGCCGGGTTCCCGCTCGTGACGACGAAGCGCGTGCACCTGCGCTCGATCGTCCACGAGCTCCTGTGGTTCCTGCGCGGCGACTCCAACGTCGCCTGGCTGCGGGAGCGCGGCGTCACGATCTGGGACGAGTGGGCGGGGCCCGACGGCGAGCTCGGGCCGGTCTACGGGGTGCAGTGGCGCTCGTGGCCGACGCCCGACGGCGGGCACGTCGACCAGATCGCCCAGCTCGTCGAGAACATCAGGACCGACCCGGACTCCCGTCGGCTCGTCGTCTCGGCCTGGAACGTCGCCGAGATCCCGCGCATGGCGCTCGCACCGTGCCACGCGTTCTTCCAGTTCTACGTCGCGGACGGCCGGCTCTCCTGCCAGCTCTACCAGCGCAGCGCCGACCTGTTCCTCGGCGTCCCGTTCAACATCGCCTCGTACGCGCTCCTGACGCACATGGTCGCGCAGCAGACGGACCTCGAGGTGGGCGACTTCGTGTGGACGGGCGGCGACTGCCACATCTACGACAACCACGTCGACCAGGTGCGTGAGCAGCTCACGCGGGAGCCGTACCCGTACCCGCGGCTCGAGCTCCGCCGCGCACCGTCGATCTTCGAGTACGCGTTCGAGGACGTCGAGGTCGTCGGGTACCAGCACCACCCGGCGATCAAGGCCCCGGTGGCCGTGTGAGCGTCGCCCTCGTCTGGGCGGAGTCGGCCGACGGCTGGATCGGCGTCGACGGCGACCTGCCGTGGGACCTGCCCGAGGACCGTGCGCACTTCCGGAGGCTCACGTCGGGCCACCCGGTGGTCATGGGCCGGGCGACGTGGGAGTCGCTGCCCGAGCGGTTCCGTCCGCTCCCGGGCCGCGAGAACGTGGTGCTGAGCCGCCGCCCCGGCCTCGCGCTCGAGGGGGCGACCGTGCTGAGGGACGTCGACGAGGTGCTCGAGCGGTTCCGGAGCAGGGACCTGTGGGTCATCGGCGGGGCGCAGGTGTACGCGGCGTTCCTCCCGGTAGCGGACCGGATCGAGCTGACGGAGGTCGACGTCCGCGTCACTGGTGACACCCGCGCGCCGGAAGTCGACGCGACCTGGCGTCCGGCCGGGCAGGACCCCGAGGACGGCTGGCACGTCTCCGGGACCGGGCTGCGGTACCGGTTCCGCACCTACGTGCGTTGAGCGCGCCGACGCTCCCGGCACGCGCCCGGAGCGTTCCACGGTGCGTGCGTCAGCGGCCGCCGGCCGCGCTCGGGCGGTAGTTTGTCGGCCATGGCCTCCACTCCCGCGCACCGGCCCTTCGGCGCGGTGCTCACCGCCATGGTGACGCCGATGACGCTGGACGGGGCCGTCGACCTCGAGGCCGCGGTGCGCCTCGCGCGCCACCTCGTCGACGAGGGGCACGACGGTCTCGTCCTCAACGGGACCACGGGGGAGGCACCGACGACGCACGCGCCCGAGAAGGCGGACCTGGTCCGCGCGGTCGTCGAGGCCGTGGGGGAGCGGGCCGTCGTCGTCGCCGGCGCGGGCTCCAACGACACCGCGCACGCGGTCCGCATGGCCGAGCAGGCCGCGGAGGCGGGTGCCCACGGGCTGCTCGTCGTGAGTCCGTACTACTCGCGGCCGTCCCAGGAGGGCGTGTGCCGGCACACCGAGGCGGTCGCCGGGGCGACCGGCCTGCCCGTGATGGTGTACGACGTGCCCGGACGGACGGGCGTGCGCTACAGCGCCGCGACCCTCGACCGGTTCGCCGATCACGAGCGGATCGTCGCGGTCAAGGACGCGACCGGTGACGTGTACGCCGCGGCCAAGGCCATCGAGCGCACGGGCCTGGCCTGGTACAGCGGTGACGACTCGGCGTACCTGAGCCTGCTCGCGCACGGCGCCGCAGGGATCGTCAGCGTCGTGGGGCACGTGGCCGGCCGCCGGCTCGCCGAGCTGACCGCGGCGTTCGACGCCGGCGACCACGCCGAGGCCCTCCGCGTCTTCCGCAGCATCGTCCCCGCGATCGACGCGGTCAACGGGGCCGGCTTCCAGGCCGTCGCCGCCAAGGCCGCGCTGGAGATCCTCGGCCTGCTGCCCCATCGCACGCTGCGCCTGCCCCTCGTCGAGGCCTCGCCGCAGGAGGTCGAGGCCGTCCGAGCCGGGCTCGTGGCCGCAGGCCTGCCGGGCGCCGCCACGGTCTAGTCCCGAACGCCAGGAGACCCATGAGCCACCCCCACCCCGACCTCGGCCTGCCGCCCGCGCTCGCCCCCGGAGCCCTGCGCGTCGTCGCCCTCGGCGGCCTCGGCGAGATCGGTCGCAACATGGCCGTGCTCGAGTTCGCCGGCCGCCTCCTCATCATCGACTGCGGGGTCCTGTTCCCCGAGGACCACCAGCCCGGCGTCGACCTGATCCTGCCCGACTTCGAGTACATCGCGGACCGGCTCGACGACGTCGACGCGCTCGTCCTGACCCACGGTCACGAGGACCACATCGGTGCCGTCCCGTACCTGCTCCGCCTGCGGCCCGACATCCCGGTGGTGGGCTCCCAGCTCACCCTGGCGTTCCTCGAGGCCAAGCTCCGCGAGCACCGCATCACCCCCTTCACGCTCGCCGTGCGCGAGGGGCAGGTCGAGCAGCTCGGCCCGTTCGAGTGCGAGTTCGTCGCGGTCAACCACTCGATCCCCGACGCGCTCGCGGTCGCCGTGCGGACCGGTGCGGGCACCGTCCTGCACACGGGCGACTTCAAGATGGACCAGCTCCCGCTCGACGGGCGGGTGACCGACCTGCGGGCCTTCGCGCGCCTCGGCGAGGCCGGCGTGGACCTCTTCATGGTCGACTCGACGAACGCCGAGGTCCCGGGCTTCACGACGCACGAGCGTGAGATCGGCCCCGTGCTCGACCAGATCTTCGCGAAGGCGGAGCAGCGGGTCATCGTGGCGTCCTTCTCCTCGCACGTGCACCGCGTGCAGCAGGTGCTCGACGCCGCGGCCGCGCACGGTCGTCGCGTCGCTTTCGTGGGCCGCTCGATGGTGCGGAACATGACGATCGCGGCGGACCTCGGCTACCTCACGGTGCCGCCCGACGTGCTCGTGGACGTCAAGGCCGTCGACGACCTCCCCGCTCACGAGGTCGTGCTCATGTGCACGGGTTCGCAGGGTGAGCCGATGGCCGCGCTGTCCCGCATGGCCAACCGTGACCACCGCGTGCAGATCGGCCACGGCGACACGGTGGTGCTCGCGTCGTCCCTGATCCCGGGCAACGAGAACGCGGTCTTCCGCGTGATCAACGGCCTCATGCGCCTGGGCGCGAACGTCGTGCACCAGGGCAACGCGCGCGTCCACGTGTCAGGGCACGCGAGCGCGGGCGAGCTCATGTACTGCTACAACGTGCTCAGGCCCCGCAACGTCATGCCCGTGCACGGAGAGGTGCGCCACCTCGTGGCGAACGGCGCAGTCGCGGTGCGGACGGGAGTCCCGGCGGACCGCGTCGTGCTGGCCGAGGACGGCGTGGTCGTGGACCTCGCCGACGGGGTCGCCCGGATCGTCGGGGCCGTGCCCTGCGGCTACGTCTACGTCGACGGCTCGAGCGTCGGTGCGATCACGGACGCCGAGCTCAAGGACCGCCGGATCCTCGGTGAGGAGGGGTTCATCTCCATCTTCGCCGTGGTGGACTCGGCGACCGGCAAGGTCGTCGCGGGTCCGCAGATCCACGCGCGCGGGTTCGCCGAGGACGACGCGGTGTTCGACTCGATCCAGCCCGAGCTCGTCCGTGCGCTCGAGGAGGCCGCGCTCGCCGGCGGGTGCGACACCCACCAGCTCCAGCAGGTCATGCGACGCGTCGTCGGGCGCTGGGTCTCGGGGCGGCTGCGCCGGCGCCCGATGATCATCCCGGTGGTCGTCGAGGCCTGACCCCGCGAGGCAGGGCGAGGGGACGCACCCGCCCCGCCGGGCGTCGCCGTCCCGGCGCGGCGCCCCGAGCTGCCCGTCGAAGCGACACGGCCCGGCCCACCTCCCGGGCGTCGTCCGTGGTCGCAGGTACCTTGGGCACCATGGCCACCCGCACGTCCGCACCCCGCAGCGCCGCACCGGCTCGCGGTGCCACGGCGCGCGCGGCGTCGGGCAAGCCCGCGGGGCGGCAGGCGTCCGGACGTCCACCCGCCGGGTCGCGGGGGAGCGCGCGCACCGAGCCGGCCGCGCCCACGCGCTCGCTGCCCGTCAGGATGGTGCGCGGGCTGTGGATGGGCAGCGCCCACCTGGTCGGCGGCACGGCACGGCGCGTCGGCCGCGGCGCGCGGGATCTCGACCCCGCGCACCGCCGCGACGGTCTCGCGTTCACGCTGCTCGGCCTCGCGGTCGTCGTCGCGGCGCGCGAGTGGTGGGGGCTGTCCGGCTCCGCGGGTGACGCCGTGCACGCCGTCGTCGCGGGCACGTTCGGTGTCGTCGGTGTCGCCGTCCCGCTGCTGCTCCTGGGCACCGCGGTCCGTCTCATGCGGCACCCGGAGCGCGTCGAGAGCAACGGACGCATGGGCATCGGCCTCAGCGCGCTCATCCTGACCGTGTGCGGCCTCGTCCACCTCGCCGAGGACCTGCCCTCGCCGTCGGACGGCTTCGAGCCCGTGCGCGCGGCCGGGGGCGTCGTCGGCTACCTCGTCGCGACCCCGCTCGAGCACCTCGTGACCGCCTGGGTCACCGTCCCCCTGCTCCTCCTCCTCGGGTTCTTCGGCCTCCTCGTGCTCACCGCGACGCCCGTGCACCTCATCGGCCCCCGCCTGCGCGCCGGCTACGACCGGCTCACGGGCAACGCACGCCGGCACGAGGACCCTGACGCGACCGACGACGACGAGAGCCTCGCGGACCTGCCGACCCTCGCTCAGCAGCAGGAGGCGCCGGAGCCGCGCCGAGGTCGCCTGCACCTGGGCCGCCGTCGGGCCGAGACGACGGCCGTGGTGCCCGCCGTGGGCGCCTTCGCCGGGGACGAGGCGTTCGAGACGGCCGCCATGACGGAGGCCGCAGCCGCGCTCGCAGACTCCGGGACCGACCTCGTGGCACAGTTCGAGGTCCCGGCGTCCGACGACGTCGCGACCACCGTGCTGCGAGCACCGGACCTGGCCCCGCCGCCCACGACCGCCGTGCCGCGCGGCGAGCAGCCGATGCTCGACGGCGAGGTCATCTACACGCTGCCCCCCGAGGAGGTCCTCGCCAAGGGCATGCCGCACAAGGTGCGCTCGGCCGCGAACGACCGGGTGGTCGAGTCCCTGACCACGGTGCTCGAGCAGTTCGAGGTGGATGCTCAGGTCACGGGCTTCAGCCGTGGTCCCACGGTCACGCGCTACGAGCTCGAGCTCGGGCCCGGGGTGAAGGTCGAGCGCGTCACGGCCCTGAGCCGCAACATCTCGTACGCCGTCGCCAGCGCTGACGTGCGGATCCTGTCGCCGATCCCCGGCAAGTCGGCCATCGGCATCGAGATCCCGAACGCCGACCGCGAGACCGTGTCGCTCGGCGACGTGCTCCGCTCGTCGGCCGCCAGGCGCAGCGAGCACCCGATGGTCATCGGCGTCGGCAAGGACGTCGAGGGCGGGTACGTGGTCGCGAACCTCGCGAAGATGCCGCACCTGCTGGTCGCCGGCGCCACGGGCGCAGGCAAGTCGAGCTTCGTGAACTCGATGATCACGTCGATCCTCATGCGGTCGACCCCGGACGAGGTCCGGATGATCCTCGTGGACCCCAAGCGCGTCGAGCTCACGCTCTACGAGGGCATCCCGCACCTCATCACGCCGATCATCACCAACCCCAAGAAGGCCGCCGAGGCGCTCGAGTGGGTGGTCCGCGAGATGGAGTCGCGCTACGACGACCTCGCGATGTTCGGCTACAAGCACATCGACGACTTCAACGCGGGCGTGCGGTCAGGCAAGGTCAAGCCGCTCCCGGGCAGCGAGCGCAAGATCGCGCCGTACCCGTACCTGCTCGTGATCGTCGACGAGCTCGCGGACCTCATGATGGTGGCCCCACGTGACGTCGAGGCGTCGATCCAGCGGATCACGCAGCTCGCGCGTGCGGCGGGCATCCACCTGGTCCTCGCGACGCAGCGGCCGAGCGTCGACGTCGTGACCGGACTCATCAAGGCCAACGTGCCCTCACGGCTCGCGTTCGCGACGTCCTCGCTCACGGACTCGCGCGTCGTCCTGGACCAGCCTGGCGCGGAGAAGCTCATCGGTCAGGGCGATGCGCTCTTCCTCCCGATGGGCGCCGCCAAGCCCATGCGCGTGCAGGGTGCCTGGGTCACCGAGAGCGAGATCCACGCGGTCGTCGAGCACGTCAAGACGCAGCTCAAGCCGACGTACCGCGAGGACGTCATGACGCCCGCGGTCAAGAAGCAGGTCGACGACGACATCGGCGACGACCTCGACCTCCTGCTGCAGGCGGCCGAGCTGGTCGTCACCACCCAGTTCGGCTCGACGTCGATGCTCCAGCGCAAGCTCCGCGTGGGCTTCGCGAAGGCCGGCCGCCTCATGGACCTCCTCGAGTCGCGGGAGATCGTCGGGCCGTCCGAGGGCTCCAAGGCGCGTGACGTGCTCGTCCAGCCCGACGACCTCGCAGGGACCCTCGCGCTCCTTCGCGGTGAGCCGGAGCCCGCCGCGCAGGTGTACGACCGAGCCACGGACGACGACGGCGCCGACGCTTCCGACGGTGAGCGATGGGCTCGGGAGGACTGACCTCACCTGCTGTCCTGGTGCTCGCGGCGGTCGTCGTCGCGGGTCTTGCCGCCGCCGCCGTGCTGCTCGTGGCACGCCGACGCCACGAGCGCGAGCTCACGGCCGTGCGCACCGAGTCGGCCCTCCTCGCGCGCCGGCTCGACGGTGTCCTGACCGCGACGCGCGACGCCGTCGTCCTGCACTCGAGCACCGGACGGGTCCTCGGCCTGAATGCCGCCGCCGCCGCGCTGCTCGACACCACGTCGCGCGCCGTCGAGGGCCTGCCGGTCGCGGAGCTGCCCGCGTCGTGGCGCAACGAGGCCGGGCAGGCGGTGGCGCCGACGGCGGTGCTCGCCCTCCCCGTGCTCCCGGCGGCCACGGCAGGTGGGCCGCCCCAGGGCTTCGTCGTCGGGGTCACGCCCATGACGGGCGCGCCGGAGCGGTGGGTCAGCGTGCGGACCCAGCAGGTCCCCTCGCCGGGTGGCGGCTTCGAGCTCCTGACGACGATGGTGGACATGACCGGTCGCCGGGACATGGACGCGGCGCTCGCCCGCTCCGAGGCGCACTTCCGGGTCGCGATGGAGAACGCACCCATCGGGATGCTGCTGACCGACGCGCACTGGAGCATCCAGGAGGTCAACGCCGCGTTCACGCAGCTGCTCGGGGCGCCGGCGTCGACGCTCGTGGGGCGCGACCTCTCCGCCCTGTCGCACCCGGACGACCGCGCCGCGGAGCGCGCGCACGTCCAGCGGCTGCTCACCGGCGAGGACACGCGGTTCACGCTCGAGAAGCGGTACCTGCGGGCTGACGGTCAGACCGTCTGGGTCGTCCTGGACGCCGTGCTCGTCCGCCGGGCCGACGGGACCCCCGACCACTTCGTGGCGCAGGTGCGCGACGTCACGGAGTCGCGGCTCCAGGCGGAGATGCTCGCGCACCGTGCGATGCACGACCCCCTGACAGGTCTCGCCAACCGTTCGCTCATGCAGGAGGTGATCCAGGCGGCCCTCGAGCAGCCGGGCGCGGAGGGCCGGGTCGCGGTCCTGGTGATCGACCTCGACGAGTTCAAGCAGATCAACGACAGGTTCGGCCACGCCGCGGGCGACGAGGTGCTGGTCCACGTCGCCGGTGTCCTGCGTGCCGCCACGGCCGGGCGGGGGACGGTGGCACGGCTCGGCGGGGACGAGTTCGTCATCGTCATCCACGACCCGGACGCACCGCGCGTCGTCTTCGAGGTCGCGGCGGGCATCCACCACGGGCTGCGCAGCCCCGTGCGCACGCAGCGCCGCAGGCTGCCGGTCGCCGCGAGCATCGGCGTCGCTCTCGCCGAGCACCCCGTCCTCGACGGCGGGGCGATGGGCATCCTCGCCGCCGCCGACGCCGCCCTCTACCGCGCGAAGGCTGCGGGCCGGGGCCGCACGGAGGTGTACGACCCGTCGATGGCGGTGTCCGGGGCCTCGAAGCACGGCGCCGCCGCCGAGCTCGGGCGGGCGATCGACACCGGGCAGCTGGTGCTCCACTACCAACCGGTCGTGGACCTCGCGACGGGTGCGGTCGTGGGCCACGAGGCGCTCGTGCGGTGGCAGCACCCGGAACGCGGGCTGCTCCTTCCGGGCTCCTTCCTCTCGACGGCGGAGGAGACGGGCCTGGGCGTGGCGCTCGGCCTGAGCGTGGTCACGCAGGCCGTCGCGCACCTCGCCCGGACCGCGGAGCACGGTGGCTGGGTCTCGGTGAACGCGTCCGGCGACCAGCTCGGGGACGGGGAGCTCACGGCCCGGGTGCTGTCCGACCTCGCGCGCTACCGCGTGCGGCCGGGCCGGCTCCTCGTCGAGCTCACGGAGGCCAGCCTCGTCGCGACGGGGACGCGCATCCGGCACGAGCTCTCCGAGCTGCGCCGGGCCGGTGTCCCGGTGCTGCTCGACGACTTCGGCACCGGGGTCTCGCCGCTCTCCTACCTGCGCGACCTCCCTGTCGACGGCGTCAAGCTGGACATGTCCTTCACGGCGGGGATCCCGGAGGACCCCGCCGCGGTCCGCGTGTCGCGAGCGCTCGGTGCGCTCGCCCGCGAGATGGAGATGATGACGATCGCGGGGGGCATCGAGACGTCCGAGCAGGCCCATCAGCTACGGTCCGCGGGGTGGGCGCACGGCCAGGGCTGGCTGTTCGGCGCGGGCCAGTCCGAGCCGGTCGAGGGTGTGTAGTGGCGCCCCGAACGGTCCGGGCGCCACGGCGTGGCGCGCCGGTGGCCCGAGCCGGGCCGCGGCACCCGCGACCGGACCGTAGGGTGAGGGCGTGCTGGATGCAAGGAGGACGGACCTGAACCCGGCGAACGCGATCACCGTCGCTCGCATCGCCCTGGTCCCGCTCGTGGTCGTGGCCCTCGTGGCCGACGACGGCTCGGGTCGCTGGCGATGGGTCGCGGCGGCGCTCTTCGCGCTCGCGGCCGCGACCGACCGCCTCGACGGTTACCTCGCACGGCGGATGAACCAGGTCACGGACTGGGGCAAGCTCATGGACCCCATCGCCGACAAGGCGCTCATGGGCGCGAGCCTCGTGACGCTCTCCGTGCTGGGCGACGTGCCGTGGTGGGTGACGGTCGTGATCCTGACCCGCGAGCTCGGCATCACCGCGATGCGCCTCGCGGTGCTGCGGTACGTCGTCATCCCCGCATCGCCCGGAGGCAAGCTCAAGACCGTCGTCCAGTCCGTCGGCATCGGGCTCTTCGTCCTGCCGCTGGACACACTGCCAGCCCCGGTCGGGGTCGTCGCGTGGGTCGTGCTGATCGTCGCCGTGGTCCTGACCGTCGCCACCGGGGTCGACTACCTGCGCCGGGGCTGGGCGGTTCGCCGGTCCGCGACGCCGTGACTCCTGACGCCGCCACGCAGCCCGCACCGGGCGGTCGCCTCGGCGCCGCCGCCGAGCTCGTGGGACGGCTCACCGAGCTGGGCACGACGATCGCGGTGGCGGAGTCCCTGACCGGTGGCTCGGTGGTCGCCTCGCTCGTCGACGTCGCCGGGGCGTCCCGATGCGTCCGGGGCGGCGTGGTCGCGTACGCGAGCGACCTGAAGGTCGCGCTGCTCGGTGTCGACCCGCTCCTCCTGGCGCGCGAGGGCGCGGTGCACCCCGACGTAGCGCTCGCGATGGCGCGGGGCGTGCGTGCACGTCTCGGCGCCGACCTGGGGGTCGCGACGACGGGGGTCGCGGGGCCGGACCCGCAGGACGGCCGGCCGCCGGGGACCTTCCACGTCGCGGTGGCGTGGCCCGGCGGCGAGCGGGTCGTCTCCGCGGCGCCGTCGGACGACGGCTGGCCGGGGCGCGCGGCGGTTCGGCGCGCTGCGCAGGAAGCCGCTGTCACGTTGGCCCTCGCGGTCCTGCTGGGCCGTTCGGGTGAAGCCGACCCCCCGGTCGTCCCAGGGTCGCGGTGAGCCGGGCGCGCGTGCGACCCCCGGGAACGGTCTCGGCAGGTGGCACGCGTCGTCTCGACCGGCGTGGGCACGCTGGTCAGCGGCGTACGCCGGCACGGTCGTGCACCTCACCCGGCCGCCGGGGAACACGGACGGGGTCCGTCGCGTTGGACCAGTCGTGACGACGACCAGGGCACCCCAGGGAATCCGCCGTGAACCTGTCGGCCCTCCGGGGTACGGTAGGACATCCTCCGGGCGGGCACGGCCGACCGGGGCTTCTCGAAACCTGGCCACGGCGACACGCCCTGAGCCCGTCCAGACGGAAGGAGGTCGTCCGATGGTCGTCCTGCGACGTGAGATCGGCGACGTCCTGCGGGGTGCGCGCCAGCGCCAGGGCCGCACGCTGCGTGAGGTGTCCTCCGCGGCACGGGTGTCCCTGGGGTACCTGAGCGAGGTCGAGCGGGGTCAGAAGGAGGCGTCGTCCGAGCTTCTCGGCTCCATCTGCGACGCGCTCGACGTCCCTCTGTCGATCGTCCTGCGTGAGGTCAGCGACCGGGTGGCTGTTGCCGAGGGCCTCTCGATCCCTGACACGGTCCCGGCTGACCTGACGGCGTGCCTCCGCGGCCCGCAGGGCGGCTCGTGGAACCGTCGCGGGGAGCTCGCCCCGGTCGGCTGACACCGCGACGGCCGGCGCCCTGCTCGCGACGCCCGGACCCGGGCCTCAGCCCCGCTGGCACGTGGGGCAGTAGAACGCGGGGCGCTCCATGGGCGGTGGGCGCACCTGCCCGACGGTGATGGGCGTGCCGCACCGCCGGCACGGCTGCCCGACGCGTCCGTGGACCCATGTGGTCGTGCCGCGGCGTTGTTCCCCGGTAGCTGACGGGGTGTCCGACTCCACGCTTCGTTGCATGAGGGTGCGCGCCGTCATGAGCAGTGACGCCGGGTCGGTGACGTCGCCGGTGGGCGTCCATGGCCAGATCCGTCGCGCGAACAGGGACTCCGCCATGTAGATGGTGCCGATCCCCGCGACCACGGACTGGTCGAGCAAGGTCTCGCCGACGGGCGTCGCCCCTCGCTCCCGGAACCGGTTGAGCGCGCGGGCGAGGCCGGCACCGGGGAAGTCGTCTGCCAGCACGTCAGGGCCCAGCCGCCCGGTGACGTCGATCTCCTGAACGGTCGGCATGACCTCGAGCATGCCCAGCCTGTTCCCGACCGCCGTCCACGTGCTCGTCGCGAGGACGGCGCGCACGAAGTCCCCTTGGCCGTGGGCGGACGCCGTACCGGTGCGTGCCAGGCGCCACGACCCCTCCATCCGCAGGTGCGTGTGCAGGGTCCTGCCGTCGTCGACCCGCAGGAAGAGGTGCTTGCCGTAGGCCTCGACGCCGACGACGGTCCTGCCGACCAGGTCGACGGTGGCGGCGCTCGGCCAGCGCAGCTCGGCGCGGACGAGGCGTTCTCCCGCGAACGCGGCGTCGAGCGTCCGAGCCGTGCGCCGCAGGATGTCGCCCTCGGGCATCAGTCCCGCCCTGCGTGGGCCGGGGGCATCAGCGCCACGCCTCGTCCATCACTGTCTCCCCGGTGCCGGGTTGAGCCTGAGGCCGCGGGGCGTCGTGCCGAACCCTGCGGCGGACAGGGCGCGTGCGAGGGGCGTGGCGAGCGTCTCCCGATCGACCAGCTCGGCGCCGTCTGCGCGCTGCAGGGTGAGGCGTCCGAGTCGCCCGGTGCGGGCGGTGGTGGCCAGGGCGTGGGCCGCTGCGGCGAGGGAGTCGTGGTCCTGGCTGAACGACAGCACCGTGCGACCGCCTCGTTCGACGTACAGCACGAGCGCCCCGGCCACGAGCACGACGAGCGCCCCTGCCTTGCGTCCTGGTCGGTGCCTGGGGGCGTCGGACGCCACTGCCGTGGCGGGTCGTCCCACGGCCCGCGCGGCCCCGGCCGCTGCCTGCGTGGAGCCCGGCCCCGGCCTGTCGGACGGCGTTGGGGCGCGCGGCGGCTCGGGCCATCCCAGGGCCGCGCCGTACGGGTTGGCGGGGTCGGTCGCGGCGAGCACGACGACGGGCGCCGCGCCGCCGACCTCGCCCGGAACCGCCGCGCCGTTCGGCTCGCCGGGCTCCCGCGGACCGCGCACGGGTCCCGGCGCCTCTGGGTCCGCGGCCTGCACGAGCGGGCCGGTGAGCGGTCCGAGGTCACCGGTGACTGCTGCGACGGACCGCGCCTCCTCGCGGACGAGGTCGACCGCGGCGGGCAGTGCGAACTGCGACCCGCCGAGGTGCTCCACGAAGTACCCCCGGCGCACCTGACCTGCCTGCTCGAGCGCAGCGAGGACGCGGTAGACGGCGCCGAACTGTCCGGCGACCCCCTCCGACGGGGCGACCGCCCGCGTCACGATGCCGTGGCGGTCGAGGAGCTGGAGGGCGAGTGCGTGGGCCCGTACCGTCGCGTCGGCCTCCCGTGCGGGCAGCGCCGACCACCGACCCGACGCATCCGCCCGGCCCGCCCCCGTGCGTCGCAGGCCGTGCATCCGGAGCCCGGACTCGTCCAGGTGCTCACCGAGCCGGGGGCGCCCGAGGCCACGGACGAGGGGACTGGTGATCGCCCGTGCCCTGGGTGCGGCACGCCGCGTCGGGTGCGCCGTGCCGCCCGGGCGACGACCCGTGCCGCTGCCGAGGCGTGCGCGCAGCGGCGCGAGACCGTCGTTGGTCACGCGCCCCGACCAGACGAGCTCCCAGAGGGCGTCGGTGACCCGCCCGGCCGTCGCCATCTCGGCGACCGCAGCGGCGTCCGCCTCCGTCGCGAGGAGCAGGTTCCTGCAGCGGTCGAGGAGGTCCTCGAGGAAGAAGGCACCCCCGCCCGCCAACGCCTCGAGCAGCGTGACGTGCACCGGCGAGTCCAGGGCCCCGCTCAGCTCGGTCGGCTCCGGGAGGGTCAGGTCGGCCGTCGAGGCGGGGTGCAGGCTCACCATGCCGTCCTGTGCCGCGAGCGACGCGTGGCCGGCCCAGACGACCTCGCCGGAGGCAGTGAGCTCGTCCAGCATCGCCGGCGAGTAGTCCGTGACGCGTGCGGGGAGCACCAGGGACTCGAGCGCCGATGCGGGTACGGCCACGCCCGCGAGCTGTTCGACGACGCGGGCCAGGCCGTCCACGCCGCGCAGCCGGGAGGATGCGCGGCCGCCGTCCACGACGCCCTGCCAGCGCGGGAGGAACTGGGCGAGCGCCTGCTGGGGCACGGGCTCGACCTCGGCGCGCAGCGCGGCGAGCGAGCGGCGGCGCAGGAGCCGGAGCACCTCCGTGTCGCAGTAGTCCTCTCCTGTGCCGCCCAGCTCGTCGGGACGCAGCCGTCCGCAGGCCACGACCCCCTGCTGCTCGAGCGCGCGCAGGGCCTGAGTGACGGTGGCTATCCCGACACCGAAGCGCCCCGCGACCTGCGCAGCGGTGAACGGGCCGTGGGTTCGCGCATGACGACGCACGAGGTCGCCCAGCGCGTCGGGCACCAGCTCGGTGAACACCTCGGGGACCCCGACCGGCAGAGCGACGCCGAACGCGTCGCGCAGGCGGCCCGCGTCCTCGACCGCCGCCCAGTGGTCGATGCCGTCAGGGCCGAGGCGCACGGTGATCAGACGACGCGTCGCGGTCAGCGTGGCGAGCCACTCGTCGAGCGCGGGACGCGCCTCCTCCCGGGTGCGGGCGGTCAGGTCGGTGCGCGTCAGCGGACCGTGCCGTCGCACGATGTCGGCGACGCCCTCGAGATCCTTGGCCTGGCGCTCCGGCGCCACAGCCATGAGCTCGGCCTCCGTGCGTTCGACCGTCGGGGGGTCGAGGAGGTCCGCGAGCTGGGACGACCCGCCCTGACCGAGCAGCTCCGCGAGCAGCGTCGGGTCCAGGGTCAGCGCCGCGGCGCGACGCTCAGCGAGCGGGGCGTCACCGTCGTACAGGAACTGCGCCGTGTAGCCGAACAGGAGGGACTGCGCGAACGGGGAAGGGCTGCGCGTGGTGACCTCGACGACGCGGACGCGGCCCGCGGTGATCGAGCGCATGAGCTCGCTCAGCGCGGCCACGTCGTAGTCGTCCTGGAGGCACTCGCGCGCGGCCTCGAGGAGGATCGGGAAGTCGGGGTACCGCGCCGCGACGGTCAGCAGCTGCGCCGAGCGCTGGCGCTGCTGCCAGAGCGGCTGGCGCTTGTCCGGGCGGCGCCGCGGCAGCATCAGGGCACGCGCGGCCGCCTCGCGGAACCGCGCCGCGAAGAGCGCCGAGCCGCCCAGCTCGGTGCGCACGGCGTCGACGACCTCGTCCGGCTCGATGAGCAGGTCGGCGAGCTCGACCACCGGGCCGTCGTCCGCCTCGACCCAGCGTGCCGCCGCGACGTCCCACGTCCCGCTGCCGCTCGTCACCAGGTCGGGCAGCCGCAGCACGATGCCGTCGTCCGCGTGCATCGCCGCGGCGTCGAGGCCGTACTTCTCGCGGAGGCGGGCGCCGATGACGAGCGCCCACGGCGCGTGCACCCGCGCGCCGTAGGGGGAGTGCACCACGATCCGCCAGTCGCCGATCTCGTCCCGGAAGCGTTCGACGACGACCGTCGTGTCGTCGGGGACGACGCCGGTCGCCTCACGCTGCTCGGTCACGTAGGCAACGAGGTTGTCAGCCGCCCACGTGTCGAGCCCGGCACCCGCCGCGAGCGCCCGCGCGGCGTCAGCCGGCAGGGCTGCGACCTCACGTACCCACGCACCCAGCGCCGCGCCGAGCTCGGCCGGGCGCCCGGGCGAGTCGCCCTTCCAGAACGGCAGTCGGCCGGGGAGCCCCGGTGCGGGGGTCACGAGCACTCGGTCGGGCGTGATCTCCTCGATGCGCCACGTGCTCGAGCCGAGGGTGAACGTGTCGCCCACACGCGACTCGTAGACCATCTCCTCGTCGAGCTCGCCGACGCGCTTCCCGCCTCGCAGGCGGGTGCCGCCGGGACCGGGCTCCGTGTCGGCCGGGACGTCGTCGCTCGCGGCGCCGGTGGCGAGGAACACGCCGTAGAGCCCACGGTCCGGGATGGTGCCTCCGCTCGTGACCGCGAGGCGCAGCGCGCCCGGTCGACCGCTGAGCAGGTCGGTCGTGCGGTCCCAGACGATGCGGGGCCGCAGCTCGGCGAACTCCTCGCTGGGGTACCGCCCGGCGAGCATGTCGAGCACGGCACGCAGCGTCGCGTCCCCCAGCCCGCTGAACGGGGCGGCCCTGCGCACGCACGCCGCGAGCTCCTCGACGGACCAGTCGTCGACGGCGAGCATCGCGACGACCTGCTGGGCGAGGACGTCCAGCGGGTTCGTCAGCACGTGGAGCTGCTCGATGCTGCCGGCCCGCATGCGCAGGGCGGACACCGCTGCGGGGACGAGGTCCCCCCGGAACGTCGGGAAGACGACGCCGCGCGAGACTGCACCGACCTGGTGCCCGGCCCGTCCGATGCGCTGGAGGCCCGACGCGACGGAGGGCGGTGACCCCACCTGCACGACGAGGTCGACGGCTCCCATGTCGATCCCCAGCTCGAGCGACGAGGTCGCGACGACCGCGGGGAGGCGGCCGGCCTTGAGCTCGGACTCGGTGTGCGTGCGCTCGGCGCGGCTCATGGAGCCGTGGTGCGCACGTGCGAGGACCGGCGTCCCCGAGCCGTCGATGCCGACCGAGACGCCCGACTGGCCCGGGGCCTGCGCGGGGGTGAGCGACCCCGGGTCGGGCACGTCGGCGCCCTGGCGCTCCGCCCACACCTCGTTCATCCGGGCGGTCAGGCGTTCCGCCCCGCGCCGGGAGTTGGTGAACACGAGCGTCGACCGGTGCTGCGCGACGAGGTCGACGATGCGCTCCTCGACGTGCGGCCAGATCGACGGGCGCGCCGGCCGGCCGGCCGCGGGACCGCTCAGGTCGGGACCGATCGGCTGAGGACCGCCGAGGCCGTGTCGGCCGTCCGCGGCGTCGTCGCTGCCCGCTGCCCGGCTGACGGGCCCGGCCGATCCGAGGTCGCCCAGGTCGGGGACCGGGACGACGACCCGGACGTCGACCTCCTTGGTCGAGGGAGGCTGGACGACGGTCACGGCACGCCCGCCGTCGGCCGGCGTCCGGGCCCCGGCGAGGAAGCCCGCGACGACGTCGACGGGTCGCACGGTCGCCGACAGGCCGATGCGCTGCGCAGGCCGACCAGCCGCAGCCGCGGGCCCGTCCGTGGCCCGTCGGGCTCGGAGGTGTCCCTGGCCACCCTCGTCCCGCGCCTCCGGCGGTGGGCTCTCGAGCAGCGCGTCGAGGCGCTCGAGGGTCACCGCCAGGTGCGCACCGCGCTTCGTGCCCGCCACTGCGTGGATCTCGTCGAGGATCACCGTGCGCACGCCCCGCAGCCCCTCGCGGGCGCCCGAGGTCAGGACGAGGAAGAGCGACTCGGGCGTCGTGATGAGGACGTCCGGCGGGCGGGTCGCGAACTGGCGTCGCTCGTTCGCCGGGGTGTCTCCCGTGCGCACCCCCACGCGCACCTCGGGCAGGTCGAGGCCGAGCCGGGCGGCCGCCTGGCGGATGCCGACGAGGGGTGAGCGCAGGTTGCGCTCGACGTCCGCGGCGAGCGCCTTGAGCGGCGAGACGTACAGGACGCGGCAGCGCAACGCGGGGTCGTCGGGCGGCGGTTCCGTGAGCACCGCGTCGATCGACCACAGGAAGGCCGCGAGCGTCTTGCCCGATCCGGTCGGGGCCACGACGAGCGAGTGGTCGCCCGCCCCGATCGCCGCCCACGCGCCCTGCTGGGCGGGGGTGGGCGCGTCGAACGCGCCCGTGAACCACGCCCGCGTCGGCTCCGAGAAGCCTGCGAGCGCCCCCGGCCCTGCGCCGGGGCCCCGCATGGCTGTCGTCACCGGTCCATTGTGGCCGTCGGCACCGACACGGCGCGCGGGCGTGGCATGGTTGCCCGATGCGCTACAGCGAGTTCCGGGAGCTCGTCGCCGACGTCTTCGGCGCCGAGCTGGGCCGCACCCTCGTCCGCGACCTCGTGCTGGGCGACCTCGAGGACCGGACGAGCGAGAAGGCGCTCGAGGCCGGCGTGGAGCCCGCCCTCGTCTGGCGCGCGCTGTGCGACGCCATGGCGGTGCCGGCGGCCGAGCGCTGGGGCAGCCAGCTGCGGACGCCGCGACGTCGGTGAACGACCCGAGGGCGCGTCCCGCCTGCCCGGCTGCGGCCCGGTGCGCACGGAGCGCCCGGGCAGTCCTGCCGGCACGCAGGCCCCGCGGGGTCGTGCGGGCGGCGGAGCGCGGTGCGGTCGCGAGATTGCGGCGGCGCGATGTCGGTGCGCGGCGGTAGCCTCCCGCAGTGCCGTACCGATCGAGCCGAGCGTCCGAGCCCACCGCGAGCCAGTCCACCGCGAGCCAGTCCACCGCGAGCCAGTCCGACGGGAGCCGGTCCGACGGGAGCCGGCCCGACGGGAGCCCGCCGGGTGCTCCCGCGTCCGGTCGGGCACCCCAGGGCACCGGGTCGCTGATCAGCGCGCGCGGCCTCGTCAAGACCTTCGGGGAGTTCACGGCGGTCGACGGCATCGACGTCGACGTCCGGCCCGGAGAGGCGTTCGGCTTCCTCGGCCCCAACGGTGCGGGCAAGTCGTCGACGATGCGGATGATCGGCTGCGTCTCGCCTCCGACGGCCGGTCGGCTGCGGATACTCGGCATGGACCCCGCGTCCCAGGGCCCGCAGATCCGCGCGCGGCTCGGGGTCGTGCCGCAGCGGGACTCGCTCGACGAGGAGCTGACCGTCGAGGAGAACATCTGGGTCTACGGGCGGTACTTCGGCCTCCCGCGCTCGGTGGTGCGGCGCCGCGCCACCGAGCTGCTCGAGTTCGCGCAGCTCTCCGAGCGCGCGGGCTCGGTCGTCGAGCCGCTCTCCGGCGGGATGAAGCGACGGCTCACGATCGCGCGGGCCCTCGTCAACGAGCCGTCGATCCTCCTGCTCGACGAGCCGACCACGGGACTGGACCCCCAGGCGCGGCACGTGCTCTGGGACCGCCTCTTCCGCCTCAAGCGGGAGGGCGTGACGCTGGTCCTGACGACGCACTACATGGACGAGGCCGAGCAGCTCTGCGACCGGCTCGTGGTGATGGACCACGGACGCATCGTGGCGCAGGGGTCGCCGCGGTCGCTCATCGAGGAGCACTCGACGCGTGAGGTGCTCGAGCTCCGCTTCGACGCGGACGACCACTCACGGCACCTCGCTGACGTGGACGGCATCGCGGAGCGGGTCGAGGTGCTCCCGGACCGGCTCCTGCTGTACGTCGCGGACGGCGAGGCGGCGCAGGGCGAGGTCGCGCGCCGGGGCGTCGAACCCCTGTCGGCCCTCGTGCGGCGCTCGACGCTCGAGGACGTGTTCCTCCACCTCACCGGCCGGACGCTGGTCGACTGATGGCTCCGGCACAGGTCGAGGTGGCCCACCCGACGGCGCACGGGGGCTGGTGGTCCGTCACGGCGCACTGGCTCACCAAGTACCGCCGCGTGTGGTTCGGCACCGCGGTCTCGAGCTTCCTGACGCCGCTGCTGTACCTGGCGGGCATGGGGTACGGGCTCGGGGCCCTCGTCGACTCCGGGGCGTCCGGCGGCATCGGCGGCGTGCCCTACGTCGTTTTCGTCGCGCCCGGCGTGCTCGCGGCGACGGCGCTCCAGGTGGCGACGGGGGAGACGACGTTCTCCGTGATCGGGTCCATCAAGTGGGACCGGCTGTACCACGGGATGCTCGCGACACCCCTCGACGTACGTGACGCCGTCGTCGGGCACCTGACGTTCGTCCTGGTGCGCGTGGCGAGCGCGAGCGTCGTCTTCATGCTGGTCGCCGCGCTCCTGGGAACCGTGCGCTCGCCCTGGGGGCTGCTGGCCCTGCCGATGGCCGTGCTGGGCGGGATGGCCTTCGCGAGCTGCACCTACGCCTTCTCCGCGGGCCTGACGAACGACCAGGGCATCACCTTGATGTTCCGCTTCGTCGTGACACCCATGACGCTCTTCTCGGGGACGTTCTTCCCGATCGAGCAGCTGCCCGGGTGGCTCCAGCCGGTCGCGTGGGCGACGCCCCTGTGGCACGCCGTCGACGCGTGCCGCGCGTTCATGACGGGCCGGGTCGACGTCGCGTCCGTCGCGGTGCACGTGCTGTACCTGCTCGTGTGGCTGGTCGCCGGGTACGTCGTGGCAGTCCGCGTGCTGCGTCGCCGGATGGTGGTCTGAGTGGCGGGCACGCCTCCCGTGACGCGTCCGGGCAAGGTCGCGCGTTCGCTCGCCACAGCGCTGCCCCTGCCGGCGGGTGCGGGGATGGCGCGCATGCTCGTCGAGCGCAACTACCGGTCCTTCCGGCGGAGCTGGACCATCATCGTCTCCGGCTTCTTCGAGCCCGTGTTCTACCTCTTCTCGATGGGCGTGGGGATCGGCGCGCTCGTCGGGGACGTCGACGCCGGTGGCCGCACGGTCCCCTACGCGGTCTTCGTGGCACCGGCCCTGCTCGCGGCCTCGGCCATGAACGGTGCCGTCTTCGACTCCACGACCAACGTGTTCTTCAAGCTCAAGTACGCCAAGCTCTACGACTCGGTGCTCGCCACGCCGCTCGGTCCGCGGGACGTGGCAGTGGGGGAGATCAGCTGGGCCCTCCTGCGTGGGCTCGTGTACTCGGGCGCGTTCCTGGTCGTCGCAGCGCTCGCCGGCGCGGTCGAGGGGTGGGAGGCGGTGCTCGCGGTGCCCGCCGCGAGCCTCATCGGCTGGGCGTTCGCCTCGGTCGGCATGGCGACGACCACGTACATGCGTTCCTGGGCGGACTTCGACTACGTCCAGCTCGCGATCTTGCCGATGTTCCTCTTCTCGGCGACCTTCTACCCGCTGTCGACGTACCCGACCGCTCTGCAGTGGCTGGTCCAGGCGACCCCGCTCTACCACGGCGTCGCCATGGTGCGGGACCTCATGCTGGGACAGGTCGGGGCGGGGATGCTCGTCCACGTGGCGTACCTGACGGCGATGGGTGTCGTGGGCACGATGTGGACGGGACGACGCATCGAGCGGCTGCTCCTGCGCTGAGCGGTCGGGCGCGTGGTGGGTCCTCGCCGTGCGGTCCTGCCACGTCTCGGCCCGGTCTCGGCACGGCCGCGTCCCGGCCGACCCGGGGCGGGCTCTCGGGCTTCCGCGAGCTCTCGGCGAGTTCTCCGCGAGTTCTCGGTGAGCTCCGGGTGCGCATCGGCGTGTCGCCCGGCCCAGGATGTCGCTCGAACAGGTGTTCGGGTAGTCTCTCCACAGGTGCTGCGGCGGCCCGCGCTTCCCCAGGCGACATGTCCCTCCAGGAGGAGTGTCAGAGCCGAGGCGTAGCGTCACCACGACACGAGACAGAGCCACACAAACGACGGGCGGCCGGGCCGCCCCATGAACCCGAGGTGACACAGATGGCTGCTCCCGCAGACCGCACCAAGGCCCTCGAGGCCGCGCTTGGCCAGATCGACCGCCAGTTCGGCAAGGGCTCGATCATGCGCCTGGGTGACGAGGGCCGCGCGCCGGTCGAGGTCATCCCGACCGGGTCGATCGCGCTGGACATCGCGCTCGGGATCGGCGGCCTCCCGCGGGGCAGGGTCGTCGAGATCTACGGCCCGGAGTCGAGCGGAAAGACGACTGTCGCGCTCCACGCGGTCGCCAACGCGCAGAAGGCGGGCGGGATCGCGGCCTTCATCGACGCCGAGCACGCTCTCGACCCGGACTACGCGAAGAAGCTCGGCGTGGACACCGATGCGCTTCTGGTCTCCCAGCCGGACACGGGTGAGCAGGCCCTGGAGATCATGGACATGCTGATCCGCTCAGGTGCCATCGACATCGTGGTCATCGACTCGGTCGCGGCGCTCGTGCCCAAGGCGGAGATCGAGGGCGAGATGGGCGACAGCCACGTCGGCCTTCAGGCGCGGCTCATGTCGCAGGCCCTGCGCAAGATCACGGGTGCCCTGAGCTCGTCCGGCACGACGGCGATCTTCATCAACCAGCTGCGCGAGAAGATCGGTGTCTTCTTCGGCTCCCCGGAGACGACGACGGGCGGCAAGGCGCTCAAGTTCTACGCGTCGGTTCGGCTGGACATCCGCCGCATCGAGACCCTGAAGGAGGGCACCGACGCGGTCGGCAACCGGACCCGGGTCAAGGTCGTGAAGAACAAGATGGCGCCGCCCTTCAAGCAGGCGGAGTTCGACATCCTCTACGGCGTCGGCATCTCGCGCGAGGGCGGGCTGATCGACCTCGGTGTCGAGCACGGCTTCGTCCGCAAGTCCGGTGCCTGGTACACGTACGAGGGCGACCAGCTCGGGCAGGGCAAGGAGAACGCGCGTGGCTTCCTGCGCGACAACCCGGACCTCGCGGACGAGATCGAGAAGAAGATCAAGGAGAAGCTCGGTATCGGGGCACGCGTGGACGCGCCTGCCGACGCCGCCACGGTGGTCGACTTCTGAGCACCGCTGCAGGCGGCCGCGACAGCGGCCGCCCGCGCCACGCACGCCGTCAGCCGGCCGGGGTGAGGAGAGATATCTGATGAGTCCCTCACCCCGACGGCGGCGGACCAACACCGACGAGCCGCCGCGCACAGGTGCTGCCGCGGTCGACCCGGAGCCGGACCCGGAGTCCGTCGCCCGCTCGATCGCCCTGCGGCAGCTGACCGGCGCGCCGCGCAGTCGCCACCAGCTCGCCGAGGCCATGGCCCGTCGTGGCGTCGAGGAGGCCGTCGCCGAGCGAGTCCTCGACAGGTTCACCGACGTCGGCCTGATCGACGACGCCGAGTACGCGCAGATGCTCGTCCGCTCCCAGCGCGAGTCCCGGGGCCTGGCGCGCCGAGGGCTTGCCGTCGAGCTGCGTCGACGGGGGATCTCAGACGAGCACGCCGAGGAGGCGCTCGCCACGGTCGACGCCGAGGCCGAGGAAGCCACCGCACGGGAGATCCTGAGGCGCCGCTGGCGGTCCGGGCCGGGCGTCGACCCGCAGGCGCAGGCTCGCCGTGCCCTCTCGATGCTCGCACGCAAGGGCTACCCTCACGGCCTGTCGGCGCGGCTCGTGCGCGAGATGGTGGACGATAGGGGCAACGATCCGTGGCACACGGCGGGTGGGCTGGACTGACGGGCGCGGTCCCGGTCGAGAGGGGACCTGATGAGTGAGGCAGCGATCGTCGTCATGCTGCTCCTGGCATGCCTCGTGGCTCTGCTCCTCGTCCTCCTGGCCCGTCGAGAGGCCGGCGCGACCCGAGCCCAGGCCGCAGAGGACGTCGCGGCACTGAAGAGCGAGGCCCGCGCCCTCGTCGCGGACGCGGAGCGACGCCACGAGCGGCTCGCGAGCCGTGAGGCCGAGATCGCCGCAGAACGGCGCGAGGTCCGCGACCAGCAGCAGGCGGCTGAGCGTCGTGCCGCCGAGGCCGAGGCGGACCGCAGGGCAGCGGCCGGCGACCTCGACCAGGCCCGGAAGGAGGCTGCCGCGATGCTCGCAGCGTCCTCCGGGCTGTCCGCGGAGGAGGCCCGCGCCGAGCAGGTGCACCTCGTGCAGGAGCAGGCGACCCACGACGCCGCCGCCGAGGTGCGCCGGATCGAGGCCCGCGCGCGCCGCACCGCCGAGGAGAAGGCCCGGCGCATCGTGGCCACCGCGGTGCAGCGGGTCGCCGGTCCCACCAGCGCTCAGTCCGTCGTCACGGTCGTGCCGCTCCCGAGCGAGGACATGAAGGGCCGCATCATCGGCAAGGAGGGGCGCAACATCCGCACCTTCGAGGCGATCACCGGCGTCAACGTGATCATCGACGACACGCCCGACTCGGTGACGCTGTCGAGCTTCGACGCCGAGCGGCGGGAGATCGCGGCGGTCGCGATGGCGGCCCTCATCGCCGACGGTCGGATCCACCCCCAGCGCATCGAGATCGCCTACGAGGAGGCGGTCTCCGGCGCCGACGAACGAGCGCTCGCCGCCGGGCACGACGCGGCCGAGCGCGCGGGGGTCGGCGGGCTCCACACGGATCTCGTCGCGACGCTGGGCCGGCTCCGCCTGCGGACCAGCTACGGGCAGAACGTCCTCGCGCACCTCGTGGAGACCGCCGAGATCGCCGGGGCGCTGGCCGCCGAGATCGGCGCCGACGAGGCGCTGGCGAGGCGTGCCGCATTCCTCCATGACATCGGCAAGGCGCTGACGGCCGAGCTCGGCGGGACCCACGCCGCCGTCGGCGCGGACCTCGCGCGCAGGCTCGGGGAGTCCGCGGCGGTGGTCAACGCGATCGCGGCGCACCACGACGAGGTCCCGATGGAGACCGTCGAGGCCGTCATCGTCCAGGCGGCGGACGCCTGCTCCGCCGGGCGGCCGGGCGCGCGTCGCGAAGAGCTCGACCAGTACATCGAACGCATGGACACGCTGGAACGCCTCGTCGTCGCCCACGAGGGTGTCCGCCGCGCCGTCGCGATGGCAGCCGGCCGTGAGGTCCGGGTCGTCGTCGAGCCCGAGGTCGTCGACGACTACGCGATGCCCGGCCTGGCACGCGCCATCGCGCGCCAGATCGAGAAGGACCTGAGCTACCCGGGCGAGATCACCGTGACGGTCATCCGGGAGCTGCGCGCCAGCGCCACCGCGGGCTGACCGCGACCCGCAGGGCGAGGGCGCCCGGGGGCCGGTCAGTGCGCACGCCGACGGTCAGCGAGGTGCGGGGCCGGCCAGAGGACCGGTCTCGAGCTCGAGAGCCGTCGGGTCAGGGAGCGTCGCGCCGCTCGTCCGCGCCGTCCGGCGGCTGATCCACCGCGCGAGCCAGGACAACGTGATGTTGACGAGCAGGAAGATGCCCGCACCTGCCGCGAACAGCGCGACGAAGTACTCCCTGCCGAAGAACTGGGCGTTGAGCTGGATCGACCGCAGCAGCTCCGGGTACCCGACGATGAAGCCGAGCGAGGAGTCCTTGAGGAGCACCACGAGCTGGGCGACGAGGCTCGGCAGCATGTTCCGCACCGCCTGGGGCAGCAGGATCGTGAAGAGCGTCTGCAGCCGCGAGAGCCCGACGGCGTACGCCGCCTCCGTCTGCCCCTTCGGCAGCGAGGCGAGGCCGGACCGCAGGATCTCGGCGATGATCGCCATGTTGTAGACGGTCAGCCCGAAGACCACCGACGCGAACGCGTCCCACCCCAGAACGAGCAGCCCGAAGAACATCATCAGCAGGACCGGCAGGCCGCGGAAGATCTCGATCACCACGATCGCCGGCGCCCTGAGCAGGCTCAGACGCGCCGTCCGCCACAGGGCCAGGACCAGGCCGAAGAGCAAGGCCAGGGGTGCCGCGACGGCGGCGGCGCGCAACGTGGCGCCGAGGCCCGTGACGACCATCGAGCGCCACACGTCCGCCGACGTCTGGTTCTTGGGCGGGTCGTAGAGGACGTCCCACCGTTCGGCGGTCAGGAGCCCCTGGCTCTCCGCGTACCTCACTCCCGCGGCGAGGACGAGCAGGAGAACCACGACGCCGACGACCGAGCCGATCCGCTCGCGGCGTCGCGCCGCAGGTCCAGGTGCGTCGTACAGGATCGACGTCATCGGGCGAACGCCACCTTCCGCTCGACCACGCCGGCCAGGAGGCCCGCGGGGATCGTGATGAGCAGGTAGAACACCGCGACGCCCACCCACACCCACGGGTCGCCGGCGTTCGCCGTGCTCAGCCGACGACCGACGCCGATGAGCTCGACGAGCCCGAACCCGGCGGCGACCGACGTGTTCTTCGTCAGGGCGATGAGGACGTTGATCAGCGGGGGGATCACCGACCGCACAGCCTGCGGCAGGATCACCTGGCTCAGGGTCTGCCCGAAGGTCAGGCCGATCGCCCGGGCCGCCTCCGCCTGCCCCACGCCCACGCTGTTGATGCCCGACCGCAGCGCCTCGGAGACGAACGCGGCCGTGTACAGGCTCAGCGCGATCACCGCGACCCACAGGAACGAGAAGGCCGGGACCCCGAACTGCGGTGCCACGAAGTACATGAAGAAGAAGACCAACGTCAGCGGCGTGTTCCGGAGGAGCTCGACGTACGCCGCCGAGAACAGGCTCAGGGGGCGCAGCGGCGACACCCGCATCGCCGCGAGCAGCAGGCCCAGCGCGAGGGCGAGGACGCCCGAGTACACGGCGAGCTGGAGCGTCAGCCGGAACCCGGCGAAGAGCGCCGGGAGGTTCTCGCTGATCAGGTCCATCCCCGTGCCACCTCCTCTCGTGTCTGACGCCCGCCCTGCCGGACGTCGCTGCCCCGGACGCCTCCCGCCCCGGACCACTCACGTCGCGGTGCCGGGCACGACCGACCAGGCCGTGCCCGGCACCGCGACGGTGCTCCCTGTGCCGCGATCAGTACCGGTCGACGGCGGGCGGCTCCGGCGTCGGCAGGACGGTGCCGGCCGTGGACTCCCAGGCCTCGGTCCAGCGCCCGTCCTCGAAGATCTCCTCGAGCACGTCGTTGATCCAGTTCCGGAACTCGTCGTCGTCCTTGGCGAGCCCGATGCCGTACGGCTCCTCGGTGAACGGCTCACCGCGCACCTCGAGCTCGTCGTCGTCCGCGGCGAACCCGGCCAGGATCACGTTGTCCGTGCTGATCGCGTCGACCTGGCCGTTCTTGAGCGGGTCCAGGCACTCGTTGTACGCGCCGAAGGGCACGACCTCGGTGTCGGGGAAGTTCTCGAGGAGGTTCGCCTCAGGGGTCGAGCCGGAGACGGTGCAGACCTTGGCGCCCGCGAGGTCGTCCGGCCCCTGGATGTCCTCGTTGGACGCGAGCGTGAGGATCGACTGCCCCGCCTCGTAGTAGGGCCCCGCGAAGGAGATCCGCTCCTTGCGGGTGTCGTTGATGGTGTACGTCGCGACGACGAGGTCGACCTGGTCGGTCTCGATGAACGACTCGCGGTTCGCGGAGATGGTCTCGACCCACTCGATGTCCTCGGGGGCGATGCCGAGCTCACCGGCGATGATGGTGCCGATCTCGACGTCGAACCCCTCGGGGACGCCGTCCGGCCCCTGCAGGCCGAACAAGGGCTGGTCGAACTTCGTGCCGATGCGGATCGAGCCGGCCTCGGCGAGCTCGGCCATGGTCGAGCCCTCGGGCAGGTCGGCGGCGGCAGGGTCGTCGCCCTCCTGCATGCCGTCGTCGGCCGGCGCCTCCGGCTCCTCGGCCTCGCCGCTGCAGGCGGTCAGTGCGAGCGTCATCGCGGCAAGCACCGCGACGGCTCCTCTCCGTGTGCGCATGGGCGTTCCCTTCGGTCGTCGTCCCTGCCTCAGTACGGCGGGACTGCGGGCGTGCTGGGTGTTCGGCTCCTGGTCGTGCTGCTCATCGGTGCGGTGGAGCCCCGGCCGGCGGTCGGGGCGGCTGCGTTCAGTGGGTGAGGATCTTGGACAGGAAGTCCTTGGCCCGGTCGCTGCGCGGGTTCGTGAAGAACGTCTCCGGGTCCGCCTCCTCGACGATCTGCCCGGCGTCCATGAAGACGACCCGGTGGGCCGCGCGGCGGGCGAAGCCCATCTCGTGGGTGACCACGACCATCGTCATGCCCTCCCGTGCGAGGTCGGTCATGACGTCGAGCACCTCGTTGATCATCTCCGGGTCGAGGGCCGACGTGGGCTCGTCGAAGAGCATGACCTTGGGCTTCATCGCCAGCGCGCGGGCGATCGCGACACGCTGCTGCTGCCCGCCCGAGAGCTGCGCGGGCAGCTTGGCCGCCTGGTTCGCGACGCCGACGCGTTCGAGGAGCTCGACGGCGCGCTCCTTCGCCTCGGCGCGCTTGACGCCCTTCGCCTTGACGGGCCCGAGCATGACGTTCTCCAGGACCGTCTTGTGGGCGAAGAGGTTGAACGACTGGAACACCATGCCGACGTCCGCACGCAGCCGCGCCAGGGCCTTGCCCTCGGCCGGCAGGGGCACGCCGTCGAGCGTGATCGTGCCCGAGTCGATGGTCTCGAGCCGGTTGATCGCGCGGCAGAGGGTCGACTTGCCCGACCCTGACGGGCCGATCACGACGACCACCTCGCCACGGTGGACCGTCAGGTCGATGTCCTGCAGCACGTGCAGGGCGCCGAAGTGCTTGTTGACCTTCGTCAGGACGACGAGCGGGGTGGTCAGGGGTCCGCGCCCGGGCTCGGCCGTCGGCTCGTCGAGATCATGCGCCATCTGACGAACCTAGAGGCCGTGCGGGCTGAGGGCCAGTGCACGGCCGGCCGGGTGGTGCCACGTAGGCTGGGCCCGCTATGGCTACGACATCCCTGACCGGACGAGACGCGCAGGCCGCGCAGGCCGTCCCCGCACCCACCGACCGGACGGCCCCGGCGCCGGGCCTCGGCCGCACCTACGTCGTCCGTACCCTCGGGTGCCAGATGAACGTGCACGACTCCGAGCACATGGCCGGGATGCTCGAGGCGGCCGGCTACCGCCCGGCGACCGCCGAGGACGCGGCGCAGTCGAACGCTGACGTCGTGGTCATCAACACGTGCGCGGTCCGGGAGAACGCTGCGAGCAGGCTCTACGGCAACCTGGGCCAGCTCGCCGCCGTCAAGAAGGAGCGGCCGGGCATGCAGATCGCCGTCGGCGGCTGCCTCGCCCAGAAGGACCGGGCCGGGATCGTCGAGCGCGCGCCCTGGGTCGACGTGGTCTTCGGGACGCACAACCTGGACGCCCTGCCGGTGCTGCTCGGACGCGCCCGGCACAACGACGCCGCCCAGGTCGAGATCGCCGAGTCGCTCCAGGTGTTCCCGTCGACGCTGCCCACCCGGCGTGAGTCGGTGTACGCGGGCTGGGTGTCGATCAGCGTCGGGTGCAACAACACGTGCACCTTCTGCATCGTGCCGCACCTGCGCGGCAAGGAGCGGGACAGGCGGCCGGGGGAGATCCTCACGGAGGTCGAGGCGCTCGTCGCGCAGGGCGCGATCGAGGTGACCCTGCTGGGGCAGAACGTCAACAGCTACGGCGTCGAGTTCGGCGACCGCGGCGCCTTCGCGAAGCTGCTGCGGGCCACGGGTGCGGTGCCCGGGCTCGAGCGGGTCCGCTTCACCTCGCCCCACCCGGCGGCCTTCACCGACGACGTCATCGAGGCGATGGCGCAGACGCCGACGGTGATGCCGCAGCTCCACATGCCGCTCCAGTCCGGCTCCGACCGCGTGCTGCGCGCGATGCGACGCTCGTACCGCTCGGCCAAGTTCCTCGGCATCCTCGACCGTGTCCGCGCCGCGATGCCCGAGGCCGCGATCACGACGGACGTCATCGTCGGGTTCCCGGGGGAGACCGAGGAGGACTTCGCGCAGACCCTGCGCGTCGTCGAGGCCGCCCGCTTCTCCTCCGCGTTCACCTTCCAGTACTCGCAGCGGCCCGGCACGCCGGCGGCGGACCTCCCGGACCAGCTGCCCAAGGCCGTGGTCCAGGAGCGCTACGAGCGTCTCGTCGAGCTCCAGGAGCGCATCTCGACGCAGGAGAACGCCGCGCAGGTGGGGCGCGTGGTCGAGGTCCTCGTCTCCGAGGGCGAGGGCCGCAAGGACGGCGCGACGCACCGGGTCACCGGCCGCGCGGCGGACAACCGGCTCGTGCACCTCGCGGCCCCTCCGGCCGCGGCTGCGTTCCTGGCGGCAGGCGTCCCCTCCGGGGCGCTCGACCCGCGGGCGGCGGACGAGCTGCCCGACGACGTCCCGCGACCCGGCGACCTCGTCACGGTCGCGGTCACCGCGTCGGCGCCCCACCACCTGGTCGCCGACTCCGCGCTCGTCGGCGGGACCTACGCCGTGCGGCGGACCAGGGCCGGCGACGCGTGGGCGCGGCAGCAGCGGGCGGCCTGCGGCGTGGACGACGACCACGGGCACGGTGCCGGGTCGCAGGGCGGGCCCGTCGTCCTCCCGATGCCGGTGCTGCGCCGCTGAGGTCCGGTCAGTCCTCGGGCACGAGCGTCGCGAGCGCCGCGAACAGCTGAACGCCCGTCCCGAGCCCGCAGGCGACCAGCTGGGCCAGCTGGTCGTCCGTGACGCCGTGCTCGAGGTCGACCGAGACCTCTCCGTACAGCGCGAGCGCGCCGTCCTCCGAGCGCAGGTAGGCCTTGGGCCAGATGCGCTCGCGGTTCCAGTCGTTGACGGCGAGCAGCGCCGCGGCCCTGCGCTCCTCCGGGAGCGTCCGGTGCCAGCGGCCACGGACCTGGAGCACCTCGTGGTCGTCGCCGAGGAGCAGGAACCAGAACCGGTCGCCGTCCCAGGTGCCGGTGAGGTCGTCGTCCTCGTCGCGGTGCACGTGGTAGCCCTGACCGACCAGGTACGCCTCGACGCGGGCGCTGTCGAGCGGGCGTGGACGCTGGGCGAGGCGTGTCACGGCTGCGGGGCCGGTCGACGGGGTGCCGTCGTCGGGCGCCGGGCGGCGCCAGGGCGCGTTCACGGTGCCGTCGCCGCGGGGTCGGGGAACATCTCGTCGAGCGTGTCGAACAAGCTGCTGGTCGCGCTCACGCCGCAGTGCAGGAGCTGGCCGAGCTGGGCGTCGGTCACGCCGTGCTCGAGGTCCGTCGCGACCTCGCACGTCATGTGGACCATGCCGTCGTCGCGGACCCGCACGTACGCCTTCGGCCAGATGCGGTCGGCGTTCCACTCGTTGCAGATCTCGAGCACGTCGGGGAGTCGCTCGATCGCGAACTCACGGTTCCACTGGCCGCGTACCTGGAGGATCTCCTGGTGCTCGCCGAAGAGGAAGAAGTAGAAGAGCCGCCCTCGCCAGACGCCGCCCACGTCGCCCTCGTCGTCCACGAAGTAGCGGTAGCCGTGACGCGTGAACCACGCGCCGAGGCGCTCGTTCGTCAGGGGCGTGGGGACGTCGGGCTCGGCAGCGCCGCCCTGTGCGGGTGCGTCACGCGCAGGACCACCCAGGAGGCCGCCGAGGGGGCGTCCCGAGGTGCCCGACCCGGAGAGCTCGGGCGTGACGTCGCGTACCCGGCGGACCCAGGAGAAGAAGCCCATCGTGGCACCATACCCGGCCCCGAGGTCCTGCGGCCCGACGCGCCGTGGCATCGCCCGGATCGGGTGACGGCCCGAGCGCCGTGGGCGCACGGCACACCGCGCTCCGGCTACGGTCGTGGCGTGCTCGCCGCTGCCGTCCTCGTCCCCGAGACCGCGCTGCTCGTCCCGGGCGCCGCCGGGACGGCTGACGTGCTGCGTGACGAGCGGTCCGCCGCGGTCGCGGCGGTGCGTGACGGCCTGCGCTCCGGGCGGCCCGACCGGGTCGTCCTCGTCGGTCCGCGCGGGCGGCCTCGCACCATGGACCCCGTCGGTCTCGACCAGGTGCGCCCGACGCTGGCCGCGGCCGGGATCCCGGACGATGCTTGGGCGTCGGGCGCGTGGGCGGTCCCGGGCGAGGCCCGCGGTCCCGTGCTCGCGGACGTCGCGCTCGCCGTCGCCGCACTGGTCCTGCGCGCCGCGGGCTGGACGGGTGCGGTGAGCTGGACAGGGACTGACGACGACGGGGTCGCGCTGCGCGCGCTCGGGGCGTCCCTCGCGGACGGTGCGGACCGGGTCATGCTCCTCCTGGTGGGGTCGCTCAGCGCGCGTCGTGGCCCGGACGCGCCCCTGGCCGAGGACCCCCGCGCGGTCGCGGTCGACGCTGCGCTGCTGGACGACCTCGCGCGCCTCGGGTGGCCGACCGGCCCGGGCGCGACGTCCAGCCCCGGCGCCGTCGCGGTGCCACGCGCGCTGGCGGCCGAGCTCGCGATCACGGCCTGGGGGCCGTGCGAGGTGCTCAGGGGCGCGGCGGAGGTGGCGGCAGGCGGTGGGCCCGACGAGGCGGTCACCGCGCAGGTGCGCCTGGTGGGGGCGCCGCTCGGCGCGACCTACGCCGTCGTCCTGTGGGCGCCCCGGTGAGCGCACCGGGCCTCGTCGTCGCCGTCGTCGGGCCGACCGCGACGGGCAAGTCGGACCTCGGGGTGGCGCTCGCGCAGGCGCTCGGCGGAGAGGTCGTCAACGCCGACGCCATGCAGCTCTACCGCGGCATGGACATCGGCACCGCGAAGCTCTCGCCGGCCGACCGCCGCGGCGTCGCCCACCACCAGCTCGACGTCCTCGACGTGGGCGAGGACGCGTCCGTGGCCGCGTACCAGCGCCATGCGCGCGCCGACATCGGTGCGGTGCAGGCGCGCGGGAGCCGGGCCGTCGTGGTCGGCGGGTCGGGCCTGTACGTCCGCGCCCTGCTCGACCGGATGGAGCTCGCACCCGTGGACCCCGCCGTCCGCGCGCGCCTCGAGCAGCGCGCCCTCGAGGTGGGTCCGGGCCTCCTCCACGACGAGCTCGCAGCCGTCGACCCGGAGGCGGCCAGGGCGATCGGCCGCGCGAACACCCGCCGCATCGTGCGTGCCCTCGAGGTCATCGAGATCACCGGACGGGCGTACAGCGCGTCGTTGCCGGAGCAGGTGTACGCCGTGCCGGCCGTGCAGATCGGGCTCGACCACGCGCGGGAGGCCCTCGACCGCCGGGTCGAGGCCCGCGTCGGACGCATGTGGGACGCGGGCCTGGTCGAGGAGGTCCGCGGCCTCGCCGCCCGTGGCATGGGGCGCACCGCCGCGCGCGCCGTCGGGTACGCGGAGGTCCTCGCCATGCTTCGCGGCGACCTCACCGAGGCGGCCGCGCGTGAGGCCGTCGTCGCGGGCACCCGGCGGCTCGCCCGCAAGCAGATGGGCTGGTTCGGCCGGGACCCGCGCGTCCACTGGCTCGACGCGCAACGGCCCGACCTCGTCGACCGAGCCCTCGAGCTCGTCGGGGCGGCCGACGCCGGACGCCTGCCCGACCCGGGTCAGCGTCGCCGTACCCTCGGGTCATGACTGCACCGAGCGCGTCGTCCGCCACGCCGACGGGAGGGTCACGACCCGACGGGGCCCCGTCGAGCACCCTGGCCGTGCTCAAGGGCCACGGGACGCAGAACGACTTCGTGCTCGTCGACGACCGCGCCGGTGACCTGGACCTGACGCCCGAGCTCGTGCGTGCGCTCGCGGACCGGCGTGCGGGCGTCGGTGGCGACGGCGTCATCCGGCTCGTCGCGAGCCGGGCGCTGCCCGAGGGGGCGGCCTCCCTCGTCGAGGACCCGCGCGCCGTGTGGTTCATGGACTACCGCAACGCCGACGGGAGCGTCGCGGAGATGTGCGGGAACGGCGTCCGGGTCGTCGCGCGGCTCGCGGAGCACGTCGGCGCGTGGGACGGCAGCGGCGAGCTCGTGCTGGGCACGCGTGCCGGGGTGCGCCGGGTCCGCCGTGTCACGGACCCGACGGGCCGGGGCGCCGACTGGTACGCCGTGGACATGGGGCCGTGGCACCTGCCGGGCGGCGCAGGGGCCGTCGAGGCGGGTGGTGACGCCGAGGTGACCGTGCGCGGCCTGGACGTCGTCCGCCCGGGCCTGAGCGTCGACCTCGGCAACCCCCACACCGTCCTCGTGCTCGCCGACGCGGGCGAGCTCGCGCGTGCGGACCTGAGCGTCGCGCCCGACGTCGTGCCCGAGCCGCCGCGGGGCACCAACGTCGAGCTCGTGGTCCCGCTGGGCGAGCGCACCGAGGCCGACGGCGGCCTCACGGGCGTGGTCCGGATGCGCGTGCACGAGCGAGGCGTCGGGGAGACCCGCTCGTGCGGGACCGGGGCGTGCGCCGCCGCGTTGGCGGTGCGCACGTGGGCCGGCGCCGGTGCGCCCGACGTGTGGACGGTCGAGGTGCCGGGCGGGACAGTCCGCGTGCGGGTGCTCGACGGCGGTCACGTCGAGCTCGCGGGTCCTGCGGTGCTCGTGGCCGAGGCGGTCGTGGACCTGGAGGCCCTGCCGCGGTGAGACCGGCCGCGGCCTAGTGCGTCACGCGCAGGACGCGGAAGCCCTTCGCACTCGCGACCTTCGTGACCGGCATGGCGAGCTCGCTCGCGATCCACCGCTGCAGCGAGTCCGCCCCGAGGTTGCGCTGCACGACCAGGTGCGCGTCGGCACCGTCGTCCAGGCGGGGGAGCCAGCGGGTCAGCATCGCGTGCAGCGCGTCCTTGCCGACGCGGATCGGCGGGTTGGACCACACGGCCGCGAACAGCACGTCCTGCGGGACCTCGTCCGGCGTCACGGCGCTGACGTTCGCGAGGCCTAGGTCCCGGGCGGAGCGCCGCAGGAGGTCCAGCGCCCGCGCGTTCACGTCCACGGCCCACACGTGCGCCTCGGGCGACTCGAGCGCGAGCGTCAGCGCGACGGGGCCCCAGCCGCAGCCCAGGTCGAGGAGGTGGCCGTGCGCCGGTGCCGGGGGGACGGTGCGCAGCAGCACCTGCGTGCCGAGGTCCACGCGACCGGGCGAGAAGATGCCGCCCGCCGTCCACACGCTCACGTCGCGCCCCGCCAGCCGCACGTCCATGCGGCGCTGCTCCGCGGGCGACGCCGGCGTGGCCGTGAAGTAGTGGTCGCCTGCCGTCGGGTCCGCGGTCACGGGTGGGTGGGCCGCGCGCGGCTCCTCGGCGTCGTCGGGCACGTGCCGAACTGTACCGAGGCGCACGGGGGTGGGGCTGCGGACGTGCGGCGGTACGGCGCGCCCGGCCCGGTGCGCCGACGTCGCGCGCGGCGTCCCGCCCACGGCGTAATCGTTTCGCACCGCGACACGCCGCGTGCGACGCTAGAGGTCGACGGAAGGACCCGATGACCAACCCCGAGAACGATGCCCGGAGCTCACGCGAGCTCGCCGACGCCGTGGTCGCCCGCGTGCTGGCCAGGGCAGGGACCGCGCTGGACGACGGCGCGACCCGCCACACCGAGACCGACGGGGAGCAGCTCGACCGCGAGGACCGTGCCGCCCTGCGCCGCGTCTCGGGCCTGTCCACCGAGCTCACGGACGTCACGGAGGTCGAGTACCGGCAGCTGCGCCTCGAGCGGGTCGTGCTCGCCGGGGTGTGGACGTCAGGTACGGGGGAGGACGCCGAGCTGTCCTTGCGCGAGCTCGCCGCGCTCGCGGAGACAGCGGGCTCCGAGGTGCTCGACGGGATCCTCCAGCGACGGTCCCACCCAGACCCGGGGACGTACCTGGGCTCCGGCAAGGCCGCGGAGCTCGCGGGGATCGTCCAGGCGACGGGCGCCGACACGGTGATCGTCGACGCCGACCTGGCGCCGTCGCAGCGGCGCAGCCTCGAGGACATCGTCAAGGTCAAGGTCATCGACCGGACCGCGCTGATCCTCGACATCTTCGCCCAGCACGCGAAGTCCCGTGAGGGCAAGGCGCAGGTCGAGCTCGCGCAGCTCGAGTACCTGCTGCCGCGGCTGCGGGGCTGGGGCGAGTCCATGTCCCGGCAGGCCGGAGGCCGCGTCGCGGCGGGCGCGGGGATCGGCTCGCGCGGTCCTGGCGAGACCAAGATCGAGCTCGACCGCCGACGCATCCGCACACGCATGGCCAAGCTCCGCCGGGAGATCGCGGCGATGGCACCGTCCCGGGCGACGCAGCGCTCGTCCCGCAGGCGGCACCACGTGCCGTCGGTCGCGATCGCGGGGTACACGAACGCGGGCAAGTCGAGCCTCCTGAACCGGTTGACGGGCGCGGGTGTGCTCGTGGAGAACGCCCTGTTCGCGACCCTCGACCCCACGGTGCGGCGGGCCCAGACACCCGACGGCCGCGCCTACACGCTCTCCGACACCGTCGGGTTCGTGCGGTCCCTGCCGACCCAGCTCGTCGAGGCGTTCCGCTCCACGCTCGAGGAGGTCGGGGACGCCGACCTCATCCTGCACGTCGTCGACGTCTCGCACCCGGACCCCGAGGGCCAGGTGGCGGCCGTCCGCGCCGTGCTCGCGGAGATCGAGGGCGCGGGTGCGATCCCCGAGCTCGTGGTGCTCAACAAGGCCGACGTCGCCGACCCCGACGTGGTCGCCCGCCTGCGGCGACGCGAGCCGCGTTCGGTCGTCGTCTCGGCCCACACAGGAGCGGGCATCGAAGACCTGCGGGAGAGGATCGCCGCCGAGCTGCCCCACCCCCTCGAGACCGTCGACGTCGTCGTGCCGTACCGGCGGGGCGACCTCGTGAGCCGCGCGCACACCGCGGGCGAGATCGAGGCCGAGGAGCACACGGAGCAGGGCACGGTCCTGCGCGGACGCGTCGACCCGGACCTGGCTGCCGAGCTGCGGGCCGTCTCCGTCGGCTGAGACCCGGGGACGAGGTCGGGGGCGGCGGGTCGAGCATCTAGGCTTCCCGGGTGAGTCGGAAGCGCACGTCCTCGTCGTCGGACGACGGGCAGGACGGGCCGGGGACGTCCGGGCACCCGACGCCCGACGGCGCCCCCCGTCGGGCCGACGCCGCCGAGACGGCACCGACGGGTGAGACGGCTGCGGCCGACGCCCTCCTCGACCTCGCCGTCACGGCGCTCGGGGGTCGTCGCCGGGATGGACAGCACGCCATGGCGCGCGCCGTGGCCGCATCGATCGACCGTCGCGAGCACCTGCTCGTCCAGGCGGGCACGGGCACGGGCAAGTCGCTCGCGTACCTCGTGCCGGCGGTGCGGCACGCGGTCGTCGCCGACGAGCGCGTGGTCGTCTCGACGGCGACCCTGGCGCTCCAGCGGCAGGTCATGACGCGTGACCTCCCGCTCGTCGCCGCCGCCGTCGCGCCGCAGCTCCCACGCGCGCCGCAGATCGCGCTGCTCAAGGGCTGGCACAACTACCTGTGCCTGCAGAAGGTCGCCGGCGGCTATCCCCAGGACGAGCCGGGGACGCTGTTCGCGGCCGTCGGCGAGTCGCCCGGGGCTGCGGAGCACCCCGCCCTCACCGGGGCGGACGAGCCGGGCGCGACAGGCGGTGGCGTGGGCGAGCTGGGCCGTCAGGTCCTGCGGCTGCGCGAGTGGGCCGACGAGACGACGACGGGCGACCGGGACGACCTCGTGCCGGGCGTGCCCGACCGCGCGTGGCGGCAGGTCTCGGTCACCGCGATGGAGTGCCTGGGCAGCAAGTGCCCGCTGGTCGAGGAGTGCTTCCCGGAGCAGGCCCGCGCGCGTGCACGCGAGGCTGACGTCGTCGTGACGAACCACGCGATGCTCGGGATCGCCGCCGGGGGCTCCCCGGGCGTCCTGCCCGAGCACGACGTGCTCGTCGTGGACGAGGCGCACGAGCTCACGGACCGCGTCACGGCCCAGGCCACGGCAGAGCTGTCGGTCGCGACCGTGGAGCATGCGGCACGGCTCGCCCGCCGTCACGGCGGCGTCCAGACGACCGAGCTCGACACGGCGACGCAGGCGCTCGGCACCGCGCTCGCCGCGCTGCCCGAGGGACGGTTCAGGGGTGGCCTGCCACCCGAGGCGGCCATGGCCGTCGCGGCTGTCCGCGACGGGATGCGCGGGCTCCTGACGGCCCTCAAGCCCGAGCCCGGCGGCCCCGCGGCGAGCCAGGCCGAGGGGGGCCTCAAGATGGCTGTCTCCGCGGTGCTGGCCGTGTTCGAGATCGCGGAACGCATGAGCGGCGACGCCGCGAGCAACGGCTTGGACGTGCTGTGGTGCGCGCGGGGCGACCAGGGCTTCGGCCGTTCGGGCGCGTCTCGCCTGCACGCGGCGCCGCTCGCGGTGGCGGGCCTCGTGCGCGCACACCTGCTGACGGGACGCACGGCCGTGCTCACCTCGGCGACCCTCGCGCTCGGCGGCAGCTTCACGCCCGTGGCCAGGAGCGTCGGGCTCGACCCGGAGCAGGAGGCGCAGGGCGAGGTGGACGCACCCGCCGCACCCCTGGCGGCGCCGTCGCACGACCCAGCGGTCGCCCGGGCGTGGCGTGGGCTCGACGTGGGCAGCCCGTTCGACTACCCGCGCAGCGGGATCCTGTACGTCGCCAGGCACCTTCCCGCGCCGGGGCGTGAGCCGACCACGCAGGCGCAGCTCGACGAGATCGCCGAGCTCGTCAGCGCCGCGGACGGGGCGACCCTCGGCCTGTTCTCGTCCCGCCGGGCGGCGGTCGCGGCTGCGGAGGCGATGCGCGAACGCCTCGACGTGCCGATCCTGTGCCAGGGCGACGACCAGCTCCCGACCCTCGTCCGGCAGTTCGCGCAGGACGGGCGGACGTGCCTGTTCGGGACGCTCTCCCTGTGGCAGGGGGTCGACGTCCCCGGCGACGCGTGCCGGCTCGTGCTCATCGACCGGATCCCGTTCCCGCGGCCCGACGACCCGGTCCGGTCCGCGCGCACGGAGGCTGTCGAGGCGTCGGGTGGGAACGGCTTCATGACGGTGTCGGCGAGCCACGCGGCGCTCCTCCTCGCGCAGGGTGCGGGCCGGCTCATCCGGACGGACACGGACCGCGGCGTCGTCGCCGTCCTCGACCCACGTCTCGCGACCGCGAGGTACGGGTCGTTCCTCGCACGCAGCATGCCGCCGTTCTGGCAGACGACGGACCGCGCGGTCGCGCTGGCCGCGCTCGCCAGGCTCGCGAGGGGCGCGGCGCCGGCCACCCCGGCCGTAGGGTGAGGCACACCGAGGACCGAACGACAGGGAGCATCGTGGTGGACAGCAACGGGCGTGCCGAGCGTCGGATCAGCGAGGCGGACGAGATGGGCCTGGACGCGGTCCCCGCGGGACGCAGGACGACCAAGCTCGCCGTGGTCGGTGCGGGCTCCGTCGGGTCGACGATGGCGTACGCCGCTCTGATGCGCGGCGCCGCGCGCACCGTGGCGCTGTACGACATCAACGCGGCGAAGGTCGAGGCCGAGGCGCTCGACATCGGCCACGGCATCCAGTTCATGCCCATGGCCGACGTCGTCGGCTCCGACGACATCGCGGTGTGCGCGGGGGCCGACGTCGTCGTCGTGACGGCGGGCGCCAAGCAGAAGCCCGGCCAGACCAGGATCGACCTCGCGGAGGCCACGATCTCCCTGGTCCGCTCGATCCTTCCGCGGCTGGTGGAGGTCGCACCCGACGCCGTCTACGTGATGGTCACGAACCCCGTCGACATCGTCACGTACGCCGCTCTCAAGATCTCGGGGCTGCCCGCGAACCAGCTCTTCGGCTCCGGCACGGTCCTCGACTCGTCACGCCTGCGGTACCTGCTCGCCCAGCACACGGGCGTCGCCGTCCAGAACATCCACGCGTACATCGCCGGGGAGCACGGCGACTCCGAGATCCCGCTGTGGAGCTCGGCGACCATCGGGTCGGTGCCCCTCATGCAGTGGCCGGGCGTCATGGGCCCGGACGGCCGGGTCGAGGGGCGGTTGGGCTCCGCGGACCGCAAGCGCATCGCGGAAGAGGTCGTCAACTCCGCCTACCGGATCATCGCGGGCAAGGGCGCGACCAACTACGCCGTGGCCCTCGCCGGCTCGCGCATCATCGAGGCCGTGCTCAACGACGAGCGGCGCGTCCTGCCCGTCTCGTCCCTGCTCGACGGGTACCTCGGCATCTCGGACGTGTGCCTCTCGGTGCCGTCGATCGTCGGGAGGCACGGGGTCGGTGCGCGGCTCGAGGTCGCCATGAGCGACGAGGAGCTCAGCGGCCTGCGCAGCTCCGCCGAGGCCCTGCGCTCGGTCGCGCGCCAGTTCGGGCTGTAGCGGCGCGGGACCTGACCGTCCCGCGCGCGCAGGTCAGAGGCTGCGAAGGACCGTGACGACGCGCCCGAGCACGACCGCGTCGTCGCCCGGGATCGGTGCGTACGACGGGTTCTGCGGGAGCAGCCACACGTGGCCGTCGGCGCGGCGCAGGGTCTTGACCGTCGCCTCGCCGTCGATCATGGCCGCGACGATCTCCCCGTTCTCGGCGACCGGCTGCCTGCGGACGACCACCCAGTCGCCGTCGCAGATCGCGGCGTCGATCATCGAGTCGCCCGCGACCTTGAGGAGGAACAGCTCCCCGTCGCCCACGAGCTGACGCGGCAGCGGGAAGACGTCCTCCACGACCTGCTCGGCAAGGATCGGTCCGCCGGCGGCGATCCGGCCGACCACGGGGACGTAGGAGGGCGTGGGTGTCGCGTCGCCGCGCGCGAGGTCGTCCTCGGCGTGCCCGACCTCGGCGCCGAAGGGGCTGATCGCGCGCGAGTCGTCCGGGTGGACGACCTCGATGGCCCGGGGGCGGTTCGGGTCCCGCCGCAGGTACCCCTTGCGCTCCAGGACCGTCAGCTGGTGCTTGACGGAGGATGGGCTCGTCAGACCGACGGCCTCCCCGATCTCACGCATGCTGGGCGGGTACCCGCGGCTCTCGACGCTCGACCGGATGGTCTCGAGCACGAGCCGCTGCCTGCTGGTCAGGCCGTTCCCGTCGGCTGCGCCGTCCGGCAGCGCGTGGACGGAGGCGAGCGTCCCGTCGGACCCCGTCGGTGGGGTGGTTCTCGCTGCCACGGTGACCTCCTGGGCCAAGTCGTCCATGCGTCGTCGGGTCCTGCTCGGTCCGTCCGCGGTGCCTGACGGGCCGCCCGCCACCGGTGCCCTGACGCGGGCCCCGGGGCCGTGTCAGTGGTCGGTGGTGGGCTCTTCTCGTGGCTCCCACCCTAGGGGCGCCGCGGTTAGGGATCAAACACCTGTTCGAGCGTGTCTCGACATCGCGCGGGATTCCGTGCTACACATCGTACAGACGTTCGACGAACAGGTGTTCGACGATTCACGAGGAGACGACCATGAGCGCGATCGCTTGGGACAACCACCCGGCTCTCGGTGCGGGTGCGCCTCGGCGGCGCCGGGTCGGGCAGGGCACGAGCTCCGCGGCTGTCATGCGTGGGTCCCGCGTGGACGCACCCTCGAACGCGAGCGCCGGTACCGGCTCGGTCCGGCTGACGAGGCGGGGGAGGGCCGTGGTGATCGTGCTCGCGAGCATCCTCGCGCTCGGTGCCGGCTTGTCGGCGCAGCGGGCCATGGCAGACGGCCCGGCGGACGCGGTGCCGGTCGTCGCCCGCACCGTGGCGGCGGGAGAGACGCTGTGGGCCATCGCCGGTGAGGTCGCCGGGCCCGGCCAGGACATCCGCGACGTTGTGGACCGGATCGCCGAGGTCAACGGCCTCGACGGCGTCGAGCTGCAGGCCGGGCAGCAGATCCTGGTGCCCGCGCAGTCCTGACACCGGCACGGGTGCCGCCGGCCCTGGGCGAGGCGTCGCACGGGCCTGTGAGAGCGGCGAGATTCTTGCACCGCCTGGGGCGCCCCCGTACGGTGGCCGACGTATCGCGTCGACCCGTCCGGGTCGGCGCGCACACGGGGGCCGCCGACGTCCGATGCGAGCGCGTCCCTGCTGTTCCGAGAGGTGACGTCCCGGTGCACTGCCCCTTCTGCCGCCACGCGGACTCGCGCGTCGTCGACTCACGAACCTCCGACGACGGATCCTCGATCAGGCGGCGACGCCAGTGCCCGGCGTGCCAGCGGCGTTTTACGACGATCGAGACGGCCAGCCTGTCCGTGGTCAAGCGGTCGGGAGTGACCGAGCCGTTCAGCAGGGACAAGATCGTCACGGGCGTGCGCAAGGCGTGCCAGGGGCGCCCGGTCAGTGAGGACGACCTCGCCGTGCTCGCCCAGCGAGTCGAGGAGACCCTGCGCAGCACGGGCAGTGCCGAGCTCGACGCGCACGAGATCGGCCTGGCGATCCTCGGGCCGCTGCGGGAGCTCGACGAGGTCGCCTACCTGCGGTTCGCAAGCGTCTACCAGGCGTTCCAGTCGCTCGACGACTTCGAGAGCGCGATCACCGCGCTTCGCGCCGAGCACGCGCACGCTGCGGACGAGGCAGCGCCGTCGGACGCGGCGCCCGCCTCTGCGGGTCCGGCCGCCGCCGACTGACCCGAGCGGTCGCGAGGGCGGGGCCGCGGTGCGAACCTGAGCACCTCACCCACCTGGAGGTGCGATGTCAGCTCTCCCGACGGCGCCCCGCGGCGTCGCGTCACCGGTCGACGAGCAGCTGCTCGAGATCTACCTCAGCGACCACCTCGCCGGTGCGGTCGCGGGCTCCCACCGCATCGGGCGTCTCGCACGCACGCTCAGGGGGACGCGGGTCGGACCGACGATCTCCCGCGTCGCCGCCGAGGTGAGCGACGAGCGTGAGGAGCTGAGGCGTCTGATCGGGACCCTCGGCCTGGCGGGGTCGCCGCTGAAGCAGGCCGTCGCCAGGGCGGGCGAGGTCGCGGCACGGCTCAAGGCGAACGGCCGCATCGTGCGCAGCTCCCCGCTGACGGCGCTCCTGGAGACGGAGATCGCTCGCAGCGCCGTGGCCGGCAAGCTCGGGCTGTGGCAGACCCTGGACGGGCTCGGCGAGGCGAGCGGCATGGCTCCCGGCCGCTCCGCCCGGCTCGTGGACCAGACCGCGGCGCAGCTCGAGGCGCTGACCGAGGTGCACGCCTACGTCCGCGCGCGTGCCCTGCGGGCGGGCGCCGCTCGGGCGTGACGCGTCAGCTCTTGTCGATGATCTGCTCGCGCACCACGCGCCGCAGCACCTTGCCGATCTGGGAGCGCGGCAGCTCCGTGAGCACGACGAGGTCCCGGGGGTGCGCGTAGCGCGCGAGCTTCTGCTCGCTCCATGCGCGCACGGCGGCGAGCTCGATGCGGGTCGCACCCTCGGCGAGGACGATGGCGGCCACGACCTTCTCGCCGAGGTCGCCCCCGGGGATGCCGACCACGGCGACGTCCTGGATCCCGGGCATCTGGCGCAGGTGGTCCTCGACCTGGGAGGGGTACACGTTGAACCCGCCCGTGATGATGACCTCCTTGATGCGGTCGACGAGGCGCACGAACCCGCCGTCCTCGACGACCACGACGTCACCCGTGCGCAGCCACACCCGGTCGCCGTCCTCGAGCAGCACGGCCGCCGTGTCCTCGGGGCGGTTCCAGTACCCGTCGAAGACCTGCGGGCCGCTGATGAGGAGCTCGCCCCGCTCGCCCGGCTCGACGTCGCGCGTCGGGTCCTCCGGGTCCACGACGCGCACGTAGGTCGACGGGAAGGGGAGGCCCAGCATCCCGGGCCGTCGCTCGGGCGACATCGGGCTGCCGAGGGCGACGGGCGACGTCTCGGTCATCCCGTAGCCCTCCACGAGGATGCCGCCCGTGACGTCCTCCCACCCCGCGGCCGTCTCGCCGGACAGCGACATCGCGCCGGAGATCGCGTGCCGGATGGACGTGAGGTCGGTGCCGGTGCGCCGGGCTCCTGCCGTGAGGCGCTCGAACATCGGCGGGACACCGGGGATGAACGTGGCCGGCCGCCGCCGCTGCGCCGCGAGCACGCTGTCGACGTCGAACTTCGGGAAGATCACGATGGTCGCCGCGAGACGGATCGCGTACGTCAGGCACAGCATGAGCCCGAACGCGTGGAAGAACGGCAGCGCGGCGTAGATCGTCTGGTTGCCCTCGGTGTGCTGCGTCCAGGCCTGACCCTGCGCAGCGTTGACCGCGACGTGCCGGTGCCGCAGCACCGCGCCCTTGGGCGTGCCGGTCGTGCCGCCGGTGTACTGCAGGAGCGCGATGTCGTCCAGGCCCGGCTGGGGGTGGTCGGACGGGAGCGGTCGCGCGTGCGCCACCAGGCGGTCCCAGCGCAGGACGCCTGCGTCGGCGCGGACCCGGGAGCGCATCGACGCGCGCGTCTTGCGGGCGGCGGGGACGGGCAGGTAGAGCGCGGCCCGCTTGACCCCGGGCAGGTCGGACGCCAGGTTCACCGCGATCACGGTGCGGAGGTCGGTCCCCGCCCGGACCTCCTGGACGGCAGCGACGGCCTTCTCCCACACGATCGCCACGACGGCGCCGCTGTCGCTCAGCTGGTGCTCGAGCTCGTTCGCCGAGTACGTCGGGTTGTGCTCGACGACGACACCGCCGATGCGCAGGACCGCGTAGAACGCGACGACGTGCGTCGCGCAGTTGGGCAGGACCAGTGCGACGCGGTCACCCGGCCGGACGCCGATCTCGCGCAGGGCCTCAGCGGCCCGCTCCACCCGCCGCAGCAGCGCGTCGTACGTCGTCACCGCACCCATGAAGTCGGTGGCGACCCGCGAGGGGTACGCCTCGGCGCTGCGGGCGAGGGTCACGGTGACCGGCTCGGTCGGTACGTCCACGTCCGCGGGCACGCCCGGGGCGTAGGAGTCGAGCCAGGGGCGGGGCAGGGGGGTGCTCACGCCCCCAGGGTATCCCTACGGCGCCGTAGGTTACCGCACCGTAGGTCACGCGTCGTCGGGGTGGCCGGGGCTCCGCCCCGCGCTCACAGGTCACTCGACCGGCTGGCCCAGATGTTGACGTCCGCGTCGACCGCGTGCCGGTCGATCGCCTCGAGCTCGTCGGTGCTGAACGGGGGCGAGGCGACCGCTCCCAGGTTGGCCAGGAGCTGCTCGGTGCTGCTGGCCCCCACCACCACGGAGGTCACCCGTGGGTCCCGGGCGGCCCACGCGATCGCCATCTGCGCCAGGCTCTGACCACGGTCGTGGGCGATGCGGTCGAGCGCGCGCACGTGGTCCAGGGTCTCGGCCGTGAGCATCCGAGGGTCGAGCGGGCCGCCACGTGCCGCACGCGACCCCGCAGGCACGCCGCCGAGGTAGCGCTCCGTGAGCATGCCCTGGGCCAGCGGCGAGAAGACCACTGTGCCGAGTCCTGCGGCCCCGACGACGTCGAGCAGGCTCGCGCCGCCGGCGTCGGCGGCCGGGCGCTCGATCCAGCGGTTGAGCATCGAGTACGACGGCTGGTGCAACGTGAGGCGCAGACCGATCCGCGAGGCGACGGCGAGCGCCTGGCGCGTGCGTGCCGCCGAGTAGGAGGAGATGCCCGCGTAGAGCGCCTTGCCCTGGTCGACGGCCGTCTTGAGCGCGCCGAGCGTCTCCTCGAGCGGCGTGGCCGGGTCGAACCGGTGGCTGTAGAAGACGTCGACGTGCTCCAGGCCGAGCCGTCGCAGCGACTGGTCGAGCGATCGCAGGAGGTAGGCCCGCGAACCGTGCTCCCCGTAGGGCCCGGGCCACATCCGGTACCCGGCCTTGGTGGTCAGGACGAGCTCGTCACGGCGGCCCCGGAGGTCGGTGCGCAGCAGCGTGCCCATGACCTCCTCGGCCGCGCCCGGGGGCGGGCCGTAGTTGTTGGCCAGGTCCAGGTGCGTGATCCCGTGCTCGACGGCCGCCAGGACGATGGCGCGCTGCACCTCGAAGGGCTGCGCCGCTCCGAAGTTCTGCCACAGGCCGAGGGAGACCAGGGGGAGGTCGAGGCCCGATCGGCCCGCGCGCCGGAAGGTCATGGACGAGGTGCCCGGGGCGTGCGGTCGCGTGTCGCTCGACATGCGTCGACCGTAACGCGCCGCGCCCGCACCCCCGTGCACGCCCGGCGGTGCCGCCGCCGGGACGAGAATGGGGTGGCGCGTCCCCGTCGCGTACCGTCAGGCTGGTCAGGACCGGTGCGGTCCGGCCTCGGCTCACATGCGGCGAGGGCGACGTCACACCATCTCGAGCAGGACGAGCAGGAGGTAGGCCATGGCCGACCACGACCAGGAGGCTCCGTCGCACACGGAGCCGGCCGCAGCCGACGATGCGAAGGCGCGATTCCGTGCGGCGCTCGCGCGCAAGCAGGAGAGCGCGCACCGGACCGCGGAGGGACGCCAGAACACGGGCGTCGTCCACGGCTCCGAGGTCACCGGGGGCGGCAAGCGCGCCTTCCGGCGCAAGACGGGCTGACGGGGCCCGCCCGCTCCCGGCCTGCCGCGTGCGAGCGCGGACCGGCCAGGGGCGCGGGTCGGTCTCCCGGCCCGGCACCCGACCTACGGCGGCGGCGCGACGAGCGTCGCCGCCGTCGGCGTGTCCGGGCCGCGCGGCGTCAGGACAGGACGCGCAGGCGGATCGTCTGGGCCATGGACCGCAGGACGTCGCACACGTCCGGGCCGAGGTCGGCCGCGACGTCCGTGACGACGTACCCCAGGTCCCCGCGCGTCGCGAGCAGCTGGCCCTCGATGTTGACGCCGTGCTCGGCGAGCGTCTGGTTGATCCCGGCGAGGACGCCGGGCGTGTTGCGGTGCAGGTGGGCGAGGCGGTGCGAGCCGGTCCTGGCGTCCAGGGCCAGGTTCGGCAGGTTGACGCTCAGCGTCGTCGACCCGTTGCCGAGGTAGTCGCGCAGCTTGTTCGAGACGAACTGGCCGATCGCCTCCTGCGCCTCCTCCGTCGAGCCGCCGATGTGCGGCGTGAGGATCACGTTGGGCAGCCCGCGCAGCTCTGACTCGAACGCGTCCCCACGTCGCTTGGGCTCCTCCGGGAAGACGTCCACCGCCGCACCGCCGACGTGGCCCGCCAGGACCTGCTCGCGTAGGGCGGCGTAGTCCACGACGAAGCCGCGGGAGAGGTTGAGGAAGATCGCGCCCGGCCTCATGCGGGCGAACTGCGTGGCTCCGAACAGCCCCGCGTTGCCGCTGCGGCCGTCCACGTGCAGCGTGACCACGTCCGCGACGTCGAGGAGCTCGTCGAGGCTCTCCAGACGCCGCGCGTTGCCGAGCGCGAGGCGCTCCGCTGTGTCGTAGAAGACGACCGACATGCCGAGCGCCTCGGCGAGGACCGAGAGCTGCGTGCCGATGTTCCCGTACCCGACGATGCCGAGCGTGCGGCCGCGGACCTCGTGCGCGCCGTCCGCCGACTTGTCCCAGACGCCGTCGTGCAGCGATCGGTCGCGCTCGGTGAGCCGCCGCGTCAGGGCGATGATCTCGGCGAGCGTCAGCTCCACGACGGAGCGCGTGTTGGAGAACGGGGCGTTGAACGCCGCGACGCCGCGGTCCGCCGCAGCCCGGAGGTCGATCTGGTTCGTCCCGATGCAGTAGGCGCCGATCGCCAGCAGGTCCGGGGCGTTCTGCAGCACCTTCTGGGTCACCTGCGTCTTGGACCGGATGCCGAGCAGGTGGACGCCGTCGAGCGCCTCGATGAGCTCGTCCTCGTCGAGGGCCCCGGAGCGGGCCGTGACGTCGACGCCGCCGCCGCGCAGGATGGTCGTCGCATCGGGATGCAGGTTCTCGAGGAGCAGGGCTCGTAGCACGGCCCCATCGTGGCCCTCGGCGGGCCACGGGCCAAAACTCGACCGACAGGCGGGACGCCCGGGACGTCGGAACCGCGCCCGTGTCCGTGCCCGCTGCCACACTTGCCCCGTGGACAGGCATGAGCGGCGGGAGCGGCGGCGCGCCCGCAGGGTCGTGCGCCAGATGGATCGTGCGGCCCGCCGGTCCCGGCGGCGGCCCGGACGCACCCTCGGTGCCCTCGTCCTGCTCGCGGCCGTGGTCGCGGTCACCGCGCTGGTGCTCCCCGAGGGCTGGGAGCCGGCAGACATCCTTCGTCCCCGCGCGTACGTCGAGATCGACGGGGCCGCGGTCGCGGTCCCGCGGCCGGACCCGTCGTCGGGCCGCGTCCTGCCCCCGGTGCCGGTGACCACGGCGGGGTCGCACGCCTTCCTGCACACCGACGAGGCAGGGGCGCCCGTCGGGTACGACCCGTGCCGACCGGTGCGCTACGCGATGCGGCCGGACGGCGCCCCCCAGGGTGGCGACCAGCTCGTCACGGACGCGATCGCGATCGTGTCGGCGGCGAGCGGCCTGGCGTTCATCGACGTCGGGCCGACGGATGAGCCGCCCGCCCTCGGGCGTGCCCTCATCCAGCCGGACCGGTACGGCGCCGCGTGGGCCCCGGTGCTGGTCGCGTGGTCGGACGAGACATCGGTGCCCGAGCTCGCGGGCCAGGTCGCCGGCGTGGGCGGCTCAGCCGCCGTGCCGGGGGCGAGCGGCCAGGGGACCTGGCTCGCGGCCGGACGCCTGGTGCTCGACACCCCCGACCTCACGGCGATCCTCGGCCGCTCCGACGGGTACGCCCAGGCGCGGGCCATCGTCGTCCACGAGCTGGCGCACGTGCTGGGCCTCGACCACGTCGACGACGCGACGGAGCTCATGCACCCGATGACCTCCACGAGGACCGACCTGGGGCCGGGCGACCTCCAAGGGCTCGCCCTCGTGGGTCAGGTCGCCTGCGAGGAGTAGCTCGCGACGTCGGCGAAGCCGTCCGGCAGCGGCGCGCTGGTCACGACCCGCAGCGCCTGGGTCGGGCGCGTCATCGCGACGTAGAGGTCACCGGCGCCGCTCCGTGCGACCTCGGTCGGCTCGACGAGCACCACGACGTCGAACTCGAGCCCCTTGCTGGCGCGCGGGCCCATGACCGCGAGCCGGGCGTCGAGGACCGAGCCCGACCCGTCGGCGTGCAGGTGGTCCCCGACCGGCGAGGACGAGAGGGCGTCCCGGAGCGCCCGCACCCGGTGGTCCGCCGCGATCACCGCGACGCGGCCCGCGGCGGCCGCGCCGTCGGCGCCCGCGTCCACCCCCACCGGCATCGCGTCGTGACGTCCGTCACCGGGCGCGACCCCGAGGGCTCGGAGCGCCTCGACCGTCGCGTCGACGGTGGCGCCGACCACGGCGCCGGGGGACGTCGGCGTGACCAGGAGCGACCGCGGCACCTCCCGTGCGGACGTGAGGTCGCTCACGGGCAGCCCGGCGCGTGTCGCGACGTCCTGCGCCGTGCGTGCCACGAGGGCCGGGGTCCGGTAGTTGACCGTCAGCTCGGCGAGCCGCCACGACCCCCGCAGGACGGGGTCGAGCATCGCGTCCCATCGCCGGGCACCGCCCGGCGCGGCCGTCTGCGCGACGTCCCCCACGATCGTCATCGAACGCGTGGGGCAGCGCCGGAGCACCATGCGCCAGGCCATCGGCGAGAGCTCCTGGGCCTCGTCGACGACCACGTGCCCGTAGGTCCAGGTGCGGTCCGAGGCCGCGCGCTCCGCGGTCGTCAGCGACGGCCCGGAGTGGGCGAACCGCTCCGCGAGGACCTCGGCGCTCACGAGACCGCCGCCGGCGCCGGAGGACGTGAGGACCTGGCGCGCGTAGTCGAGCTCGGCCGAGCGTCGGCGGGCGTTCTCCGCGGCCTGGGCGCGCTCGGCCTGGTCGTCCTCGCCGAGCAGCTCCGCCGCCTCGTCGAGGAGGGGGACGTCCGCCGGGGTCCACGGCGAGCCGGGCTCGCGCAGGAGCAGGTCACGCTCGGCGGGGGACAGGTCGGGCGCGGCGGCGGCGAGCCGGTGCGGCTTGCTCAGGAGGTCGTCCACCAGGCGCTCGGGCGTCAGCGGCATCCACGCGAGGTTGAGGGCGACCCGGATCTCGCGCGTCGTGCGCAGCTCCTCCACGATGTCCGCGCGGTCCTCGGGCGGCACGCTCTGACCGAGGCCCTCGACGTACTGCTGAGCGAGGCGCCCGAGCATGTCGCGCACGAAGCCCACGCGGGCCAGGTTGTGGGGCTTGCCCGTCCGCTGGGCGCGGCCGATCGCGTCCGCGACGTCGCGGGGCGTCACGGTCACGGGCCTGCCGTCGATGGACACGGTCACGGGTTCGCGCGGTGTGCGCTGCCGCTGGCGGACGGCGCGCGCGACGACTCGGGCCATCGTCGGCCGCCCCTTGATCTCTGCGACGGCGTCCGGCTCCTGGCCGACGGCGTCGAGCCCGGGGAAGAGGTCCGCGACCGTCGTGGTCACGACGCCGGTCTCCCCGAGGGACGGGAGCACCTGGTCGATGTAGCGCAGGAACGTCCGGCTCGGCCCCAGGAGGAGCACGCCCGATCGCTCGAGCGTGCGGCGGTGCGCGTACAGCAGGTACGCGGCACGGTGCAGCGCCACGGCGGTCTTCCCGGTCCCCGGCCCGCCCTGCACGACGAGTGCACCCGCGAGCTCGGAGCGGATGATCGCGTCCTGCTCGGCCTGGATGGTCGCGACGATGTCGCCCATGCGTCCGGTGCGTCCCGCGGCCAGCGCGGCGAGCAGCGCGCCCTCGCCGGACAGGCCCGCGAGCACCGCCTCGTCGCCGTCCTCGCCGGTCAGGAGGGCCAGGTCCAGCACCTCGTCCTCAAGGCCGGTCACCGCACGGCCCCGGGTCACGATGTGGCGCCGACGCACGAGGCCGTCGGGCTGGGCAGCGGTCGCGCGGTAGAACGGCTGGGCCGCAGGTGCGCGCCAGTCCGTGAGGAGCGACGTGTGCTCGCTGTCCGTGAGCCCGATGCGGCCGATGTAGCGCAGCCCACCGTCGGCCAGGTCGAGCCGACCGAAGCAGAGCCGCTGCTCGACGGCGTCGAGCTGGGCGAGCCGGTCCTCGTAGAGCGTCGCGAAGGCGTCACGCTCGGACCGGTTCTGCGGCGAGCCCGACGGGCCGACCCGTCGCGTGCGGGCGAGGCGCGCCGCCGTCTGGGCGCGCAGCGCGTCGAGCCGCGCGTACCGGACGTCGACTGCGGCCTGCTCCTCGTGGAGCTGGTCCTGCCTGCCTGTCACTGGGCCCCCTCGGTCGGACGTCGCGCGATCGGCCGTCCATTATCTGCCCTCCGGAGGTCCTCGCGGGCCACTTCGGCGCGGCGGGCGTCCGGTCACGCGACTTCTGCGCGGCCCGCGCCTCTGCGAGGCGGCCCGCGCCTCTGCGAGCACGACGGGCCCGCGCGCCCTAGGATCGGGCCCGCGGCCTCCATGGACCTCCCGCGGTCCACGGTGGCGCCGTCGGGCGGGCCAGCGAAGGGTGACGTGTGCCGTACAACGAGATCGACCCGCGGCCCCTCACGGTGCTGCTGGTGGAGGACGACGACGCGGACGCGCTCCTCGTCGCGGAGCTCTTCGCCGACGGGCACGCGCCCGTGGACCTGCGGCGCGCGCGGACCGTCGACTCCGCCCTGACACAGCTCGACGTCGACTGCGTGCTGCTGGACCTCGGCCTACCCGACGCGGTCGGCATCACGGCGCTCGAGCGCGTCATCACGGCCCCCCAGAGCCCCGCCGTCGTCGTGCTCACCGGTCTGACGGACACGGGGCAGGGCCTGCGGGCGGTCGCCGCGGGCGCGCAGGACTACCTGGTCAAGGGCGACGTCGAGCCCGAGCTCCTGGTGCGCTCGGTGCGGTACGCGATCCAGCGCCGGCACGCCGAGAGCCAGGAGCGTGAGCTCTACCGCGCGCAGCTGCGCGACTACGAGACATCGCGGCTGGAGCGCGCGCTGCTGCCCACCCCGCTCGTCGGCGACGGTGCCCTGGAGGTGCTCGTCGGCTACCGAGCGGGGCGTGACGGGCTCCTCGGGGGCGACTTCTACGACGTGGTGGAGCGCGACGACGGTTCCGTGGCCGCGGTCGTCGGCGACGTCGCCGGGCACGGCCCCGACGAGGCCGCCCTCGGAGCGACCCTGCGCACGGCCTGGCGCACGTCCGTGCTCGCAGGCCTGCCCGCGGGCAAGGTCCTCGACGTCGTGGAGCAGATCCTGCACGCCGAGCGGGGGCGGCCCGAGATCTTCGCGACGCTCGTCATGGTCGTCGTCGCGCCCGACCGGCGGTCGATGGAGCTGTACCTGTGCGGCCACCCGTCGCCGTTCCTGCTCGGCGTCCCGACGACCGTCCTGCCGTCCGACACGCGGGGACGGGCCCTCGGAATCCCGGTGCTCGGGGGCTGGCAGCCGCAGCACGTGGACCTCCCGGAGGGCTGGCGGGTCATCCTCTTCACCGACGGCGTCCTCGAGACCACGGTGGACGACGGCCTGACGCGCCTCGGCGAGGAGGGGCTCCAGCGCCTCATGGAGCAGCAGGTCGCGACGGACCCGGGTATCGGGGAGCCGCCGGCGCCGGGGGAGCCCAACCTCGTCGACCGGATCCTCGAGGCGGTCCGGGCGCGTCACGGCGGCAACCTCGTCGACGACACGGCCCTCGTCGTGCTCGGCTGGGCGGGCTCCGCCCGATGACGGCGGCGCAGGAGGCTGCCGCCCCCGATGCCACGTCCGCGCGCAGCCCGATGACGTCGCCGGACGTGGCCGCCCGCCCGTCGGGTGGTCGGCGGCGCCCCGGGCAGGAGATGTCGCTGCGCCGCCGGCTCAGCGCCGCGTTGATCGCCGCCGCCGTCGTGCTCGTCGTGATGCTCGCCGCCGCGCTGTGGGCACTGGCCGCTGCGAGCGAGCGGCTCACGGCGGTCACCGGCACGTACTTCCGCGCGGTGACCGAGGCGGACGCGGGCTACACGATGCTCGTCGACGCCGAGACGTCCGTCCGCGGCTACGCGCTGACGGGCAACCCAGTGACCCTCGAGACGTTCCACCGGGTGAGCGCCGACACCCAGGGCGACGCGGGCGACGCCCCGCCCGACGTCGAGGCGGACCTCGTCGAGGAGCTGGGGAGCGATCACCGGGTGCTCCGCCTGCGGGCCGAGGCGGACGCGGCGGCCGCCGCCTGGTACTCCGGCTTCGCCGAGCCGGCGATCGCCGCGGTCGACGAGGGCGGGGCGGCCGCGGTCACGGCGGCGGACATCGAGGCGGGGAGCGCCCTGTTCGACGACGTCAGAGGGCTTCTGGTCGAGTACCGCGCGGCGTTGCGTGAGGCGCGCTCCGACTCCGTGGACGCGATGCGCTCCTCGATCGCGACGCTGCGGGCGATCCTCGTCGCCTTCCCGGTGGCGGCCGTGGTCGTCGGCACGCTCCTGTGGGTGTACCTGCGCCGCTGGGTCACGGACCCCCTGGGGGAGCTCGCCGCGGACGCGCGCGTCGTGGCCGAGGGCGACGTCGGCCACGCCGTGCGCCTGACGGGCACGGGCGAGGTCGGCGAGGTCGCGCGCGACGTCGAGCAGATGCGCGGACGGCTCGCCGTGCTCGTGACCGAGGCCCGCTCCGCGCAGGCCGAGCTCGAGGCGTCGCACGCGCAGCTCGTCGAGCAGGCGGAGGACCTGCGCCGCTCCAACCGGGACCTCGAGCAGTTCGCCTACGTCGCGTCGCACGACCTCCAGGAGCCCCTGCGCAAGGTCGCGAGCTTCACGCAGCTGCTCGCCAAGCGCTACGAGGGGCAGCTCGACGAGCGCGCCGACCAGTACATCGGCTTCGCCGTCGACGGCGCGAAGCGCATGCAGCGGCTCATCAACGACCTCCTCGGCTTCTCGCGCGTCGGCAGGATCGGTGGCGAGGTCTCCGACGTCGACATGGCGCAGGCGCTCACGCAGGCCACACGTGACCTGCAGGACACGATCGAGGCGACCGGCGCGACGATCGACGGTGAGGGCCTGCCCGTGGTCCGCGGCGAGGAGCCGCTGCTCGTCCAGCTCCTGGCCAACCTCGTCGGCAACGCCCTGAAGTTCCGCCACCCGGACCGACCGCCCGTCGTGCGGCTCGAGGCGCGAAGGGTGGAAGGATCGTGGGAGCTCGCCTGCCACGACAACGGCATCGGGATCGACCCGCAGTACGCAGACCGGGTCTTCGTGATCTTCCAGCGCCTGCACGCGAAGGACGTCTACGAGGGCACCGGCATCGGGCTGGCCCTGTGCAAGAAGATCGTGGAGTACCACAACGGGCACATCTGGATCGACCCGGACGCCACCGAGGGCGCCACCATCCGGTGGACCCTGCCGGCGGCCGCGGACGTCGACCCGGGCGAGCCCGGTGCCGACGGCGCGCCCGGGGTGGACCCGGCGCCCACCGCACGCAACGACCCCGCGGCAGAGCCTGCCGCGGGCCCGCAGGACGCCGGTTCCGGCGGAGAGGACGGCCCCGATGCCTGACCACAAGACGATCGACGTGCTGCTCGTCGAGGACGACCCGGGCGACGTCCTCATGACGCGCGAGGCGTTCGCCGAGAACAAGGTCGCCAACCGGTTGACCGTCGTCAGCGACGGCGTGAGCGCGATGAGCTTCCTGCGCAAGGAGGGCGAGTACACGGACGCCCCGACGCCGGACCTCGTCCTCCTCGACCTCAACCTGCCGCGGATGGACGGCCGCGAGGTGCTCAGCGCGATGAAGTCCGACGAGAGCCTGCGCAGCATCCCGGTCGTCGTCCTGACCACGTCGGAGGCGGAGGAGGACGTGCTGCGCAGCTACTCGCTCCACGCGAACGCGTACGTGACCAAGCCGGTGGACTTCGAGCGGTTCATCGACGTCGTGCGACAGATCGACGACTTCTTCGTCTCCGTGGTCCGCCTGCCCTCACGGTGAGCGCTGGAATGCCCGCGCGGCGTCGTGCGTTGCCCACTGCGACGACGGGACGAGGCTGCCGCGCGGCACCTACGACGGATGCTGTGCGCGGGGACGGAGGACGTGATGCGAGACCCTGGTGAGATCTACACGATCGACGAGGACGTCGCGAACGAGCTGGCCGAGCGCGCCGACGCCGGTGCAGGCCCGCTGCTGCTGCACATGGTGCGCGGGTTCGTCGACGCCGGGAACGCCGGCCAGACGGCCGCCGAGCACCTGGTGTCGAGCTTCACGACCCAGCGACTGGCGACCTTCGACGTGGACGAGCTCCTCGACTACCGGTCGCGGCGGCCGATGATGACGTTCGACGCCGCGACATGGAGCGACTACACCGCGCCCGAGCTCGTGGTGGACGTGGTGCGCGACGGCGAGAACGTGCCGTTCCTGCTCCTGCACGGCGTCGAGCCCGACGTCCAGTGGGAGCGCTACGTCGCCGCCGTGCGGCAGATCGTCGAGCGCTTCCGCGTCCCGCTGACCGTCGGCGTCCACGGCATCCCCATGGGCGTGCCGCACACGCGCCCGCTCGGCGTGACGGCGCACGGCTCGCGCCCCGAGCTCGTCGAGGACCACGTGTCGTGGTTCGGGACCGTCCAGGTGCCGGCGAGCGCGAGCGCGGTCCTCGAGTACCGCCTCGGCCGGTGGGGGCACGACGCGATGGGGTTCGCCGTCCACGTGCCGCACTACCTCGCGCAGTCGACGTTCCCGCAGGCCTCCCTGGTCGCGCTCGAGCAGGTCGAGCGGGCCACGGGCCTCGAGCTCGGCACCTCCGGGCTCGAGGGTCCGGCGGCGGACGCGCTCGCCGAGGTCGAGCGGCAGGTCGCGGGCTCGGAGGAGATCGGCTCCGTCGTGCACGCCCTCGAGGAGCAGTACGACTCGTTCACGCGGGTCATCGGGCGCACCAACCTGCTCGCCGAGACGAGCGACCTGCCGACCGCCGACGAGCTCGGTGCGGAGTTCGAGCGCTTCCTCGCGCAGCAGCAGGGGGGCGACGGATCCACCCCGTGACCTCGTGCACCGAACGGTCCGGTCGGCGGTGACGCAGGCCGGACCGTCGCTCGAGCGACCCTCCGCGGCGCGCGCCCACCTGGTGTGGGGTGCGGCGATCGGGGCGTACGCCGTTGCCGTCCTGCACCGCAGCTCGCTCGGGGTCGCTGGGGTCGAGGCGGTCGACCGGTTCGGCGTGAGCGCGACCGTGCTCTCGACGTTCGTCATGGTGCAGCTCGCCGTGTACGCCGGGCTCCAGGTCCCCGCGGGCGTCCTGCTCGACCGCTTCGGCTCGCGCGCGCTGATCTCGGCGGGCGCCGTGCTCATGGCGGGTGGTCAGCTCCTGCTCGGCGTGACGGACTCGCTGCCGCTCGCGTACGCGGCGCGCGTCCTCATCGGGGCGGGCGACGCCGCCACGTTCATCTCGGTCATCCGCCTGGTCGCAGCCTGGTTCCCGGTCCGCCGCGTCCCGCTGTTCACCCAGCTCACCGGCCTCCTCGGGCAGGTCGGCCAGCTGGCCGCCGCCGTCCCGCTCGTCGCGGTGCTGCACCTCGCCGGCTGGACCCCGGCCTTCGTGGGGCTCGCGGCGGTCGGGGTGCTCGCGGCCGTGCTCGCCGTCTCGGCCGTGCGCGACGGCCCGCCCGGCACTGTCGTACGCACCCGCAGCGGACTCCTCGGCCCGGTGCGCGACGTCGTCCGTGTGCCCGGCACGTGGCTCGGGTTCTGGTCGCACTCGGCGACGCAGTTCTCGCTGACGGTCTTCGTGCTCCTGTGGGGGTTCCCGTTCCTCACGTCGGCGCAGGGTCTCTCGCCGGCGACGGCAGGCGCGCTCCTGAGCGTCAACGTCCTGTCCGTCGTGCTCTCCGGGCCCGTCATCGGCCTCCTGACGGGGCGGCACCCGCTCCGGCGCTCCTGGATGGTGCTCACCATCGCCTTCGCGACCGCCCTCGCGTGGGCCGCCGTCCTCGTGCACCCGGGGCGCAGCCCGCTGTGGCTGCTCGTGGTCCTCGTCGTGGTGCTGGGGCTCGGCGGCCCGGGGTCCGCGATCGGCTTCGACTTCGCGCGGACGTTCAACCACTCCGGTCGCCTCGGCACCGCGACGGGGCTCGTCAACGTCGGCGGGTTCGCCGCGGCCGTGGTCTCGATCCTCGCGGTGGGCGTCGTGCTCGACGCCGCCGCGGCGGCCGGCGCCGCACCGTTGTCCCTCGACGCGTTCCGGCCGGCCTTCGCGGTCATGGCCGTCCCGTGGCTCGTCTCGGTCGTCGGCGTGCTCGTGAGCAGGCGCCGGACCCGTCGGGTCATGAGCGCCGAGGGCGTCGTCGTGCCGAGGGTGCGCGAGGTCCTCGCGCGTCGCCGCGACGCCCGTGCCGTCGAGGCCCGCGGGCCCGTCGAGCGCCCCTGACCCACCCCTCGCCGAGGGCGTCCGTGAGGCGTCTTCGGGGCGTCTGCGGGCGTCCAGGAGGCCACCGCGGACTATGGCGCCGTGCGGCGGCACCATGCCAGACTTGCCGGTGTTGCAGTGACGACTTACGGATGACCCGGGTCACCGCCTGCACCTGGTGGGCCGCCGCCAGCAGTGCCGCGAGGTGAAGGCCGACCCTCGTCGTCAACCTGTTCGCTGGGATCCAGACGGGGCAGGGCGTGGGACAGGGCATTGCGGCACGAGGAGCGGGCAGAAGGCCCGGTCACGACGTCCCCCGGATGGACAGAAGGACAGGAACAGCATGGCGCAGGGATCTGTGAAGTGGTTCAACGGCGAGAAGGGCTACGGGTTCATCGCCCAGGACGGTGGCGGTGCCGACGTCTTCGTCCACTACTCGGCGATCGAGACCCAGGGCTACCGCACGCTCGAGGAGGCCCAGCGGGTCGAGTTCGAGATCGCCCAGGGCCCCAAGGGACCGCAGGCCGAGAAGGTCCGCCCGCTCTGAGCAGGCACCACTGACGGCCCGAGGCCGCGCCCCGTCCCGGGGCGCGGCCTCGTTCGTGAGCGGGGAGGCTCGGTGAGCGGGAGGTCCCGTTGGGACGCCCGTGCTGGTCGCGCGGCAGCCCGCGAGCGGGCGCTGCGCCTCTCACCCCGCGGGGTCGTGCAGGACGGCGGGGTCTCGCAGGACGGCGGCGCCCCCGACGAAGGCACGCGCCTGCGGGCCGTGCAGGAGGCGTACCGGCACGGGCAGGCTGCGCAGCCGGCGCTCGAGCGCCGGGCCGGCGAGGTCGGGCCCGGCGTCGGCGGACACGACGGCGGCGACCAGGAGGTTGCCGTAGCGCCGGCCCTTGAGCTGACCGGGCTCCGCGGCGAGGGCGACGTCCGCGAAGACGGCGTCGGCGGTCGCGAGCTCCGCGCGCGCCAGGCCCAGGGGCGGACGGTCGGCGCAGTTGGCGAGGTAGACGCCGCCCGGCCGCAGGACGCGGCTGACCTGCTCCAGGAACTCGGCCGTGCACAGGTGGGGCGGGGTCTGGTCCCCCGCGAAGACGTCGCGGACGACGACGTCGGCGCTCGCGTCCGCCAGGGTGCCGAGGACCGTGCGCGCGTCGCCCGCGCGCAGGCGCAGCCGTGGTGAGCGCGGCAGGTCGAACCAGCGCCGCACGAGGGTGAGCAGCTCTGCGTCGATGTCGACGGCGAGCTGGGTCGAGCCCGGTCGGGTCGCCTCGACCCAGCGGGGGAGCGCGCACCCCCCGGCGCCCAGGTGGACGGCGTCGAGCGGGCCGGGGGGCATGCCCTCGAGCACCGCCACCATCTGCTGCATGTACTCGAACTCGAGCCAGGTGGGGTCGTCGAGGTCGAGGTGGGAGCTCGGCACGCCGTTGACCAGCACGGTGACCGCGGCGGGACGGTCACGGTCGCGCCGCAGCTCGACGGTGCCCGAGGGGATCGGCAGAGGTCCCGTGGGGAGGTCGGCGGGCGGGCGTGTCAGTGGTCGGCGGGATGCTCTCCCTGTGCGGCGATCGGGCATGGACGTCACGCTAGGCCCTTGCCCCGCACGGAGATGACGGCTTGACGGCGTCGAACATGTGTTCGACACTGGTGGTGAGGAGGTGGGGACGATGACGCTGAGCACGATGACCAGGACGGCCGGGCACCGGCCGCTGCGCGCTGCGGGCACGCCAACCGGCATGGCTGCTCCGGTGCCGGCCTCGGCGCTCGAGCTGCTGGCGCGGAGCGACGCGGAGCTGGTCGCGGCGCAGCTCGCCTCGTCGGACGACGAGCGGTTCCTGCACGCGCACCTCGCCGCCCTGCGGGCGGGCGCGGCACTCCTCCAGGTGACCGGGCGGCCGACCCGTCGGCCCGTGCCGCGGACCGTGTGGGAGATGGTCGCGCTCGTCGCGCCTGAGCTCGCCGAGTGGACCGCGTTCTTCGCCGACGGTGCAGCGGCACGCTCGGCCGTGGAGGCCGGCCGCGGTGACGTGGTCGACGCGGCGCGTGCCGACCACACGGTCGCCGCGGCGGAGGACTTCCAGGACGTCGTCCGGGCCTTCGTGCGGCCCGAGGGGACGGGGACCCAGGGCTCCCTCACGCTGCGCGCGTCATGAGCCTGCGGTGAGCCGCCGACCCGTCCTCCGCGGCGGGCGGCCCAGCTGGGGCGAGGACGACGAGGGCTGCTCGATCCTTCACGTCGACATGGATGCGTTCTTCGCCTCGGTGGAGCTCGCGCGCCGTCCTCAGCTCCAGGGCAGGGCCGTGATCGTCGGGGGAGAGGCGCGGTCCGTCGTGCTCGCCGCGACGTACGAGGCGCGCGCGTTCGGCGTGCACTCGGCGATGCCTATGTCCGTCGCCCGCCGCCTGTGCCCGCAGGCGGTCGTCGTGCCGCCCGACCACGCCGCCTACCGTGCGGCCTCGGCCGCTGTCATGACCCTCCTGCGGGACGTCACCGCGCTGGTCGAGCAGGTGAGCGTCGACGAGGCGTTCCTGGACGTGTCAGGCGCGCGACGACGCAGCGGCTCGCCGACGGCGATCGCCGAGGCGTTGCGGGCGCGGGTCCGCCAGGAGACCGGCCTGCCGTGCTCCGTCGGGGTCGCGTCGACGAAGTTCGTGGCCAAGCTCGCCTCGGGCTTCGCCAAGCCGGACGGCCTGCTCGTCGTCCCACGCGCGGCAACCGTGCCCTTCCTGCACTCCCTGCCGGTCGAGGCCCTCTGGGGTGTGGGCGAGCGCACGCGCGAGGCGCTCGCGCGCTGGGGCATCCTGACCGTCGCCCAGCTGGCCGAGGCGGACGTGGCAGTGGTCCAGCGCGCCGTCGGCGCCGCGGCGGGTGCGCACCTGCACGATCTCGCATGGGGCAAGGACCCGCGGCCCGTGGTGCCCGAGCACACCGAGAAGAGCATCGGGGCCGAGACCACGTTCGAGGTCGACACGCGAGACCTCGCAGTGATCGAGGCCCAGCTCCTCGCCCTGGCCGACCGCACCGCCGGCCAGCTGCGTGCGCGCGGGCTCGTCTCGCGCACGGTCAGCATCAAGGTCCGGACCTCGGACTTCCGCACCATGTCCCGTTCTCGCACGCTGTCCGCGCCCACGGACGTCGCCCGGGAGATCCACCTGGCCGCCCGCGCGCTGCTGGCGGCCACGGAGCTCGGGGGCCTCGCGGTCCGCCTCATCGGGGTCCGGGCGGAGGGGCTCTCCGAGGTCGCTGCGCGACAGCTCACGCTCGAGGAGGCCGTCGACGACTCACTCGGCGCCCGTCGCCGCGCCGAGCAGGCGATGGACGAGGTCAGGCACCGGTTCGGCACCTCCGCGGTGCGCTCCGCGTCGGTGCTCCGGGGGAACGGCACGCCGTCAACTACCGCGGGCGCGTCCGGGGATCTATCCTGAGCATGTCCCGTCCCACCGGCAGCACGGAGGTAGCGATGCCTCTGTCCGAGTACGAGCAGCGCGTACTGGAGCAGATGGAGCGTCAGCTCACGTCTGACGACCCCAAGCTCGTGAACACCTTCCAGGGTGGTCGGACCAGTTCAGTACGTCGGTGGCTGCTGACGGGTGCCGGTGCCCTCGCAGGACTCACCGTCCTCGTCGTCGGCGCGGCCACCAGCCAGCCGTGGATCGGCGTCCTCGGTTTCGTCGCGATGTTCGTCTCCGTGGTGCTTGCGTTCTCCCCGCCACGCAGGCAGGGCCCCGCCGGGGTCGTGACCGACAGCGGCACCGTGCGGCCCCGTTCCGGGAAGCGGCCATCGGCCGGCTCCCCGGGCTTCATCACACGCTTCGAGCAGCGCTGGGACCGGCGCCGGGACGAGCGCGGCCGCTGAGAACCGCGGCATCCCGCGCGGCAGGTCAGGTACTCGCGGCTCCCAGCCGCTCGCGCCCGACCTGACCGGACGGCACGCCGGCCCCGCACGTGATCAAGCCCGCACCTGATCGGGCCGATCGGCAGCTCAGGACCGTGCGTCGGCGCCCTCGGTCACCAGCGGACGCTCGGCGAGGGGCACCAGGGGGCGCTCCGCGAGGTCGACCCACGACGCGAGGTCGTCCGGCTCGGGCTCCACGGGCAGGGGCCCGTAGCGCACGTCCTCGACCGCCGCGACGAGACGGTCCACGGCGCGCAAGGACGCCTCCGGGGTCTCGTCGTCCCCGGCGCTGCGGTAGGCGGCGCGGATCGAGGCGGCCACCTGCCGTGGTGTCGTCGCGTCGGTCCAGGTGACGCCCCGGGCGCCGAGGCGTGCGCGGAGCTCCGCCCACCACTCCTCGGTGCCGAGGGGCTCGTGCGGGCGTGCGCGTCGGCGTCGGACGAGAAGGACCGTGACGGCCGCGAGCGCCAGGACCAGCACCCCGGCGCCCCCGATGACCGCCGTGACGGGGACGGTCGCCGAGCCGATGCCCACGGAGTCGTCGCGCTGGCTGCCGGACGCGTCGGGGGCCGTCGACGGCGCGGCCGCCGGCCCGGCCGTACCGCCCAGCTCCTCCTCCTCGGGCGTGAGGTTCTGGCCCGAGAACGGGTCGGCGTAGACGGGCGGTGCGCCCGTCTGCACGGCGGGCGTCGGCTCGAAGCGCACCCAGCCCGCGCCCTCGAAGTACAGCTCCGGCCACGCGTGAGCCTGACGGCCCGAGATCGCGTACTCGCCGCGGGTCGAGGTCGGCTGCCCCGGCAGGAAGCCGATGGCCATGCGTGCGGGGATGCCGAGGGCACGCGACATCACGACCATCGCCGTCGCGTACTGCACGCAGTACCCGGTCCGCTGCGTCAGGAAGTCCCACACCGCGTCGTCCGTCTGCGCCTCGGGCACCTCCGTGTCGTACCGGAAGTTCGTGACGTCCCGGAAGTACGACTGGAGGGCCAGCGCCTGGTCGTACGGGTTCGCGGCACCCGCGGTCACCTCGTCGGCGAGCGCCTGGATGTCTGCGACGAACGCGGTCTGCGGCACGTCGAGGACAGGCCCGGGGAGGCCGTCGGGCGATGCGGTGCCCGCGAGCCTCAGCACGTCGGGCGACAGGTCGCGCGGGCTCGTCTCGATCATGTAGGACGTGTTGCGGGTCGACGTGGAGCCCACGCCCACGACCTCGTCCCTCGAGGCGTCGTACCGCCAGATGCCCGGGGCCTCGATCGTGCGAGGCTCGACGGGCACGGGCAGACGGTCCTGGTCGAGGTCCCCGACGTCGACGGTGATGCGCACGCGGTCGTCGGGGGCGACGTCCTCGGTGCGCTCGGGCCACAGGAGTCCGTCGGACTCGGAGAAGTCGCCGTCGGCGTCCCCTCGGGCCCACTCACGCCCGTCGAACTCCGTCATGGTGTACATGCGGAACGGGCCGGTGGTCGGTGCATCGGTCCGGTACGTGAGGAGGGTCCGGCCGGAGCGCTCGGACAGGCTCGACCGCATGTCGAGGTCCGTGGACAGCCTGAGCGGGCCGCCCCCGACGCCGCCACCCCACGTCCCCTCCAGCCTGACCGAGCCGTAGAGGGGCAGCCCCGCCGTGACGGGGCCGAGGACCATCGCCGCGACCGTGACGACGACCGCGGCGCCCAGGACGGGTCCGACGGAGCGCGGCAGCGCGGTGCCGGCTGCCCGGCCGCGGGGGCGGGTCAGGACGAGCAGGAGGACGAACACGATCCCGCCGAGGGCGAGGGCCGCCGGCCCCGGCTCGCGCTCGAACAGGATCACCGGGAGCCACAGGCCCAGGAGCGCGAGGCCGGCGAGGCCGGCGCGTCCCAGGCCGAGCGCGAGCAGGTCAGCGACCAGGTAGACCAGGACGACGCCCGCGACCACGAAGAGCTCGATCCCGCGGACCGGCTCGACGGGGACGCGTCCGTCCGCGATGGCCTCGACCCCGCTGCGGGCGAGGCGGACGAGGCGGTCGAGCGCCTCGGGCGTGGGCACGGGCAGGCCCGGGGCGGTCCCGGTCCCCGAGTAGACGGAGACGAGGCTCAGGAGGCCGACGGCGAGGCCCCAGAACGTGGGGGCGGTCCGCGACCGGGTCACCTGGCGCACCTGCGCCGTCACGAGGGCGAGGACCAGCACGAGCACCGCTGTCACGCCCACCCAGGGCCCGGTCTCCAGCACGGGTCGCAGTGTGGAGGCCCCGACGAGCGTGCCGAGCACGACGAGCCCCGACCCGCCCCACGCGGCCGGTCCGGTCACTGCCGCTCCCTGGGCGTTCATGCGCGCCCTGCCACACGCTCGTCGGAGTCGAGCAGCCTCTGCCAGCTCACCGCGATGTCCTCGCCGGGATGCACGGCGCACGCCGTCCACCCCGCTCGACGCAGCGACTCGAGCGTCCTGGTCTCGTCGGGTGTCGGCAGCGTGTCGCGCCCCGCCTGCCCGGACCGGACCATCGCCCACCCGTGGCTCGCGGCGCCGACACGGGCGAGATCTCCGAGCGCCGTCGGCCACAGCGCGCCGACGACCGCGAAGACGAGCTCGGCGCCACCGGCCTCCGCGGTGAGCGTGTCGACCGCGGCCGAGAGCCACGCGGCGCGGTCCCCCGGGGTGGAGGGGAGTCTCAGGTCGACGGTCTGGTCGAGCAGGGCGTCGACGGCGGTGCCGTCCGTGTCGGGCCTGTGGTGCTCCGTGCCGACCGACAGCACGTCGCCACCGAGGATGCGCACGTGGTGCCCGGCGCCGGCGAGGGCGAGGGCGATCGACGCGCCTGCGGAGATGGTCCACTCCGCTGCGGCGTCCTCGGGCGGGAGGTCGATGACGACGCTGACGGGTCGGCGGCCCGCGCGCTCGTCCTGGCGGACCATGAGCTGCCCCCGGCGCGCGCTCGACCCCCAGTGGACGCGTCGCAGGTCGTCGCCGGGCCGGTAGTCGCGCAGCGAGGCGTCGTCGGCCGCAGGTGTCCGAGCGCCCGCCGAGGCACGGTCCACGTCGGTGGACGCGGCGCGGTTCGACGTGCCGAGGCTCACGACGGCGGGCCGGACGGCCACGCGCATCGGACCGCCCAGCGGGCCGACCCAGGACGCGACGCCGAACGGGTCGCGCCGCTGGACCTCGAGGGGCCCGACGGGCCACCGTCCTCGGTGCCTGGGCGAGATCGGGTACGTCAGGGCGAGCCGGCCGGGCGTCCGCTGGACGCGGGCGCGGAGTGCTGCGGGTCCCGAGAGCTCGCGCGCCGCCCGCTCGGCGATCTGGAGACCGTCGATGCGGTGCCCGCTGCGTGAGCTGACCTCGACACGGACGACCGCGTCGTGGCCCACGGCGACCGGGTGCGGAGTGACGCGTCGGTCGAGGCGGAGCCGACCGCGTTCCTGGCTCCGGGCCTCGTGCACGAGCCAGGCGACGCCCGCGGCGACGGTGAGGAGGAGGAGCGCGCCGATCTGCGTCAGGATCCGGACACCGAGGACGAAGCCCACGACGAGGGTCAGTGCGCCGAGGGCCGTGAGGGCGGCGCCGCGGCGCGTGGTGCGCACCCCCCGCAGGACGCCCATCAGCTGATGGCGCGCCGGTCCGGTGCGGCGGCGCGGCCCGACGCGGGCAGCCGCGTCCTGGTGAGGATCGCGTCCAGGGTCTCCTCGACGGTCCGCCCGGCGAGCCGTGCGTCCGTGCTCGCCAGGAGGCGGTGCGCGAGCACGGGCAGCGCAACGTCCTGCACGTCGTCGGGCAGGACGTGGTCGCGGCCGGCCATCGCGGCCGTCGCCTTGGCGGCGCGCAGCAGCTGGATCGCGGCGCGGGGGGACGCCCCGAGGCGGAGCATCGGGTCGTCGCGGGTCTCGCCCGCCAGGTCCACGACGTACTGCTTGATCCCGGGTGCGGCGTAGAGGCGGCGCGCGACGTCGATCATGCGTGCCACGTGCTGCACGTCGGTCACGTGGTGGAGGTGCTCCAGGGGGTCGACGGCCTCCTGCCGGTCCAGCATCTCGACCTCGGCGCTGCGTGCCGGGTACCCGACGCTCAGGCGCGCCATGAAGCGGTCGCGCTGCGCCTCGGGCAGCGCGTAGGTGCCCTCCATCTCGATGGGGTTCTGGGTCGCCAGCACGAGGAAGGGCCGGGGGAGCTGGTACGTCGTTCCGTCGATCGTCGTCTGGCCCTCCTGCATGCACTCCAGCAGCGCGGACTGCGTCTTGGGCGACGCACGGTTGATCTCGTCGCCGATCACGATGTTGGCGAACACGGGCCCGGGCCTGAACTCGAACGTGTGCTCCTGCTGGCGGTAGATCGTGACGCCCGTGAGGTCGCTGGGCAGGAGGTCGGGTGTGAACTGGATCCGGCCGACCGTGCAGTCGATCGAGCGCCCGAGCGCCTTCGCGAGCGTCGTCTTGCCGACGCCTGGTACGTCCTCGAGCAGCAGGTGCCCCTCGGCCAGCAGCACGCCCACGGTGAGGCGCACGAGGTCGGGCCGGCCGGAGATCACGGTCTCCATCGCCGTGCGGATGCGTCCCGCGGTCTCGGCGAGGTCGTCGAGCTCTGCGGGTGTTGGAAGCGCGTGAACCATGCCCACCCCTTCGTCTGGCTGGCACCGAGCGTAGGTGACAGGGCGGTGCCGCGGCGACGGGCGTCCGGGCGACCCTGAGCTCGGTTCCTCCAGGCGCCCCCCACTTCCCTCCACGTGCACGGCTCGCGCCCCGGGTGAGGCCGCCACGGGTCGTCGTCCCGTGCGTACGGTCGCGCGGGGCCGCCTCGGCGGGCTCGGTCCGGTCCCGTGCGGCCGACACGCGGCGCCACATGCCCTCCACTCCGCTCCACGGCCCGTGACCTGCGACGACGTGCCGCCACGCGGGTGAAGAAGGGGTGGTTCCCCTCGTCGGTGGAGGGAAGTGGAGTACTGTGGGGCCACCTGGGGCGAGGTGGGTTCGCCCGGTCCGTCTGGCGGTGGAGGGGAGGGCGGTGTGGTGAGCGACTCGGCGAGCTACGGCTCCTACTCCCCGTTCCTGGGCACCTACACGCCGCGCCTCGACGACAAGGGCCGCCTGATCCTCCCGGCGAAGTTCCGCGGCCAGCTCGCCTCCGGCCTCGTCGTGACGCGGGGGCAGGAGCGGTGCCTCTTCGTGTTCCCCGTCGAGGAGTTCCGCCGCATGCACGACCAGATCCGCCAGGCGCCCGTCACGAGCAAGCAGGCGCGCGACTACCTGCGCGTCTTCCTCTCGGGCGCGCACGACGAGGTCCCGGACAAGCAGGGACGCCTCTCCATCCCCGCGGCCCTGCGCTCCTACGCGGGTCTCGACCGGGACGTCGCCGTGATCGGCGCCGGCACGCGCGTCGAGATCTGGGACGCGACGGCATGGGAGACGTACCTCGAGGAGCAGGTCAACGCCTACGCCGACACGGCCGAGGAGGTGTTCCCCGGTGCCTTCTGACTGATGCGTGGCCGACCTGGCCGCGGACGGTGCCCCGCTCACGTGGCACGGCCGCCCGGTGAGGTCTCTCCCCGCCCGCTCTGACGCACTTCCCCGGCGTCAGAGGGCTGCGGTGGGAGACCTGGTCGGGCGGCGGAGGGCCCCCGACCAGCACCGTCCACGCCGGCAGTCACCCGCACCACCCGCACGACCCGCACCACCCGCAGGACCACGCACGACGCCCGAGCATGCCGAGCCCGTCACCACCTGGAGGTGAGATGACCCAGCAGGACCGCCCCGCGCAGGACCGCCACATCCCCGTCCTGCTGGAGCGCTGCATCGAGCTGCTCGCGCCCGCGCTCGACGTCCCCCGCCCCGTGGTGGTCGACGTGACCCTGGGCATGGGCGGCCACACCGAGGCGCTGCTCGAGCGGTTCCCGACCCTCCGCGTCGTCGCGCTCGACCGGGACCAGGAGGCGATCGCGCTCGCAGGTGCCCGCCTGCGCCGGTTCGGGGACCGGTTCACCGCGGTGCACGCGGTCTACGACGAGGTGCTCGACGTGGTGCAGGACGTGGTGGGCAGGCCGGTCCAGGGCCTCCTGGCGGACCTCGGCGTCTCCTCGCTCCAGCTCGACGAGCCCGAGCGAGGCTTCTCGTACGCGCAGGACGCACCCCTCGACATGCGGATGGACCCCTCGACGGGCCGGACGGCAGCAGAGGTGCTCAACACCTACCCGGAGGACGAGCTCGTGCGGATCCTGCGCGAGTACGGCGAGGAGAAGTTCGCCGCACGCATCGCACGCCGAGTCGTGACCCAGCGTGCAGCGGTGCCGCTGACCCGCACGGCCGAGCTCGTGCAGATCGTGCGCGCGGCGATCCCCGCGGCGGCCCGTACGACGGGAGGCAACCCGGCCAAGCGCACGTTCCAGGCGCTGCGGATCGAGGTCAACAGCGAGCTCGAGGTCCTTGAGCGCACCCTGCCCGCCGCGCTCGAGAGCGTGGACGTCGGCGGGCGCGTCGTCGTCATGTCCTACCAGTCCCTCGAGGACCGGATCGTCAAGCGCGCCCTGGCTCGCGGCGCCGTCTCGAGCGCACCCGCGGGCCTGCCCGTCGAGCCCGAGACCCACCGGCCGTACCTGACGCTCCTGACTCGCGGCGCCGAGCAGGCGTCGGCCTCGGAGCTCGCGGCCAACCCCCGGTCCGCCTCGGTGCGGCTGCGTGCCGCGACCCGGGTACGGCCCACCCCCGAGCACCTGCGCGTCGTCACGGCCCGGTGGGCGGCATGAGCGCGGCCCAGGCCAGTGCCGTCCGCGCCCCCCGTCGTGGTGCGCCCGACGTCGCCCCCACGTCGCCCCGGCGTGCACCGGTCCCGGCGACGCCGGCCCGGCCCCGGCTCCACGTCGTCCGCGCACCTGCCCAGGCACGCACCCGCGTGCCCTTCGTGCTCCTGTGCATGGCGCTGCTGGCGTCCTCCCTGCTCGGCGCGCTCCTGCTCAACACGGCCATGGCACAGGGCGAGTACGAGCGCATCGCCCTGCAGAACCGGCTCTCGGAGTCCAGCCAGGTGCAGGAGCAGAAGACTGCCGAGCTCCAGACCCGGTCCAGCTCGGCCCAGCTCGCCGCCGCCGCCCAGGCCCTCGGGATGATCCCGACGGCCCACGGCGCCTACCTGCGACTCTCCGACGGAGCGATCCTCGGCGACCCCGTCCCAGCGGGGCCGCAGGGATGAGCGTGCGTCGCGAGCCGGACCGCGCGGCTGGCCGGCGCACGCCCACCGCCGCGCCCGCCACCCCAGCGCCCGCGAGCACTGCGCGCCCCGAGCGTGCCGGTGCGGCGCGCCCGGGCGGCGGAGGCCGTGCCGACTCCTCCGACGTCCGGACGGCGCGCGGCACGGCACCCCGGCCCGGACCCGACCGCGTGCGCGCGTCCCGCCTCGACTCGCCCCGTGCGCAGGCCTCGCCCAGGGCGTCTGCGACCCCCGCCGCCGGCCGGGGCGCCGAGCGCACGGGCAGCCGCGCGACCGGCGGTGCGCGGCGTCGCGACACCGGGCCCGCGGCGCTCCCGGGCGCCGGGCGGCCGACCTCGGCCCGCACCGACAGCGGCCCGTCCACCCCCCGCACCTCGGCACCCCGCACCTCGCCGGCCCATCCCCAGGTCCCGCGCCCTGCCGACCGCGTCCCCACCCAGCGGTCGGTCACGCGCGGCGTACCGGACCCGCGCCGCGCGCGCCCGGCGTCGGCCACGTCGGCCGCACCGGCGACGTCCGCGCGGACCGCGGCGGTCGCGGGCACGAGGGTGCAGGCGCCCGGGCCGCGCCGCCTGACGGTCGGCACGCCGCACCGCAGGCAGTCGATCCTGCTCGTGGCCGTCGTCGTGCTCCTGGTGGTCTTCACGGGTCGCCTGGTGATCGTCCAGGGCGTCGAGGGCCCCGCCATCGCCCAGGTCGCGCTCGAGGAGAGGCTCGAGACCGTCGCCATCCCGGGTGACCGGGGCGACATCGTCGACGCCCAGGGCAAGGTCCTGGCGACCACCGTCGAGCGCTACGACATCGTGATCAACCAGCTGCTGTTCCAGCGCGCGGACTCGTCGCAGGACGCGGCGCTCGAGGCTGCCGGCGAGCTCGAGCCGTTCCTCGGCATCCCGGCGGCGGAGCTTGCCCCCAAGCTCATGGGCGAGCGTCAGTTCGTGTACCTGAAGAAGGGTGTGACGCCCGAGGTGCACCGCCAGGTGATGGACCTCGGCGTCGTCGGCGTGACGGCGGAGCGGACGACGGAGCGCGTGTACCCGGCGGGCACCACCGGGGGGAACATCGTGGGCTTCACCGGCGCCGAGGGCTACGGGCAGGCGGGCCTCGAGCAGATCTACGACGACCAGCTCACCGGGAAGGCCGGCTCGGAGACGTTCGAGCAGGGCGGGCTGGGCCAGCGCATCCCGACGGGCGCGGACGACGTGACCCCCGCGGTACCCGGCGACGACCTGCAGCTGACGTTCGACCTCGACCTCCAGTACATGGCGCAGCAGGCGCTCGACGCGCAGGTGCTCGCGACCGGCGCGGAGTGGGGCACGGTCGAGGTGCTCGACGTCGCGACGGGCGAGATCCTCGCGCTCGCCGACTCCGGGACGATCGACCCCAACAGCCCCACGAACGCGGCTCCGAGCCGGGCCGCGGCGGTCATGTACGAGCCCGGCTCGACCGCGAAGGTCATCGCGATGGCGGCGATCCTCGAGACGGGTGTCGCGACGCCCGCGTCCCAGTTCGTCGTGCCGTACCAGTACACCGTCGGCAACGGGCAGACGTTCAAGGACTCGCACGAGCACGCAGACCTGAACCTCACGCTCACGGGGATCCTCGCGGAGTCCTCGAACACGGGGACGGTCATGGTGGGGCAGCAGGTGCCCAAGCAGGTGCGCCACGACTACCTGAGCAAGTTCGGCTTCGGCTCGACGACGGGCGTCGGGCTCCCCGGCGAGCAGTCGGGGCTCCTGGCTGCGGCCGAGGACTGGGACGGGCGCTCCGAGTACGCGGTGCTCTTCGGTCAGGCCGTCTCCGTCACGACCCTCCAGGCGACCCAGGTGTTCGCGACGCTGGCCAACGGCGGCGTGCGTGTGCAGCCCCACCTCGTCAAGGGCACCACCGACGCCGACGGCGTCTTCCACGCGGTCGAGGTGCCCCAGACCCAGGTCGTGAGCGAGCAGACCGCTGACACGATCCTCCAGATGCTCGAGACGGCGGTCGCGGACGGCACGGGCACCAAGGCGGCCGTCCCGGGCTACCGCATCGCCGGCAAGACGGGTACGGCTCAGGCGTTCGAGGGCAACGGCGTCGTCAAGAACGTCGCGTCCTTCATCGGCATCGCGCCCGCGGACGACCCCCGCCTCGTCGTCAACGTCGCCCTGTACGACCCCAAGACGTCGATCTACGGCGGCGACGTCGCAGCGCCGGTGTTCAGCGAGGTCACCGCGCACGCGCTGCGTCACCTCGGCATCCCGCCGAGCGGCACCCAGGCCCAGCTGCTGCCCACGACGTGGCAGTGACCGGGCGCCTCCCGCTCGCCGGACGGACGCCGCGGGCGGCCGGCCACCCGGCCGGACGGTAGATTCGAGCCGTGACGTCCCCCCAGGGCCGGATGCGGCCCGAGCATCGAGCCTCCCGTCACCTCAGCGACCTCGCCGGAACCTTCGCACTTCGCCCTGCCCCGAGCCCGTCGGGCGTCGGGACCGCGGAGCAGGGTGGCCCGGACGTGCTCGTGACAGGTGTCGCCGTCGGCTCCGCCGACGTCCTCCCGGGCGACCTGTTCGTCGCCCTGCCCGGTCTGCGGGCGCACGGCGCGGACTACGCCGCTCAGGCGGTCGCGGCCGGCGCGGTCGCCGTGCTCACCGACCTGGCCGGTGCGGCACGCCTGGGCGCGGACCTGCGCGTGCCCGTCCTGACGTGGTCCGAGGACGCCTCGCCCCGCACGCTCCTGGGGGAGCTGTCCGCATGGTTCTACGACCACCCCGCCCGCGGGCTCACGGTCGTCGGCATCACGGGCACCAACGGCAAGACGACCACGTGCTACTTCGTCGACGCCGCGCTCCGGTCGGTGCACGCCGCGACGGCGGTCATCGGCACGGTCGAGCTGCGGGTCGGCGAGGAGGCCATCGAGAGCCCGCGCACGACCGTCGAGGCGCCCGTCCTGCACGGCCTGTTCGCGCTCATGCGCGAGCGCGGCGCGACCGCGTGCGCGATGGAGGTCTCGTCCCACGCGCTCGCGCTCGAACGGGTCGGCGGGCTCGAGGTCGACGTCGCCGGGTTCACGAACCTCCAGCGCGACCACCTGGACTTCCACGGCGACATGGAGGGCTACTTCCGCGACAAGGCGCGCCTGTTCGCGCCCGGCCACGCCCGCCGGGGCGTGGTGTGCGTCGACGACGCGTGGGGCGTCAGGCTCGCCCACGAGTCGGCGATCCCCGTCGAGACGGTCGCGACGAGGGACGACTCGGCGGGGCTGGCCGACGCCGACTGGCGCGTGACCGAGGCGACGATCGGGCTCGACGGCGTGGGCTCGACCTTCACGCTCGTGGGACCGTCGGGGCAGCGCGTGGCCGCGGTGAGCCCGCTGCCCGGGCTCGTCAACGTCTCGAACGCCGCCCTCGCCGTCGTGCTCGCCCACCGTGCCGGCGTCCCTCTCGAGCAGGCCGCCGAGGCCGTCGGGCGGGCGCACGCGATCCCCGGGCGCATGGAGCGCGTCGTCGAGCGGGGTGCCGGGCGGCCCCTGTGCCTCGTGGACTACGCGCACACGCCCGACGCGCTCGTGCTCGCCCTCGAGGCGGTCCGGCCCATCACCCCCGGCCGCCTCGTCATCGTGCTCGGCTCGGACGGCGACCGGGACCAGGGCAAGCGCCCGATCATGGGCGAGGTCGCGGCGCGCCTCGCGGACGTCGTCGTGGTCACGGACGAGAACCCGCGCTCCGAGGACCCGGCCACGATCCGGCGCGCCATCCTCGAGGGCGTGCACGGCGTGCGGCCGGACGGCTTCGACGTCCACGAGGCCGACTCCCGGGCCGGGGCCATCCGGCTCGCGCTGCAGCTCGCGGGGGAGCAGGACACGGTCATCGTCACGGGCAAGGGCCACGAACCGACCCAGGAGATCGCCGGCGTGTTCCACCGGTACAACGACCGCGACGTGTTCCTCGCCGCCGTCGCCGCGGCGCAGCACGCCGAGGGGTGTCCGCGCGTGACCGAGCGCCCCGACGCCGTGGTCGTCGTCGACGCCACGGGTGCACCCGACGACGCGGGCGACGAGCAGGCCGTGAGCACGGTCGAGGCGCTCCGGGCCGGGCTGCGGGACCTCGCGGTCCGCGCGAAGGGCCGGCGCACCGTCGCGGTCGTCGGTGGCGTGAGCGGGCTCGGGCCCGACGCCGTCGCTCGTCTCGACGAGGTCGGTCGCCTCGCGGTCCGGCTCGACGTCGGCCGCCTGGTGGTCGTGGGCGAGCGGTTCCGCGCGATCCACACGGGCGCCCTCCAGGAGGGCTCGTGGGGCGAGGAGACGCGTCTGGTGCCCGACGTCGACGCAGCGCTCGCCTGGGTCGCCGACGGCATCGAGCCCGGTGACGTCGTGCTCGTGCAGGGCTCTGCCGAGGCCGGGCTGAGCCGCGTGGTGGACGCGCTCGTCGGGCGCCCGGTGGTCACCCGATGAGGGCGGTCCTCATCTCCGGTGGGCTGTCGATGCTCATCGCGCTCCTCGGCACCCCGCTGTTCATCCGGTTCCTCGTGCGGCGGCAGTACGGCCAGTTCATCCGCCAGGACGGCCCCACCGCGCACTTCACCAAGCGTGGGACACCGACCATGGGTGGCGTCGTCATCATCGTCGCGACGCTCCTCGGATGGGGCGGGGCGGGGCTCGTCACGGGCAACATGCCGAGCGCCTCGGCGCTCCTCGTGCTCTTCCTCATGACGGGGCTCGGGGTCGTCGGCTTCCTCGACGACTTCATCAAGATCTCGCGGCAGCGCAGCCTCGGCCTGTCTGCACGGTGGAAGATCGTGGGCCAGGGCCTCGTCGGCGTGACCTTCGCGGTCCTCGCGCTGCAGTTCCCGAACGAGAGCTTCCGCACGCCCGCGTCGACCCACATCTCGTTCATCCGCGACACGAACCTCGACCTCGCGTTCCAGGGCGCGACGATCGGGCTCATCCTCTTCGTGCTGTGGGCCAACTTCCTCATCACGGCGTGGTCCAACGCCGTGAACCTCACCGACGGCCTCGACGGGCTCGCTGCGGGCGTCTCGCTGATCGTGTTCGGCGCGTACGTGCTCGTGGGCGTGTGGCAGTCGAACCAGACCTGCCAGAGCCTCTTCACGGCGGGTCCGAGCTGCTACGAGACCCGGGACCCGCTCGACCTCGCGGTCGTCGCCGCCGCCGTGACCGGGGCGTGCTTCGGGTTCCTGTGGTGGAACGCGTCACCGGCGAAGATCTTCATGGGCGACACGGGTTCGCTCGCCCTGGGCGGGGCGCTCGCGGGCCTGTCGATCCTGTCCCGCACCGAGATCCTCGCGGCCATCATCGGCGGGATGTTCGTGCTCGTGGTGCTCTCCGACGTCATCCAGATCGGGTTCTTCAAGATGACGGGCAGGCGCGTGTTCAAGATGGCGCCCCTGCACCACCACTTCGAGCTGTCCGGCTGGGGCGAGGTCACGATCGTCATCCGCTTCTGGATCATCGCGGGCCTCTTCGTCGCCGGCGGCGTCGGGATCTTCTACGCCGAGTGGGTGGCCGGGTAGTGGCACGTGACGACCCCTTCGAGGGCCTCGCCGGTCGGCGGGTCCTCGTCGCGGGGCTCGGGCTGTCCGGGCGCGCAGCGGCGGCGGCGCTGCGCGACCTCGGCCCGGCCGCACCCCGCGTGGTCACGGTCGACGAGCACGCGCCCGACGCCGACGTGCGCGACGCCGGGCAGGTGGACCTCGCCGACGTGGACCTCGTCGTCGCGTCCCCGGGCTGGCGGCCGACGTCGCCCCTCCTGGCCGCGGCCGTCGCACGCGGACTGCCCGTGTGGAGCGAGATCGAGCTCGCGTGGCGCCTGCGGGTGGAGCGCGCCGGTCGCCCGGGCCCGGCCCCGTGGCTCGTGCTGACCGGGACCAACGGCAAGACGACGACCGTGGGGATGCTCTCGGCGATCCTGTCGGCGGCGGGGGAGCGCGCACCCGCGGTCGGCAACGTGGGCGAGCCCGCGGTCGCCGCGGCGACGGACCCGTCGAACGACGTGCTGGCCGTCGAGCTCTCGAGCTTCCAGCTCCACTTCACCCGCACGATGGCGCCCGAGGCGGCCGCGGTCCTCAACATCGCGCCGGACCACCTGGACTGGCACGGCTCGTTCGAGGCCTACGCGGCCGCCAAGGGCCGCATCTTCACGGGCACGCAGGTCGCGTGCGTCTACGGCACGGACGACCCGCGGCTCGAGGCGCTCGTGCGTGACGCCGACGTCGCGGAGGGTGCGCGCGCGGTCGGCGTGACGCTCGGTGCGCCCGGACCGGGCCAGCTCGGTCTGGTCGACGGGATCCTCGTGGACCGCGCGTTCCACACGGCGTGGGAGGACCGGGCCCGGCACACGACCGCGGCCGAGCTCGGCACCGTCGACGACCTCGCGCACCTCGCCGGTGCCGGCGCGCACCTCGCGGGCCACGTGGTCGCCGACGCGCTCACGGCCGCCGCGCTCGCGCGGGCCCACGGGGTGCCCGCCGCGGCGGTGCGCGACGGGCTGCGCGCGTACCGGCCGGGAGCGCACCGCATCGAGCACGTCGCGGACGTCGACGGGGTCGCGTACGTCGACGACTCCAAGGCGACCAACGCCCACGCCGCGGCGGCGTCCCTCGGGTCCTTCCCTGCGGGCTCGGTCGTCTGGGTCGCGGGCGGGCTCGCGAAGGGCGCGCGCTTCGAGGACCTGGTCCGGGACCGGGCGGAGCGGCTGCGGGCCGTCGTGCTCATCGGCGTCGACCAGGGACCGTGGCGCGAGGCCCTGGGCCGACACGCGCCGGGAATCCCCGCCGTCGGCATCGATCCCGCCGACACTGGGACCGTGATGAGCCGTGCAGTGCACGAGGCCCGCCGGCTCGCCCGGCCGGGCGACACGGTGCTGCTCGCCCCCGCGTGCGCGTCCATGGACCAGTTCGCCTCGTACGCCGACCGCGGCGCGGCGTTCGTCGACGCCGTGCGTGCGCTCGACGGCGCACCCCAGCCCCTCACGGACGGCTGACGCCCGATGGCTCACCGGACCGCGGAGCGTGCTCTGCCGACGACGTCACCCGACGGCACGGCCCAGGTGGGGCAGTGGAACAGCGCCGTGACGAGCTACTACCTCATCGCCGGCGCGAGCCTCCTCCTCGTCGCGATCGGGCTCATCATGGTGCTCTCGAGCTCGAGCGTCGACGCGCTGTCCGCCGATCGCTCGGCGTACAGCACCTTCCTCAACCAGGCGAAGTTCGCACTCGTGGGGCTGCCCTTGGCGTGGCTCGCGAGCCGGTTCCCACCGGCGTTCTACAAGCGTTTCGCGTGGCCCGCCCTGCTCGCGTCGATGGCCGTCCTCGCCCTCGTCCCGTTCATCGGCAAGGAGGTGAACGGCAACACGAACTGGATCATCATCGGCGGCCAGTCGTTCCAGCCGTCGGAGCTCGCGAAGCTCACGCTCGCCCTCTGGCTCGGCGTCGTCCTCGCCCGCAAGGGCCCCCTGCTCAACAGGTGGCTCCACGTCCTGGTGCCCGGCGTCCTCGTCGCGCTCGCCGCGATCGGCCTCGTGCTCGCGGGCGGTGACCTGGGGACGGCGATCGTCCTCGTCACGCTGGTCGCGGGTGCGCTGTTCGTCGCGGGCGTCCCGCTGCGGATGTTCGCGGCCGCCGGCGTCCTCGCCGTCTTCGCGGTGATCCAGCTGAGCCAGATGAGCAACAGCCGCGTCGCGCGCATCGAGGCCTTCTTCAGCGACAGCTGCGACAGGTTCGACGAGTGCTACCAGACGAGCCGCGGGATGTTCGCGCTCGCGTCGGGCGGCTGGACCGGCGTCGGCCTGGGCGAGAGCCGCGAGAAGTGGTCCTACCTGCCCGAGGCGCACAACGACTTCATCTTCGCGGTGCTCGGCGAGGAGCTCGGCGTCCTCGGCACCGTGCTCGTCCTGGCCCTGTTCGGGGTCCTCGCGGTCGCGATGTCGCGCGTGATCCGGCGGCACACCGACCCGTTCGTGCAGATCGCGACGGCGGGCATCGCCACGTGGATCCTCGGCCAGGCCCTCGTCAACATCGCCGTCGTGGTCGGCTTCCTGCCCGTCATCGGCGTGCCCCTGCCCCTCGTCTCGGCCGGCGGCTCGGCGCTCATCACGACGATGCTCGCCCTCGGCGTCGTGCTCTCGTTCGCGCGGAACGAGCCCGGCGCCGCCGAGGCGCTCACCGCGCGGCCGAGCGTCGTCCGGCGCTCGCTCGCCGTGGTGGGACGCTCCGCGCGGGCCGCCCGCCCCGCCCGTGGAGGTACCCGTGAGTGAGAACCCCGCCCGCCTGACGTCCGTGCTCCTCGCGGGCGGCGGCACCGCGGGTCACGTGAACCCCCTGCTCGCCGTCGCCGACGAGCTGCGGCGGCGCCACCCCGACGTGCGGATCACGGTGCTGGGCACGTCGAGCGGCCTCGAGGCCGAGCTGGTCCCTGCGCGGGGCTACCCGCTCGCGCCCGTGCCCCGCGTGCCGCTGCCGCGTCGGCCGACCCTGGACTGGCTGCGGCTGCCGGGCAGGCTCCGCGCTGCCGTGCGGGCGGCCGGCCGAGCGATCGACGAGAGCGGCGCCCAGGTCGTCGTCGGGTTCGGCGGCTACGTCTCGACGCCCGCGTACCTCGCCGCGCGACGACGGCGCGTCCCCGTGGTGGTGCACGAGCAGAACGCGCGCCCGGGCCTCGCCAACCGCCTCGGGGCACGGTGGGCGCACGCCGTCGCCGTCACGTTCCCCGGGACGCCCTTGCGCGGCGCGCAGGTCACGGGCCTGCCGCTGCGTCCTGAGGTCGCTGACCTCGCGGCGCGCCGCGAGACGGACGCCGCCGGCGCGCGCACGGATGCCGCCGCGGCGCTCGCCCTCGACGCCGCGCTGCCGACGGTGCTCGTGACCGGCGGTTCGCTGGGCGCCCTGAGCCTGAACACGGCGGTGAGCGCGTGCGCGTCCGACCTGCTGGCCGCCGGGGCCCAGGTGCTGCACCTGACGGGGGCGGGCAAGGCCGACGCCGTCCGGGACCGCCTCGCAGAGGTGCTCGGGACGCAGACGGCCGGCTCGCGCGAGGGCCACGAGCCGGGCGAGCAGCGCGCGCGGGCCGACCGCTACCAGGTGCGGGAGTACCTCGCGGACATGCACCATGCGCTCGCGGTCGCCGACGTCGTCGTGTGCCGGGCCGGGGCGGGCACGGTGAGCGAGCTCGCTGCGCTCGGGCTCCCCGCGATCTACGTCCCCCTGCCCGTGGGCAACGGTGAGCAGCGGCTCAACGCGGCCCCCGTCGTCGCGGCCGGCGGTGGGATCCTCGTCAAGGACGCGGACCTCGACCCCGCCTGGCTGCGTGCCCGGCTCGTGCCGCTGCTCGGCGACCCTGCGCGGCTCGCGACGATGGCTCAGGCGGCGCGGACGGTGGGCGTCGTCGACGCCGCGCGCCGTGTGGCCGAGCTCGTCGAGGCGGCGTCATGACGCGCACCGAGGCCGGGGCCGGGGACGCCGGCACGGGGCCCGGGGCCGACGGGACGACCCGACCTGGGGCGGGACCTGGGGCGACGAGCCTCGACGACCTCGCGGCGCGCGGGCCGGTGCACCTCATCGGCGTGGGTGGGGCGGGCATGTCGGTCGTCGCAGGGCTGCTGGCTGCGCGGGGTCTGAGCGTGCAGGGGTCGGATGCGCGTGAGGGTGCGGGCCTCGCGGCACTGCGGGCCGCGGGCGTGCGCGTGCACGTCGGGCACGACGCGGCGCTCGTCGACGGCGTCGGCACCGTCGTGGTCTCGACGGCGATCCGCGCCACGAACCCCGAGCTCGTGCGCGCCAGGGAGCTCGGCACCCCGGTCATCCACCGGTCGCAGGCCCTCGCGGCGCTCATGGCGGGCCGGCGTGCCGTGGCCGTCGCGGGCGCGCACGGCAAGACGACGACGTCGGCGATGGTGGCTGTGACCCTCGCGCACGCGGGCCTCGACCCCTCGTGGGCGGTCGGGGGCACCGTGCTGCCGACGGGCGGGCAGCGCGCTCCCGACGGGCCGGCGACGCTCGAGGTCGGCGGCGCGCACCACGGCGCGGGCGACGTCTTCGTGGCCGAGGCGGACGAGTCGGACGGCTCGTTCCTGGCGTACCGGCCATGGGCGGCCGTCGTGACGAACATCGAGCCCGACCACCTCGACCACTACGGGTCGCGCGCGGCCTTCGAGGACGCGTTCGTGCGTTTCGCCGAGCGTGTCGAGCCGGACGGGTGGCTCGTGGCGTGCGCCGACGACCCCGGTGCGCGCGCTCTCGCCGACCGGGCCCGCGCCGCGGGTCGGCGGGTACGGACCTACGGCACGACCGCAGGCTCCGACGTCCTGCTGGGCGACTGGTCCCCGTCGGAGGCGGGCGTCGGCCACCCGGGCGGAGCCGTGACGGTCCGTGAGCCTGGTTCCGAGCCGGTGCGGCTCGAGCTCGCCGTGCCGGGCGCGCACAACGCCCTCAATGCGGCGGCGGCCTGGACGGTCGCGAGGCTGCTCGGTGTCGACGCCGAGACGGCCGCCCGGGGCGTCTCGGGCTTCCGCGGGACCGGTCGGCGCTTCGAGGAGCGGGGCACGGCGGGCGGCGTGCGCGTGGTCGACGACTACGCCCACCACCCGACCGAGGTGGCGGCCCTCCTGCGCGGGGCCCGACCGGTGGCCGTCGGCGGGCGGGTGCTCGTGCTCTTCCAGCCCCACCTGTTCTCCCGGACGGCCGCCTTCGCCGACGAGTTCGCGCAGGCGCTGGCCCTCGCGGACGTCGTCGTCGTGACGGACGTGTACGCCGCACGCGAGGACCCGGACCCGACGGTGACCGGCGCGTCGATCGTGGACCGCATGCCGGCCGGCGCTGACGCCACGTTCATCCCCGACCGCGTCGACGCCGCACGCGCCGTCGGTCGGGCCGCCCGTCCCGGCGACCTGGTCCTGACCGTGGGCGCGGGGGACGTGACGGAGCTCGCACCGGTCGTGCTCGAGGCCGCGGCACAGGTCCGCGACAGATGAGGCCACCGGCACGCCCGCGTCGGGTCGCGCCGGTGCAGCCCGACCGGACCCGTGCACGGCCCGTCCCACCGCCGACGGCGGGCCCGCCGGCCGGTCCGGCGGACGACGAGTCGGCCGGCGCGACGTCCGACCTGCCCCACGACCCTGCTCCCGACGCCTCCCGCGAGGCGCGCGAGGCACGCGCTGCGGGCGGGGTCGTGATGCCACGGAGCTGGCAGCCGGTCCGCCCGCCGGTGGTCTCGAGCGGGTCGGCGGCTCGCTTCGCGGAACGTGCCGCGATGCGCCGGAGCCTGCTGCGGCGACGGGTGATCATCGGCTCGGTGACGGGTGTCGTCCTCGTCGCGCTCTCGTGGCTCCTGCTCGTCTCACCCGTGCTCGCGCTCGACCTCGCCGAGGTCGAGCTCACGGGGGAGGGCACGGTCGTGGACGGCGCGGCCGTCGCGGCCGTCGTCGCGCCCTACGCGGACGTCCCGCTGCCGCGGCTGGACACGGTGGCGCTGCGGCGCGAGGTCCTCGACGTGCCGGGGGTCCGGGCGGCGGAGGTCGCACGCGTGTGGCCCCACGGGTTGCGCATCACGGTCGTCTCGCGGGAGCCCGTCGCGGCGGTGCCGCAGGTCGAGGGCGGGTTCGCGCTGCTCGACGTGGAGGGCGTCCAGGTCGGCCGGGTCGACGCCCCGCCCGAGGGGCTCCCGGTGATCTCGGTGCCCGCCGACGACCCGGGCGCACGTGCGCTCACGGCCGTGCTGACGGTCCTTCAGCAGCTCCCCCCGGAGCTGGCGGCCCAGATCGCGACGGCATCGGCCGACAGCCAGGACGCGGTCAGGTTCGGCCTGCGTGACGGCGCCGTCGTCGAGTGGGGGAGCGCGGACCGGAACGCGCTCAAGGTGCGCGTCCTGCAGACGCTTCGGTCCGCGGAGGCGAGCCGCGGGGCCGCGGTCTTCGACGTGTCGGCCCCGACGCTGCCCATCACCCGGTCCTGAGCCGTCGCGGGCACGTCAGATCAGCGACACGCGCCCGTGGTCGTTGCCGGTCCGCCATCCGGCACCTAGCGTCGCTCTCGACAGCATCTGACATAACTCTAACCTTCAACCTGAACGTGAAGGTTTGGACCCCGTTTGCAGGACGAGAGGCACCGACGTGGCAGCTCCGCAGAACTACCTGGCGGTCATCAAGGTGGTCGGCATCGGTGGCGGTGGCGTCAACGCCGTCAACCGCATGATCGAGGTCGGCCTCAAGGGGGTCGAGTTCATCGCGATCAACACCGACGCCCAGGCGCTGCTCATGTCGGACGCCGACGTCAAGCTCGACGTCGGCCGCGAGCTGACCCGGGGCCTCGGTGCAGGCGCGGACCCCGAGGTCGGCAAGAAGGCCGCAGAGGACCACTCGGAGGAGATCGAGGACGTCCTGCGCGGTGCGGACATGGTGTTCGTCACGGCCGGCGAGGGCGGTGGCACCGGGACGGGCGGCGCCCCCGTGGTCGCCCGGATCGCGCGTTCGCTCGGCGCCCTGACGATCGGGGTCGTCACGCGTCCCTTCACGTTCGAGGGGCGACGCCGCTCGGTGCAGGCCGAGACGGGCATCGACAACCTGCGCTCCGAGGTCGACACGCTGATCGTCATCCCGAACGACCGCCTGCTGTCCATCTCGGACCGGTCGGTCTCCGTCCTCGACGCGTTCCACTCGGCGGACCAGGTGCTCCTGTCCGGCGTGCAGGGCATCACGGACCTCATCACGACCCCGGGTCTGATCAACCTCGACTTCGCCGACGTCAAGAGCGTCATGCAGGGTGCCGGCAGCGCGCTCATGGGCATCGGGTCGGCCCGCGGCGACGACCGCGCCGTCCAGGCCGCAGAGCTCGCGATCTCCTCGCCGCTGCTCGAGGCGAGCATCGACGGCGCGCACGGCGTGCTGCTCTCGATCCAGGGCGGCTCCGACCTCGGCCTCTTCGAGATCAACGAGGCCGCGCGCCTCGTGCAGGAGGCCGCGCACCCCGAGGCGAACATCATCTTCGGCGCGGTCATCGACGACGCGCTGGGCGACGAGGTCCGGGTGACCGTCATCGCGGCGGGCTTCGACAGCGGCTCCCCGACGATCAGGCGTGACAGCCGTGCGCTCGGCCAGGTCAGCGGCACCCCTCGGGTCCCGGCGGTCGAGCAGCCCGCGATGCGTCCCGCGGCCGACCTCCCGCCCGTCGTCCCCGCCGCCGCGCCCGAGCCCTGGCGTGCGTTCGGGACCCCGGAGCCCGTCGTGCAGCCCGAGGCCGCCGAGCGGGCCGACGAGGCCGTGCCGTCGTTCCTCGCCGACGAGCGCGAGGGGGGCGGGCAGCACGAGGTGCCGTCCGACGTCGAGGTGCCGCGGGTGTTCGAGGACCGGCCGAGCCGCCGCGGGACCGACGACCTCGACCTCCCGGACTTCCTCAAGCACTCCTGAGGCCTTCCGTGCGGGGACGTGGCTCGCCGCGGTGCCGGCGTGCGTGAGCCCGGGGTGACCGGCCCGGCACCGGCCGTCGACCTGCTCGAGGTCGACCTGGGCCCCGGCGTCCTGGCCGGCTTCACGCGTGCGGGTGCGAACCTGAGCGTCGTGGTGGGGCCGGGCGTGCCCGACGCGGGCCGGGCGGCGAGGCGCTCGCTCGACGCGCGCATGGGCGTGCCCGTCGCCTACGTGGAGCAGGTGCACGGCGCCGACATCCTCGAGTGCGCGGTGGCGCCGGAGCCGGGTGCGCACGTCGGCAGGGCTGACGCGCTGCTGACGACCGAGCGCACCGTCGCCGTCGCCGTGCTCGTCGCGGACTGCGTGCCCGTGCTCCTGGCGGACCCGCTCGCGGGCGTCGTGGCGGCGGTCCATGCGGGCCGCCGCGGCCTCGTCGCTGGAGTCGTCCCGGCGGCGGTCCGCGCGATGCAGGTGCGCGGTGCCGACCCACGACGCGTGCGCGCCGTCATCGGACCGTCCGTGTGCGGCGCCTGCTACGAGGTCCCGGACGCGCTGCGCGCCGAGGTCGACGCCGCGGTGCCCGGGACGGCGACGACGACGTCGTGGGGGACACCGGCCCTCGACCTGCCGGCGGGTGTGCGGCACCAGCTCATGACGTGCGGCGTCACCGGCGTCGTGGACGTCGGTGCGTGCACCCTGTCCGACGACGGGTGGTTCTCGCACCGGGGTTCGGTCGCGGCGCCCGCCCAGCGGCCCCCGGGCCGGTTCGCCGGCGTCGTGCGCCTGCTCCCGACGGGCTGATCAAGCCCGGGCGTGTCGCCGCAGCCTGCCAGGAGCGCTGGGTTAGCGTGGTCAACGACCGGATCGCGGCCCTCGGGCAGCGGTCCACCGGGACCGTTTCTGGGGATGGAGGCCGCGATGGCCGGAGCGCTGCGCAAGACGATGCTGTACCTGGGGCTGGCCGAGGACGAGCGCCACGGCCAGGTCGACGAGTACGTCGAGGAGTACGACCAGGAGTACGCCGTGCCCGACGAGTACGAGGCCGAGGTCACCCCCCTGCACCGGACGCCCACCCGCGCCCACACGACGCACGCGCCCGCAGCCGAGCTGCGGCGGATCACGACCGTCCACCCGCGCTCCTACAACGACGCGCGCGTCATCGGCGAGGCCTTCCGGTCGGGCACCCCGGTGATCATGAACCTGTCGGAGATGACGGACGCCGACGCGAAGCGCCTCGTCGACTTCTCCGCGGGCCTCATCTTCGGCCTGCACGGCGCGATCGAGCGCGTGACGAGCAAGGTCTTCCTCCTGTCGCCCGAGCACGTCGAGGTCACGGGCGAGGAGCAGGTCGTCGCGGGCGAGCAGCGCGCCGGCTTCTACAACCAGAGCTGACGTGCTCGACCTCGTCTGGGCGGTCCTGTACTACGTCGTCCTCGCCTTCTTCGTCCTGATGTTCGTCCGCCTGGTCATCGACTGGGTCCAGGTGTTCGCGCGGGACTGGCGCCCACGCGGCGTCGCCCTGGTCGTGGCCGAGGTGACGTACACCGTGACGGACCCGCCCATCAAGGCCGTCCGCCGCGTCCTGCCGCCCCTGCGCATCGGTGGCCTGCAGATCGACCTGGCGTTCTTCGTCGTCATGGTCGTGTGCTCGATCTTGCTCAGCGTGCTCGCCGTGCTCTGACCGACACGCCGCCGCAAAGCGCTCTCCAGCCGTGCGCCACGCGCAATCTCCGCTACCGTGAGCCCAGGCGGTCGGCGGACTGCCAGGGCCCGACCAACGCGATCAACCGAGGTGAGACCATGGCGCTGCTCACGGCAGACGACGTCCTGAACAAGAAGTTCCAGGCGACCAAGTTCCGGGAGGGCTACGACCAGGACGAGGTCGACGACTTCCTGGACGAGGTCGTCAACACGCTGCGTGCAGTGTCCGCGGAGAACGACGACCTCAAGGGCAAGCTCGCCGCCGCGGAGCGTCGGATCGCCGAGCTCAGCCGCTCCGAGGGCGCCTCCGGTCCCGCGCAGCCCGCGCCGTTCGCCGCGCCGGAGCCTGTCGTCGCGCCCGAGCCGGAGCCGGCCCCGGCCCCGGTCGTCGCGCCGGTCCCCGCGCCCGCGCCGGTCAACGTGCAGGAGCGCGTCTCCGCAGCCGCCGCACCCCAGCGGATCAGCGAGCCGGAGTCCGCGACCGGCATGCTGCAGCTCGCGCAGAAGCTCCACGACGACTACGTGCGCTCCGGCCAGGAGGAGGGCGACCGGATCATCTCCGACGCCAAGTCCCAGGCGCAGCGCATCGTCCGCGAGGCCGAGGAGACGTCGGCCCGCACGCTGTCGCAGCTCGAGCAGGAGCGTGGCCTCCTGGAGCGCAAGATTGACGAGCTGCGCGTCTTCGAGCGCGACTACCGCACGCGGCTCAAGAGCTACCTGGAGAACCTCCTCGGCGACCTGGACGCGCGCGGCTCGACCGTCGCTCCCCGCCAGGGCGGGGACCAGGGTCTTCAGTTCAACGGCTGAGCCTGCTCCTCCGCTCCGCCGGCCGAGCCCCTCGCAGGGCTCGCACACCGTTCGAACGACGCATGACGCACCGCACCGGCCTCCGGTGTGGTGCGTTGTGCGTCGCCCGTGGGAGGTCTACTCTCGCGTGACCTTCTGCAACAGGGAGAGCCATGGCCCTCGACGACACGGTCAGCTCGACGATCGAGACCGAACCGCTCCACGACATGCCCGACCTCGCGAAGCTCGTGCGCACGTTCCTCGTGCGTGAGGGCGAGAAGCCGTGGACCGTCAAGGAGGTCCGCGCGATCGCGGACGAGCTGACCGCGGAGATCGCCCGCCTGCGCGTCGAGCTCCTCGAGGCCGACGCCGAGCTGTCGGCGCTGCTGCGCAACTCCGGCGACGGCGCCGGTGACGACCAGGCCGACTCGGGCTCGAGCGCGCTCGAGCGTGAGCAGGAGCTCACCCTCGTGAACAACACCCGCGACCTCCTCGAGCAGAACGGCCACGCGCTCGAGCGCGTCGGTGCGCCGGGCTTCGGCACGTGCGAGTCGTGCGGCGAGGCCGTCGGCAAGGCGCGCCTGCAGGCGTTCCCCCGCGCGACCCTGTGCGTCGCGTGCAAGGCCCGCCAGGAGCGTCGCTGACCCGTGCGCCCTGCCCGCCGACCGCTCGTCCTCGCACTCCTCGCCCTCGCGGCGGCCGTCCTGGTCGTCGACCAGCTCAGCAAGCTGTGGGCTGTCGCCTCCCTCACCGAGGGCGAACGCACGCCGCTTCTCGGTGACCTCCTCGGCCTGACCCTGCTGTACAACCCCGGCGCCGCGCTGAGCATCGCCACCGGCATGACGTGGGTCCTCACTCTCGCTGCGGGCGCCGTCTCGGTCGTCATCCTGCGCATCGCCAACCGGCTGGGCTCGCGCGGCTGGGCGGTCGCCCTCGGGCTTCTGCTCGGCGGCGCCCTCGGCAACCTGTGCGACCGGATCTTCCGCGAGCCCGGTGTGGGCCGCGGCCACGTCGTCGACTTCATCGCCTACGGGTCGGTGTTCGTCGGCAACGTGGCCGACATCGCGATCGTCGCTGCTGCCGTGCTCATCGTCCTGCTGAGCCTGCGCGGCATCGGCGTGGACGGGACGCGGGCCGTCGACGGGGACGCCGAGGAGGCGTCGGGGGAGGCGGCCACACCCGGCAGCACCGCACCTGACGACCGCGCGCCCGACGCCGCACCGGACGACGCCGCACCAGACGACGCCGCACCAGACGACCGCTCACCTGACGAGGTGGTGCCCGCCGGCACCGGGCTCGACGCAGACGCGACGGCCGCCCCCGGGGCCGCCGGGCGCGGCGCACGCGCGACCGAGGACGCGTGAGCGGCGTCCGCTCGCTGCCGGTGCCTGACGGCCTGGGCGGCGAGCGTGTCGACGCGGGGCTCTCGCGACTGCTCGGCGTCTCGCGCACCAGGGCGGCCGACCTGGCGGGTGCCGGGGCGGTCGTGCTCGACGGTCGCGCCGTCGGCAAGTCCGACCGCCTCGTGCCCGGCGGGTGGCTCGAGGTCGACCTGGAGGCGCTCGACGGGCCCGTGGCGGAGGCTGCGACAGCGGCGGCGCAGCCGGTGCCCGGCATGCGCATCGTGCACGAGGACGACGACATCGTGGTGGTCGACAAGCCCGTCGGCGTCGCCGCGCACGCCTCACCGGGCTGGACGGGCGCGACAGTCGTCGGTGCGCTCGCGGCTGCCGGCTACCGGGTGGCGACGTCCGGTGCGGCCGAGCGTCAGGGCGTCGTGCACCGCCTCGACGTGGGGACCTCCGGTCTCATGGTCGTGGCCAAGAGCGAGCACGCCTACTCGGTGCTCAAGCGGGCGTTCAAGGAGCGCACCGTCGACAAGACGTACCACGCCGTGGTCCAGGGGCACCCGGAGCCGACGACGGGGACGATCGACGCGCCCATCGGGCGGCACCCCACGTCGGACTGGAAGTTCGCCGTCACGGAGTCGGGCAAGCCGTCGGTCACGCACTACGAGGTGCTCGAGATGTTCCCCGCCGCGTCGCTCGTCGAGGTGCACCTCGAGACCGGGCGGACGCACCAGATCCGCGTGCACATGTCCGCGCTGCGGCACCCCTGCGTCGGTGACGTGACGTACGGCGCCGACCCTGCGCTCGCCGCCCGGCTCGGTCTCGAGCGGCAGTGGCTGCACGCCGTCCGCCTCGGGTTCGACCACCCCGCCACGGGCCAGTGGTTCGAGGTCTCCAGCGAGTACCCGGCGGACCTCGCGGGCGCGCTCGCGACGCTCCGCGACACCTACCGCTGACCTCGGGGACGGCCCGCGTGGCGGCGTGACGCGCGTCTCGCGCCGATCGCGCGACGCGGGCCCGAGCGGCACCGGGCATGTCGGTCCGGCCACCTAGAATCGCTCGCATGGCTGCTGCAGGTGGATCCGACTTCGTCCACCTCCACGCACACACCGAGTACTCGATGCTCGACGGTGCCGCGCGCCTCGACGACCTGTTCGAGGAGGTGGTGCGCCAGGGGCAGACCGCCATCGCGATGACGGACCACGGCTACCTGTTCGGCGCGTTCGAGTTCTGGAGCAAGGCGCGCCGCGCGGGCGTCAAGCCGATCATCGGCCTCGAGGCCTACCTCACGCCCGGCACGAGCCGCCACGACCGGACGCGCGTCAAGTGGGGCGAGGCGCACCAGAAGTCGGACGACGTCTCCGCCAACGGGTCCTACACGCACATGACGCTCCTCGCGAAGTCGACGGAGGGCATGCACAACCTGTTCCGGCTCGGGTCGCTCGCGTCGCTCGAGGGTCAGATGGGCAAGGCCCCCCGGATGGACCGGGAGCTCCTGCAGACCTACGGGACGGGCCTCATCGGGACCACGGGCTGCCCCTCGGGCGAGGTCCAGACGCGCCTGCGGCTGGGGCAGTACGACGAGGCGGTCCGGGCGGCCGCCGACTTCCAGGACATCTTCGGCCGGGACAGCTTCTACGTCGAGCTCATGGACCACGGCCTCGACATCGAGACCCGCGTGCAGAAGGACCTCCTGCGGATCGCCCAGGAGATCGGTGCGCCGATCATCGCGACGAACGACCTGCACTACGTCAGGCGTGAGGACTCCGCGTCCCAAGAGGCGCTGCTGTGCATCAACTCGGGGTCGACGCTCGCGGACCCGGACCGCTTCAAGTTCGACGGCGACGGCTACTACGTGAAGTCCGCCGCCGAGATGCGTCGCCTGTGGGGAGAGCTGCCTGAGGCGTGCGACAACACGCTGCTCGTGGCGGAGCAGTGCGAGGTCGAGTTCAACACGTCGGCCAACTACATGCCGAACTACCCGTGCCCCCCGGGAGAGAACGAGACGTCCTGGTTCATCAAGGAGGTCGAGAAGGGCCTGCACTACCGCTACCCGGACGGCATCCCCGACCACGTCCGGCGCCAGGCGGAGTACGAGACCGAGGTCATCACCCAGATGGGCTTCCCGGGGTACTTCCTCGTGGTCGCCGACTTCATCAACTGGGCGAAGGACAACGGGATCCGGGTCGGCCCCGGCCGCGGCTCAGGCGCGGGCTCGATGGCCGCGTACGCGATGCGCATCACGGACCTCGACCCTCTTGCGCACGGTCTGATCTTCGAGCGGTTCCTCAACCCCGACCGCGTCTCGATGCCCGACTTCGACGTCGACTTCGACGAGCGCCGGCGCGGTGAGGTCATCCGCTACGTCACCGAGAAGTACGGCGAGGACCGCGTCGCGCAGATCGTCACCTACGGCACCATCAAGGCGAAGCAGGCGCTCAAGGACTCGAGCCGGCTCCTGGGCTTCCCGTTCGCGATGGGGGAGAAGCTCACCAAGGCGATGCCCCCCGCGATCATGGGCAAGGACATCAGCCTCACCGGGATCTTCGACCCGCAGGACAAGCGGTACCAGGAGGCCGAGGAGTTCCGTCAGCTGCACCAGGCGGACCCGGACGCGCAGCGTGTCGTCGAGCTCGCCAAGGGCATCGAGGGCCTGAAGCGTCAGTGGGGCGTGCACGCGGCCGGCGTGATCATGTCGAGCGAGCCGCTGATCGACATCATCCCGATCATGCGCCGCCCGCAGGACGGCGCGATCATCACGCAGTTCGACTACCCCACGTGCGAAGGCCTCGGCCTGATCAAGATGGACTTCCTGGGGCTGCGCAACCTCACCATCCTCGACGACGCACTGCTCAACATCGAGATGAACGGCAAGGAGCCGATCGAGCTCGAGACGCTCACGCTCGACGACCCGGCGACGTACGAGCTGCTCGGCCGCGGTGACACCCTCGGCGTGTTCCAGCTCGACGGCGGCGGCATGCGCACGCTCCTGCGCCTGATGCGCCCCGACACGTTCGAGGACATCTCGGCCGTCGGTGCGCTCTACCGCCCGGGCCCGATGGGTGCGAACTCGCACACGAACTACGCGCTGCGCAAGAACGGCATGCAGCCGGTGGTGCCGATCCATCCCGAGCTCGCCGAGGCGCTCTCGGAGATCCTGGGCACGACGCACGGCCTGATCGTGTACCAGGAGCAGGTCATGGCCATCGCGCAGAAGGTCGCCGGGTACTCGCTCGGCCAGGCCGACATCCTGCGGCGCGCGATGGGCAAGAAGAAGAAGTCCGAGCTCGACAAGCAGTTCGAGGGCTTCTCGCAGGGCATGCAGGACCGCGGGTTCTCGATGGACGCGGTCAAGACCCTGTGGGACATCCTGCTGCCCTTCTCGGACTACGCCTTCAACAAGGCGCACTCCGCCGCCTACGGCGTCGTGTCCTACTGGACCGCCTACCTCAAGGCCAACTACCCGACCGAGTACATGGCGGCGCTCCTGACGAGCGTGCGCGACGACAAGGACAAGTCGGCCCTTTACCTCGGTGAGTGCCGCCACATGGGCATCACCGTGCTGCCTCCCGACGTGAACTCGTCGTCGGCGAACTTCACCGCCGTGGGGGTCGACATCCGCTTCGGGCTCACCGCGGTCCGCAACGTGGGTGCGAACGTCGTGGACGCGATCGTCGAAGCCCGCGAGGCGAAGGGGGAGTTCACCTCCTTCACGGACTTCCTGGACAAGGTCCCGGCGGTGGTCTGCAACAAGCGGACGATCGAGTCGCTCATCAAGGCGGGCGCGTTCGACTCGCTCGCGCCGAGCCGGCGAGCCCTGCTCCTCGTCCACGAGCAGGCCGTCGACGCCGTCGTCGGCGTCAAGCGCAAGGAGGCCGAGGGGCAGTTCGACCTGTTCGCGGGGTTCGGCGGCGACGACGAGGACGACGCCTCACTGACCTTCCGCATCGACGTCCCCGACGTCCCGGACTGGGACAAGAAGCAGCGCCTCGCCTTCGAGCGGGAGATGCTCGGCCTGTACGTCTCCGACCACCCGCTGTCGGGCCTGGAGCACGTCCTCGCGCAGGCTGCGGACTGCTCGATCGCGACCCTCATGGCCGACGAGTCACGCGCCGACGGCTCCATGGTCACGGTCTGCGGTCTCGTCACGTCGCTCCAGCGCAAGATGTCGAAGAACGGCAACCCGTGGGCGGCCGTGACCCTCGAGGACATCGACGGCTCGGTCGAGATCATGTTCTTCGGCGAGACGTACCTCGCGTACTCGACCGCACTGGCCGAGGATGCGGTGATCACGGTCCGGGGCCGGGTGCGACGGCGCGACGAGACGATGCAGCTCCAGGCGGTCGAGGTCTCCCTGCCCGACGTCTCACAGGTCGAGTCCCGGCCGATCACGATCACCCTGCCCGTCTCGCGCTGCACCCCGCCCGTGGTCGAGCGGCTCCGCGAGGTGCTCGCGACGCACCCGGGCGTGACCGAGGTGCACCTTCGGCTGACCCAGCCCGGCCGGTCGACCGTGATGCGCCTCGAGGAGAGCCTGCGCATCGAACGGTCGCCGGGTCTGTTCGGGGACCTGAAGGCGTTGCTCGGCCCGGGCTGCCTCGCGACCTGACGCCAAGCTCGGTCACACCGACCTCGATGCCCCCTCGATGCGCGCGAGCGGCGCAGGCAGCCGGCGTGCGGACCGCCCGCCCGTCGCCGCGTGGCGGCGAGCGGCGGCGGGCGGCGCCTAGACTCTGCCGGTGATCCACCTGACGCCCGAGCAGCACGTCTTCGTGACCGAGCGGCACCTCGCGACGCTCGCGACGTCGCGACCTGACGGCACGCCCCACGTGGTCCCGGTCGGGTTCACCTGGGACCCCGACGCGGGTCTCCTGCGGATCACGACGCGCGACGCGTCCGCCAAGGTCCGCAACATCGAGGCCGCGCGGGAGCGCCTCGGCGTCGCGCACGGTGCCGTCTGCCAGGTCGACGGCGGGCGGTGGCTCACGCTCGAGGGCACGCTGACGGTGTCCCGGGACCCCGAGGAGGTCACGGACGCGATGCGCCGCTACGCGCTGCGGTACCGGCAGCTCGAGCACGACCCGCGACGCATCGTGCTCCGGCTCGCTGTGACCCGGGTCATGGGGTCGGACTACATGACGCGCTGAGCGCGTCAGCCGGACGGGTCAGGAGTGGGACGCCTCACGCGGACCGGCGGACTCGCGCTAGCCGACGCGGAGCCGCTCCTCGCCGCCGGGCAGACTGACGACGACCTGGTCGCCGGCGACGAGCTGTCGGCCGCGCCGCTGCTCGGGCTCCCCGTTCACCGTGACCTCACCGTCGGCGAGCAGGGCGCGCGCGTGGGCGCCCGACTCGGCGAGGCCCGAGAGCTTGAGGAGCTGGCCGAGGCGGATGACGCCGTCGCCCACGTCGATCGTCTGTGCGTCCACCCCACCAGTCTGGCAGCCGCTGCCGACGTGTCGTCCGCAGGCCCGCTGGCCTCTGCGGCCCCGCTGGCCTGCCGCCCCGCCGGGCTGTCGACGTGTCGTCCCGCCGGTCGCCATCTCGCGCCCGTCCGTCGGCCTGCCCGACGCCGGGGCGCCGGCCGGCTGCGAGCCGTGACCCGTCGAGCGGACGCGCCGGTGCCGCTCGGGGCGGGCGACCTAGACTGCGTGCTGTGATCACCCGTATCGACCTGCGTGGTCGTCGCCTGACCCCCCGTGAGCTCACCGCCGTCCTGCCGCGGCCCGACCTCGACGTCGAGGGCGCGGCCGAGCACGTGGCGCCCCTCCTGGACGACGTGCGCCATCGCGGTGCTGCGGCGCTGCGCGACCTCGCCGAGCGGTTCGACGGTGTCCGGCCGGTCCACCTGCGCGTCCCGGCGGACGCGATGGTGTCGGCCCTCGAGGCCCTGGCGCCCCAGGTGCGGGCTGCGCTCGAGGAGTCGATCGTGCGGGTGCGCGCCGTGCACGCCGCGCAGCGTCCCACGGACCTCGCCGTGGACCTCGCGCCTGGCGCACGGGTGCGCCAGCGGTGGCTCCCCGTGAACCGCGTGGGCCTGTACGTCCCGGGTGGGCTCGCCGTGTACCCGTCGTCGGTCGTGATGAACGTGGTCCCTGCGCAGGAGGCGGGAGTCCGTTCCCTCGTCGTGGCGAGCCCTCCGCAGAAGGCGAGCGGCGGCCTGCCGCACCCCACGATCCTCGCCGCGTGCGCCCTGCTGGGCGTCGAGGAGGTCTACGCGGTCGGTGGCGCGCAGGCCGTCGCGATGCTCGCGTACGGGGCGAGGGGAGAGACGGCGGACGACGGCGAGATGCTGTGCGAGCCGGTCGACGTCGTCACCGGTCCTGGCAACCAGTACGTCACGGCCGCCAAGCGGCTCGTCCGGGGCGTCGTGGGCATCGACTCGGAGGCTGGGCCCACCGAGATCGCGGTCCTCGCCGACGCGACCGCGGACCCACGCCACGTCGCTGCCGACCTCGTCTCGCAGGCGGAGCACGGGCCGACGTCGGCATCCGTCCTCGTCACCGATGCGATCGGGCTCGCGGATGCCGTCGAGGCGCTCCTGCCCGGCGTCGTGTCCGCAACGAAGCACAGCGAACGTGTCGCGACGGCGCTCGCCGGGCCGCAGTCGGCCGTCGTCCTGGTCGACGACATCGACCACGGCCTGGCCGTGGTGAACGCGTACGGGGCCGAGCACCTGGAGATCCAGACGGCAGACGCGGGCGCGGTCGCAGATCGCGTCACGAGCGCGGGAGCCATCTTCGTCGGCCCGTGGGCGCCGGTCTCGCTCGGCGACTACATGGCGGGCTCGAACCACGTGCTGCCCACGGGCGGCTGCGCGCACTACGCGAGCGGCCTCGGCGTGCACAGCTTTGTCCGCGCGGTGCAGGTCATCGAGTACGACCAGCCTGCGCTCGCCGTGCTCGCGGACCGGATCGTGGCGCTCGCGCAGGACGAGGACCTCCCCGCCCACGGCGAGGCGGTCCAGGCGCGGTTCGACGCCTGAGCCCTCGCTCAGCCCGCGGGTCCCTCAGCCCGCGGGTCCCTCGGCCCGCGGGCCGCTCAGCCTGCGGGTTGCTCAGCCCGCGGCGAGGGTGAACGGCAGGACGTGCGCCGCACCGGCGTCCCGGAGCAGGCGTGCGGCGACGGTGACCGTCCACCCGGTGTCGTAGCGGTCGTCCACGAGCAGGACGGCGCGCCCGGGAAGCCCGCCGCGCGCGGCGTCCGAGAGGTCGAGGTGCAGCCGCCGTGCGACCGAGGCGAGGCGTTGCGCCGAGTTGACGTCGTGGCGTCCAGGGCCGGCTGACGGGTCGGGACGGACGTGCCCGACGAGGGGGACGCCCAGGTGCCGGGCGGCAGCCGTCGCGAGGTGCTCCACGAGAGCCGGCCTGGATGCCGACGCGACGACGACGACACCGTCGACCTCAGGGTGCCAGGCGTCGAGGACCTCGAGCACCGCGCCCCGCAGGGCCGCGGGCACGGGACCGTCCTCGACCGCGCCGCCGACCGGCGTCAGGAGGGCGCGCAGGACGGCACCGAGACCCAGCCCGTCCAGCCGCCCCACGGCTCGCCCTGGCTCGGCGCGCTCGGTCTCCCCGATCTTGCCGCGCAGCTCGAGCCCGAGGGTCCCGAGGCCGCTCGGCCACTGCCGCCTCGGCTCGAGCGGTGTGCCCGGGACGGCGAGCTGCTCACGGGCGGCCGCGACCGCCACCGCATCGGGGGCGGCAGCGGCCGTCACGCCGCCGCACCGGTCGCAGCGACCGCACCGCCAGCCCGGCTGCTCGGCGAGCTCGGGGTCGTCGAGGGCGGCACGCAGGAACGACATCCGGCACGTCGTCGAGCGGACGTAGTCGAGCATCAGCTGCTGCTCGGCGCGCCGTGTCTCGGCGACGCGGGCGTAGCGCTCCGCGTCGTAGGCCCAGGCGCGCCCGGTCGCCTCCCAGCCGCCCTTGACGCGCCGGACCGCGCCGTCCACGTCGAGGACCTTGAGCATGAGCTCGAGGCGGTTCCGGCGCAGGCCGACGTAGGGCTCGAGCGCGGCGGTCGAGAGCGGGCCGCCCGCCGTCGTCAGCGCGTCGATCGTCGCCCGGACCTCCGCCTCGGGCGGGAACGCCATCGAGGCGTACCAGTCCCAGATCGCGCGGTCGTCACGCCCGGGGAGCAGCACGACGTCGGCGCGCTCGGTCGCGCGTCCGGCACGCCCCACCTGCTGGTAGTACGAGATCGGCGAGCTCGGGGCGCCCACGTGGACCACGAACCCGAGGTCGGGCTTGTCGAAGCCCATGCCGAGCGCGGAGGTCGCGACGAGGGCCTTGATGCGGTTGGCGAGGAGGTCCTGCTCCTGCTCGAGCCGCTCGGCCGGGTCCGTATGACCGGTGTACGCACGTACCTCCATCCCGGTGCTGCGCAGGTGATCGGCGACCTGCTCGGCCGCCGCCACCGTGAGGCAGTAGACGATGCCGGACCCGGCCATGCGCGGGAGCTCCTGAGTCAGCCACGCGAGCTGCGCGGCGTGGTCGGGCAGCTCGCGGACCGCGAGCCGCAGGCTCTCGCGCTCGAGCGTTCCCCGGAGCACGAGCACGTCGGCAGCGGGGGCCGCGGCGTCCACGGTCGCCCCGGCGGCGAGCTGCTCCGCGACGTCCGCAGTGACCCGTGCGTTCGCGGTCGCGGTCGTCGCCAGCACGGGCGTCCCGGTGGGCAGCTCCTCGAGCATCGTGCGGATCCGGCGGTAGTCGGGGCGGAAGTCGTGCCCCCAGTCCGAGATGCAGTGGGCCTCGTCGACGACGAGCAGCCCCGCGTCGCGCGCGAGACGGGGGAGCACCTCGTCGCGGAAGGCGGGGTTGTTGAGCCGCTCGGGGGACACGAGCAGGACGTCGGTCGTCCCTGACGCGACCCGCGCGTGGACGGTCTCCCACTCGTCGGTGTTCGCCGAGTGGATGGTCTCCGCCTGGATGCCCGCTCGCCGCGCCGCCTCGACCTGGTTGCGCATGAGCGCGAGAAGGGGGGACACGATGACGGTCGGACCGGCGCCGAGCTCGCGCAGGAGCGCGGTCGCGACGAAGTAGACCGCCGACTTGCCCCATCCGGTGCGCTGGACGACGAGTGCACGGCGACGGTCGACGACGAGCGCCTCGATGGCCGTCCACTGATCGGCTCGCAGGCGTGCGTCGGGGTGCCCGACGAGGTCGCGGAGCACCTCCTGGGCGCGGCGCTCGAGTGCAGCACGGTCCGGCGTCGCGCCGAGGGAGCGCTCAGGTCCCGGCCCGGGAGCCCCGGCGAGGCGGGTCTGCGGTCGCTGGTCGACGGCGGCGCTGGGTCGGTCGGTGGGCTCAGGCGAGGTCGGCGGCACCCTGGAAGTGTCGCAGCCGGCTCCCACACGAGCGCGTGCCGCGGGTGCCAGACTGACGGCATGAGGTGGCCCGTGCGTCGTGCGGTCGCGCTCGGTGCCGCCGTCGGGCTGCTCGCCGGGTGCTCGACGAGCGACGACGCGGGCGGCGCGGGCGACGCGGGCGGCGGGGGACCGGCACCCGCGGGGACGGTGGAGTACCGACCGGGGATGACCGCGTCGACGAGCCTGCCCGACGGCGCGCCGCAGGGCGTCGTCGTGCTCGTCCCGGGTGGCGGCTGGTCCAGCGCCGACCCGTCCGGCCTCGTACCGTTGTCCCAGGACCTCGTCGACGGCGGGCTCGCCGTCGTGACCATCACCTACGGCACGGCCGGCACGGGTGACCGGTTCCCTGTCCCGGTCGACGACGTGCGGTGCGCCGTCCGCGTGGCCGCCGACCAGGTGCCCGGAGTGCCCGTCGTGGTCGTGGGGCACTCCGCCGGCGCTCACCTGGCGTCGCTCGCCGGCCTCGTCCCGCAGGCGTCGGCGCAGGGTCGTGAGACGTGCGAGGTCCCGGAGGCGCAGGCGGACGGCGTCGTCGGGCTGGCGGGTCCCTACGACGTCGCGGCGACGGGAGGTCTCGCGCAGGACCTCTTCGGCACCGCCCAGGCGCAGGACGCCGAGCGCTGGCGCGAGGGGAACCCCCTCGCGCAGGCCGCCGAACGCCCCGGGCTGCCGTTCCTCCTCGTGCACGGTGACGCGGACACGGTCGTCCCGATGTCGTTCACCGACGCGTTCGCCGACGAGCTCGTCGCCGGCGGGCACGACGTCACCGTGGAGCGGCTCGCGGGGGTCGACCACGCGGACGTCTACCTGCCGGACGTCGTCGGGCCCCTGATCCTGGAGTGGGTCGGGTCGGCCGTCGGCCAGGGGTGACCGGGCTGCGCGTGGGGTCCCGGACCGGGACCCGGGGGCGGCGACCCGGCTGGGCCTAGGATCGGTAGCCGGACGGCGCCCACAGGTGCCGGTGACGTGTCGTGGAGCGTGTGACGTGCCTGTCCTTGAGATCGTCGGCTGGCTGGGCTCGGCCGTCCTCGTGCTGTCCCTGCTGCAGACCCGCGTCATGCGGTTCCGGGTCCTGAACACCATCTCGTGCGCCGTGCTCATCGCGTACAACGCGATCGTCGGCGTGTGGCCCATGGCGGCCATGAACGTGGTGCTCGTCGGGATCAACATCTGGGTGATCGCACGGCTCCTGCGTCAGCGCCACGACGCGCGCGTGTACGACGCGGTGCCGATCGGCCTGGACGAGCCGTACCTGCGCCACCTGCTCACACGGCACAAGGACGACGTCGCGGCCTTCAACCCGGGCCTTCCCGCGGACGTGACCGAGGCCGCCGACCACGCGTTCCTCGTCAGCACCGAGGACCAGGTCGTCGGCGTCGTGCTGTCACGCGCCGGTGAGCGGCCCGACGAGCAGCAGGTGGTGCTCGACTACGTCCTCCCGGCGTTCCGGGACTTCACGCCCGGCGAGTTCGTGTTCCGCCCGGACGGACCCTTCGCGGCCCTGGGCACGCGCCGGGTCGTGGCGTCCGACGGCATGGCCGCGTCCGAGAAGTACCTGCGCGCCGTCGGGTTCGTCGAGCGCGATGGCCGGCGGGTCCTGGAGCTCGGCGCCGCCTGACGCCGGACCCAGCGCCACGGCGGGCACCCGAGCACGCGTCGGCGTCGGGCGCACGGTCGGGGCCGACGGCTGACGGGCGGTGGACGGGACGTCGCCGGTTGGCGCGCCTGGCTACGATCGAGCCCGTGACCGCCCCCGACCTCCCGCTGCGTCCCGAGCTCCGTGGTCTGGAGCCGTACGGCGCCCCGCAGCTGGACGTCCCGGTGCTCCTCAACGTCAACGAGAACCCCTACCCGCCGTCCGACGCCGTCGTCGCGGACGTGGCACGTGCGGTCGAGGCCGCGGCGCGCGGGCTCAACCGCTACCCGGACCGGGACTTCGGTGCCCTGCGCACGGACCTGGCCGCGTACCTGCTCCGGGAGTCGGGCGTCGAGCTCGACGCCGCGCAGGTCTGGGCGGCCAACGGGTCGAACGAGGTCATGCTGCACCTGCTCCAGGCGTTCGGTGGACCCGGCCGGACAGCGCTCTCCTTCGCGCCCACGTACTCGATGTACCCGGAGTACGCCCGGGACACCGCCACCGTCTGGGTCGCGGGGCGCCGTGCGGAGGACTTCTCGCTCGACCTCGACGAGGTCGAGCGCATGACGACCGAGCACCGGCCGTCGGTCATCCTGCTCGCGAGCCCGAACAACCCGACGGGAACCGCACTGCCGCGGGGCACCGTCGAGGCCGTCCTCGCGGCAGCGGACGCGGTGCCGGGTGGCTGCGTCGTCGTCGTGGACGAGGCCTACGGCGAGTTCAGGCGCACAGGCACCCCGTCGGCGCTCGAGCTGCTCGGGGCGCACCCGAACCTGGCCGTGGCACGGACGATGTCGAAGGCGTTCGGCCTCGCGGGGGCCCGGGTCGGCTATCTCGCGGCCTCGCCCGCGCTCGTGGACGCGCTGCGCGTCGTGCGCCTGCCGTACCACCTGTCGGCGGTCACGCAGGCGGTGGCACGTGCGGCGCTGGGGCATGCGACCGAGCTCATGGCTCAGGTCGGTGCGCTGCGCGAGGAGCGCGACGCGACGGTCGCGTGGCTGCGCGCGCGAGGGCTCACGGCGGCCGAGAGCGACGCGAACTTCGTGCTCTTCGGCCGGTTCGCGGACCGGCACGCCGTCTGGCAGGGTCTGCTCGACCGTGGCGTGCTGATCCGCGAGACGGGTCCGGACGGGTGGCTCCGGGTGTCGATCGGCACTCCGGCGGAGATGGCGGCCTTCCGTGCCGCCCTCGTGGAGGTGGCGGGACTGTGACCACAGGCAGCACGGGCAGCACCCCGGCGGGTGCCCGCGTCGGGCGCGTCGAGCGCACGACGTCCGAGTCGAGCGTGCTCGTCGAGCTCGACCTCGACGGCACCGGGCGCACCGAGATCTCCACGAGCGTGCCGTTCTACGACCACATGCTCACCGCCCTGGGCAAGCACTCGCTCATCGACCTGACCGTACGGGCGACCGGCGACACGCACATCGACGCGCACCACACGGTCGAGGACGTCGCTATCGCGATCGGCGAGGCGCTGCGGCTCGCGCTCGGCGCCAAGGCGGGCATCGGCCGCTTCGGCGACGCCCTGGTGCCGCTCGACGAGGCCCTGGCGCAGGCGGTCGTCGACGTCTCGGGACGCCCGTACCTCGTCCACTCCGGGGAGCCCGCCGGCCAGGAGTACCACCTCATCGGAGGGCACTTCACCGGGTCGCTCACGCGGCACGTCCTCGAGTCGATCGCCCACCACGCGGGCATCTGCATCCACATGCGCGTCCTGGCCGGGCGCGACCCGCACCACGTCGTCGAGGCGCAGTTCAAGGCCCTCGCCCGCGCGCTGCGAGCGGCCGTGGCGCCGGACCCGCGCGTGGACGGGGTGCCCTCCACCAAGGGCACCCTGTGACCGAGGGGCAGGTGCCCGAAGAGGACCCCGGCACGCCCCGGTCCGGTGCAGGGACGGGCGATCCGGCACCGCCGACGGTCGCCGTCGTGCTGACGAAGGTCGCGGTCGCGCAGGGCCTGGCGGCCGCGTGCGCGCTGAGCAAGGTCCCGGTCGACGCGGCGCCGACGGAGATCGGTGCGGTCGCGGTCTGCCGGTCGACGGAACCGGGGGAGCCGCAGCGTGCTGCCCAGGTCATCTCCCAGCTCCTGGCGAACACCCCCGTGGTCCTGGTCGAGCAGCGCGCGGGTCACATGACCGCGACGCGCTGGTCGCGCGGAGCGCCCGACGGCGAGGTACCCGCGGTGCTCATGCTCGACGGCGCCCCGCCGGAGATCGAGCAGGTCCTGCTCGGCGTCCTGACCGTCGCCGACCTGACGGGAGTGGTGTCCTCGGTCGGGATGTCCCGGTGGCGTGCGACGCGGTTGCTGGCCGCCGCTGCGCGCGCCGCCCGCCGGCGCTGACCGCTCGCGCGTCGACCTGCCGCGCGTACGGGACCCGCCCGTCCCGCGCTGCGCGCCGCACGGCGGGTCGGGGTGGATCTGGACATGGGCGGGCGGCGGCGCCCCGGCCCCGTAAAATCCTGGGGTGACCTCTCCCAGCGTCGTCGTCCTCGACTACGGCTTCGGCAACGTGCGCTCCGCGGTGCGCGCGCTCGAACGTGTCGGGGCGCAGGTCGAGCTCACGTCCGACGCCGATGCCGCCGCACGCGCGGACGGCCTCGTGGTCCCCGGCGTCGGCGCCTTCGCGGCCGTGATGCACGGGCTCCGTGCGGTCCGCGGCGACCAGATCGTCGACCGTCGCCTCGCCGGGGGGCGTCCGGTGCTCGGCATCTGCGTCGGCATGCAGGTCATGTTCGACGCGGGGGACGAGCACGGTGTGCGCACGGACGGGCTGGGCGAGTGGCCGGGGGTCGTCGACAGGCTGGACGCGCCGGTCGTCCCTCACATGGGGTGGTCCACGATCGACGCGCCCGAGGGCTCGACGCTGTTCCGCGGCATCGAGCAGGAGTACTTCTACTTCGTGCACTCGTACGCGGCCCGCTCGTTCGGCCCGCTGGGCGACGCGCGGTTCACGCCGCCCAAGGTCACGTGGGCCGAGCACGGCGAGCGCTTCGTCGCGGCCGTCGAGAACGGGCCGCTCGCGGCCACGCAGTTCCACCCCGAGAAGTCCGGCGACGCCGGCGCCCAGCTGCTCGAGAACTGGGTCACCACCCTGAAGGGACACTGAGGCTCCGCATGACTCGACTCCAGCTCCTCCCCGCCGTCGACGTCGCCGACGGTCAGGCGGTGCGCCTGGTCCAGGGCGCCGCGGGCTCCGAGACGTCCTACGGGAGCCCCCTGCAGGCCGCGCTGGACTGGCAGGCGGGCGGCGCGGAGTGGATCCACCTGGTCGACCTCGACGCGGCGTTCGGCCGCGGCTCGAACGCCGACCTCCTCGCGTCCGTCGTGGGGACGCTCGACGTGAAGGTCGAGATGTCGGGCGGGATCCGTGACGACGCGTCGCTCGAGCGTGCCCTCGCGACGGGGTGTGCGCGAGTGAACCTCGGTACCGCCGCGCTCGAGGACCCGGACTGGACGGCCAGGGTCATCGCCGAGCACGGCGAGGCCGTGGCGGTCGGCCTCGACGTGCGCGGCACGACGCTCGCTGCGCGCGGCTGGACCCAGGAGGGCGGTGACCTCTGGGAGGTGCTCGAGCGCCTCGAGGCCGCGGGCTGCCCGCGGTACGTGGTGACGGACGTGACGAAGGACGGGACCCTGCGCGGCCCGAACGTCGAGCTGCTCCGCGACGTCTGCGCGCGTACCGGGTCGCCGGTGGTCGCATCCGGTGGCATCTCGAGCCTCGCCGACCTCGCGGCACTGCGCGAGCTCGTTCCTGACGGCGTCGAGGGAGCGATCGTGGGCAAGGCGCTCTACGCCGGCGCGTTCACGCTCCCCGAGGCGCTCGACGTCGCCGGACGCCCGGTGTGACGATCGGCGCTCCTGCGGGGCAGGCGGGGCCCGGGCGCGCCCTGCCGGGCCCGTCGCCGTTCGCGGGGGACGACGGGACGGCCGATCCGGCGCTCATGGCCGCGCTGTCGGCCCACCTGGGCGGGGCGGCCGGCCTGGGCGACGTCGTCGCAGCCCTCACGTCGGCCCGCGTCCTCGTGCCCGTGCTCGCCCGGCTGGAGGCGGCGGGTGTCACCGCGGACGGCCTCGAGGTCGACAAGGAGGCCTCGGCGGGCGTCGTCGCCGTGCGCGTCCCGGACGGGCGCGCCGCCCTCCCGGTGTTCACGAGCGTCGCGTCCATGCAGGCGTGGCGTCCGGAGGCCCGCCCTGTCCCGTCGTCGGCGCCGCGTGCTGCGGTGGCTGCGCTCGCCGAGGGCTGGGAGGCGCTCCTTGTCGACCCGGCCGGCCCGGTCGCCGTGGTCCTTCCCCGCACCGCTGTCCGTGCCCTCGCGACGGGCCGGCCCTGGCGGCCCGCGGTCGAGGGCGGGAAGGTCCGTCCCGACGTCCGCGCGGCTGTCGTGGGGGCCGTCGCGGGCATGGAGCACGTCACGTCGGTCGACGTCCGCCCGGGGACGGGGACGGCGGTGGCTGTCGTGCTCGGGCTGCGTGACGGGCTGGACCGTTCCGGGCTCGACGAGGTGCTCACGCGGGTCGGGGCGGCCCTCGCCGCGCAGGCGCTCGTCGTGGACGCGGTCGACGCGCTCGAGGTCCGCGTCGAGCGCGCACCCTGAACAGCGGCGAGGCCGGCGCGCGGGGACCGACGGTCAGCGGCGGCGTCCGCGGCGACGCACGGCCCAGCTGACCGCGACGACGGCGACGAGCCCGACGAGCTGACCGCCGAGGATGACGCGGCCGAGGTCGAGGGCCGGTTGCCACTGGACGTCCGCGCCACGCACGACGTAGACGCCGATGGGCTTGACCCGGACGGCGAACGCACCGCCGGCACCCGAGCCCGACGCCTCCCCGCGGGCCGAGGCCCTCTCGGCGTCGCTTCCGCCACCTCCGACGCCGCCGGAGCCGTGCCCCGAGCCCGAGCCGCCGGTGACCCTCGCGACGGGGACGAGCATGGTCTCGCCCTGGCGGATGGGCTCGCCGAAGGCTCGGCGCACGCTCAGCGCGTCCCCCGCCACGCGTGTGACCAGGGTGCGCGCCCCTCGGTCACGGCCGTGCCAGCGCCCGGTCCCGTCAGGTCCCTCGGGGACGTCCTCGGTGGGCTGCCCGGCCCCCCGTGCCTCGCTCGGGCTCGACTCGGGGGCGCTGTGGTCGTCTCGGCTCGATGCAGTCATGGTCACATCGTGCCCCCGGCGCGCCGCGCGGCACAGCAGATCCGCGCCACGCGTCTCCCCAGCGGCGTGGGACGCGTCGGGCGCCGACGCGGGCGGATCCTGCGACGACCGCGAGGGTCAGGACCCGCAGCCCGGGGCCGGTGTGAACGCGGACTCGTCGGCCAGCAGGTTGCGGAGCGTGCTGACGGGGACGATGAAGCTCTGACCGGCGGCGTTCTTCGCGTAGACCACGCCCACCACGCGGCCGTCGGCGTCCAGGACCGCGGACCCCGAGCTGCCCGGTTCGACCGGCGCGTCGGTCACGAGGACCTCGCCGAGGTTCTCGTTGAGCGGGTCCGTCGTGGTGCCGATCACCTGGCCCGTGGTGAGCGTGAGCGCACCACCTTGCGGGTAGCCGACGACCGTGACGGCGTCCCCGCGCACGGGGTCGCTCGTCGCGAGCTCGGGTGACGTCGGCAGCGCCTGCGCGGTCCGCACGACGGCGAGGTCCGCGAGCGCTGCGGTGCTCGACGCGGTCACGGCGACGTCGCGACCGTCGTACGTGGAGACCTGGAGGTCGGCAGAGTCCGCGACGACGTGCCGGTTGGTGATGAGGGTGGTCGCGTCGATCGCGAAACCGGAGCCGGTCGAGAGCGAGCTGCACCCGACGTTACGGATGCGCACCGCCATGCGCTGGACGGCGTCGAACCCGTCCGGCGAGAGGTTGCCGGTCCCGGTGGGTGCCACCTCGGGCACGTCGGTCGGGACGAAGTCCGTCACCGGGGGGCCGGGCATGCGGGGGATCTCCTCGACGACGGCGCAGCCGGCGAGGGCGAGCATGGCGGCGAGACCTGCCGCGGCTGTCGCCGTGCGCACCGGGGCCGGGCGCGGGCGAGGTCGGCGCACCCGTGCGCGCGTCATGGCGCGAGCTCCCGCTGCAGGGCCGTGTTGGCCTCGGTCGCGGCCTGGCACAGGGCCTGCACGTCGTTGCCGAACTGCTCCAGCTCGGTCGGGTCGTACTGTGCGGCGTTCTCCATGTAGCCGATGAGCTGGTTCTGGCCCTGGACGCACTGGTCCAGCGCGAGTGCGACGTCCCCCGCGGCGTCCGTCACGCGCGCCTGGTAGTCCGCGAGCTGGCGCTGGACCTCGCGGTCGTCGCCGAGCTGGGCCTTCTCGTCCGCCAGCTCGACGATCCGCTCCTGCGCCGTCGCGAGCTGCGCGCGTACGGCGTCGAGCTCGGACTGGGCGCCCTCGAGCTCGGCCTCGGTCGTCGCGACCTGCGACCCGAGGTCACGTGCGGAGTCGAGGTAGTCCGCCGACCTCTGCTCGAGCGCCTTCGCGACGACGAACAGGTACACGGCCGCCGCGGTCGCCAGGACCAGTGCCCCGGCGAGGACCGGGACGGCGCGGCGCCGACGGGGGCGGTGCCGGTGGCTCACGGGCGCGGTCTGCCCCGCGGTGTCGTCCGCACCCAGGACCGTCGGCGCGTCGCTGTGCACCTCGGCGCGGACGGTGGCCGCCGTGCCTGCTGCCACCTCGGGTGCCGTGCTGGGGGCGTCCTCGGACGCGGTGCTGCCGACGTCCGCGGGTGTCTCGCCACCCACGTCCGACGACGTCGTGCTGGGAGCGTCCGACGACGTCGTGCTGGGGGCATCCGACGAGGTCGCGCTGCGGGCCTCCGACGGCGTCGTGCTGGGGGCGTCCGAGGACGTCGCGCTGGCGGGCGCGGCCAGGCCGGTGCTGCCGTTCGCGGGATCGGCGTGGTCCGGCGCCGGCCGCGGGACGGGCGCCTGCAGACGCTCAGCCGTCGACGGGTCGGTCACGCAGCCAGGATAGGAGAGTCAGGCCGTCGATGACGCGCCCGGCCGCCGATCGGGACGCCGGGTCAGGTCGCGGACGGCGCCACGGCCCCGGTGAGCTTCTCGCCGGGACCCTCGCCGGGGGCGTCGGGGAACGGCGACGCCTCCCGGAACGCGAGCTGGAGCGAGCGCAGCCCGTCACGCAGAGAGCGGGCGTGCTGGTTGCCGATGTCGGGTGCCGAGGCCGTCACCAGGCCAGCGAGGGCGGTGATGAGCTTGCGAGCCTCGTCGAGGTCCATGAGGTCGACGCCACGCACGCCGTCGGCGTCGGGCCCGAGGCCGCACTTCACGGCCGCGGCGCTCATGAGGTGGACGGCCGCGGTCGTGATCACCTCGACCGCCGCGACGTCCGCGATGTCGCGCATCTGGCTCGTGGCGGTGTGCGTGTCGGCCGCCGGACCGTCCGACCGAGGGTGCGTGTCGTCGTTCATCCGCTGATCCTCTCACCGCCGCGGGGTGGCTTAGCGGTGGTGCCGCCGTGGACGTGCCGGCGGGCCGTCATGGTCGGCCCGCGGCACGTCCACGGCGGCCCGGTCAGCCGCCGCCGACGCTCAGGCGACCGGCAGCGCCGACGTCGCCGGCTGGCCCGTCTCGACGGGGGCCGTGCCCTGGAGGTTCGCGCGGAGAGCAGACCCGAGCCCGGCGTCGACGTTGGTCCAGTAGGCGATCGCCCGTTCACGGATGTCCTCGCTCTTCACGCCGCCGACGTGGCCCGTGATGGTGTCGAGGAACCGTGCGCGTGCCGCGTCGTCGAACACCTCGCGGTACAGCGTGCCGGCCTGGCCCCAGTCGCTGTCCTGCTCGTGGAGGGTCGCTGCCGCCCGGACGAGCGCGCCGTCGGACTCCCACCCGGGAGACTCGGCCGCGCGACCCGGCTCGGCGTGCGCCCCGCCGCGTGAGTTGGGTGCGTACACCGGGACGTCGGGCCCGCTGAACGTGTACCGCGCGGCGCCGTCCTGCGAGTAGGCGTGCACGGGCGCCGCGTGGGGTGCGTTCACCGGGAGCTGCGCGTGGTTGGTGCCGACGCGGTAGCGGTGGGCGTCCGCGTAGGAGAAGATCCGCGCGAGCAGCATCTTGTCCGGGCTCGCCGCGATGCCGGGGACGAAGTTCGAGGGGGCGAAGGTGGCCTGCTCGATCTGCGCGAAGTAGTTGTCGGGGTTGCGGTCGAGCCGCATGGTCCCGACCTTGATCAGCGGGTAGTCCGCGTGGGGCCAGACCTTCGTCAGGTCGAACGGGTTGAAGCGGTAGCCCGCGGCGTCGTCGTACGGCATGACCTGGACGTAGAGCGTCCACGACGGGTGGTCGCCCCCCTCGATGGCGTCGTGCAGGTCCCGGATGTGGACGTCGGCGTCGGAGCCCGCGAGCTGCGAGGCCTCGTCGGGGCTGAAGTTCTGGATGCCCTGGTCGGTCTTGAAGTGGTACTTGACCCAGAAGCGCTCGCCTGCGGCGTTGATCCACTGGTAGGTGTGCGAGCCGAACCCGTCCATGTGCCGCCAGGACGCGGGGATGCCGCGGTCGCCCATGAGCCAGGTGACCTGGTGCGCGGACTCGGGCGACAGCGACCAGAAGTCCCACTGCATGTCGTTGTCGCGCAGGTGAGAACCCGGCAGACGCTTCTGCGAGTGGATGAAGTCGGGGAACTTGATCCCGTCGCGGATGAAGAAGACGGGGGTGTTGTTGCCGACCAGGTCGTAGTTGCCCTCGGTCGTGTAGAACTTCAGCGCGAAGCCGCGCGGGTCCCGCCACGTGTCGGGCGAGCCCTGCTCGCCGGCGACGGTCGAGAAGCGCGCGAGCATCTCCGTCCGGGTCCCGGGCTGGAAGAGCGCGGCGCGCGTGAAGGATGACACGTCCTCGGTCGTGGTGAACGTGCCGAACGCGCCGCCGCCCTTCGCGTGGACGACACGCTCGGGCACGCGCTCGCGGTTGAACTGGGCGAGCTTCTCCACGAGGTAGTGGTCGTGCAGGACGATCGGGCCGTCCGCGCCGACGGTCTGGGCGTGGGCGTCGGAGGCGACGGGTGCCCCTGCGTTGGTGGTCGTGTACGGCGTCTGCGTCACGGTGTTCCTCTCGTGTGCGTGCCGTCCCGTGCGGGTCGGCGTCGCCCGGCGGGCCAGGTCAGGCCGCGTCGGGTGCGACCGGCTGGTCGCGTGTCGTGTGCGTGTCGGGGGCGGACTGGCAGGCAGGGCAGAGGCCCCAGTAGGTGACCTCGGCGGTGTCGATCGTGAACCCGCTGGTCGAGCTCGGGGTGAGGCAGGGCGACGGGCCGACCGCGCAGTCCACGTCGTCGAGCGCCCCGCAGCCACGGCACACGACGTGGTGGTGGTTGTCGGCCACCCGACGCTCGTAGCGCGCCGCATGGCCCGCCGGCTCGATGCGGCGCAGCATCCCGACGTCGGTGAGCGCGTGCAGCACGTCGTAGACCGCCTGCACGGAGACCGTGGGCAGGGCGCGCCGGACCTCGGTCAGCACCCGGTCCGCGGTCGCGTGGGGCACGCGACCCACCGCCTCGAGCACCGCCAGGCGTGGGGCGGTGACCCGCAGCCCCCGCTCGCGCAGCGCGTTCGTGTCGGTCATGATCGCATCGTCGCACACCAATCTGGAATCGTTCAAGAATCGGGATGGCGTATGGGCGTCGGGCCCCGGGTCTGCGGCACGCAGCGCCCACCCCCGACCTCCGACCCCCGAGGGGAGGGTGCTACGCTTGCTGCGACCCATCGGTGAGTTGCGTCTGCACTCGTGCTCACGTGACGCGCCGATGCACAAGTGGAGCTGATCCCACCCGCGTGCCGACCGACCCTCCGGGGCGACAGGTGCCGGGTCCGGTCCGAGGGTTGTGGTGCGCGTCAGCGTTCACGGCCCGGTGCTGTGCATGCCCCGTGCGTGCCGTCACCACCGGACGCAGGCCTCCGCTCGTGCTCAGCAGCGGAGGCCTTCTTCGTTGCTGGTGGTCCCACGACGAGCACGAGGAGCAGCACATCAGCGAGCCCCGCATCAACGATCGGATCCGCGTCGCCGAGGTCCGCCTGGTCGGCCCGAACGGCGAGCAGGTCGGCATCGTCCGCGTGGAGGACGCCCTGCGTCTCGCGCAGGAGGCGGACCTCGACCTGGTCGAGGTCGCACCTGACGCCCGCCCCCCGGTCTGCAAGCTCATGGACTACGGGAAGTTCAAGTACGAGGCCGACATGAAGGCCCGTGAGGCCCGGCGCAACCAGGCCAACACGGTGCTCAAGGAGATCCGCTTCCGCCTCAAGATCGACCCGCACGACTACGGCACCAAGAAGGGCCACGTCGAGCGGTTCCTCAAGGCGGGGGACAAGGTCAAGGTCATGATCATGTTCCGCGGTCGTGAGCAGTCGCGTCCGGAGATGGGCGTTCGCCTCCTGCAGCGCCTCGCCGACGACGTCGTCGAGCTCGGCTTCATCGAGAGCATGCCCAAGCAGGACGGGCGAAACATGATCATGGTGCTCGGCCCGACGAAGAAGAAGGCCGACGCCAAGGTCGAGCAGCAGCAGCGTCGACGCGCCCAGGAGGCCGAGGCCAACGAGGTTCCCGGCGCCGAGGCGGCTCCCGCAGCGCCCGTCGCCCAGCCTGTGAGCGCTCAGCCGGCCGCGGCCGCGCAGCAGCCCGCTGAGGTCGAGGTGGCCGAGGTCGCATCGACGCCCGCCGTCGCGGAGTCGAAGGCCGCTCCGGCGCCTAAGGCTGCTCCGGCACCCAAGGCCGCTCCGGCACCCAAGGCCGCTGCGCCCGCGGCAGCCAAGGCCGCCGCTCCTGCTGCCCCGAAGGCTGCAGCGCCCGCGGCAGCCGAGGCCGCAGAACCGGCGCCCACGACCGCGGCACCCGCCGCGGCCAAGGCGCCGGCCGCGAGCACGCCCAAGCCCACCCCGGCGAAGGCGGCGGCTGCACCGACACCGGCCAAGCCGGCAGCGAAGCCGGGGGCCCCCAAGCCCGCGGCCCGCGCCAAGGCGTCTGGTTCCGAGCAGGCGTAGACCACCTGTCCCGTGCGGGCCCACCGGCCCGGACATGAACGTGTCGTCCTCCCCGGGACGACCTGATGGAAGAGAGCACACCAGTGCCGAAGAACAAGACGCACAGTGGTGCGAAGAAGCGTTTCCGGATCACCGGGACCGGCAAGCTCATGCGTGAGCAGGCAGGCGCCCGGCACCTGTTCGAGCACAAGTCGAGCCGTCGGACCCGTCGTCTCGCCTCCGACCAGGTCGTCTCGGCCGTCGACACCCCCAAGATCAAGAAGCTGCTCGGCAAGTGAGCCCCGCGGCGTGCTCAGCACGCCTCGGCCTCACCTGTGAGCCCCGAAACGCAAGGAGCATCACGTGGCACGCGTGAAGCGGGCAGTCAATGCCCAGAAGAAGCGTCGTACGACTCTCGAGCGCGCCAGCGGTTACCGCGGGCAGCGTTCTCGCCTGTACCGCAAGGCGAAGGAGCAGGTCACCCACTCCCTCGTCTACGCGTACCGCGACCGCAAGGCCCGCAAGGGTGACTTCCGTAAGCTGTGGATCCAGCGCATCAACGCGGCGTCGCGCGCCCAGGGGCTGACGTACAACCGTCTGATCCAGGGCCTCAAGCTCGCCGGCGTCGAGGTCGACCGCCGTGTCCTCGCGGACATGGCCGTCAACGACGCGCCCGCGTTCAACGCCCTCGTCAAGGTCGCGAAGGACGCTCTCCCGGCAGACGTCAACGCGCCCTCGGCGGCGTGACAGCGACGCAGGCGACCCACTGAGCACCACCCCCGGACGCCCGGCAGTGCCCGAGCTGACCAACCCCCGCGCTGAGCGGGTGAAGGCGGTCAGGGCACTGGCCGGGCGTTCGGCGCGTGCACGCCACGGCCAGTTCCTTGCCGAGGGCCCCCAGGCCGCCCGTGAAGCCGTGCGGTCGCACGGCAGCGGGTTCAGCGTGCGGGACCTGTACGTCACGGACGCAGCGGCGCAGCGCCATCCTGAGATCCCCGCCGAGGCGACGGCCGCCGGGATCCGGGTGCACACGGCATCGCCCGAGGTCCTCGAGGCCATGAGCGGCGACGCGCAGGGCGTCCTCGCCGTGGTCGCCGGCTCCGCGAGGTCGCTCGCTGACGTCCTCGCCGGCGGCCCGCAGCTCGTCGCGGTGCTCGCCCACGTGCGCGACCCGGGCAACGCGGGTGCCGTGATCCGCGCCGCGGACTCCGCCGGCGCGGCGGCCGTGGTCGTCACGTCGGAGAGCGTCGACGTGCACGGCCCCAAGGTGGTGCGCTCCACGGCCGGGTCCCTCTTCCACGTCCCGGTCGTCACGGGCGTGCCCCTGTCAGAGGTCCTGAGCTCGTTGCGCGCCGCAGGCCTCACCGTCCTGGCGACGGACGCCGCCGGTGCGCACGACCTCGACGACCTGCAGGACGAGGCGGCCGACGCGCGGCGCACCTCGCCGCAGTGCGGAGGCGAGCACTCCGACGCCGCCACCTCCAGCGGCGCGCGTGCGCACGACCGCGCGACGCCCGACCTGTGCGCGCCGACCGCCTGGCTGTTCGGCAACGAGGCGTGGGGCCTCTCGCAGGCTGATCGCGATGGCGCGGACGCCGTCGTCCGCGTGCCGATCCACGGGCGTGCCGAGTCGTTGAACCTCGCGACGGCCGCCGCGGTGTGCCTCTACGCGTCCGCGCGCGCGCAGCGCTGAGGCTTCACAGCTCGGGTGGGTGACGGCGTCGCCCACCCCGGTGCCGTCCCGTGCCGCGACGTGCGCCGTCCGTCATGCTGGTCCGGTGCGCCTCTTCGCCGCGATCGTCCCGCCGCAGCCCGTCCTGGCCCACCTCGAGGGTGCGCTCGACCTCGCGCGCTCGGCGTCCGGGTCATGGGCTGACGACCGCGGCCCGGCGGCCGTGCGCTGGACGCCGGCCGAGGACCGGCACCTGACCGTGGCGTTCTACGGGGAGGTGCCCGAGGGGTCCGCGGACGACCTGGCGGAGATCCTCGCGCTCGTGGCGAGGGACCGTGCGCCGTTCCGGCTGTGGCTGCACGGTGCTGGGGTGTTCGATCGGCGGACCCTGTGGATCGGGTGCGGCGGGGACACGGCCGCGCTCGCCGAGCTGTCCGACGCCGCGTCGGACGCCGGCGGAGACGTCCTCGGCCGTCGCGACCCGCGGGAGAGGTCCCGTGGCCACCTGACCGTCGCGCGGGTGCGCGGCTCGGCCCGGGGGCGCCCCGGGCCTGGCGGAGGCGGGCGGCGTGACGGGGGCAGGGTCGACGGCGGGCGGCGGCTCCCGTCGGTCCGTGCCGGCACGACGGGTCCCGCCACGGACGTCGCGGCGCTCGCGCACGCGCTCGCCGTGTACCGCGGGCCGGACTGGGCCGTGGAGTCGTTCGCGCTCGTCGCGTCCGAGCTCGGAGCCGGCCCGGGAGGGGCGCCGCGGCACCGGACCGTCGCCCGGTTCGATCTCGGTGCTGTGGCAGGATGAACGCCATGCCGCGCAGCCCCGGGGTGAGGGATCACCGATTTACCAGGCCCGCAGGTGGGCCGCGCGGCTGAGCCGCGCACGGGGACGGGCCGAGCGCCACGCTCCGCGACAGCCCACGGCGGGCCGTGCTCCGTCGAACGGCCGTGAGGCCACCCGCACCTGCCCGGAAGGCTCGCATGTCTGACTCAGCCACGCTCTCCCCCCTCGATGCCGACGGCATCTCCGCCGCCGTCGACGCGGCTCTTGCGGCGTTCGCGGCCGCGCGCGACCTCGACGAGCTGAAGGACGCCCGGCTCGCGCACGTGGGGGAGCGAAGCCCGCTCGCGCTCGCCAACCGGGCCATCGGTGGCCTCGCCCCCGCCGACAAGGCCGTCGCGGGCAAGTCGCTCGGGGCCGCGCGCGGTCGCGTCTCGGGCGCCCTCGCCGCACGTCAGAGCGCCCTCGAGGAGGAACGCGACGCCCGGGTCCTCGTCGAGGAGTCGGTCGACGTGACGCTCCCCGTCGACCGCGTCGCGCCTGGTGGCCGGCACCCGCTCGAGCTGGTCCAGGAGCAGATCGGCGACGTGTTCGTGGCGATGGGCTGGGAGATCGCCGAGGGCCCGGAGCTCGAGACCGAGTGGTTCAACTTCGACGCCCTCAACTTCGGCGTCGACCACCCGGCCCGGCAGATGCAGGACACGTTCTTCGTCGCGGACCCCGCCTCGCCGGACGGGTCGGGGTCCGGCCTCGTCCTGCGCACCCACACGTCACCCGTGCAGGCGCGTGCGCTCCTCGAGCGGGACCTGCCCGTGTACGTCGTGTGCCCCGGCCGGACGTTCCGGACGGACGAGCTGGACGCGACGCACACGCCGGTCTTCCACCAGGTGGAGGGTCTCGCGGTCGACAAGGGCCTGACCATGGCCCACCTCAAGGGCACGCTCGACCACTTCGCGCGCGCCGTCTTCGGCCCCGAGGCGCGGACCCGCCTGCGCCCGTCGTTCTTCCCCTTCACGGAGCCGTCCGCGGAGATGGACCTGTGGTTCCCGCAGAAGAAGGGCGGTCCGGGCTGGATCGAGTGGGGCGGCTGCGGCATGGTCAACCCCAACGTCCTGCGCGCGTGCGGCGTGGATCCCGAGGTCTACAGCGGGTTCGCGTTCGGCATGGGCATCGAGCGCACGGTCATGCTGCGGCACGGGATCGCCGACATGCGAGACATGGTCGAGGGCGACGTCCGCTTCTCGCTCCAGTTCGAAGGGACGATCTGATGCCGCGCATCCCGCTCAGCTGGCTCGCCGAGCACGTCGAGCTCCCCGCGGGGACGACGGCGGCGCAGCTCGCCGCCGACCTCGTCCGTGTGGGCCTCGAGGAGGAGGCGGTGCACCCGGCCGCCGTGTCCGGTCCGCTCGTCGTCGGCCAGGTCGTCGAGCTGACCCCGGAGCCGCAGAAGAACGGCAAGACGATCAACTGGTGCCGGGTGGACGTCGGCGCCCACAACGAGCAGGCCGACGACGGGACGCTGACTCCGCGCGGCATCGTGTGCGGCGCGCACAACTTCGGCGTCGGCGACCGGGTCGTCGTGGCGCTGCCGGGCGCCGTCCTGCCCGGACCGTTCCCCATCGCGTCGCGCAAGACGTACGGGCACGTGTCCGACGGGATGATCTGCTCGGCCCGCGAGCTCGGCCTCGGTGACGACCACGACGGCATCATCGTGATCTCCCGGCTCGGCCTGGACGCCGAGCCGGGGGCCGATGCGCGCGAGCTCCTGGGACTGGGCGACGAGGTCCTCGAGATCAACGTGACGCCCGACCGTGGGTACTGCTTCGCGATGCGCGGGGTCGCCCGCGAGTACGGGCACGCCACGGGTGCGGCGTTCGCCGACCACGGCGTCGCCACGCCGGCCGACACGGCCCCGGCGACGGGCGGCTTCAGGGTCGAGATCGCCGACGACGCGCCGATCAGTGGTCGCGCGGGCTGCGACCGGTTCGTCGCTCAGGTGGTGCGCGGGGTCGACGCGTCCCGTCCGTCGCCCACCTGGATGCAGACCCGCCTGACGCAGGCAGGGATGCGACCGATCTCGCTCGCGGTCGACGTCACGAACTACGTGATGCTGGACCTCGGCCAGCCGTTGCACGCCTACGACCTCGCGGGCGTGTCCGAGCCGATCGTCGTGCGCCGCGCCGTTCCCGCCGACCGGCTCACGACCCTCGACGGCGTGGACCGCGCGCTCCATCCCGAGGACCTCCTGATCACGGACTCTCCCGCAGCGGGTCACGGCACCAGGGTCCTGGGCCTCGCCGGTGTCATGGGTGGCGCTGACAGCGAGGTCGGGTCCGGCACGAGTGACCTGCTCGTCGAGGCCGCGCACTTCGACCCGGTGTCGGTCGCCCGGACGGCTCGGCGCCACAAGCTTCCGAGCGAGGCGGCCAAGCGCTTCGAGCGGGGTGTCGACCCGGCCCTGCCGCGCGTGGCCGTCCGGCGCGTCGTGGAGCTGCTCCTCGAGCACGGCGGCGGCACCGCGGACCCCTCGCTCACGGACGTCGACCGGACCGAGCCCGTCCCGGTGGTGCGCCTGTCCCTCGACCTGCCGGCGCGTCTGGTCGGGGTCCCGTACACGCACGACGAGGTGCGGGCGACGCTCGAGGAGATCGGCTGCACGGTCGCGAGCGACTCCGGTGCCGACGTGGTCGAGGTGACGGTCCCGACATGGCGGCCGGACCTGCGCGTCGACGTGGACCTCGTCGAGGAGGTCGCGCGGCTGCGGGGGTACGACGCGATCCCGTCGGTCGTGCCGTCGGCTCCCGCGGGCCGGGGACTCACGGTCGCCCAGCGCGGACGGCGCGCGGTCGCGCGCGCTCTCGCGGACGACGGATTCGTGGAGACGTTGAGCTACCCGTTCGTCGGCACGCACCAGCACGACGAGCTCGCGCTGCCCGCGGACGACGAGCGACGCCGCGCGGTCGTGCTCCTCAACCCGATCTCGGACGAGCAGCCGGAGATGCGCACCCACCTCCTGGTGACGCTCCTGGACACGGCGCGCCGCAACGTCGCCCGGGGCGCGACCGATCTCGCCCTGTTCGAGGTCGGTGCGGTGACGCTGCCGACCGGCCCGCTGGTCGCGCCGATGCTGCCGGGTGCGCGCCGCCCCTCCGACGAGGACCTGGCGCGTCTCGAGGCCGCGGTACCGCCGCAGCCGCGTCGCGTGGCGGGCGTCGTCGCGGGGATGCGTGAGCGCGCGGGGTGGTGGGGCCCGGGTCGACGCGCGGACCACACCGACGCCGTCGGCGCCGCGCTCCGGGTCGCGAGCGTGCTCGGCGTCGAGGTGCGCGTCGTGGCCGACCGGGACCGGGCTCCGTGGCACCCGGGCAGGACCGCTCGGATCGAGCTCGCCGACGGGACCCTCGTCGGGCACGCCGGTGAGCTGCACCCGAAGGTCGTGTCCGCCCTGCGGCTGCCGGCACGCGCCGCGGCCTTCGAGGTCGACCTCGACGTGCTGCTCGGGGCCCACCCGGACGCACCGGTGCAGGCCGTACCGGTCTCGGCGTTCCCGGTCGCCAAGGAGGACCTCGCCCTCGTGGTCGCCCGGACCGTGCCCGCAGCGGAGGTGTTCGAGGCCGTCCGGGTCGGTGCGTCGAGCTCGCCCGCGGGTGACGTCCTCGAGGAGCTGCGGCTCTTCGACGACTACACGAGCGAGGAGCTCGGGTCGGGGCAGCGGTCGCTCGCCTTCTCGCTGCGCCTGCGCGCCGCGGACCGCACCCTCACGGCGCAGGAGACCGCGGCGGTCCGGGAGTCGGCCGTGGCCGAGGCTGGTCGTCGCGTCGGTGCGGTGCTCCGCGGCTCGCAGGACTCGGGCCTGCCCACCGCGTGACGCCGGCCGGACGTCAGGGGAGCAGGACGACCTTGCCGGTGGTGGCCCTCGCCTCGAGCTCACGGTGGGCCTCGGCGGCGTGGGCCAGCGGGTGGCGCGCGCCGATGCGCACCTCGAGCGTGCCGGCCTCGACGGCGGACATGAGGTCGTGGGCGCGGCCGAGCAGCTCGGCGCGGGTCGCCGTGTACGCGCCGATGCTCGGCCGCGTGAGGTAGACCGAGCCTGCGGCGTTGAGGCGCTGGGGGTCGAACGGCGGCACCTGGCCGGACGCGCCGCCGAAGAGCGCGAGACCGCCACGGGGGCGCAGCGACGCGAGGGAGGCGTCGAACGTCGCGCGGCCGACGCCGTCGAAGACGGTGTGGACGCCCTGGCCGTCGGTGAGGCGCCGCACCTCGGCGGGGAGGTCGCGTGCGAGGTCGTCGAGCTGGTCGTACCGGATCACGTGGCTCGCGCCGGCCTGCCGCGACAGGTCGGCCTTCGCGACGGTGGACACGGTCGTCAGGACGCGTGCGCCGCGCGCGACCGCGAGCTGGGTGAGCAGCAGGCCGACGCCTCCTGCCCCTGCGTGGACGAGCACGTCCTGCCCGGGCTCGACCGGGAAGGTCGACGAGGCGAGGTAGTGCGCGGTGATCCCCTGGAGCAGGAGCGCTGCGGCGACGGCGAGGTCGACGGAGTCGGGCACGGGCACGGCCTGGTCGGCGGCGACGAGGACAGTCTCGGCGTAGGAGCCGGTCCGGCTCGTGACCCACGCGACCCGGTCGCCCTCGGCGAGGTCGGTGACCTCGGCGCCGACGGCGACGACGGTCCCGGCGCCCTCGGAGCCGACGACGTGGGGGAAGGGCATGGGGTAGACACCCGCCCGCCGGTAGGTGTCGATGAAGTTCACGCCGGCGGCCGTGAGCCGGACGGCGACCTCGTCAGGCCCGGGACTGGGGTCCGGCAGCTCGACGACGGACAGGACGTCGGGTCCACCGGCGGCGGTGGCCTGGATGGCGCGCATGATCAGCAGCGTCGCCGACGGCGCGTCGCCTCGCAAGGGGACCTGCTCGGTCCGAGGATCGTTCCCGGACGGGTGCCCGGGTGGCCCCGCGCACCGAGGGGCTCTCTGCCCCGCGTGTGCGATGCGCAACCCATGCATCGGTGTGTATATTCATGCACATGACGATCAGGGTCGCGGTCTCCGGCGCCAGCGGCTACGCCGGCGGTGAGATCCTCCGCCTGCTCGCCGGTCACCCGGACGTCGAGATCGGTGCCGTCACCGCCCACTCGTCCGCGGGCGAGCGGCTCGGTGACCATCAGCCGCACCTGCGCTCGCTCGCCGACCGGACGATCGCACCCACGACGGCCGAGACGCTCGCGGGCCACGACGTCGTCGTCCTCGCGCTCCCGCACGGCGCCTCGGCGGCCGTCGCCGCGGAGCTCGGGCCGGACACGCTCGTCCTCGACTGCGCGGCCGACCACCGCCTCGTCGCGGCCCAGGACTGGGCCGCCTTCTACGGTGACAGCCACGCCCACGCGGGTGCCTGGCCGTACGGCATGCCCGAGCTCATGCTCGCCGACGGGGGCCGCCAGCGTGACCTCCTCGCCGGCGTACGGCGCGTCGCGGTGCCGGGCTGCAACGTCACCGCTGTGACGCTCGGCATCCAGCCCGGCGTGGCTGCCGGGCTGGTCTCGGCCGAGGACCTCGTCGCAGTCCTCGCCGTCGGGTACTCGGGCGCGGGCCGCGCGCTGCGTACCCACCTGCTCGCCGCCGAGGGCCTCGGCTCGGCCGCGCCGTACGCGGTCGGCGGCACGCACCGCCACATCCCGGAGATCGAGCAGAACCTGCGCTCAGCGGGGGCCGACCACGTCCGGATCTCCTTCACGCCGGTGCTCGTCCCGATGGCGCGCGGCGTGCTCGCCACCACGACCGCCCGGCTGACGCCCGGTGCCGATGCACGCACGGTCCGCGCGGCCTGGGAGCAGGCGTACGCGGGCGAGCCGTTCGTCGAGCTCCTTCCGCAGGGCCAGTGGCCGACCACGGGCTCCACCGCAGGGGCCAACACCGCCCTCGTCCAGGTGGCCGTCGACGAGCGTGCGGGCAGGGTCGTGACCGTGTGTGCCCTCGACAACCTCGTCAAGGGCACGGCGGGCGCGGCCGTGCAGTCCATGAACCTGGCCCTCGGCCTGCCCGAGACCGCAGGCCTGACGACCGAGGGGGTCGCGCCATGAGCGTCACCGGACCGCAGGGGTTCCGCGCAGCAGGTGTCGCGGCCGGCCTGAAGTCGTCGGGGGCGCCCGACGTCGCCCTCGTGGTGAACGACGGGCCGCAGCTCGTCGCCGCGGGCGTCTTCACCGCCAACCGGGTCCAGGCGGCGCCGGTGCAGTGGTCGCGGGTGGCGCTGGGCGACGGCGTCGCTCGCGCGGTCGTGCTCAACTCCGGCGGCGCGAACGCGTGCACGGGCCCGGAGGGGTTCGCCGACACGCACCGCACCGCGGAGCACGTCGCCGAGGTGCTGGCGTGCTCGTCGGGTGACGTCGTCGTGTGCTCCACGGGCCTCATCGGGGAGCGGCTGCCCATGGACCGGCTGCTCGACGGCGTCGACGACGCCGCCGCTCGCCTGGCCCCCGATGCGGGTGACGACGCGGCGAGGGCGATCATGACCACCGACACGGTCCCCAAGACGGTCCACGTGCAGCGGGACGGGTGGTCCGTGGGCGGGATGGCCAAGGGCGCGGGCATGCTCGCTCCGGGCCTGGCGACCATGCTGTGCGTCCTGACGACGGACGCCGAGGTCGACGCCGGGGTCGCCGACGCGGCGCTGCGGGCCGCGACCCGCACGACGTTCGACCGGGTGGACTCCGACGGGTGCATGTCGACGAACGACACGGTCGTCCTCCTCGCCTCGGGCGCCGCCGGACGGACGGTCGCCGCCGAGGAGCTGGCCGAGGCCCTCACGCAGGCGTGTGCGAGCCTCGCGCGCCAGCTCGTGGCGGACGCCGAGGGCGCGACGCACGACATCGCGGTGACGGTCCGAGGTGCGACCACGCAGGACGCGGCCGTCGCGGTCGCACGTGCGGTCACGCGGTCGAACCTCTTCAAGGCAGCGGTCTTCGGGAACGACCCCAACTGGGGACGGGTGCTCTCGGCGGTGGGCACCGTCCCCGTCGACGTGGCGCCCTTCGAGGCTGACCAGGTCGACGTGTCGATCAACGGGGTCCAGGTGTGCCGCGCCGGCGGCGTGGGCGCGCCACGTGACACCGTGGACCTCGCGGCACACCGCGTGGTCGAGGTCGACGTGGACCTGCACGCCGGCTCGGAGGCCGCGACCGTCTGGACCAACGACCTCACGCACGACTACGTCCACGAGAACAGCGCGTACTCCACATGAGCGAGTCGACCCTGCCCAGCCCCGACGACGACGCCTTCGACACCCGGACCGACCTGCGTCCCGACCAGAAGGCCGAGGTCCTCATCGAGGCGCTGCCCTGGCTCCAGCGCTTCGACGGCGCGCTGTTCGTCGTCAAGTACGGCGGCAACGCCATGATCGACGACGACCTCAAGCGTGCGTTCGCGCAGGACATGGTCTTCCTGCGGCAGGTGGGGCTGCGCCCCGTCGTCGTGCACGGCGGTGGGCCGCAGATCTCCTCGATGCTCGCCCGCCTCGGCATCGAGAGCGAGTTCCGTGGCGGGCTGCGGGTCACGACGCCCGAGAGCATGGACGTCGTCCGCATGGTCCTGACCGGCCAGGTCTCGCGTGAGCTGGTCGGCCTCCTGAACGCCCACGGGCCCTACGCCGTCGGGCTCTCGGGTGAGGACGGCGGGCTGCTCCGCGCGCGGCGGCGCACCGCGACCGTCGACGGCCGGCAGGTCGACGTCGGGCATGTCGGCGACGTCGTCGAGGTCGACCCGCGCGCGGTCCAGGACCTGCTCGACGCGGGCCGCATCCCGGTGGTCTCGACGGTCGCACCGGACATCGAGGACGCGACCCAGGTGCTCAACGTCAACGCGGACACGGCCGCGGCGGCGCTCGCGGTCGCCCTGGGGGCGAGCAAGCTCATCATCCTGACCGACGTCGAGGGGCTGTACACGGACTGGCCCGACCGGTCGTCGCTCGCGCGGCAGATCCGCACGTCGGCGCTCGCGGAGCTCCTGCCCCGGCTGGAGTCCGGCATGGTGCCGAAGATGGAGGCATGCCTGCGGGCGGTGCGCGGCGGTGTGCCCCAGGCCCACGTGGTCGACGGACGCGCCGCGCACTCGGTGCTCATGGAGGTCTTCACGGAACGAGGGGTGGGCACGATGGTCCTTCCGGACGACCTGCGCACGGGTGCGCTGCCCGTGGTGGGCCCGGCCACGGGCGCGCCGGCCGCCGGCGGTGCACGGTGACGGGGCCGCAGGCGCGCGAGGAGGTCGCGGCCGTGACGCACGAGGGCACGTCCGTCGCGTCGACGGCGACCTCGTCCTCGTCCTCGCCCGAGTGGACCGGTTCGGTTCACGAGTGGACGCAGCGGTACGAGCACGCGCTCATGGGCACGTTCGGCACCCCCCGACGCGTCCTGGTGCGCGGTGAGGGCCCGTACGTCTGGGACGCCGACGGCCGCCGCTACCTGGACCTGCTCGGCGGGATCGCGGTCAACGCGCTCGGTCATGCCCACCCGACGCTGACCGCAGCGATCAGCGCGCAGCTCGGGACGCTGGGCCACATCTCGAACTTCTTCGCGAGCCCCACCCAGATCGTGCTCGCCGAGCGGCTCCTGGAGCTGGCCGGCGCGGGCGACGTCCCCGGCTCCCGCGTGTTCTTCACGAGCTCGGGGACGGAGGCGAACGAGGCCGCGTTCAAGATGGCCCGACGCACGGGACGCCCGCGCGTCCTCGCGCTCGAGGGTGCCTTCCACGGCCGGACCATGGGCGCGCTCGCGCTGACCCACAAGGAGGCGTACCGGGCCCCGTTCGAGCCGCTGCCCGGTGGCGTCGAGTTCGTGCCGTTCGGTGACGCGCAGGCGCTCGCGGAGGCGATGGCCGACGACGTCGCGGCGGTCGTCCTGGAGGTCGTGCAGGGTGAGGCGGGCGTGCGTCCGTTGCCCCCGGGCTACCTCGCGCACGCGCGGCGTCTGTGCGACGAGCACGGTGCGCTGCTGGTGCTCGACGAGGTGCAGACGGGCGTCGGCCGTACGGGCGCGTGGTTCGCGCACCAGCACCCGACGCTCGGCGGTGGCGTGCGCCCGGACGTCATGACGCTCGCCAAGGGCCTCGGGGGCGGCTTCCCGATCGGTGCCGTCGTCGCCTACGGCGAGCGGGCGGCGTCGCTGCTCGGCGCCGGGCAGCACGGGACGACGTTCGGGGGCAACCCGGTGGCGGCCGCGGCGGCGCTCGCGACGCTCGGGGTGATCGACCGGGACCGGCTCCTCGACCACGTCCGCACCGTGAGCGATCGCCTGGTCGACGCCCTGCGCGACGTCGGGTCGCCGGTCCGGGAGGTCCGCGCCGCGGGCCTGCTGGTCGCGGTCGAGCTGGACGCGCCCGTCGCGGCGCAGGTCGCGGCCCGCGCTCTGGACGCGGGCTTCATCGTGAACCCGGTCACCCCGACGGCACTGCGCCTGGCACCGCCGCTGGTCGTCACCGCCGGCCAGCTCGCGGGCTTCGTCGACTTCCTGCGCGGCGAGGCGACGGCGCGGCCCGCGGCGCCCGGACCGCAGGGTGCGGCCGCCGACGAGACGACGGAGACCTCCTGATGACCCGGCACTTCTTGCGCGACGACGACCTGACGGCCGAGGAGCAGCGGCACGTGCTGACGCTCGCAGCGCAGATCGCGGGCGACCGGTTCGCGCTGCGCCCGCTCGCCGGGCCGCGGACCGTCGCGGTCCTCTTCGACAAGCCGACCCTGCGCACGCAGGTCTCGTTCACGACGGGCATCGTCGAGCTCGGCGGCTACCCCATGGTCGTCGACGGCAAGCTCGCGCAGATCGGGGTGCGTGAGTCGATCGCCGACACCGCCCGTGTGCTCGGCCGACAGGTCGCGGCCGTCGTCTGGCGCACGTACGAGCAGAGCCGCCTCGAGGAGATGGCCGAGCACGTGGGAGTGCCGGTCGTGAACGCGCTGACCGACCAGTTCCACCCGTGCCAGGTGCTCGCGGACCTGCTGACGATCGCCCAGCACCGCGGCGGCGTCGACGCGCTCCCGGGCACGGTGCTCACGTACCTCGGGGACGGGCGCAACAACATGGCCCACTCGTACCTCCTCGGCGGGGCGCTCGCGGGACTGCACGTGCGGGTGGCCACGCCCGCCGAGCGGCAGCCCGACCCCGACGTGCTCGCGCGTGCCGAGGGACTCGCCCGCGCATCGGGTGGCTCGGTCACGGTGACCGCCGACGCGACCGCTGCCGTGAGCGGCGCCGGTGCCGTGGCGACCGACACGTGGGTCTCCATGGGCGACGACCGCAGCGCGGAGGAGGCGGAGGCGCTCTTCGGGCCCTTCCGGCTCGACGAGCGGCTGCTCGCGCACGCGGCACCGGACGCCGTCGTGCTCCACTGCCTGCCCGCGTACCGCGGCAAGGAGATCACGGCCGAGGTCATCGACGGCCCCCGGTCGGTCGTGTTCGACGAGGCTGAGAACCGCCTGCACGCGCAGAAGGCGCTCCTCGCATGGCTCCTGGAGCAGTCATGAGCCCCGCACGGGAGAGCTCGCGCACTGTCGACGCCCAGCTCGGCGCGCCGGCCGATGCTGCGGAGGGCGCGGCTCGCGCGGGCGGCGCCGCTCCGGGCGTGCGCGACGCGCAGGCCGACGTGGGAGTGCCCACGACGACCGGCGGGGTCCCCGCCACGAAGGCGGCGCGGCACGCGATGATCGCGCGCCTGCTCGCCCGCCAGCCGGTGCGCTCCCAGGGCGACCTCGCGGCGGCGCTCGCGGCCGAGGGGCTCAACGTGACGCAGGCGACGTTGTCCCGTGACCTCGTCGAGCTCCGGGCGGTGCGTATCCGCGCCGCGGACGGCAGCCTGACGTACGCCGTGCCGTCCGAGGGTGGCGACCGGACCCCGCACAGCGCTGGCCTGGACGCCCAGGAGCAGCTCGCCGCGCGCCTGGCGCGGCTGTGCGCCGAGCTCCTGGTGACCGCGGAGTCCTCGGGCAACCTGGTCGTCCTGCGCACGCCGCCGGGCGCCGCGCAGTTCCTCGCCTCGGCGATCGACCACTCGATCCTGCCCATGGTGCTCGGCACGATCGCCGGGGACGACACCGTGCTCGTGATCGCCAAGGAGGTCGACGGCGGCGAGGCCGTCGCACGCCGCTTCCTCGACCTCGCCACCGACGGCGCCTAGACCCCGCGGGAGCAGCCGCGACCGTTCCCGCCCTCGTACACCCCTTGCTCCGCATCGTTCGAGAAAGAAGACCTGAGATGACTGAACGTGTCGTGCTCGCCTACTCCGGGGGCCTGGACACCTCCGTCGGCATCGGCTGGATCGCTGAGGCGACCGGCGCGGAGGTGATCGCGGTGGCCGTCGACGTCGGCCAGGGCGGCGAGGACCTCGAGGTCATCCGCCGTCGCGCGCTCGACTGCGGCGCGGTCGAGGCCTACGTCGCGGACGCCCGTGAGGAGTTCGCGACGGAGTACTGCATGCCCGCGCTCCAGGCGAACGCGCTGTACCTCGACCGGTACCCGCTCGTCTCCGCCCTCTCCCGCCCGGTCATCGTCAAGCACCTGGTGCGGGCGGCGCGCCAGTTCGGGGCGACGACCGTGGCGCACGGGTGCACGGGCAAGGGCAACGACCAGGTGCGTTTCGAGGTGGGCATCACCTCGCTCGCCCCGGACCTGCGCTGCATCGCACCGGTCCGCGACCTGGCACTCACCCGTGACAAGGCGATCGAGTACGCCAACAAGCACGCGCTGCCGATCGAGACGACCAAGCACAACCCGTTCTCGATCGACCAGAACGTGTGGGGCCGGGCCGTCGAGACGGGCTTCCTCGAGGACATCTGGAACGCCCCGACGAAGGACGTGTACACCTACACCGACGACCCGACGTTCCCGCCGGTCGCGGACGAGGTCGTCGTCACGTTCGAGCAGGGCGTGCCCGTCGCCCTCGACGGCGTGCGCGTGACACCGTTGCAGGCGGTCCAGGAGATGAACCGTCGTGCGGGCGCCCAGGGCGTGGGCCGGATCGACATCGTCGAGGACCGGCTCGTCGGCATCAAGTCCCGCGAGGTCTACGAGGCCCCGGGCGCGATGGCCCTCATCGCGGCCCACCAGGAGCTCGAGAACGTCACGGTCGAGCGTGAGCAGGCCCGGTTCAAGCGCGGCGTGGAGCAGCGGTGGACCGAGCTCGTCTACGACGGCATGTGGTTCAGCCCGCTCAAGCGTTCGCTCGACACGTTCATCGCGGACACGCAGCGCTACGTGAGCGGCGAGGTGCGCCTGGTGCTCCACGGCGGCCGTGCGACGGTCACGGGCCGGCGCAGCGAGGCGAGCCTGTACGACTTCAACCTCGCCACGTACGACACCGGTGACGCCTACGACCAGTCGCAGGCCCGGGGCTTCATCGAGATCTACGGCATGACGGCCCGCCTGGCCGCCGCGCGCGACGTGAAGTTCGGCAACGGCGTCGACCTGGGCGTCGGAGAGCTCCCGGTGGCTGATGACTGAGCGGAGCGGACCGGTCGTCGGCGGTGAGCCGCCGGTGCCCGGCGGCGCCCCCGACGAGCGCGTGAGCCTGTGGGGCGGCCGCTTCCGCGGTGGACCGGCTGATGCGCTCGCGGCGCTGTCGGTCAGCACGCACTTCGACTGGCGCCTCGCGGCGCACGACATCGCGGGGTCCGTGGCCCATGCGAGGGTGCTGCACCGTGCCGGGCTCCTCGACGACTCCGAGCTGGAGACGATGACGTCGGCGCTGGCGCGGCTCGACGCCGACGTCGCGGACGGCTCGTTCGTCCCGTCGGCGCAGGACGAGGACGTGCACACGGCGCTCGAGCGGGGGCTCATCGAGCGGGCGGGCCCGGACGTCGGCGGCAAGCTGCGTGCGGGGAGGTCGCGCAACGACCAGATCGCCACGCTCGTGCGCCTGTACCTGCGTGAGGAGGCCCGCCGGGTCTCGGGCCTCGTCCTGGACGTCGTCGACGCCCTGACGGACCAGGCGGCTGCGGCCGGCTCGGCGCCGATGCCTGGGCGCACGCACCTGCAGCACGCTCAGCCGGTCCTGCTCGCGCACCACCTGCTCGCCCACGCCTGGCCGCTGATGCGCGACGTCGACCGCTGGCGGGACTGGGACCGTCGAGCGGCGCGGTCGCCCTACGGCTCGGGCGCCCTCGCGGGCTCCTCGCTCGGGCTCGACCCGGCCGCGGTCGCCCGTGACCTGGGGTTCGACGGGCCCGTGGAGAACTCGATCGACGGGACCGCGTCGCGGGACGTCGTCGCGGAGTTCGCCTTCGTGGCCGCGATGACGGGGATCGACCTGTCTCGGCTCGCCGAGGAGGTCGTGCTGTGGGCGACGAAGGAGTTCGGCTTCGTCCGCCTGGACGACGCGTACTCAACCGGCTCGAGCATCATGCCGCAGAAGAAGAACCCCGACGTCGCCGAGCTCGCGCGAGGCAAGGCGGGCAGGCTGGTCGGCGACCTCACGGGTCTCCTGACGACGCTCAAGGGCCTCCCGCTCGCGTACAACCGTGACCTCCAGGAGGACAAGGAGCCCGTGTTCGACCAGGTCGACACACTGACCGTCCTGCTCCCCGCGTTCGCCGGGATGGTCGCGACCCTGACGTTCGACCTCGAGCGCATGGCGGCCCTCGCGCCGCAGGGTTTCTCGCTCGCGACGGACGTCGCCGAGTGGCTCGTGCGTCAGGGCGTGCCCTTCCGGGTGGCGCACGAGGTCGCGGGCGCGTGCGTCCAGGCCTGTGAGGAACGGGGCATCGAGCTCTGGGACCTGACGGACGAGGACCTCGCGCGGATCTCGCCGCACCTGACGCCGGGCGTGCGCGCGGTCCTGAGCGTCGAGGGATCGCTCGCGTCGCGCGACGCGGTCGGCGGCACGGCGCCCGCACGGGTCGCGGAGCAGCTCGAGGCCGCTCGGGCGTCGGCTGCCGAGCTGCGGCGATGGGTGCTGGGTCGGACCGCTTGACCGTGGGTGCGGTGCCGGCCTGGACGGCGGGACGGGCCTGCACCTGCCAGAATCCGACGCCATGAGCTCACCCGGTCCTCGCGTCCGCGAGCTGGCCGTGCGGGTGCGGTCGTCCGTGCCGCGACTGGGCCCGGTGCGCCTGGTGTGCGTCGACGGCCCGGCCGGCTCCGGCAAGACGACGCTCGCCTCGGCCCTTGCCGCGCATCTCGAGCGGTCAGGCACACGCGTGACGGTCGTGCGGATGGACGACCTGTACGAGGGCTGGACGGGGCTCGAGGGCGTCTGGGGCCGTGTCGAGGACCAGGTGCTGCGCCCGCTGGCCTCAGGTGGTGCGGCGCGCTACCAGCGCTACGACTGGGTGGCCTCCGGGTTCGCGGAGTGGGTCGACGTCCCGCCGCCGGACGTCCTGGTGCTCGAGGGGTGCGGGAGCGCACGCCGTGACGTCGACGGGCGGGCTGCGCTCGTCGTGTGGGTGGAGGCCCCGCCCGACCTGCGCCTCGAGCGGGGGCTGGCTCGGGACGGCGAGTCGTTGCGCGAGGAGTGGCTGCGGTGGCGGGGGCTCGAGGCGGCGCACTTCGAGCGGGAGGCGACCCGGGACCGTGCGGACGTGCACGTCGACGGATCGCTGCCCCTCGATGAGTGACCGCACCGCGCAGCCGTCCGAGGATGCCACGCGCCGGGAGTGGCTCGCGGGTGACGTCCTCGGCGTCGCGCCGACGCTGCTGGGTGCGCTCGTGACGTCACGTCTCGGTGGGGGCGAGGTGACGGTCCGGGTCACGGAGGTCGAGGCCTACGCGGGGGAGTCCGACCCGGGCTCGCACGCGTTCCGGGGGCGTTCGGCCCGGAACGCGGTGATGTTCGGTCCCGCGGGTCACCTGTACGTGTACCGGCACATGGGCCTGCACCACTGCGCGAACGTCGTCACGGGGGTGCCTGGCCGCGCGTCGGCCGTGCTGCTGCGTGCCGGCGAGGTCGTCGCGGGTCGGGACCTCGCCCTGGCCCGACGCGTGCGGCGCGGTGTCGTCCGGTCGGACGTCGACCTCGCGCGCGGGCCGGCTCGCCTCGCCGACGCGCTGGGCCTCGACCTCGCGTCCTACGGGCTCGACCTTCTCGACCCGGCGTCGCCGGTCCGCCTCGCCCCTGGGCGGTCGCCCGGCGCCTGGAGCACCGGCCCTCGCGTCGGGGTGGGCGGCGAGGGCGGCGACGCGACCCGGTTCCCGTGGCGGTTCTGGATCTCCGGCGACACCCACGTGTCCGCCTACCGTGCGGCCCCGCCCCCTGGCAGCCGGCGTCGCCGGTGAGCCGTGGCCCCGGCCGGCTGGGCGGGCGGGCAGACTAGGGCCGGACCGAACGAGAAGGAGCATGTGGTGCACATCCTCGACGAGCTGGCGTGGCGCGGGCTGCTGGCCCAGACCACTGACGAGCGGGCCCTGCGGGAGGCCCTCGACGCCGGGCCCGTGACGCTGTACTGCGGTTTCGACCCGACGGCGCCGAGCCTGCACCACGGGCACCTCGTGCAGCTCGTGGTCCTGCGCCACCTCCAGCTCGCCGGGCACCGCGTGCTCGCGCTGGTCGGGGGCGCCACAGGCCTCATCGGCGACCCGCGGATGTCGGGCGAACGGGTGCTCAACACGAAGGACACCGTTGCCGAGTGGGTCACACGCCTGCAGACCCAGGTGTCCCGCTTCCTCGACTTCGAGGGCGAGAACGCGGCGCGCATGGTGAACAACCTCGAGTGGACGGGGGACCTGACGGCGATCGACTTCCTGCGCGAGGTCGGGAAGCACTACCGCCTCGGGACGATGCTCGCCAAGGACACGGTCGCGCGCCGGCTGGCGAGCGACGAGGGCCTGAGCTTCACGGAGTTCAGCTACCAGATCCTGCAGGGCATGGACTTCCTGGAGCTCTACCGCCGTCATGGCTGCACGCTCCAGACGGGCGGCAACGACCAGTGGGGCAACCTGCTCTCGGGGGTCGAGCTCGTGCGCAAGTCCGACCAGGGCAGCGTCCACGCCCTGACGACCCCGCTGATCACGAAGGCGGACGGGACGAAGTTCGGCAAGTCCGAGGGCGGCGCCATCTGGCTCGCCCCGGACATGATGACGCCCTACGCCTTCTACCAGTTCTGGCTGAACACCGACGACGCCGACGTCGTGCGCTACCTCAAGATCTTCACGTTCCGCACGCGCGAGGAGATCGCCGAGCTCGAGGAGAGCGTGCGTGCGAGGCCTGCCGCCAGGGAGGGGCAGCGAGCTCTGGCGAGGGACGTCACGACGCTCGTGCACGGTGCCGAGGCCACGGACGCCGTCGTCGCCGCGAGCCAGGCGCTCTTCGGCCGCGGGGACCTGGCGTCGCTCGACGTCGACACCCTGGAGGCGGCGTTCGCCGAGCTGCCCCGGACGACCCTCGACCTCGACGCTCCCGAGCTCGTGGACCTGCTCGTGGCGACGGGGCTGGTCGGTGGGCGGTCGGCCGCCCGACGAGCGATCGGCGAGGGCGGCATCTCGATCAACAACGTGCGCGTCGAGTCGGAGGACGCCGTCGTGTCCCCGGGCCAGCTGCTTCACGGTCGCTGGGCGCTCCTGCGGCGGGGCAAGCGCACGCTGGCCGTCGCCGAGTGGCGCCCCTGACGCTCTCGCCGGCGTCGCCCCTGACGCTCTCGCCGGCGTCGCCCCAGGCCCGGAGCGACGGCTCGCGCCTGGGGTGACGCCCGTCACGGCGGCCCAAGTTGACGCTCTCGGCCCGGCCTGCGTACTGTTCTCGACGTCGCCCCGGTGCGGGAGGAACGGACAGCGAGGAACACCTCGCAGGCCGGTCCCGCAGGGCGAAACCCCGGCAAGAGACGATGAGCGCTTCTGGCGCTTCATCGGGTGTGCCGGGACTCCTCGACGAGGTCAGCACGTGCCGCTGGAAGCAGCGGTACGGAGCGCCTCGCGGAGGGGGTAGCATTGAGTGGTTGCCTCCGGACGGGTTGTGATGGCCTGGATGGATGAGCGTCTGTTCCTTGAGAACTCAACAGCGTGCCAAAAGT
>NZ_VTTP01000008.1 GCF_008364845.1 Actinotalea subterranea | reverse complement strand
TGGACGCACCACTCGACATGACCCCGATCCCAACCCTTCCAAGGACTGAAGTCTCCGGACACGCCGGGGCGGTTCACGCCGCAGCCAGGAATACCCACAGGATCACGAACGCCCATCGGAGCGCGGTCACTGATTCGCCACCCGGACAGGCCAGGAGGTGGCCCCGCACACCATCGCCATGTTCACCTGCTCATCGTCGAGCACAACGCGTGCCCTTGTCCCAGAGTCGCGGCCACTGTCCATCAGCGCACGATGTCGCCGTCGGCCAGCGACCGCGCCTCTCGCCGCGCGCTCCCGGCCCGGTCGACGTCAAGCAGCGTGAGTCGGCCGTCCTGGTTGAGTCTGCTGCTCGCCGCCTCACTCAACCGCACGATCCACTCGGTGCTGTCGAAGGCGACGATGCTCACGTCCGGCGTTGACGCGTCGGGCCGTTCGGCACGCAGGCCGAGGATCTCGCAGTCGATGACCTGGTCGATCTGGCGCGCGAGCGCGCGAAGGGCCGCGTCTGTGAGCGCCAGACCACCCGGGTGGGCTCGCACGTCCTCCTCGAGCTGCAGCACGTCCACGCCTGACTCACGCTTCGCGATCGCCCGGATGTCCACCAGGTGCCACTCCAGGCTGGCGCCGTCCACGACGGCAAGGATCGCGTCGAGCGACACGAAGCCTCCGACCCCGTGCATCGGGATCCGGAACGTCGCGTCATCCACCGACGCGCCTCCCTGCCCTCCGTGCTTGACCGTCCCGCCACTCTGCCCGGTGGACCGGCAGCCCGCTAGGGGTCCATGATCGCGAGGAGCCGCCAGAGGGCTACCGCCTGAGACCCCAGGTCGGGGCGCTGCGGACGTGCCGCACGCCCAGGCCCGGCAACGGCGCCTGAGGGGAGTGATCCTGTACACGCGACTGGTGAGCGCTCGACGTGGCGCCGCGCAGACCCTGATCTTCCCCGCGTTCGGTCTGCTCGTCCTGCTTGCCACCCTGAGCGGTGTGCCCTGGGCGATCCAGCACCCGGATCTCGCCCGCACCTACATCGACCCCAGGGCCAAGGCGGTGTATCTGATCATTGCCGCGGCCGCCATCGTGGTCACGATCGTCTTCGTTGCCGTCCACATCGCGACCGGCCTCGGACTCCTTGCCAGCCTCTACGGGCGGCGCACCGCCCGCGGCACGACCGTCCTCGCCAGCCCCTGGGGCGTCGTCGGCTACCCGCGCCAACGCATCACCGTGCACCCAGGACGCATCACCGTTCGCCTCGTCGACGAGCCGCCCGCGTTCCAGTTCTACGCCTACGGCATCCAACGCCTGTACCTCACCCAGGACGACGCCACCCTGCACATCCTCAGCTACGTCAAGTACGACGGCGCCAGCCGAAGACGCCTCGTCGACTGGCTCACCAGCCAAGGCATCACACCCGACTTCGAAGGCGACGACGCCACCCTCCCCATCTACTAGGCAGCAAGCGCAGGCGAGTGGTCGCGCCTGACCAACGAGGCGCAGACGCACCCGGCACCGAGGCCCCACACGCGCGCGAGCGCGCCGTCGTCAGCCGAGCGGCTGCGCGCCGATCACCGAGAGCAGCTGCAGCTTCTCGTGGCTCTCCGTCCCGGGGACGGCCGTGTAGACCAGCAGCGAGTGCGCCGTCGCGGGGTCGGTGAGCGTCTGGCAGGTGAGCTCGAGGGCCCCGAGCTCACGGTGCCTGAGGTGCTTGACGTCGGCGGGCCGCACGCCGACCTCCTGCAGGTCCCAGATGGCGCGGAACTCCTCGCTCCGGGCCAGGAGGTCGTCGGCGAGCTCCGCGGCGCGTGACGGGCGCCCGCGCAGCGCCATCACCTCACGCAAGCCGGACACCCACAGCCGCGACAGGAACGGGTGCTCCTCGGCGGCGTAGAGCTGACGGCTCGCCAGGTCCGTGAACCAGCGGTAGCCGATGCTGCGGGCGGGCCCGGTGAGGCTCGCGGTGTCCCCGGTGAGCGCGACACCGAGCGGGGTCTGGCGCAGGGTCTCGCCGAGCTCGGTCACGATCTCGGCCGGCGTGTCCGCCAGACGGTCGAAGATGCGCAGCAGGCCGGGGCTGATGTGCTCGCTCGACGCCCCCTGAGCGGGCGGATGGTGCCCGGCCAGCCGGAACAGGTGGTCGCGCTCGGCGATCGACAGGTGCAGCCCTTGCGCGATCGAGGCGATCATCTGCTCCGACGGCTGCGGGCCGGTCCCCCGTTCGAGGCGCGCGTAGTAGTCGGTCGACATGTGGCAGAGCACCGCGACCTCCTCACGACGCAGACCGTCGGTCCGACGACGCCGCCCGCGCGGCAGGCCCACGTCCTCGGGTTGCAGCGCCTCGCGGCGGTGACGCAGGAACTGCGCGACCCCTGGTCGGTCGATCGTCATGTGCGCCCCTCACCTCGTGCAGACCGTTCTACAGCGAGGCCTCCTCGGTAGCCACTGACTGACAGGCCCTGGATGCCGGTCGCCATCGGCGCGAGGGTCGTGGCACCACCACACCAGGAGAACCCCCATGGCGCGCAGACCCATCGACATCACCGTCCCCAGCCTGACCGGCACCCGGGCCGTCCTGACCGGCGGGAGCGACGGCATCGGGCTCCGCATCGCCACCCGGCTCGCCGCCGCGGGCGCCCATCTCGTGCTCCCCGTCCGCAACCCACGCAAGGGCGAGGCAGCCGTCGCGTCGATCCGTCAGGCTGTGCCGACGGCAGCCGTGTCTCTGCACCAGATGGACCTCGCGTCCCTCGAGTCCGTCGCGGCCTTCGGCGACGCGCTGCGCGGCGAGGGCGACCCCGTCCACCTGCTCATCAACAACGCCGGAGTGATGACCCCACCGGACCGCCAGACCACCGTCGACGGGTTCGAGCTCCAGCTCGGCACCAACCACCTGGGCCACGTCGCCCTGGTCTCGCACTTGCTGCCCCTGCTCCGGGCTGGCCGCGCCCACGTCACGACGCAGGTGAGCATGGCGGCCAACCGGGGCGCCATCAACTGGGACGACCTCAACTGGGAACGCTCGTACGACGGCATGGGCGCCTACTCCCAGTCGAAGATCGCGCTGGGCCTGTTCGCCCTCGAGCTGGGACGGCACAGCGACGCCCACGCGTGGGGCATCACGAGCAACCTGTCCCACCCTGGCGTCGCCCCCACGAGCCTGCTCTCGGCCCGCGCAGAGCTGGGACGCACGGGGGACACCAGGGGCGTGCGGGTCATCCGTTGGCTGTCCGCACGCGGCATCCTCGCCGGAACCCCGGAGAGCGCTGCCCTCCCCGCGCTCTACGCGGCGACTTCGCCCGAGGCGCAGGGCGGGCGGCTCTACGGCCCCAAGGGCCCCGGCCACCTGGGCGGCGCACCCGCCGAGCAGTCGCTCTACTCCCGCCTCCGCAACAGGGACGAGGCCCGCCGGGTGTGGCAGGTGTCCCAGGAGCTGACGGCGGCACCGTTCCCGGTCCGCTGACGCCGACGCCGGTCACTGCTCGGCGGTCGCAGCCCCGGACGCCAGTACACGCATGCGCAACGGGCCGCTGAGGACCGTTCCCAAGATCACCAGGGCGATGACGAGCAAGATCCGTAGCTCGGGTCCGTCGGCAACACGGTCGATGCCCCAGAGCGCTGCGAACAGCAGCACGGTGACCACGATGCCCGCGGTCCACACAGCGGCGCCGCGTTGCCTGATGACGCGGCCCGCCGTGGTCAAGAACACCGAACCGACCATGCCGAGCAGCACGGCGACGAGCAGCTCGAGGAGGAAGAGCGGCTCACGCATCACGACACCAGCTTCCCTCGTAGGCGCGCTCTCTCATACGCTCGAACCCCGCGCGCCCAGGCGCTCGACGTACGGCCTGACGAGGTCCTCGACGGTCGGCCACACCTGGTCGATCGACGACCCGGACTCGATCATGCGTGACGCGGCGTTGAGGACGGCGTTGACCAGCTCGGCTGCGCGCGTCACGTCCCGCGCGCCGAGCGCGCCGAGGGCCGCGGTCAGGGGGCGCAGCAGGTCGTCGTGCATCACCTGAGTGCTCTTCATGACGGCGGTCGAGGGGCCCACGGTCGCGAGGGCCGTCGCGAGCGCGTGCTCCCCCTCGGCGACGAGCTCGAGGTTCGCCCGCAGGTAGGCGAGGACGCGTGCGCCGTCGTCGGGCGCCGCGTCCATCGCCCGGGCGACGGTCGCGGACCAGCGGGGGAACACGTCCTCGACCATGGCGCGCAGCAGGTCCTCGGCCGAGCGGAAGTACTGGTAGACGCTCGGGCGCGCCAGGCCGGCACGCTCCGCGAGGGCGGCGAACGTGGGCGGTCGGCCCGTCTCGGCGAGGAGCGCCCGTGCGGCGTCGAGCAGCGCACGTTCTTGCGCCGAGCGGTGCTCGGCGACGGTCGGGGCGCTGATGCGCGGCACGGGTCTCCTCACGACGAGCTCGCGGGCCACCAGGCCCGCGAGCGCCTTGCTCAGGCCGTCAGTCTTCCATCCTCCATCTCGACCACGCGGTCGCAGTGCTCGAGCACGTCGTGGTCGTGGGTGACCATGACCGTCGCGACGCCGTACTCGTGCGTCTCGGTGGCGAGGAGCTGCACGACCTCGTGGCTGCGCGCGCGGTCGAGCGCCGCCGTGGGCTCGTCCACGAGGAGCAGGGCGGGGGCCGTGACGAGCGCCCGGGCGATGCCCACGCGCTGGCGCTCACCACCGGACAGCTCGTGCGGCCTCCGGTCGGCCTTGTGCGCCATGCCCACCTGCCCGAGCAGCGTGCGCGGGTCGCGCCCGTCCCGGCCGACCCGCTCCCCCGCCACGTGCAGGGCGAACCGGAGCTGGTCGACGGCCGTCAGCGCCGGCAGCAGGTTGCCGGACTGGAAGACGAAGCCGATCCGCCTGCGGCGCAGGTCCGCGCGTCGGGCAGCGTTCAGGGCCGAGACGTCCACACCCGCGACGCGCACGACACCTGCCGTGGGCAGCCCGAGCGCGCCGGCCACGGCGAGCAGGCTCGACTTGCCGGCCCCGGACGGCCCGACGACCGCGAGGAGCTGGCCCGGCGGGACGGTGAGCGACACGTGGTCGAGGGCGGTGACCGTCGAGTCGCCGTCGCCGAGGGTCAGGGTGACGTCGTCGAGCTCGAGGCCCACGGTCGTCGTCGGGGTGGTGCCCGGGGCCTGCTGGGTGGTGCCGGTCATCGCTGTCCTCCGAGTGCGGTCAGGGGGTCGACGTGGGCGATGCGACCGACGGATGCCGCGGCGCCGAGGAGGCCGAGGCCGACGAGGAGCGCCGCGGCGACGGCCAGCGGGCCCGCCTCGAGCGCGAACGGCATGGGCGTCGACGTCATGAGGGCCCCGAACCCGACGCCCACGGCCATGCCGACGACGGTCGAGACGACGAGGACGACGGCGGCCTGGCCGAGCGCGTCCCGGACGAGGTAGCCGGTCGACGCCCCCATGGCCCGCGCGACGGCGATCTCGTGCTTGCGCTGGATGGTCCACACGGTGAAGAACGCACCGACGACGAGGGCCGAGATCGCGTAGAGGAAGAGCTGGATCAGGTTGAGGGTGAGGGTCTCGGCGGCGTAGCCGGGCGAGCCGTCGAACGACTCGTCGAGCGGGACCGTCATGGTCGCGGCGTCCGAGTCGCCCGCGGCCGTGTCGAGCTCCGCGCCGTCGGCGACGGACAGCGCGACGGCCGTGGCCTCGTCGTACGCCTCGGGCCGTACCTCGGTGCCCGGGAGCGCACCCGAGTGGATCTCCTGCCACGTCTCGAGCGGGACGTACGCGACGTCGACGTGGCCGAAGGTGTGCTGGCCGTCGAGCACGCCGACGATGGTCAGCTCGGTCCCGAGCCGCTCGATGGTCACGGTGTCGCCGACGCCCAGGCCGAGCTCGGTCACCGTGTCGCTCACGACGATGCCGGTCGCGTCGCCGAGCCCCTCACCGTCGGCCACGGCGTCGGGCGCAGGAGCCAGGAAGGAGTCGGGTTCGACGCCGAACAGCGCGAGGTCGACGGCCTCACCGTTCGCGCCCTCGGCGTTGACGAGCTGGTTGCCGAAGAGCGCGGCCTCGGCGACGCCGTCCTGCGCGGACCACGCAGCGAGCTGGTCGCGGTCGACGGTGCTGCGGGAGAACGCCGAGTCGACGGCCGTGCCGTCGTCGAACGCGAAGGCGGTGACCGGGAGCTTCTTGAGCCCCGAGACGCCGTCGTTGACGAGGCCGGACGAGAGCCCCGAGAGCATGACCACGAGGACGGCGACGAGGCCGACGACCGCCCCCATGAGACCGAACCGTGAACGCGCGAACCACAGCTCGCGCCAGGCCAAGAACATCCGCACTCCCTCCGGGCCGGCACGGCTTGCCGACGCACTGTCGGCAACTATACCGACGGTGCGTCAGGAAACGCGACCGTGGGAGGTCAGGCCGTTCTCGGACAGGTGTGGGACGCGCCCGGCTCAGGTGGCCGGCGCATCCTCCTCGCGCAGGCGCGGGGTGCTGCCGCGGCCCGGGCGCACGCCGCGCTTGTCCGCGTAGAACGCGCGGATCACGTCCATGTCCGCACCGACGTCACCCGTGAGCGTGATCGTCGGGCCCAGGCCCGTCGTGCGCGTGGGGCCGTCGATGAAGCCGAGCGTCACGGGCAGGCCCGTCGCGAGCGCGATGCGGTAGAAGCCGGACTTCCAGTGGTCCGTCTTGCGACGCGTGCCGTCGGGCGCGATGACGAGCGCGAAGCCCTTGCTCGACCGCGCCTCCTGCGCCAGGCGATCGACGAGCCCGCCGTTGACACCGCGCTCCGTCGGCAGCGCACCCAGCGCCCGCAGCAGCGGGCCGAGCGGCCACCAGAAGATCTCGCTCTTGACGAGCACCTTCGGCGACATGCCGTCGGACCACAGCACGAGGATCGTCAGGACGAAGTCCCAGTTCGACGTGTGCGGCGCACCGATGAAGATGCCGGTGCGCGGAAGCGTCCCGACCTTGCGCCACCCCACCGCGCGGAACGCCGTCCGCGCGAGCCACCGGCGGACCGGCATGCGGGGCCGCTCGACGGCGGAGCCGTCAGCGGCCACGACGCCGTCCGCCGCCGCTGCGGGACATCTCGACGGCACCGTCGCGACGGGCACCACCACCGGTCGACCGGCCACCGCCGGAGCCCGACGACTGGACCGGGAACTGGGAGATCGCACTACGGCCCTGGGCGCTGCGGCCCGAGCCCGCCGCGGCACCAGCGCCCGCGGACCCGCTACGACGCCGACGCCCGCCGGACGACGTCGTCGCCTCGCCGGAGAGACCCACGCGCTTGGGCGCCGTCGCGCCGCCACGCCCCTGACCGGGGTGCGCCGGGGCGCTCCCCGAGGCGCCGTGACCCGCGGCGGAGCCCGTCGAGCCGGTCGAGCGACCACGGCCGCGGCCCGAGCGGCCGTTGCCGCCACCGCTGCTGATCGAGACAGGGGGCGCCGTGGGGACCACGACGGGAGCGATCTCGCCGACGAGCGCCTCGAGCGCGCGCGCACCGGCCTGGACCGGCTGAGGACGCGCGTCGATCTTCGCGAGCCGCGTCAGCGTCCGCACGTCACCGGTCTGCTCCGGGAGCACGAGCGTCACGACGTCGCCACCCGACCCGGCACGCGCGGTGCGGCCCGAGCGGTGCAGGTACGCCTTGTGCTCGGCCGGCGGGTCCACGTGCACCACGAGCTCGACGTCGTCCACGTGGATGCCGCGCGCCGCGATGTCCGTCGCGACGAGCACGCGCACCCCACCGGTCGAGAACGCGTCGAGGTTGCGCTCACGCGCGTTCTGGCTGAGGTTGCCGTGCAGGTCCACGGCAGGGATGCCCGCGGCCGTGAGCTGCTTGGCGAGCTTCTTCGCCTGGTGCTTGGTGCGCGTGAACAGCAGCCGGCGCCCGACGCCCGAGGCGAGGTGGCGCACGACGGCGGCCTTGACCTCGGCGTCGGACACCGTGAACACGTGGTGCGTCATCGCGGCGACGGGCGTCTCGGCCGAGTCGACCGAGTGCGTGGAGGGACGGTGCATGAACTTCTGCACGATCTGGTCCACGCCGTTGTCGAGCGTCGCGGAGAACAGGAGCCGCTGGCCGCGTGCGGGCGTCGCGCCCATGATGCGGCGCACACCGGGCAGGAAGCCGAGGTCGGCCATGTGGTCCGCCTCGTCCAGGACCGTGATCTCGACGTCGTCGAGCGTCAGGACCTTCTGGCCGAGCAGGTCCTCGAGGCGGCCGGGACACGCGACGACGATGTCGACGCCCGCGCCGAGCGCGACCTCCTGGCGGTGCTGCGACACACCGCCGAAGATCGTCGTCACCGTGAGGCCCGCGGAGGCGGCGAGGGGCTCGAGCGTCGCCGCGATCTGGGTGGCGAGCTCACGCGTCGGCGCGAGGACGAGGCCACGGGGGCGGCGGGGCCGACGCGTGCCACCCGCGAGACGGGCGACCATCGGCAGGGAGAAGGCGAGGGTCTTGCCGGAGCCGGTGCGGCCGCGGCCGAGCACGTCGCGCCCGGCGAGCGTGTCAGGCAGCGAGGCCGACTGGATGGGGAACGGCTCGGTGATTCCGCGCTCCGTGAGGGAGCGGACAAGGTTCTCGGGCACACCGAGGGAAGAGAAGCTGGGCACAGGGATCGCCTTTCCGGCGGGGTATCGGTCGGGGCTCGCGGCGGCTGCACGGGTGCTGGACCCGCCGGTGCTCCACGACGTAGGGCGCACAGGATGCGCGCACCTCGGGCAACAGTCTGCCCTACGAATCGATTCCCGTCCCGCTCCGTCCACCGGAGCGACCACCAGGGCACCCCCCACGACGACGCCGCGACGACCGCTCGGCGGCCCGCGGGCGCGACCCCTCACATGCGGCCTCCCGCTGCCGATCATGCAGTGCGGGGGTGAACTCCCGCTGCACCGGGGAGGAAGCCGTGGCCCAGCCGATGACCGTGCTCGCACTCGTGCGCAGCACCGGCGGCTTCTACCACGGCGCACTGCTCGACGGCCTCGCCCGCGAGGTCGCCGCCGCCGACGGCCGGCTCGTCGTCCTCGTGACCCTCGACCCCGGCGACCGGCCCGACAAGGCCGAGCACTTCCCCGCCATCGAGGTCCCCGTCGCGTGGGACCACGCCGACGGCGTCGTGACCGTCTCCCTCGCAGCCCCCGCGGCCTACCTCGAGCGCCTGCGCGCCGAGGGCAAGCCCGTGATCCTCTCGAGCATCCGCGTCGACGGCTTCGAGGCGCCCGTCGCCCTGCCCAACAACCACGAGGGCACGTTCGCCGCCGTCGAGCACCTCATCGCGCACGGCCACCGCCGCATCGGGTTCGTCGGAACCCTCAACCAGAGCGACATGCAGGAGCGGTACGCCGCCTACCTCGAGGCGCTCGACGTGCACGGCCTCGAGTCCGGCCCGCACCTCCTCTTCCGCGCCGAGAACTCGAGCGAGGAGGGCGGCGCCTCCGCGGCGGCCGAGCTCCTCAGCCGCAAGGACCGCCCCACGGCCGTCATGGTCGCCACCGACCGCAACGCGTTCGGCCTCCTCGACGCCCTGCACCGCGCGGGCCTGCAGGTCCCCGAGGAGCTCGCCGTCGTCGGGTTCGACAACGTCGAGGCGGGCGCCTTCCGCACGCCGAGCCTGTCGAGCGTCAACCAGCGCTTCGACGAGGTCGGCGCGCTCGCGGGGCGCCTCGTCGTCGCGTCGGTGCGCGGCGAGCCGGTCCCCGCGATCCCGCACTCCTCGCCGGGGATCGTCGTGGCCGCGCGCGGCTCGTGCGGGTGCACCGCCGGCCTCTTCGGCAGCTCCGACCACCGCCCCGTCCGCGGCACCGACCTGAGCCTCGACGTCGTCCGCGAGGAGCTCACGGACCTCCTGCGCAGCACGCTCCTCGTGGGCCACGGACCCGAGGCCGACGGGCCTGTGCTCGCCGCCGTCGCCGAGGTCGACCGCCTCCTGAAGCCCGACGTGGACCCCTCGGCCGACGACGTGCAGGGCCTCATCACGACGCTGCACCGCATGGCCCCGCGACCCGAGATGCTCCACCGCGTCGCGAGCGCCCTGCACGAGTACGTGCAGCGCTGCACCGTGTGGGGGGCGTCCGTCGACGGGGACGCCTCGCCCGGCGCCGCACGCGTCGCCGCCGCCCTGTGGCAGCTCCAGGCCGGCGCCTACCTGCGGCGCTCCCAGTCCCTCGACGCCAAGCTCGAGCAGCAGTTCGGGGTCGACGTCGCGCTCCTCGACTCACGCTCGGGCGACCCGCGGTCGCTGCACTGGCTCCGCTCGACCGACGTGCGCGCCGCGACCCTCGCCCTGTGGGACGACGAGGAGCACACCCGGCTGCGCGTCGTCGGCTCCCACGGCCCCGCCGGGCTCGCCGACCCGATCGGCAGCGTCGTCCCCGTCCGCTCCTTCCCGACCTCGCAGCTCATCGGCGCCGCCGACGCCCGCCGGCGCGAGGTGTGCCTGGTCGTGCCGGTCCGCACGAGCACGCGCGACTGGGGCATGTTCGCCGGCGTCGTCGAGATCGACACCACGTCGGCGCGCGACACCTTCCGGCACTGGGCGGCCCTGCTGTGCGCGACCTTCGAGGGCGCCGAGCTCCAGGCCACCGTGCGCGCGAGCGAGGAGCGGTACGCCGCGGCGTCACGTGCCGCGAACGACGGGCTGTGGGAGTGGGACCTCGCGAGCGACCGCGTGTTCCTCTCGGACCGCTGCCGCGACCTCCTCGGGCTCGAGGCGAGCCTCGTGACCGACGCCGACGTCTGGTCCCGCGTCCACCCCGACGACGTGGGCCTCGTCCGCGACGTCATGTCCCAGGCGATGTCCGTGCGCGACGAGTCCATCGAGGCGGAGTTCCGCGTGGCCGTGCCTGACCGCGCACCGCGCTGGCTCCTGCTGCGGGGCCTGGGCGTCGGCAGCGGCTCCGGGCCGGTCCAGCGCCTCGTCGGCTCGCTCTCGGACATCCACCCGCGCAAGGAGCTCGAGGACCAGCTCAGGCAGGGCGCGCTCTACGACACGGTGACGGGACTGCCCAACCGGCGGCTCTTCCTCGAGCGCCTCGGCGTCGCGGTCCGTCGCCCGCAGCGCCGCCGGTCGGCCGGGTTCGCCGTGATCTTCCTCGACCTCGACGGGTTCAAGCTCGTCAACGACTCCCTCGGCCACCTCATGGGCGACGAGCTCCTCAAGGTCGTCGCCGACCGCCTGCGCAGCGACCTGCGGGCCGTGGACACGGCCGCACGGTTCGGCGGCGACGAGTTCGCGGTGCTCCTGACCGACCCGGCGCCCGACGAGGTCCTCGCGATCGCGCACCGCATCCAGGAGAGCATCACGGCCCCCGTGCTGCTCGGCGGCGACGAGGTGTCCGTCACGGCGTCCGTCGGCATCGCGACGTCGGGCACGCCCTACACGGACCCGGAGGACGTCCTGCGGGACGCGGACATCGCGATGTACCACGCCAAGGCGAACGAGCGCGGCTCGGCGTCCGTGTTCGACCCCGAGATGCACGCGCGCGCGACCCGGCGCCTGCGCGCCCGCGGCGAGCTCCGCACCGCCCTCGCCGAGCAGCAGTTCGTGGTGCACTACCAGCCGATCGTCGACCTCGACGGCGCGGGCCTCGCCCACTTCGAGGCGCTCGTGCGGTGGGAGCACCCCGAGCGCGGGCTCCTGCCGCCCGCCGAGTTCCTGCCCGCGATGGAGGACGACGCGTCGATCGTCGCCCTCGGGCACTGGGTCCTCGACGAGGTGTGCCGCCAGATCGCGGCGTGGCAGGCCGCCCACGCGCGCCCCGCGACCGTGTCCGTCAACGTGTCCCACCGTGAGTTCTGGGCCAGCGACCTCCTGTCCACGGTGCACACGTCGCTGACCCGCCACGGCGTCCACGCCAGCAGCCTCGTGCTCGAGATCACCGAGTCGGTCATGATGTCCGACCCCGACGCCGCCCGGGCGATCATGGACTCGTTGCACGCGAGCGGCCTGCGCCTGCACGTCGACGACTTCGGCACCGGGCAGTCCTCGCTGCACGCCCTGCGCACGTTCCCCGTCGACGCGCTCAAGATCGACGGCTCGTTCATCCGTGAGCTCGGCGACGTCCAGCAGACCACCGACCTCGTCCGGATCATCCTCGACATGGGGCGCGTGCTCGGCATGGACGTGGTCGCCGAGTGCGTCGAGACCCCCGCCCAGGCCGAGCGCCTGCACACCATGGGCTGCGTCAACGTGCAGGGCTGGCTCTACGCCAAGGCCCTGCCGGGCGCCGACGCCGGCCTGCTCCTCGGGGCCCCGTTCGCACGACGCCCGGACCCGGAACGCGTGGGCTGAAGCCGCGGGGCCGGGTGGCCGGCGGCCTCACCACGCGTCAGGCCCGCGGAGCGCGTCTGAACCGCGGACCGGTGGGACGACCGCAGCACCGCGCGGCCCGAGCAGCAGCCCGCGGGCGGCCGCACCTGAGAGCATGACCGGCGTGGACCAGCTCTGGGAACGACTGACCGGCACGCAACCCCTGCCCTCGACGGCGGTGGTCCTGGCGTGCGCGGCGATCGCGCTCACCCTGGTCCTGCTGCCGGGTGTGTGGCCCCTGACCAGGCATGTCGTGACGGTCGCGCACGAGGGCGGTCACGCCGTCGCCGCCGTGCTCAGCGGCCGCCGGCTGACCGGCATCCGGCTGCACTCCGACACGTCGGGGCTGACGCTCTCCCGGGGCCGGCCCCGCGGCATCGGGATGGTCGTGACGCTGCTGGCGGGGTACACGGGCCCCGCCGTCCTGGGGCTGGGCTGCGCCGTCCTCCTCGCGCAGGGCCGCGCCGTCGCGCTCCTGTGGGGCCTCCTCCTGCTCCTCGCCCTGCTGCTCCTGCAGATCAGGAACCTCTTCGGCCTGTGGGTCGTGCTCGTGTGCGGGCTCGCGCTCGTCGCCGTGACCTCGTGGGCGCCGCAGTCGGCACAGTCCGCCGTCGCCTGGACGCTCACCTGGTTCCTGCTCTTCGCGGCGCCGCGCACGGTCGTCGAGCTCGGGCGCTCACGCCGCGGTGGTGCGGGTCGCACGTCGGACGCCGACCAGCTCGGGCGCCTCACGCACCTGCCGGGGGGTCTGTGGGTCGTGGTCTTCGGCATCCTCACGCTCGCGGCCGTGGGCGCGGGTGCGGCGCTGCTGGTGCCCGACGTCGTCGCAGCCGTCGTGGCCGCGCGTCCCTGACAGGTTTCCGCGACTCGCCGCCCTGACCGGCCGCCCTGACCGCCGCAGCGCTCAGGGAGGACCTTGTGCCCTGGACGAAGATCGACAGGTGGCCCAGGTTGGGTCCATGAGCACCGTGGTCGTGTACGAGTCGATGTACGGAAGCACCAAGGCGATCGCCGAGGCGGTCGCGGACGGGCTGGCAGCGCACGGGCCGGTCCGGCTCGCAGAGGTGAGCGCCCTCGCCGCGACACCCGGCAGCAAGCAGCTCCCGGCCGACGTCGACCTCGTCGTCCTCGGCGGTCCCACGCACGCGTTCAGCATGAGCCGTGCGAGCACGCGCCAGGACGCCGTCAAGGACTCCCCCAACGGCGCCGTGATCTCCGCCGGCAAGGGCCTGCGCGAGTGGATCGAGGCCCTGCGGCTGCCCACGGGCGGGCTGCAGTTCGCGGCCTTCGACACCAAGGTCGTCAAGCCGAACCTGCCGGGCTCCGCCGCGAAGGCCGCGGACAAGGCGATGCGCGCGCTCGGCGGCCGGCCCATCGCCAAGCCCCGCACGTTCAAGGTGCACGGCAAGGCCGACGGCCTCGTGGACGGTGAGGTCGAGGCGGCCCGCGCGTGGGGCCGGGAGCTCGGCGCCGCGCACGTGCGGGTCTGACGGGGACACGGCCCGGCCTGACGCTCTGACAGTCTTGTGCCGAGCGGCCCCGACGGGGCCACCGGACGAGGAGCACGCGTGCGCAGTCAGATCTTCGGCAGCAACATGGAGGCGGCCACGACGGACCGCTTCGCCCTCCAGAACCACAAGATGCTTCGCGTCCGCCTCGACGGCGAGGTCATGGCGCGGCAGGGCTCCATGGTCGCCTACCAGGGTCAGATGGACTTCGCGTACCAGGGTGCGGGCGGCGTCGGGAAGCTCCTGAAGAAGGCGTTCACGGGCGAGGGCGTGCCGCTCATGCGCGTCACCGGGCGCGGCGACCTGTTCCTCGCGGAGGACGCCTCAGAGATCCACCTGATCACGCTCGAGGGCGACTCCGTCACGGTCAACGGCCGCAACGTGCTCGCGTTCGACCCGTCCCTGCAGTGGGACATCCGGCGCGTCGAGGGTGCGTCGATGATGGCCGGCGGGCTCTTCAACACGGTGTTCACGGGTCACGGCGTCCTCGCGGTCATGTCCTACGGGCCGCCCGTCGTCCTCAACGTCGACGCCCCGACGTACGCCGACGCCCAGTCGGCGATCGCGTGGTCCACGACCCTGCAGACGAGCGTGAAGACGTCGTTCTCCGCCGGGTCGCTCATCGGGCGCGGCTCGGGCGAGGCCTTCCAGCTCGCGTTCGCCGGCCAGGGCTTCGTCATCATCCAGGCCAGCGAGGGCAAGCCGGTGGCGCAGCAGAGCAGCTGACGTGGTCGGGGCCCGCTGCCCGGCCCGCCCACGCGGCGGACGCCGGGCAGCCGGGCTCTCTCCACCGGCTGACGCCCGCCGCCAGGTAGGTCTCCGCCGCCCGGCGACTCGCTGAGCGTGGAGCCCCGGCTCAGGCCGCGAGCGCGTCGACGAGGCGTGCGACGCTCGACGCGAGGCCCCACCGGGTCGAGAGCTCGACGAGGCGGTCGGGCTGCGCGGGTGTCCGCGGCAGGGCGTCGTCGGCCTCGGCGACGGGTGCGTCGAGCGCGACCCGCACGACGCCCGGGGCGACGGCCAGGTAGGGCAACGCCTCGGTCAGGCGCCTGCGCTGCGCGGGCGTGAACGAGGCGTCCCCCGCGTCGAGGGCGCGCAGCACGCCGTCGAGGTCGCCGAAGCGTCGCAGGAGCGCGGCGCCCGTCTTCTCACCGATGCCCGCGACGCCCGGGAGGCCGTCACTCGCGTCGCCACGCAGCACCGCGAGGTCGGCGTACGCGGACCCGCCGCGCACGTCGTACTTCTCGGCCAGCCGGGCCTCGTCGATGGTGTCGAGGTCACCGATGCCGCGCGCCGTGTACAGGACGCGCACACCGGCGGCGTCGTCCACGAGCTGGAAGAGGTCGCGGTCGCCGGTGACGATCTCGACCGGCCGCCGCTCACCAGCCGGGCGCGCGGTCTCCCGCGCCGTGAGGGTCCCGATGACGTCGTCGGCCTCGAAGCCGGGAGCGCCCACGCGTGCGATGCCGAACGCCTCGAGCACCTCGACGATCACCGGGATCTGCGTCGCGAGCGCGTCGGGAACCTCCTCGCCGCCGTCGGCCGCCAGACGGTGCGCCTTGTAGCTGGGGATCGCGTCGACGCGGAAGGCAGGCCGCCAGTCGTCGTCCCAGCACGCGACCAGCCGCTCCGGGCGCCGGGCCGTCACGAGGCGCGCGGTCATGTCGAGCAGCCCGCGGATCGCGTTCACCGGCGTCCCGTCGGGCGCCCGGACGGAGTCGGGCACCCCGAAGAACGCGCGGAAGTACAGCGAGGCGGTGTCGAGCAGCAGCAGCGGGCGCGGGGCTGTCATGACCTCACGCTAGGGGATACGTACGACGCCGGATCCTCCCGGTGGTAGCATCGCCGCATGACGATGCCAACGCTTGATGCCGATGAGTCGGTCGAGGTCGACCTCGGCACGGCCGCAGCCCTGTTCCGCAGCCTGGGCGACCAGACCCGCCTGACGATCCTGCGCCACCTCGCGCTCGGCGAGCACAAGGTCGTCGAGCTCACCGCGCACCTGGGCCTCGCCCAGTCCACCGTCTCCGCGCACCTCGCGTGCCTGCGGGACTGCGGCCTCGTGGCGTCCCGGCCCGAGGGGCGCGCCTCGCTCTGGTCGCTCGCCGCACCCGACGAGCTCCTCGCCGTGCTGGCCTCCGCAGAGACGCTGCTCGCAGCGACCGGCGAGGCCGTCGACCTGTGCCCCACCTACGGGACCGCCGCCACGGGAGCCGACCGATGAGCGCCACGGGCTCCGCCAAGGTGCACGCCACGGCCGTCACCGACCCCGCCGAGCGCGCACGGCTCGGCCGCCGGGCACGGATCCTCGCCGGGACCTCGGTCGCCTACAACGGCGTCGAGGCGGTCGTCGCCGTCGCCGCCGGCCTCGTGGCCGGCTCCGCCGCACTCGTGGGGTTCGGCCTCGACTCCGTCGTCGAGGTGTCCAGCGGCCTCATCGTGCTCTGGCAGTTCCGGCACACCATGCCCGAGTCGCGCGAGCGCCGGGCGCTGCGGCTCATGGCGTTCTCGTTCTTCGCGCTCGCCGCCTACGTGACCTACGACTCGGTGCACGCGCTCCTGGTGCCCGGCGCCGAGCCCGAGCCGTCACCCGTGGGCATCGGCCTCGCCGTCGTCTCCCTGATGCTCATGCCGTTCCTGTCCTGGGCACAGCGCCGCACGGGACGCGCCCTCGGCTCCCACGCCGTGGTCGCCGACTCGACCCAGACCCTCCTGTGCACGTACCTCTCGGCCGTGCTCCTCGTGGGCCTCGTGCTCAACGCCGCGCTCGGCTGGGGCTGGGCCGACCCGGTGGCCGGCCTCGTCATCGCCGCCGTCGCGTTCCGCGAGGGTCTCGAGGCGTGGCGCGGCGAGCAGTGCACGTGCCACACCGCAGGCACCGACGACGACGCCGAGCACCCCGCGGACACGCACGCGCACGACTGACGGGCACGCGCGACTGACGGGCACGCACGACGACGGGGCACGCGTGAACGAGGCGCGCCCGCCGTCGGCCAGTCCCTCAGCTGTGCACGCGGGCCGGGCGGCCCGTCGCGTCCTCGATCTGCTCCTCCGCCGTGTCGATCAACCGGTCCGCGAGGTGGCGCAGGGCCCGCGCGACGGCGACCTCGTCGCCGATGACCGGCTCCGACGCGTCGTGCGGGTTCTTGCGCGCGTGACCCACGGCGCCCACGGGCTCCGGCCCGGCGACGAGCACGGCCTGCGCCGTCGTCTCCGGGCCCTCGTGCGTGAGGGTCAGCTGGATCCGCCACGTCGCAACCGTCGCCGGCGGGGCGGTCGCCGCGGCACCGGCGGGGCCTGCGCCACCCTCCGCGCCGTGCTCCACGTGCGCGTCCGGGCCCGGGAAGACGAGCGTCTCCTCACCCGTGTCCGACCACCGCACCACGTACGGCGGGGAGCCGTCGTCGTGCCTCAGTGCGACGACCCGACCGTCGCGGACTGCCCCGTCCACCGTGCTCGAGGCCAGGACGTACCTGTCACCCACTGCCGCCTTCATCGCCGGCCTCCTTGGGAGTCGATGTCTCCATCATGCTCCGGGAGGGCGGCCGAGGGGAGGGCCCTGGGGACCCGTCCGGAAGGGCCGTCGGGCAGCCGGTGGCCGGGGGTCGCGCGCCGCGGGTCCGGGGTCGCGGCGGTCAGGCGCGCGGCTCGGACGTCCCGTCGGCCCTGGGCTCCGGCTCCGGACGGTCGGCGGCCTGCTCGGCGCCCTCCGGCCGGGTCTGGGCGAGGCGCTGCTCACGCTCACGGAGCTGGTTCTCCCAGTCGCGCAGCATGCGCTCGTGCTCCGCGTCCCCCGCGCGCAGGTCCGCAAGGAAGTCGGGGTCGTCGTCGGGCCCCTTGGGCGCACGGGGCCGCTCGTACTCCGGGAAGCCCGCGGTCTGGGTCGAGGGCCACGGCACGCGCGGTGCGGTGGCGCCACGCTCGGGGCGGCCGGCGACGAGCCACGCGACCGGGCCCACGACGGGGACCAGGATGATCAGGAACACCCACATCGTCTTGGGCAGGTTGCGGACGAGGATCGAGTCCGTCTGGATGCAGTCGATGAGCGCGAAGACGAGCAGCGCCAGGTCGACGACGAAGATGAGGTTGCGGAGCATCGATCCCCCTGGATCCGAGCCGCCGTGAGGGCGGGCCGTGCGGTCGGCGCCACCCTAGGGCCTCACGACCCCCGCGCGGCAGGGCCGTGCCGGTGAAGATCGCCCCCTGCGGCCAGGGGCCAGGCGGGAGTCAGTCCGCGCTGACCGTGCGCTCCGCGGCCCAGGCGCGCAACGCCCCGACGCGCTCCGCCATGACGACGCTCAGCGGGCGGGTCGCCCGGATCTCGGCCAGCACGTGAGCGGCGGCGACCGGCGCACCGTCGGCATGGGCGGCATAGGCGGCGGAGACGACGGCCTGCTCGAGCTCGGCGCCCGAGAACCCCTCGGACGCCTCGACCAGGCGCGCGACGTCGTGCGCCTCGAGCCTGACGTCGCGGCGCGTCGCGTGGATCCGCAGCACCTCGGCGCGCACGTCGGCCCTCGGCAGGTCCACGAAGAAGACCTCGTCGAACCGGCCCTTGCGGATCAGCTCGGGTGGGAGCTCCTCGATGTCGTTCGCCGTGGCGACCACGAAGACGCGGCCGCTCTTCTCCGAGAGCCAGGTCAGTAGGGTCCCGAGGAGCCGCTGCGACGAGCCGGTGTCGCTGTCCGACGTCGCGACGCCCTTCTCGATCTCGTCGATCCACACGACGCAGGGCGCCATCACGTCGGCCGTCGCGAGGGCCTCCCGCAGCTTGCGCTCGGACTCGCCCTGGTACTTGTCCTGGACCGCCGCGAGGTCGAGCCGCAGCAGCGGGACGCCGTAGATCCCGGCCGCGACCTTGGCGGCGAGGCTCTTGCCGCAGCCCTGGACACCGAGGAGCAGCAGGCCCTTCGGCGGGTCCAGCCCGGGCGCGGTGCCGTCGAACGCGGGCTTGCGGCGCGCGAGCCACTCCTTGAGGCGGGCCAGACCGGCGAGGTCCGCCATGCCCGCGGTGTCGTACTCGAAGCTCAGGGCGCCGCCTCGGCTCAGCAGGTCGTACTTGGCGCGCATGACGGCGGGGGCGTCGCTCGGCGTCACCGCACCGTCGTCGTGGATCGCGGCCCGCGCGAGCCGGCGCGTGTCCGCGACCGACAGGCCCGCGAGGTTCTCGACGAGCGCCGCGACGGACTGCTCGTCGGCCCGCACGGGCGTCCCGTGGGTCCGTGCCCACTCGCGCGCGACGTCGTCCACGACCGCACGCCGCTCCGCGCGGTCCGGGAACGCGATCTCGAACCGCGCCGCCAGGTGCTCGAGCTCCGCGGGCAGGCTCACCTCGTGGCTCACGAGCACGACGGTGCGCGGGGAGCGGTCGTAGGACTGGCAGATGTCCTTGAGCAGCCGGGTGCTCAAGGGTTCCGTGAGGTAGGGGTGCAGGTCGAGGAGCACGTAGATGCCCGGCACCGCGCCGTCACGGATCCAGTGGAGCACCTGGTCCGGCGCCGCGTTGAAGCGCTGCGGGCCCCCCAGGTCCACGTCGGCGCGACGCAGCCCCTCGGTCACGACCCACTCGAACACGGGCGTCGCCGGCCGGTTGTCCCGGGCCGCATCGAGCACGAGCGCCCGGGCACGGTCCTCGTCGCGCGTCTCGATCACGACGAGCGGGACCCGGCTGCGGAGGAGGACGGCCAGGTCGTGCCGTGAACCGTCCGCAGCCATGGGCCGGAACCTAGCAGCCACGCCGGCCCCGGCGTGGGCCCTCGGGCCGTGCGCTCGTGCTCGACGCGCGCGTCTTCACCCCGTGGCCGACGGGCCGAGCCCACCCGCCTCGACTACCGTGAGAACCACTGCACCGTCCCCCGGGTGCGGCAGCTCGGCAGGAGGTGGCGCATGACTGCGACCGCCCACCCGTGCACCGCCCGGCCGGGCACCCACCAGGGCACCGGTTACCGCCACCAGGCAGTGCTGTGGCGGGACCTGGACTCCTACCTCGGAGCGGCCGTCCCCTTCGTGCGTGACGGCCTCGCCGCCGGCTCCCCGGTCATGGTCGTGGTCACCGACGACCAGTGGGTACCGCTGCGCCACGCGCTGGGTCCGGATGCCGCCGACGTGGAGCACGCGGACATGGCGGTGCTGGGCCGTAACCCCGCGCGGATCATCCCGGCCTGGCTCGACTTCGTCGCCCGTCACCCGGGCGTCCCCCTGCGCGGCATCAGTGCGCCCGTCTGGGCCGGCCGACGCCCGGCGGAGCTCGTCGAGTGCCAGATCCACGAGGCCGTCCTCAACCTCGCGGTCCCGTCGGAGACGCCGTTGCGGCTCCTGTGCCCGTACGACGCGCAGTCCCTGCCCGCGGGAGTGCTGGCCGAGGCCCGGCTGAGCCACCCGGAGCTCCTCGGCGAGGACCCCACCCGCTCGTCGGCCACCTACGCGGGGCCGGACCGCTGCGCGGCCCTCGCCGCCCAGCCCCTCACTCCCCCCACGGGACCCGTCACGCGCCTGCCGTTCGCGCACGGACGGCTCGGCGGTCTGCGGCGCCTCACGGCCGAGCACGCCGCGGCGGCGGGCGTGGGCCGGGCGACGGCGGACGACCTCGCCCTCGCGCTGAGCGAGCTCGCGTCGAACAGCATCGACCACGGCGGCGGCTCGGGAGTGCTGAGCACGTGGCGCGACGCCGACGCTCTCTACTTCGAGGTGCACGACGCCGGGCACATCGACGACCCGCTGGTCGGCCGGCGCAACCCGACGCCGCACCAGGCGCGCGGCCGGGGCCTGTGGATGGTCAACCGGCTGTGCGACCTCGTGCAGATCCGGTCCGACGCCGACGGGACGGTCGTACGCGTCGTCACCTGGCTGTAGCCGGCCGCCACCTGGCCGTAGCCGGGTGGGACGACGTCCGTACCGGGTCGCTCAGGCCGCGAGGTCGCCGCGGTGCTCGGCGACGAGCTGCGCGACCCGGCCGGCCGAGAGGGTCTCCTCGACGAGGAGCGCCTCCGCGAGCTGCTCGAGCAGCGTGGCGTGCTCCGCGAGCAGGGTCGTCGCCGTCCCGTGCGCGTCGCGCAGGAGCCCGTCGATGCGGGCGTGCGCCTGGGCGGCGACCTGCCCGCCGAGCCTCAGCGTGTCCGGGTCCACCTGCGCGTAGCCGAAGTCGGTCATGCCGTACTGGGTGACCATCGCCGTCGCGAGGTTCGTGGCGCCCTGGAGGTCGCCCGAGGCGCCCTGCGTGTGCTCGCCGTCGAGGAGCCGCTCCTCCGCGGCACGTCCCGCGAGCGCGACCACGAGCTGGGCGAGGGCCTTCTTGCGCGGCAGGAACACGTCGTCGTTGCCGCTCATCCACGTGACGCCGCCCGCGGGGCCGCGGGGCACGATCGTCACGGAGACGGGGTCGTCGGCGTCGGGCAGCAGCGCCGCGGCGAGCGTGTGCCCGGCCTCGTGCCACGCGGTGATGCGCCGGTCGTGGTCGGTCACGAGCGCGGACGTGCGCGCGCGGCCCATCGCGACGGTGGCGACGGCGGCCTGGAAGCAGGATGCGTCGACCACGTCCGTCCCCCGGCGCGCGGCCTCCATGCAGGCCTCGTTGACGACCTGGGCGAGGTCCGCACCGGACATGCCGGGCGTCTGCCGTGCGATGCGCACCAGGTCGACGTCGGCGTGCAGGGGGCGGTTGCGCGCGTGGACCTCGAGGATGAGGGTGCGGCCACGGCGGTCGGGGTTGGGCACGTGGATCTGCCGGTCGAGGCGGCCCGGCCGCGTCAGCGCGGCGTCGAGCGTGTCGGGCCGGTTGGTCGCCGCGAGGACGATGACGTGGGACTCGCCGAACCCGTCCATCTCGTTGAGGAGCGAGATGAGCGTGTTCTCGCGCTCGCCGTCCCCGCCCTGGGTGCTCGACGAGCTGCGCGCACGGCCGACGGCGTCGATCTCGTCGATGAAGATGATGGCGCGCTCGGCCTTGCGGGCCTCGGCGAAGAGGTCGCGGACGCGCCGCGCGCCGACGCCCACGTACGTCTCGACGAAGTCCGAGCCTGCGATCGCGAAGAACGGCACGCCCGCCTCCCCGGCGACGGCCCGGGCGAGCAGGGTCTTGCCGGTCCCGGGCGGGCCCACGAGCAGCCCGCCGCGCGGCCTCGTCGCGCCGACGGCGGAGAAGCGCTCGGGCTCACGCAGCAGCTGGACCATCTCGCGGAGCTGGTCGACGGCCTCGTCCGCCCCCGCGACGTCGGCGAACGTGACCTGCGGGACCTCGCCCGAGGTCAACGCCTTGCTGCCGCGCCCGGAGCGCATGGCCTGCGGGTTGACGGTCCGGAGCACCAGCAGGAGGACGCCGACGATGAGCGCGACGGGGAGCAGGCGCAGCAGGACCTGCTCGCCCAGGCCCGGCGCACCGGAGTCGGCCGACAGCTCGACGTCCGCGTCCAGGAGGGCCTGCGTCATCTCGTCCGCGTAGGCCTCGGGGAAGCTCGCCTCGGCCTGCGTGCCGTCCGCCAGGACGAGCGTCACCGCGCTGGCGGTGTCGTCGACGGTGGCGCTGCGGACGTCGCCGTCCTCGATGAGCGTCAGGGCCTCGGAGAGCACGACGTCCTGCACCGTAGGGCCGTGCTGGTTCCACAGCGGCGAGGTGGCGGCCGCGAGCGCCCCGAGGACGACGGCACCGCCGACGCCCGCGGCGAGCACGCGGTCGCGCCGGGACCAGGAGGTCGGCGGCCAGGCGAGACGCTGCCCGGGGCGCACCGGTGCCACGGCACGCAGGCGGGTCCACGCCGAGCCTCGTCGGGGGTCGGGCGCCTGCCCGTCGCCGCCGGCCGCGGGACCGGGGGCGACGTCGGCGGCCGGGTTGTCCGGGAGGGTCGGCGCCCCGCCCGCGGACGCCCCCGGGCGGCCGGCGACGTCGCTCGCGCCGCTCCGTGGCGGGGCGGCGGGTCCGGCGACGGCCGGTGCGGCGGCACGCGGGATGTCCTGGCTCACCCCCCTGAGATCGGCTGCGCGGCGCGGCCCGTGAGCGGGACGCGGTGGCCAATCGGTCACATCACCCGCCGCGCGCCGACCGGGCGAACCTCGCCGGATCCGGCGCCAACCGGTCACAACGGGCGAGACGCTGCCGACCCTCACAGAGAAGCGCCGTACCCTTGAGGCACTGAAACGCTTGCAGCAAATCTCGCAATGAAGGGCTGGAAGTCCTGGTCCTCCCTACGTGGGCGGCTTACGCTTCCACGGTTGCGTCGGAGGCGAAGGCCACCGGCACTGATGAACAGGTGCATCCCCCCATGACCCTCACAGACATCTCGCAGCCGGCCCCGGAGGCCGCTACGCACACGCTCGCCCGGCTCGGCATCCCCGAGAGCTACGTCGACGCCCACGGCAACGTCCAGACCCCGCCGGTCATGACGCTCGCCGCCGTGGCCGAGGCCGTGAGCTCCGGGCCCGTCGTCGAGCACGCCCTCGTCTGCGCGCCGGGCCAGCCGTGCGCCGACCTCGTCGGCGACCTCACCGACCTCGACGGGCAGCCCGTGCCCGGGCCCGAGGGCATCGGCCCCGCCGCCGGCTACTACCACCTGCACACCCCCGAGGGCGGGCGCCGCCTCGTCATCAGCGCGCCCGAGCGCCTGCCCCAGCCCGTGCGCGGGTGGGGCTGGGCCGTGCAGCTCTACGCCGCCCGCTCGCGCTCCTCGTGGGGCATCGGCGACTTCGCGGACCTCGCGACGATCACGCGCTCGGCCGCCGAGGCCGGGGCGACGTCCGTCCTCATCTCCCCCGTGCACGCCGCGGCGCCGGTCCCGGCGCAGCAGTCCTCGCCCTACTCCCCCGCCTCGCGGCAGTGGCTCCAGCTGCTGCACATCGCGATCGCCGACGTCCCTGGCGCGGACCGCGTCGACCTGCGCGACCTCGAGCGTGCGGGCCGAGGCCTCAACGGCGAGCGACGCATCTACCGCGACACCGTGTGGACCCTCAAGCGCGCCGCGCTCGAGCGGATCTGGGCGGCGACGCGTGACGACCTGCCCGCCGAGCACGACGCGTGGGTCGCGGCGCAGGGACGCGACCTCGAGCTCTTCGCGACCTGGTGCGTGCTCGCCGAGACGTACGGGACCGCCGTCTGGCGCGAGTGGCCCGTGCAGCACCAGCACCCCGACGGCGCGACCGAGTTCGCCGCGCAGCACGCCGACCGTGTCGCGTTCTACGCGTGGGCGCAGTGGGTCGCGGACGTCCAGCTCGGCACCGCCTGCCGGGCGGGGGCGACGGTCGTCGCCGACATCGCCGTGGGCTTCGACTCCTCGAGCGCCGACGCCTGGACGCACCAGGGCGGCGTCTGCTTCGACTTCGAGGTCGGCTGCCCGCCGGACCGGCACAACCTCGACGGCCAGAAGTGGGGCCTGCCCCCGCTCAACCCGGTCGCGCTCGTGGCCGCGGACTTCCGCCCGTTCATCACCATGGTGCAGTCCGCGCTGCGGCACGCCGGTGCGCTGCGCATCGACCACGTGATGCAGCTGTGGCGCCTGTTCTGGGTGCCGCAGGGTGCCGGGGCCGGCCAGGGCGCGTACGTGCACTACCCGACCGAGGCCATGCTCGCGATCCTGCGGCTCGAGGCCGGCCGTACGGGTGCGTGGGTCGTGGGCGAGGACATGGGCACGGTCGCCGAGGGCGTGCGGGAGACGATGGCGCGCTACGGGATGCTCGGCTACCGCGCGGCCCTGCGCCTGCCGGTCGACCAGTTCCCCGAGGCGGTCATGGGTGCGTCGTCGACGCACGACCAGGCGACCATCGCCGGGACGCTCACGGGCTCCGACATGGACGACCTGCGCACCGTCGGCAAGTCGGCGAACTTCGAGCAGCTCGAGGGCGTGCGCCGCGAGCTCGCGGAGGTCGCCGGGGTGGACCCCGACGGCCCGATCGGCGCCGAGGAGATCCACAAGGCGGTGCTCGCCCAGTACCGCCGGCTGGCCGCGTGCCGCGCGCGCGTCGTCCTGGCCTCGCTGGACGACGCGGCGGCCGTCGCCGAGCGGCCCAACATGCCGGGCACCGTGCTCCAGTGGCCCAACTGGTGCCTGAGCCTGCCCCGGCCCGTGGAGGACATCCTGGCCGAGCCGCTCGCACGCGAGCTCGCGCAGGTGCTCGGCGCACGCGACTGACGCACGAGCTCTCAGCACGGCAGCGAGGCCCGGAGGTGACGACCTCCGGGCCTCGCGGCATGTCGGCCACGGTCGTGTCAGTGGGCGTGGTTACCGTCGGCCCATGAGCACAACGACCCACACCTGCGTCTACTTCGACGACGGCGAGATCGAGCTCCTGTGCACGTGCGGCCAGCGCGCCCTCCTCGTGCTCGACGAGGACGGCACGGACGGCACCCTGGTCGTCCTGCTCGACGAGGACGGCAGCACGACGTTCGAGCTCGCCGCCACCGCCTGACCCTCCCCGCCCGCGCTCAGGCGACGCGGATGACGACCTTGCCGCGCACGTGCCCGGACGCGCTCAGCTCGTGGGCGGCCGCGGCCTCCTCGAGGCTGAAGACCCGCGCCACGTCGACCCGCAACGCTCCCCGGTCCGCGAGCGCAGCGACGGCCGCGAGGTCGTCGGCGTCCGGACGGACCCACATGTAGGCACCGCCGAGCTCGGTGACCGCGTCGTCGGCGACCGACCCCAGCCGCGCACCGGCCTTGACGACCTCGGGGCTCGTGCGGATGACACCGCCACCCACGAGGTCGAGCACCACGTCGACGCCGTCCGGGACGAGCTGCCGGACCGACGCGACCATGTCCTCGCCGTACGGGACGGGCTCCGCACCGAGCGAGCGCACGTGCTCGTGGTTGCGCTCGGACGCCGTGCCGATCACGCGCGCGCCGAGGTCCCGGGCGATCTGCACCGCGAACGCCCCCACCCCGCCCGTGGCGTTGTGGACGAGGACGGTGTCCCCGCGACCGACGCCGAGGCGCCGCAGCGCCTGGTACGCGGTCAGGCCCGCGAGCGGGAGCGTCGCGGCCTCCTCCCAGGACAACGACGACGGCTTGCGTGCGAGGGTGCGCACGGGCGCGGCGACGAGCTCGGCGGTCGTGCCGCCGCTCACGACGTCCTTGCGGACGTACCCGATGACCTCGTCGCCGACGGCGAGCTCCGGCACGTCGAGCCCGACCCGCTCGACGACGCCCGCGACGTCCCAGCCGGGCACCACGGGGAACACCGCGTCCATGAGCCCGTCCAGGTAGCCCTCGCGGACCTTCCAGTCCACCGGGTTCACGGACGTCGCGCGCACGGACACGAGCACGGAGTCGGGCCCCACCTTGGGCGTGGGGAGGTCGGTCAGCTGAAGGACGTCGGGTCCGCCGTAGCGGTGATAGGTGATCGCTCTCATGCGAGCGGCAACCCGGGCGGGGGCGGGGATGTTCCTGAGGCCGCTACAGGTCCGCGGCGACCTCGACGTGCACACCGGCGTCGGCCGGCAGCACCTGGGCCGCCGGGTCGTCCGCGTCAATCCTCGCGACCCGGACCGCCTCGCCGTCCACCGACGAGACCTCGAAGGCCGTGGAGCCCGGGCGCACGTCCTTCGCGACGGCCCGGAACCCGTCGCCGTCCGTCCAGATGGTCACGGCCGTCGTCCCCGACGGGACCCAGCCCCAGCCGGCGAGGTCCTCGACGTCCAGGGCCTCGAACCCGCCGTCGAACATGCCGTACGACTGAAGGGCGACGCCCAGGTTCCGCAGGCTCGCCTGCGTCACGGTGTCGTACGCGGGGCCGAAGACCGCCTGAGGGACCTGTGCGAGGTCGGTGCGCCCCACGCCCACGACGGCCAGCGCCGCCACCGTGACCACCAGTGCTGCACGTCCGCGCATCGCCTGCCCCTCCGCCGACGCCGTCGCGGGCCAGGTGGGCCCGATCCGGTCGATACGGACAAATCTGGCATACCGGGCGCCGATGTGCGAGGCAAAACCACGCCTCGGTCCGTCGAGGAGTCGGACCCGGTCGAACCGGCCGCGGAGGCCCGGCGCCGTCGGACGGCACCGCGGTCGAGTCCGATTCCCGCCAGACGCCGGGCGCCGGCCCCGGCTGTACTGGGCACCATGAGCACCACGACCAACCGGCACGCCGTCGCCTCCCGGGCCCGGCACGACCAGCTCCCGGATGCCGCCGGAGGGGCACCGCGACGTCCTGCCGCCCCGGAGCCGCGCGTCAGCGGCGGGAGGCAGGATGGCGCCATGGGCATCGAGGCGGACCGGCACGAGCCGGTCAGGGCGGACCGGGCCAGCCGGGCACGCTGCTCGCTCGGCGACCCGCTGTTCGCGGAGCGGTACCGCGCGATCGACGCACGCGACACGCGCTTCGACGGGCAGTTCTTCACGGCCGTCTCCTCGACGGGCATCTACTGCCGGCCGTCGTGCCCGGCCCGCACCCCGAAGCCCGAGAACGTCACGTTCTACCTGACGTCCGCCGCGGCTCACGAGGGCGGCTACCGGGCGTGCAAGCGCTGCCTGCCCGAGGCCACGCCCGGCACCCCGGAGTGGGACCTGCGCCGCGACGTCGCCGGCCGGGCGATGCGCCTCATCGGCGACGGCGTGGTCGACCGGGACGGGATCCACGGGCTGGCCGCGGGCCTCGGGTACACGCCGCGGCACGTCCACCGCATGCTCGTGGCGGAGCTGGGCGCCGGGCCGCTCGCCCTCGCGCGGGCGCGGCGCGCACAGGCCGCCCGCGCCCTGCTGGTGAGCAGCGACCTCCCGCTGAGCCAGGTCGCCTTCGCCGCCGGCTTCGGGTCGATCCGCCAGTTCAACGAGACGATCCAGCAGGTGTTCGCGGCCACGCCGGGCGAGCTGCGCGCCCGGGGCCGCCGCGGGTCGCACCACGACGGCGCCGAGCCGGGCATACGCGGCCTGGCGCCCGGCGCCGCCACGTCGGGCCTCGCCGCAGGTGCGCCCGGTGCCGACGCGCCCGTGCGGCTCGGCGTGGACCTGCCCGTCCGTCAGCCGTTCGACGCCCCCGGCGTGTTCGCGTTCCTCGCGGCCCGCGCGGTCGACAGGGTCGAGGTCGCCGACGTGTCGCGCGGTGACCGGCTGCGGTACGCCCGCACGCTCAGCCTCCCGCACGGCCCCGGCGCCGTCGACGTCGTCGCGACCGCAGGTCCCCGCGGTGAGTGGCAGGTCCGGGCACAGCTCGAGCTCGTCTCCCTCGGGGACGTCGCCCCCGCGGTCGCGCGCGTCCGCCGCATGCTGGACCTGGATGCCGACCCCGTCGCGGTGGACGGCGCGCTCGGCGCCGACCCGGTGCTCGCGCCGCTCGTGGCCCGCACCCCGGGGATCCGTGTCCCCGGCGCGGTCGACCCGCACGAGCTCGTGGTGCGGGCCCTCGTCGGGCAGCAGATCTCCGTCGCCGCCGCCCGGACCCACCTGAGCAGGCTCGCCGCGCACGCCGGGAGCACGTACTCCTCGACGCTCCCCGGCCTCGACCGGCTGTTCCCGACACCCGACCAGATCCTGCGCACCGTCCCCGAGCCCGCCCCCGACGAGGCGCTCGACGCGGCACGCCCGCTGCGCCTGCCCGGCCGTGCGGTCCGGACCGTCCTTGCGACGTGCCGCGCACTGGCCGACGGCGGCCTGGCCGTGCACGTCGGCGTCGAGCCTGAGGTGCTGCGCGCCCAGCTCGTCGCGCGCCCGGGCATCGGCCCCTGGACCGCGGCCTACGTGGCCATGCGTGTCCTCGGCGACCCGGACACGTGGCTCACCGGGGACGTCGCCGTCCTCGCGGGTGCGAGGTCCGCCGGTGCGATCACCGGCGACCAGCCGAGCGCCGCGGCGCACCGGGTGCTGACCGAGCGTGCCGCCGCATGGGCGCCGTGGCGCTCGTACGCGACGATGCACCTGTGGCAGGCGGCCACCCGGCAAACGACCGTCCGCTAGCGGTACCGACCCGCCGTCGAGCAGCCACCCGGCCCGTGGGCGACGGCCGGGCGCGCGACGGCGGCCCGCCCCCGGTGAGGGACGGGCCGCCGTGGTGCTGCGCGGTCCGGGTGCCCGCGAGGGCTCCGAACCGGGAGGCGTCAGCCGCCGAGGAGGCTGCCGAGCCCGCCGCCACCGCTGGACTGCGTCGCCTGGTGCCCGCCGGCGACGACGGACTCGGACGGCTGGACGAGGACGTAGCCCTGGCCGCCGAACGCCATCTGGAACGTCTCGCCCGTGCCCCCGCGGACCATCGACTTGAGGCCGCCGGTGTCGACGCGGATGTCCATGCTCACGCCGGCCGTCCACATGACGACCGCCTGCGCGTCGCCGAAGGTCGGGGCGGACGCGACGTCGAGCGCGACGGGGTCACCCTTGGTCGTGATGGCGACGTAGCCCGTGCCGCGCAGGGCCACGTTGTACAGACCGCCGGCCATGGCCGCGCCGCGCGCCTGGATGCGGTGGATGTCCCACTCGATCGAGGACGAGAACGCCAGGACGTTGTTGCCGTTGACGGAGATCGCGTCGTTCTCCAGGTACATGATCTGGACCTCGGAGGCGTTGTCGGCGACGAAGAGCTCGCCCTGCCCGGTGCACTGCATCATGTCGACGCCCTCACCGGTCACCTTCGACATGAACATCTTGCCGAGGCCGCCCGAGCCCTTGTTCTCGAAGCGCACGTCGCCCTGGTAGGCGACCATCGAGCCGGTCTTCGCCCACACGGGGCCGTACCCCATCTGGATCTTGAGGAGCTTCTTGCTCTGGAGAGAGAACGGGTCGGGCGACGCGTTCTCCTTGAAGTCGTGGAACAAGGAACCATGAATCGGCATCGTCGTCATCCTGTCGTGCGTCGTCGTCTCCGCGTCCCGCGGACCGGGTCCATCGATCGAACTCTAACGACGCGGGCCATGCCTGCGTAGGCTTCCAGTGACCCGCTCGGGCGAACCGCGACGGGACTGGCGAAGGAGCTGGACATGGGTTTCCTCGACAAGGCGAAAGCCGCTGCGACCGACCTCGCCGCGAAGGCGGAGACGGCACTGGGCAGCACTGGGCTCAGCAGCCCGGGAGCCGCGCCCGGTGCGGGTGACGTGGACAAGTACTTCCACGACCTGGGCGTGCTCACCTTCCTCGAGCTGAGTGGTCGGCCCGCGTCGGCCGAGGACCGGGCGCGCGTCATGGGCGCGCTCCAGGACCTGGACGCGCGTGGCGCCATCCGCTCGTTCGCCCTGCACACCGCGCCGCCGCCCGCACCGGGGATGGCGGGCGCCGTCCCGCCGCCGCCCGGCGCCGCCGCCGCGGCCTCCGCTCCCCCGCCCCCCGGAGCGATGGGCTCCGCGCCACCGGCACCGTCAGCACCACCGATCCCGCCCCCGCCGATGGGGGCCCCGCCTGTCGCGGACGCCCCGCCCGCCCCGAGCGCACCCACGGCACCCCCGCCGCCGCCCTCGTGGATGCAGGGCGGCAACGTCTGAGGAGAACGGGCAACCGGACGCCGGGTGCACCCACGTCGGCAGGGTTCACCCGGCGCGGACCGTCGTGGTGTGCGACGGTGGAGGAGTGGTGGCCGTCCGGGTCGAGTTTCGCCGCGAGGGTGTGCGTCTCACCGCCCCCGACGAGTTCACGGTGCCCCCGGCCATCCCCCTCGAGCCCGCGCACGACTGGCTCCTGACGCGCTTCCAGCGCGGCAACCGCTACACGGCCCTGCGGGCGTGGACCGTGGGCAACCAGGTCCGTCCCCTCGTGCACGGCGGGCCGTACTTCGCGGCGCTCGCGGACGCGGTGGACGGCCTCGGCGCGGGCGACGAGATCCTGCTCGCGGGCTGGCGTGTGGACCCCGACGAGTTCGTGCGCGACGACCACACCACGATCTCCCACCTGCTCGCGGAGGCCGCGCGTCGCGGCGTCGTCGTGCGGGGCCTGGTCTGGCGGTCGCAGATGGACCGCATGCGGTTCTCGCGGCGGCAGAACCGGCGGTTCGCTCAGGCGGTCAACGCGGCCGGGGGCGAGATCGTGCTCGACCAGCGGGTGCGGCCGTTCGGCAGCCACCACCAGAAGTTCGTCGTGCTCCGCCACGCGGGTGCGCCCGAGAAGGACCGGGTGTTCCTCGGCGGGATCGACGTGGCGCACAGCCGCCGCGACACCCTCACGCACCGGGGCGACCCGCAGCGCATGCCGTTCGCGCGGTGGTACGGCGGCAAGCCCGCGTGGCACGACGTGCAGATCGAGGTGCGTGGGCCCGCGGTGCGCGACGCCGAGGAGTGCTTCCGCGAGCGCTGGGAGGATCCCTCGTCGCTGTCCCGGCGACCGTGGCACCTGGTGCCCCACCTGCTCGACGGGCTGGACCGGCAGCAGAGCCCGCTGCCGCCGCCCGCCGAGGACCCGCCGGAGGCCGGGACGTGCGCCGTCCAGCTCCTGCGGACGTACCCGAACCGGTGGCCGGGGTACCCGTTCGCCCCGCACGGCGAGCGGAGCATCGCGCGCGGGTACGCGAAGGCTCTGCGCCGGGCCCGGCGGCTCGTGTACATCGAGGACCAGTACCTGTGGTCGACCGGGGTCGCCCGGGTGTTCGCCGACGCGCTCGCGCGTGAGCCGGGGCTGCACCTCGTCGCCGTCGTGCCGCGGTTCCCCGACCAGGACGCCGAGGTGACGGTCCCGGTCGCGATGCACGGCCACACGCAGGCGCTGGACATGGTCCAGGAGGCCGGCGGGGACCGCGTCATCGTGCTCGACGTCGAGAACCACGCCGGCCGCCCCGTGTACGTGCACTCGAAGGTGTGCGTGATCGACGACGTGTGGGCGACCGTCGGCAGCGACAACTTCAACCGGCGCTCGTGGACGCACGACTCGGAGCTCACGGCCGCCGTCGTCGACGAGCAGCACGACCCGCGCGAGCCCCTGGACCCGGGCGGCCTCGGCGACGGTGCCCGCGTGTTCGCGCGTGACCTGCGGCTCGAGCTGTGGCGCGAGCACCTGGACCTGGCCGCGTGTCCGCACGACGACGCGCTGCTCCTGGACCCGGCCGACGCGATCGCGACCCTGCGCAGCCGTGTCGCGGCGCTCGACGCGTGGTACGCGGGCGGGTCCGCGGGGCCGAGGCCGCCGGGTCGGCTGCGCACGCACGTGATGGGTGCGCCGACGACGTGGCAACGGGTCCTCGCGTCACCCGCGTACCGGGCCGTCGTGGACCCGGACGGCCGCCCGCCGCGCATGAAGGTACGCGGGCACCACTGAGCCCGGCTCGTGCCAGCAGGGTGGCAGCGGGTGGCAGCCGGTCGGCAGCGTGGCTCGGTGAGCTCTCAGGAAATCTCACCCGCCCGCTTCGCGGCGGATCGCACCCATGTGGGCGCAGTCGGGCGGCGCACGTGGGCGAACCGGGCCCGCGAGTCCCGTGTGGCCACCCGGCCCGAGCGAGACACTGGACGGGCAGGAGACCCCCGCGAACAGAGGTGAGGGACATGCGTCACAGCCGACGCTTCCGTCTCGTCCCGGCCGCCGCCCACCGGCGCCACGGCCACATGAAGCACGACGAAGGGGTGTGCGTCTGCGGACGTCACCTCGGCTCGCCGAGCGAGATCAGGGACATGACCCAGCTGCACGCCCTCATGGGGCGGCACCCGGGCCAGTACGTGGTGCTCATCCGCTGAGGTCTGCGGGCCCCCGCCTTCGCTCGCGGGCCCCCGCCTTCGCTTCGCGGGCCGCCGCTCTCGCGTCGCCGGGCGCCCGACGTGCGGCGGTCAGCGGGGCGCGCCGGCCCCGTACCGTAGGCCGTCCACGACGAGGTCGAGGATGCGGCGCACCTGATCGGCCCACTCCTCGCCGTCGGGCACGAGCCAGACGGCACTCATCGCACGCCACAGGTCGTCGGCCTCCACGTCGGGCCGCACGGAGCCGTCGGCGCGGCCTGCCTCGAGCAGCACGCCGATGGCGCCCGTGATGTTGGTGCGCGTCTCGACGAAGACCGGTGAGTCCTGGCCGAGCGCCTCGCGCAGGGCCGCGCCCATGCCGCGCTTGGCTGCGGCGTACCGCACGAAGCGCCCCATCCAGTCGCGCAGGGCGTCGACCGCCGGCCGGTCGTCCCCGAGCAGCGCGGGGGCGGCGTCGCACAGCTCCTGGACCTCGCGCTGGTACGCGGCCTGGATGAGCGCCGAGCGGCTCGGGAAGTGCCGGTAGAGCGTGCCGATGCCGACGCACGCGCGCTCGGCGACGGTCTCCAGGGGGACGTCGGAGTTCTCCGCGAGCGCCTCCACGGCCACGGCCAGGAGCCGGGCGCGGTTGCGCTCGGCGTCGGCCCGGCGGGGACGGTCGGTCGAGATGGGCACAGCAACTCCCTTGCTAAACGGAGGAACCTCCGGTTATGGTCATGCCTAAGCGGAGGAGCCTCCGGTACAGCCTACGGCAGTCGGACGCCCACCACCATGGCGGCCCTCACCGGTCCCGCTCCCCCGCGCCCCACACATGAGAGGAGGCCGAACATGGCCAGCACCTTCCGCGGTCTGACCTTCGACGCCTACGACGCCGAGTCCACCGCCCTGTTCTGGGCCAACGCCCTGGGCCGCGTGATCGCCCCGGGCGCGACGCCCCAGCACGCCGAGCTCGCCGACGACGCCGCCTCGGGCGCGCCGCGCATCGTGTTCGAGCGCGTGCCCGAGGGCCGCCCGGTCCGCAACGCCCTGCACCTCGACCTCGAGACGGCCGACCTCGTCCGGGAGGCCGAGCGGCTCGTGCGGCTCGGCGCGCGGCGGCTCGGCGGCGTGAGCGCGGGCGCCAGCTGGGTCACCCTCACCGACCCCGAGGGCAACGCGTTCGACCTCATCGCGGCCTGAGCGCCAGGGCGGGCGAGCCGACGCTCGTCGGGCTCACCCACCCTGGCCGGGCCGCGCGGGGCTCGGGCTCTGCGTCAGGCGCCCGGGTTCAGGTGATCAGGTCCTCCGGGCTGAGGATCTGATCCTCCGGAGGCGCCTCGATGAGGCCCCCCTTGCCCCAGTTGGTGAACAGCCGCTCGGTGCGCATCCCCTTGATCTCCGACACGGACTTGCGGATGAGGCGGTCCGGGCCGATCCAGTAGGTCTCCGTGAGGGTGTCAGGCAGGTTGATGCCGCTCACCGCTTGACTCTCCTCGAGCATCGCAACCATGTCAGGGGGCAGGAGGGTCAGGTCGGTGACGAGGACATAGGCCTGCGCCATCACGCCGTCGATCTCCTCCGGCTCCCCCAGGGGCGTCACGTTCAGGATCGCGGGCACCTGGGCCTCGAGCGTGGCCCTTATGTCGAACTGCACGTCGAAGCCACGCATGGACGCAGCCACGGGGTCAGACGGGTCGTCCATGTCCACCCGCAAGAACTTGCCCTGCGTCGTCGAGCCCATGTTCAGGTACATGACGCGGTCGATCACGCGGGTCTCCATGGCCTCCAGCCCCGGGGTCACCACCTTCATCACGACGGAAGCCCGACCGTCGAGAAGCTTGACGGAGCCGTCCATCTGCACGCTCGTCTCGCCGAACCGGGACTCGGGGCCCGACGTCGTGAGCACGGAGACGTCGTAGCTGCCCGCCGCCGTCTGCGCGCTGATCATCGCCTTGGTCAGGGTCTCCGGCGTCAGATCCACGGGGGCATCCTCGGCGGGAGCCTCCTCGACCACCTCCTCCGCAACCGCGGACGCCGTAGTCTGCGCCACCGGCGCCTCGCGGTCGGCGCCTGGGCCACCACAGGCCGCGAGCCCAGCGACCAGGACGACTGCCAACGGGACCGTCAGCGGGACCAAGAACGGGCGACGGGTCGTGCGCATGTGAGCTGCTCCTCGCTGGGGTCACCACGACGGGATCCGGCGACGGCGCGCGGTGCACGCCGTCGATCATGAGCGTCGCACCTGTGAGCGCGCCGTGGACCCGCCATACGGGTGGTTTACGCCACAAACCGGACACGGGGTGCTGCTGCGTCGCCGACCGACGCCTACAGCACTCGGCGGTTCACCCCTGCCAGATCAGCCGAACGCCACCACGAGGCCCACGAGGGCGATCGCCACTCCACCCCACGCCCACCCGGTTCCCACCGGCGTCCTCCTCCGCGCCCAGCCGACGCACCACGCGACGGCACCCAGGAGCGCCGAGACGATCGGCATCGCGGCCCGCAGCTGGGTCTCGCCGCAGTCGGAGGGGTCGAAGTCATCCGTGCACATGACCGAGAACGCTGTCGCGAAGTACGACAGGACCGCGCCGGCAAGGAGCAGGACCATCACGAGCGTGCCGGTCAGCACGAACATCCAGGTCGGCGCCCGGCGCCGCTGCGGGGACGCGTGGACGGGAACGCCGTCGTCGACCGTCACGTCGTCGTCCACGCCCCCCTCGTCACGCGCGGCGCCGGCAAGAACCGGCGGCGCTCGGTTGCCATCTTGCCGGACACCCGGTGTGAGTCGTCTTCCCGTGGACGTCGCGGTTCACCGCTGAGCGAACAACCTGCCGGAATCTGCGCGCTCCCGGTGAGGTTCTGACAGGTGTCGCCCGCCGGGCGGCGCACCGCCCACGGAGAAGAGGTACCGACATGACCGCCACCACCCTGGCGACGACCACGCCGGCCGAGCTCACGCGAGCGGACCGGTGCGACAGCTGCGGCGCGCAGGCCTACGTCCGCGCGACGATCCACACCGCGGACGGCCTGTCCCTGCTCTTCTGCGGCCACCACTTCCGCGACCACGAGCTCGCACTGCTCACGTCCGGCGCCACGATCCACGACGAGCGCCGCCGCATCGACGACGAGGTGTCCGCACCGGAGCGCTGAGAGCACGACGGCGGAGGCCGCCCCGCTGCCTCGGGACGACGCCAGCACTGCGTCGCGCGCCGTCCCGGCACGTCTTCCCTGACGTCCGAGTGGCCTATGCGGCACACTCGGGCCGTGGAGATCCGGCCGTACCGTGACACCGACAGGGACGACGTCTACGACATCTGCGTGCGCACCGCAGACGGGGGTGGCGACGCGCGCGGCATGTACTCGAGCGACGACCTGATGCCCGACCTGTTCGCGGGCCCGTACCTGCACCTCGAGCCCGAGCTCGCCTTCGTGCTGGACGACGGCACGCGGGCCGTCGGGTACGTGCTCGGCACCGCCAACACGGCACGCTGGGCCGAGCGCCACCGCGCGGAGTGGCTCCCGCGCGTCGCCGACCGCTACCCGCTGCCCGCCGGCGAGCCCAGCACGCCGGAGGAGTCGCTCGTCGACCTGCTCCACCACCCCGAGCGCAACGTGCACCCGGAGCTCGCGGACCACCCCGCGCACCTGCACATCGACCTGCTGCCGGGCAGCCAAGGGGCGGGCCACGGCCGAGCGCTGATCCGCACCTACCTCGCCGCGCTGCGCGAGCGCGGCGTGCCCGCCGTGCACCTGGGCATGCTCACGGCCAACACCCCGGCACGCGCGTTCTACGACCGTCTCGGCTTCCGCGAGCTCCCGTTCACGGTGCCCGACGTGACCTACCTCGGGGCGCCGACCAGCCTGGCCGTGTAGTGCCGGCGCGCGGAGCGGGCTCGCGGTAGCCCGCGTTCAGCGGCCCGCCACCCAGGACACCGGGCCGCCGGAGTAGCCACCGTCGTCGGCATGAGGTGACCCGGCCAGATCGATCAGTGCTCCAGTGGCCACGTCGTACGCGACGAGGCGGTCGGGCCCCACGGCCTCGTGGCAGCTGAGCGAGCTCCAGATGACCAGGCGGCCCGGCGTCGTGCCGAACTCGACCTGCGCGGGAGCGGCGCCGCCGGGGTGGCCCACGTCGATCAGCCGCGCGCCGTCCGCGTCGATCAGCCAGCCGCCTACCGGGCAGATCTCCGGGCTGCCGACCTGCTCGACTGCTGCCCCTGCCACGGCGACGACGCCCTCGCCGACGTTGGCGGAGTCCCAGCCGAAGGGCGCGACGTCGGCGGAGGACAGCGTGCGGATCGGCGTGCTCGTTCCGCTGACGAGCTGCGCGACGTCGGCCGTGACGAGCCGCACGGACTCCGGCTCGGACCAGATCCCCTCGTCCGACAGGAGCTCGTTGTCCGTGCAGGTCTGGAGCACGGTGTCGTCGGCCCACCAGCCCGACACCTCGCACCATCCCGACGCGGTCTCCCCGGCCGGGAGCCGGGCGACGACGCTCCCGCTGGCGAGGTCGACCACGGCCTCGTCTGCGTTGATCCCTCCCCCGACCCAGACGAGCGACCCGTCGGGGCTGGGCTCGACCACGTGGCCCGTCACGCCGGTGTCGATCTGCTGCACCTGCTCACCGCGCGTCACCGTGAGCACCGTCGACTCCTGTGACACCCCGCGCCACAGCCGCGTGCCGTCCGCGGTGGTGGCGACGATCTCGAGCTCCTCGAACCACACCCGGTCGGGCCCGGCGTCCACCGGCTGCATCTCGCCCGTGAGGAGGTCGAGCGTGACGAACGGGCCCCCGATGGAGCTGCCACCCTCTCGCACGCGCATCACGGCGGTGCTCGCCCCGGCCTCCCAGTCCACCACCTCGTGCTGCACAGGGGACGGGTCGCCCGTCGCTGTAGGCGAGGGCGCCGACGGAAGGGTGAGGAGCCGGTAGCGCGTACCTGCCGGGTCGACGAGGAGCACCGACGTGTCCGACGCCGGGAAGCTCGCCTCGTCGAACCGGTGCGTCTGCCACGTCACCAGGAACCACCCCGGCCCGGCCTCGTCAAGGATCCCCTCGGGGGCCTCGTGGAACGGTGGCAGGCCGGGCTCGAGCACGGGTGCGCCGAGCTCGGGGGCGGACGGCGTGGGTGTCGAGGACGGGCTGCTCGTCGGCGTCGGCGTCGGCTCCTGCGTCGGCGTGGGCGAGTCCGTGTGGACCGGCGGTACCGGCGCCGGGTCGTGCCCGATCAGCGCGGCCGCCAGCACCGCGGCGCCCACGACCGGCACCACGGCCAGGGCCTGCAGCCCACGCCGCACACCGCGCCGCCGGCGCACCCGCGCCCGCATCCCGGCGACGGCCTCGGGCGCCGGGTTCAGCCCGGTGAGGGCACGTTCCCGTGCCGCGACGGCCTCGGCCATGACGTCCGACAGCTCACGCTCCACGACGCGACTCCCTCGTCTCCACGAACTGCGCGTCATCCGACGCCACAACCCCGAGCACGGCGTTAAGGGCCGCGATCCCGTCGGCGACGTAGCGCTTCACGGCGCCCTCGCTCAGTCGCAGCAGCTGGGCGGTCTCCCGGACCGACAGGTCCTCCATGTGCCGCAGCACGACGCAGGCGCGCACCCTGGGCGGCAGGCCCGCGAGCGCCGTCTCGATCTCGGGCTCCAGCCCAGGTGTCACGGCCGGCTCCGCGTCCGGTCCCAGCCGCGCGCCCACCTTCGCGAGCGCTCGCCCCTCGGAGGCGCGTCGGCGCCCCGCGTCGAGGAACCGCGACACGACGGCGCGACGCACGTACGCCTCCGCCTCGGCCACGGTGGCGAAGCGCGCCCGGCCGGAGAAGGTCGAGACGATGGCGTCCTGCACGAGGTCCTCGGCCTCCTGCCGGCTCGGCACCAGCAGCATCGCGTGCGCCACGAGCCTGGGGTAGCGCTCACGCACCACCTGCTCGAGCATCGGCTCCCACCGAGACACCGGCCCTCCCGTCGTCGTCCTGAACAGAGAACGGAGACCGGGGTGATCGGGGTTGGGTCCGACGGCACTCCAAGGCGCATCCTTCCGCACGGGTAGGCGCAGGGCCGCGGCCCGGTTCACCCGATCGGGTGCAGGCGGTGGGGGCGTCGGCCGACCGACGGGTTCGGCGACCAGCCCTCGCCGAGCGGGCCCCTAGGACCGGCGGCCTCAGAGGCCGCCGAGCGCCTGCCCCTGGGTGAGCCGCTCGCGCAGCCAGGCGGGCGTGTGCTCCTGGTCGCGCGGGAACTCCTCCTGCTCCTGGAGGTAGTGCAGCGGCGAGATCCCGGTGACCCACTCCGGCTCGTGGTCGTGGTCGAAGTCCCAGGTCATGCGGCCGTCGGAGGTGAACCGTGCGACCGCGGTGAACCACGCGCCGGAACCCGGCCGGGCCATCGCGGCCCGCAGCTCCCTGAGAGCACGCAGCACCGGGCGCCCCATCACGACGGTCAGGGGCGTGCCGTCAGCGGCCTGAGCCGTGGCCTGGGTCTCCGCCGTCTTCCCGACCCGGCGGTAGACGATCGAGCCGTTCGCCCACCCCTGGGGCGCGGCCTCGAAGAACTGCCGCCCCACGTCCTGCATGATCTCGCCGGGGTTGCGCTCGGTCACTGGTCGGACTCCTTCGTGGTGGGACCTCGCGTCACCGGAGGTCGGGCACTGCGGCCGCGGGGCCTCGCGTCGGGTCAGGGCGCCTTCCGCGAGTGAGGCGGCTCGGCCGTCAGAGCCGATCTGAGGCGACGATCGCTTCACGCAGCGCTCGGGCGACCTCGGGCGAGGCCGCCGTCGTGATCGATTGTGCGATGTCGCGGACCTGAGCGACCTGCTCCGGGGTCAGCACGTCGAAGACCAGGCGCCGCGCCTCGCGCACGTGCCCGGGGGCCGCGGCTTCCAGGAAGGTCATGCCGGCGTCGGTCAGGGCCAGCTCGGTGCACCGTGACTCCCCCGTGACGAGGTGCCGGTGGACCAGCTCGCGCTCCTCGAGCCGGCTCGCAGCGTGCGAGAGCCGTGACAACGTTCCGCCGGCCATCTGGGCGAGCCGGGCCATCTGCATCCGTCGACCGGGCGCACCCGAGAGCTGGGACAGGATCGAGTACTCGAAGAAGTTGAGGCCGCTGTCCCGCTTGAGCTGGGCGTCGATCGCGGGCGGCAGGCTCATGAGCATGGCGATCAGGGACATCCAGGCGTGGCGCTCGTCGCCGTCGAGCCACGGAGTTGCGTCGGACACATCTGCATCGTAGTCGGGACTTGAATGTTCAAGTCGATCCATGTCACGCTGGACTTGAACATTCAACCCGAAGGAGCAGCCATGTCCGTCCTGCGCATCGATGCAAGCATCCAGGGTTCCCACTCCGCGAGCAGCGAGCTCGCCGACCTCGCCGAGTCCGGCTGGACCGCCGTGCAGCCCGGCGCGAGCTTCGTCCGGCGCCACCTGGGTGCCGAGCCGCTCCCGGCCGACGCCTGGGCGGCCGCGATCGGCGGCGGGTTCACACCCGAGGACCAGCGCACGCCCGAGCAGCGCGACGCACTCACCCTCGCCGGCACCCTCGCCGACGAGCTGCGCAACGCCGACGGCGCGATCCTCGCCCTGCCCCTCTACAACTGGGGCGTCTCCCAGCACGTCAAGACGTGGATCGACCTGGCCGTCGCCGGCGGCACCAACGGCGAGAGGCTCCTCGACGGCAAGCCGACGGTCGTGGTGACCACCCGCGGCGGCGGGTACGGGCCGGGCGCGCCCCGCGAAGGCTGGGACCACAGCACCGCCTACCTGCGCCGGATCGTCGGCGACCTCTGGGGCGCCGACCTCACCCTGGTCGAGCGCGAGCTGACGCTGGCCGGGGTGAGCCCCGCGATGGACGCCTTCATCGAGGCCGGCGCGCTCCTGAAGAAGGCCGCGCAGGAGGCGGCGTACGAGGCCGGGAGCCGCGCGGCGTCCGTGGCGGGCGCGCGGTAGGCCCGGACCCCGGCGACACCCTGGCCACCGTCTGCGACGGTCAGGTCACCGGGCCGCTCAGATCGCCGGGTGGGTCTGCTCGCCGGGCACGGGGGTCGCGAAGATCCCGGAGACGGTGACGTCCATGGCCCACGCGCGCCGCTCGTCGCGCTCGCCGCCGACCATCTGCTCCGCGCCGATCGTCGTGAGCAACGGGTGGCGCTGCGGGCTCGCGTCGTCGAGCGCGGCAACCAGGTCGGCCACGTCGCCCTGCCCTCCTGCGGGGCGTCCGCGTCCGCCGTACTCGGCCGCCATCGCGGTCGCCTGCTGGAGCAGGACGTCGACGCCCCACGCGGCGCGAGCGGGAGACGCGCCGCCGGCGTCGAGCAGCCTCAGCAGCAGCTCGACGAGGTCGAGGTAGTTGGTCCCCTGGGGCCACGTGACGAGGGCCGAGTCGGCGAGCCCGGGATGCGCCATCAGCAGGTTGCCGTAGTCGGTGAGCAACGCGCGCAGGCGCTGTCGCCAGTCACCTCGGCCGTCCCATGTCAGGTCCAGGGTCGCGAGAAGGCGATCGATCAGCAGGGCGTGGACCTCGGTGGTGCTCCGCACATACACGTAGAGGGACGCCGGCCCGGCGTCGACCTCCTGGGCGAGGCGACGCATGGTGAGCCGCCCGATGCCGTCGCTCTCGAGGACGCGGACCGCCGCATCGACGATCACCTCGCGGCTGAGCGGGGGCTTGGCGGGACGCTCGCGGCGGCTGCGCGGCTCGGCTCTCGGCATGGCGTCATCGTAACGCGCGACGAACATGTTCGACGCGAACTTGTTCGTCCCGAACATGTTCGTTACGATCGCGTTCGAACCGACTTCCGCGACCCGTGAACGGAGCCCCCCGATGGCTACATCCCAGGAGACGGCCTCCCCGCCCCTCGACTCACCCAGTCCGAAGGCCGCACCCTCCGCGTTCACGCTGTGGACGACGCTCCTGATCGTCCTGGTCGCCGACGGCCTCGACCTGATGGACGCGACGATCACCAACATCGGCGCGCCGGCAGTCGCCGCCGAGCTCGGCGGCGGACCAGCCCTGGTCAAGTGGCTCGGCGCCGGGTACGCGCTCGCACTCGGCTCACTCCTGGTCGTCGGCGGCCGCCTGGGCGATCGCTACGGACAGCGCCGGGTCTTCCTGATCGGGCTCACCGGCTTCGTCGCGGCATCCGCGCTCGCCGGCCTCGCCTGGAACCCGGCGGCGATCATCGTCGCCCGCGTGGTCCAGGGCTCCTTCGGCGCGCTCCTGATCCCCCAGGGCATGGCGATCATGACCCGCACCTTCCCCAAGGATGCGCTGGCCAAGGCGTTCGGTGCCTTCGGCCCGATGCTGGGCATCTTCGGCGTCGGCGGACCGATCCTCGCCGGGTTCCTGATCGACGCGAACATCCTCGGGCTCGGGTGGCGACCCATGTTCCTGCTCAACATCGTCGTGGGAGGCGCCGCGCTCGTCGCCGCGATCCGATGGCTCCCCGCGGTCGAGGGCGATCCCACGGTGCGGATCGACGTCCGCGGGTCCCTGCTGCTCACCGGGACCACCTTCACGCTGCTGTTCGGGCTGATCGAGGGCTCGAGCGAGGGGTGGAACGCACTGTCCTACGCGTCGACGGCGGCGTCCGTCCTCTTCTTCGGCGCCTTCGTCGCGCGCCAGCGGACCTCTCCGCAACCGCTCGTGGCACCGAGCCTGCTGCGCAACCGCGGGTTCTCCGCGGGCCTGGCCACGGGGCTGCTCGTCTTCGCCGCCTTCAACGGCCTGATGTACGTGATCGCCCTGTACTTCCAGCTCGGCCTGGGCTTCAGCCCGTCCCAGGCGGCGCTGAACCTGCTGCCACTGACCATCGGCATCATCATCGCCTCCGGCGTCTGGATGGCACTGCCCTCACGGCCCGGCCGAGCGATGGTCCTCCTCGGACTGCTCACCACGATGGCCGGGACCCTCGCGTTCCTGCTCGTCATCCGCACCGTCGGCACGGGCGCCACCTGGTGGCAGATCGCCCTGCCCGTCCTCGTCATCGGGATCGGCGCCGGCGCCTGCTTCAGCTCCATCTTCGCCACGGCCCTCGGCAGCGTCGCGCCCGAGGAGGCCGGGGCCGCCAGCGGCTCCCTCAGCGCCATCCAGCAGATCGCCGCCGGTCTCGGCCTCGCCGTCATCACCTCCGCCTACCTCGGGGGGCTGCCCGACGGCCAGGTGCACGCACTGACCACCGGCCTGGTCGTGGTCCTCGGCATCTCGGCCGCCTGCCTCCTCGCGGTGCCGTTCCTGCCGCGTACGGCTGCGGCCGTCGACGACCACTGAGGGGGCCGTCGGCGCTCGTGAGGTCGCTCAGGGCGCGGGCACGGTCGCGGGAGCAGGACGGGACCACGCCCGGTGCCCTGAGGCGTTCACCGGCCGGACGACGCGCGCAACACGCTGACACCTCACGGGCGGCCGCTGGGCCGCGACCTCTGCGGCGACACCCTCGTCGTGCCGTCGGGCGGCGTCCACCCGGCAGAGTGCTGAGCTACGGCCCGACGGTGCGGGCCGGGCCGACCTCGGCGGCCGCCTTCGCAAGCTCTACGACCATCCACGGGTAGGGGTCCACCAGCGGTTCGCCACGCCCGACCTCCCGGCGCACCTCCTCAAGGACCAGGCCTGCGACGTAGTACCGGCCCTTCGTCTCGCCCACCGCCCGGAGCAGCCCGGCATCGGCGAGAGCCTTGAAGTCGCGGCTCGCCGTCCGCGCATCCACCCCGGTCTGGTCCACGTAGGTCTGACGACGCAGCCGGAACCCAAGGAGCCCGGAGTACAGCGCGTCGATGGCACGGTCAGGCAGGCGGTTGGGGATGAGCAGCTCGTCGAGCAGCTCGTACGAGCGCTGGGCGCGCCGCCATCGACTACGGACGGTCTGCGCCTGCATGTGGTGCGCCCGCAGGTTGAAGCTCACCCACAGATGCGCGTCGCCGTCGGGCCGCCACTCACCACGGCCCGTCGCTGCCAACACGCGGTAGTAGTCGTCGGTGTTCGCGCCGAGCCACTCCTCGATACTCGCGAACTCCGATTCCGCGACGCCTCGGCGCGCGAGGACGAGCGTCTGGAGAGCACGCGCCATGCGACCGTTGCCGTCACGGAACGGGTGGACCATCACGAGGTTCAGGTGCGCCATCGCGGCGTGAACCATGGGGTCCTCGCCGTCGGGCCTGTTCAGCTCGGTCATCAGCTCGCCCATGAGGCGAGGGACGTCGTCGGCGGGCGGGCCCGTGTAGACGATCTCCTCCGTCTGCTCGTCGTGAACGTAGATTTCCCGCTGGCGGTACTGACCCGGGCTCTTCGAGAGGTCGTGCGCGAGCATCATGAAGTGCATCGAGCGCACGGCCGAGGCGTCGAGCGAGAAGTGCTCGTCCCGGGCCATCGCGAGGACGTACCCGAGGGCCTGACGGTAGCCGCGGATTTCTGCGAACGTTCGCTGGTCGGCGCTCAGCGGCTCCTCGTCGTCGAGAGCTGCGTCCGCGTCGTCGAGGTCGACCCGGTACCCCTCGATGCTGTTCGATCCTTGGATCGCACGCGCCAGGGCGGTACGGCGGAGGCGGCCGGTCCAGCGGCGGGGAACACGCAGGTGCTCCGCCAGCTCGCCGCGCATGGCAGCGATCTCCTCCAGGACCTGAACGTCGTGGAGGTCGAGGGGCGGTGTCCGGTAGAGCATGTCTCAATGTCCTTCTTCTGGAGACACCCGATGGCGCCCGAGGCGAGTGTCGCAAGAATTAAGACATTGGGCAAGGCTGCTCGGGGGCCCATGCCAGCCGCGCTCACGCAGGCCGCCAGGCACGATGACAGAGCCCAGTCCACGGTCCAGGAAGCACCGGGGGCCCGAGCCGTCGGCGGTCATGCCGCAGTGAGAGCGGCGACCTCGCTCACGCCCGGCGGGGGTGACCCGGGCTGTTGAGCGGCTCTACGGGGTTCTGGGTGCGCCAAGCGGGGCCGTCCTGCTGACGACCGATGAGCTTCGCACGCTCGCGCCGACCGAACTGCGAGCCCGCATCCTGCGGGCGATCCGCGATCCAGGAGGGCCCGACGGAACCGACCTCGCGGTGTCCGCGTAGCCTGTCCCCGGACGGGCGGGCGCCGGTCGGGTTCTCCCTAGGGTTCCCCCAACTCATCCCCGCATGTCCCGGGCCTCTAGCTCAATCGGCAGAGCAGCGGACTTTTAATCCGCGGGTTGTGGGTTCGATCCCCACGGGGCCCACCCGGGTGTCCATATGCCCGCGCCTGAGGTCTGACGTCTCACGTTCGGTTGATGGTTGACAGGTACTTCGGCTGATCCTTGACGCTCCCTCGACGAGGGAGCTGACGGTGGCTGAGCAGGGGTCCATGGCGGTGCTGGCGGTCATCAGTGATGGCCGGTCGGTGACCGAGGTCGCGGCGTCGTGGGGCGTCCCGCGCCAGATCCGACGCACACCGCACGGCACCGCCGGAAGATCGCCCACGTCGCGACAGACTGTGCGCATGGCACATCTCGTCGGCGAGCTGGAGCGCGAGCTGGTCACCGACTTCGCGATCCTGTCCGTCCAGCAGGCCGGACTGGAAGCCTTCGGGATCCCCGTCGGCACCTTTGCCGCGTCCGAGCCGGGGGCCCTCTCCGCGGCCCCTGGGGACCGGAACGCCGACCTGAGGGTCCGGGTCGAGCGCTGGGACTCCCGCCCCGGCGACGTGGCCGACGACTGGCAGGACTGCGACGAGCTGCCGTGGGCCCCGGTCAGCGGAGGCGGGCTGCTGACGGTGTCGGGGTTCGATCCGCCGACGGGCGGCGACCTCGCCATCGAGGACATAGGTCCAGCCCGGGTCCAGGTCCTCGCCCGGGGTCGACACCAGTACGCCGGCAGGGCCGTCGAGCACTTCGAGCCCGAGCAGTGGCTGTTCCGCTTCTGGCCGGACACCGATCGGCGCGACATGCTCGCGGGACCTCCCCGGCGCCTCGCAGGACCGCTGCCAAGCCTCGCCGAGCGCAACCCGTGGGTGGCAGCCGTCCACGGCTGGCGGGTCGCGGGCTGGTCCCCCAGGCTCTCCGTGCTCGCCGCGTTCCGCGAGATCGAGACGGCCGTGCGACTCCTCGGGCATCCCTTCGAGCGTGACGACCTCACCGCGTTCCTGCGCGTGCGACAGCTCGACTGGACGTCGCCTGTGAACGGGTCGGTGCCGATGACGAGCGACGACCGCACCATCAACCCGGGTCCGTTCGACCTCCTCGACGCCTTGGGCGCGGCCGGGATGCCTCAGGTGGCGACCTTCGCGGACGCCTTCACCTGCCTGGTGCGCCTCGGCCTTCTCGCCCGCTGCGATACGCCGTCGGGCGAGCGGTGGGTGCCCAACCCGACACCGGGGCCTGTCCCCCCGGTGCTCGAGCTCTCCGAGCGCGCGCTGCGCGAGCGCGAGGTCCGCGCCGTGCCGCATGTCGATCTGCGGTACCTCGACGCCGACCTCCGCACGCTCGTCTGCTGGCCACCGGCCTACCCCGTGACCCCACTGGCCGTCGCCGTCCGCTGGTCGGTCCCGGTCGAGCACGTCGTCGACGCGTTTCGCGTCGGGGCCCTCGTCGGGGCCTGGGCGGCGGGCGTCGACCCTCGCGAGATCGGCGCCGACACGCCCGTGACCCTGCCGGCGACGACCGGGACCGCGTGACCACGTCGGGCGCGACCATCACCGGCAGACCCGACGCTCCTCGGCCTCGGCCGAGCCCAAGCTTCCGCGAGTGCACCGCGGGCCAGAACGGCTCATGCGAACGAGGCTTCGGCTCCTGGAGTACGAACGGCTGTTCCTGGAGGAGATCGACGACGCCCTGGACCTGGTCGCCCATGCCGAGGACTACCGCATCGACTACAACACCGTCCGCCCCCACGAAGCCCTCGCTTGGAACCGCCCCCACGAGTCCACACCGGCCTCGTCGACCCCCTCACCCCCAACTCTCCCCAGTCCGAATCGCTGCCATCTGCTGACGCGGGACGCGCACGCTAACGCGCGCCTACGCCGCCGGAGCCGGAATCACACAGACAACCCTCGGCTTCTTGCGCTAGCGCAAGGCACGCACTACGCTCATCTTGTTCGATCAACAGGAAAGGAGTGATGGCCGGGGACACCCGCAAGACCCTGTCGGAGGCCGAGCGGCGGGGCTTCGAGGTCCGGATGAGCAAGACCCGGCACCCGATGCTCAACCGCGACGGCGCGTTCGTCACGAAGGCGTCAAGCACGCCGGGCGATCAGCGCAGCCAGCGGAACCTGATCGCCGCCCTGCGGCGGGCCGGGTTCGTCTGGCCGCCGCGCAGGTAGCGGGAGGGGGTGGGAACCGGAGAGAGCGGTTCTCACCCCGAGTCCATCGTTCATCACCTCACCAACGCCACGAAAGGAACCACCATGACGACCGACTACAACGTGATCGCCGACCTCGGTCGGATCACCCCCGACAGCGTCGACCTCGACAGGCTGGCCGACTACCACGCGGTGCTCGGCGCCTCCCCGCTCAACGACCACGTCGAGCTGATCGTGACCCTTCCCGCAGCGTCTCTCCGCCAGGCCGTCTCCACCGCCCTCACTGTCATCGAGGCGCAGCTCGGCTTCGAGCCGTTCATCGTCCGCGCGATGCCCACCGCGGCGTTCGACCAGGGCTTCGACGTGCTCGACGCCACCCGCGCCATCAGCGCCTCCGAAGCCGCGGCGCTGCTCGGGGTCACGGCGTCCGCGGTGCGCCAGCGCCTCGCGACCGGCTCTCTCGCCGGCGGGCGAGACGGTCGCGACTGGCGGGTCAGCGCCAGGCTCGCGAACCTCTACGACGGCGACGGCCAGCGCGTAGCCCGCCTCGTTGTCCCGGCCGGGCAGGAGATCGTCTACGAGGGCACGCGGTACGCACCCACCGGCACCGGTCACTCCGTCGGCGCGAACCCGGTCGCGTACACCTACACGCCCGTCACCTGCTCGTAGGGACACGACGAAGCACCCCCGCCCTCCCTCGGGAGAACGGGGGTGCGCGCGCCGGTGCGGCCGCGTCAGCCTGTCGCGCTCGCCCGAGGGGCGACGTCGGTAGCTCGAGGCCGTCGAGGCTGTGCACGACGTAGTCGCCTGCGTCGGTGTTCCTGGCGCAGGTGGGCGCGGCCGCGGACCCGAGCACGACCCGATTGAGCCAGTCCGGCAACCGCGGCTCGAGCCACCGCGCCAGCCGTACCACGCGGCGATCGCGACCACGACGAGCAGAGGCAAGCACGACGTCGGAGTCTGGACGTCCCGCCTCAGGGCAACCTCTTGCGGACCCTGTCAGTTCACAGGCAGCATCACGATGACGTTCCCCATCTCTGGGAGGCCGACGTGCTCGTCCAGAACGTCATTCGCGGGATCGGTGGGCTCGTCCGCGAGCCCGACAATGACGAGGTCGAGGCGATCATGAGACGCGACGGCCTCGTGTGCGCCGCGTTGCGCCACGGCTTCGCGGCCACGGCGGGCGACGCGGAGAACCTCCTCGGCTCCCGCGCGCTGGACGCGCATCGGCACCGGCACACGCGGGTCGCGGATGCCTCGCCGTACGTCTCGATGACGGCCGGCACGTACGTCGAGCGCGGCGCACACAACCACGCTGCGTCCGCGTTCCTGACTGCGTTGCTGTTCGCGACCAACGGTCTCGAGCGACCCGGATGGCTGTTCTACGGCTACGTGTTCCTGCTCGGCCACTCCGCGGGCGGCCACGCCGAGTTCGCCGAAGAGGTTCGCGACGTGCACCAGCACCCGGCGTGGTCCCGGTTCCGAGCCGAGGGAGAGATCGCCGTGCCGGTGCGGCTTCCACCACGGCGGTTGCTGCGTGCGGAGCGATACGCGCCCGAGGACGTCTTGGCGGCGGCACGGTCAGGGAGTTGGCCGCCCGCCCCCGACGATGTGGTCGACAATCGGGCGACCGGCGTGTACCTCCCGCCGGAGCGCCTTATCAGCGCCCGAGCGGTGGTGTGATGGCTGTCCTGGCCGACGTCATCGAGGCACTTGGGCTGCGCGCCGAGATGATCGGTCCTGCTGCCGAGGTGATGGTCGGTGCCGCGGACGCGGCAATGGCCTCAGTCGAGCCGCAGACGGGCGAGGCCGCGGACTTCGTGGCGACGCATGCACTTCGTGGCATGGGTCTGCTCGCCCTCGTGGACCAGACCGCCGCCCAGGAGTTCGCCGTCCGGGCAGCCCGTTGGCTCGCACATGCGAGACACCCGGGCTGGCCGCTCGCGCTCGCCGTCCAGAACCATCGGGCGCTCACCGAGACGCGGTTTCCCGAGTGGGCCGAGCTCACCGGGTACCCGGCTGACCTTCTCCAGCTCGCGATCGGGGATGTGAAGCGCGGGCTCGGTCCGGACGACGCCGCCGACGTCGCCTACTCCCGCGCGGGCCTCGCGCCCTACCGGATCGACCTGCGGCTGCTGGCGGCGATCGTGCGCGGCGGGAACGGCGTCGAGATCGGCTACGTCAGCGAGCCGTCGGCCCCGGCCGTGGTCGGTGCGTTCCTCGGCTCGATCGAGGACGCGCTCGATGTGGCCCGCGTCGACGCGCGGCGTTGGGCGACGGGGTTGGGGCCTGTTGCCGGCACCGACCCGGAGATCCTGCTCGCGCTCCACGCGCTGCGCCGCTCACCCGCGAGCTGGGCCGCGGGAAGCACCCCCGACGAGTACCCGCAGGTCAACGCAGCCCTTCGGCTGGTCGAGAGGCTCGACGCCTCGTGAGCAGCGAACTCTGTGTCGCCCTGATCGAGCAGGCGGTGCCGCTCCTGACCCTCACGGTCGTCACCACGGCGGCCGTGATCCTCCGGCATCCGCTACGCAGCCTGCTGGAGCGTGCGACGAAGATCGGCGTCAGCGGGATCCTCGAGGTCTCCGCCGAACCTCTGCGGGCGGCCCAGCCGTCCGCGCCGGTGAGCGGCCGTGCGGTGCGGGCGGTCGAGCGGCGGGTCGAGCGCAACCACGACCGGCTCGTCCGACTGCGGGTGCTCTGGGTTGACGACCACCCGGAGAACAACCGCACGGAGCGCTCCTACCTACGCGATCTCGGCGTCGCCGTAGTCGTCGCGACGAGCACGGTGGAAGCCCTCGAGCTGGTGGACCGCGAGGATCCCACGGTCGTGATCACCGATCTGGCCCGCGGGGACGATGCCGTCGCCGGGCTCACGCTGGCATCGCAGCTCGCCACCACCCGCCCCTCTGTTGCGGTGCTCGGGTACGTCGAGACGCTTGAGCCTGGACTCCCCCATGGGTTCTTCGGCATCACCAACCGCCCGGACGTCCTCATCCACCTGCTGCTCGACATCGCCGAACGGCTGACCTAGGCCGACTGACCGGGGAGCTTGGTCATGGCCGCCGGCGGACGGGTCAGCGGGTCTCGTGCTCGCCGCGGGATCACGACGCGGGGCTCAGAACGCCGGCCCGTCCTCCCGCGACCGCTTGAGCTCGTAGAACCCCGGCACGCGCGTCATGAGCACGAGCCCGTCGAACAGGTCCAGCGCGGCTTGGCCGGTCGGTGCGGGTGTCACCACAGGGCCGAAGTACCCGACGCCGTCGATCGCGACGACGGGCGTGCCGACGTCGTTGCCCACGAGGTCGATGGCCCCGGCATGGGAGGCGCGCAGCAGGTCGTCGACCTCGTCGGTCTGCCCGACCGCGGCGAGCTCGGCCGGCAGGCCCACCTCGGCGAGGGACTCGGCGATGATCGCGTCGGTGTCGCGGCGACCACCGGGGTGCCTGCGCGTGCCCAGGGCCGTGTACAGCGGCTCGAGGACCTTCTCGCCATGGTCGCGGGCCGCGGCGATCACCACGCGGACGGCCGCCCACGAGTCGTCCATGAGCTGCTGGTACTCCTCGTCGAGGTCACGGCCCTCGTTGAGCACCGACAGGCTCATCACGTGCCAGCGGACCTCGACGTCGCGGTGCTGCGCCACCTCGGTCATCCACCGGGACGTCATCCACGCCCACGGGCAGGCGGGGTCGAACCAGAAGTCGACGGTGGGCGTGGCAGGCATCGGGCTCCGATCAGCGGGCGTCAGGGGCATCCGATCATCCTCCCGCCGAACGCACGACGCCGCCCGCGCACCAGTGACGCGACGACGCGCCCGGGCGTCGTGAGACCCCCTGCGCCCCACGACACGCCCACCGGCGACCCCACGCACCACCGCCGCTGCCACACCCTCCAGGCGTGGCACCGACGGCCCGGCGGCGCCCCGCCGCCGGCTACACGACCGGCGCCCCCGGCGAGTCCACGACCCGCCCACCGAGCTCGGTCACGGCCGCGGCGATCCGGCCCTGGAGCTTCTCGATGTGCTCGACGGCGTCGACGAGGCCGTTCGTCTCCGTCCACGTCAGCACCTTCGCGGTCCCGCGCGTCGACCCCGGCTCCGTGCCCGTCACGGCCACCCGGAACACGAACGAGTCGGCCAGCTTGCTGCCGAACCCGAACACCACGGCGTCCGCGACGCGCGACTTCAGGTAGAGGCCGCCGACGAGCGCGGGCGGCGCCGGGTACGCGTTGACGGTCGTGACGACCTGGTCGAGCACCTCGCCCGCCGGCCGGGGCACCGTGAACGTCACCGGGGCCCGTGCCGCGGCCTGGCCGCGCTTGTGGGTGCCGCGCATGACGCCCTGGGTGGCCTTCGCCGTCGCAGCAGCCATGGCCTTCTGGACGAGGATGATCGCGACGACGACCGCGACGAAGATGAGCCCGCCGACCACCGGGCTGATCGAGGCGGAGCCGCCGCCCATCAGCGGTTCTTGTCGCGGTTGTTCTGGTACACCTTCGCGGCGATGAGCGCGACGACCAGGATCGGCAGGCCCCACAGGGGGATGCTGACTCCGGCGGTGTGAAGCTCGGTGATCTGTGCGAGCAGCATGTGGGTCTCCTCGGGGAGGCTGGGTGGGGGACGACCCGTCGGACTGGGGAAGGGGTCGGCGCGACGCTAGCCGCGCGTGGGGCGCCGCGTCCGGCCCCTTCGGGTGCGCGCGAGATGTCCGAACGCTCCCGCACACGGGCTGCCTCCCGGGTGCGGGTCGGCGCACACGCCGCCCGGCTCGGTGCACACGCCGCCCGGCCCCGTGCCCACGCCCGGCCCGGTGCGCCTCAGTGGAAGGTCCGGGCGTCGCAGCCCGCCTCGGCCAGCGTGGACCAGTGCGGGTTGTCGCTCGTCAGTGAGAGCGGCGCGAACATCATCTCGCACGCGCTCCCGAACACGCGGCTGTCCTCGACGCTCGTGAACTCGAACGTGTACGACGAGCCGGTCACGGGGCGGATCGCGTCGATCTCCCACGCGAGGGAACCCAGGTACTCGTCGAGCCTCGCCGGGTCCAGCTTCTTGGCGTCGGGGAAGATGAGGACGTACACGGACTTGCCGCGCCCGTCGGGCCGGTAGCCCTCGCCGCTCAGCGTCATGGCCACGCTGCCCACGGTCGCACCGTCCGAGTCGACCCCGACGGCGTCGCACACCGACGACGCGACGTCGATGTAGGTGAAGCTCGACGTGTAGTAGTACCAGGGGTCGTCGAAGCCCGTCGTCAGGTCGAGGACGGCGGCGACGAACGACTCCTGCGACGTGAAGTCGGCGTCGCCCAGGTTCCGGAACGAGAACTCGACGGGCACCGCGAGGTCACGCGACTCCTGGTACCCGCAGCCGACGTCGGCCGGTGAGATCTGGGTGGGCTGGACGCCGTTGTCCTCGTCGTCGACCACGAGCGACAGCTCGCCCGTCTCCATGTCGTACGCGGGCTCGCCGTACACGCGGAGCCGGAGCTCGTAGGCCGGGCCGCCGTCGGCGCCGGTGACGACGTAGCCCGTGTCGGACAGCACCGGGGTCAGCTCGACGGTCGGCGTCGGCGACGGGTCGAGCTCCACGGACCCCTCGGCCCTCGCGCCACCGCCCGCACAGCCGGCGAGGCCGAGCACCACCCCGGCGACCACGACGGTCGCCGTCCGGCGCTGCCACCTGAGCACAGCAGTCGTCGCCACCGGCATGTCCCCTCCGCGAGCTCGACCTGGTCGTGGCAGCTCAGGCCACAGGACCCTCGCTCCGGTCGCCACCGCGGACCGCTGCCACGAGCACGCTAGGCACGGACGGCCACGGCCAGGCGCCCGACGGCGTTCGGGGGCGTTCGGACATCCTGCGCGGGCGCCCGCACCCCACCCGGAGCGGTGTCAGCCCGCCGCGCAGGTGGCCGGCCGGCGCAGGTCCCCGGCGAGCCGCACCCACTCCGCGTCGGTCATCGCGATCCCACGCCCGGCCACGGCGCACGCGCGCTCGAGCGCGCCGTCGAGCGTCACGTCCCAGATGCGGACCGTGCGGTCGGCGCCCGCACCCGTCAGGTGGGCGCCGTCGGGCGAGAACTCGACTCCGTAGACGGTGCCGCCCGCACCCGTGAGCGTCGCCCAGCGGGTGGGGTGCGCCGGGTCCGTGACGTCCCACACCCGCACGGTCCCGTCGGTGCGGCCGACCGCGACCTGCGTGCCGTCCGGCGAGAACGCCGTGTTGGTGCCGTACCCCTCGCCCCAGCGCAGCGGCGCCCCGAGCGGCGTCGGCGACCCGCCACCCGCGACGTCCCACAGCCACAGGGTCCCGTCGTTCCCGGTCGCCGCGACCGTGCGCCCGTCAGGGCTGATGGCCGCGGAGTACACGTACCCCTCGGGCCCGGTCAGGGGTGCGCCGACCGGCGTCGGCCGCGTCGGGTCGCTCACGTCCACGAGCCGGACCGACCCCGTGAGCACCGACGCCACGAGGGTCGTGGACGCCGGCGAGAACGCGACCACGTAGACGGCGCCGCCGAGGTCGTCGAGCCGCCCCGCGGGCTCGTCCGGCACGCCGGAGGACAGGTCCCACAGCGTGAGCGACCCGTCGTCGGACGACGCCGCGAGGAGCGTCCCCGAGGCGTCGAACGCCACCGTGTTGACCCAGTCGGTGTGCGCCCGCACCGAGCCGAGCAGCTCCGGCGCCGACGGGTCGGCCACGTCCCAGACGTGGATGCCCCCCGTCGTGTCGCCCGCGACCGCGAGGCGCAGGCTCTCCGAGACGTCGACGGCGCCGTCCAGGCGCGCGCCCTCAGGCGCGGGCGCCCGGCCCACCTCCCGGGCACGCGCGGGGTCGGTCGTGTCCCACAGCCGCAGGCCGTCCGTCGTGCTGGTCACGACCACGCCGCCGGCGCCCTCCCCCGGGCCGAACGCCCCCTGGCCGGGGATCGACGCGAAGCCCGCCAGGACGCTCCCCGGGTACGGCCACTCCCGCAGCACGCCGTCCGCACCCGAGGTGTAGAGCAGGCCGCCGTCCGGTGACCAGCGGCTCGCGAGCAGAGTCGTCGGCGTGGGCAGCGCGCCGGCGGAGGCGCCCGTGGCCACGTCCCACACCCACAGCTTCTGGTCCGAGCCCGCACCGGCGAGCCTCGTCCCGTCCGGGCTGAACGCGAGGTCGTTGACCCACGACGCCGGCCCCGTCAGCTCGGGCCCCGGCGTCGGGAGGGCCGGGTCGGTGACGTCCACGAGGTGCACGACGCCGGCGGTCGTGCCCGCCGCGACCGTGTCGCCGCCCGGCGCCCACGCCAGGGCGTTGACCTGCACGCCACCGAGCTCGACGGGCGCGTCCAGGGGCGTCGGCGCGAGCGGGTCGGCCACGTCCCACAGCGCGAGGCTCCCCGCGGAGCCGGCGACCGCGAGCACGCTCCCCTTGGGGTCCAGCGCGACCGCCTGGGCGGTCCCCTCGACCGACGCCGGCACCGTCCCGAGCCACGCGAGCGCACCACGCGACAGCGACCAGAGCGCGACGGTCCCGTCCGAGACCGCCGCCGCCACGAGGTCGCCGTCCCCGCTGACCGCGACGTCGTACAGCGTCCCCCCGGCACCCGCACCGCCGACGGCCAGCTCGACCGGCGCCCCACCCGCGAGCGACCACGCGCGCAGCAGGCCGCCGTCGCCCGCAGCGAGCAGCGTCCGGCCGTCGGGCGCGAAGGCCACCGCGTAGAGGGCCGTGTCAGCGACCGGGAGCTCGGCCGTCAGGGCCGGGGCGTCACCGAGCGACCAGAGCTCGACCGCCGACCGGTCCGTCGCCACCGCGAGCAGCTCCCCGTCCGGGCTGACCGCCACCCCGTTGACGAGGCCGCCCGCCGTGCCGAGGCGCGACGCCGCCGCGACGCCCGTCGAGGACAGCAGGGCCGAGCGCGCCTCGACGGTGTCCGCGGTCGCATGGGCCGCCGCGGCGACCTGCGCCGCGAGCCCCGGGTCCGTCGTCGTCAGCGACTGCGCCGTCACCGCGAGCTGCCGGGAGACCGCCAGGTCACGGTCGCGCGCGTTGGCCTGGCCCTGCGCGACGGCCGCGCCCGCCAGCACACCTGTCGCCACGCTCAGCACCGCAAGACCCGCCGAGAGCGCCCGGAGGCGTCGCACCGAGCGGCGCTGCGCCGTCGTCCGCCGGTCCTGCTCCGCGGTGCTCGCCCCGAGGAACGCCCGCTCACCGGCCGTGAGCGCGCGCCCCTGGGCGGCAGGTGCGAGCGCCGCCTCCAGGTGCACGCCGCGGAACAGCAGGTCGGCGTCGTGACCGGCCTCCGCCCAGTGGCGGGCGGCCTCGGCGAGCCGGGTGTGCACGCGCAACGCGTCGCGGTCGTTCTCGATCCAGGTCGCCAGGCGGGGCCACGCCCGCAGGAGCGCCTCGTGCGCGAGCCGCACCTGCCCGTGGTCCGTGGTGAGCAGCCGGGCGTCGACGAGCGCCGCCACGATGCCCGCCTCGTCGGGCCCCGCGAGGTCGGCGACGTCCACCGACCGCGCGGTGACGTGGTTGTCCCGCACGTGGACCAGCGCGAGCAGCACCCGGCGCACGACGGCGAGGCGCTCGTCGGGCATCCCCTCGACCACGGCCTCCGCGGTCTGCGCGATCGCACCCGCCAGGCCACCGACGGCCCGGTACTGCGGCAGGGTGAGCCGCCGGCCCGTCGACGCCGACCACGTCGCGTAGAGCGCGTGCGACACCAGCGGCAGCACCCCCGGGTCCAGGGGCGTCCCGGGCTCGGGCGCGCGGCCACCGGCGGACGCCGCGGTCGCCTCGGTGACCAGCACGTCCACGAGCGCGTCGTCGACCTCCAGGCCCGCGTGACGGGCCGGCTCGCGGACGATCCGACGCAGGTCCTCGACCGAGAGCGGGCCCACGAGCACCGGGCGGGCGAGCCACGGCGCCACGTCCTCGAGCTCGAGCGCACGCTCGAAGGCGTCGGCGCGCACACCCAGGACCACCGTGGTCCCCGACGCGTGGACCTCGCCCAGCCGGTCCACGAGGGCACGCCTGCGACCACGCCCCTCACCGGGTTCCGCGCCGACGACGCCCGGGTCGCGGTCGCCGCCGTCGCCGTCAGCCAGCAGCGCCTCCTCGAACTGGTCCACGACGAGCACGCGCACCGCCGCGCCCGCGAGGTCGGGCTCGAGGTCCACCTCGAGGTCCAGCGCCGCGACCGCGCCGTCGACCGTGCGCAGCGCGTCGTCGCCGGGCGTCACGACGGCCGCGAGATGCCCCTGCCCGCGCAGGTGGGCCACGAGACCCGCGCGCAGGAGCGACGACTTGCCGGCCCCCGACGGCGCGAGGACGACCACGGGCGTCGCCGGGCGACCCGTCACCCGCTCGACCAGCGCCCGGATGGCCGCCTCGCGCCCCACGAAGAGCTGCGCGTCGTCGACGTCGTACGACGCGAGCCCGCGGTAGGGCGCGGTCGCCGCGGCCGGTCGCGGTCCCGGCGCCCGGCGCAGGCGCGTGACGGCGTCCACCCAGGGTGCGCGAGCGCCGTCGGGCACGCCCAGCGCCGTGAGCATGCGCTCGAACTGGTCGATCGTGGCGGGCTGCGGCAGGTGACGGCCGGACAGGTACCCACCGACCGTGCCCAGGGGCAGCCCCGAGAGGCGCGCGACGTCGCGGACGCTCAGGCCACGCCGCTCGCGCAGCGTCGTGAGCGCTCGGGCCAGGCCCGCGCGGTCGGTGACCGCGTCGAGGAGCGGCTCCTCAGTGGGCTCGGGCAGCACGGCGGGGGTCCATGAGCTCCTGCTTCCGGGGGGAGGCGGCGTAGCAGGCACACGCTACGGGCACGCGTTCGGGTTCCGCACGGAGCACCGGCTCGTGGACGCCGGACCAGGACGCCCGGGGCGGCCGACCTCAGCGCAGGGCGGCCCGCAGTGCAGCCCGCCTCAGCGCAGCGCGGCCCGCACCACCGCTTCGCCCGCGCGGCGCAGGGCCCGCCCGATCTCCCCGGGCTCGACTCCCCCGCCGGCGGCCATCGCACCGTCCCGCAGCATGACGAGCTGCACGGCGGCCACCCGCGCGTCGGGCAGCCCGAGCTCGGTGAGCAGGTCCTCGGCGGTGCGGCGCAGCCACTCGCGGTGACGCTCGGCGACGACCCGCACGGGGTGCGTCACGTCCGGGTACTCGGCCACGGCGTTGAGGAACGGGCAGCCGCGGAAGCCGTCGCCGCACACCTGCGTGCCGAGCTGGTTCGCGTACTCGGTCAGGACCGCCGCGGGGTCGCCCGCGTGCCGGGCGCGCCAGGACGCGACGGCGGCCCGCTCGGCGGCGGCGACCGTCTCGAGGTACGCCTCGACGAGCCTGTCCTTGGTCGGGAAGTGACGGTAGAAGGTCACCTTCGTGACGCCCGCCTCGGCCATGACCGCGTCCGCGCTGACCGCACGGATGCCCTCGCGGTAGAACCGCGGCGCAGCGACCTCGAGGATGCGCCGGGCGACCTCCGACTGGCCGCCGTCACGCGTGGGGTGCCCGACGACGGGGGCGTCCGACGACGCGGCAAGGGTCACCATGCGCCCATCCTCCCGCTCAGGGCCGGTCGGCTGCGACCGCGTGGCCCCCACCGGCACGCTCCGCCCGGGCTGCCCGGCCGGCCCGGTACTCGCGCCACGCACCGGTCGACCACAGCGCCCACAGCACGAGCAGGGGCTGGCCGAGCAGGCGCACGGCCCGCGCGAGGTCGGTGTCGAGGCCGAACGCGTCGGTCCGCGTCACGAGCTGGGAGATGTTGCCCGGGAAGATCGCGACGAAGAACGCGGCCGCGACCCAGCCGACGGCGGGCCGCCAGCGGCGCGGCGCGAGGAGCAGGGCCGTGCCGAGCGCGATCTCGACGACGCCGGACACGACGACGACCGCGTCGGGGTCGGCCGGGAACCACGTGGGCACCTGCGCCTGGAACTCCGTGCGGGCGACGGTCAGGTGGCTCACGCCCGCGAGCGCGAGGTTGGCCCCGAGCAGCACCCGGCCGACGGTCCGGCGCACGCTCATGCGTTGGCGGGCGCGGCGGCGTCCGTCGTCGTCGTCAGGCGCACCGCGATGTTGCCGCGCGTCGCGTTCGAGTAGGGGCACACCTGGTGCGCCTTCTCGACCAGGCGCTCGGCGACGTCCTGGTCCAGGCCCGAGACCTCGACGTGCAGGGCCGCCTCGAGCCCGTAGCCGCCCGACCCGTCGGGCACGAGCCCGATCTCCGCGACGACCGCCGAGTCGCTCAGCACGGTCTTCTCGGCCGCGGCGACGGACTTGAGCGCCGAGTGGAAGCACGACGCCCAGCCGGCGGCGAAGAGCTGCTCGGGGTTGGTCCCGCCGCCGGGGCCGCCGAGTGCGCTCGGGACGGCGAGCACGACGTCGAGCGCGCCGTCGTCGGTCGCGGCACGGCCTCCCGCGCGGCCCTCGCCGGTCGCGGTGGCGACTGCGGTGTACAGAGCGGCCATGATCGAGCTCCCTTGGTAGACGTACTAGTCCACCTACCGTAGCACGGGCGAATCACCCACCGGATTCACCCACTTCGCCCACGCGCCGACGTGACCGGGCGTCACAATGGTGCGTGACGCGCCTCACCCGGCCGTCGAGCGGAGGTGCGCCGTGACCGTGACACCGATCCGGCCCGCCGCGAGCGCGCCGTGGCTCGATGCCGTGGTGCAGCGCGGGACGCGCATCCGGCCGTGGGTGGGCGCCCTCGCCATCGCCGCGCTGCTCGTCGGCTGCTGGTCGGTGGTCTACGTGAGCGGCGGCACCCAGGCGGCGATGCCGCACCTGTTCTACGTGCCGATCATCCTGGCCACGCTCCCCTTCGGGCTGCCCGGCTCCCTGGCCACCGCGGTCGCGGCCGGTGTCATGTGCGGGCCCCTCATGCCGCTGGACGTCGCCACGGGCGAGCGGCAAGAGCTCACGAGTTGGCTCATCCGGGGCGGCATGTTCCTCGTCGTCGGCGCCGTGGCGTCGTTGTCGCTGCGGCTGCGCGAGCGCGCCTACGAGCAGCAGCTGTCCTCCGAGCTGCGGGAGACCATGTCGGCGTCCCCCGCACCGGCCACCGACGAGAGCCTGGTCCCGCTCGTCGCCGACATGATCGCCACGCGCCGCTTCCACACGGTGTTCCAGCCGATGTACTCGCTGCTCACCGGCAGGCTCGTCGCCGTCGAGGCGCTCACGCGGTTCGACGTCGAGCCCTACCGCTCACCCGACCGCTGGTTCGCCGCTGCCGACGCCGCCGGGCGTGGGGTCGAGCTCGAGGTCGCGGCCCTCGCCATGGCGCTCGAGACCGCGGCGGACCTCGACCCGACCATCGAGCTGTCGATCAACGCGTCACCGTGCGCGCTCGACGACACGCGCCTCATCGAGCTGCTCACCGTCCACCAGGGCCGCCAGCTCGTGGTCGAGATCACCGAGCACGCCGTGGTCGAGGACTACCACCTGCTCGAGAAGATGGTCGCGAACCTGCGGACCCTGGGCGTCAAGATCGCCGTCGACGACGCCGGCGCGGGGTTCGCGAGCCTGCGGCACATCGTCCATCTCGAGCCGGACATCATCAAGCTCGACATCTCCCTGACCCAGGACCTCGCGGCGAGCCCGCTGCGGCGCGCGCTGGCGGGCTCGCTGATCGACTTCGCCCACAGCACCGGCGCGCAGCTCGTGGTCGAGGGCATCGAGGAGGTCGCCGACCTCAACGCCTGGACCGCCCTGGGTGCGCACGCCGCGCAGGGCTTCCTGGTGGGGCGGCCCGGGCCCCTGCCGGCGCCGTCGGTGTCCCCTCTGATCACGACGCTGCAGCACAGCCGCCGCGGCTGACCCGGGGGCCGGGGCGGCTCGTGCCGGCCGCCGTCTGGTAGGACCGTGGGCATGACGCAGCACCAGTGGACCCCTGAGCACACGCTCGACCTCACGACGGCTGCGGCCCTCGTGGCCGAGCAGTTCCCCGAGCTCGCAGGCCTGCCCGTGCGCGCGTTCGACTCGGGCTGGGACAACGTGGTCGTGACCGTGGGCGATGCGTGGGCGTTCCGGTTCGTGCACCGCCAGGTCGCGCTCCCCGGCGCACGCCGCGAGCTGGCCGTCCTGCGGCACCTCGCCGACCGCTTCCCGGTGCCCATCCCGCACCCCGTGTTCGTCGGCACCCCGACCGAGGCCATGCCGTGGCCGTTCTGGGGCACGCGCCTGCTCCCCGGGCAGGAGATCGCCCAGACACCCGTGCCCGACGTCGCGCGCACGCGCGTCGCCGCCGCGGTCGGCGGGTTCCTGCGTGAGCTGCACGACCCGGCCCTGGCCCGTGAGACGGTCGATGCGGTGGGGCGCGACGGCGTCGACCTGCCCGTGGACCCGATGCGTCGGGCCGACGCCGCCACGCAGGCGGGCCGAGCCCGCGAGCAGCTGACGACCCTCGTCGACGAGAGCCTGTGGCAGCCGGACCCGCGCGTCGACGCACTGCTGGCGACCGCCGCGGGAGCCGGCCCGGCGTCGGGTGAGCCCGTCCTCGTGCACGGTGACCTGCACGTGCGGCACCTGCTGGTGTCCGCGGACGGTGAGCCGACCGGGGTCATCGACTGGGGCGACACCGCGCTGGGCGACCCGGCGATCGACCTCATGGTCGCCTACGCGGCCTTCGTCGACGACGCACGCGCGGCGTTCCTGACGGCCTACGGCGACGTCCCGCCCGACCGCGAGCTCCGCGCACGGACGCTCGCCGTGCGCGTGAGCTCGATGCTCGCCGTGTACGCGGCCGCGGAGGGCATGACAGCCCTGCTCGCCGAGGCTCTGGCCTGCCTGGACCGCGCGGTGCGCTGACCGGGTGCGCTGCCTTCGTCAGCTCCCCGCGGAGAGAAGGGCGGAGACGTCGCCCCAGGCGAGCGTGCCGTCGTCGCTCGGCGCCCAGAGCACCTCGGTCGCGCTGAAGTTGCTGCTACCCGCCGACGCCGATCCGAGGATCACCCAGCCAGTACCGGCGTCGAGCACGACGCCCGAGTAGGACTGCGCCTGGGCGGACTTGGCGGGCGACGACGGGTCGGCGGCGCCGGTCGTCAACGACACGACGTTCAGGCCATCGCTGGCCATGAACGTGAGGCGCCCGTCGAACGCGCTGATGGCCGTGAAGTCGCCGAGCTGGTCGATCGCATCCCGGCCGATCGTCAGGACGGTGGACTGGCTCGCCGGGTCGTAGACCTCGAGGCGCCCCATCGCCTGCAGGCCCGTGATCGGGTCACCGATGAGGTACCCGAGCGCGCGGTCCCGGATCTGCGTCCCGTGCAGCAGGTCGATCGTGACGCCCGGTGAGCCGCCGACGTTGGTGACGCCCACGACCCCCGGGGCGGACTCGTCGTAGGAGAAGCTGTCGGTGTCGCTCCCTCCGTACTGCCAGGCGGTCGCCCCTGTTGCCAGGTCGAAGCCGCGTACCCCGTTGCGGTCGCAGCCGAGCGCGACCACGCCCGCACCGGCGTACATCGGTGTGGTGCTCGAGAAGCCGCCCCCGCACTCGGACGTCCAGGTGAGCGCACCGGTGTCGACATCGATCGCCTCCGCCAGGGTCACGGCCGGCGCTGCCTCCCCGACGAGCCCGTCACCGAGGACGACCACCGTGCCGCCCACCAGTCCGATCTCTTGCACGGTGCGGTCGGAGACCCCGTCGCGGACAGGCAGCACAGCCTCGCCGACCTTGGTGCCCTCGATGTCGAACGTCCGGATCACCATCTGCAGCGAACCGGCGACCAGCCCGTCGTTCGGAGTCCGCTCGAGGGAGATCAGGGCCATGGCGGTCGCAGCCGTGGGGTCACGCTGCACGCGCAACCACCGCGCCTCGACGCGGGACACGTCCCACTGCGCGTCCTCCACGACGGTGCCGCCCGTCTCGGTACCCGGCCCGTACAGGCGGTACGCACGCGTCTGCCCGTCGTCCGCGTAGCCGGACGTGACGACGACGCGCGGGCCGAGCGCAACCGTGTCCTCACCGGCCACGCCGAGGGACCGGGACACCACGGCCGGGGTTGGAGGCTCGGGGCTGGGCTCGATGACCTCCTGCTGCACGCTCTCCTCGACCACGGGCGCGGTGTCCTCGGGAGCCGGCTCGGTACTCCCTCCAGAGCCACAGCCCACCAGAGCCGCGGTCAGGCCCATGAGGACGATCCAGCGTCCGGCTCCACGTCGGGTCAGCACGGCTTCCCTTCCTCACGAGTGGTTGCTCGTGGACGAGTCGTTGCCCGTCCAGCACGGGTGCGGCACGACGGCCGACGGGTCGCACGCAGGGGGCTGGCCGCCTGCGTGCGACCTCTCGGGGCGACGTCCGGTCGTGACGTTAGGCGCGACGGTCCGGTGCCCGTGCGCACGCGCGCGTTCGGGTCCGTTCGGACATCTCGCGACGCGCCGACGGTGGCCAGCGTCAGGGCGTCAGACCCGGGGCGTGGCCGCGCTGCTCACCGAGGCCCTGGCCTGCCCGGGCCGCGCGGTGCGCTGGTCCCGTGCGCTGGTCTGGTGCGCTGCTGTCAGAGCGGCGGCGGAGCGGCGACCAGATCGGAGAGCTCTTGGGCGACGGCACCGATCTCCTCGTTCGTCGCGCGACGCGGATGGGACGCTCCCACTCCGCGACGATGTCGATCGCAGTGGCGACGCAGCCCGAGAGAACCCGTAGCTCCTCCGGGTCGAGCGACACGGCGACGTGACCGTCGTCGTCGTCAACCAGGTTGAGCCGTTCCCACAGATCCACGACGTGGGCCTTGTCGGCACCGACCGTCGGGAGCCTCCCGTCGACGGACGTCTCCAGCGCCTCGTTGATGCAGTTCATGACGATGCGCATCTCGTCGCGGCTCATCACGATCGCGTGGGCGCCGAGTCCTGTCGCAGCGTGCTTCACGGTCGGGTTGCCTTCCCACGCTCACGTCCGGGACGTCCCCGCCCCGACCACGCACTCCCGATCACGTGGGCTCCGTGCTGTCGTACGCGTCGAGCAGCTCCGCGAGGAGCCTCCTCGCGTCACCGACGCTCGCTCCGGTGCGTGCAGAGAAGTCCGGCAGGCCGAGCGCGTTCGTTGCCTCGTTGACGCACTGCGAGAGGATCCGCACGTCGTCCCGGTCCAGGACGACGGTGACCCGGTCATCGATCGCCGCCTGCGGGCCGCTCATCGGAGTCCCTCGAAGTACGCCCGCCCGGGCGAAGACGGAGGAGCAGACGCCGGCGCGCGGAGGGCCCGGGTTCCCGACTCCGGGGGCTCCCGCAGAGCGCGCAGCGTCGCGAGAATCGCCGCGGCTTCGTCCGTGCTCGCGCCGACGCGCGTGGAGAACTCACACACGTCGATCCCGCTGAGCGCCTCCTCGACTCACGCCTGCAGCGCGCGGAGCTCCGTGCGGTCGAGCGAGAGAGCGATGCTCCCGCCAGCCGCGTCCGCCAGTTCGTAGTTCACGTCTTCCCCCAGATCACGTTCTTGGATTGCCCCGCGGCGGGCGCCGTCACGTCTGTCCGACGCTCCTGTACGCCGAGAGCAGCTCCTCCTCCAAGGCGCGCACCTCGAAGGTCTCAGCCCCCATGAGGATCGGGAACTCCCAGTCATCGTTGGCGTCGACCGCCTCTCGCAGGCAGGCGGCGAGGACGAGCACCTCTCTCCCGCTGAGGACGACGGTCATGGCATCGCCCAAAGCCGGCTCGAGGCTCTCCATCGACGTGACATCCACGCCGCTCCCGTAGACAGCCGACAGTCGCTCCACGAGTGCCTGCAGATCGGCGGCCGTCACGTCCGTCGGCGGCGTGGTCTCCCACGTGCCGACCTCGCGGAGCGCCACACGAACGCAGCTTCTGATGATGCGCAACTGATCGCGGAGCATGAGGAACTCGATCTCATCGCCGCCCATGTCAAGCCTGTCGTATCTCAATCGAGCTCCAGAAACGCGATGTATCCATTCCACGGCCGGTACACGGAGCCACCGTGCGCGGTCTTCGAGTCGTGCACCACAAGCACATCATCCTTCCAGAAGCCCGTACGGCCACGAGGAAGGTCCTTGCCCTCGCCTTCCCGGATCGTCGTCTCGGCGATGCGCACGAGGTCCTCCTTGGTGCGGACCTCGGGGAACTCCTTCTGGTCGATGACGTGCTTCTGGAACGCGTGCCCCTCCAGCACCATCTTCTCGGCGGCCGCGCGCGCGTTGAGCCGGCTCGCGGTCACGGCGGGCGCCTCGGGCGCCGCGCCCTTGGCGACGCTCTCGGCCCCCTTGGCGACGCTTGCTGCCGCCTTGGCGGGCCCAGCCCCCTTAGCGACGCTGGCGGCGCCCTTGCGGAGGCCGCTGACCACCTTGGGGCCGATGATGCCGCCGCCGCCCATGCCGGCCGTCGCCGCGCTCACGGCGATCTCCGGCGTCGCCCGGGCGCTCGCGAGTCCCGGGTTGGTCCGCCACGTCTCGTAGTCCGTCGCCTGCTTGAGGAACCCGACCGGGTCCTTCACCCCCGCGTACAACGCGGCGCCCGTCGCCATCGCGTCCTCGGCCACGCCCAGGGGATCGATGACCACACGGAGCGGGTTCGACTTCACGACCCCGTCGACCATCGAGCCGACGCCCTGGAGCAGACCTCGCCACTTCTGGGACCAGCCGAAGCCGATGTGGTCGGCATAGGTGGGCAGGTCGGGCGCGCTCTCCGCGAGCTTGAGCAGCGCCTTCGCCGTGTCGGCCGCCGACCTCTCGACCGCCTCGCGAGCGTTCGACGCGATCGCCGCAGCCTCGCGCATGGCGCGGTCGGGAAGGGCATCCCCCACCCGGGCCCCGGCCGGTCCGCCGCCCCCGGCACGCGACGCAGCGGTCCCGGGCGTCGCCGCTGCCGCGACCCGCGCGGCTCGCTCGGCGGCACGTTGCGCGGCCTTCGCGGCCGCGGCGGCCTCACCGAGCTCCCTCAGCGCCCAGGCGACCACGTGCCCGTGCCGTTCGAGGTGCGCGGCCGCGGCCGCGGAGTCGTCGGCGGACTGGAGCAGCGCTCTACGGACCAGACCCAGCGTCTCGCCGAACGCGTCGGCCGCAGCGCCCGTCCACCCGCCCAGGTCGAGCCGTCGCAGGGACTCCGCGGCCTCCTCGAACCCGGTTGCCCGCACACGCAGGCCGTCGGCGTCCTCGAAGAAGGCGCCCGGTCGGCCGAGCTCGGCGGCCGTGCCCGCAGGCACCGCCAGCTCAGCACGCATCGACGTACATCCGCATGCGCAGCGCGGCGGCCCCGGCGTCGGCCTCCGCGTAGTGGTCCGCCGACGCCCGGAGGCCCTCCGCGAGCCCCTCGAGCGCGGCGCCAACCGTGAGGTCCCGCTCGACCCAGGCGCCCTGGAGGGCACGGGCGGCGTCCTGAAGAGCGGCGACGCCGTAGGCGGAGCGCTGTTGCAGGCACGCCCGGCGCGGGTCCGCGAGCTCCTCCTGCGTCCCCAGCAGTCGCTTGCCCGACCCGTGCAACGCGTCCCAGTCGACCTCGAACCCCTGCGCCATCAGCCCTCCTCAGCCGGACCTGCCCCTGCGTCCCTCACCGGCCCCTCGGCCGTGCCCCTTGTCTACTGGCGGGTGCTCGGCTGACGGACGGGGGCGGGACCTGCCTGTGGACGACGACGGGGCTGTGGACGAGCGCCCCCACGCACGACGACGGGGCCACCGCTCGTGCGCGGTGGCCCCGTCGGGGAGGTCGAGGTCCGGCTGCCGGACCGGTGCGGCTCAGCGCCAGGCGCCGGCCGCGGCGCTCAGGCCTGAGGTGCGAGGAGGAAGCCGGTGCCCTCGGGGGACGCCGTGGCGTCGAGCTGCTGGTCAGCGAGGATCTGCGAGGTGGCGGGCTCGACGAAGACGCGCGCGCCCTCGGCCTCGATCACCTCGTCACCGGCCACGGGCTCGGGGACGAGCGAGAGCTCGAAGTTCCCGACCTGCTGGTCGGACTCGGCGATCCGCAGACCACCCTCCTGGGGCAGGCCTGCGCGGGTCGCGATGTCCTGGACGGCGGTGCGGGCGTTGTCGGTCAGCGTGAGCATGGATGCTCCTTCGTTTGCCGGGGTCGACGCCCACGACGAAGGTCCGCCCGGGCGTCTCGGGCTCGTCCACCGTCACAAACCAGGGCTGGTCGGGCAACCGCACGGCACCCACGTGTCCACCACCCGGACGTGATGATCATGGTCCAGCACGAACCCGCCGGATTGGCAGGACGGGCGCCATCCCGTCCGACCGCCCGTCAGGGGCGCTCCCCTCTGGGGCCACCCTCGACCGGGAGCCTGTCACCGACCCGCGGCTTCTCGCCCGTGGCCTCCCGTTCACCCGTGGTCTCGCGCTCCGCGGTGTGCTCCCGCTCGGCGATGACCTCCTCACCCGGACCGGTGAACGCCTTCGACCGCTCCACGGCCCAGAGGCTGCCCGTGAACAGGTTCGAGTCACGGCCCTGGTCGAGGCGGACGGTCTGCTCGGGTGCGTCAGGCGCCCCGGCCCCTGCCCTGTGCCGTCGCCCCGCCGCGCCGAGGACCGCGGTCTCACCGGTCGGCGTCCCGCCCGTCGTGCCGCCCGTCCCACCGGTCGAGCCGGCCGGCACGCCGGGCACGTCGGCGGACCCTGCCGCGTCGAGGACCCGCCCCGCACCCTCGAGCCGGGTCCGCGGCAGCGCCTCGGGGTGCTCACGCTGCAACCAGGCGACCAGTCCCTCGCGCACCTGGCACCGCAGGTCGAACAGCGTCGGCGCGTCCGCGGCGCTCGCGAGGGCCCGGACGCGCACGTAGCCGCCCGTGCTCTCCGTCACCTGGAGCACACCGACCCGGTGGTCCCACAGCTCGCTCTCCTGGAGCAGGCGCGTGAGCTCGGTCCGCATCGCCTGGACGGGCACGGCCCAGTCGAGGTCGAGCTCGACGGTGCCGAGCAGGTCCGCGGCGCGTCGGGTCCAGTTCTCGAAGGGCGTCGTCGTGAAGTACGTCGACGGCAGGATCAGGCGACGGTCGTCCCAGACGTGGACCACCACGTAGGTCATGGTGATCTCCTCGATCCGGCCCCACTCGCCGTCGACGACCACCACGTCGTCGACCCGGATCGCGTCGGTGAACGCGAGCTGGAGGCCCGCGAAGACGTTCGCGAGGGAGGTCTGCGCGGCGAGGCCGGCGACGACCGACAGCAGACCGGCCGACGCGAAGATCCCCGCACCGGCGGTCCGCGCGCCCTCGAAGGTCATGAGGACGCCGCCGATCGCGGCGACCACGAGGATCGCGACGGTCACGCGGCGCAGGATCATGATCTGGGTGCGGACGCGGCGGGCGTGCCTGTTGTCCGCGACGTCGGTCCGGTACCGCGCAAGCGCGGCGTCCTCCGCGACGAAAGCCATCGCACCGATGAGCCACGCGACCGACACGATCACGCCGATGAGGAGCGCGTGCTCGACGCCGAGGCGCCAGTCCGGGCCGGCGGGCGGCGGGTCGGTGACCGCGCGCAACGCGATCCACACGGCCGCGAGGACGAGGACGACGCGCAGCGGGCGCCGTCCCCGGCGGGCCATGTCGTTCGCGATCCAGGTACGTCGCCCGACGGCACGGATCACCGCCGCGAGCACCTCGGCGAGCACGAGCGCGGCGATGAGCGCACCGGAGATGGCGAGCACGATCACGACGCCCGACGCGGAGCCGGACGGCACCACGACGGGGCCCTCGAGCGGCAGCGTCGCGGTCATGGCATGGGGATACGTCACGTGTGGGGGCACCGACCCAGGCTAGATCGGCTCGGCGTGCGGGTCGCCCGGTGCGGGTCTAGCGTCCCGATCAGGGCCGGGCACTCCACGGCCCGCACAACCGACGGAAGGCACTTGCCATGACAGTCACCGGCATCATCACCGCGATCATCGTCGGGCTCATCATCGGCCTTCTCGGACGCCTCTTCGCTCCGGGGCGCCAGAACATCTCGCTCGTCGTGACGATCATCGTCGGCATCCTCGCCGCGCTGCTCGGGACCTGGGTCGCGAGCATGCTCAACCTGGCCGAGACGAACGGCATCGACTGGATCGAGCTCATCATCCAGGTCGCGATCGCGGCCCTGGGTGTCACCATCGCCGCCAACATGCTCGGCAGCCGTCGTCGCGCCTGACGGCACGCTGCTCGACGCTCTCCTCCTCGAGAGCGCGGTGCCCCGGGGTCCCTGACCGCCGGGGCACCGGTGCGTCCGGACCGGACCACCGGAGGCGCCGGTGCGTCCGGACCGCTCCGGCCCGACGCGTGTTCGGCTTTGTTGATTTTCTTTCGAGTTTGTCGGTATGGTGGATCCATGACCTGGCTAGTGACCGGCGGAGCCGGCTACATCGGATCGCACGTCGTGCAGGCCTTCCTCGCGGAGGGCCTGGACTGCGTCGTCGTGGACGACCTGTCGAGCGGCCACGCGTCGTTCGTCCCGCCCGAGGTTCCGCTCGTCCGCACCAGCATCCTCGACACGGCCGCGATCACCGAGACGCTCCGCGCGCACGCCGTGACCGGCGTCGTCCACCTCGCCGGGTTCAAGTACGCCGGGGTGAGCGTCCAGCGCCCGCTGCACACGTACGAGCAGAACGTCACCGGCACGGCCCACCTGCTGCAGGCCATGGCCGACGCCGGGGTCGCGAGCATCGTGTTCTCCTCGAGCGCCGCCGTGTACGGCACGCCGGACACGGACCTCGTGACCGAGGCGACCCCCACCGCCCCCGAGTCGCCCTACGGCGAGTCCAAGCTCATCGGCGAGTGGCTGCTACGTGACGTCGCGCGCGCGTCCGCGGACACCGAGCGGCCGCTGCGCCACACGTCCCTGCGGTACTTCAACGTGGTCGGCTCCGGCAGCCCCGACCTCTACGACTCGAGCCCGCACAACCTCTTCCCGCTCGTGCTCGACGCCCTCGTCGCAGGCCGCACCCCGCGCATCAACGGCGACGACTACCCCACGGCGGACGGCACCTGCGTGCGGGACTACGTCCACGTGGCCGACCTGGCCGTCTCGCACGTCGCCGCCGCGCGCGCCCTCGAGGCGGGCCGCCCCCTCGAGCCCGTCTACAACCTGGGCAGCGGCGACGGCGTCTCGGTGCGGGAGATCATGACGGCGATGGCGCAGGTCACGGGCATCGCCTTCACGCCTGAGATCACGGCCCGCCGCCCGGGCGACCCCGCCCGCATCGTCGCCTCGGGCGAGCGTGCCGCGCGCGACCTCGACTGGCGCATGCGCCACACGCTCGACGAGATGGTCGCGAGCGCCTGGAGCGCCCGCCAGCAGGCATCCGCCTGACCGGATCGGCGCCGCCCGACGCCCGGACGGTCGGTCGGTCGACGGTCGGCGACCCGTGACGATGGCAGCCATCCGCCACGGCACCGGCTGATCAGACGTCGCGGAGCTCCGGCAGCCGCGCCGCGACCTCCTCGAGGACCTCCTCGCGCCCCGCGTAGACGCCCTCGGGCCGCGGCCAGTGCACGACGACGTCCGTGAAGCCGAGCTCCGCGGCGCGCCGCACGCCCTCCTCGAGCACGGCGTAGGACTCGAGCGAGAACACGGGCGCGGCGTCGATGTTCAGGTAGCGCTCGATGCCCGCGGGGTCACGCCCCGCGTCGCGCGCCGCCGCCTCGAACCGCTCCACGAGGGGCGCGAGCCCGCGCCACCACTCCTCCTGCGCGCGTGCAGGGCTGAGGCCCTCGAGCACGTCCGCGTCGAGGCTCGGCCCGACCGTCGCCCATCCCTGCCCGAACCGCGCGGCCACACGCATCGCGCGCGGGCCGTTGGCCGCGACGACGAACGGCACACGGGGCCGCTGGACGCACCCCGGGATCATCCGCGCACCGTGGGCCTCGAAGTGCCGGCCGGTCCGCTCCGTGACCGGGTGCGTCAGGAGCTCGTCGAGGAGGTCGACGAACTCCTCGAGCCGCTCCGCCCGCACCCGCGGCGTGACCGGGGGGCCGAGGACCTCGGCGTCGAACCCCGTGCCACCTGCGCCGACACCGAGCAGCAGGCGACCGCCGCTCACGTCGTCGAGGCCCATCACGTCCTTCGCGAAGGGCACCGGGTGCCGGTAGTTGGGGCTCGCCACCCAGGTGCCCAGGCGGATGCGCTCCGTGACGCCGGCAGCGGCTGCGAGCAGCGGCACCGTCGCGAACCACGGCTCGTCGGCGAGCGACCGCCACGCGAGGTGGTCGTACGTCCAGGCGTGGTCGAACCCGTAGTCCTCCGCGCGCTCCCACCGCTCGCGCGCGTGCGCCCACCTCTGCTGCGGCAGCAGCACGATCCCGATCCGCATGCTCGTCCTCTCCTCAGGCCCAGCCCAGCTCGTGCAGGCGCTCGTCGTCGATGCCGAAGTGGTGCGCGACCTCGTGGACCACCGTCACCGCGACCTCCTCGACGACCTCCTCGACCGTCTCGCAGATGGCGAGGGTCGGGTTCCGGTAGATCGTGATCCGGTCGGGCAACGAACCGGCGGCCCACCAGCCGTCGCGCTCCGTGAGCGCGACGCCCTCGTACAGGCCCAGCAGCTCGGGTTCGTCGGCCGGGGCGTCGTCCTCGACGAGCACCACGACGTTGTCGATCTGGTCGGCCAGCTCCGGCGGGATGAGGTCGAGCGCGTCACGCACCGCGTCCTCGAACGCGTCCCTCGTCATCTCGACCACGGCCCCATCTTCGCCCACCCGTGCGACGCCACGGTGCGCCTCACGGTGCACCTCCCGGAGGCCCCGCGGGATCCGCTTTGGAGATAGCCCCTCGCCTCCCGTATGCTGTCCGAGGTCTTACGACGCTTCGACGTCACGGGCGTCCGACGTGACACGGGCCCCCATCGTCTAGCGGCCTAGGACCCCGCCCTTTCACGGCGGTAGCACGGGTTCGAATCCCGTTGGGGGTACGAGCAAGTGCAGCAAGACCAGTTCGACAGAAGTTCACAGGTACCTTGTCTCACCACAAGGCCCCGTAGCGCAGTTGGTTAGCGCGCCGCCCTGTCACGGCGGAGGTCGCGGGTTCAAGTCCCGTCGGGGTCGCTCGTCGTCTGCCCGGTCCATGAGGCCGGGCATCGACGTTCCTGCACAGCACGGCCACTTAGCTCAGTTGGTAGAGCGTTCGACTGAAAATCGAAAGGTCGGCAGTTCGACCCTGCCAGTGGCCACACCTCAGCATGGAGACGCCCCGCACGGTCACCGACCGGCGGGGCTTCGTCGTCCCACGACGACGCCGCTGCGCAGGCCCGCTCCACTCGAAGCCCCGAACAAGTGCGCGTCGGCCCCCCTTCCATGAGAATGACGAAGGAGAGCGGTCCGTCCCCGGAACCGCCCCGACGCTGGACGAGTGAGGACGTGGTGAGGTGACGAGCACCCAGACCCCCGGGCGAGCCGACAACCGGCCGAGCATCGGTGAGCTGGTGAGCACCCTCTCGGAGAGGCTCTCCCAGCTCATCAGGGACGAGATCAGGCTCGCCAAGGCCGAGATGGCCGAGAAGGCCAAGCACGCCGGGATCGGCATCGGCCTCTTCGCCGCCGCCGGGTTCCTCGCCTTCTTCGGCTTCGCGACGCTCATCACGACGATCATCCTGGCGATCGCGGAGGGCCTGCCCGCATGGCTCGCCGCCCTGATCGTGACGGTGCTCCTCCTGGCCGGCGCCGCGATCCTCGGGCTCCAGGGCAAGAAGTCGCTGGAGCAGGGCGTCCCGCCCACCCCGGAGCGCGCGCAGGCGAGCATCAAGGCCGACGTGGCCGCCGTCAAGGAAGGACTCCAGTCATGAGCGGCACCACCCCGGCCGAGATCGAGGCCGAGATCGCCCGTACCCGCGCCGAGCTCAAGGAGACGGTCGACGAGCTGTCCGAGCGCCTCGACCCGCGGACCCAGGCCACGCACGCGCTCGACGAGGCGAAGATCGCGCTGGCCAAGGTCAAGCAGACCGTGACGGGTGAGGTGCGCTCCCCCGACGAGCTGGAGCCGACCCGCACGGGCTGGGTCGTCCTCGGGGCCGGCGCCGCCCTCGCCGCCGCCCTCGTCGCGGGAGTCGTCCGCAAGCTCTGACCGACGGGCGGGATGTCCGCACGCCGCGGTGGGGTGCTGCTCAGCCGAGCAGGACCTCGCCACGCTCGTGCGCGAGGAGCCGCCGCTTCACGTCGAGGCCGTACGCGTAGCCGCCGAGGCTCCCGTCGGTGCGGACCACCCGGTGGCACGGGATGAACGGCGCGACGAGGTTGCGCGCGCACGCGCTCCCCGCGGCCCGGACGGCACCCGCGTTCCCGGCCATCGCCGCGAGCTCGGTGTACGTCAGCGTCTCGCCGGCCGGGATCCTGCGCATGGCCGCCCAGGCCGCCTGCGAGAAGGGCCCGCCCGGCTGCTGGACCGGCACGGCGTCTAGGGCCGTCGGGTCACCTGCCGAGTACCGGCCGACGGCGTCCGTCACGGACGGCGGCAGCTCCTCAGCCGTGACACGACGCACGCCCCCCGTCGCGTCGACGGTGCGGTCGGTCGCCGCGAGGCGAGCCACCAGCGCGTCGAGGTCGCCGTAGCCCGCGGCGTGCACGACGCCGTCGGCGCTCACGACGAGCGCGAGGGGCCCGGCAGGGGTCTCGACGACGCCGGCGAGGAGCGTACGGACCGGTGCGTCGGTGGTCACGGAGAGGGTCTGTGGCATGCGTCCATCATGACCCGGCGCAGCGGCGAGTCCTCGCGGGGATCGGACACGGCGATGCCGCGCCCTGGCCTGGGAACCGTTCCGTTCAGCGACCGCCGGTCGTGCGCTGCGCCGGCACCGCGAGGAGCTGGCGCACCTCGGACTCGCGGTAGCGGCGGTGGCCGCCCAGCGTGCGGATCGAGGAGATCTTCCCGGCCTTGGCCCACCGCGTGACCGTCTTGGGGTCGACCCGGAAGAGGCTGGCCACCTCCGCCGGCGTGAGCAGGGTGTCCTGGTCGGTCGAGTGTGCAGCCATGGTCGTCTCCGTTCGACAGGGCCAGGCCCCACCCCGGGGGTCGTCTCCTGACCGGTCACCTCGTCGTGACGTTCGACTCACGCGGGCCTGACCCGCGCGATGTCCGGACCGTGCGGTGAAGCCCCAGTCACAGCGCGTCACCACTTCTGGTCACGGTACCTGCGCGCTCGCGACCCGTCCTGGCGAGCGTTCGTCGGGACGGCGGCGCTGCGCGTCCGGGACGGGCGGAATCGGTCGACGCGGGGCCGTCCACCGTCGCAAGGCGGCCGGACCGGCGTCGTGGAGGACTGATTTCGGCGACTTTGGTCACATTCCGTGGGCCGCGCGACCCCTGCCCGCCGAGCACCGTGCGGCGCCGGAGGTGGACGCAGGACCGCTGCCGACCGCGCTGCGGAGCAGCACACGAGCGCGTCTGCCGGGTCCGCGGCGGGCCCCGTGGACGGTCCACGCGTCGCTCGGCCGACGCCCGTCGGACGCCCACCCGGCCTAAGCAGGTCGCCGTAACCGCCTGGGACCATGTACCGTAAGGGCACGACGAGAACCAGTACCCCGGGGCCGCACGTGATTGCACGGTGCCGCCCCGCTTCTACGTTAGAGGGGGTCGATGCCATGGGGCGCGGCCGTCAGAAGGCGAAGCAGACGAAGGTCGCTCGCGAGCTCAAGTACTCGAGCTACGAGCCGAACTACCGAGCTCTTGAGCAGGAGCTCACGTCTGGTCCCCGCCGGACCGACCTGGCTACCGAGAGCCGTCATGCCTCGGACTCCCACGACGACGCCGAGGAGTACGCGGACTGGTCCGGCGACGAGCGCTGAGCTCGCCACCCTCTCGTCACGTACCTGGTCGTCGCGGGTGAACCCGCACGCGAGGGTTGCCTCCGGCGTACCCGAACGGGCTCGCCGCGAGCGATTCCCTCGAGGTGACGGCTGCCCGCGGGGCGGCGGTCGCCACGGCTGCCGCGTCGTCGGGCTGCCCGTGACGCGTCACGCCGTGCGGTAGCTCCCCCGCAGGTGGACGGCGCCGCCGTCGACACCCTTGGTGCCGCGCACGACGTCGGGCCCCTGCGCGCCGTCGTCGGGGCGGACCGTGCCGAGCACCCACGCCGGGACGCCCGACGCGGCGAGCGACGCGAGGGACGCGTCGACCCCGTCCGGCGCCACGACCGCGACCATGCCGACACCCAGGTTGAGCGTCGCCTCGAGGTCCGACCAGGGGACCCCACCGAGCGATCGCACCATCTCGAACACCGCGGGGACCTGCCAGCTCGAGCGCTCGACGTCCGCGGCCAGCCCGGCGGGCAGCACGCGCGCGAGGTTCGCCGCGAGGCCGCCTCCCGTGACGTGGCTGAAGGCGTGCACGTGGGCGCCCGGGTCGCCGGCGAGCGTCAGGCAGGGCCGGGTGTAGAGGCGCGTGGGCTCGAGGAGCTCCGCGCCGAGGGTACGGCCGAGCTCCGGGACGTCGCGGTCGAGCGACCAGCCCGCGACGGCGACGACACGTCGGACCAGGGAGTAGCCGTTGGAGTGCAGGCCCGAGGAAGCCATCGCGATCACGACGTCGCCGTCGCGCACACGCTCCGGGCCCAGCAGGGCGTCCGCCTCGACGACGCCCGTCGCGGCACCCGCGACGTCGTACTCGTCGGGCGCGAGCAGGCCCGGGTGCTCGGCCGTCTCGCCACCGACCAGCGCGGTGCCCGTCTCGGCGCACGCGGCCGCGATGCCCCGCACGATGTCCGCGACGCGCTCCGGGACGACCCGGCCCGTCGCGATGTAGTCGGTCATGAAGAGGGGCTCGGCACCGACCACCACGATGTCGTCGACGACCATGCCGACGAGGTCGAACCCGATCGTGTCGTGGACGTCCATCGCCTGCGCGATCGCGACCTTGGTGCCGACGCCGTCGGTCGACGTCGCGAGCAGGGGCCGACGGAAGCGCGTGAGGGCCGACGCGTCGTACAGGCCTGCGAAGCCGCCGACGCCGCCGAGGACCTGCGGGCCGTGGGTCGCGCGCACCGCGTCCTTCATGAGCTCGACGGCCCTGTCGCCTGCCTCGGTGTCGACGCCCGCCGACGCGTACGTCACGTGCCCGTCCTGCTGCGGCGCGGTCATGGCTGCTCCAGGGCGGAGGAGCCGCCCACGCCCGCCACGAGCGTGGCCAGGCCGTCCTCGGGCGCCCCGAGGGGGAGCTCGCTCTGCTCGAGCAGGTTCTTGCCGAGCCGGTCCGCGGACGGCAGGTCGATCGGGTAGCGGCCCGTGAAGCACGCGGTGCACAGCTGCGACGTCGGCTGCTCCGTCGCAGCAACCATGCCCTCGAGCGAGATGTAGCCGAGGGAGTCCGCCCCGATGGACCGGCCGACCTCCTCCGGCGAGAGCCCCGTCGCGATGAGCTCGGCGCGCGAGGCGAAGTCGATGCCGTAGAAGCAGGGCCAGCGCACGGGCGGCGAGGAGATGCGCACGTGGACCTCGGCCGCTCCCGCCTCCCGCAGCATGCGCACGAGCGCGCGCTGCGTGTTGCCGCGGACGATCGAGTCGTCGACGACGACGAGCCGCTGGCCGCGGATGACGTCGCGCAGCGGGTTGAGCTTGAGGCGGATGCCGAGCTGACGCAGCGTCTGCGACGGCTGGATGAAGGTGCGGCCCACGTAGGCGTTCTTCGTCAGCCCCTGCGCGTACCGGATCCCCGACTCGGCCGCGTAGCCGATGGCCGCGGGCGTCCCGGACTCCGGGACGGGGATCACGAGGTCGGCCTCCACGGGGAACTCGCGTGCGAGGGAGCGCCCCATCTCGACGCGCGCCGCGTGGACCGAGCGGCCCGCGATCGTCGTGTCCGGACGCGCCAGGTACACGTACTCGAACACGCAGCCCGTGGGCGTCGCGGGGGCGAAGCGCTGGCTCCGGAGCCCGTCGGCGTCGATCGTGATGAGCTCGCCGGGCTCGACCTCCCGGACGAGCGAGGCACCCACGATGTCGAGGGCGGCGGTCTCGCTCGCGACGACCCAGCCGCGCTCGAGCCGGCCCAGGACGAGCGGGCGGACGCCGTGCGGGTCACGCGCCGCGTACAGGGTGTGCTCGTCCATGAAGACCAGGCAGAACGCGCCCCGCAGGCGCGGCAGCACCTCGAGCGCCGTGGCCTCGAGCGTGTGGTCCGGGTCGCCCGCGAGGAGCGCGGTCACCAGGGCCGTGTCCGTGGTGTTCCCCCGCGCGAGCTCGCCCCGGCGTCGGGCGCCGTAGCGCTCCGCGACCAGGTCGACGAGCTCCGCCGTGTTGGTCAGGTTCCCGTTGTGCCCGAGGGCCACGGTGCCGCCGGCCGTCGGGCCGAGCGTGGGCTGCGCGTTCTCCCACGTCGAGGCGCCGGTGGTCGAGTAGCGCGTGTGGCCGATGGCGATGTGCCCGGTCAGGGCGTTCAGCGCGGTCTCGTCGAAGACCTGGGAGACGAGCCCCATGTCCTTGTAGACGAGCAGCTGCTCGCCGTTCGACGTCGCGATCCCGGCCGACTCCTGGCCGCGGTGCTGCAGCGCGTAGAGGCCGAAATAGGTCAGCTTGGCGACCTCCTCACCGGGAGCCCAGACCCCGAAGACGCCACAGGCGTCCTGGGGACCTTTCTCACCGGGCAGGAGGTCATGCGTCAGTCGTCCGTCACCACGGGCCACGGCGCCATGGTCGCACACGCGGGACCCCGTCGGCACACCGCGACCGGTGCGCGGGCGTTCCCCGGTGAGAGCTCAGGTGCGCGACGCGCGGTCCTGGACGACAGCGACGACGGCGCCGCCGAGCGCCCCCACGAGCACGCCGACGAGGCCGACGAAGACCACCACGGGGCCGCGACCGAGCCCGTTGTCGCCGGGCAGAACCAGGACGGCGACCACCGCGACGAGGAGGCCGACCAGCGCGCCGGCCAGCACGAACGCGCGGTAGCGGGGCGCCCTGCGCACCCGGGCCGGCGTGGCGACCCGCTCGAGGTCGTCGGGCACCCGGTCGTCGGGACCGGCGGCGTCGCGGGCGTCGTCGTCGGGCACGGCGGTGGTCGGCACGGTCTCGTCGGGCACGGCGGTGTTCGGCACGGTCTCGTCGGGCACGGTGGCGATGCTACGCGGGACGCACCGCGGCCCTCCCCCGGCGTACGGGAGAGGGCCGCGGCACGTGCGAGGGGAGGGTCAGCGCCTCCGCCCCGGGAGGGACGTCAGGACGTCGCGCACGGCTGCCCGTTGAGCGCGAAGTCCTGCGGGACGCCCGGGCCCGTGGGAGCCCGGCCGACGAGCGCGAAGAACGTGCTCCCGCCCGGCCGGATCGTCCGGTTGAGGAACGTGCTCGACGCGGTGACCGCGGTGCCCTGCTGCCGCACCTTGGCCCCGATGCCCGTGAGCACGCGCTCGCCCTGCGTGTAGGACCAGGTCAGGTCCCAGCCGCGCACGGTCGTGTCGGTGTCGTTCGTGACCACGACCCCGCCCAGCCAGAGGCCGCCGAGACGGTGCGCCGAGTACTGCACCGAGCAGGTCGGGGCGACCTGCTCCGCCAGCGGCAAGGCGAACGTGGCCTCGGTGCCGGTCTCGGCGACCGCAGCGGTGACGACGAGCTCGGTGCCCGTGACCCCCTGCGGGACCGTGAACGTCGCCGCGGTCCGGCCGACCTCGTCGGTCGAGTCGACGACCGTCGGGTCGACGGGGAAGGTACCGAGCTCGGCGCCGTCGGCCGTGAGCACGACCTGGCTGCCCTGCGCCTCGCCCGCGCTGAACAGCAGCGAGGAGAGGTTCGCGGTCACCGTGTCACCCGGGGCGTAGCCCTCGGCCGGCACGTCGACGACCTGGACACCCACCGCACGCTGGGCGAGGTCCGGGCTCACGGGCGAGCGCTCCTCCATGTAGTCCACGAAGGCCTGGAGGTCGACGCGGCCCGAGTCGGCCTTGTCGGCCCCGTCGGCGAGCGTCGCGAAGTTGTCCCCGCCGGAGGCGAGGAACGAGTTCACGACGACCGTGTACGTGCCCGTGGGGTCGAGCGGCTGGTCGCCCACGAGGACGCGGGTGACCCGCTCCCCCGCTGCGGCCGTCGGGTCGTACGTGTACGTCAGGCCGGCGACGCCGAGCTTGAGGAACGGCCGGCTCGCGGCTGCGGGCTGCCACTGCTCCTCGAGCACGTCGACCACCTGGTCACCGGTCAGCGTCATCGTCACCAGGGTGTTGGCGAACGGCTGGACGTTGGCCGCCTCCCGGTACGTCACGTTCCCGTCCGGGTCGCTCGGTCCCGACGACGCGTACGTGAGGTTGGTCCGCAGGCCGCCCGGGTTCATGAAGGCGATCTGCGTCCCGGCGTCCTGCGTCGCCCACAGCTGGACGTCGGCGACGAGGTTGCCCAGCGTCGACTCGCCGCCCCGGTTCTCCGAGCCGGAGGCCTGCCGGGCCCGGTTGAGGTCACCGGTGATCTGCCCGAGCGAGACGTTGCCGAGCTCGTTCGCGACGGCGACGGCATCGGCCACGATGGCCGCGACCGTCGGGTCCGCCGGGTACGCCGGCGTCCCACCGGGCGCGAGCGGGAGGACCTCGGCGCTGTTGGCCGTCACGTCGCCCGTCGACGGGTCGACGGTGAGGGTCACGTGCGCGAGCGCCTCGCTGTACTGGCCGCCCTGGACCACCGGGCGGGTCAGGCCCTCCGGCCAGCCCTCGACGGGCAGCTGGTGCACGTGCTGGCGGTGCGTGTGGCCCGCCATGATCGCGTCGATCTCCGGGCTGGCCCCGGTGACGATCTGCCCGAAGGCGGAGTCGTCGAGCGCGTCGGAGACGTCCTCCGTGACGGGCCCCTCGTGCACGAGGAGGACGAGGACGTCCGCCTCGCCGTTCGCGGCGTCGCCGTCGCTGAGCTCGCCCGCGACGCGGTTGACCTCCTGGACGACGGGCCGCACGTCGAGCGACTCGATGCCGGCGGGCGTGACGAGCGTCGGCAGGTCCTCCGTGACGGCACCGATGAAGCCGACGGAGACGCCGTCGACCTCGGTCACCCAGGACTCCTCGAAGGCCGGCTCGTCGGTCGCCCTGTCGTAGACGTTCGCGGACAGGAACGGGAAGTCGGCGAGCGGGAAGATGCGGTCCTCGAGGTCCGCGCGCCCCTGGTCGAACTCGTGGTTGCCGAGTGCGGACGCGTCGAGCCCCATCGCGTTGAGCGCCTCGATGGTGGGCACGTCGTCCTGGATGAAGGACGTGAAGGTCGACGCGCCGATGTTGTCGCCCGCGGACACGAACAGCGTCGCCGGGTTCTCGGCCCGGAACGCGTTGACGGCCCCGGCGAGGACTGCCGCACCCGCGGTCGTCCCGTTGGCCTCGAGGCGACCGTGGAAGTCGTTGATGCCGACCAGGTCGATCTCGACCGGGCCGCCGGTGCCGCCCGCCGTGATGCCGAACCGGACGGGGTCGTGGTCCGACGCGCGGTACACGGAGCCGGGGTCGGGGAACGCGCCGTCGTACTCGTAGCCGGCCCACTCGTCGGCGTTGATGTCCCACACGTCCGCGTCGGTGACGCGCTCCGCGAGCGACGGCGTCGCGAGCGCGTGGTCGAGCGACCCAAGCTCACCGTCGAACGTGTACGTGTAGGCCCCCGAGTCGTGGGTCGGGACGAGGTCCACGTAGCCGGCGCCGGTCAGGAGCGCGACCGGGTCCTCCTGGCTGTAGGAGTTCAGGTCACCGAGCACCGCGACGTCCTCGACGCCGGTGCTCGCCTGGAGCTCGGCCACGAAGTCGCGGACCGCACCGGCCTGCTCCACGCGGTCGGCGTTGAAGAAGCCCTGGCCGTCGGCGGGCTGGGTGCCCGAGCCGCTCTTGGACTTGAAGTGGTTCGCGACGACGGTGAACTCGCTGCCCTCGCCGGCGGGGGTCGTGAACGTCTGCGCGATGGGCTCGCGCGCGTTGTCCCAGACGGCCTCGTCGACGTCGGTGACGCTCTCGCCCACGGGCGTGACGGCGTCGGTCCGGTAGATGACCGCGTTCATGATCACGTCGGTCGCGGGGGCGTCCGGGCCGACGAGCGCGGCCGGGGTCGGCACGAAGGCCCACTCGTCCGCACCGGCTGCCGCGTTGAGGCCCGCCACGAGGTCGGCGAGCGCGACGTCGGGCGTACCGCCGAAGTGCACGGAGTTCTCGATCTCCTGGAGCGCGACGACGTCGGCGTCCAGAGCCGTGATCGCGGCGACGATCTTGGCCTTCTGCACGTCGAACTCGGCCTGGTTGGCCGCGCCGCGGGCGTCGGGGTCCTGCTCGCTGAACGTCGTGAAGTAGTTCAGGACGTTGAAGGCCGCGACGACGACGTCGCCACCCACGTCAGCCGGCTCGGCGGGCCGCGGGTTGCGCTCGGTGAACGAGGCCTTCTGGTCCGCCGGCGTCTCGTTGGAGAGCGGCATGGTGGGCTGCAGACGCCACAGGTTGAACCCGTAGCTGAGCACGTACGGCAGACCGGTGAGCTCGGCGGCGTCGCCGGTGCGCACGGGGTCGTCCGCCGTCAGGTAGGGCTGCGTGGTGCCCGTGACCTCGGCGTTGCGGCCGTCGTCGAGCACGAGGCGGCGTGCCGCGTTCTGGCTCGCGATCGCGTTCGCCTCGGGACCGGGCCGGGCGACCTCGGTGCTCTTCACGAGGGGGTCGGGACCCGCGCTGAGCCACACGGAGCCGTAACGGCTCGCCTCGTGCGTCGACGCGACGAGGTACTCGCCCTCGGGGGCGACGAGCATGCCCTCGTACTGCTCACGGGCGTCGCCGACGAGGGTGTCGGGCAGCGCGACGGGGGTCGGCTGGGCGGCCGCGACGCCGAGGTTCTCGACGACGGCGGTGTCGGCGCTCGCGTTGATCTGCGTGAGGCCGCGGTACTCGCTCGCGACACCCGTCACGCGCACCTGGTCGCCGATGGCCAGGGTGAGGGAGCGGGCGGCGACGTAGACGAAGATGCCGTCCGACGCACCCGGCGTCGTGTCGGCGGTGCCGCCGGAGCCGGCGGTCTGGAGGTAGAAGCCGCTGTAGCCGCCGGTGCGGTGGTCGGCGGTGACCACGCCCTCGACGGTGACTGTCGCGTTCGCGAGGGGGGTGGCGGTGCCGGTGCCCTGCACGTCGGCGATCGTGTGGGTGACGTCGACGGCGGCCGCGGGTGGGATGACGACGGCAGCGAGCGTCATGGCGCCGGCTGCCGAGAGAGCGATCAGGCGCGGGGTGCTGCGCCGGGGGGGTTGCATCTGGCGGACCTCCAGGGGTCGTGGCCACATCGATGACGGCGCACTAGCGCCCTGACGGGTCGCACGCTAGACGCCCGGCGGGTGAAAAGACAGAGGTGGGTCGCAGCCGTCGACGGGACGACCTCAGGTGTTCACGATCCGGTCGCGTCGTTCACGGTGTGGTCAGCGAGGACCGACGTCAGCGCCCGGTCGCGGGCTGCTTGAAGCGGTAGCTATGCGCCAGTGAGCGCCACTTGCCTGCACCCACCAGGCCGACAGGTGCTCGCGTGCGCATGGCGGCGACCCGGCGTGCAGATGAACTCTCCGTCGGGGTGGTTGATCGGCTCGTCGTCGGTTGGTGTACTCGAGCCGCCATGCTCAGGCTCGAAGCGTTGCGTTCGGACGAGCGTGCCGAAGCTGACGGCACGCTCGTTCGTACGCCGGTGGCGCTCGCGCTCGCCTATGACTCGGGCCCCGCCGGAGTCAACCCCCGACTCATCTATCCGGTGACATCCGGCGTCGTCCTTCTGGCACCGGCGGCACGGGACCGCACCCCGTGGAGCGACTTCATCGGCCGGCGGCTCACTGTGCGGGGATCGTGGACAGCCGGGGCCTTGCATGACGTCGACGCCGCGCCGGCTCCGCCCTTGCCGAGGACACCGGCCTCACCCTCCGACGGTCCCCGCGAGCCCGTGGCCCACGACGGCGGGTACGACCCGCGCGAGGTGGAGGCCGCCGAGGCGCCGCTCCGCGAAGACGGATCGCTGCTCTGGCTCTGGACGTCACCGAGCGGACGCGTGCTCGCCGTCGCGTCCGATCCCGAGCGGGTCGCTGTCGCGCTGCTTCCCCTGTTCGGGAGCCGGATGCGCGTGGTCGCGAGTCCCTGGAGCCGTGACGTGTACAACCGCATCGACGCTTGGCGGACGCTGGCCGAGCGACAGGGCGTCCTGGTCGCCGCGGGCGGCAGCATCGGCCAAGATGGGCTCGTCCGCCGTGACGCCGACGTTCACCATGTCACGGAGGAGCTGGCCGCGGCCGCACGCGACATCCCTGACGGCCCGTTCACGGTGCGCGCCATGCTCCAGCCGCTCCGGGCCTCTCGCGGGCTGCCTGGAGCGGGAGCCATGCGCTGAGGTCCGCTCGCTCGCCGGACGCGTGCACCGTGCCACCCGCGACCGCGTCCTGCCAGGTCAGCCTGCCCGACGCGAGCCGGAGCCACGTCTCGCCGTCGGTCTCGACGACGTTCGGCGGCGTTCCGCGGGTGTGCCGAGGGCCGGCGACGGCCTGGACGGCGCCGTGCGGGGGCACGCGCACCTCGACCGAGTTGCCTGGCGCGACCTCGGCGAGCTCCTCGAGCGTGAACCGGACGGCCGTGCGGACGGCTTCGACGGGTGCCGCCGCGGGGTCGGCGAGCCACTGCTGCAGCGCGGGCCGGCCCACCTCGGGGGGCGTGCGTCGACGGGGCGGCATGGCGTCCAGCCTAGGCCGCGAGACCCAGGACCTTCGTCAGTCCCGCTTGACGAACCGCCCTCGCGCAACATCATCTTGACGCGTGCCGAGTGTCAAGAATAGCCTGACGTCATGTCCACCGACTCCCTGGGGCAGGCGCTCGCCGAGGCCATCGCCGCCACCGACCCGACCATCCACGAGCGCCTCGCCCACGAGCCCGACGCCTACCTCGACCTCGTCCAGCTCACGGCCCGCGCCGCCGTCGAGACCGACGCCCTCCTGCGCAGCGCGGTCGCGGGCGCCAGGGGCGCCGGCTGCACGTGGGACGGCATCGGCCGGGCCCTCGACACCACGCGCCAGGCCGCGCAGCAGCGGTTCGGCCGCGAGCCCGAGGCCCCCGTGCCCACCGCGACCGGCCGCACCATGCGCCTCGCGCCGCTCAACGCGTTCACCGAGATGCTCGTGCTCCAGCGCGCCGGCCGGTTCGGCTGGCACTCGATCGCCTACGGCGCGAACTACCACGTGCTCGAGAAGTCGGACGTGCAGTGGCAGCACGAGCGGGTCGGCCTGCTCGGCGCACGCCGGCGTCTGCTCGAGGCCCAGGGCTGGGAGACGTTCGGCAACGGGTGGTTCCCGTGGACCTACCTCAAGCGGCGCACGACGACGCCCGCGGAGCCCGAGCCCACGAGCGACGACTACCTCATGCGCTTCTGACGACGCGCGGGACGGGACGCCGCTCGGCAGGACCGCTCAGACGACGCCGAACGCCAGCATCGCGTCCGCGACCCGGCGGAAGCCCGCGATGTTCGCCCCCAGCACGTAGTTGCCGGGTTCGCCGTACTCCTCGGCCGTCTCGGCGCACCGGTCGTGGATCTTGGCCATGATCGCCGCGAGCCGCTGCTCGGTGTGCTCGAAGGTCCACGAGTCGCGCGACGCGTTCTGCTGCATCTCGAGCGCCGACGTCGCGACGCCGCCGGCGTTGGCCGCCTTCCCCGGGCCGAAGAGGATGCCCGACGCCTGGAGCAGCGCGACCGCGTCCGGGGTCGTCGGCATGTTGGCGCCCTCCGCCACGGCGAGGACGCCGTTGCGCAGCAACGCCTTGGCCGCGTCACCGTCGAGCTCGTTCTGCGTCGCGCACGGCAGGGCGACGTCGCACGGCACGTCCCAGATGCTGCCGTCCTGGACCAGGCGCGCCCCCGAGCGGCGGGTGACGTAGTCGGCCGCGCGGCCGCGCTCGACCTCCTTGACCTGCTTGAGGAGGTCCAGGTCCACACCCTGCTCGTCGACCACGTAGCCCGAGGAGTCCGAGAACGCGACCACGCGGGCACCCAGCGCCTGCGCCTTCTCGATCGCGTACACCGCGACGTTGCCCGCACCCGACACCACGACGCGCAGCCCGTCGAGCGAGCGGCCCCTCGTCGCCAGCATGCGCTCCGCGAACATGACGGTGCCGTACCCGGTGGCCTCGGTGCGGACGAGCGACCCGCCCCACGTCAGGCCCTTGCCGGTGAGCACGCCCGACTCGTAGCGGTTGGTGATCCGCTTGTACTGACCGAAGAGGAAGCCGATCTCACGACCGCCCACACCGATGTCCCCCGCCGGGACGTCGGTGTACTCACCGAGGTGCCGGTACAGCTCCGTCATGAACGACTGGCAGAACCGCATCACCTCGCCGTCGGAACGCCCGCGCGGGTCGAAGTCCGAGCCGCCCTTGCCGCCACCGATCGGCATGCCCGTGAGCGCGTTCTTGAAGATCTGCTCGAACCCCAGGAACTTCACGATGCCGAGGTACACCGACGGGTGGAACCGCAGGCCGCCCTTGTAGGGGCCCAGCGCCGAGTTGTACTCGACCCGGAAGCCGCGGTTGATCTGGACCCTGCCCGCGTCGTCGACCCACGGGACACGGAAGATGATCTGCCGCTCCGGCTCGCAGATGCGCTCGAGGATCGCGGCGTCCGCGTAGTGCGGGTGCTTGCGCACCACGGGCGCCAGGCTGCCGAAGACCTCCCGCACGGCCTGGTGGAACTCCAGCTCGCCGGGGTTGCGTCGCAACACCTCCGCGTACACGGGCTGGAGGGCGGGGTCGAGGGTCTCGTGCACGGCGGGTCCTTCCGGCGACCGACGGTCGCCGGTCGCGTGGTGCGTAGGTCAGGCGAAGTGGCGGGGCAGCGTCGCGCGGTGCGCGCGCTCGATCTCGGCCAGCGGGATGGTGAACAGGTCCTGGACCTCGACCGCGGCCCCCTGGTCGAGGCGGCCGCCCTGGGCGACGTCGTCGGCCGTACCGACCGGTGCGTCGGCGTGCACGGTGTCGTCCGTGACGCCGATGCGCAGCGCCGGGAAGCCACGGGCCGTGCACATGTCGACGAACCGCACCTCCTCGCTGCGCGGCACGGCGACGAGGGCGCGCGCGGTCGACTCGGCGAAGAGCGCCTCGAAAGCCGTCACGCCGTCCCGCTCGCACAGCTCCTCGAGCCGCACCCGCACGCCCGTGCCGTACCGGAGGCTCGCCTCCACGAGACCCTGCGCGAGCCCGCCCTCGGACAGGTCGTGCGCCGCGTCGACAAGCCCGTCGCGGGACGCGTTGACCAGGATCGCGGCGAGCGTCCGCTCGGCCGGGAGGTCGACCACGGGCGGGCGACCGCCGAGCTGGCCGTGCACGACGTCGGCCCACGCCGAGCCGTCGAGCTCGCCGCGCGTGGTGCCCAGGAGGTAGACGGCCTGGCCGGGCGTGCGCCAGCCCGACGGCGTCGCACGCGCCACGTCGTCGAGCACTCCGAGCACGCCGACGACGGGCGTCGGGTGGATCGACGAGTCGACCGTGCCGGGCTCACCCGTGCCGTTGTAGAGGGAGACGTTGCCGCCCGTGACGGGGATGCCCATCTCGAGGCACGCGTCCGCGAGGCCCGTGATCGCCTCGACGAGCTGCCACATGGCGTCCGGGTCCTCGGGCGAGCCGAAGTTCAGGCAGTCCGTGACCGCGAGGGGGCGAGCGCCCGACGTCGCGACGTTGCGGTACGCCTCCGCGAGCGCGAGCTGCGCACCCGCGTACGGGTCGAGCTTGGCGTAGCGGCCGTTCGCATCCGTCGCGAGCGCGACGCCCAGGCCGGTGCTCTCGTCGACCCGGATCACTCCCGCGTCGTCGGGCTGCGCGAGCGCCGTGTTGCCCTGGACGAACCTGTCGTACTGGTCGGTGACCCACGCCTTGCTCGCGAGGTTCGGCGACGCGACCAGGCGCAGCAGGGTCTCCCGCAGCTCCTCGCCGCTCGCCGGGCGCTCGTACGCGGCGGCACCCGCGGGCCCGCTCACCGTGTCCGCCTGAAGGGCGTCCATCCAGCCCGGCCGCGCGTAAGGGCGGTGGTAGACGGGGCCCTCGTGCGCCACGGTGCGCGGGTCCACGTCGACGATGCGCTCGCCGTGGTGGTCGATCGTGAGCCGGCCCGTGCCGGTCACCTCGCCGATCACGGCCGTCTCGACGTCCCAGCGTGCGGTGATCTCCAGGAAGCGGTCGAGCTTGTCGGGTGCGACGACGGCCATCATGCGCTCCTGCGACTCCGACATGAGGATCTCGCCGGCCGTCAGGGACGGGTCGCGCAGCAGGACCTTCTCGAGGTCCACGTGCATGCCGCCCTCGCCGTTGCTGGCGAGCTCGGACGTCGCGCAGGAGATGCCGGCCGCGCCGAGGTCCTGGATGCCCTCGACGACGCGTGCCGCGTAGAGCTCGAGGCAGCACTCGATGAGGACCTTCTCCATGAACGGGTCGCCCACCTGGACGCTCGGGCGCTTCGACGGCTTGGTGTCGTCGAACGTCTCGGACGCGAGGATCGAGGCGCCGCCGATGCCGTCGCCGCCCGTGCGCGCACCGAAGAGGACGACCTTGTTGCCGACGCCCGACGCGTTCGCGAGGTGGATGTCCTCGTGGCGCAGGACGCCGAGGCACAGCGCGTTGACGAGCGGGTTGCCCTGGTAGGACGGGTCGAAGACGACCTCGCCGCCGATGTTGGGCAGGCCCAGGCAGTTGCCGTACCCGCCGACGCCGGCGACCACGCCGTGCACCACACGCGCCGTGTCCGGGTGGTCGATCGCACCGAAGCGCAGCTGGTCCATCACGGCGACGGGCCGCGCGCCCATCGAGATGATGTCGCGCACGATGCCGCCGACACCGGTCGCGGCGCCCTGGTAGGGCTCGACGAAGCTCGGGTGGTTGTGGCTCTCGACCTTGAACGTCACGGCCCAGCCGTCGCCGATGTCCACGACGCCCGCGTTCTCGCCGATGCCGACGAGGAGGTGCTCGCGCATCGCCAGGCTGACCTTCTCGCCGAACTGGCGCAGGTGGACCTTCGACGACTTGTACGAGCAGTGCTCGGACCACATGACCGAGTACATCGCGAGCTCGGCGGCGGTGGGCCGCCGGCCCAGCAGGTCGACGATCCGCAGGTACTCGTCGGTCTTCAGGCCCAGCTCCGCGTACGGCAGCGCCGTCCCGGGAGTCGCGGCGGCGCGGTCGACGGTGTCGGGGTGCGCAGCGTGGGGCGTGTCGGTGGCAGTCATCGATTCCCAACCGGAGAGCCAAGCGGACGGCCTCAGGCTACCGGGGGCCCGGGCCCCACCCCGCCGCGTCTCGCCCGGCAGACGGTGCGACCCGCGCGTCGGGTACCAGGCTCCGGCGCGAAAGGAGGTCGCGCGCGCACCGCCGCGCACGGCACGATGGCCGGACCGCACGCCCGACGAGGAGGAGACACGTGGTCGACGCCGACACGCTCGCACTGTTCCTCCCCGCAGCGCTCGCGCTCGTGCTGGCCCCCGGGCCGGCCGTGGGGTTCATCCTCGCGACGACGCTGCGGCACGGACGGCGTGCAGGGCTCGCCGCGACGCTCGGGATCGAGGGCGGCAACACCGTCCACGTGCTCGCGGCCGCGCTGGGCCTGTCCGCGGTGCTGGCCACGAGCGCGACCGCGTTCACGGTCGTCAAGGCCGCTGGTGCGGCGTGGCTCCTGTGGCTCGCCGTCCGTGCGTGGCGCGCGCGGACCCCCGGGACGCTCGCCGACCTCGGCACGGGCCCGGCCGGCCCGACGGACGGAGCGGACGGAGCGCACGGCACGGACGCAGCCGGCCCGACGGCGTCCGGCGTGGCCGGGACCCACGTGCCCGGCGCGCGCACGCCGGCCGCCGCGCCGCGGTTCGGCGCCATGGTGCGCGCGGGGCTCCTCGTCGGCACGCTCAACCCCAAGACCGCGCTCTTCTTCCTCGCGTTCCTACCCCAGTTCGTCCGGCCCGACGCCGGCCCCGCGTGGGCCCAGATGCTCACCCTGGGCTTCGTGTTCGTCGGGCTCGCGTGCGCGCTCGACGGGCTGTGGGCCGTGGGCGGGGACCGCCTGCGCACGCTCTTCCCCCGCCTGCGGATGCGCGTCCTCGACCGCGTCTCCGCCGCGGTCTACGCCACGCTCGGCGCTCTCACGCTCGCCGCACGCCGCCTCGCGTGACGAGCCCGCGGCGACGCCCGGCGTCGTACGCTGCGAGCATGCCCGACCCCGACACGGCACCCGACCAGGCCCGCGACCAGGCCCCCGAGCCCACGGACCGGGCGCCCCGGCTCCCCAAGGCCCTCTACGAGCGGGAGCTCTTCCGGCTCCAGGCCGAGCTCGTGACCATGCAGGAGTGGATCCGCGCCGAGGGCAAGCGGCTCGTCGTGATCTTCGAGGGACGCGACGCCGCGGGCAAGGGCAGCACCATCAAGCGCGTCACGCAGTACCTCAACCCGCGGGTCGCGCGCATCGCGGCGCTGCCCGCACCGAGCGACCGCGAGCGCACCCAGTGGTACTTCCAGCGGTACGTCGCCCAGCTCCCCGCCGCGGGCGAGATCGTGCTGTTCGACCGCTCCTGGTACAACCGCGCCGGCGTCGAGCGCGTCATGGGCTACTGCACGCCCGACGAGTACCACCGGTTCCTGCACCAGTGCCCGATCTTCGAGCGCATGCTCGTCGAGGACGGCATCATCCTGCGCAAGTACTGGTTCTCGGTGAGCGACGCCGAGCAGGAGGCGCGTTTCCGGTCCCGCCTCGCGGACCCGATGCGCCAGTGGAAGCTCTCGCCCATGGACCTCGAGTCCATCACGCAGTGGGAGGAGTACTCCCGGGCGAAGGACCAGATGCTCGTCCACACGGACATCCCCGAGGCCCCGTGGTGGGTCGTCGACAACGACGACAAGCGCAGGTCCCGCATCGACATGATCCACCACCTGCTCTCGACCGTCCCGTACGTGCCGGTCGAGCGGCCGGCCGTCGTGCTGCCCGAGCGGCCGGCCTCCAAGGGCTACGTCCGGCCGCCACGCGACTCGCAGCGGTACGTCCCCGACCACAGCTCGACGCTGGAGTGACGGGACAGGTGACGCGTCCCGTCGGGGCGGACGGGCGTGGGCCCTCCGCGGTGGCGCGCGGGCGCCGTCGCGCGGTCGTCGGCGCCGCCCTCGCCGGGGCGTGCGCGCTCGCCCTGGCCCTCGCCGCCTGCTCGCCCGTCGGGCCGGCCGGTGCCGCGCAGGGCCCGACCACCCCCGCGGTCACGCCCGCACCGGACCCGACGCCTGTCGCCACCCCGCCCACGGCCGCCGACGTGCGGGCGACCGGGACGCCCGTCACCTCGGGCACCGTGACGGTGTGGGTCGCGAGCCCCGCACCCGCCGGGTCGCAAGACGCCGCGGGCACCGTGACGGCGACCGCCGAGGCCGACGGGAGCGTCCGCGTCGACGTCACGGCGGCCGACCCCGCGGGCGTGACGCTGCTCGCTGTCGACACCGGGTCCCTCTTCGAGGAGCAGCCGGACGGCTCGGTCCTCATCCGCGACGCCGCCGGGACCGCGGTCGGGGCGCTGGGTCGCCCGACGTCGGGCCGCAGGCCCCTGCAGCACGTCGCCGAGGGCGACCTCCTGAAGGTCACGGCCTCGGCGGTGTCCACGAGCACGGCCCCACCGGTGTCGGCGAGCTTCGACCTCGCCACCCGGGCCCTCGAGTCCGCGACCTGGGGCGAGCGCGAGGGCGGCCGGTCCCTCGCCGTGGTCCCGAGCCCCTGGGGCCGGTCGGGCAACGACGCGGCGGTCGCCCTCGTGTGGCAGCAGGTCCTCGCCACCGCGCCGGACGCCGACGTGCCAGGCATGCGCGACCAGCTCGTGTGCCACAGCGTGGGCGCGCCGGACAAGGAGAGCTGGAACCTCGAGCCGTGGCGGCCCGACGTGGGGCTCCTCGCGACGCTCGCGGCCGCCTGCAACGCCTGAGCGCACCGCCCGCGTCTGCGCGGGGGACGCTCAGGTGTAGGCGCGCAGGAACGCGTCGACGCCGTCGGTGACGATCACGCGCAGGTCCTCCTCGGACGGACCGGGCGCCGCGCTCGCGTCGAGCGCGTCGGGCGCAGGCCTCGCGTCGAGTGCGTTGAGCGCGGGCGTCGCGTCGAGCGCGTCGAGCGCGAGACGGACGGTCAGGGCCGTGAAGTGCCGGGCCGCCAGGGCAGGGTCGGCCGCCCGGAGCCTGCCGGCGTCGACGAGCTCGGCGAACCGCTGCTCGAGCATGCGCTCGGGGACCTCGGTACCGGGTCCGTGGGCCTGCGGCACCGTCCGCCGCTGCCGCTCGAGCCGCCGGAACGTCGCGTAGGCGGGCGACGGGAAGGTGCGCGTCGTGACGCGGGCCGCGAAGGCCACCAGCGACTCGCGCAGCTCGCGGTCGTCGGTGATCTCCTCCTCGATCGCCGTGCGGACCGTGGCGACCACGGCGTCGTCGACCTCCTCGAGGACACGCTGGAACAGCGCCCGCTTGTCGCCGAAGTGGTCGTAGACCGTGCGCTTGGAGACCTGGGCCTGCGCGGCGATCGCGTCGACGCTCGCCCGCTCGTAGCCCTCCGCGACGAACAGGCTCTGCGCCGCGGCGAGGATGGCCGCGTGCTTGCGCTCGGACCGCTGGCGCGGGCCGCGGGAGGGCGTGCGCGCGGGGGCTTCGCCGGTCCGTGTCGTGCCCCTTGCGGGTGTCGGCGCTCCCGCCGGCGCTGTCGCCATGCTCTCAGCGTACCTTCAGGAATGGATATCTACACTGCACCGTGCAGTGTAGTTTCCAACCGAAGGAGCACCCGTGCCCATCACGGACCCCGCACCCCGCCCGACGGCCGGCGTCGGCATCCGAGCCCGAGGGCTCACCAAGCGCTACGGCAGCACGACGGCCGTGGACGACCTCACCTTCACCGCGCGCCCCGGAGTCATCACCGGGTTCCTGGGCCCGAACGGTGCGGGCAAGAGCACCGCCATCCGGATGCTTCTGGGCCTGGCCCGGCCCACGAGCGGCACCATCACCATCGGCGACCGGCGCATGGCCGAGCTCGAGGACCCCGCGCGGACCATCGGCGCCCTCCTCGACGCACGCGCGGTACACCCCCACCGCACCGCCTACGCGCACCTCCTCGCGTTCGCACAGGCCGCGGGCCTCGGCAGGCGGCGGGTCGAGGAGGTGCTCGAGCTCGTGGGGCTCGACCACGCGGCCACGCGCCGTGTCGGCGAGTTCTCGCTCGGCATGCACCAGCGCCTGGGCATCGGGACCGCGCTGCTCGGCGACCCCGGGGTCCTCGTGCTCGACGAGCCCCTCAACGGCCTCGATCCCGAGGGCATCCGCTGGATGCGCACGCTCATGCGCGACCTCGCAGGCGAGGGCCGGACGATCCTGTTCTCGAGCCACCTCATGTCCGAGATGGAGCTCACGGCCGACGACCTCGTCGTCATCGGCCAGGGCCGGCTCATCGCGCAGGCCTCGCTGCGCGACTTCGTCCGCGACAACACGAGCCGTGACGTCCTGGTCCGGGCCGCGTCCACGGTCGAGCTCGCCCGCGCGCTCGAGCGGGCCGGCCTGACCGTCGCCGCGCGCACCGGCGCCGACGCCGAGACCGGTGCCCCTGCCGGCGCCGGCGCCGCGCTCCTCGTCACGGGAGCCGACCCGTCCGCCGTCGGCCACGTCGCCGCCGCCGAGGGCATCGCCCTCGACGAGCTCACGGCCGTCCGCGAGTCCCTCGAGGACGTCTTCCTCCGCCTGACCCACGACGCCACCGACTACGGGAGCCACGCCGCATGAACGTCCTCCGCTCCGAGTGGACCAAGCTCCGCAGCGTCCGCAGCACCTGGCTCACAGCCCTCAGCGCCGTGGTCTCAGGCGCCGCCCTCGGCATCCTCGGCGTGTCCGAGGTGCTGGGCGGCACCCCGTCCGACCTGCCCACGCCCTGGGACCCGACCGCGACGAGCCTCAAGGGCTTCCTCTTCGCGCAGCTGCTCGTCGGCATGCTCGGCGCGCTCAGCATCACGCCCGAGTACGACACCGCGATGATCGGCACGAGCCTGTCCGCCGTCCCGTCCCGGGCCCGCCTCCTCCGGGCCAAGGCCCTCGTCGTGACAGCCGTCGGGCTCGCCACGGGCGCCGCCACCACCCTGCTGAGCTTCACCGTCGTGCAGGTCGCGCTGCGCGGCGCCGGCCTGCCCGCTGCCGGACCGGGCGACCCTGGCGTAGCCGGGGCGCTCGTCGGCGGGACGCTCTACCTGACGCTCGTCACGCTCGCGGGGATGGCCGTCGGCGTCCTCACCCGCTCGACGACGACGAGCCTCGCCGTCCTCGTCGGCGCGCTCCTGCTGGTGCCCGCGCTCGGGCCGGGCCTGCCCGGTGCCCTCGGGGACTGGTTCGCCGGCTACTGGCCCGTCACCGCCGGCCAGGCCGCGTACACCGTCGTCCCGGTCGACGGCGCGCTCACGCCCTCGACGGGGCTGGCCGTCCTCGTCCTTGCAGTCGACGCCGTCGTCGTCGCGGCCTACGCCGCGCTCCGCGTGCGCGACGTGTGACGGCGACCGCCGGCGGCTGCGGGGTCCCGGCCGGGCCGCCGGCACGGCAGACTGCGCGGATGGCGACGGAGCTGGAGATCACCGCGACGGTCGAGCTGTGCCGGGCCGACGGGCGGCTCGACCCCGCCGCCGTCGGCTGGACCCGCAGGCCCCTGCACCGGACCGGTCTGCGCGGGTGGGGCCGTAGCAAGCGCTGGGAGTACTGGGCGGTCATGACGCCCCGCCACGTGATCGCACTGACCGTCGCCGACCTCGACTACGCCGCGCAGCACCAGGTGTGGGTGCTCGACCGCGCGACGTCGGGCGACGTCGACACCGTCGCCGTCGTGCCCCTGGGCAGAGGGGTCCAGCTGCCCGCGAGCCTGGGCGACGGCCCGGCGGTCGCCCGGGCGCGCGGGCTCGACATCCGCATCGAGGACGTCGCGGGCGGCACCCGGCTGCGGGCCCGCACCCCTCGCGTCGAGGTCGACGTGGTCGCCGCGTCACCCGAGGGCCACGAGTCGCTCGGCGTCGTCGTGCCGTGGAGCGACCGGCGCTTCCAGTACACGGTCAAGGACGTCGCCCGCCCGGCGTCGGGCAGCCTCACTGTCGACGGCGTGCGCCACACCCTGCCCGACGGCGCGTCGTGGGCGGTCCTCGACCACGGCCGCGGCCGGTGGCCGTACCGGATGCGCTGGAACTGGGGCGCGGGCAGCGGGGTGGTCGACGGGCACGTCGTCGGCGTCCAGGTGGGCGGCGCGTGGACGGACGGGACGGGCTCGACCGAGAACGCGCTGCTCGTCGACGGCCGGCTGCACAAGAACAGCGACGACCTCGTGTGGGAGTACGACCGCACGGACTGGCTCGCCCCCTGGCACGTGCACGACGCCGACCGCGCGCGCGTCGACCTCACGTTCACGCCGTTCCACGAGCGGGCCGCGCGCACCGACCTCCTGATCGTCGCGGGCGAGACCCACCAGTGCTTCGGCACCTGGTCCGGCGCGATGACCGACGACGCAGGGCGCCGCATCCGGGTCGACGGCGTCGAGGGCTGGGCCGAGGAGGCGCACAACCGCTGGTGAAGCCCCTCCGACGACGCGTGGCGGTGGGCAACCAGGTGCGTCGGCGTCACGCGGACAGCACACTGGGGCGATGGATCTCCCGGTGATGCCGCCCGTCGCGCCGATGCTCGCCAAGTCCGTGCCCGAGATCCCGCCGGGCCAGCACTACGAGCCCAAGTGGGACGGTTTCCGGGCCATCGTCTTCCGCGACGGCGACGAGGTGGAGATCGGCAGCCGGAACACCAAGCCCATCACGCGGTACTTCCCCGAGGTCGTCACCGCGGCGCTGCGCGAGCTCCCCGAGCGGTGCGTCGTCGACGGCGAGATCGTGGTCGCCTCCGCCGACGGCGCGGGCCTGGACTTCGAGGCGCTGCTCCAGCGCATCCACCCCGCGGACTCCCGCGTCCAGCTGCTCGCGCGCGAGACGCCCGCCGTGCTCGTCGTGTTCGACCTCCTCGCGCTCGGCGACGAGGACCTGACGTCGCGCCCCTTCGCCGAACGCCGCGCCCGGCTCGAGCAGGCGGTGCCCGGCACGGGTCCCGGCGTCTACCTGACCCGGACGACGGACGACGCCGAGCTGGCACGCGAGTGGTTCGAGCTCTTCGAGGGCGCGGGGCTCGACGGCGTCGTCGCCAAGCGCGGCGACCTCGCGTACGAGCCGGACAAGCGCGTGATGTCCAAGATCAAGCACGAGCGCACGGCCGACTGCGTCGTCGGCGGATACCGCGTGCACAAGGCCGCCGACGACGCCGTCGGGTCGCTGCTGCTCGGCCTGTACGACGACGCCGGCACGCTCGCGTCCATCGGCGTCGCGAGCTCCTTCACCATGGCCCGGCGCAAGGAGCTGTTCGCGGAGCTGCAGCCGCTCGTCGTCGGCCCCGGCGAGGACCACCCGTGGACCGCCGCGGCCCAGGCCGCGGGGACCCGGACGCCCACGGAGGCCGCCGGCAGCCGGTGGAACTCCGGCAAGGACCTGTCCTTCACACCCCTGCGGCCCGAGCGCGTCGTCGAGGTCCGCTACGACCACATGGAGGGCGCGCGGCTGCGGCACACCGCGCAGCTCGTCCGCTGGCGGCCGGACCGCGACCCCTCGAGCTGCACGTACGCACAGCTCGAGGTCCCGGTGCGGTTCAGCCTCGCCGACGTGCTGTCGGGCTGAGGCCCGTCACTCGGTGGGGCCGCCCACGCGGTACTGACCCGCGTCGTTGAGCACCTCGACGGGCACCGACAGCTCGACGCCGCCCGACGTGAACGTGCACTCGAACTCGAGGCCCGGCTCGGCGGTGAGACCCGAGGGGCAGTCCACCCGCCGGAAGTCCGCCACGTCGAAGTCGTTCTGCACGACGCTCGTCACGTCTCGCTCGAGCGCCTCCTCGTCGAACGCCGGCGGACCGCCGATGACACCCGTGACCAGGAGGGTCAGGGCCACCGAGACGAGCGCGGTCACCGCGCCGGTGATGACGAACGGGAGCAGTGCCGACCCACGGGACCGCTTCGGCGTGCCGTCGACGGGCGCGGCCGGGGCCTCACCGGTCGCACCGTCCGCCCGGGGCTGCTCGGCGGGCGTTGCGGGGCGCGACTGCGCTGCGGGGCCGGACGGCGCCGTGTGGCCGGGGTGGCCCGGCTGCTGACCGGGGTGGCCCGGCTGCTGGCCGCGGTACGGCTGCTCGCCGGGGTGCGGCTGCTGGCCGGGGTGCGGCTGCTGACCGGGCTGGCCCTGCTGCGGGTGCGCCGGGCGGGCCGGCGGGGCTCCGTACGGCTGGGCGCCCGGCTGTGCGGGTGGCGCGGCGTACGGCTGGGCGCCGGGGGCCGCGAAGGGCTGCGCGCGCGGCGGCGCGAACGGCTGGGAGCCCTGGTGAGGCGGCTGCTGGGGGTGCTGCTGACCGGCCGGTCGCTGCTGCGGCGCGGGCGGGGGCGCGTACTGCGGAACCGGCGCCTGCGCGGCGGGACCGGGCGCCTGCGCGGCGGGGTCGGGCGCGGCGTCGGGCGTGGGCTGGGGCGCCGGGGTCGGTCCGGGCTGCGGCGGGTGGGTCACAGGTTCCCCATCTTCGTGTAGAAGTCGTCGATCGCTTGCTCGTCGGTGATCACCGTGGTGTCCCAGGCGATCGGTGGGGTGGGGAAGTCCTCGGGTGACGCGGTCCCGGTGATCTCGAAGCCCGCCTGCACCACGAAGTCGTCGGCGCCGTCGGTACCGGGCACGCTCCCGTTCATCTCGACCTTGATGATCATCCCGTCGGCGTCCTGCCACAGCGTGACCGGGATGAAGGAGTCGAGCATCGCCTGCGTCAGCTCGGAGGAGATCTCCGGCGGGATGTGCAGCAGGCCGTTGTTCTCGATCACGGCCGCGAGGGTGACCTCGGTCTCCGACCGGACGACGCCGTCGGGCTCCACCGTGACCGAGGCCCGCATGTCCTGCCCGCGCGGCGACTCGGCCGTCGTCACCACGGTGTCGTGGATCTCGCACATCTGCTGGAAGCCCTCGATGAAGCAGACCGTGCGCAGGGACGCGGTGAGCGGGTCCTCGTCGGGGTGGCCGTAGATGGTCGGCATCTGGACCCACGGCGTCGGGGCGAGGGAGGCGTACCCGTCGCCGAGCAGCAGGTAGTCCCAGGTCTGCCCGCCCACGTGGAGGGTGTCGATCGTGTAGCCGGCGTCGGCGTCGGTCTGCTGGATGAAGATCGACGCGGGGTTGCCGAGCACGTGCACGACGGCCTGCGACCCGGAGTCGCGCTCGCCGTACGCGGCGTGCACGTAGGAGACCCCCGTGACGCTCATCTCGGCCGTGGTCGTGAACGGGCTCGACTCGTTGATCGCGGTGCCCAGGGCCTCGAGCTGGGCCTCGAAGCGCGCTGCGTCGCGCTCCTCCAGGTCCTCCCAGTCGGGGAACGCCTGACCCTGCGTGGTCCCGGCGCACGCGGTGAGGAGGAGCAGGAGGCCCGCGGCTGAGACCACGCGGACCCGCGCGGAGCGCGACGAGCGACGCTCCCGTGACGTCGAGCGCATCACAGGCCACCCACCTCCGTGAACAGGCTCAGCGCCGTGGCACCGAGCGGCGCGGCACCGAGGGTCCCCGGGGAGCCGAACGACGTGGTCGCGACGAGGTAGCCGGACCCGCTGGCGGCGTCGTAGTTGGTGAACCAGCCCCCGCCCGAGGAGCCCGGCGTCATGTCGCACGAGATGTAGTAGGCGTAGTCGTAGGGGTCCCAGTCGTCGGACGCGCAGTAGCGCTGCGACGTGCCGTCGAACGGCTCCATCGTGGGGTAGCCGGTCACGACGAGCTCCTGGGCGGGGATGCCGAACGCGATGCCCTGCCCGCCCGTGACGGACTCGATCTCCTGACCGGACGAGCTCGGCGCCATGACGAGGAACGCGAAGTCGTACGCCCAGCCCTCGCCGACGATGTAGCGGTCGACCGGGTCGAGGTTGGCGTCCTGCGCGAACTGCTCCGGCAGGACGACGGACTCGACCGCCCAGATGCCGTACGGCGCGCTCGCCCCGGAGTCCGCGTCCGCGGGCACGAAGGCGAGGTAGTCCGCGACGACGTCGGCGTCCATGTCCCACACGCAGTGCGCGGCCGTCGCGACGACGTTGCCGGCGGCCGAGTTCACGACGCTCGCCGAGCACACCGAGTCACCCGTGCTGAAGCCCATGTAGAGACGTCCCTGCGTCCCCGCGGCCAGCCCGGTCGCCACGAACTGGTCGCCCGCGCTGGACGCGGCCACCTGCGGGCCCACCGGGTTCACCGGCCCGGTCGTGGGGTCCACGATCACGCCCGTCGCGGAGTCGCCCGCGCCGGCGGTGCGGTCACCGCCGGGCACGATCGGGTCGAACGGCGCGGCGTCGCCCTGACGGTCGGCCGTCCAGTAGTCGTTGACCTCGTCGACGGTCCGCTCGTACTCGACCCGCAGGGACACGCTGTCGCCGTCGATGGGCACGAGCGCGTTGGGCGCCTCCCCGACGACTGCCGTGCCCTGGACGGTGGACGCGCACCCGGCGAGGGCTGCCGCGACGCCGAGGACGACGCACGCGCGGACGGTCGCGGCCCGCGGGCGCGCGCGACGGACGGCTCGCGGGAGGGGGATCACGGCGAGAAGGATGCCACACATCGGGCAGCGGCCCTGGTCAGCGATGCGGGCAGACGACCCCGCCCACCCGGTGCGTGACCTGGCGAGGCCGCCGGGACCAGGATGGGCGGATGGAGACGTTCTCGCGCGCGGGCCTCACGTTCGACGTCCGCGACCACCGCCCACCGCAGGCGCCCGGAACCCCTGCCGCACCCGGACCGGCGGCGCCGGACGCAGCGCGCGCCGATCCGCCGACGGCGGTCCTGCTGCACGGCTTCCCCCAGAACGGCTCCGCGTACGACGCCGTGATCCCGCTCCTCGTGGCCGGCGGCATGCGCGTGCTCGTCCCCGACCAGCGCGGCTACTCGCCCGGGGCCCGGCCGCGCGGGCGCCGGGCCTACACGGTGCCGGAGCTCGTCGAGGACGTGGTCGCCCTGCTCGACGCCGCCCAGGTCGAGCGGGCGCACGTCGTCGGGCACGACTGGGGTGGGTCCGTCGCGTGGACGTTCGCGGGCCGCCGGCCCGAGCGAACCCTGTCGCTCACGGCGCTCTCGACGCCGCACCCCGCGGCGATGGCCGCCGCGCTGAGGCACCGGGACCAGGCGCGCCGCTCGCGCTACATGCTCGGGTTCCAGCTGCCCTGGCTCCCCGAGGCGCGCCTGCTCGCACGTGACGGTGCGCGGCTGCGCTCGTCGCTCATGCGCTCGGGGCTGTCCGAGGCCTCCGCCGACCGCTACGTGCAGCGCATGCGCGAGCCGGGTGCCCTGACCGCGGCGCTCGCCTGGTACCGCGCGCTGCCCGTGACCCGGGGTGGTGGCGCCGGCCGCACACGCGTGCCGACGACCTATCTCACGGGCCGCCGCGACCCCTTCTTCGCGCCCGACGCCGTCGCCGGGACCGCGGCGTTCGTCACCGGACCCTTCGAGCACCGCGAGCTCGACGCCGACCACTGGCTTCCCGAGCACCGGGCGTCCGAGGTCGCGACCGCGGTGCTCGAGCACGCCGCGCGAGCGACCCGACCGGACTGAGCCCGGTCGGGTCGCCCGCTGCCGCACGTTCCACGCGACGCCCCGGCGCCTCGGGTCGTTCAGGCGGGGCTCGGCGCCTGCCTGACCGCCTTGACGGCCGGCTTGACGCTCGACTTCTCCTTGCGGGGCTCCTCGCCGGTCGCGCGCTGCTTGCGGTAGTGCGCCCGCGCCTCGTCCTGGCGCTCACGCTCGGCACCCGTCGCGATCGCGGCGCGCACGTGCTCCGGGCCGTAGGCGAACGCGTCGACGAGGTCCTGCGCGTGCGGGCGCAGGCGGACGAGCAGGCGGTCGATGTAGGAGGTCACCGTGCGCGCGCGGCCCGCCGACAGGCGCCCGTTGATCAGGTACCACGCGAGGTTCCGCTCGATGATGCTGAGGCCGAAGACGTCGCGCAGCCACGTCAGGACCCGGCGCGTCCCGGGGTCGCCGACCTTCTCGAGGCCCGCGGTGAACGCCTCCCACTGGAGCAGGTCCGCGTGCGCCCGCGCGCACTCGATCAGCGCGTGCTGGTGCTCGTTGAAGAGGCGGGCCGCCTCCTCGCGCGAGCCCTTCATCGCCGGACGCAGCGCCGTGGCGACCTCCGCGACCATCGTCTCGACGCGGTCCGTGAGGAGCTCGCGCTGCGTCTCCGTCTCCCGGAGCTGGCCCGCGGACCTGCGGCGGTTGCCGCCGTCGGCCAGCGTCTGCACGACGCGCAGGAGCGGGGTGCGGTGCAGGGCGGCGTCCGCAGCCCGGCCCGCGACGTAGCGCGCGACGCCGCTCGCGTCGATGTCCTTGAACTCCTTGGAGTAGTCCGCGAGCAGCCGCTTGGCGACGAGCTGCATGAGGACCGTGTTGTCGCCCTCGAACGTCGCGTACACGTCGAGGTCCGCGCGCAGCGACACGAGGCGGTTCTCCGTGAGGAAGCCCGCGCCGCCGCACGCCTCGCGCGCCGCCTGGAGGGTGTCGAGCGCGTGCCACGTCGACGCGGGCTTGAGGGCCGCCGCGATCGTCTCGAGGTCCTGGCGGCTCTCGTCCGTGTCGTCCGCGCCCGAGAACACGCCGACGAACGCCTCGAGGAGCCTCTCGTGCGCGAACGCGCCCGCGTACGTCTGCGCGAGCCGCGGCAGGAGGCGTCGCTGGTGCTCCGCGTAGTCGAGGAGCACGACCTCGTCGGTCTCCGACGCGGCCGAGAACTGCCGGCGCTCGTTCGCGTACGTGATGGCGATGATCAGCGCGAGCTTGCTCGTGTTCACCGCGGCGCCGTCGAGCGACACGCGGCCCTGGACGAGGGTGCTGAGCATCGTGAAGAACCGGCGGCCGGGGCTCGTGATCGGCGAGGTGTAGGTGCCGTCGGGCGCGACGTCGCCGTAGCGGTTGAGCAGGTCGTGGCGGGGCACGCGCACCTGGTCGAAGCACAGGCGACCGTTGTCGATGCCGTTGAGGCCGCCCTTGAGCCCGTCGTCCTCTCCGCTGACGCCGGGCAGGAGCTCGCCGGTCGCGGGGTCGCGCAGCGGGACGTAGAAGGCGTGGACCCCGTGGTTCACGGGCTCCTCGCCGGGGCCGGCGGTGATCAGCTGGGCGAAGACGACGGCCGCGGTCCCGTGCAGCGCCGCGTTGCCGAGGTAGTCCTTCCAGGCGGCCCGGAAGGGCGTGTGGATCACGAACTCCTGGGTCGCCGCGTCGTACGTCGCGGTCGTGCCGATGCTCGCGACGTCGGACCCGTGGCCGGTCTCCGTCATCGCGAACGCACCCGGGACGTCGACGGACATGGCGGCGGGCAGGAGGCGCTCGTGGTGCTCCTGGGTGCCCAGGTGCAGTATCGCCGAGGCGAAGAGCCCCCACTGGACGCCCGCCTTGATCTGCAGCGACGGGTCGGCAGTGACGACCTCCTCGAACCGCGCGAGGCTTCCGCCGTGGTCGTCCGCGCCGCCGAGCGCCGTGGGGAAGGCACGCAGCACGTCGCCCTCGGTCGCGAGGATCTTGACCTGCTCGAGCACGCGCGCCCGGTGCTCGGCCATCGACAGGCCCTCGATGCGGTGCATGCGCGGGTCCTTGAGGAACTCGCGGGCCTCGCGGCGCACATCGGCCCACCGTCCGAGCACGACCTGCTCGAGCAGGGGGACGTCGACGCGCGGCGTCGGGCCGTGGTCGGTGCGCTCCGCGCGGGACGTCGCCGGGTGGTCCGTGCGGCCGTGGCTCGGGCGCTTGTCGCTCAGGGTGGTCATCGGTGCTCCTCGTCGGTGAGGTGATGGGACGTGCGCTGGTCGGTGCCCGTGCCGGCGCCCCGTGAGGCGTCGAGGACGGGCGGCGTGGTGGTGCCGGGCGGCAGGTCGACACCCTCGTCGACCTGCCCGACGTCTGTACGTGCGCGGGCGAGCACGCTCACGGGCCCGGCCCACAGCCAGGCGGTGACGCGCTCGGTGAGCTCCTCGCGCGGGGGCGCGGCCGGGTCGGAGCGGTGCTTGAGCCACCACTCCCCCGCGCCGCGGATGAACCCGACGGCGCCCGCCGCCCACACGTCGGCGAGGTCGGGCGCCGGGGTGCCCGCCGTGAGGACCCGGGCGAAGGGCCGCGCGATGAGCGCCGCGACCTGCTCGAGGAACGGGCCGAGGGGCCCGGAGGCGTCGTCGGCGACCGGCCGGGTGACGAACCAGTAGACGTTGGGCGAGGCCTCCACCATCTCGAGGTACACGTCGATCATCGAGCGCAGGCCCTCGCGCGGCGTCGTCGCGGCCTGGGCTGCGGCGTCGAGGGCCGCGTGCATCTGCGAGATCACGGCCTCGCCGACGGCCAGCTGGAGGCCGGTCTTGTCGACGAAGTACCGGTAGACGATCGACTTCGACGTGCCGCCGGCGGTCGCGATCTCGTCCATGGAGACGTCGGGGCCCTGGCGGTGGACCGCCCGGCGCGCGGCGTGGACCAGCTCGGCCCGACGCGCGGCGCGGTGGTCCTCCCACCGGGTCGAGCGCCCGTCGGCCGGCAGGGGCGACGTGGTGGGCAGCGACGACGGGGCGGGCGGCGGGGGCAGCACCTGCCCGTCGGCCGGGGGCGTGCCCGGGCTGACGGACTCCTGCTCGCCCGCGGTGCGGGACGCCGGCGACCCTGCCGGTGTGATGCGGCTCACGAAACCGACGGTATCAGGTACTGTGCGTGTCAGGCACTATCACTCTGCGAGCCGCCTCACCCGGGACCGTGGTCCCGAGTCGTGCACCTGCTCGCAGCGCACCACCCCGGATCACACGCTCAATGACGACGCGAGAGGACCAGGCCATGGCGGCACCCCGCAGCACGACCGGCTCGACACCCACGGGCGGAGCACCCGACTCCCCCGGCCCCGCGGGCACCCCCGCCACGCGGCGGGCCGTCGTCGTCGGCGGCAACCGGATCCCCTTCGCCCGGGCCGGCGGCGCCTACACGCGCGCCACCAACCTCGACATGCTCACCGCAGCCCTCGACGGGCTCGTCGCACGCTTCGGCCTCGCCGACGAGCGCATCGGCGAGGTCGCCGCGGGTGCCGTCCTCAAGCACTCGCGCGACTTCAACCTCACGCGTGAGGCGGTCCTCGGCTCGGCGCTCTCCCCGGAGACGCCCGCCTACGACCTCCAGCAGGCCTGCGCGACAGGCCTCGAGACCGTCGTCGGCCTGTCCAACAAGATCCGCCTCGGCCAGATCGACTCGGCCGTCGCCGGTGGCGTCGACTCCGCGTCCGACGCCCCCATCGTCGTCAGCGACCCGCTGCGCGCCGTCATCCTCGACATCAACCGGGCGCGCACCACCGGGCAGAAGCTCAAGCACATCACGCGCATCCGGCCCGGCCACTTCACGCCGTCGGCCCCCGACACCGCCGAGCCGCGCACGGGGCTATCCATGGGCGAGCACCAGGCCCTGACCACCGCGGCGTTCGCCATCACGCGCGAGGCCCAGGACGAGCTCGCCCTCGCGAGCCACCACAACCTCGCGGCCGCCTACGAGGCCGGGTTCTTCGACGACCTCATGACGCCGTACCGCGGGCTCACGCGCGATGCGAACCTGCGAGCGGACACGTCCATGGAGAAGCTCGCGTCGCTCAAGCCCGTCTTCGGCAAGCGCCTCGGCGCCCCCGCGACCATGACCGCGGGCAACTCGACGCCGCTGACCGACGGCGCGTCCACCGTCCTCCTGGCGAGCGACGACTGGGCCGAGCAGCGCGGGCTGCGCCCCCTCGCGACCGTCGTCGACGCCGAGGCCGGCGCCGTGGACTTCGTGCACGGGCGCGACGGGCTCCTCATGGCCGGCGTGCACGCGATGCCCCGCCTGCTCGCCCGCAACGGCCTGACCCTCCAGGACTTCGACTTCTACGAGATCCACGAGGCGTTCGCGGGGACCGTCCTGTGCAACCTCGCCGCGTGGGAGAGCGAGGAGTACTGCCGCGAGCGCCTCGGCCTCGACCGCGCCCTCGGGTCCATCGACCGCGCCAAGCTCAACGTCCACGGCTCGTCGCTCGCCGCGGGCCACCCGTTCGCCGCCACGGGCGGCCGCATCGTCGCGTCCCTCGCCAAGGCCCTCGCGGCCAAGGGCTCGGGCCGCGGCCTCATCTCCGTCTGCGCTGCCGGTGGGCAGGGCGTCGTCGCGATCTTGGAGGCAGCGTGACCGACACGTACCTGAACCTCGTCAACTCGGGGTTCACGAAGAAGCTCGCCAAGCAGCTGGGCCTGCCGCGCCCCGCCGTGCTGCGCCGCCACAGCCCCGGCGCCCCGCTCGTGCCGGGGCCCGTGCTCGTCCTCGCCGACGCCGCGTCCGGCAAGGACGCCGACGCGCTCGCCGCGACCCTGCTCGACTGGGACCTCGACGTGCGCCGCCACGGTGGCGACGACCGGTACGGCGCCGTCGTCGTGGTGCTCACCGAGGTGGGCGCGCCCGCCGAGCTCGGAGCGCCCATGCTCGAGCTGGGCGGCGTGCTGCGCTCGCTCGCTCCCGGCGGTCGGGTCGTGACCGTCTCCCGGGCGCCGTCCGACGCCGCACCCGCCGTCGCCGCGGCCCGCCAGGGCGTGGACGGCATGCTGCGCTCGCTCGCCAAGGAGCTGCGCGCGGGGGCCACCGGCAACGGGATCGTGCTCGACGACGGGGTCGGGGTCGACGCGCCCTCGGCGGTCGGGGCCCTGCGGTTCCTGCTCTCCGGCCGGTCCGCGTTCGTCGACGGGCAGCTCGTGCACGTCGGCTCCACCGGGGGCGCGGTCCCCGCGGACTGGGACCGCCCGCTCGACGGGACCGTCGCGGTCGTCACGGGCGCCGCACGCGGCATCGGCGCGGCCATCGCGCGGACGCTGTCGCGCGACGGCGCGACGGTCGTGGTCGTCGACGTCCCCGGCGCCGGCGACGCGCTCGCGAAGGTCGCCAACGAGGTGCGCGGCACGGCCCTGCAGCTCGACGTCACGGCCGACGACGCCGCGCAGCGCCTGCTCGAGCACGTGAGCGCCCGGTACGGCCGGCTCGACGTCGTCGTCCACAACGCCGGGATCCTGCGCGACAAGCTCCTCGTGAACATGCGGCCCGAGAGGTGGGACCCGGTCCTCGCCGTCAACGTGACGGCACCGCTGCGGATCACCGAGGCGCTCCTCGCGTCCGGCACGCTCGGCCCCGCCCCGCGCGTCATCGGCCTCGCGTCGACCAGCGGCATCGCCGGGAACCGTGGGCAGACCAACTACGGCGCTTCCAAGGCCGGGGTCATCGGCATGGTGCGCGCGTCCGCGACGGCACTCGCGTCCGCCGGGGGCACCATCAACGCCGTCGCACCCGGCTTCATCGAGACCGACATGACCGCGCGCATCCCGTTCGCGACGCGCGAGGTCGCCCGCCGGCTCAACTCGCTCCAGCAGGGCGGGCAGCCGATCGACGTCGCCGAGACCATCGCGTTCCTCGCGTCGCCCCAGGCGGGCGGCATCAACGGGCAGGTCGTGCGCGTGTGCGGGCAGAACATGGTCGGGGCATGAGCTCCGACAACGCGGGGGTGGGTCGGAGCGGCGGTGCGCCCGTGCCCGACGACGGCGCACGCGGCGGGGCCGTGCCCGGGATGCCCGGCGAAGGCGTGCCCGACGACGGCGCGTCCGTGCCTGACGACGGCGTGCCCGCCGTCCCCGTACCCGACGTCCCCGGCCTGGCCCATGCCGCTGGTATGCCCGACGCCCCCGCGCCGGACGAGCCCGCGGTCGAGCTCGCGACCGTCCCGGCCCTCGGCGGCCTCTACGCGCGCGGGCTCGCCGGCTCGGCACGCGCGGCCGCGACCCGCCGCACGACCGTGCGCGCGGGCGACCTGCCGGACACGCACGTCGTCGTGCGAGACGTCCGACCCCACGCCGACCACCTCACGGCCTACCAGCACCTGCTGGGCGAGCCCGGCGCGGATGCGCTGCCGGCCGGGTTCGTGCACGTCGTGGCCTTCCCGGTGGCGACCGCGGTCATGGTCCGCCCGGACTTCCCGCTCGGCCTCCTCGGGCTCGTGCACGTCGCGAACCGCGTCGAGCAGCGGCGGGCGGTGCGCCTCGGTGAACGACTGGACATCGACGCGCACGCCCGTGACCTGCGCGCCCACCGGGCCGGCGTCACCGTGGAGGTCGTCGCCGACGTCAGCGTCGGCGGGGAGCACGTGTGGCGCGGCATCTCGACGTACCTCGCGAAGGGCGTCCGACTCGCCGGGGTGCGCGGTGGCGGGCACGACGTCGGGGTGGACGCCGCGGCAACGGGCAGCAGCGCGCACAACGGCAGGGCGCCTCAGAACGCCGGCGCCCCGGACCTGCGAGCGGAGTGGGAGCCGCCGCTGCCGACGGGACGCTGGGCGCTCGGTGGCGGCGTCGGGCGGGCCTACGCGGCCGTGTCCGGTGACCGGAACCCGATCCACATGTCCGCGCTGACGGCCAAGGCGTTCGGGTTCCCCCGCGCCATCGCGCACGGGATGTACACGGCGTCCCGCGCGCTCGCCGACATCGGCCCCGCGGCTCGCGGCGAGGCGTTCACGTGGGACGTCACGTTCGCCAAGCCCGTGCTGCTGCCGTCGAACGTCAACGTCCGCGTGGCCCGTGAGGGCGACGTCTGGCGCTACGACGCCTGGGACGGCCGCGGCCGCCGACACCTCACGGGCTCGGTCACGCCGCCTCGCTGACGTCGCTGAGGTCGCTGAGGTCGCTGGCGTCCCCGACGTCGCCGAGGTCGGTAGCTCGTGCCGAGGTCGGGCATCCGGAGGGTCGACCTCAGCGCGAGAGTCCGACCTCAGCGCCGGGTGGTCAGCTCCGCGGCCGGGACGGGTAGTGGGCGCCCGGTCGTGCGCTCCACGGCTGGGGCGGGCGTGTCGGTGGGGGTGGTTAGCGTGCGGGGCATGGAACCTCGACTCTCGCTCATCACGCTCGGCGTGCCCGACGTCGCCCGGGCCCGCGCCTTCTACGTCGACGGCCTCGGGTGGCAGCCCCTGTTCGAGGTGCCCGGAGAGGTGGTGTTCCTCCAGGTCGGGCACGGGCTCGCGCTGTCCCTGTTCGGCGCGGCGGCGCTCGCGCGCGACGTCGACCCGGACGGCACCGCAGTGCCCGCAGCCGCCCCCGCGGGCGTCACCCTCGCGCACAACGTCGGGTCGGAGGCCGAGGTGGACACCGCCCTCGCCGATGCCGTCCGCGCCGGTGGCCGCCTCGTCAAGGAGGCCCGTCGGGCCGAGTGGGGCGGGTACCACGGCTACTTCGCCGACCCCGCAGGGACCCTGTGGGAGGTCGCCTTCAACCCGTCGTGGAGCGTCGCCGCCGACGGGGCCGTGACGATCTGACGGCGCCCTCGGGCGCGGGGGCCTACCAGCCGATCTCGGCGAGCACCTGGGCGGCGACCTCCTGCGGCGCGCGGCCCTCGTTCTCGACCACCGCGTCCTCGATGCCGGCTGCCGACAGGACGCGGTCGAGCTCGACGGTCCGGGCCTGGTGCCAGGCTCGCCAGCGGTCGACCTGCTCCCGGCGCTCCAGCCGGGCCAGCCGCGTCGCCTCCGTCGCGGTCAGCCGTACGACCGAGACCTCGGCGCCGTCGAACGCGACCTCGTAGCGCTCCCGGTCGGCCACGTCCTCGACGACCCGCGCAAGCACCACGTGGCGGTACCCGTGCCGCGCCAGGTTCGGTGCGATCGCGCCCAGGTTCTCGAAGACGAGCTGCTGCGCGAACGGGTCCTCGGACGTGCGCGGCCACACCTGGCACACCGTGTCGACGTCGATCCACGCGTGCGGCACGTCGCGCGACTCGAGGGCCGCAGCGACCTCGGCCGCGATCGTCGTCTTGCCCGCGCCGACTGTCCCGCTGACCACGAGGACACGCATGCCGACGCCGCGCAGCCAGCGCCCGTAGCAGACCGAGTGCTCCTCGAACTCGTACGGGCCGTAGCTGGGGATGCGCCGGTACCCGCAGGACCGGTACAGGCCGATGGCCTGCTGCTGCCGCACCCCGGTCTCGAGGATGAGCCGCACGTACCCCGCGGCGCGGGCGATCGCCTCGAGCTCGGTGACGACCAAGCGCGAGAGCCCACGCCGACGGAACGCCGGTCGCACGAACATGCGCTTGAGCTCGCCGTACCCCTCGCCGTACCGCGCGGCGTCCCGCAGCGAGCCGCACCCGGCGACCTCGCCGTCGACCGTGACGAGCACCGTCGCGACCATCTCGTCCCGCGGCAGCTCGGGCTCGATGTCGCCCTCGCCGTCGTACATCTCGGCGAGCTCAGCCTGCTGCTCGACCCGCAGCACCTCGGCGTCGGCGTCGTCCCAACCGACCTGGCGCAGCTCGACCCGGGGCGCAGCTGCATCACCCGCCGCTGCGGCTGCGGGAGGGGGAACGACTCCGGCGACGATGCCGGGACCGCCCTCGAGGCTCTGGTCCACCGACGTGTCAGCCGACGAGGGTGCTGATCACCGACGTGAAGAACCGCAGCCCGTCCGTCCCCGTGCGCGGGCCACGGGCGCCGTCGGGCCCGAAGCCCGACTCCACGGCGTGCTCCGGGTGAGGCATGAGGCCCACCACGTTGCCCGCCGCGTTCGTGATGCCTGCGATGTCGCGCCGCGACCCGTTCGGGTTCCAGCCCGCGTAGCGGAACACGACGCGCCCCTCGGCCTCGAGCTCGTCGAGCACGTGCGGGTCGGCGACGTACTGGCCGTCCTGGTTCTTCAGCGGGATCGTGATCTGCTCACCCGCCTGGTAGTCGCGCGTCCACACGGTGTCGATGTTCTCGACGGTGAGGACCTGCTCGCGGCAGATGAACGTCCGGTGATCGTTCTTGATCATGGCACCGGGCAGCAGGTGGGCCTCGCACAGCACCTGGAAGCCGTTGCAGATCCCCAGCACCGGCAGGCCGCCGCGCGCGGCGTCGACGAGCACGTCCATGACCGGCGCGAACCGGCTGATGGCACCGGCGCGCAGGTAGTCGCCGTAGGAGAACCCGCCGGGCAGGACGACGGCGTCCACACCCTGCAGGTCCGCGTCCGCGTGCCACAGCGGCACGGGCGTGGCTCCGGCGAGGCGGACCGCGCGTGCGGCGTCGCGGTCGTCGAGCGTGCCCGGGAACGTGACGACGCCGATGCGCGCGCCCGCCGCGCCCGTCGCCGGCTGGGCGCGGTCCGCGGTCACGGCGGTCACGCCCGGTCCTGCGCGTCGGCGACGCGGATCACGTCCTCGATCACGGGGTTCGACAGCAGCGTCTCCGCGGCGCGCCGAGCGGCCTCGAGCACCTCCTCGGTGACGTCACCGTCGACCTCGAGCTCGAACCGCTTGCCCTGACGCACCCCGGTGAAGCCCGTGAACCCGAGCCGCGGCAGGGCGGCCGCGACGGCCTTGCCCTGCGGGTCGAGGATCTCGGGCTTCGGCATCACATCGACGACGACACGTCCCACGGAGTGCTCCAGGGTGATCGGAGTTGCGGCGGCTGCGGGGGCGAGTGCCCGGAGGCCAGCGTACCCAGCGCCCGGCGCGGGTCCGACGCCGTGTCCACCTGTGGACCCTGCCCGACGACGTCGCGCCCGGTCAGCGTGTGGGTGCCCGGCGGAGCGGCCCCCGCCGCACGTACGGCGGCCAGGGCCCGCGCCGTGCGTGCGTGCGCGGTCGGCACGTGGGTGCCGGGCGGAGCGGCCCCACGCACGTGCGGTGGCCGGGGCCCGCTCCGTGCGTGCGCGCTCGATCGGCACGTGGGCGCCAGGCGGGCGCGGTTCGCTCCGTGCGGGCAGCCTCAGCGGGAGCGTCGCCGGCTCGTCGCGCGCTTCTGACCTGCGTGACCGGAGCGTGCGGCTCCCCCGAAGGCCATCGAGACGCCGATCATGAAACCGAAGTCGTACCAGCCGCCGTTGTTGTGCACCTCGTAGATCCCGACGGTCTCGGTGAACAACGAGATGATGAAGGTGATCGGGCTGATCAGCCCGTGCCAGAGGCCGAACCAGAACCCGGCCGGGTCGCTGCTGCCGGGGGACGCCGTGGTCGCGACGTCGTTCAACCCCGGTGCGCACGCGCTCAGCAGGAGGAGACCCGCGACGACCGCGACGCCGACCAGCGGACGGAACCACGTGGCACGTGACGGTGCGGGCATGGGGACCACCTCCAGCACCCAGGCAAGACCCGCGACCGAGCCGCCGACAGGGGCCTAGGTCCCCCGAGTCTGCCCCCTCCGCGCCCCCGCGAGACACCCCAGCCCGACGACGGCGTCCGCGGGCCCTCTCCGCCCACCGAGGTCGGCCCGGCGTGCCGACGTCGGGCCTCGGGAGGGCCGACCTCAGCCGGGACGCCCGACCTCGGCGCCGCGGGCGTCAGCGGGTGCGGCGACCGACGGCTCCCGCAGCCCGCGTGTGCGCTGAGGTCGGCCCGGCGTGCCGACGTCGGGCCTCGGGAGGTCCGACCTCAGCCGGAGCGTCCGACCTCGGCGCCGCGGGCGTCAGCGGGTGGGGTCGACGACGGTCATGCCCGCGGTCGACGGCGGGCCGCCCATCGCGACGAGCGCGGCCGGTGCCTCGTCGAGGGCGACGACGCGACCCACGAGCTGCTCGGGCCGCAGCTCGCCGCGGGCCACGCGCTCAAGCATCGCCGGGTACTCGTGCGCGGCCATGCCGTGGCTCCCGTAGACCTCGAGCTCCCAGCCGACGACGCGGTCCATGGGCAGGGCCGTGCGCGCGTCGTCGGCGAGCAGGAGGCCGACCTGCACGTGACGGCCTCGACGGCGCAGCCCCAGGACCGACGCGAGGGCCGTCGCCGGGCTGCCGAGCGCGTCGAGCGAGACGTGCACACCGCCCTCGGACGCCTCGACGACGAGCTCGGCGAGTGCCTCGGGGTCGGCCGTCCCGGGGTCGAGGACGACGTGCGCACCGAGCGCGGTGGCGGCGGTCCGCGCGTCGGCGGACGGGTCGAGCGCGACGACCCGCGCAGCCGACGCCACCGCGATCATGACGGCCGACAGCCCGACGCCGCCGCACCCGTGCACGGCCAGCCAGTCTCCGCGGCGCAGGCGCCCGTGGACGGTGAGCGCGCGGTAGGCGGTCGCGAACCGGCAGCCGAGGGACGCCGCCGTCACGGCCGACATCCCGGCCGGAACCCGGACCAGGTTGAGGTCGGCGTTGCTGATCGCGACGAGCTCGGCGAACGAGCCCCAGTGCGTGAACCCCGGCTGGGTCTGCCGCTCGCAGACCTGCTGCTCACCGGCCTGGCACGCGACGCACGTGCCGCACGCGCACACGAACGGCACGGTCACGACGTCGCCCGCGCGCCAGGACCGCACGCCCGGACCGACCTCGACGACGGTCCCGGCAAGCTCGTGCCCCGGGACGTGCGGCAGCGTGATGCCGTCGTCGTGCCCCTGCCAGCCGTGCCAGTCGCTGCGGCACACGCCCGTCGCCTCGACCCGGATCACCACACCGTGCGGCGGGCACGCCGGAGCGGGCACCTCCCGCACCTCGGGCTGACGTCCGAACTCCTCGACCACGACGGCGCGCATGCACCCATCGTCCCGGATCAGCGGCCGCCGGAAGACCGGCGACACGAGACCCCACCACCCGTCAGGGCCGCAGCAGCACCTTGATCGCCCGGCGCTCGTCCATCGCCGCGTAGCCCTCGGGCGCGCGGTCGAGCGGGAGCTCGAGGTCGAAGACGGGCGACGGGTCGATGGCGCCCGAGAGCACGTCGGCCATGAGCTCGGGCAGGTACGCGCGGACGGGGGCGACGCCGCCGTGGACCGAAACGTTGTTGCCGAACATCGCGCGGATCGGCAGGCCCGACTCGAGGCCGTTCGGCACACCGACGTACCCGACGGTCCCGCCGGGTCGGGCGATCGCGACGGCGGTGTCCCAGGAGGACTGCATGCCGACGCACTCGAGGACGTGCGGGACGCCGAGCCCGTCGGTCATCTCGAGGACGCGCGCCACGGCGTCGTCGCCGCGCTCAGTCACCACGTCCGTCGCACCGAACGCCCGGCCCACCGCGATGCGGTCCGGGTGCCGGCCGAGCAGCGTGATGCGCTCGGCCCCGAGCCGACGCGCGGCGAGCACCCCGCACAGCCCGACGGCCCCGTCGCCCACGACTGCGACGTGCGAGCCCGGGCCGACGCCGGCCGCGAGCGCCGCGTGGTGCCCGGTGCCCATGACGTCGGACAGCGTGAGGAGCGCGGGCAGCCGCTCGTCGTCGGGCTCGACGGGTGCGGCGACGAGCGTCCCGTCGGCCTGCGGGACGCGCACGGCCTCACCCTGGCCGCCGTCGACCCGGTCGGAGCCCCAGCCGCCGCCGTGCAGGCACGACGTGTGGATGCCGGCCCGGCAGTGCGGGCACGTCCCGTCGCTCCACATGAAGGGCGCGACGACGACGTCGCCGGGCCGCACGGACGCCACGTCCCGGCCGGTCTCCTCGACGACGCCGAGGAACTCGTGGCCGATGCGCCCGGGGCCGTTGCGGCGCGGCGTCGTGCTCCGGTACGGCCACAGGTCGCTGCCGCAGATGCAGGACAGCAGGACGCGGACGATCGCGTCCGTCGGTTCGAGGAGCACGGGGTCGGGCACGTCCTCGACCCGGACGTCGAAGCCACCGTGGATGATCGTCGCGCGCATGCTCGGCATTCTGCCCTGCCCGCCGCGGCACGCACCCGCCTCGGGCTCAGAACGTGCGGTGCGTCCAGCGCCCACCGAGGAGCGTCGCGGCCACGGGCAGCGTCCGCAGCGCCACGACGTCGACAGCGACGGGGTCGGCGTCGAGCACCGCGAGGTCCGCGACCTCACCGACCGCGACGCGCGAGCGCACGGACGCCGCGAGCGCGACGGCAAGCGGCAGCGCCTGCTCGGGGTGCCACGGCTCCCGTCCGTCCCGGCTACGACCGACCGCCGACGCGACGGCGAACCACGGGTCGAGCGGGGCGACCGGCGCGTCGGAGCCGAGAACGAGCCGCACGCCGGCGTCGTGCAGGGCACGGAACGCGAACGCGCGGCCGGTGCGGCCCGACCAGTGCCGGTCGGCGACGTCCCGGTCGTCCATCGCGTGCTCGGGCTGCACGCTCGCGACGACGCCGAGGTCACGGAACCGGGCGACGTCGGCCCAGGTGAGGAGCTGGGCGTGCTCGACGCTGCCCCGCGCGCCCGTCTGCGTGAAGGCGTCGAGCACCAGGGTGTTCGCCCGGTCGCCGATCGCGTGGATCGCGCACCGCAGGCCGCCCGCCGCCGCGCGGGCCATCAACGGCTCGAGCTCCTCGGGCGGGACCGACATCACGCCGTGCGCGTCGGGTCCGCGCAGGCCCGGGTATGGGTCGTGGCAGTACGCGGTGCGGGTGTTGAGCGAACCGTCGCTGATGACCTTGAGGGCGCCCATGGTCACGAGGCCACCGGTCCCGGGCGCGGGCTCACCGGTGCGCAGGCCCCGACGCAGGGCGGCGTCGAGCCTGTCGGGCCACACCGCGGCCTCGACGCGCAGCAGGTCGAACCCGCCGGTGACGCGCCTGCGCCACACCTCGACGTCGGAGGCCGCCTCGTAGTCGACGACCCCGACGACGCCCCGGGCGGCGGCGGCGCGTGCCGCGTCGGCCACCCACGCGTCGGTCACGTCGTCGGGAGCCTCACCGAGCCGGTCCATGAGTGCGAACCACGGCGCCTCACGCAGCAGCCCGGTGCCGTCCGCACCGACGAGGCCGTCGACGCCGTACGTGCGCGCGGCCGGTCCGCCGAGCCACCCGCAGTGCAGGTCGCCGCTGACCAGCACGACGACGGCCGAGGGCACCCCGGCGTCGTGCGCGGCGTCGTCGAGCAGCACCGACGTGGGCACGTCGGTCCACAGCGCGTCGCGGAAGCCGACGCCGACGAGCGGCAGCCCGGGCGGCGGCGGGTCCTCCCGCAGGCGCTCGCGCACGAGCGCGGCGACCTCCCCCGCTGACGACGCGCCGGAGACGTCGAGGCGGCGCCTGCTCAGGGCCCACTGCGTCATGTGGACGTGCGCGTCCCACAGGCCGGGCAGCAGCCACCGGCCCTCGAGGTCGACGACGACGTCCCGGCCGCCCGCTCCCCCCGATCCGTCCGCCGGGGCGAGGTCGGTGCCCACCTCGACGACGAGGCCGTCGCGGATCCGGACGTCGACAGGACGGTCGGCGCCCGCCGCGGGCGACGACGCCGAGCGCCCACCGACCGCACCTACGGCACCGTGGTCGGACCTGTCGGCACCGCCCGCACCGACCCCGGGCCCGTCGAGCGGCACGACGCGGGCGTGCCGCAGGAGGGTCCCGGTGGGCGCGGCGTCGTCGGACGGGTGGAGCACGAGTGCCTCCAGGCAGGGTGCGCGCCGCGCGATCAGGTCGCGAACGGGTCGCTGGGCGGGCCAACGGTGCGTGGCCTGCTCATCGAAGCACCTCAGGCGCGGCCGGCCGCGCCTCTGCGGACCTCGGGGACGACGAGCGGCGTGCCGCTCGCGGGGTCCGGGACCACGCGGCACGGCAGACCGAAGACGTGCTCGACGAGCTCGGCCGTCAGGACGTCACCCGGGTGGCCCTGCGCCACGACCACGCCGTCCTTCATCACCACGAGGTGGGTCGCGTAGCGCGCGGCCTGGTTGAGGTCGTGCAGCACGGCCACGAGGGTGCGCCCCTGCTCGTGCAGGTCGGCGCACAGGTCCATGACCTCGTACTGGTGCGCGATGTCGAGGAACGTCGTCGGCTCGTCGAGCAGGAGGATCGGCGTCTGCTGCGCGAGGACCATCGCGAGCCACACCCGCTGCCGCTGTCCGCCGGACAGCTCGTCGACGGCTCGCTCGGCGAGGTCGGTCACGTCCGTCAGGTCCATGGCCTCGCGGACGGCGTCCTCGTCGGCGACCGACCACTGGCGCAGCAGGCCCTGGTGGGGGTACCGGCCGCGCGCGACGAGGTCGGACACGGTGATGCCCTCCGGGGCGATCGCGCTCTGCGGCAGCAGGCCGATGCGCCGCGCGACCTCCTTGGTGGGCAGCGTGTGCACCGCGCGGCCGTCGAGGAGCACCGCCCCGGAACGCGGTGCGAGGAGCCGGGCCAGGCCACGCAGGAGCGTCGACTTGCCGCACGCGTTGGGCCCGACGACGACGGTGAACGACCCCGGGGGGATCTCGAGGCTCAGGTCCTCGACGACGACGCGACGGTCGTACGCGAGCGTCACGGCCTCCGCGACGAGGCTGTTCGCCGCACGCGTGTCGTCCGCGCCGTCCACAGCGTCCGCGACCCTCCGGCCGTCGCCGGCCCCTGCCGGCGGCCTGGCGCCCTGCGTCATGCCGTCCCCTCTCACGCGATCTGTCCTTCCGTGCGTCCCGCGCGACCTGCGGGCCCCGGACGTCCCGCACTTCCCGAGACCCCCGCGCCGCCCGACCGACCTGCGCCCCGCGAACCCCGTGCGCGCCCCCGCCCTTCGGTGCCGAGCAGCCACGCGAGGTAGGCCCCACCGAGGATGCCCGTCGTGACCCCGACGGGCAGGCCGACGGGTGCGAGCGCGCGCTGGGCGACGATGTCGCTCGCCAGCAGCAGCACCGCCCCGACGAGCGCCGAGGTGACCAGCCCGATCCCTGGCCCGCGCACGAGCCGTCGGGCGAGCTGCGGCGCGGCGAGCGCGATGAACGGCACCGGCCCGGCGGTCGCGACGGCGGCCGAGCACAGCGCGATCGCGAGCGCGACGGCCGCGAGCTGGACTCGGCGGAGCGGGAGGCCGAGCGCACGCGCCGCCTCGTCGCCGAGCTCGACCATCCGCAGCCACCGGGCGACGACGACGCCCCCGGGGACGAGGACCGCGAGGGCCACGGCGAGCACGAGCACGTTGGTCCAGGTGCGCGCGTTGAGGCTGCCGACGAGCCAGGCGGCCGCGGACTGCGCGGTCGTGAGCTCGGCACGGGTGAGCAGCCACCACGTCACCGCGTTGAGCATGGCCCCGACCCCGATGCCGACGAGGACCAGCCGCGTGCCGAGCAGCCCCCTGCGGAACGCCGCGAGGTACACGACCACGGCCGTGGCGATGCCGCCCGCGAGCGCGGAGCCGGCGAGCGCCGCTCCCGTGGCACCACCGAGGACGATGCCGGCGACCGCACCGGCGGAGGCGCCCTGGGTGAAGCCGATGAGCTCGGGGCTGCCGAGCGGGTTGCGCACGAGGGTCTGGAAGATCGCGCCGCTGACCGCGAAGGCGGCGCCTGCACCGATCCCGGCGAGCGCGCGCGGCAGGCGGAGCTCCCCGACGATGAACGCCGCCGGCCCCTCGGCCCGGCCCAGGAGCGCGGCGACCACGTCACCGAACGCCACGGGGAAGTCCCCGACCATGACGGAGAGGACGAGTAGCGCGAGGAGCACGACGACGAGCCCGGCCCCGACGGCGACGGCCCGCGGGCGCCAGCGCCAGGAGAGGCCGAGGGGTCCGCGCAGCACCCGGACGGACGTCGTCGGCCTGCCGGTCGGGCCCGGGACGGGCGGCGCAGCGGCGGTCATACCGCCACGACCCGGCGTCGACCCGCGAGCGCGATGAGCACCGGGGCACCGAGGAACGCGGTCACGACACCTACCTGCAGCTCCGCGGGCGCGGCGACGACCCGCCCGAGGACGTCCGCGAGGAGCAGCAGCACGGGCGCGGCGACGGCGGACAGCGGCAGCACCCACCGGTCGTCGGGCCCGGTCAGCGCACGCACCGCGTGGGGCACGGCGAGGCCGACGAACGCGAGCGGCCCGACGGCCGCCGTGGCCGCGCCGCACAGCAGCGTCACGGCGACCGCGGTCCCGGCGCGCACGACGCCGGGGCGCAGCCCGAGGGCGCGCCCGGTGTCCTCGCCGAGCGCCATCGCGTTGAGCGGTCCCGCGAGGAGCAGCCCCGTCACGAGGCCCACGACCAGGAACGGCAGCACCTGCCGCAGCACGTCGAGGTCGCGGCCGGAGAGGCTGCCGATCGCCCAGAACCGGTAGAGGTCGAGCGCCTGGGCGTCGAGGAACGTCATGGCCCACACGAGCGCCATGAGCGCGGCCGTGACCGCCGCGCCCGCGAGCGCGAGCCGGATCGGCGTCTGGCCCGCGCCGCCGCGTCCGCCGACGAGGTACACGAGCACCGCCGCACCACCGGCGCCGACGAACGCGAGCCACACGTACTCGCTGACCTGGCCGAGCCCGAGGAACGCGATGCCGGCGACGACGGCGGCCGCCGCGCCCGCGTTGACGCCGAGCAGGCCGGGCTCGGCGAGCGGGTTGCGCGTCAGGGACTGCATGAGTGCGCCGGACAGGCCGAGGGCGGCGCCCGCGGCGAGGCCGAGCAGGGTGCGCGGCACGCGGAGCTCGCGGACCACGGCGGCGTCGCTCGACCCGTCGGGAGACCAGAGGAGGCTCCACACCTGGTCGAGCGGGATGGAGCGGGCGCCGACCGCGATGCTCAGCACGACGGCGACGACCAGGAGCGCGACGGCAGCGGCGAGGACCGTGGTCCTCGCCGCCACCGTCCGCGTCACTCGGCTGCCTCGGCGGCCGTCACGAGCTGCGGCACGAACTCCTCGAGACCCCAGGGCAGGCTGAGCGCGGTCGTGGTGCTCATGGCCATGCCGAGCTGCCGGTCGAGGAGGGCGACGTAGGAGCCGCGCTGGACCGCGGGGATCGACGAGAACGTGCCGAGGCCCTCGACGGTGGCCTGCTCGGCCTCGTCGTTGAAGAAGGTCACGAGCACGTCGACGTCCGCGAGCAGGTCGGTGTTCTCGGTGCCGAGGTCCACGTAGAACGTGCCCGCGGGGACCTCGAGCTCGTCGATCGACGGCGCGAGCACCATGCCGAGGTCCGTGAGGAGGTCGACGCGCGGGTCACCGGCGACGTAGGCGCCGAGGGTCCCGTCGGGGCTCGCGTAGACGTACGCGAACGTCTTGCCCTCGAGGGTCGGGTTCGCCTCGGCGGCCGTCGCGATGGTCTGCGTCATCTCCTCGACGAGCTTCTCGGCGTCGGCCTTGCGACCGAGCGCGGTGCCGTTGATGACCGTCTGGTCCTGCCAGCTGACGAGCCACGGCTGGTCGGGGTAGGCGACGGTCGGCGCGATCGCGGAGAGCTGCTCGTAGACCTCGGCGGTGATGCCGGAGTAGGTCGCGAGGACGAGGTCGGGTGCGAGGAGCGCGATCTCCTCGACGTCGACCTCGGGCATGTCGATGAACGTGGTCGGCGCCTCGCCGCCGAGCTCCTCGACCTCCTCGGCCGTCCAGGGCAGCAGGCCCGTGTCGGGGTCACCGGCCCACGTGTCGGCGGGGACGCCGACGGGCACGATGCCGAGCGCGAGGACCGTGTCCTGCGAGCCCCAGCCGATGGTGACGACGCGCTCGGGCTGCTCGGTGATCTCGGTCGTGCCGAGCGCGTGCTCGATGGTCACGGGGAACGCGTCGGCCTCGGCCGCGGGGGCCGACGACTCGGCGCCGTCCTCGGCCTCCCCGCCGCCCGCCCCGCACGCGGCGAGGAGCGCGACGGCGGCGACGGCTGCCGCGGCGCGGGCGCGACGGCCCACGGTGGATCGACGGGGGCGTGCGGACATGGGTGCTCCGTTCGGTGACCGCACGGGGGGCGTGCGGGGTTCAGCGTGCTCAGGCGGGCTCGCACGGGGTGCGAGGGTGGTGCTCGGCGCTCGGACGAGATCCCAGGCGCCTCAGGCGGCCTCGGAACGGCCGGTGCGCCAGTAGCCCATGAAGGCCACGGCGCCACGGTCCATGCCGATGTCACGGACGAGGTGGCGGCGCAGGTCACGGATGACGCCCGCCTCCCCCGCGATCCAGGCGTAGAGGCCGTCGGGTGCGCTCGCGCTGGAGGGGACGTCCCACAGGATCGCGTGCTCGACGTCGACGTCCTCGGGCTCGATGCCCGCGGCGCTCGCTCGGGCCAGGCGTCCGGCGGTGGTGCGCACGGCCTCGGACATGGGGCGCCCGTGGGGCGCGGCCGAGGGGACGTCACGTCGGGAGCGCGGGAGCCAGCGCACGTCCACCCCGGCGGGGCTGCGGACGTCGAGGACGTCGTGCTCGGTGGGGACCTCGAGGTAGGCGTAGCCGCGGGCGTCGGCGGGCAGGCTCTCGAGGATCGCGCACAGCGCGGGCACGGCGGTCTCGTCGCCCGCGAGGAGGTAGGTCGCGGCGTCGGCCGGGGGCCGGAACTCGATGCCCGACGGCGCACCGGTCCACCGCCCGTCGGGACCGATGAGGACGATGGGGTCGCCCGTGCGGGCGGCGGCGCACCACCGCACCGCGGGGCCTGCGGCGTCGTCGGCGCACGCGCAGCCCAGGACCTCGGCGAGGCCGCAGCCGCGCGTCGTGACCGCGCCGGGGCTCACGCCGTGGAGCACGACGTCGACGTCGACCTCGCGCTGGGCGGGCCGGACGGCGCGGACGGTGTAGGTGCGCAGCGGGTTGCGCTCGTGGTCGGGGCGCTGCCGCCAGGCCGCGTACCAGTCGGGGCTCGAGAAGTCCGCGGGGTCGAGCACCTCGCCGCGGCGCATCGGGAGCACGAGCTTGATGCGCTGGTCGAGGCCGTCGGTGCCGAACTCGTCCAGGTCGGGACCGCTGAAGGTCATCCGCAGGAAGCTGGGGCTCAGGCGCCGCGTCCGGGCGACGTGCACGGCGAACCCGCGGTACGGCAGCACCGCTGCCTGCGGTGCCACGGAGGGCTGCGCGACGGCGGTCATCCGGCTCCTCGGGCTGCTGCTGCGGCGGTGGCCGCCGGGTCAGCGGCCTCTCGGGCGGCTTCAGTAAAGCATAGGCTTACCTAAGCAAGGTAGCCCTGCCCGGGGCCGGGAGGGTGTGAGCCGGGCCACACCCCGGCCCCCGCACCCGCCCCGCGCAACGCCGTCCCCAGGGCGGTCCCCGGGTCAGTCCCCGGGGTCAGCCGAGGTCGAGGTCCCGGCCCGTGAGGCGACGGAACGCGTCCAGGTACCGCTCCTGCGTGCGCCGCACCACGTCGTCGGGCAGCGGCGGCGGCGTGGTGTCCGACGCGCGGTCCCACCCGGACTCCCCCGTGAGCCAGTCCCGGACGTACTGCTTGTCGAAGCTCGGCTGCGCCCGGCCGGGCTGCCACGCGTCGGCCGGCCAGAAGCGGGACGAGTCAGGTGTGAGGACCTCGTCCCCCAGCACGATCGCACCCGCGTCGGGTCCGTCCGGAGCGCGGCCGAACTCGAGCTTGGTGTCGGCCAGGACGATCCCCCGCTCCCGCGCGACCTCCTCGGCCCGCGCGTAGACCGCGAGCGTGAGGTCCCGCAGGGCCGTGGCGTCCGGCTCGCCGAGCTGCCCGACGACGGCCTCGAACGTCACGTTCTCGTCGTGCTCGCCGAGCTCGGCCTTCGTCGCGGGCGTGAAGATCGGGTGCGGCAGCCGGGACCCGTCCTCGAGACCCACGGGCAGCTCGACGCCGCACACCGCACCGCCCGCGCGGTACTCGACGAGACCCGACCCGGTCAGGTAGCCGCGCACGACGCACTCGACCGGGAACATCTCGAGCCGGCGGCACACCATCGCCCGGCCTGCGACGGCGTCGGGCACCCCGTGCGGGCCGCCGTCCGCGGTCACCACGTGGTTGGGCACGAGGTCGGCGAACTGGTCGAACCACCACAGGCTCAGCTGGGTCAGGACGGTGCCCTTGCCGGGGATCGGCGTGGCCAGCACGTGGTCGTACGCGCTGATCCGGTCGCTCGCCACGACGAGCACCACGTCACCCGCGGGGTGCGGCGCCGCCGGCACGTACAGGTCGCGGACCTTGCCTGAGTAGGTGTGGGTCCAGCCCGGGAGCTCGAGGGTCATGGCGGCAGTCTCCCAGGGTCGGGGGGCCAGGGGCGGCACCGTTCAGGCGACGACGTCGACGGGCGTGCCGAGCGGCAGCCCGAACTCCTGGACGAGGCGTGTGACGTCCGTGTCGAGCATCCGGATGGAGCCCGTCGGGGTGTCCGTACCCACCGTCTCGGGCTGGCTCGTGCCGTGCAGGGCGACCAGGCCGGCACCTGCCGCGAACGCGCTCAGCACGGGCGGCGCGCCCGAGAGCCCGTACGCGTAGGCGCCGTAGACGCCGTCCGGCGTCGGCGGCTGGAGCAGCTCTGTCACGAAGTACCCGGTGCCCGGCGCCGGCGCGGCCTGCGGGTTGACGCCCACCGCGACGTCGAGGACGACCTCGTCACGCCGGTGCAGCAGGAGCCTGTGCTCCGTGAGGCGCACCTCGAGGCGCAGGTCCGTCGAGGACAGCGTCACGTCCGCGGCCCGGACCCACCCCGTCGAGCCGTGCGGGGCGACGGGGAGCGCCACGTGCAGCCAGCCGTCCCGCTGCTCGATCACCAGGAGCGTCAGGGGGACGGCGTCGGGCCGCGAGACCACCTCGGCCGCGGCCAGCGTGCGCACGGGCACCGGGACGGCGACCGCGGGGTCGGGCTCCGCGTAGAGGTCGACCGTCGGTCCGGTCGCGGTCGCGAGGACCGAGAGCCAGGGCTCGGGCTCCGGCGTGGGCTCGGGCGTCTGCGTGGGGGTGGCCGACGGCGTCGGCGTGGGCACGGGGTCGCCACCGGCCGAGCACGCCACGAGCAGCACGGCGACGAGCGCACCGCCCGCGCAGGCACGGGCCGCGCGGAGCACCCGCCGGGTCACCTGACCGCGCGGCAGGGTCGACGCGCCCGGCGCCCCGACCTCAGACCGCCGTCCGGCGCGGCGCACCGCGTACCTCAGATCCCCGCCTCGACGTCGGCCCCCGCCGACGACCTGGGCGCCCCAGGTGTCCCGGGTGTCCCAGGCGTCCCGGCCACCGGCTCGGGCATGCGCGCCGCGATGTCGCCGCGGTGGTGCGACCCGCGCAGCCCGATCCGGTCGACGCCCGCGTACGCGGTCTCGCGCGCCGCCGCGACGTCGGGCCCGACGCCCACGACGGACAGCACGCGCCCGCCTGCGGACACGATCCCGCCGTCGTCCGCGGCCGCCGTGCCGGCCTGGAGCACGTGCACGCCCGGCACGGCCTCGGCGTCGTCGATGCCCTCGACCTCGTCACCGGCCCGTACCGGGCCGGGGTACCCGTGCGCGGCGACGACGACCGTCACCGCCGCGGAGTCGTGCCAGCGCAGCCGCGCGACGTGCTCGAGGCGTCCGGTCGCGGCCGCGAGGAGCACGTCGGCGAGCGGCGTCGCGAGGCGCGGGAGCACCACCTGCGTCTCGGGGTCCCCGAAGCGCGCGTTGAACTCGATGACCCGCACGCCGCGCGACGTCAGCGCGAGCCCGCAGTACAGGACCCCCGCGAAGGGGGTACCGCGGCGGTGCATCTCGTCGACCGTGGGCTGCGCCACGCGCTCGACGACCTCGTCCACGAGGTCCGCAGGCGCCCAGGGCAGCGGCGAGTAGGCGCCCATGCCGCCCGTGTTCGGCCCCTCGTCGTCGTCGAGCGCGCGCTTGAAGTCCTGCGCCGGGGCGAGGGGGACGACGGTCGCGCCGTCGCTGAGGCAGAACAGCGACACCTCCGGCCCGTCGAGGTACTCCTCGACGACGACGGCGCCCGACCGGCGCTCCAGGCACGTGCGCGCATGGGTCAGGGCCTCGTCGCGGTCCGACGTCACGACGACGCCCTTGCCGGCGGCCAGGCCGTCGTCCTTGACGACGTAGGGGGCGCCGAACGCGTCGAGCGCGTCGGCCACCTCGTCGACCGTCGTGCACACGTGGGCCATCGCGGTGGGCACGCCCGCGGCCGCCATGACCTCCTTCGCGAACGCCTTGGAACCCTCGAGCGCGGCGGCCTCGGCGCTCGGGCCGAAGCACGCGATGCCCGCGTCACGCACAGCGTCCGCGACCCCCGCGACGAGCGGGGCCTCGGGCCCGACGACGACGAGGTCCGCTCCGATCTCACCGGCCAGCGCGGCGACGGCCGAGGGGTCGAGGGGGTCCACGTCGTGGAGCGTCGCGCGGGTGCCGATGCCCGGGTTGCCGGGTGCGGCGTGCAGCTCGTGCGGGGTCTCGGCACCTGGGGGGTCGCCCGGGGCGGCCCCCCGGGAGAGCGCCACGACGATGGCGTGCTCGCGCGCGCCCGAACCGATGACGAGGATCCTCACGGGCCGTCAGCCTAGTGCGGGGCGCCGGGGTCAGCGCGGTCCGACGCCCGGTCATGCAGCGGAGTCAGTCCGTGACGTCGAGCGGGAACGCGTCCACGTACGCGCGGACGCGACGCCTGCCGGCCGGGCCGTCTGCGGCCTTGCGGGCCTTGGCCGCCGCGAACGCGTCGTCCAGGACCTCCCCGAGCCGCTCACGCAGGTTCGCCAGCTCGTCCACGGTCAGGTCCCCGGTCGCGACGTTGTGCATCGACGCGTCGACCCACGGGTCGACGGAGCTGCGCTGGGCGCGGTCGAACCAGCCGAGCAGCAGCTCGGAGCGCTCGTCGACGAGGGCGCGCAGCGCGACATCCGCCGCGAGCCTGACCGCCGGGTCGTCGAACGTGCGGGGGTCGAGGCTGAAGCCCGTGGGGCGCCACCACCGCTCACGGCCCGAGCCGGCCCGCTCGGGGTCGTCCTCGATCAGGCCGTGCCGCTCGAGCTGGCGCAGGTGGTAGCTCGTCTGGCCGGTGCTCTCCCCGGTGTGCCGGGCGAGCGCGCTGGCCGTCCCGGACCCGTGCGCCGTGAGGTACCGGTACATGGCCATCCGCAGGGGGTGGGCGAACGCCTTGAGCGCCTCCGGCCCGATGGGGGGCGCGTCGCCGACGGCCGCCGGTGCGCCCGAGGGGAGCCCGTCGTCGGGCCCCGGCCCGCGTGCGGGGACACCTGCGGGCGCGGCGGGGTCGACGGGGGTCTTGTTCTCGGTCATATGCAGAGATACCTTTGCATCGATACTTCTGCAGAGAATCCTTTGCAACGACTCCTCTGCAACGAGCCGAGCCTAACCGGGGGAACCATGACCACGAGCGCAGCGCACCCGACGACCCGCGCGGCGGACGTCGACGCGCCCCCGGCCCCGCTCGGACGGCCGTTCACCGCCCTGCTCACCTCGACCGGCCTCGCCAACCTGGGCGACGGCGTCGTGCAGATGGGCGCACCCCTCGTCGCCCTGACGATCACCCGCTCCCCCGGCCAGCTCGCGCTCGTCGCGGCCGCCACCTGGCTGCCCTGGCTGGTGCTCGGCCTCGTCGGCGGCGTCGTGGTCGACCGCACCGACCGCCGCACCGCGCAGGTCGTCGCCCTGGCGGCCCGTGCGGCGCTCCTCCTCGCGGGCGCGTCGCTCGCCGCGGCCGACCGCCTCACCATGCCCGTCCTGGTCGGCCTGGTCCTGGCCTACGGCGTCACGGAGGTGTTCGCCGACCTCGCCGAGACGGCGCTCGTGCCCGACCTCGTCCCCCGCAGCCGGCTCCAGGCCGCGAACGGACGCCTCCTCGCGACCCAGCAGGTGACCAACACGTTCGTCGGGAGCCCCGTCGCGGGCGTGCTCCTGACGCTCGGCGCCGGGTGGGTGCTGGGAGTGCCCGCGGCACTGGCCGTCGCCGCGGCCGTGGTGCTGCTGCGCGGCGTCCCCGGCCCGCACCGCGCGCAGCCCACGACGCCCACGCGGCCGGTCGCGGACGTCCTCGAGGGCATCCGCTACGTGGTCCACCACCCCGTGCTGCGACCGTTCGTCCTCGCTGGCGGGCTCATGAACATGGCCTCGACCGCGTACATGGCCGTGTTCCTGCTCTGGGTCGTCGGGCCGGGGTCCCGCATGCAGATGGAGGCCGCGCACTACCCGCTGCTGACCACGGTCCTCGCCGTCGGCGCCGTGGCCGGGTCGCTCCTGACCGAGCGCCTGCTCCGGCACGTCGCGGAGCTCCGCGTCATGTACGCGTGCTGGCTCGCCGTCGCCCCGCTGCTGCTCGTGCCCGTCCTCGTCCCCACGGTGCCCGCGCTCGCCGTCGTCATGCTCCTCGTCGGGGCCACGAACACCGTGGGCAACACGATCTCGATGTCCCTGCGCCAGCGCGTCGTGCCGCGTGCCCTCCTGGGCCGCACGTCCGGCGCCGGGCGGACCATCGGCTACGGCCTGATGCCCGTCGGCGCCCTCCTGGCGGGCGCGGCCGCCGAGCGCGTCGACGTCGCCCCGGTCCTCGTCGGTGCCGCCGTGGTCACGGCGCTCGCCGCCGCGTACCCCGCGCTCAGGGTGCGGCGGTCGACGGTCGAGGCGGCCGAGCGGGCCAACCCGGACGCGTGAGCGGCGCGCACCACCGACCCGCCCCGGCCCGCTGCCGTGCCGCCCGGTGCGTCAGGACAGCAGGTCGTGCCGGACGATCGTCGCCTCGCGGCCAGGGCCCACGCCGATCGCCGAGACCCGCGTGCCTGACATCTCCTCGAGCGCGAGCACGTACCGCTGCGCCGTCGCCGGCAGCTCGTCGAACGACCGGCACGCGGAGATGTCCTCCCACCAGCCGTCGAGCTCCTCGTAGATCGGCGTCGCGTGGTGGAACTCGCTCTGGTCGACGGGCATCTCGTCGTGGCGCACGCCGTTGACGTCGTACGCCACGCACACGGGGACCTTCTCGAGGCCGGTCAGCGTGTCGAGCTTGGTGACCACGAGGTCCGTCAGGCCGTTGACGCGGCTCGAGTAGCGCGCGACCACCGCGTCGTACCAGCCGGTGCGGCGCGGTCGGCCCGTCGTCGTCCCGTACTCGCCGCCGGTCTTGCGCAGGTGCTCACCCATGTCGTCGAGGAGCTCCGTGGGGAACGGGCCCTCACCGACGCGCGTCGTGTACGCCTTGATGACGCCGACGACGCGGTCGATGCGCGTGGGCCCGACGCCCGAGCCGGTGCAGGCCCCGCCCGCCGTGGCCGACGACGACGTGACGAACGGGTACGTGCCGTGGTCGACGTCGAGCATCGTCGCCTGGCCCGCCTCGAACAGCACGGTCTTGCCCGCGTCGAGCGCCTGGTTGAGCACGAGCGAGGTGTCCGCGACCATCGGCCGCAGCCGCTCGGCGAGCGTGAGCAGGTCCTCGAGCGTCTCCTCGACGGTGATCGCGCGACGGTTGTAGACCTTGACCAGCAGGTGGTTCTTCTGGTCGAGGGCGCCCTCGATCTTCTGCGCGAGGATGTGCTCGTCGAACAGGTCCTGGACACGGATGCCCACGCGGCTGATCTTGTCCGCGTACGTGGGGCCGATGCCGCGGCCCGTCGTCCCGATGCGCCGCTTGCCGAGGAACCGCTCCGTGACCTTGTCGATCGTGCGGTTGTAGGGCGCGATGATGTGGGCGTTCGCGGAGACGAGGAGCTTCGACGTGTCCACGCCGCGCGCGTCGAGCGCGTCGATCTCCTGGAACAGGACCTCGAGGTCGACGACCACGCCGTTGCCGATCACCGGGGTGACCCCGGGCGAGAGGATGCCCGACGGGAGCAGGTGCAGCGCGTACTTCTCGCCGTCGATGACCACCGTGTGCCCGGCGTTGTTGCCGCCGTTGAACTTGACGACGTAGTCGACCCGGGAGCCGAGCTGGTCGGTGGCCTTGCCCTTGCCCTCGTCGCCCCACTGGGCGCCGAGCACGACGACGGCTGGCATTGCTCTTCCTTCTCTCGACGGCCGGCGCGGAGGGCGCCCGGGGCACGCGCGGGGCACCCGGTGCACGGCCGAGGGGCCGTGCGGCACCCGCGACGGTGCCCGCGATGCCGGATCGAGGCTACCGGAGGCGCCCGGTCGAGGGATGGCCGGCCGCCGGCTGGACATGCAGGTGCGGGGGTCGGTGGCTACAGTCGAGGACGGCTCGGGCGGCCTCGCCCAGCCCCAAGGAGACGCCGTTCATGATCGAGATCGCGATGTCGTCCGCGACGACCACGCTGACCATCTCGGGCGACCTCGACCTCGCGGAACGCGAGCAGTTCCCCGAGATCGCCGCACGGGTGACCGGTCTGCGCCGCCAGCTCCTCGTCATCGACATGTGCCGCGTGACGTTCATGGACTCGACGGGCGCCGCGTTCCTCATCTCGCTCGCCGACTCGAGTCGCCGCCGCGGCGGCGCGACCGTGCTGCGCGGCTGCGACGAGCGCGAGCTCTTCGTGCTCGAGGTGTGCGGTGCGCTCGAGCTGTTCCGCATCGACACCGAGCACGCGTGCCCGCCGATCGAGGCCGCCCACCTGTAGGGCCAGGGCGTTCGGCCTGCCGCACTCAGCCCGCAGGGCTCGGGGTGCGGGCCCCCCTCAGGGGGCGGGCGGCGCGCCCGTGAGGCCGAACGGTGACGGGTGGACCTTCGCCCACACGAGCTTGCCGCCGCCCGACGGCCGCCAGCCCCAGTCCGCGAGCCGCTCGACGATCTGCATGCCGTAGCCACCCACGCGCCCGGGGTGCCCGTCCGTCGTGACCGGCGGCGCCGGGTTGGCGTCCTCGACCTCGATGCGCAGACCCTCGCCCGTGTCGAACAGCCGCAGCACCACGTGCCCCCAGCCGTGCAGCACGGCGTTCGCGACCATCTCCGACACCACGAGCTCGGCGGCCTGCGGGCGCTCGATCCCCCACGCGGCGCACGTGCGGACCACGGCATGCCGGGCCCGCGCGATCGACGACGGCTCGCTCGGCAGGGACCACCGCCGGCGCCGCGGTGTGCCGGGGCCGTGGGTGACGGGCGCCTGAGGGTCAGGGACCCGCAGCACGACGACGGCGACGTCGTCCTCCGGCCCGTCGGCGAGCCTGGACAGGAGCTCCTCGCCCACGCCTGCGGCGTCGACCGCACCGACCAGGGCCATCGCGTCGACGAGGGCGCCCAGCCCTGCACGCAGCGTGCGGTCGCGCCGTTCGATGAGGCCGTCGGTGTACAGGACCAGCACGTCCCCGGGCTGCAGCTCCTCCTGGCCCGTGGTGCGCCCGGACGTGCCGAAGCCGACCATGGCGCCCCCGGCGTCGGACATCTGGAGGACCTCGCCGGAGCGCGCGAGGAGCGGCGGCAGGTGGCCCGCGCGGGAGTACCTCAGGGTCCACGCCCCGTCCGCGCGGACGAGCATCGCCAGCACGAGGCTCGCAGACCGCGGGATCCGCATGCCTGCGACGAGCTGGTCCACGCGGTCGAGCACCGCGCCCGGCTCGACGCTGTCGAACACGTAGGAGCGGACGACGGAGCGGAGCTGGCCCATCGCCGCAGCCGCCTCGACGTCGTGCCCCACCACGTCACCGATCACCAGGGCGATGACGTCGGGCGACACCTGGAGCACGTCGAACCAGTCGCCGCCCACCTGCGCGTGCTCCGAGCTGGGGGCGTAGTACGTCCACACGTCCAGGTCACGGATCTCGGCCTGCTCGGGCAGCATCGCGCGCTGGAGGGTCTCGGCGAGGCGGTGCTCGCGCGTGTACAGGCGCACGTTGTCGACGGCCATGCCCACGCGCCGCACCACGAGGCTGAGCACGGTCCGGTCGTTCTCGTCGAGCGACTCGAGGCCGGGCCCGCCCCGCGGCACGCTCACCAGGACGCCCTGGGTCCGGCGGCGCCCAGGCACCGCGTGGACGACCACGACCTCGGGCGGTGCGTCGCGTCCCCGCAGGGCGGCGCGCACCTGGTCGGCGAGCCAGGTCGTCGTCGTGCCGGACGCCACCGGGTCGAGCGACAGCTCGATCGGGCCCGCTGCGCTGCCGTCGAGCAGGGCCAGGACGGGGTCCGGGCGGCCCTGCGCGTCGACGCCGGGCACACCGCCGCTACGTGCACGGGGCACGACGGAACGCTCGTGGAAGGCGGGGTCGATGCCGTTGGCCGGTCGCAGGCCCGCGTCGTCCACGAAGAACGCCGCCCACGCGACGACCTCGGCGCGCAGGAGCGACGCGATCTCCCGCAGCACGTACGGGTCCTCGAGGTCCGAGAGCAGGTCCGAGACCTGCGACACGAGGGCGAGCCCGGCGCGTGCACGACGCTCCACCTCGATCTCGCGCGCCTGCTCGTCGGTGCGCTCGACCTGGTCGGTCACGTCCACCTGGATGCCCACCCAGTGCGTGATCCGACCGTGCTCGTCCGGCACCGGCGAGACGGACACCTGGTTCCAGAACGTCGTGCCGTCGCGCCGGTAGTTGAGGACCGTCGCCGTCCCCGGCCGGCCCTCGGCGACCGCCGCGCCGAGGCGAGCGGTGGCCGTGCGGTCCGTGTCCGGCCCGTGCAGCATCGAGGGCGTGCGGCCCAGGACCTCCTCGAGCGGGTAGCCCGTCGTTCGCGTGAAGGCGTCGTTGACCCAGACGATCCCGCGGCCCGGCTCGGCCGCGTCCGTGATGACGAAGGACACGTCAGTGGCGTGCAGCGCCCGGTCCCTGACCTCGGCGAGCAGGCCGTCAGGCGGGCCGGACGGGGGTGGGGCGGACGTCGGGGAGGCGCCGGGCTCGTGCTGGTTGACCATCAGCACCTCCGATCGTCTACCGTTCGCACAGACGCCCTGCGGGTCACGCGTCCCAGACGGGGCACGGAGCGAGGGCTCGGCCGGAGGGAGCGACGTGCGCGACGGTAACAGCCGGACGCCGGGCGGGCCTGTCGAGCCAGGGGGCTCCCAGGAGCGTGCCACCGGCGACGCGTCCGACGCCAGCCTCGCCCCCCTGTCCGAGACCGCGGCGGAGCCCGCGTCCGTGCACGTCATCGTCGAGGGTGAGCGCACCCGGATCGTCCTGTCGGGCGAGGTCGACGCGGACCTCGCCGCCGATCTGACGGAGGCCACGGCCGACGCCGAGGCGACCGGCCTGCCCATCGACATCGACGCCCAGCACGTGACCTTCATGGACTCGTCGGGCATCGCCTTCCTCGCGCGCATCGCGACGCGCAGCACCGAGCGCGTCCGCGTGCTCAGGGCACCCGAGACGGTGCGGTTCCTGCTCCAGGTCACGCGGATCGGGGAGCTCCTCGAGCTCGTCGAGGACGGCGAGCCCGTGCCCGCGCCGCAGGCGCACGGCCTGCCGACCATCGGGCCCGGGGGCCGCAGCACCCAGCCGGTGCCGTCCGGCCCCGAGGACGTCGCCTGACGCTGGTCCGTCCGACCCACCGCGCCGGCCGGACCTAGGCACCGGCCGACCCCGTCGCCGATTCTCCGCCTGACGCGACGAGGCCGCCGTCACCGACCCGTGGGTGGTGGCGGCGGCCTCGTCGGTCCGCTGCGGTGTGTCAGCCGAGCTTGTGCCCCGCGGAGCGCAGCTGCTGGGACGCCTCGACGATGCGCTGAGCCATGCCCGCCTCGGCGAGCTTGCCCCAGGCGCGCGGGTCGTACGCCTTCTTGTTGCCGACCTCACCGTCGATCTTGAGGACGCCGTCGTAGTTGCTGAACATGTGGCCGACGACGGGACGCGTGAACGCGTACTGGGTGTCGGTGTCGATGTTCATCTTGATGACGCCGTTGTCGACAGCCTCGGAGATCTCCTCGGCCGTCGAGCCCGAGCCGCCGTGGAAGACGAGGTCGAACGGGTTGGCCTTGCCGACCTTCGCGCCGACGGCGTCCTGGATCTCCTTGAGGATCGCGGGACGCAGCTTGACGGCACCCGGCTTGTAGACGCCGTGCACGTTGCCGAACGTGAGGGCCGTGAGGTAGCGGCCCTTCTCGCCCGTGCCGAGCGCGGCGACCGTCGCGAGGCCGTCCTCGACCGTCGTGTAGAGCTTGTCGTTGATCGCGGCCTCGTGGCCGTCCTCCTCGCCACCGACGACGCCGACCTCGATCTCGAGGATGGTGCGCGCCGCCTGCGACAGCTCGAGGAGCTCGGCCGCGATGACGAGGTTCTCGTCGAGCGGGATGTCCGAGCCGTCGAACATGTGCGACTGGAACGTGGGGAGCTTGCCGGCCTTGACCTGCTCGGCCTCGATCGCGAGGAGCGGGCGGACCCAGGTCTCGAGGTTCTTCTTGGTGCAGTGGTCCGTGTGCAGCGCGATCGTGATCGGGTAGTTCTTCGCGACCTCGGCGGCGTAGGCGGCGAGCGCCATGGTGCCCGCGACACGGTCCTTGATCGTCGAGCCGGACGCGTACTCCGCGCCACCGACGGAGACCTGGATGATGCCGTCCGACTCAGCCTCGGCGAAACCCTGCAGAGCGGCCGTGACCGTCTGGGAGGAGGTGATGTTGACAGCCGGGTAGGCGAACTTGCCCGCCTTCGCCCGGTCGATCATCTCGGCGTAGACCTCAGGGGTGGCGATGGCCATGAAGACTCCTGCTGTATGTGGGGTTGGATCACCGACATCCTCCCACCACCCGCGGAAAAGGCACCGGGACTTCTCGCCCCCTGGTCCCGGCGCCCCGCGAGCCGACCCGCCGCACCTGCCGATCCGGCGACCCGTGTGCCGGTCAGGCGTGCAGGGTGATCCAGGTGTGCATCGCGATGGCCGCAGCAGCACCGGCGTTGATGGAGCGCGTCGAGCCGAACTGGCGGATGTGCAGCACGTCCGTGCAGGCGGCGCGCGCGGCGTCGGACAGGCCCACGCTCTCCTGGCCGAGCAGCAGCACGCACGCGCGGGGCAGCGGGTAGCCCTCGAGCGGCACCGAGCCCGGCAGGTTGTCGACGCCGAGCACGGGCAGCCCCGCGTCGCGCGCCCAGGTGAGCAGGTCGTCGACGTCCGGGTGGTGCCGCAGGTGCTGGTACCGGTCCGTCACCATGGCCCCGCGGCGGTTCCAGCGGCGGCGACCGACGATGTGCACCTCGGCAGCCGCGAAGGCATTGGCGGTCCGGACGACGGACCCGATGTTGAGGTCGTGCGCCCAGTTCTCGATCGCGACGTGGAAGGGGTGCCGTCGGGTGTCGAGGTCCGCGACGACTGCCTCGACCGTCCAGTAGCGGTAGCGGTCGACGACGTTGCGGCGGTCGCCGTGAGCGAGCAGGTCCGGGTCGTAGCGGCGCACCCCGTCGACGTCGAGGTCGGGCCAGGCGTCCGGTCCGCCGGGCCAGGGGCCGACGCCGACCTCGGGCGCCAGGTCCTCGGCCGGGCGAGCGTCCGACGGGGCACCGCCGGGCGCCGCGTGGTCTCCCGCCCGCGCGTCGGGCGCTTCGTGGGCCTGGTCCCCCACGCGGTCAGACCAGCCGGACGTCGAGCGCCGCGGCGGCCCGGGTGGCCCGCGCACGCGCCTCGTCGACGTCGGCGCCGCGGGCGAGCGTGACGGCGACCCGCCGGCGGCCGGACACGACGGGCTTGCCGAACAGGCGCACCTGCGCGGTCGGGACCGCGAGCGCCCGCTCGACCCCCGCGACGTCGGGCACCCCGTGGCCTTCGGCGAGCACCGCGCACGACGCCGCGGCGTCCTGGCCCTGCCCGGCACCGAGCCGCAGCACGGGCGCAGCCGGCAGGCCGAGCACGGCACGCGCGTGCAGGGCGAACTCGGAGAGGTCCTGCGAGACGAGCGTGACCAGCCCCGTGTCGTGCGGGCGGGGCGACACCTCCGAGAAGAGCACCTGGTCGCCGACGACGAAGAGCTCGACGCCGAACACGCCCCAGCCGCCGAGCGCGTCCGTGACCGTCGCGGCCACCTCCTGGGCCCGCTCGAGGACGCCGGGCGGGAGCGCGGCCGGCTGCCACGACTCGCGGTAGTCGCCGTCGACCTGCGTGTGGCCGATCGGGTCGCAGAACGTGGTGCCGCCCGTGTGCCGCACCGTCAGGAGCGTGATCTCCGAGTCGAAGGGCACGAATCCCTCGACGATGACACGCGCCGCGTGGTCACCCGACCCGTCACCGGTGCCGGCCGCCACGCGCCCACCGGTCTGCGCGTACGCCCACGCGGTGTCGACGTCGTCCGGTCCGCGCAGGACCGACTGGCCCTTGCCGGACGAGGACATGACGGGCTTGACCACGCAGGGGAAGCCGACGGCGGCGACCGCGGCGTCGAGCTCGTGGCGGGTCCCCGCGAACCGGTAGGGCGACGTCGGCAGGCCGAGGTCCTCGGCCGCGAGGCGCCGGATGCCCTCGCGGTCCATCGTGAGCACCGTGGCACGCGCCGTGGGCACGACGCGCAGGCCCGAGGCCTCGACGTCGGCGAGCACCTGCGTCGCGATCGCCTCGATCTCGGGCACCACGACGTGCGGCCGCTCCGCGTCGAGCAGCGCCCGCAGCGCCACCGGGTCGAGCATGTCGAGCACGTGGGAGCGGTGCGCGACCTGCATGGCCGGGGCGTCGGCGTACCGGTCCGCGGCGACGACCTCGACACCGAGGCGCTGGAGCTCGATCGCGACCTCCTTGCCGAGCTCACCCGAGCCGAGCAGGAGGACGCGGGTCGCCCCGGGGGTCAGCGGTGTGCCGAGATGGCCGGCGTCGGGCAGGACCACGTCCTCAGGCCCCCGTGCGCCGGGCCGAGCGCCACGCCTGCACGGCCTTGAGGCGGTTCGACGTGTGGAGCACCGACCCCTCGTAGAGGCGCGCGCCGAGGCCGACGAACAGGAGCGCCGTGACGAGCACGACGGCGGCCGCGACGTACGGCTCCCACACCTCGACGGTGCCGAGCACCACGCGGGCGGGCATCAGCAGGGGGGCGGTGAAGGGGATGTAGGACAGGAGGGTCTGGGTCGGCCCCGGGTCGATCGCGAAGATCGCGGCGAAGAACGGGGCGATGACCAGCACCTGCATGAACACGGTCGTGGACTGGAGGTCCTCGACGCGTGACGCGAGCGACCCGGCGACGGCCCACAGGCACGCGAGCATGACGAACCCGAGCACGAAGAACAGCACGAACCAGCCCGACGCCCGCAGCACCTGGCCGAGGATCGCGCCCTGGCCCGCGAGCGACGCACCGAGCAGCCCGGTCCCCACCACGAGGACGATCTGGCCGACGGCCATGACCGTGTTGCCCAGCACCTTCCCGGCGAGCAGCCAGCGGACCGGCAGGGCCGCGACGAGCAGCTCGACGATGCGCGACTGCTTCTCCTCGACGACGCTCTGCGCGATCGACATGCCGAACGTGAGCACGGAGATGTAGAAGAGGAACGCGAAGGCCAGGACCAGCAGCTCGGGCGGCATGGACCCCGTGGGCCGGGGCTCGAGCAGCTCCGTGGTCGGCGCGGGCGGGCTCGTCAGCGCCTGGACCTCCGCCGTGGTCAGCCCGCCGCGCTCCGCGGTCTGCGCGACCTGCAGCTCGGTGGACGCCGCACGCAGGAGCAGCGCGACCTCGTCGGGCACCGACTCGGCGCCGAGCACGCGGAGCGTCGCGAGGTCGTCACCGACGACGGCCGCGTCCACGTCACCGTCCCGCACCAGGCGCCCGACGTCGGAGCCCGGCTCGACCTCGACCGTCGTCAGGTCCGCCCCCGGGAGCGTCCCGACGCCGAGGAGCGACAGGACGGAGGACACGTCCGTGCCCTCGGCCGACGGCTCCTGCGCCTCGCGGCCGAGCGCGGTGGCGAGCTCGACGGCGTCGTGCGCCGCGGAGCCCTGGACCGCGACCCGCAGACTCGGCGTCTGGTTGCCGAGGAGCAGCGGGATCGCGGTCGCGACCACGACGAGCAGGAGCATGAAGACGGTCGACCCGATGAACGCCTTGTCCCGCAGCTTGACCATGATCTCGCGTGCCGCGACGACCCGGACGGCGGTCCACGGTGACATCGCGTCGACCTCGACGCCCGCGCGCGTGCTCATCGGACGACCTCCCGGAAGATCTCGGCCAGGGTCGGCACCAGCGGGGTGAACTCCCGGACCACCCCGTGCTGCTGGGCCGTGGCGAGCAGCGCCTGGTCGTCGGCGTCGTCCGCGAGGTCGACGACCACGCGCAGCCCGTCCTGGCTGTGGACGCTGACGCCCGGCACCTGCTCGAGGAACGCGGACAGCCCCGTGGGCGCGCCCTCGGCCAGCGGCGCGGCGGACGCCATCTCGCCCGGCTCCGGCTCGACGAGGAGGCGTAAACGCCGGCCCTTGCGCTGGGTGCGGACGGCGTCGGCGGACCCGGCGGCGACGACCCGGCCGTGGTCGATGATCACGACGTCGTCGCACAGCCGCTCGACGAGCTCGAGCTGGTGCGACGAGAACAGGACGGGGACGCCGGCGTCGGCCCGTGCGCGTAGGTGGGCGCCCATCGCGTCGACGGCGATCGGGTCGAGGCCGGAGAACGGCTCGTCGAGTACCAGCAGGACGGGGTCGTGGACCAGGGCGGCCGCCACCTGCACGCGCTGCTGGTTGCCGAGCGAGAGGGTGTGGAGCTGGTCGTGCGCGCGGTCGGCGAGGCCCAGCTGGTCCAGGAGCTCGTCGGTGCGACGGCGCGCGTCACGCAGGCCGAGGCCGTGGACGCGACCGAGGTAGACGAGCTGCTCGTCGATGCGCATCTTCGGGTACAGGCCCCGCTCCTCGGGCATGTACCCGAACCGGCGCCGGACGGGGCGCGTGAGCTCGCGGCCCCCGAGCTCGACCCGGCCCGCGTCGGGCGCCAGGACGCCCAGCACGATGCGCATCGTCGTGGTCTTGCCCGCGCCGTTGGCGCCGATGAACCCGGTCATGCGGCCGGGGCGGACGGTGAAGCCCACGTCGTCGAGCACCAGGCGGTCCCCGAAGCTGCGGGAGACGCCCGTGAGGGTCAGCTCGTCGCCCGCGTCGCCTGCCTGCTCGTCCCGCACAGCCCCGTCCTCACCTCTCCCTGCGTCCTGGTCGAGACCTTAGCGGCCGGGCCGCACCACGTACCCTGGGCACGTGCACCTCACCTCCGCCCTGGCCGACGCCGTGCTCGCGGGAGGTCCGGTCTCCACGCTCGGGCCCGACTTCCTGAACGCCGAGAAGCTCATCGAGTCGTTCGGCCCGTACGCGCTCATCGGCGTCGTCGTGGTCGTGTTCATCGAGACGGGCCTGCTCTTCCCGTTCCTGCCCGGCGACTCGCTGCTCTTCACGGCGGGCATGCTCGTCGCGCAGGAGCACATCACGGTTCCGCTGTGGGTGCTGTGCCTGGCGCTCTTCGCGGCGGCGTTCCTCGGCGACCAGGTCGCGTTCTTCATCGGCCGCAAGGCCGGGCCCAAGATCTTCAACCGGCCTGACTCGCGGTTCTTCAAGCAGCAGTACATCGACCAGACGTACGCGTACTTCGACAAGTACGGCGGCCGGACCATCATCATCGCGCGGTTCGTGCCGTTCGTCCGGACCTACGCACCCGTCGCTGCCGGCGTCGGCAACATGCAATACCGCCACTTCGTCTCGTACAACGTGGTCGGCGCGTTCCTCTGGGGCGTCGGCGTGACGGTCCTCGGCTACCTCCTGGGGAACGTCACGTTCATCAAGGAGAACATTGAGCTCATCCTCATCGCGATCGTCGGCGTCTCCGTGATCCCCGTCGCGATCGAGCTCCTGCGTGCGCGGAGCAAGTCACGCGACCCGCGGTACGACGAGCCGGCCGAGCGCGAGCGCGTCGCGGGCGAGGACATCGAGGGATGACGCGCGGGACCCAGGACAGGGAGATCCGGTCCTGGCTCACGGACATGGACGGCGTGCTCGTGCACGAGGGCCGGGCCGTGCCGGGGGCTCCCGAGTTCATCCGGGCGCTGCGTGACGCGGGCCGCCCGTTCCTCATCCTCACGAACAACTCGATCTTCACGCCGCGCGACCTGCGTGCACGCCTCGCCGCGGCCGGCATCGAGGTGCCCGAGGAGGCCATCTGGACGTCCGCGCTCGCGACAGCCGACTTCCTCACCGACCAGGTGCCCGACGGGTCCGCGTACGCGATCGGCGAGGCCGGCCTCACGACGGCGCTCTACGAGGCGGGCTACACCCTCACGGAGTCGGACCCCGACTACGTGGTGCTGGGCGAGACCCGCACCTACTCGTTCGAGGCGATCACCAAGGCCGTCCGGCTCATCCAGGGCGGCGCCCGCTTCATCGCGACGAACCCCGACGTCACCGGCCCGAGCACCCAGGGCGACCTGCCCGCGACGGGCGCCGTGGCCGCGATGATCACCGCCGCGACGGGCCGTGCACCGTACTTCGTGGGCAAGCCCAACCCGATGATGTTCCGCTCGGCCCTCAACCGGATCGACGCGCACTCGGAGAGCACCGCGATGGTCGGCGACCGCATGGACACCGACGTGGTCGCGGGCATCGAGGCCGGTCTCCTCACCTACCTGGTCCTGACCGGCTCGACCCGCGCGGCCGACGTCGGCACGTACCCCTACCGGCCGAGCCACGTCGTCGACTCGGTCGCGGACCTCATCGCCCGCGTCTGAGGAGCTACCGAGACGAGCGGCGACGCGGCGACCTAGCTGCCGCCTGCCAGCATCGGAGCCCTGCTCGCCCAGATGCGCACGACGACGATCGCTGCGTAGGTGAAGCAACCGACCGAGGCGCCGACCGCCACCTGCTCGAGAAGCCACACCGACGGCATGGCGGTCATCCCGCTCCACATCGCGACGCCCGGGCCGAGCATGCGTAGAAGGAGCGCGACGATCCCCGCGGCAGCACCGGCACGTGCCTGACGCACGAAGGTGACGATGGCGTGCACGCCCGCGAACGCACCCAGCATCACGGCGACCAGGGCCCCTGGGTAGACCGTGCCCAGCCCCGGGTGACGGACGAGCAGCGTGGCGAGGGCACCGACGAGGAGTCCGTCAAGGAGCCCGTCCAGCACCTGCCATCGCGCAGGCAGGGGTGCGCGGCGTCCCGCATCGGGGACCGTCCACCACGCACGCGTGCGAAGCTCACCCGCCCACAGCAGCATGGCGAGCACGGCAAGAAGCGCGACCACGAGAAGGACCGCCTTCGCGGCGGTGTACACGTCCGCGCGGAGCATCTGTGCCGTGACCAGAGCGCCCGTGAGGACGGCTCCACGACTCACAGCCCACGCGGAGAGGGCGAGCGCCCGGCCGGGGGCGGGGCCCTCGACAGCATGCGTCCCGCCAGGAGACTGGCGTTCGGTCGCGGTCATCGTGCCCCCATCTCAGATGCGTGCGGGTACTTCGCGCTGCCCACCGACGCCTTCCTACGAAGCAGCTTGTGCACGGCCTGGGGCGACACCCCGAGGCGTCGTGCGATCGCGCTGAGGCTCTCGTGGGCATTCAGCTCCTCGACGGCCTGCCTGCGGAGGCAGGCGGCGCGCTCGACGCTCGCGGTCAAGAACGCAGCGAGCTCGGTCAGGACGACCAGGCGGGCTTCGGCGCCGGAGAGCGGGTCTTCCACCAGGTCGCCTCCGGCCCGGGTCCGCCACAGGTTCTCCCCGAGGTCACGGAGCACTGCAGCCACCGTCGACGGCCCGACACCGGCACCCTCCAACCTCGCCACCGCGTCCGTGAGGGCACTGCCCGACCGGTGCGGCAACGCCTCCTGCCACCGGTCGTCCACGAGGTGCGTCATGGCGCAAGGATGGCCCGACGAGCTCCTGTTTCAACGGAGGGTTGTCGGCGTGTCCCGATGCCATGCGGTCGCTACCTGGAGAGCGCGACCCTGGACCGACCGCCGGGGTCGCTGGCACCGAGCTCGTGATGCGGCACCGACTCGGTCGATATGACGGACCGGCTGACGGGACCTTCGTCCCGGGCGCCTGTGGGGCCGTTGCCTAGCGTGCCGCCATGGCTCCCGACGCGTCCCGACGACCGCGACGCTCGCCCGGGTGGGTGCCCAACCAGCACGGCGCGTGGGCGATGCTCGTCGCTCCCGTCGTGGTGGGTGCCGTTGCCGCCGGGCCACGCTGGTGGCACCTGCTGCTGCTCGTCACCTGGCTCGTGGCGTACCTCGCGTTCTTCGCGACCGGGCTCTGGCTCCGCGCGCGCCGCAAGCCCAAGTACCTGCCGCCGGTGCGCGCGTACGCGATCGCGACCGCCGTCCTCGGGCTCGCGACCCTCGCGCTCGAGCCCGCAGTGCTGCGCTGGGGCCTCGTGTACGGCCCGCTCCTGCTCGTGAGCCTCGGCTTCTCCGCGCGGCGGGACGACCGGTCGATGACCAACGACCTCGTGACCGTCGCCGCCGCCTGCCTCATGGCCGTCGTGGTGCACGCACCGGTCACGACCCTGGAGTCGGCGCCGCACGCGGGGTGGCTGCCCGGCGGCGCGGACGGCAGCGCGTGGCTCCTCGCCGCGCTGCTCTTCGCGTACTTCGCCGGGACGGTCCCCTACGTCAAGACGATGATCCGTGAGCGCGGCAACCGTGCGATGTACCGCGGGTCGGTGGCGTACCACGCAGCGGTCACCGCGCTCCTCGCGACCGTCGCGGTCCTGCCCGACGACGCCTTCGACCGGTGGGGGTCGGGCGACGCCGTCGCGCTGCTCGACGGGCCGACGCCGTGGCTGCTCGCGGCGCTGTTCGCCGGGCTCACGGTGCGCGCCGCCGTCGTGCCGCGACGGTGGCCGACGGCGTCGCCCAAGGCCGTCGGGATCGGCGAGATCGTCGCGACGACGCTCCTCGCCCTGGTGCTCCTGCTCGGCTGAGGCAGGCGCCGCGTCGAGGGCGGGCTATGCCGTCAGAAGCCGACCTGGGGCACCGCGCGCACGGCCGGGTCGTCGGCCTCGAAGTACTCGGCGCGCGTGAAGCCGAACATGTTCGCGACGACGTTCGCGGGGAAGCTCTCGACCTTGGTGTTGAGCTCGCGCACGTTCGCGTTGTAGAAGCGGCGCCCGGCCGCGATGCGGTCCTCGGTCGTCGTCAGCTCGGTCTGGAGCTGGCTGAAGTTCTCGCTCGCGCGCAGCTGCGGGTACGCCTCGGCGACGGCGAACAGCCGGCCCAGGGCGGCCGTGAGCTGGTTCTCGTTCGCGGCCTGCGCGGCGGGACCGGAGGCCGGGTTGGCCGCGGCGGCGCGCGCCGTCGTGACCTCGTCGAACACGCCGCGCTCGTGCGCCGCGTAGCCCTTGACGGTCTCGACGAGGTTCGGGATCAGGTCGTGCCGGCGGTGCAGCTCGACGTCGATCTGCCGCCACGACTCCTGCACGAGGTTCCGCAGCCGCACGAACCCGTTGTAGGTCGCGACCGCCCAGAGCAGGACGACGACCACCAGCACGGCGATCACGATGAGGACGACGGACACGGGCTCCATGCGGATGCCTCCCTGGTTGCGGACCGGATCAGGTCCTGGCCGGATCGTAGCCGTGGTCGAGCCACACGAAACGGGGCACCGACTCGACGAGCGCGGTGAGCACCTGGAGGCGCGACGCGACACGGTCCATGTCCGGCGTCCCCGGGTGCCAGCAGAGGACGTCGGTGCCGTGCACGCGGATCGCCATGCCCCGCGCGTCGGGCTGGAGCAGCCGTTCCATGAGCCGCGGGTGCACGATGTCGTGGGCGATCTTGGGGTCGTGGGCGCGCACGCGCCACGCGTCGTTGAAGGCCTCGGACTCGAAGTCGATGTCCTGGCCGCCGAACGTCTTGGCGAGCTTGGCGCCGAGGCCGTCGGGCGTGAGCTCGACCATCGGCAGGTACGTGGGCAGCGCGAGGGCCACGACGTGGAAGGTGTGGGTCGAGCGGTTCTTGCCGGAGCCGGTCGTGTAGCGGTAGGCGAACGACATCGCCTGCCGGCCGGCGAACGGGCCGGTCACGACCTCGGTCGCGTTGCGGGAGCTGCCGATGCCGAACGGCTGGCCCTGCCAGCGCGAGACGAGCGAGCGGTCGGTGCCGACGTACGTCCACCCGACGCGCGCCGCCCACTCGCGCAGCAGCTTCTCGCGGTGCCGCTGGTAGAGGAACGAGCCGACGAGCGCGACCGGGACGAGGAGGGCGAAGAGGAGGAACGGCAGCGAGTCGCCCATGGCCGCCGCGCCGCTCAGGCCAGGCCGAGGTCGGCCAGGCCGTACAGGTAGTGGTAGCTCAGCCCCTCGGCCTCGATGCGCTCGCGGGCACCCGTGCCGCGGTCGACGATCACCGCGACTCCCACGACATCCGCGCCCGCCTCGCGCAGCGCCTCGACCGCCGTGAGGACGGAACCGCCCGTGGTGGACGTGTCCTCGACGGCGACGACGCGCCGCCCCGCGACGTCCGGGCCCTCGATGCGTCGCTGCATGCCGTGCGCCTTGCCCTCCTTGCGCACGACGAACGCGTCGAGGTCCTGCCCGCGCGACGCGGCCGCGTGGAGCAGCGCCGCGGCCACGGGGTCAGCCCCGAGCGTGAGGCCGCCGACGGCGTCGATCTCGCCCGCGCCGAGGCCGACCTCCTCGAGGAGGTCGAGCAGCACGTGCCCGACGAGCGGCGCGGCACGGTGGTGCAGCGTGATGCGGCGCAGGTCGACGTAGTACTCGGCCTGCTTGCCCGAGGCGAGGGTCACGGTCCCGTGGACCACGGCGAGCTCGGCGATGAGGTCGCGGAGCTGCTCACGCGGGGTCGGGGACATCACGGTGCGGGCGTCGTCGAAGGTCACGGCGCCCAGGCTACTGGCGAGTCAGGACACCGGGCCGTCGGCCGGCTCGGACGTCGCGGTACGCACGCGGCGGTCACCCGAGAGCGCACGGATCGCGGCACGCGGGAGCAGGCGCGCGACCTCGGCCGCGAGCCCGTAGCGCAGGCTCGGGGTGGAGATGACCGCCCCACGACGCACGTCCGCGAGCGCCGCGGTCACGACGGCCTCGGCGTTGAGCCAAGCGATCTCCGGGTACGCCCCGTGCTCGAGGCCGGCGCGCTCGTGGAACTCGGTGTGGACGAGGCCCGGGCACAGCGCCGTGGCGGTCACGCCCGTACCCCGGAGCTCGACGGCGAGCCCCTCGGTGAAGGTGCGGACCCAGGCCTTGTGCGCCGAGTAGGTGCCCACCGCGGCGAGCGCCGCGATCGAGGAGACGTTGAGGACGGCCCCGCGGCCGCGCTCGACCATCGGCCCGACGGCGGCGTGCGAGAGGACCATGACCGCGCGGACCATGACGTCGAGCGCGCGCTCGTGCGACGCGAGGTCGCCACCCACGAACGGCTCACCGAGGCCGAAGCCCGCGTTGTTGACCAGGAGGCCGACGGGGCGCTCAGGGTCGGCGAGGCGCTGCGCGACGAGATCGACCTGCGCGCGGTCGGCCAGGTCCGCGACGAGCACCTCGGCCCGGACGCCGGCGGCGGCACCGAGCTGCGACGCGAGGCGTTCGAGGCGTTCGCCGTTGCGCGCGACGAGCACGACGTCGTGCCTGGCGGTCGCGAGCTGCCACGCGAACTCGAGGCCGAGCCCGGCGCTCGCGCCGGTGATGAGTGCCGTAGCCATGCGGTCAGCCTACGTGCCGGGCCCTGGCCGGGGGCGCAGGTGACCGCGCGTCGGTGGCGGGCCGCGCGCGTCGGTGGCTGCCGATACCGTGCGACGCATGCGCATCGCGACATGGAACATCAACTCCGTGCGGGCCCGGGCGGACCGTGCGGTGGCGTGGCTCGAGCGGAGCGGCACCGACGTGCTCGCTCTCCAGGAGACCAAGTGCTCCGACGCGCAGTTCCCGTACTCGGTGTTCGAGGCGGCGGGGTACGAGGTCGCCCACGTGGGCCTGAGCCAGTGGAACGGGGTCGCGATCGTCTCGCGCGTCGGCCTCGCGGACGTCGAGGTCGGGTTCCCGGACCAGCCGACCTTCGGCGCCGAGACCCCTGTCGTCGAGGCCCGCGCCCTGGGCGCCACGTGCGGCGGCGTGCGGGTGTGGAGCCTGTACGTGCCCCACGGCCGCTCGCCCGAGGATCCCCACTACACGTACAAGCTCGAGTGGCTCGAGCGTCTGCGCCGGGCCGCCGCGGGCTGGATCGACCCGGCGACGGGCGACCTGCAGGCCCAGGTCGCGCTCGTCGGCGACTGGAACGTCATCCCGCTGGACACGGACGTGTGGGACGTGACGGCGTTCGAGGGGCACACACACGTGACGCCCGTGGAGCGATCCGCGTTCTTCGCCTTCGGCGACGCCGGCTACACCGAGGTCTCCCGCGTGCACATCCCCGACGAGGGCCGCTACACGTACTGGGACTACCAGCAGCTCGCGTTCCCCAAGAACCGCGGCCTGCGCATCGACTTCGCGTACACGTCGCCCGCGCTGACCTCACGCGTCACCGGCGTGACGATCGACCGCGAGGAGCGCAAGGGCAAGGGCGCCTCCGACCACGTCCCGGTGGTCCTGGACCTCGCCGACTGAGACGCACGCGCCGGCGGTGGACGGGCGGCCCCACGACGCGCTCGGGCGCTAGGTTGTGCGCCATGAGCACGCCGTCGGTCCCGGGGCCCGAGACTCCGCAGGGCACGGCGGCCGACGAGCCGGGCGGCCACGATCAGGCTGAGGTCCCTCAGACGGAGCCCCTCGACAGCCGGGCCGCCCGCACCGATCTCGTCACCGACGCCCCGAGGTCCGTCTCGACCCGCCTCGCCGGTTATCTCGCGGACACGTACCCCGCCCAGGGCTACCCGCCGGAGCCCGACGACGCGCCACACCCCCACCGGGCGTTCCCCGGTCCGCCCGGGCACGGCGCACCGCCGCCCGGCTTCCCCGGCCCCAACGGTCCCGCCGGCCCGCCCCCCGGCTTCACAGGCCCCGGCGGTCCCGCCGGCCCACCGCCCGGCTTCACAGGCCCCGGCGTCCCCGGCGGTGCCCCGCCCCGAGGGATCCCCGGCCCGGGCTTCGCGCCCGTCGGCCGCCCCGGCCCACCCTTCCCGCCTCCGGGTCAGCCCGGGCCGCCGCACGGTCCTGCGACGGGGGCATACCCGCCGCCCTCGCCGGCCTACCCGCCCGGCACGACGCCCGCCTACCCGCCTGCCCACCCGTCCGCGCAGGCATCGGTCGGTCCGACCGCGTACCCACCCGTCGGCCCGACGACGTACCCACCCGTCGGCCCGTACGCCGGGCCACCCGGCTACGGCGGGGGACCCGGCAACGGCAGCGTGCCCGGCTACGGCGGGGGGCCCGGCTACGGCACCGTGCCGGGCTGGGGCGCACCGCCGCCGCCCGCGAACGAGCCCATGGCCGTGGCCGCCTTCGTCACGAGCATCGTCAGCCTCCTCTGCCTCTTCTTCCTCGGGCCGGTCGCCGTCGGCCTCGGCATCGCCGGCATCCGCCTGACGGCCCGCCGGGGCACGCGCGGGCAGGGCCTCGCCATCGCGGGGATCGCGATCGGCGTGGTGGCGACGGTGATCCTCGTCCTGTTCATCATCGGCTTGATCGTCGACTCGGGGTCCGGTTCATGAGCACACCTCCCCCTCCGCCGGAGGGCTACTACCCGCAGCAGCCTTACTACGCGCCGGGCTGGCAGCAGCCGGTGCCCGAGGGCCCGCCACCGCCGCGCGACCGCCGTCGTCGTCGCGTCGTGCTGGCGTCGGTCGCCGGTGTGCTGGTCGTCGCGGTCCTCGCCGGCGGCGTCGTGGGGCTGCGCGCCTGGCTCGGCACGCGTCCGCTCGGCGACGTGGACCGCGCCATGACGGTCGGCGCGCAGCGCCTCGGCGTCGGGCACTGCGTCGCGGAGCTGCCCGACGACGGCACGGTCGACACGGTCGACGTCGTGCCGTGCGACGACGCCCACGCGGCCGAGGTGCTCGGCGTCCGCAAGCTCACCGACGACGCGTGGCCCGGGCAGGACGTCGTCGACGCCAAGGTCGCGGCCTCGTGCGAGATGGACACCTCGCAGACCGACGCCGGGTTCGTACCCGTCGTCTGGGCGCCGTCCGAGGCGGGCTGGGCGCGGGGCGACCGCGAGGGCCTGTGCCTGGCGTGGCTCGACGGCGGCGGCGTCCGCGGCTCCTTCACCGCAGGCGACGACGTCACGACGCCCTGACGGGCGCCCCGCGCGTCAGCGCCGTCGCGGGGGCCTGCGGGGCACCGACGACCTGATCACGGTCCCGTCGGCACGGACCGTCCCCGTCAGCGCCTCCGGGTCGGGCTCGCCGGCGATGCGCGGGCCGTGCCCGTCGAGCGGGACCGTCGTCGTGACCCCGGGCTCCACCCGGACCTCCACGCCCCGCACCGCGACCACGACCGCGCCATCCGTCTCCACCGCGAGGTCGACGGCGTCCTGCCGGACCGTGACCCGCACGCGGCTGCGCCGGATCGTGAGGCGGAACGTCAGGGCCTGCCAGCCCTCGGGCAGCCGCGGGTCCAGGTGCACGGTCCCGTGCCGCTGGCGCATCCCGCCGAACCCCTGGACGAGCGCGCCCCACACGCCCGCCGCCGAGGCCACGTGCACGCCGTCGGCCGTGTTGCGGTGCAGGTCCGCGAGGTCCACGTACAGGGCGTCCTCGAAGTACCGCAGGGCGAGGGCGTGGTACCCGACCTCCGCGGCCATGATCGCCTGAACCACCGCGGAGAGCGTCGAGTCGCCCGTGGTGATCGGGTCGTAGTACTCGAAGTTGGCGCGCTTGCGCTCGGGCGTGAAGTCCTCGCCGCGCAGGAACATCGCGAGCACCACGTCGGGCTGCTTGAGCACCTGGAAGCGGTAGATCACGAGCGGGTGGTAGTAGAGCAGCAGGGGCCGGCGGTCGGCAGGCGTGCTCGCGAGGTCCCACACCTCACGCTCGAGGAACTGGGCGTCCTGCGGGTTGATGCCCAGGCCCTCGTCGTAGGGGATCGCCATGGCGTCGGCGGCACGGGTCCAGGCGTCGAGCTCCTCCGGGCGCAGGTGCAGCCGGGCGACCATGCGCGCGTGCTCGCCCGGCCAGGACCGCTCGAGGTCGCGCACGGCCTGCACGGCGCGACGCAGGTTGAAGCGCGCCATGACGTTCGTGTAGAGGTTGTCGTTCACGACGGTCGTGTACTCGTCCGGCCCCGTCACCCCGTAGATGTGGAACGTGCGCTCGCCGTTGCCGCGCCAGAAGCCCAGGTCAGCCCACAGCCGGGCCGTCTGGACGAGCACGTCGATGCCCTCGCGCGCGAGGAACTCCTCGTCGCCCGTGGCCTCGACGTACGCGCTCAGCGCATACGCGATGTCCGCGTCGATGTGGTACTGCGCGGTCCCGGCCGCGTAGTAGGCCGAGGCCTCCTCACCGTTGATGGTGCGCCACGGGAAGAGCGCGCCGTCCTCCGTGAGGTCGCGCGCCCGCCGCTCGGCCGCGGGGAGCATCGTGTACCGGAAGCGCAGGGCGTTGCGGGCCATCATCGGCGAGGTGTGCACCAGGTAGGGCACGACGTAGATCTCGGTGTCCCAGAAGTAGTGGCCGCCGTAGCCGCTGCCCGTCACGCCCTTGGCCGGGATGCCGTTCCCCTCGGCGCGTGCCGCCGCCTGGGCGACCTGGAAGAGGTTCCAGCGGATCGCCTGCTGGAGCTCCGGGCGGCCCTCGACCTCGACGTCGGACCGCGCCCAGTAGTCGTCGAGCCACGCGCGCTGGTCGGCGAGCTGGTGCTCGACGCCCTCGGCGCAGGCCCGGTCGAGGGTGCGGTGGCAGCGGTCGACGAGCTCGCGCGGGGGCACGCTGCGTGACGTGTGGTAGCTGACGACCTTGGTGATCGTGATCGGCCGGCCCGCCCGGGCCTGCACGCGGAACACGTGCTTGGCGGCGTCGGGCCCGACGGTGACCTGCTCCTCGTACTCGTTCTCCGTCTCGATGGCGTGCTCGACGGCGACCGCGAGGCTCATGCCCGACGACGCACTCCGGTACGCCAGGACGGCGCGCGCGCCCTCGGAGCCGTGCACCTCGGGCAGCAGGACGCGCTCGTGCAGCGGCTGAGCTCGGCGCGGGTCCGGTGCGGGCGCCCCCTCACCCTCCGCGACCGCGACGCCCTCGGACGCCCCGGCTGCGACCGCGGCGCTCCGGTACTCGTCGACGCCCTCCTGGCGGTTGATCAGCTGCGAGGAGATGCCCACGGGCACGGACGCGTCGAGCACCGTGACCTCGAACGTCATGAGCGCGAGGTGGCGCTGCGTGAAGGAGACCATGCGCTGCGAGCGGATGCGCACCCGGTGACCGCCCGGCGTCCGCCACAGGACGTCCCGGCGCAGCACGCCGTCGGCGAGGTCGAGCGTGCGCTCGTAGGTGATGAGGTCGGCGACGGAGAGCAGCAGGGGCTCGTCGTCGACGTAGAGGCGGATGACCTTGGGGTCGGGGACGTCGACGATGGTCTGGCCCACCTGCGCTAGCCCGTACGCCGACTCCGCGTGGCGGATCGGCCACGTCTCGTGGAAGCCGTTGATGAACGTGCCGTGGCGCTCGCTGTCGCGCCCCTCCTCGGGGTTCGCGCGCATGCCGAGGTAGCCGTTGCCGACCGCGAAGAGCGTCTCCGTACGCCCGAGGTCGGACGTGTCGAGGAAGCGCTCGGTGAGCCGCCACGGGTCGACGGGGAAGCGCAGCCGGTCGAGCGGCTCGTCGCCGCCCGCCCCGCCCGGGATCGAACCGCCGGGCGACCGTGGCGTGCCCCAGCGCGTCGGCCCGTCGGGTGCGGGCAGGGAGGGGCCGGGGACCCTCACGGTGCGGCCACCAGCTCGGTCAGGCCGTGCACGACGACGTCGGCACCCGCCTCGCGCAGCGCGTCCTCGCCCGCGCCCCGGTCCACGCCGACGACGAGGCCGAACCCGCCCGCGCGTCCTGCGGCCGCACCGGACACCGCGTCCTCCACGACGGCCGCCCGGTCCGGCGGGACCCCGAGCAGCTCGGCGGCGCGCAGGAACGTCCGCGGGGAGGGCTTGCCGGGCAGGCCCTCGGCCGCTGCGCGCACCCCGTCGACGACGACGCCGAAGCGCTCCGTGAGGCCCGCCGCTGCCAGCACCGCGGTGGTGTTGCGGGACGCGGAGACCACCGCCGTCGGGACGCCGCGGCGGGCGAGGTCGTCGAGCACGTCCGTCGCACCGGGGTACGGCGCGACGCCCTCGGCCAGGAGCGCGCCGAAGGCCGCGTTCTTCGCGTTGCCGAGCGACGTCACGGTCGCCGCCCCCGCCGCGTCGGGCGGGTCGCCCGGCTCGCCGTCGGGCAGGGTCACGCCGCGCGACGCGAGGACCGCGCGGATCCCGTCGAGGCGCGGACGCCCGTCGACGTGCTCGAAGTAGTCGTCCTCGGTGTACCCGGGCCGCACGCCGTGGGCCGTGAACCACGCGCCGAGCACCTGGGCCCACGCGCGCCGGTGGAGCGCGGCCGTGGGCGTCAGCACGCCGTCGAGGTCGAACAGGACCGCCTCCGCCTGCTGCCAACGCATGGCCCGACGCTACGCCCGCGCGCGCGTCGCGGCAGGGCGACCGGTGCTCAGGCGACGCGCAGCACGAGCCTCGACCCCTCCTCGGCGACCGGCGCCTGGCTGGCGTCCGCGGTGGCGTCGGGGCGGTCGACGACCACCGTCGAGCCGTCGGGGACCTCGCCGGCGAGCAGCATCCGCGCGAGCCGGTCGCCGATCTCGCGCTGCACGAGGCGCCGCAGCGGCCGCGCGCCGTAGGCGGGGTCGAAGCCCTCGATCGCGAGCCACTCCTTCGCGGCGGGGCTCACGTCGAGCGTCAGGCGCCGCTCCACGAGGCGTCGGCCGAGCCGCTCGATCTGGAGGTCGACGATGCGGCTGAGCTCCTCGAGCGTGAGCGCGTCGAACACCACCACGTCGTCGAGCCGGTTGAGGAACTCGGGCTTGAAGGCGGCACGGACCGCGGTCATCACGGACTCCCGCTTCGAGACGTCGTCGAGCATCGGGTCCACGAGGAACTGCGAGCCGAGGTTCGAGGTGAGCACGAGGATGACGTTGCGGAAGTCGACCGTGCGCCCCTGCCCGTCGGTCAGGCGGCCGTCGTCGAGCACCTGGAGCAGGATGTCGAACACCTCGGGGTGCGCCTTCTCGACCTCGTCGAGCAGCACCACGGAGTAGGGCCGGCGGCGCACCGCCTCCGTGAGCTGCCCGCCCTCCTCGTAGCCGACGTACCCGGGCGGGGCGCCGACGAGGCGCGCGACGGAGTGCTTCTCCCCGTACTCCGACATGTCGATGCGGACCATCGCGCGCTCGTCGTCGAAGAGGAAGTCGGCGAGCGAGCGGGCGAGCTCGGTCTTGCCGACACCCGTGGGCCCGAGGAAGAGGAACGAGCCCGTCGGCCGGTCCGGGTCGGCGATGCCCGCGCGGGAGCGACGTACGGCGTCCGAGACGGTCGCGACCGCGCGGCGCTGGCCGATGAGCCGGCGCCCGAGGACGTCCTCCATGCGCAGCAGCTTGGCCGTCTCGCCCTCGAGCAGGCGGCCCGTGGGGATGCCGGTCCAGGCGGAGACGGCCTCGGCGATCTCGTCGGTGCCGACCTTCTCCGCGATCATCGGCGCCTCGCCGGGCACCTGCGCGGCGTCGCCGCGTCCCGCCTCGGCCGCCTCGGCGGCGGCGATCTCCTTCTGAACGGCCGGGATCTCGCCGTACAGGAGGCGGGAGGCCGCGTCGAGGTCGCCCTCGCGCTGCAGCCGCTCGGCCTGGATCTTCAGCTCGTCGAGCCGCACGCGCAGGTCACCGACACGGTTCTGGCCGGCCTTCTCGCGCTCCCACCGGGCGGTGAGCGCCGCGAGCTCCTCGCGACGGTCCGCGAGCTCGGCGCGCAGCCGCTCGAGCCGGTCGCGCGAGGCGTCGTCGTCGGCGTCGGAGAGGTAGGACTCCTCCATCGTCAGCCGGTCGACGGTGCGGCGGAGCTCGTCGACCTCGACGGGCGACGAGTCGAGCTCCATGCGCAGCCGGGACGCGGCCTCGTCGACCAGGTCGATCGCCTTGTCGGGGAGCTGGCGGCCGCTGATGTACCTGTCGGACAGGGTCGCGGCGGCGACGAGCGCGGCGTCGGAGATGCCGACCTTGTGGTGCGCCTCGTAGCGCTCCTTGAGGCCGCGCAGGATCGCGACGGTGTCGTCGACGCTCGGCTCACCGACGAACACCTGCTGGAAGCGGCGCTCGAGCGCGGGGTCCTTCTCGATGCGCTCACGGAACTCGTCGAGCGTGGTCGCGCCGACCATGCGGAGCTCGCCGCGCGCGAGCATCGGCTTGAGCATGTTGCCGGCGTCCATCGACCCCTCAGCCGCGCCCGCGCCGACGACGGTGTGCAGCTCGTCGATGAACGTGACGACCTCCCCGTCGGACCCCTTGATCTCCTCGAGCACGGCCTTGAGCCGCTCCTCGAACTCGCCGCGGTACTTGGCGCCGGCGACCATCGACGCGAGGTCGAGCGCGATGAGGCGCTTGCCGCGCAGGGACTCGGGGACGTCGCCCGCGACGATGCGCTGCGCGAGGCCCTCGACGACGGCGGTCTTGCCCACGCCGGGCTCCCCGATGAGCACAGGGTTGTTCTTGGTGCGTCGCGAGAGCACCTGGACGACGCGACGGATCTCGCTGTCGCGGCCGATGACCGGGTCGAGGCGGCCCTCGCGCGCGGCGGCCGTGAGGTCGACGCCGTACTGCTCGAGCGCCTTGTACGTGCCCTCGGGGTCGGGTGTCGTGACCCGTGCCGAGCCCCGGACGCCGGGCAGCGCGGCGGCCAGCGCGTCACGAGTCGCGCCGACGGCCTTGAGCGCCTCGGCGGCGGGTGAGGAGCCGGCCGCGATGCCCATGAGCAGGTGCTCGGCGGAGACGTACTCGTCGCCGAGCGCGTCCGCCTCGGCCTTGGCGGCGGTGAGCACGGCGCTCATGGCCCGCGAGAGCGTCGGCTGGCTCACGGTCCCGCCCGACGCCGCGGGCAGGGTCGCGCGCGCGGTCTCGGCCCGGCGCACGAGGGCCGCGCGGTCGACGCCGACGGCGTCGAGCAGCCCGTTCGCGACGCCCCCGGACTGGCCGAGCAGGGCCTCGAGGACGTGGACGGGCTCGATCTGCGGGTTGCCCGCACCCGAGGCGCTCTGGATCGCCTCGGCGAGCGCTTCCTGCGACTTGGTCGTGAACTTCTGGTCCATCTGGGTGTGCCTCCGTGGCGGTCCGATCGTCCGATCAGAGCAACCTCTGCAGACTTGAGCCTATTCCACTCAAGTCTTGCGGGCGAGCCCGGGTGCAGCGAGCCGCTCGCTGACCCCTATCCTCGGCGTGCGCGTGCTGCGATGATCGCGCCGGAGGGTCCGGGACCTCGTCCGGGCCCCAGCACGGACGAGAGGAGCGCGGCCTTGTCGATCATCGTCGGCTACACCCCCACCCCCGAGGGCGAGGCCGCGCTGCGGCACGCGATCGCCGAGGCCAAGGTGCACGAGCACGACCTCCTCGTCGTCAACGTCTCGGCCACGAGCGACCCGCCCGAGACGACGTTCGCCACCGACACCGAGCTCGCCGCCGTGCGCGCCACCCTCGACGCGAGCGGCGTGCCGTACACCCTGCGCCAGCTCGTCCGCGGCAAGGACGCCGCCGACGAAATCATCGACCTCGCCACCGAGACCCTCGCCGACTTCGTGGTCATCGGGCTGCGGCACCGCAGCCCCGTCGGCAAGCTCCTGCTCGGCAGCAACTCCCAGCAGATCATCCTCGAGGCGCCCTGCCCGGTCGTCGCCGTCAAGGCGCCGCACTGACCCGTTCGGCCTGACGGCGCCCGCGTCCGCTGCACGCCGACGGGCGGGTCGACCCCCTCCGGGACCGGCCCGCCCGTCGGCGGCACCCGTGGCGTCAGTCCGTGCTGCGCACGATCGTCCGGATGCCCACCGCGAGCCCCAGCAGCGCGGTCACGACAGCCGCGACCCAGCCCCACAGCACCGTCGCCGACGCGACCTCACCCGCGAACAGCGCGCGCTCGGCATCGACCACGTAGTGCAGCGGGTTGGCGAGCGCGGCGACCTGCATCCAGCGCGGCCCCTCGTCGAGCGGGAGCAGCATCCCGGACAGGATCATCGCCGGGAACAGGAACGTCTGCTGGACCACCCAGAACATCCACTCCTGACGGCGCACCGCGATCGCCAGCGCGTAGCTGAGCGAGCCGAGCCCCACGCCGAGCACCGCGAGGAGTGCGAGGCCGATGACCGTGCCGACGCCGTGGAGGTCGAACCCGAACGGCAGCATGACCGCGATGACGACGACGGCCTGCACGACGATCGGCACCATCTCCTTGAGCGACCGGCCGACGAGCTGCGCGGACCGCGACAGCGGGGTGACGAGCAGTCGCTCGTGCGCACCCGTCTGCATCTCCATCTGCAGGTTCGAGCCGGTCGTCGACGTGCCGAACAGCGTGATCATCACGAGGATCGACGGCACGAACCACTGCCACACGCCCGTGCCGAGCTGCCCGCCGAGCGACCCGGCGAGCAGCGGCCCGAACAGCGCGAGGAACACGATCGGCTGGACGAGGCCGAAGACGACGGAGAAGGGCTCCCGTACGACCGGCCGCAGCTCGCGCGCCATCACGGTGACCGTGTCCGCGAGCCAGCCGCGGCCGGCCACCGCGCCGGCCGAGGTGCCCGCACGCGTCGTCGTGCCGGCGCCGGCCGGGGCGGGCGTGCCGGGTCCCGTCGAGCCGCGACGGGTCGACGCCGGGGTGGTGCTGGTGCTGGCGCTCATGCTGCGTCCTCTCCTGCGAGGCCGGCCTCGCGGTCGGTGGTGCCGGTGTGCTGGGTCGCCGCGCTCTCGCGCAGGCTGCGCCCGGTGAGGGCGAGGAAGACGTCGTCGAGCGTCGGCGCGTAGCCCTGGGCGCGCACGACGGCGACGCCCTGCGCGGCGGCGGCCCGGACGACCTCGGGCACGGCGCCGGCGCTGTCGGCGACTCGGGCCGTGACCCGTACGCCGTCCACGGACACGTCCCGCGCACCGGGCTGGGCGTGCACGATCCGCACGAGCCGCTCGACGGCGGCGACCGACCTGTCACCGCCCCCGCCGGCCTCCACGACGAGGCGGTCGCCCGCGAGGTCGCGCTTGAGGCCGTCCGCGGTGTCGTCGGCGATCACCTGCCCGTGGTCCACGACGACGACGCGCTCGGCCATCGAGTCGGCCTCGTCGAGGTAGTGCGTGGTCAGCATGATCGTCATGTCGTGCTCCGCGCGGAGCCGCATGATGTGCTCCCACAGGTTCGCGCGGTTGTGCGGGTCCAGGCCCGTGGACGGCTCGTCGAGGAAGAGCAGCCCGGGCGCGTGGACGAGCCCGAGCGCGACGTCGAGCCGCCGACGTTGCCCGCCGGAGAGGTCCGCGACCTTGCGCCGCGCGAGCTCGGCGAGGTCCAGCGCGTCGAGGAGCTCGCCCGCCCGGCGCGCGGCCGAGCGACGGTCCAGCCCGTAGACGACGCCCTGGACGACGAGCTCGTCGCGCACGCGTTGGGTGTGGCCCGCGCCGTTGCCCTGGCCCACGTAGCCGATGCGGCGGCGGACGGACGCGGCGTCCTGCGCGACGTCGAGGCCGGCGACCTCGGCGGTGCCCGACGTCGGCCGGATGAGCGTCGTCAGCATGCGCATCGTGGTCGTCTTGCCTGCGCCGTTGGGCCCGAGGACCGCGACGAGCTCGCCCGGGGCGACCTCGAGGTCGATGCCCCGGACCGCGTGCACGGTCTCGGTGCGGCTCACGACGAAGTCCTTCGTGAGTCCTTGGGTGCGGATCATGTGTGGCTCCTTGGGGTCGCGCCCGATCTGTCAGGACCGACGATGCCGGGAGAAGAGGCCGGATCCTGTCCGCTACCCGGGCGGATACTTCACGCATGACCGAGCAGCCCTCGCCCCCCGCACGACTCCTCACGCTGCTGTCCCTGCTCCAGGCGCGACGCGACTGGCCCGGTGAGACCCTGGCGTCCCGGCTCGGCGTGAGCCCACGGACAGTCCGGCGCGACGTCGACCGCCTCCGCGGCCTCGGCTACCCGGTGCGCGCGACCAAGGGGCCCGACGGCGGCTACCGCCTCGAGGCCGGCGCCGAGATGCCACCCCTGCTGCTCGACGACGAGCAGGCCGTCGCCGTGACCGTCGCACTCCAGACCGCCTCGACCGGCATCGACGGGGTCGACGAGGCGGCGCTGCGCGCGCTGGCGACCGTGCGCCAGGTCATACCCACGCGCCTGCGCTCCAGGGTCGACGCGCTTCACGTCACCGCCGTCGGGCGTCCCGGACGTCGCACGACGGTCGACGCCGACCGCCTCCTCCTGCTCGGCACCGCCGTCCGCGCCCGCGAGGTGGTGCGCTTCGACTACGCGTCGCCCGGCCAGGGCACGGAGGACACCGACGCAGCGGGCGGCGGCCCCGCGCACGCGGTCTCCCCCGCACCTCCGCGCCGGGCCGAGCCGCACCACCTCGTCACCTGGGGCGGGCGCTGGTACCTCGTCGCGTGGGACCTCGACCGCGCCGACTGGCGCACGTTCCGGGTGGACCGGATGGACCCGCGCACCATGACCGGTCCGCGCTTCACACCCCGGCCCCTGCCCGCGCCCGACGTCGCGACGTTCATCGCCGAACGCTTCGCGAGCATGCCGCTGCCCTGCACCGGCGAGGCTGTGCTCCACGCACCCGCCGAGCGCGTCGCCCGGTGGGCCGGCTCGGGCGCCGTCGTCGAGCCCCTCGGCCCGGACCGCTGCAGGGTCGTCGCGAGCTCGTGGTCGTGGACCAGTCTCGTCGCCTGGCTCAGCATGTTCGAGGCCGAGCTCGAACTCGTCGGGCCGGCCGAGCTGCGCGACGCCGCGCAGGACCTCGCGCGTCGACTCACGCACGCGTGTGAGCCGAGTGGCCCCGCGCCTCGAGGGCGGCGGGTGGGATGTCTCCGCAGTACTCGTAGAGGCGCTGGTGGTTGAACCAGTCGACCCACTCGGCGGTCGCGAGCTCGACGTGGTCGACGGTGCGCCCGGCCCTGGGCCCGGCAACGACACCTGCCGAGGACTCTGACCCTGCATGCAGGATGCCCGGGTGCTCGAACACACCCGGGCATCCTGCCCCTCGCTTGAGGCGGACTAGTCGTTCCCCCGCCCCTTCAGCCTGGATCCGCCGATGCGGGTCGCGGCCGAGGGTGGGTCGTGAGACGCGAATGCCCTTCTGGCCTGGGACGATAGGACTTCTCGAGGGTCCATGCGTGCCTGGAAGAAGGGCATCCGGTAAGTGCGATTCTGCCATGTGAAGTCCGCGAGTTTCGATGTGAACCGCCCCGACTTCCGTAGAGGCTCTCAACCCACGGAGGATGAGGGTCATGGCAGCACCGAGGAAGTATCCCGA
>NZ_VTTP01000007.1 GCF_008364845.1 Actinotalea subterranea | reverse complement strand
CTGGACGCACCACTCGACATGACCCCGATCCCAACCCTTCCAAGGACTGAAGTCTCCGGACACGCCGGGGCGGTTCACCATCCAAGCCGGCGTGCCTCACGGCGTCGTTGCCCGGCAACTACCCGGGCTCGACCGCCTCACCGATGTCGCCCGCGGCCTCGCGACCGACACGCCACAACCACTCAAGCCTCAACTCGACGCTCTCGGGCAGGTCCCGTCGCGGCCAGGCAAGGACAACCCCGGCACCGAGCTCACGGACCGGATGATCCGACTCCGCCAGGCCACCTGGGAGCTCGCCGGTGACCGCTCCGACGCGCTGGCGTCACTGCGGACGATGGCCGCCCTCGGCGTCGCCGTCCACGCCCACACGGCCGCCTTCCATGGAGCAGACCTCAAGGCGCCCGACACCGCCAGCGCGGACCGGGGCGCCGGCGCCCTGGTCACGCACGCCCGCACCTGGCAGCGCCTCCACCACGCACTGTCGGAGTTCGCCATCCTCACGCCGCCCGCGACAAGCATCCACGACGACGCTGCAGCCGCCGCTCGTCTCCTCCGCGAACTCGCCCCGATCGAGCACCGTCGGGGGTCTGCGCCTTTCACGTCGGCTGAGCGGCAGATCGCCGCGAGACTCAACGGCGCCGTCCAGGTCATGGCCGACGTCGCCGTCCACGAGGGAACGACGTTCGATCGGCTGGCTCGAGCCGGCCTCCTGTACATGCCAGCTCCCACGTTGCCACGCGACCTCGTGAGTGAGCACCCTGACCTCGCCACAGCTCGACTGGAGCAGCGCCTCGTCCACGCACCCGACGTCATCACCGCAGCCACGGCACGCCTGTACGCCGAAGTCGCTGCCCATCCGATCGGCGTCTCGGCGACGCCGCCCGTCGGCCCGCTCACAGCCGCCTCGACTGGCTCGTCTCCGATCACCATGGCGTAAGGGCATCCGTTCTTCACACACGGTTACGCCGATGAGCGGTCGATCTTGCTGCCTCTCGAAAGGATCAGAACGGGCGTTTCTGGCCCGGCTCGCCCACCGGGAGGCACCTACTGCTCCGGTGCTTGGTACGGCTACGGTTGCGCGATGCCGTCCACAGCCACCGGGGTCTACCAGCAGATCGACCAAGACGTCGAGGCTTTGCTCGGTCTGCACACGGGCAGCGGCGAGCCGGGCCGTCCCGTAGGCAACAACGGGCCGCTGCTGCGCTCCGCGATCGTGCTGCTCGTCACCGCATGGGAAAACTACGTCGAGCAGGCCGTCACGGAGGTCTTCGACCATGCGGAGCCGGCGATCCGGAACGACCACACGCTGTTGTCTGCGCACCTAAGGTCCGCCGTCGCCAAGAAGGCCAAGGACGACCCCTGGGCCGTCGTCCACGACGGGTGGCTGACGGTCGCCCGGACCCGCGCGGCCTACGAGATCCGCTCTTTCAACAACGCCGCGTCCAGGCAGACCAACGAGCTTGTCCACCACGTCCTGGGCTGCGAGGACGTCCTCAACAGCGTCGGATGGCAGGCCGTGTCTAGCACCAAGGCCCAGACGGAGCTGACCGAGCTCGTCAACGACATACGCGGCGAAATCGTGCACCGCGGCACGACGCCGGGGAGCCTCAACCTGCCCGGGGTCCGCAGCTGGCGGCGCTTCCTCAGCAACCTCGTGAAGAGCTTCGACAAGGCCATCGCTGACGCGGCGGAGGGCAGATACGGCTCGCGCCCGTGGTAGCCCAGCGGCGCGCCCCGTGACGGACCCCGACGCCGGCGCCGCCTCGGACCGAGCCCGTGAGCTCGCGCGCTGGGCCCACGCTTGGGCGGCCGCGGCAGTCTGGCGCTCGCGGAGATGGACGCCGTGTGGGACGACGCAGACCCGGCGGGTTCGAGGATGACTCGTGTGGGCGGACCTTGGCGCATCGTCGTGGACGGGCACGACTGGGTGGTTCGAGAGCAGCCCGAGCGAGCCGGCGCGTACGACTTCGAATGGCTGACAGGTCCTGATCAGTACGGCTTCTCCATGGGAAGTTCGGACGGCTCATCGATGGACGAGGCAGCGATGAGGCGCTCCATTGCCGACTTCCTCGCCGCGGTGGACCCCGCGACCGGCTACCTCGAGTGATCGCTGCGTGACCGCCCGCCCGGATCTGCCGCGGGGCGCGCTGTGGAATTCACGGTCTCGACCGACGAGCCGGCGACTCGCCAAACGCGCCTCCTACCGCCACCGAGCTTGAGGAGGACGGGCGCCTGAGTCGCTGCGCCCGCACGGCCGCGGACCGAGTGAGCCGTGAACCTGTCACGGCCCAGGACGCGGCGCGCAGCGCCTGTGCAGCGACGGTCCTCGACGGAGCGCCCGTCGACATGGAGCCACCACGAGCTTTCGACGGCCTAGACCAGCCGCTCCAGGACCAGGCCCGGCTACGTTTGAGGCTCGGCCCTCCTCGGATGATTGACACGCGATGGGGGTTCCTGGACCGCATGGAGGACAGGTGGCATCGAGCATCGAGCAGCGGGAGCTTCCCACGGGCAGCCGCGGCTGGCGATCCTTCGTCGAGGGTCTTGCGCAGGTTGATGACACGGCGGAGACGCACTGGCTTGAGATGAAGCGCGAGTTGGACCTCAGCCGCTCCGGAGCCGCGAAGATCGCCAAGTTCATCCTCGGCGCAGCGAACCGCCTGCCGGAGGCGGCGGCCAATGCGCTTGAGGGGCATGCGGTGATGGTGCTCGGCGTCGCCCACGACGCTCTTGTGGGCGTCGAGCCCGTTGAGGATCTGGAACTAGAGCAGCGACTCACACCGTTCTTGGGCACCGAGGGGCCTCGCTGGGACACACAGCGCGTTGGTGTGGCAGACGGACGCGACGTCTTGGTGATCGTGGTCGATGCGCCGAAGGCTGGTGACCCTATCTACGTCTGCCGCAAGGACGGTGACGGGGTGAGCGACGGGGATGTGTACGTCAGGGCCCGCGGGGAGACTCGTCGCGCGAAGTCCGGCGAGCTCGACCTGCTCCGTGCTCGCGAGCGGAGCGGCGTCCCGAGCGTAGAGCTGGAGGTCGCTGTCAGCGGTCCCGTTCGGGCGTATGTCTGCGACCCGGAGGCGATTGTCGAGTACGTCGGCGAGCGGCGCCAGGTCCTGCTTGACCGGTTGCCGAAGCCTTCTCCGCCCACATCGCCGCTGGACCGAAACGGAGCCCTTGCGGCGGCGCTCTCCGCTGCGGGCGGCATCGCGGCCGGCTTGACGGTGCCGGAAAAGCGCACCGAAGCCCAGTATCGAGATGAAGTCGCGCGGTGGGCGGCTGCAGCCGAGGCGGCCCTGCCCACGGTTGTCGACGCACTCGTGGCCGTCCATGGGCAGGCGACGACGTTCGTTGTGCGCAACCTGACGACCCGGTACCTGTCCGATGTTCGCCTGGAACTGCACCTTGCAGGCGCGGTAGAGCAGGTCGAGTGCGACGCTGCCGAACGCTTCTTCGCTCACGATCACCTGCCGCGTGAGCCGCGGCCCTGGGGTCCCCGTGAGGCACCCTGGCTCAGCCACAGCGTTCCCGGCTACCACTTCCCGTCCCTCGACGTCGGCAACCTTCGGCCATCCGGCGGGCCGAGCGCATCCTTCACTAACGGCGGATCCGTCACGGGCACCTTCGAGATGCCCGAGCTCCGACCCAAAGGGTCGGAAGAGTTCGGCGAGGAAGTGGTCCTCGTCGTCCGCGATCCGAAGTTGACCGCGCTCGAGGGCTCCTGGAAAGCAACCGCCCGGGACCACCACGCCGTCTTCCAGGGAAGTCTCGTCGTCCCGGTAGATCCACCCCTCGACGTCTCAGGTCAGCTCCGGTCAGCCCTACGCCGCCCGTCGAAGTAGACCCCCTCCCCGCGGACGCTGCCTGCCCCGACATAACAAGACCCCAGCACGGAACGCAGATCCTTCCTTGTTGCGGAGTCCTAGCGTCTGCAGTCGAGCTGAACCGGCGGTAGGGCGCACGGTCATGCCGCGTTGACGGCGGCTGCGCTCGCCCGTATCTGCCCGCTGAGCAGAACCCTCTTGAGCCTCTCCCGGCCCAGGCTGCACCCGAGGTGCGCAGGCCATGAGAGAGCCACACGACGAGTCGTGGGCAGCCGCGACGAGAACGAGAGCCCGGGCACCTGGACCGGACCTCGCCAGGCACCGGACCTGAGGTCAATGGAACAAGTAGCCGCGACCTGCGCGCGTCCACCGCCGTGTGGTGGGCCAGCCGCACGTGTGGTGCCGCACACCGGCCGGCACCTCTTCGACCGCGCTGGCCACTTACCCGGTGAGCACAGCGCCCTGGGCATGACGAACGGGTTCCTTGACGGCTGTCCATAGACGTGCTGGCAGCGTCCGTGTTCGTCCAGGGCGTACTTAGGCTCCCCCCTAGGCTCCCCAGCAGCCAGAAGGCCCGCCCCGCCGAAGCGGTGCGGGCCTCTGACCTGCTGTTTCACTGTCGGGATGACAGGATTTGAACCTGCGACCCCTTGACCCCCAGTCAAGTGCGCTACCAAGCTGCGCCACATCCCGATGGCCCCGGAGGGCCGACGAGAATGCTACCCCAGCCGCGCCCCGAACCAGGAACCGGGGCACGGTAGGACCGGGCGACGAACGTCACCCGTGTCGTCGGTGCACCACGGGCGGCACCCGTGGGATCGTGTTCCGCGCCCGCTCCGGGGCGCTTCGCGAACAGGACGTGCATGAGCCAGATCCAGCCCTACGGGACGCCCGAGACCTACCAGAACGCCGGGGTCCCGGCAGTCCCCACGTACGGCGGGACGCCCGCCCAGCAGTGGGGGCCCGGGTACGCGCAGGGGATGCCCGCGATGATGACCGACCAGCGTCCGGTCGACGGCGCCGTCGTCGCCGTCGCGTGGGTCTGCGCCGTGCTGACCGCCGGCTACATGTTGCCCTGGGCCGTCGCGGTGTCCCGCGGCAAGGCGAACCACGGGGCCATCGCCGTGATCGACCTCCTGCTCGGCTGGAGCATCATCGGCTGGGTCGTCGCGCTCGTCATGGCCTGCCAGGCGCATCAGGTCGTCGCCGGCCCGGGCGCGATGAACGTCGTCGTCGCGCAGCAGTTCACCCAGCCCGCGCCCACCCCTGCGGGCCCGGCAGCAGGCTGGTACCCCGCCCCCGACGGCGCGGGTCAGCAGTACTGGGACGGGGCGACGTGGACCGGGCACCGAGCGCCCTGACGACGGTCCACCACCCGGCAGGGCTCATACGACGCGGCCGCCGGCCGATCGTGGTGCCGTGACGACGGACCTCTCCGGGCTCCCGCAGGCCATGCCCGACGCCGACGAGCCCGCCGCTCCCCCACGGCTGACCATGGTCGTCCCGTTCGCCTACGACCTCGGCGGCCGCATCACGGACCACGCCGCCGCGCGCGACGTCCTCGCGTCCCTGCCCGACGTGGTGGGTCCCGTCGTCGTGGACGCCTCAGCCGTACGCAGCTGGAACCTCTCCTACCTCGCTTCCCACGCGCCCGTCCTGCAGGCCGAGCTCACACCGGACCAGGCCGTCCTCGCGGGCGTCACGTGGGGATGCACCCGGACGCTGCGCGTGTACCCGTGGCTCGGCGTCGCGACCGTCGAGTACGCGTTCGTGCCGCCCACCGACGACGTGGACGCGACCACCTGCTACGACGACCTCGTGCGGTGGAAGAACGGCGACTACCTGCGTCACCTGCACGACGAGGGCGCGCTCAGCGCCCACCTCGCTGCCCACACCGGGTGGCAGCCGTCCGACGACGACACCGACCTGCACCGCACCCTCGTCTCGGACCTGCGCGCCGAGCTCGCGAGCCGCGGCGCGCTCGAGGCCCGACCGCGCCTCTACGCGTTCCACGACTTCCGCCCGTGCTTCGTCCTCGACGAGGCCCGCGCGCGGAGCGGGGAGGTCGACGCCCTCCTGCTCCTGACCGACCAGGCCCGAGCAGACGAGCACCCGCACGACGTCGAGCACATCCCGTACCGGGCTCCAGGTGTCCACGACGGGCTGGTCCACGGTCGTGCGAATCGTCGACGCCGGGCCGCGCGACCTCCGGGCCACGCTCGACCTGCTGGGCCTCGTCCACGCCCAGTGGTACCTGTGCCAGGTGTGGATCGCCACGCACGACGCGGACATGCTCGACGCGGACCCGGGCGCAGGCGAGGGCATCTCCGTCGAGCTCGCACGGACCCAGCTCGCCCTGGCGCGCGACCTCGTGGAGGTCGAGAGCCTCGACCTGATGCTCAAGGACCCGGCGATGCTGCGCGTCGCGCGTGGCCTGAGCGCGGCCTTCGGGCTCCGTGACCACCGGGCGGCCGCCGAGCGGCGCCTGAAGGTGCTCGACGACTACGCGCGACAGATCGCTGAGATCACGCAGGCGCGGGACGCCCAGCGGCTCCAGATCCTGTTCAGCCTCTCGGCCGCGGGGACCATCGCGGGCCTGGTGCCGGCCGTCGCCGCGCTCCAGTCCTCGTGGGTCCTGGCCGCCGCGACGGTCGTCGTGGGTCTCGCGCTGTGGCTGGGCTTCGCCGTGAACTTCGCGATGCTCATCCGCCGCCGCAACGCCGCCGCGCACGCGCGCACCCGCCCGGGCGCGGTCCGGCGTCGCGGAAGCATCTGGCGGACGGCCGCGCCGTGACCGTGGTCGTCACGCACCGTCCCGCGGGCACGCTCACGGCCGCGGAGGCCGATGCGGTACGTGCCCTCGTCGCGGAGGTCGCCGACGACTTTGTGCCGTCCCTCGCACGCCGCAGCTCGACGACGCAGACCGACCTCGCCGGCGGGGAACCCCGTGGCGTCGACGCGTACGTCCAGGAGATGCTCGGCCAGGACACGCTCCTGGTCACGTCCGACGGCGCACCCGTCGCGCTCCTGTCCTACCGGCCTGCGATGCTGCACCCGCTGTTCACCGACCGCGGACCGTGCGCCTACGTCAGCACCATCGCGGTCAGGCCCGACCACCGTCGCGCCGGCCATGCGCAGCGGCTCTACGACGCGCTGCTGCGCCGCGACGTCATGACGTCGGCCTGGCTCCTGCTGCGGACGTGGTCGACCAACACCGGCCACCTGGCCCTGCTCACCCGGCTCGGCTTCGAGGTGCTCACCACGCTGGCCGACGACCGGGCACCCGGCGTCGACACGCTCTACCTCGGCCGGCCCGCACCCTGACGCCCGCGCGCCGCGCTGATCTGGTTGAGCTCCGCTGCCACGAGCCCGAGCACCACGAGATCGATCATCAGACCGGCCGTCGCCGCCCACTCCTGGAGCCGGAACAGGAACACCTGGGTCACAAGCAGGCTGACGAGCACGGCGCGGCGGAACAGGACGTAGCCGTCGAGCCGATCCTGACGCACGACGACGAGCCCCGCCGCAGCGAAGCCTGTCGACACGGCGGCGCCCAGCAGCGTGCCGACCACCACCCACCAGGGCACGTCGGCGCCGCCCCACCACGCCGCCAGGCCGCGGCCCACCGTGACCAGCGACGTCGTGACGAGCACCCCCACCGTGACCCACGGGACCCACCGCGCCGACACGAGCCCACGCATCACGCGCACGACGGCGCGCCCGACCACGTCGACGGGGTTGGGGAGCTCGTGCGGGTCGTCGTCCACGGCGCCGAGCACCGAGCGCACCTCCGCGCTCCCGGCCACGGGTCCCGCCCGGTCGAGCAGCTCGTGCGCCTCCGCGCGCGCCCGCGGCGTGAAGCCACCCGCGAGGCCCGCGACCGCGTGGTCGGCGGCGCCCGCGAGGTACTCGGCGGGGTGGTGCGGCGACCGCCCGTGCAGCATCTCGCCCAGGAGCACGAACCCGACGACCACCGCGTAGATGAGGGCCGCCGTCGGCTCGTAGAAGTAGTCGTTGTCCGACGTGACGAACTTGCCGATCTCGTCCACGAACAGCCCGAACCCCACGCCACCCAGCAGGGCACCGAAGGGTCGCACGGCCGGCCCGGCGAACGACAGGAGCAGCACGAACGCGAGGGCCATGAGCAGCCCGCCCCAGAGCACGTGCGCGACGTGCAGCCCTCCCCCGCCGATCTGCGGGTAGCCCGCGGCGGCGAGGAACGCGCGCGTGAGCAGCACGGTCGCGACCGTCGCCACGAAGAACCCGGTCAGGTGCGACGACGCGGCCGGGTCCCGCGGCAGGCCGAGCCGGAGCAGCAGCCCGCGCTCGTGCACGCGGCCGGCAGCCGACCTGTCCGGCGTCCCGCGACCGTCGGCTGCGCCCGGGCGTCGCCGGGCCGCCCCACCGGCGCCCGCCGCTCCGGGCGCCCGGCTCACCGCTTGCGCTTCTCCCGGACGCGCACCGAGATCGAGATCGGCGAGCCCTCGAACCCGAACGTCTCACGCAGGCGACGCTCGATGAACCGGCGGTAGCCCGCCTCGAGGAACCCGGTCGCGAAGATCACGAAGCGCGGCGGACGCGTGTCGGCCTGCGTGGCGAACAGGATGCGCGGCTGCTTGCCGCCGCGCAGCGGGTGGGGGTGCGCGGCAACCAGCTCACCGAGGAACGCGTTGAGGCGGCCCGTCGGGATCCGCATGTCCCACGAAGCGAGCGACTTCTCGATCGCGGGCACGAGCCGGTCCTTGTGCCACCCGGTCTTGGCCGACACGTTGACGCGCGGCGCCCACTGCACCTGCACGAGGTCCTGCTCGATCTCACGCTCGAGGTAGGGGCGGCGGTCCTCGTCCATGAGGTCCCACTTGTTGTACGCGATCACCAGCGCACGCCCGGCCTCGACGACCTGGGAGATCACGCGCGTGTCCTGCTCGGTCATCCGGACGCTCGCGTCGACGAGCACGACCGCGACCTCGGCCTTCTCGATCGCGGCCTGGGTACGCAACGACGCGTAGAAGTCGGCGCCCGACGTCTGGTGCACGCGCCGACGGATGCCCGCCGTGTCGATGAACCACCACGTCTTGCCGCCGAGCTCGACGAGCTCGTCGACGGGGTCACGCGTGGTCCCGGCCTCGGCGTCGACGACCACCCGGTCCTCGCCGAGCACCTTGTTGAGCAGGCTCGACTTGCCGACGTTGGGGCGCCCGACGAGCGCGACGCGACGCGGCCCGCCCAGGCGCAGCGCGCCGCCGTACGCGGAGACCTCGGGGAGCTCGTCGACCATGGCGTCGAGCAGGTCACCGGTCCCCCGGCCGTGCAGCGCGGAGATCGGGTGGGGCTCACCGAGGCCGAGGCTCCAGAGCTCGGCGGCGTCCGCCTCGGCCCGCGGGCCGTCCACCTTGTTCGCCGCGAGGATCACGGGCTTCTTCGCCTTGCGGAGCAGCCGCACGACCTGCTCGTCCGTCGACGTCGCGCCCACGGTCGCGTCGACCACGAACAGGACGACGTCGGCCAGGTCGATCGCGATCTCCGCCTGCTCGGCGACCCGCGCGTGGATGCCCGCGACGTCGACCTCCCAGCCGCCCGTGTCGACGAGCGTGAACTCGCGGCCGGCCCACTCGGCCGGGTAGCTCACCCGGTCACGGGTCACGCCGGGCTTGTCCTCGACGACGGCCTCGCGACGACCGAGGATCCGGTTCACGAGCGTCGACTTGCCGACGTTGGGGCGCCCGACGACGGCGAGCACGGGAAGCGGACCCTTCGGCTCGGCTCCCTCGGCCGGCTCCTCGCCGCCCCCGAGGAGCGCGAGGTCCTCCTCTGCCAGGTCGAACTCGTCGAGACCTGCCCGCAGCGCACGCTCGCGCGCGACCTCCTCGGGGGTCTCCGGGGCACCGGCGTCGATCAGGGGGTGGCCGGAAGGGTCCTCGATGAGGTCCGTGACGTCCGGTGCGGCGTCGGGGGTCTGCTCGGTCATGGGGACCATCCTCCCCTGCCGGGGGCCCAGGCGACGAACCGGCCCCGCCCGAGGCCGCCTCAGTCGGGTCGGGAACCCGGCCCGTCCTGCGGCAGCGGCACGCCCGTCTGCGCGCTCACAGCCTGCACGTGCGCCGCGAGACCGTCGCGGATCAGCTCGGCGGCGTGGGCGACGGCGGCCTTGCCCGAGACCCCGGCGGGACGGTCGATCGTGATCGGCTCCCCGAAGGCCACGACGAGCCGGCGCCGCACGCCCGGCACGTGGCCGACGGCCTCGCCCGTGCGCCGCGTGCCGAGGACCGCGACCGGGACGACCGGCACGCCCGACGTGACGGCGAGCCAGGCGACCCCGGCGCGCGCGCTCGACGCGTCACCGCGACCGCGGTTGCCCTCGGGGAAGATGCCCACGGCACCACCGCGCCGCAGCACGCCGAGCGCCGCCGCGAGGGCGTCGCGGCCGCTGGACCTGTCCACGGGGATCTGGCCGGCGGCGCGCAGCAGCACGCCGAGCGGGCCGCGGAACAGCTCGTGCTTGACGAGGACGTGCGTCCCCCGGGGCGCGGCACCGTGCAGGATCGGCCCGTCAATCATGCCGATGTGGTTCGCGGCGAGCAGCACCCCACCGGTACGGGGCACGTTCCGGGTGCCGAGCCGCTGCGTGCGCCACACGACCACCGCGAGGAAGCGGCCCAGCCACCGGGACCAGCGCGGCCCCGCCGGACCGGGTCCCGGCGTCCCGCTCACGCGGTGCGGCCGGCGACCCGCGCGACGACCTCGAGCACCGCCTCGACCGTCTGCTCGAGGTCGAGGTCGGAGGAGTCCACGGTCACGACGCCGTCCGCCGCCGTCTGGAACTCGACGACCGTCGAGTCCTGCGCGTCCCGACGCACCACCTGGTCACGCGTCGCTGCGAGGGCGGACGCGTCGGCCACGCCGTGCAGCTCGCGGGCACGGCGCGCGAGGCGTGCCTCTTCGCTCGCGGTCAGCAGGATGCGCACGTCGGCGTCGGGCGCGATGACCGTCGTGATGTCACGGCCCTCGACGACGACGCCGCGGCCGTCGCTCGTCCCCTGCGGCAGGCACTCGACCTCGATCACGCGCCGCTGCCGCGCACCGAGGTCGGCCCGGACGTCCAGGTTGGTCGCCACGGCGCTCACCACCGTCGAGATCTCCGCCGCCCGGATCGCGGTGCCGATGTCGTGGCCGGCGACCTGGAACGTCGGGAAGTGCGGGTCCAGGCCCATCTCCAGCACCATCGTCCGAACCGTCGCCGCGACGAGCGCCGCGTCGGCCAGGTCGACGCCCTGCTCGAGGCACCACCACGTCGCGGCGCGGTACATCGCCCCGGTGTCGAGGTACGCGAGACCGAGCCGGGCCGCAGCCTTGCGGCACACGCTGGACTTGCCGGAGCCCGACGGGCCGTCGACAGCGACCACGAGCGGCCTCGCGTCGCCGCCCGCGGCCGTCGACGCACCCGTCGCCTCGCCGCCCACAGCCTCGTCGCCCACAGCCTGGTCGGCCGCCGCCTCGTCGCCCAGCGAGCCGTCGCCCACGGTGTCCCCGCCCTCGTGCATCGTGCTCCCCACGTCGTCATCCACCTCTCGCCCGGCCGCATCGCTGCGCGGCCGTCAGATCATCCCGCGAGCCGCCACCCGCGCGTCGTGAGCTCGTCCTCGAGCCGAGACCGCAGGCCGCGGAGCACCGAGATCGACGCGAGGCCGACGGCCTGGCGCGGCGCGTGCTCGAGCTGGAGCTCCTCGAGGTTGATCCCCGCGGCGCCCACGTCCGCCAGGAGCCGGGCCAGCTGCCCCGGCTCGTCGGGCACGAGGACCGTGACGACGTCGTACGCCTTGCGCACGCCACCGTGCTTGCCGGGGATGCGCGCGACGCCCTCGTTGCCGGCGACGATGGCCGCCGCGACGGTCCCGAGCGCGCCCGCACCGACCGACTCGGCCGCGTCCGCGGCGTCCGCCTCGTCGAGCGCGGCGATGAGCGCGTCGAGGTCGCCGCGAAGGGCCCGGAGGACCGGGGTGACGGCCCCCGCGTTGGCCGCGAGGATCGAGGTCCACAGCGCAGGGTCGCTCGCCGCGACACGTGTGACGTCGCGCAGCCCCTGGCCCGCGAGGTCCAGCGCGGCCGGGTCGGCGGTGCGCAGGCGTGCGGCGACGAGGGACGCCGCGACCTGAGGGACGTGCGAGACGAGCGCGACCGCGTCGTCGTGCGCCGCCGCGTCGAGCATCACCGGCGTCGCGCCGAGGTCCGCGGCCAGGTCACGCACCGCGAGCACCGCGTCACCGCTGGATGCGCCAGAGCCCACGACCACCCAGGGGCGGCCCGTGAACAGGTCCGGGCGCGCCGCCGTCGGGCCGCTCCGCTCGGAGCCAGCCATCGGGTGCGAGCCCACGTAGCGCGTCAGGTCGGCGCCCGCGGCGCGCAGGGCGTCGAGGACCGCGCTCTTGACGCTCGCGACGTCCGTGACGACAGCCCCCGGGAACGCCTCGAGCTCGGCGAGCACCACGTCGGGCGTGACGTCCGGCGGGGCCGCGACCACCACGAGGCGCACGTCACGGTCCTGCGGCGTCGCGAGGCGGCCCGCGCCCACGTCCCGCGCGAGCAGGACCGTGGTGCGCGACGGGTCCTGGAGCACGACCTCGACCCCCATGGCGCGCAGGGCCATGCCGATGCTCGCGCCGAGCAGACCCGTCCCGACGATGCGGACCGGTCCGCGGGTGGCCGCCGGCGGCACCGTCGCGTCAGCGGCGGCCCTCGCGTCGGCGGGGGTCACTGCGCGAGGTCCCGGCGCAGCACCGTCGCGCCGTGCAGGTAGACGTGGCGGACGTCCGCGCGCGGGACGTCGAGCTCCGCGTGGGCCATGAGGCGCACGACGCGCGGCAACGCCGTGGGCACGTCGATCTCGACGGCGCACATGAGGGGCACGTCACCCATGCCCATCTCCCGCGCGGCGGTGGCCGGGAAGTCGCTGCGCAGGTCAGGCGTGCACGTGAAGATGATCGAGATCAGCGCGTCCGTCCCGATCGCGTTGGCCGACAAGACCTCACGCACGAGCTCGGCGGTGCGCTCGAACAGGTGGTCACGCTCGTCACGCTCGAGCTGGGTCGCCCCGCGGATCGCGCGAACCGTCATCGTGCACCTCCCAAGGACGCCCTGCTGCTGACGGTGCGCGAGCGTACCCGCCCCGGTGCGCCGGGCGTCGGGACGTCCGCGGGCACCGACCGGACCCGGCCCGTGCCGCCCTCCGTCGCGCGGGTCACGCGCATCGCGCGGGCCACGCGCACGTCACATGCCCACGGCGGCCATGAGCGAGCCGAGCTCCTCGCGGCCGAGCACACGCGTGCGGCCCGGCTGGAGCGTGCCGAGCCGGATCGGCCCCACCTGCGTGCGCAGCAGGCGCGTCACGGGGTGCCCGACGGCGTCGAACATGCGGCGCACCACGCGGTTGCGGCCCTCGTGGATGACGACCTCGACCATGGTCGCGTCCGGCGACATGTCGACGACCTTGTACGCGTCCACCGACACGGGCCCGTCCTCGAGCTCGATGCCCGAGCGCAGGCGCGCGGCGACCGCCGGCTTGACGCGGCCCTCGACCGTCGCGAGGTAGGTCTTGCGGACACCGTGCGACGGGTGCGCGAGGCGGTTCGCGAGCTCGCCGTCGTTCGTCAGGAGCAGCAGGCCCTCCGTCTCGGCGTCGAGCCTGCCCACGTGGAAGAGCCGCTCCTCGCGGTCGGCGACGAACTCGGCGAGCGAGCGCCGGCCCTGCGGGTCGTGCATCGTCGAGACGACGCCGAGCGGCTTGTTGAGCGCGATCGTCACGAGCGACGTGTCGAGCTGCAGGCGCATCCCGTCCACGTGGATCACTGCCGTGCGCGGGTCGACCCGGACCCCCAGCTCGCGCACGGTCGTCCCGTCGACCTGGACACGGCCCGCGGCGATCAGCTGCTCGCACGCGCGGCGCGAGCCGAGACCGGCCGTGGCGAGCACCTTCTGCAGCCTGATGCCGTCCGGGTCGTGCACGTCGACGGCGGTCTCTCGCGGGCTCATGGCTGGCTTCCTTCGTCGGGCTGCTGGTCGGGCTGGTCCTGCACGTCTGGCTCGTCGGCCCCGTCGTCGGGCAGCAGGTCGGTTCCGTCGACCGCTCCGGCCGCGGACGCCGGCGCGCCGTCGTCGGGCCGTCCGCGCGCGCCCCGGCGACCGTCGTCGAGCTCCTCGTCGATCCCGGACATCGACTCGATGTCCGGGAGGTACGGCGCGAGAGGCGGCAGGTCGTCGAGGCTCGTCATGCCGAGCCGCTCCAGGAAGTACGTGGTCGTCCCGTACAGGACCGCCCCGCTGGGCTCCGTCCCGATCTCCGCGACGAGCCCGCGGGCGGCGAGCGTGCGCACCACGGAGTCGACGTTGACGCCACGCACCGCGGAGACCTGGCCCCGTGTGACGGGCTGGCGGTAGGCGATGACCGCGAGGGTCTCGAGCGCGGCCTGCGTCAGGCGGGCCGTCTGCCCGTCGAGCACGAAGCGCCCGACGACGTCGGCGTGCGCCGGCGCGGAGTAGAACCGCCAGCCCCCGGCGACGTTGCGCAGCTCGAACCCTCGAGGCCTGCTCTGCCCCACGCCCCGGTACTCCGCGGCCAGCTCGTCGAGCAGCGCCTCGACCCGGGTCGTCGCAAGGCCCAGCACCGTCGCGATCTCCACGGCGGACACGGGCTCGTCCGCGACCATCAGGACGGCCTCGACCGCAGCCTCCGCACCGCCCGGGAGGTCCGCGACGTCGAACGCGAGCTCGTCGACGGTCGCCGGCACGCCCGTCTCGTCTGCGACGCCGTCGGGTGTCTGTGCGCTCACGGCTGGGCCTCCTCGGTCTCGACGTCATGGTCGGGTGCCCCCGCGGGCGTGCCCGGAACGGGTGGGGTGGCGGCGACGGCCGCGGGACGCCCCTGCTCGCCGCCCGGGCCGCCCACGGGCTCAGGGTCCCCGGGCACGGTGCCCGGGCCGCCGTAGTCGTCGCCGACCTCGACCTCGGCGTCCTCGCCGCCCGTCCAGCGAACCGTGAGGTCCCCGAGCGGGTTGACCTGGTCGAACGCCACGACTCCCTCGCGGAACAGCTCGAGGAGCGCGAGGAACCTGACCACCACCACGAGGGTCGTCTCGGCGTCGGCCACCAGCGACCGGAACGAGCCCGAGCCGGCCCGGCGCAGCCGGTCGACGAGCACCGCCGCCTGCTCCCGGACGCTGACGGCCGGGGCGTGCAGGTGGCTCAGGTCCACCCCGGGCGGCGCCGCACGGGGCCGCAGCGCGTGCGCCGCGAGGATCGCGAGCTCCGACGGACCGATCTGCAGGACGAGCTCGGGCAGGAGCGCCGCGAGCTGTGGCTCGAGCGAGACGGTGCGGGGCAGGCTCCGGGCCTGGGCGGCGAGCCGCTCGCCGAGGCCGGCAGCGACCTCCTTGTAGGCGCGGTACTGCAGGAGGCGGGCGAAGAGCAGGTCACGGGCCTCGAGCATCTCGAGGTCCTCGGCGTCCTCCACGTCCCCCGCCGGCAGCAGGCGCGCGGCCTTGAGGTCCAGGAGCGTCGCCGCGACCACGAGGAACTCGCTGATCTGGCCGAGCTCCCACGGTGACCCGCTGGTCTCGGCAGCCCGCACGGCCGCGATGAACTCGTCGGTCACCTGCGCGAGCGCGACCTCGGTGATGTCCAGCTTGTGCTTGGCGATGAGCCCGAGCAGGAGGTCGAAGGGTCCGGAGAAGTTCTCGAGGTGCACCTCGAACGGGCTGTGCCCGCGCCCGGCGGGCTGCTCGCCCGCCGCGCCGTTCGCGGGCAGGGACGTCGGGAGGCCGGTCGCGCGCTCGCCGTCAGGCGGCATCGCCACGGGCCACCAGCTCACGCGCGAGCTGCCGGTACGCCGCGGCACCCGAGTGCGTCGGCGCGTACGTGGTGATGGGCTCCGCGGCGACCGACGAGTCCGGGAACTTCACGGTGCGACCGATGACCGTGTGCAGCAGCTGGTCGCCGAACGCCTCGTGGACGCGCGCGATGACCTCACGCGAGTGCAGCGTGCGGGGGTCGTACATGGTCGCGAGGATGCCGTCGACCTGGAGCCGCGGGTTGAGGCGGTCGCGCACCTTCTCGACGGTCTCGACGAGGAGCGCGACGCCGCGCAGGGCGAAGAACTCGCACTCGAGCGGGATCAGCACCCCGTGCGCGGCCGTCAGCGCGTTGACCGTGAGCAGCCCGAGGGACGGCTGGCAGTCGACGAGGATCACGTCGTACTCGTCCTCGACCGGACGCAGCACACGGGACAGGATCGACTCGCGAGCGACCTCGCCCACGAGCTGGACCTCGGCCGCCGAGAGGTCGATGTTCGCGGGCAGCAGGTCCAGGTTGGGCACGGCCGTGGGCCGGATGACGTCCTGGATGACCGCCCCGCGCTCCATGAGGAGGTTGTAGATGGTGCGGTCGAGCTCGTGCGGGCTCGTCCCGAGGCCGACCGAGGCCGCCCCCTGCGGGTCGAAGTCCACGACGAGCACCCGGCGGCCGTAGTCGGCGAGGGCCGCGCCCAGGTTGATCGTCGTCGTCGTCTTGCCGACGCCGCCCTTCTGGTTGCACAGCGCGATGACGCGTGCGGGACCGTGCGAGGTGAGCGGGGCGGGCTCAGGGAGCTCCGGCAAGGGCCGTCCGACGGGGTCCGTCAGCGTCGCGTCGGGTCCGTCCGGGTCCTGGCTGGTCACGGCCCCGAGGTTACCGCAGCGCGGGCGCCCGACCGCGAAGGCGCCGCCGTCACGGGAACACCTCACGGGCGGCTGTGCGTCGGCAGCCGTGCGGGCCGTGACCCGGCCCGAGGCCCTCCCCGCCGATCAGCCGAGCGCGCGCGGATGGGCGGCCGCGTACACCTCGCGCAGCGTGTCGGGCGTCACCTGGGTGTAGATCTGCGTGGTGGTCACCGAGGCGTGGCCCAGCAGCTCCTGGACGACGCGCACGTCGGCGCCGCCGGCGAGGAGGTGCGTCGCGAAGGAGTGGCGCAGCGTGTGCGGTGACACGTCGTCGGCGCGTGCGATGCCCGCACGCTGGGCGGCCTGCCGCAGCACCGCCCACGCGCTCTGCCGGCTCAGCCGGGCGCCACGGGTGTTGAGGAAGACGGCGGGTGTCCCCCGTCCGCCGGAGGCGAGCGCCGGCCGGGCACGCACCAGGTAGGCCTCGACCGCGTCGCGCGCGTAGGAGCCCACGGGCACGACGCGCTCCTTGCTGCCCTTGCCGAGCAGCCGCGCCGCCGCGGCCGCGGGGTCGAGCTCGAGGTCGTCGACGTCGAGGCCCACGACCTCGCTGATGCGTGCGCCGGTCGAGTAGAGCAGCTCGAGCAGCGCCCGGTCGCGCAGCGGGACGGGGCCGTCGCCGACGCCCGCGGCGAGCAGCAGCTTCTCGACGTCCTCCGCCGGGATCGCCTTGGGCAGGCGCCTGGCCTGCGCGGGCGGCTTGACGCCGCGCGACGGGTCCTGCGGCGCGGTCCCCTCGAGCGCGCAGAACCGGTGCCACCCGTGCACGGCCGCCAGGATCCGCGCGGCTGACGACGCGGACAGGGGCGTCGCCCCGTCCTCGCCCGTCCGCACCGACGCGAGGAAGGCACGCACGTCGGCCTCCTGCACGGCGTGGACCTCCGCGCAGCCCCGGCCGGCGAGGAACACCGTGTACCGGGCGAGGTCGCGCCGGTACGCGGCGAGCGTGTTCGCCGCGAGCCCGCGCTCCACGGCCAGGTGGTCGAGGTAGGCGCCGACGGCGAGGTCGAGCGCGGGCGCCGACGGGCGCACGGCGGGTGCCGCCTCGGGCCCGGCCACGCGTGCCCCTAGACCGGCAGGAACGGGTCGACGGCCACGGCGACGAACAGGAGCGTCAGGTAGGTGATCGAGGCGTGGAAGAGGCGCATCTCGCCCAGCTTGACGCCGGGTCGCGGCGAGCGGGCGCGCCGCAGCAGGGCGACGGTGGCCCAGAGGAACCACGCGCCCAGGAGGGAGGCGACGACCGCGTACACCCATGTCATGTCCGCGAGCGGCACGAGGACGAGCGAGCACGCGACCATGCCGACGGTGTACGCGAGCATCTCCCACGTCACGCGCACGTCGTTCGCGACCACCGGCAGCATCGGGACGCCCGCGGCCGCGTAGTCACGCCGGAACCGCATGGACAGCGGCCAGTAGTGCGGGGGCGTCCAGAAGAAGATGACGCCGAACAGGGCGACCGGGGCCCAGGTCAGCGACTCCGTCACGGCGGCCCAGCCGATGAGCACGGGCATGCACCCGGCGGCGCCGCCCCAGACGATGTTCTGCGGCGTGCGGCGCTTGAGGATCATGGTGTAGCCGACGACGTACAGGAGGATCGCGACGAGCGCGAGGACCGCCGAGAGCACGTTGACGAGCGTCGCGAACCAGACCAGGGAGAAGACGCCGAGCACGACGCCGAACACGAGCGCGGGCCGCGGGGCGATCTCCCCCGTCACGAGCGGACGTCGCTTCGTGCGGTTCATGACCTCGTCGATGTCGCGGTCGAGGTAGCAGTTGAGCACGTTCGCCGAGCCGGCGGAGGCCGCACCGCCCACGAGCGTCGCGACGACGAGACCGACGGACGGGAAGCCGCGCTCAGCGAGCAGCATCGTCGGCAGGGTCGTGATCAGGAGCAGCTCGATGATGCGCGGCTTCGTCAGGGCGACGTACGCCGCGACGCGCGAGCCGACGGCCGCGAGGCTCAGACCGACGCTCGTGCCGACGGGCCGGTCCGACCGGGCCGCTCCGTCGTCGGTCGGGGCGTGGCTGGCTGTGCGCACGTCGGCGGGGCTCCGTTTCTCCAGGGTGCTGGCGACCATGGTAGGCCTGCCTTCGCTACCACGACGTCCACCAGGCGGCACGGGACTCACCGGGAGGCTCCCGCCGGTAGGCTCGCACCGTGACGTGCCGCACACATCCGGCACCACTGCTGGCCCCGAGCGCCACCGGTCCGCGGACCGGCGGCGCGGCCATGCACGCACCAGGTGACGACCCGGGCGACCGTCCGGGCAGGAAAGAGGCTCCGTGAACGCGTCTGTCCCTCCCGCCGGTCTCGAGTGGTCGGACCTCGACCGCCGCGCCGTCGACACCGTCCGCGTCCTCGCGGCGGATGCAGTCGAGAAGGTCGGCAACGGCCACCCCGGCACGGCGATCAGCCTGGCCCCGGCGGCGTACCTGCTCTACCAGCGCACGATGCGTCACGACCCCGCCGACCCGCACTGGCTCGGCCGGGACCGCTTCATCCTCTCCGCGGGGCACTCGAGCCTCACCCAGTACATCCAGCTCTACCTCGCCGGCTACGGCCTGGAGATCGAGGACCTCGCCGCCCTGCGCACGTGGGGCTCGAAGACCCCGGGTCACCCCGAGTACCGCCACACCGCGGGCGTCGAGATCACCACGGGACCGCTCGGCCAGGGCCTCGCGAGCGCCGTCGGCTTCGCGATGGCGTCGCGCCGTGAGCGTGGGCTCCTCGACCCCGACGCCGCCCCCGGGACGAGCCCCTTCGACCACCACGTGTACGTCATCGCCTCCGACGGTGACCTCCAGGAGGGTGTGACGAGCGAGGCCTCCTCGATCGCGGGCACCCAGAAGCTGGGCAACCTCGTCGTCCTGTGGGACGACAACCACATCTCCATCGAGGGCGACACCGAGATCGCCTTCACCGAGGACGTGCTGGGCCGCTACGAGGCGTACGGCTGGCACGTCCAGTCGGTCGACTGGACCCAGACGGCCGACGGCAGCCCCTACGCCGAGGACGTCGTCGCGCTCGACGCCGCGATCGAGGCCGCGAAGGTCGTCACGGACCGCCCGTCGTTCATCCGGCTGCGCACCATCATCGCGTGGCCCTCGCCGACCAAGCAGAACACGCACGGCTCGCACGGCTCGAAGCTGGGCGGCGACGAGGTGCGGGGGCTCAAGGAGGCGCTCGGCTTCGACCCCGAGGTGGCCTTCGGCGTCGAGCCCGAGGTGATCGCTCACACGCGCCGCGCCCTGGAGCGCGGTGCCGCCGCGAAGGCCGAGTGGACCGTGGGCTACGACGCCTGGCGGGCCGCGAACCCCGAGCGCGCCGCGCTGCTCGACCGGCTCAGCGCCGGTGAGCTCCCCGCGGGCTGGGCGGACGCGCTGCCGGTGTTCCCGGCCGGCAAGTCCGTCGCCACGCGCTCCGCGTCGGGCGAGGTCCTCTCGGCGCTCGCACCCGTGCTGCCCGAGCTCTGGGGCGGCTCCGCCGACCTCGCGGGCTCGAACAACACGACCATGAAGGGCGAGCCGTCGTTCATCCCGGCCGAGCGCTCGACGCACGAGTTCAGCGGCACCCAGTACGGCCGCACGCTGCACTTCGGCATCCGTGAGCACGCGATGGGCTCGATCCTCTCGGGCATCCGCCTGCACGGGCTCACGCGCCCGTACGGCGGCACGTTCTTCACGTTCAGCGACTACATGCGGGGCGCTGTCCGCCTCGCGGCCCTCATGGGGGTCCCCGCGATCTACGTGTGGACGCACGACTCGATCGGCCTGGGCGAGGACGGCCCCACGCACCAGCCGGTCGAGCACCTCACCGCGCTGCGCGCCATCCCCGGGCTCGACATCGTCCGCCCGGCCGACGCGAACGAGACCGCTGCGGCCTGGAAGGCCGTCCTGGAGCGCACCGACCACCCCGTCGGGCTCGTCCTCACGCGTCAGAACGTGCCGACGTTCCCGCGCGGCGAGGACGGCTTCGCCACGACCGAGGGTGTCGCGCGCGGCGCCTACACGCTGCTCGAGGCGAGCACCGGCACCCCGCAGGTCATCCTCATCGGCACGGGTTCCGAGGTCCAGCTCGCCGTGGCCGCCCGCGAGACGCTCGAGTCCCAGGGTGTCCCGACGCGCGTCGTCTCCGCTCCGAGCCTGGAGTGGTTCGCCGAGCAGGACGAGGCCTACCGCGAGCAGGTGCTGCCGTCGTCGGTCCGTGCGAGGGTCTCCGTGGAGGCGGGCATCGCGCTCTCCTGGCACAAGATCGTCGGCGACGCCGGACGCTCCGTGTCCCTCGAGCACTACGGGGCCTCGGCCGACTACGAGACGCTCTACCGCGAGTTCGGGATCACCCCCGAGGCCGTGGTCGCGGCGGCACGCGAGTCGATCGCCGCGGCGCGCGGCGACGAGGGCCCCGGAGCGCCGGGCGTGCCGACCGAGAGCGGTACGGGCGACCTCTGACGCTCGGCCCGCTGCACGAACCTCCCACCGCACGAACGCCGGGGCGACGCGACTCGCCCCGGCGGGCTGACCGAAGGAGACCGTCATGACCGAGCACCACGCGCCGTCCGCGGGCGCGACCGTCCCGCCCCCCATCGCCCGACTGAGGGACGCAGGCGTCGCCATCTGGCTCGACGACCTGTCCCGTGAGCTGCTGACGACGGGCGAGCTCGACCGCCTCGTCACGGAGCGCGGGGTCGTGGGGGTCACCACGAACCCGACCATCTTCGCGGGCGCCCTGTCCCGCGGGACCGCGTACGACGCCCAGCTCGCGGACCTCGCGGGCGAGGGGGTCCCGGTGGCCGAGGCGGTCTTCCGGATCACCACGGACGACGTCAGGGACGCGTGCGACGCCCTCGCCGACGTGCACGCGCGCACCGGCGGCCTCGACGGCCGCGTGTCGATCGAGGTCGACCCGGGACTGGCCCGCGACACGGACGGCACGGTCGCCCTCGCACGGCGCCTCTGGAGCACCGTCGACCGTCCGAACCTGTACATCAAGATCCCGGCGACCCTCGAGGGGCTGCCCGCGATCACCGCGGTGATCGCGGAGGGCATCAGCGTGAACGTGACGCTGATCTTCTCCCTCGACCGGTACCGCGCGGTCCTGGACGCCTACCAGGCCGGCCTCGAGGCCGCTGGCGCCGCGGGCCACGACCTCTCGTCCATCGCGTCCGTCGCGTCGTTCTTCGTCTCGCGCGTCGACGCCGCCGTGGACGCGCGACTCGACGAGCTGGGCACACCGCAGGCGTCGGCGCTGCGCGGCGAGATCGCGATCGCCAACGCGCGGCTCGCGTACCAGGTCTACGAGGCCTCGGTGGCCACCGACCGCTGGCAGCGCCTCGCCGCCTCCGGTGCGCGGCCGCAGAGACCCCTGTGGGCCTCGACCGGTGTGAAGGACCCCGCCTACCCGGACACGCGCTACGTCGACGAGCTCGTCGCCCCCGGCGTCGTCAACACGATGCCGGGCAAGACGCTCGAGGCGGTCGCGGACCACGGCGACGTGCGCGGCGACACCGTGACCGGCGGTTACGTCCGGGCGGCGGAGCAGCTCGCCGGCCTCGCGGCCCTCGGCATCGACCTCGACGAGGTCACGAGCGCGCTCGAGTCCGAGGGCGTGGACAAGTTCGTCGCGAGCTGGCGCGAGCTCCTCGCGACCGTGTCCGACGGGCTCGCCCGCAGCGCCGTCTCCGACAGCCTCGGGGAGAGCGCACAGTGACCAACCCGCTCCGCGACCCGCGTGACCGGCGCCTGCCCCGCATCGCGGGCCCGTGCGGCCTCGTGATCTTCGGCGTCACCGGTGACCTGGCCCGGCGCAAGCTCATGCCCGCGGTCTACGACCTCGCCAACCGCGGCCTCCTGCCTCCCGGGTTCGCGCTCACCGGGTTCGCACGCCGCGACTGGGCGACGCAGGACTTCGCCCAGGTGGTGCACGACGCCGTCCAGGCCAACGCGCGCACCCCGTTCCGCGAGAGCACGTGGAACCAGCTCGCCGAGGGCATCCGGTTCGTCCAGGGCGAGTTCGACGACGACGACGCGTTCGACCGGCTGAGCACCACCGTGGCCGAGCTCGACGCGGAGCAGGGCACGGGCGGCAACCACGCCTTCTACCTGTCGGTCCCGCCGGCGTCGTTCCCGCTCGTGTGCCGTCAGCTCGCACGCTCGGGGCTCTCGCAGCAGTCCGGCGACGCCTGGCGGCGCGTCGTCATCGAGAAGCCGTTCGGCCACGACCTCGCGAGCGCCCGCGAGCTCAACGACGTGGTGTCCGAGGTGTTCAGCCCGGAGTCGGTGTTCCGCATCGACCACTACCTGGGCAAGGAGACCGTCCAGAACATGCTGGCGCTCCGGTTCGCCAACCAGCTGTTCGAGCCCATCTGGAACGCCAACTACGTCGACCACGTGCAGATCACGATGGCCGAGGACATCGGCATCGGCGGGCGGGCCGGGTACTACGACGGCATCGGCGCCGCACGCGACGTGATCCAGAACCACCTGCTCCAGCTCCTCGCCCTGACGGCGATGGAGGAGCCCGTGTCCTTCGACGCGGACGACCTGCGTGCCGAGAAGGAGAAGGTGCTCTCGGCCGTCCGCGTGCCCAAGGACCTGTCCTTGCACACCGCCCGCGGGCAGTACGCCGCGGGCTGGCAGGGCGGCGAGGAGGTCGTCGGGTACCTGGACGAGGACGGCATCGCGCCCGACTCCGGGACCGAGACCTACGCGGCGATCCGGGTGGACATCGACACGCGCCGCTGGGCGGGTGTCCCGTTCTACCTGCGCACCGGCAAGCGCCTCGGGCGGCGTGTGACGGAGATCGCGGTCGTCTTCAAGAAGGCCCCGCACCTGCCGTTCGAGTCGACCGCGACCGAGGAGCTCGGCAAGAACGCGCTCGTCATCCGCGTGCAGCCCGACGAGGGGGTCACCATCCGCTTCGGCTCGAAGGTCCCGGGCACGGCGATGGAGGTCCGTGACGTCACGATGGACTTCGGCTACGGGCACGCGTTCACCGAGTCCTCGCCCGAGGCGTACGAGCGGCTGATCCTCGACGTCCTCCTGGGTGACCCGCCGCTCTTCCCCCGTCACCAGGAGGTCGAGCTCTCGTGGAAGATCCTCGACCCCATCACCAGCTGGTGGGCCCAGAACGGCACGCCGGAGCCCTACCGCTCGGGCACCTGGGGCCCCGCCTCCGCCGACGAGATGATGGCCCGCGACGGGCGCACGTGGCGTCGCCCGTGAGCACGGCCGGCGCCCGCCCCACGTCCCGCCCGCCCGCGCGCTCGACCTGCCGAAGGGGTGCACGATGATCATCGACCTGCCGGACACGACGACGACCGCCGTGATGAAGACCCTCCTGCGCATCCGTGACGAGGGTGGGGCCGTAGCGCTCGGCCGGGTCCTGACGCTCGTGATCGACGCCGACGTGTCCGAGGTCGAGCGCGCCGTCGAGACCGCGAACGCGGCGAGCCGCGAGCACCCGTGCCGTGTGATCGTCCTCGCGCGCGACCCCGACCACACGACGTCGCGACTCGACGCCGAGATCCGCGTCGGCGGGGACGCCGGCGCGAGCGAGGTCATCCTGCTCCGGGCGTCGGGCGAGATGCTCAGCCACTCGGACACGCTCGTCATGCCCCTCCTCCTGCCCGACGCACCGATCGTGGTCTGGTGGCCGGACGAGCACCCCGACGTGCCCGCCGAGCACGCGATCGGCGCCATGGCGCAGCGGCGCATCACGGACAGCCTGCAGTGCAGCGACCCGCTCGGGAGCCTGCTGCGCCTGCGCACCGGGCACACCGACGGCGACACGGACCTCGCCTGGACACGCCTGACCGCCTGGCGCGGCCTCCTGGCGGCAGCGCTCGACCAGCCGCCCCACGAGGCCGTCACGCGCGCCGTCGTGAGCGGCCACGAGACGCACCCGTCGGTCGTGCTCCTCGCGGCCTGGCTCGCCCACGCGCTCCGCTGCCCCGTGGAGATCGTGCGGCAGCAGGACGTCCAGGGCATCACCAAGGTCGTCCTGGAACGACCCTCCGGGCCCATCGTCCTCAACCGGCCCGACGGCCGGGTCGCGACGCTCGAACAGCCCGGCCAGCCCGAGCGCCGCACCTCGATGCCGATGCGCGAGCTCCGCGAGTGCCTCTCGGAGGAGCTGCGCCGACTCGACCCCGACGAGGTGTACGGCGAGGTCCTGATCGAGGGGCTCGAGGAGGTGGGCGTCGCATGACCCGCGCCCGCACCGTCGTCGTGCACCCCGACGCCGCGACCCTCGCGAGGGTGACGGCGGCGCGCCTCGCCGTCCGCCTCGTCGACGCGCAGTCGACCCACCGACCCGTGCACGTGGCGCTCACCGGCGGCACGGTCGGCATCCGGATCCTCGCCGAGCTCGCCGCCTCCCCCGTGCGCGACGCCGTCGACTGGACGGGTGTGCACCTGTGGTGGGGCGACGAGCGGTTCCTGCCCGGCGGCGACCCCGACCGCAACGAGACGCAGGCCCGCGCCGCTCTGCTCGACGCGCTCGACGTCCCGCCGGCGAACGTCCACGCGATGGTGGGGCCGGACGGCGCCGCCTCGCCCGAGGCCTCGGCGGACGCGTACGCGGCTGAGCTCGCGCGGTACGCGGCTCCGTCCTCCGGCGCGGCCACCGTCGTCGGCGCCGGCACGGCTCCCTCGGACGACGCGGGGCCCGCGGTGCCCGCGTTCGACGTGGTCCTGCTCGGCGTGGGGCCTGACGGCCACGTCGCCTCGCTCTTCCCCGGCCACGAGGCCGTCGACGTCACGGACCGCACCGTCGTGGGGGTCCACGGCTCGCCGAAGCCCCCGCCGGAGCGGGTGAGCCTCACGTTCGCCGCGCTCGAGAGGGCCGAGGAGATCTGGCTCGTGGTCGCAGGAGCGGACAAGGCCGACGCCGTGGCACGCGCCCTCGCCGGCGACGACGTGCACCGCACGCCGGCTGCGGGTGTCGTGGCCCGCGGGCGCACGCTCTGGCTGGTCGACGTGGCCGCCGCGGACGGCGCCGCTGCGGGCTGACCGCGGTAGCGGTAGCGCCATGACCGCCGTCGGTACGGCGCAGTGGCCGCTGTCGCCCTGGCGCGGTGACCCACGAGCACCGTGGGCCGTGCGTCGTCCACGAGACGCCTCAGGGCGCCTACCCGCGGAACGGGTGGCGCCCTGTGAGCGGGTGCTGCGAGCGGGAGCTGTCAGCCGCCGCGACGTGCACGGAGCGCGGCGAGCGCCTCGTCGAGGATCGCTGCACCGTCCTCGTCCGTGCGACGCTCCTTCACGTAGGCCAGGTGCGTCTTGTAGGGCTCGTTGCGGCTCGGCGAGGGCGGGTTCTCCTTGTCCTGGCCGGCCGGGAAGCCGCAGCGCGGGCAGTCCCACGTCTCGGGCGCCTCGGCGTTGGCCTCCTCGGAGAAGCTGGGCTTCGTCTCGTGGCCGTTCGCGCACCAGTACGAGACCCAGAACCGCGGTGCGGACTCACCCCGCTCGGCCTCGCCCATCGGTCCGGCCCCGACGCGGGAACCGCGGATCGCACTACCGCTCGCCATGTTCTACTCCGGTCTCAGGCGCTGACGCGCTGGATGAGGCCCAGCAGCACGACGATGACGGTCCACAGGACCGCCAGGCCGATCGTGAGCCGGTTGAGGTTGCGCTCGGCGACGCCGGAGCTGCCTGCGTTGCTCGAGACGCCGCCGCCGAACATGTCGGAGAGGCCGCCACCCTTGCCCTTGTGGAGCAGGACGAGGAGGACGACGAGGAAGCTCGTCAGGACCAGCAGTACCTGCAGGGTGATGCGCAGTGCGTCCACGTGCTCGTACGTCCCTCGCTCGTCAGGCTCTCGGCGCCGGGAGGCGCCCGGTCAAGGATAGGCGACGTCCGCCGGATCCGACGACAACGCCTCGGGTGAGCGTCGCCTGGGCGACGCAGCGGACGGGGCAGGCCGCAGGTGCGACCTGCCCCGTCCGGCTACCTGTCGGTCAGAGACCGACCTGGTGGGACTGGAACCGCGCGATCTTCGCGAACTCCTCAGGGTCGAGGCTCGCACCGCCGACGAGCGCGCCGTCGACGTCGGGCTTGTCCATGATCGCCGCGATGTTGCCGGACTTCACGGAACCGCCGTAGAGCACGCGCACGCCGTCGGCGAGCTCGCGCGAGTACAGCTCGGCGAGGCGCTCACGGATGGCACCGCAGACCTCCTGCGCGTCGTCGGGCGTCGCGACCTCACCGGTGCCGATGGCCCAGACGGGCTCGTACGCGATGACGACCTGCGCGGCCTGCTCGGCCGGGAGGCCGGCGAGACCGCCGTCGACCTGGGCGAGCGTGTACGCGACCTGGTCCCCCGCCTTGCGGATGTCCAGGCCCTCACCGACGCAGAGGATGGGCACGATGCCCTGCCCGAACGCCGACTTCACCTTGGCGGCGCACAGGGCGTCGTCCTCGCCGTGGTACTGCCGACGCTCGGAGTGGCCGACGGCGACGTACTTCACGCCCAGCTTGGCGAGCATGACCGGCGAGATCTCGCCGGTGTACGCGCCCTCGGTGTGCGCCGAGACGTCCTGCGCGCCGTAGGACAGCTCGAGCTTGTCCGCGTCGACGAGGGTCTGGACCGACCGCAGGTCCGTGAAGGGCACGAGCACGCTGACCTCGACGGCGGAGTAGTCGTGCTTCGCGTCCTTGAGCGTCCACGCGAGCTTCTGCACGAGGTGCGTGGCCTGGTGGTGGTCCAGGTTCATCTTCCAGTTGCCCGCCATGAGCGGGGTACGGGTGGTTGCCATGTCTCAGTCCTCCAGGACCGCGATGCCGGGAAGGACCTTGCCCTCGAGCAGCTCGAGGCTCGCGCCACCGCCGGTCGAGATGTGACCGAAGCCGGCCTCGTCGAAGCCGAGCAGGCGAACCGCCGCTGCGGAGTCACCGCCGCCGACGATCGAGAAGCCCTCGGAGTCGACGAGCGCCTGCGCGACCGCCTTGGTGCCCGCGGCGAACGCCGGGAACTCGAACACGCCCATGGGGCCGTTCCAGGCGATCGTCTTGGCCGCGAGGATCTCGGCCCGGAACAGGTCGCCCGACGCCGGGCCGATGTCGAGGCCCATCTTGTCGGCCGGGATCGCGTCCGCGGCGACGACCTCGTGCGGCGCGTCCGCGGCGAAGGAGTCGGCCGCGACGATGTCGATGGGAAGGACGATCTCGACGCCCTTCTCGGCGGCCGTGGCGAGGTAGCCCTTGACCGTCTCGACCTGGTCGGCCTCGAGGAGCGAGCTGCCGACCTCGTAGCCCTTGGCTGCGAGGAACGTGAAGACCATGCCGCCGCCGATGAGCAGCTTGTCGGCCTTCTCGATGAGGTTCGCGATGACGCCGAGCTTGTCCGAGACCTTGGAGCCACCGAGCACGACGACGTACGGACGCTCGGGGTTCTCGGTCGCCTTGCGCAGCGACTCGACCTCCTTGAGGACGAGCGTGCCCGCGGCGTGCGGGAGCACCTGGGCGACGTCGTACACCGACGCCTGCTTGCGGTGGACGACGCCGAACCCGTCGGACACGAAGGCGTCCGCGAGGGCCGCGAGCTCGCCGGCGAGCTCCTGGCGCTCGGCCTCGACCTTCGAGGTCTCACGCGGGTCGAACCGGATGTTCTCGAGCAGCGCGATCTCGCCGTCGGCCAGCGCCGCGACGGTTGCGCGCGCGGACTCGCCGATCGTGTCCTGCGCGAGGACGACCGGCTTGCCGAGCAGCTCGCTCAGGCGCGCCGCGACGGGCGCGAGGGAGTACTTGTCCTCGGGGGCGCCCTTGGGGCGGCCGAGGTGCGCGGTGACGACGACGCGGGCGCCCGCGTCGAGCAGCGTCGTGAGCGTGGGCAGGGCCGCCCGGATGCGGCCGTCGTCCGTGATCGTCGTGCCGTCGAGCGGCACGTTGAAGTCGGAACGGACGAGGACGCGCTTGCCGCGCAGGTCCCCGAGGTCCTCGATCGTCTTCATGGTCCTACTTCCTCACTGTGATCAGCCAGAACTGCGGGCAGCCAGATGGGTTCAGCTGTTCCCGGACATGACGACGTCCGCGTGCGCCCGCGACCCGAGGGCCGCGGTGCGCACGCGGACGCATGGTCGTGCTGCTCCTACGGGCAGGAGGTCAGAGACGCTCGCCGACGTACGAGGTGAGCTTGACGAGGGCGTTGGAGTAGCCCCACTCGTTGTCGTACCAGGAGACGACCTTGACCAGGTTGCCGCTGACCTTGGTGAGGCCGGCGTCGAAGATGCTCGAGGCCGGGTCCGTCACGATGTCGGTCGACACGATCGGGTCCTCGGTGTAGACCAGCACACCCTTGAGCTCGGGGGTCTCGGCGGCGGCCTTGATCGCAGCGTTGACCTCCTCGACGGTGACCTCGCGCGAGGCGGTGAAGGTCAGGTCCGTCGCGGAGCCGGTCGGGGTCGGGACGCGCATGGCGTAGCCGTCGAGCTTGCCCTTGAGCTGCGGGAGCACGAGCGACACGGCCTTGGCCGCACCCGTCGAGGTCGGCACCATGTTGAGGGCCGCGGCGCGGGCGCGACGCAGGTCCTTGTGCGGGCCGTCCTGGAGGTTCTGGTCCTGCGTGTAGGCGTGGATCGTGGTCATGAGGCCACGCTCGATGCCGAACGCCTCGTCGAGCACCTTCGCCATGGGGGCGAGGCAGTTCGTCGTGCAGGAGGCGTTCGAGATGATGTGGTGGTTCGCCGGGTCGTAGTCCGTGTGGTTCACACCGACGACGAACGTGGCGTCCTCGTTCTTGGCCGGAGCCGAGATGATGACCTTCTTGGCGCCGGCGTCGATGTGCGCCTTCGCCTTGGTGGCGTCCGTGAAGATGCCGGTCGACTCGATGACGATGTCCGCGCCCAGCTCGCCCCACGGGAGGGCGGACGGGTCGCGCTCGGCGAGCGCCTTGAAGGTCTTGCCACCGACGGTGATGGACGTCTCGTCGTACGTCACGTCCTGGGCCAGGCGGCCGAGGATCGAGTCGTACTTGAGCAGGTGAGCGAGCGACTTGTTGTCGGTGAGGTCGTTGACACCGACGATCTCGATGTCGGCGCCCGACTCGAGAACGGCGCGGAAGAAGTTACGTCCGATGCGGCCGAAGCCGTTGATTCCGACGCGGATGGTCACAATGCCTCCTCGTGGCGCGCCGGTTCCGCCGACACGCGATGGGTCACTAACGGTTGCGTACGGCGCTGTACGCGCCTGGCCGGATCGTGACTGTTCCTCGATCCCCAGATGACCTCAGGCTACACGGAGAGGCCCTCGCGTGCGCCAGGACGTTCGTCCGCGGAACGGACGCCCGGATGTGGTTCCGCAGGGCCGTGACCAGGGCGTGGACCACCGTGGGCTCGATCGCCGACGTCCCGCGCCGGGCCACGACCGCCGGGCGTGGCGTCCGGCTCAGACGTCGAGCATGTCGGGCGTCAGGCCCGCCTCGGTGTCGGGGATGCCCAGCTCGGCCGCCCGCTTGTCGGCGGTCGCCAGGAGGCGCCGGATCCGACCGGCCACCGCGTCCTTGGTCAACGGCGGGTCGGCCAGCTGACCGAGCTCCTCGAGCGACGCCTGCTTGTGCGCGAGGCGCAGCTCGCCCGCCTCACGCAGGTGCTCGGGAAGGTCCTCGGCGAGGATCTCGAACGCCCGCTCGACCCGGGCGCCGGCGGCCACGGCCGCACGTGCGGACCGGCGCAGGTTCGCGTCGTCGAAGTTGGCGAGGCGGTTCGCGGTGCCCCGGACCTCGCGGCGCATGCGCCGCTCCTCCCAGACCATCACGGCGTCGTGCGCACCGAGGCGGGTCAGCATCGCGCCGATGGCGTCCCCGTCCCGGATCACGACCCTGTCCACGCCGCGCACCTCGCGCGCCTTGGCCGCGATCCCCAGCCGTCGCGCCGCGCCGACGAGCGCGAGCGCCGCCTCCGGACCCGGGCAGGTGATCTCGAGAGCCGCCGAGCGGCCCGGCTCCGTCAGGGACCCGTGCGCGAGGAAGGCACCCCGCCAGGCGGCCTCGGCCTCGCCCACGCCGGCGGACACGACCTGCGGCGGGAGTCCACGCACGGGCCGCCCACGGTTGTCGAGGAGCCCCGTCTGCCGCGCGAGCGACTCGCCGTCCTTGACCACGCGCACCACGTAGCGCGTCCCGCGGCGCAGGCCGCCACCGCTGACCACGACCACGTCGCTCGTGTGGCCGTACACCTCCGCGATGAACTGGCGCAGCCGCCGTGCGGCCACGCCCGTGTCCAGCTCCGCCTCGATGACGATCCGTCCCGAGATGATGTGCAGCCCGCCCGCGAACCGCAGCGTCGCAGAGACCTCAGCCTTGCGGCACGACGTCTTGTCGACGGCCAGCCGGGCAAGCTCGTCCTTCACCTGTGCCGTCAGCGCCATGCCGTCATCCTGCCATCACCCACGCGTGGTCCCGACGTCTCCGATGAACCCGGCGAAGGCGTCGCGGTACGCCGCGGCGAGCCGCAGGGCGTCGTGCCGGGCCGTGCCGTCGCCCACCTGGACCTGTCGCAGCACGACCTCAGCGCCCATCTCGCGGGCCTTCACCTGCAGCGCGTCGATGTCCTCGATCGACCCCGGATCGGCCACGACGACGTCGATCCGCAGGTCCGGTGCGTGCGCCTGGAGGGCGCACAGGTGCTCGTAGCACGTCATGCCCTCGTCCTCCGACTCGGGGCGCAGGTTGAGGGTCACGCAGCGCCGCGCACGGGTCCGGTGGAGCGCCGCCGACAGCTCCGGGACGAGGAGGTGCGGCATCACGGACGTGAACCACGAGCCGGGCCCGAGGACCACCCAGTCGGCCGAGTCGACGGCCGCCACGGCCTCCGGGCACGCGGGCGGGTCGTCGGGGACGAGCCGCATCTGCTGGATGCGCCCGTGCGCCACGGCGACCGCGCTCTGGCCGCGCACGACCCGCAGGGCCGGGTCGGCCGGATCGGCCACGTCGGCCTCGATCGCCAGCGGGACGGACGCCATGGGGAGCACCCGGCCCCGAGCGCCGAGGAGCCGCCCGACCCAGTCGAGACCCTCCACGGTGTCCCCGAGGAGCTCCCAGAGCGCCACGATGAGCAGGTTGCCGACGGCGTGCTGGTCGAGCGAGCCCGCCGAGTGGAACCTGTGCTGGAGGACGTCGCGCCAGGTACGTCCCCAGTCCGAGTCGTCGCACAGCGCCGACAGAGCCATGCGCAGGTCACCCGGCGGCAGGACGTCCATCTCGTCGCGGAGCCGCCCCGACGACCCGCCGTCGTCGGCGACCGTCACGACCGCAGTCAGCCGGTCCGACATGAGGCGCAGCGCGGAGAGGCTCGCGTAGAGCCCGTGGCCGCCGCCGAGCGCGACGACGGCCGGCCCGATGCCGCCCGGGCCGCCGACGCTCGCGGGGCGCGGGGCGGCGCCGGGGCCGCGGCGCCCGTCGCGGGTCCGGGAGGAGGACTCCCCCATCACTCGCGTCCGAGGTCCCGGTGGGTCACCACGACACGCTGACCTCGCTCACGCAGCGCGCCCGCCAGGGCCTCCGCGAGAGCGACGGAGCGGTGCTTGCCGCCCGTGCAGCCGACCGCGAGGGTCGCGTAGCGCTTGTCCTCGTGCGCGTACCCGGCGAGCACCGGCTCGAGGGCGTCCGCGTACCTCTCGACGAACAGCCGGGCGCCCTCGAGCCCGAGGACGTAGTCGCGCACCGGCTCGTCCCGCCCCGTCAGGTGGCGCAGCTCCGTGATCCAGTACGGGTTGGCGAGGAAGCGCACGTCGACCACGTGGTCCGCGTCGAGCGGGAGCCCGTACTTGAAGCCGAACGAGATCACGTTGATCTTGAGCGAGTCCTCGTCGCCGCCCGTGACGGCGAGCCGGACCTCACGGGCCAGGTCGTGGACGTTCAGGTCCGTCGTGTCGATCACCACGTCGGCACGCTCACGGATCTCGCGGAGCAGGGCGCGCTCCTCGGCGATCCCGTCGAGGATGCGACGCCCGCCCTGGAGGGGGTGCGGGCGGCGCACGGTCTCGAAGCGCTGCACGAGCACCGCGTCCGACGCGTCGAGGTAGAGGATGCGGTGGCTCAGGCCGGCCTCGCGCAGCGAGTCGATCACGTTGACCAGGTCGGCGAAGAACTCGCGGCCCCGCACGTCGACCACGGCGGCGAGCCGGTTCACACCCCCGGGCCCCGACGTCATCATCCCCGCGAGCTGGGTGAGCAGCTGGGCCGGCAGGTTGTCGACGACGTACCAGTCGAGGTCCTCGAGGACGGCCGCGGCCTTGGTCCGGCCGGCGCCGGACATGCCGGTGATGACGAGGAGCTCGGGCAGGTCTGCACGCGGGGTGGGGGTCGAGGCCTCGAGGGCGGGGATGCCTGAGGGCACGGTCATCGGGGGCGGCTCGGCACTCATGGCTCCAGCATGCCAGCCGGACGGTCCTCGGGCAGGGGCGCGTCCTCCCCCACGCCCGACGTCGGCGCGTCGACGGGGGCCAGGGTCGCCGGCGCGTCGGCCGGCACCGCGGTCTCGCCGCGCAACGCGGCCACCACCGCGCGCGCGGTCGCCGGCCCCATGCCCCGCACGGCGGCGATCTCCTCGACGTCGGCGCTCCGCAGGCGCGCGACGGAGCCGAAGTGCTTGAGCAGCGCCGCGGACCGGGTCGGGCCGAGGCCCGGCACGTCGTCGAGCGCCGAGACCGTCATGCCCTTGCTGCGCCGCGCACGGTGGTGCCGGATCGCGAACCTGTGCGCCTCGTCGCGGACCCGCTGCAGCAGGTAGAGGCCCTCGGAGCTGCGCTGGAGGATGACCGGGTACTCCTCCCCGGGCAGCCAGACCTCCTCGAGCCGCTTCGCGAGGCCGCAGAGCGCGACGTCGTCAACGCCGAGGTCCGCGAGGGCCCGCGCGGCGGCTGCGACCTGGGGCGGACCGCCGTCGACCACGACGAGGTTGGGCGGGTACGCGAAGCGGGACCGCTGACCGTCGACCTCTGCCGGGACCTCGCCGGAGACCGGGGCCACGCGCCGCACGGGCTCCCTGGCCTCGACGTCCGCGACGCCCACGGAGGGGTCGCCGTCAGCGCCGCCGGCGTCGCCCAGGTCGAGGGCGCCCGATCGCGCCTGGTCCTCGACGTAGCGCCGGAACCGCCGCGTGATGACCTCGTACATCGCCGCCGTGTCGTCCCGGGCACCGTCTCCGTCGGGGCCGCGGACGCTGAACTGGCGGTACTCGGACTTGCGGGCGAGGCCGTCCTCGAACACGACCATCGAGCCCACCTGGTAGGTCCCCTGCGTGGTCGAGATGTCGTAGCACTCGATGCGCAGCGGCGCCGTGCGCAGGCCGAGCGCCTCCTGGATCTCACGCAGCGCCTGGCTCCGTGTCGTCAGGTCGCCCGCGCGTCGGGTGCGGTGCAGCACGAGGGCCTGCTCGGCGTTGCGGCGCACGGTCTCGGCGAGCGACTTCTTGTCGCCGCGCTGCGGCACGCGGACCTGGACGCGCGCGCCGCGCAGCCCCGTCAGCCAGTCGGTCACCTGCTCGACGTCCGGCGGGAGCACGGGGACGAGCACCTCTCGGGGCACCGCGCTCGTCGCCGCCGCCTCGCGCTCGGGCCGGACCGCACCCGGCGAGGACCGACCCGCGTCGCCCGGCGCGACACCCTCGCCGTAGACCTGCTGGAGCAGGTGCTCGACGAGCTCGCCGTCGGTGATGTCCTCGACCTTCTCGACGATCCAGCCGCGCTGCCCGCGGATGCGTCCACCGCGGACGTGGAAGACCTGCACCGCCGCCTCGAGCTCGTCGCCGACCAGCGCGAACACGTCCGCGTCCGTGCCGTCCGCCAGGACGACGGCGTTCTTCTCGGTCGCACGCTGCAGCGCGCCGATGTCGTCCCGCAGGCGGGCCGCGAGCTCGAACTCGAGACCCGCGGACGCCTCCTGCATGCGGCGCTCGAGCCGTCGCACGAACCGCGCGGTGTCGCCGGCCATGAAGTCGCAGAAGTCCTCCGCGAGGGCGCGGTGCTCGTCGGGCGTGACGCGCCCGACGCAGGGCGCCGAGCACTTGTCGATGTAGCCCAGGAGGCACGGGCGGCCCGACTGCGCGGCGCGCTTGAAGACGCCGGACGAGCACGTACGCACGGGGAAGACGCGGAGCAGCAGGTCGACGGTCTCGCGGATCGCCCACGCGTGGCCGTAGGGGCCGAAGTACCGGGTGCCCGGCCGCTTGGCCCCGCGCATCACCTGCACCCGGGGGAACTGCTCGCCGAGCGTGACCGCGAGGTACGGGTACGACTTGTCGTCGCGGTACTTGACGTTGAAGCGCGGGTCGAACTCCTTGATCCAGGAGTACTCGAGCGCGAGCGCCTCGACCTCGGTGCCGACGACGGTCCACTCCACGGAGGCCGCGGTGGTGACCATCTGCTGCGTGCGCGGGTGCAGCGCGGCGATGTCCTGGAAGTAGTTCGCCAGCCGGGAGCGCAGGCTCTTCGCCTTGCCCACGTAGACGACCCGGCCGTGCTCGTCGCGGAACCGGTAGACGCCGGGCGAGTCGGGGACCTGGCCGGGTCTCGGTCGATAGGTCGCCGGGTCAGCCATGGGGTCGAGGGTAGATCAGCCCACCGTCACGCCCGAACCGGCAGGTACCGTCGCGCCCCCCACGGCCACGACGCCCCACACCGGCTGGCGCGACGCCGGCACGCGGGGACGTGTGACGCGCCGCCGCGGCGCGCTCCCGATACGTTGAGGCATGGGCATCCTGCACACGTACGAGGCCGAGATCCGCTGGACCGGAGCGGGCACGGTGGGGACGACGAGCTACACCGCGTACAGCCGGGACCACGAGATCCACTTCGAGGGCAAGCCGCCGCTGCCGGGCTCGGCCGACCCGGCGTTCCGGGGTGACCCGAGCCGGTACAGCCCCGAGGAGCTCCTCGTGGCGGCCCTCTCCCAGTGCCACATGCTGTGGTTCCTGCACCTCGCGGCGCAGGCGGGCGTGGTCGTGACGGGGTACGCCGACGAGGTGGTCGGCACCATGCGCGTGGAGGCCGCCGGCGCCGGTCAGTTCACCCAGGTGGTGCTGCACCCGCGGGTCACCGTGCGGTCCGCCGCGGGGCAGGCCGTCGACGAGGACGTGCTCGACGCCGTGCACGGCCGCGCGGGCGAGCACTGCTTCATCAAGCGCTCCGTCAACTTCCCCGTCCGGACCGAGCCGGCCCCCGTGGTCGTCGAGAGCTGAGCACCCGGTCCGTGGAGGTCAGGCCGAGGCGAGCTCCTCCACGACGTCGAGGGCCTCGGCGAGGAACTTCCCCGTGTGGCTCCCGGGCACGGCTGCGACCTGCTCCGGGGTCCCCTGGGCGATGACGCGGCCCCCACCGGAACCGCCCTCGGGTCCCATGTCGATGACCCAGTCGGCGTTCTTGATCACGTCGAGGTTGTGCTCGATGACGATCACGCTGTTGCCCTTGTCCGCGAGCGACTGGAGCACGCCCAGGAGCTTGCGGATGTCCTCGAAGTGCAGACCCGTCGTCGGCTCGTCCAGGACGTAGGCCGTGCGGCCGCTCGAACGCTTCTGGAGCTCGCTCGCGAGCTTGACGCGCTGCGCCTCCCCGCCCGAGAGCGTGGGCGCGGGCTGCCCAAGCCGCACGTACCCGAGCCCCACGTCGACGAGGGTCTTGAGGTGCCGGGAGATCGCCGGGACCGCCGCGAAGAACTCTGCCGCCTCCTCGATGGGCATCGCGAGCACGTCGGCCACGGTCTTGCCCTTGAAGTGCACCTCGAGCGTCTCGCGGTTGTAGCGCCCGCCGTGGCACACCTCGCACGGGACGTAGACGTCCGGCAGGAAGTTCATCTCGATCTTGATGGTGCCGTCACCCGAGCACGCCTCGCAGCGACCACCCTTCACGTTGAAGGAGAACCGCCCCGGCGTGTAGCCCCGGACCTTGGCCTCGGTGGTCTCCGCGAACAGGCGCCGGACGTGGTCCCAGACACCCGTGTAGGTCGCGGGGTTGGACCTCGGGGTCCGCCCGATCGGTCCCTGGTCGACGTGCACCACCTTGTCGAGGTGCTCGAGCCCGGTCACCCGGGTGTGCCGACCGGGCACCTGCCGCGCCCCGTTGAGCTCGTTCGCCATGACCGTGTAGAGGATCGAGTTGACGAGCGTCGACTTCCCGGAGCCCGAGACCCCGGTGACAGCCACGAGGCAGCCGAGCGGGAACTCGACGTCGATGCCCGTGAGGTTGTGCTCGCGAGCACCGACGACGGTCACGAGCCGGTCGCGGTCCACCGGCCTACGGACCTGGGGCATCGGGATCTCGCGGCGCCCCGAGAGGTACGCACCGGTGACCGACTCGGTCGAGGCGAGAAGGCCGGCGAGGTCGCCCGAGTGCACGACGCGCCCGCCGTGCTCGCCGGCGCCCGGACCGATGTCGACGATCCAGTCGGCCATCCTGATCGTGTCCTCGTCGTGCTCGACGACGATCAACGTGTTGCCCAGGTCCCGGAGCCGCGTGAGCGTGTCGATGAGCCGGCGGTTGTCACGCTGGTGCAGGCCGATGCTGGGCTCGTCCAGGACGTAGAGCACACCGACGAGGCCCGAGCCGATCTGGGTGGCCAGCCGGATGCGCTGGGCCTCGCCGCCCGAGAGCGTCCCCGCGGGACGGTCGAGCGCGAGGTAGTCGAGGCCGACGTCGAGCAGGAAGCCCAGGCGGGCCTCGATCTCCTTGAGCACCTGCACGGCGATGGCGCGCTCCCGCTCGCCGAGCTCGAGGTGTCCGAGGAAGTCGCGGGCCTCACGCAGCGGCAGGGCACAGACCTCGGCGATGGAGAGGCCGCCGACGCGCACCGCGAGGACCTCGGGCTTGAGTCGGGCGCCCTCGCACACCGGGCACGGGACCTCGCGCATGAAGGACTCGTACTTCTCCTTCGACCAGTCGGACTCGGTCTCCGAGTGGCGGCGCTCGATGAAGGTGACGACGCCCTCGAACCCCGTCGAGTACTGCCGTTCCCGGCCCCACCGGTTCTTGTAGCGCACGTGGACCTGGTGGTTCTGGCCGAACAGGATCGCCTGCTTGGCACGCTCGGGCAGGGCGCGCCAGGGCACGTCCATGGCGAAACCGAGCTCGGACGCGAGCGCCGTCAGCACTCGCTGGAAGTACTCCGACGACGTCTGAGACCACGGTGCCACCGCTCCGCCCTCGAGGGTCGCGTCCTCGTCGGGGATGACGAGGTCGGGATCCACCTCCAGACGGGTCCCGATCCCCGTGCACTCCGGGCAGGCGCCGTAGGGCGCGTTGAAGGAGAACGTGCGCGGCTCGATCTCCTCGAGCGCGAGCTGGTGGTCGTTCGGGCACGCGCGGTGCTCCGAGAACCGGCGCTCCCGTCCGGGGTCGTCCGCCTCCGCGTCGACGAGCTCGACGAGCAGGAGACCGCCCGCCAGCCCGAGCGCCGTCTCGACGGAGTCCGTCAGGCGGCGCTGGACGCCGTCGCGGGCCACGAGCCGGTCGACCACGACCTCGATGGTGTGCTTGAGCTTCTTCTCGAGCGTGGGCGGCTCGGTGAGCTGCACGACCTCACCGTCGACCCGCGCCCGGGCGAAGCCCTTGGCCTGCAGCTCGCGGAAGAGGTCGGCGTACTCGCCCTTGCGGCCACGCACGACGGGCGCCAGCACCTGGTACCGGGTGCCCTCCGGCAGCTCCAGGAGCCGGTCGACGATCTGCTGGGGCGTCTGGCGGCTCACCTGCTCGCCGCAGACGGGGCAGAACTGCGTCCCCGCCCTCGCGAACAGGAGGCGCAGGTAGTCGTAGACCTCCGTGATCGTCCCCACGGTCGACCGCGGGTTCCGGTTGGTCGACTTCTGGTCGATCGAGACCGCCGGCGAGAGACCCTCGATGAAGTCGACGTCGGGCTTGTCCATCTGCCCGAGGAACTGGCGCGCGTACGCCGAGAGCGACTCGACGTAGCGGCGCTGGCCCTCGGCGAAGATCGTGTCGAACGCCAGGGACGACTTGCCCGAGCCGGACAGCCCGGTGAAGACGATCAGGCTGTCCCTCGGGAGGTCGAGGTCGACGTTGCGGAGGTTGTGCTCGCGCGCGCCCTGCACCACCAGTCGTTCGTTCACCTGATCCATCCTAGGTCGAGGGGTGCGATCCGTACAGACGTTCGAACGGTGACGTCGGCCACGTGCGTCCGGAACCCGCGGCGACGGCGTGCGGCGAGGGGCAGGATGAGCCCATGGCGTACGACGGCGTGGTTCAGCCCGGCGGTCGGGCTGCGGTCAGGGACCTCGACGAGCTCACGATCCGCAAGGTCTCGGTCGGCCCAATGGACAACAACGCGTACCTGCTGACGTGCCGGTCGAGCGGCGACCAGCTGCTCGTGGATGCGGCCGCGGACCCGCAGCGTCTCCTCGACCTCGTCCGCGAGGGCTCCGGGGCGGCGCGGCTCGACACCGTCGTGACCACGCACCGCCACGCCGACCACCACGGCGCGCTCGAGTCGATCGTGGCGGTGACCGGCGCATCGGTCGCGGCGGGCGCCGAGGACGCCTCCGCGCTCCCGGTGCCCGTGACCCGCCGTCTTCACGACGGCGACGTCCTCGCGGTGGGCCACGTCGCGCTCGACGTCGTCGCGCTGCGGGGCCACACGCCCGGTGCCGTCGCCCTGGCGTACCGCGAGCCTGAGCACGCGCGCGCCGACGACGCGCGTCCCGGCAGGGTCCACCTCTTCACGGGAGACAGCCTCTTCCCGGGTGGACCTGGCCGGACCGAGACGGCCGACGACTTCCGCTCCCTGATGCGCGACCTCGAGGACCGTGTCTTCGCCCGGTTCCCGGACGACACGTGGGTGTACCCCGGCCACGGTGCCGACACGACTCTGGGGGCCGAGCGCGGGGAGCTCCCGGCATGGTGGCAACGCGGCTGGTGAGGCGGGGTCAGTCGTCCTGGTTCCCTCTCCCGCGGCCGGGGCCCGGCTTGTCGTCCTCGTCACCCTGCTCCCGTCCCGTCGCCTGATCCTGGGCCGCCCGCTCGGCGGCCGCCTGGTCCGCCGCGGCCTGCTCGGCGGCCAGCCGGTCGGCCTCCGCCTGTGCGGCCGCCGCCTGCTCCGCGGCTGCCTGCTCCGCCGCGAGCCGCTCGGCCTCCGCCTGCCTCGCCGCCGCGAGCTCGGCAGCCGTCCGGTCCAGGGCGTCGTCGATCTCGCCGTACCGCTCCGCCGAGACCGCACCGGAATCGACGGCCGCCTCGAGCGTCTCACGCACCTGTGACACGCCGGTCTCGGCCTCGTCCAGCCGACCGGCGGCCGCGGCCTGCGTCACGGCGAGGACGGCTGCCTGAAGCTCCGTGGCGGCCCCCGGGTCGAGCTCCAGCGCGGGTGAGCAGGCCGACAGCGTGACGAGCACTCCCAGCGCCGCCACCGCGCCGTACGCCCTCCGCTCCCGCGCGGCCGGCGCCCACCGCCGGTGCACCCTCGGCTCCCCGCGCGTCATGGCTGCACGCTCCGCTGCAGGTCGGTCAACGCCTCCCCGAGCGTCCCGTCGACGCTGGGGTAGGTGGGAGGCGTCCCGCGGTCCGCCTCCTCGGTCATGACCCGGGCCGTGAACAGGCCCCCCGCGCCGAGGAGCACGACGCCCACAGCAGCCAGGGCGGCGCCCCGGTGGCGACGCCTGCCGCGGGTGTCGCGGCGCGCGAGCTCCGCTGCGGTCGGCCGGACGCGTGGCTCCCCCGCCGCACGCTCCGCGGTCGCCCGCACCTCCTCGGGCGCGAACCTGCGCGTCGGCTCCGGCGGGAGCCCGGGGCTGCCCGCGCGGCCGGTCTGACCGCCCTCGGCCCTCGTCGGCGCAGCGCGCGGCGGGATGACAGCCGGCCGCTCGCCGGCCCGCGCAGCGCCGCTGCGCCCCGTCGTGACGGCGGGCGGCGCGGCAGGCTCGGGCCCGGTGAGGTCGAGGGCGCCGGTGGGGGCCAGGGGCCGAGCGGCGTCGAGCGCCACGTGCGGGGACGGCGCGGTCGCCATCGCCCCCGTCGGCACGTCGCCGGCCGGGACCGGAGCGTCGAGGATCGCAGCCAGATGCGCTGCGACCTCCGCCGCGGGCGGCCGCTCCTCCGGCCGACGCCGCGTCATCGCCGAGAGGACCTCGGCCCACGCGGCCCCGAAAGCCGTGGGCACCTGCGGCGACGTGGTCAGCCGTGCTGCGGCGACCTCGACCACGGTCCCGGTGAAGGCCTTGCGACCCGTGAGGCACTCGAGGAGCACGAGGCCGAGCGCGTACACGTCCGTCGCGGGGCCGACGACGCCCCCGGCGGCCTGCTCCGGGCTCAGGTAGGTCGCCGTGCCCAGCGTGGTGCCCGTCACGGTCAGCCGCGCCCCGTCGGCGAGCAGGGCGATCCCGAAGTCGGCGATCTTGACGACGGGCCCCGTCGTCAGGGCGAGCGCGGGGTCCTCAGAAGCCCTCTCCTGCGTGCCGTCGCGGTCCACGAGCAGCACGTTCGCGGGCTTCACGTCGCGGTGCACCACACCGGCCGCGTGCACCGTCGCGAGTGCCTCCGCCATCTGCCGCCCCACACGCGCCGCATGCCTGGAGCTCAGGGGACCTTCGTGGAGCCGGTCGGCCAGCGTGGGTCCGTGCACGAGCTCCATGACGAGGTAGGTCTGGCGCAACGGCCCGCCGACGTGCGCCGAGCCGGCGTCGTGCAGCGTCACGAGGCCGGGGTGGCTGAGCTGCCCGAGCACACGGATCTCGGCCTGGTGGCGCAGCACGTCCTCGGCGTGCTCGGCGACCGGTGGGAAGAGCTTGATCGCGACGTCGCGGCCGAGGACCGTGTCGTGCGCGCGGTAGACGGTCGCCATGCCGCCCTGCCCGAGCACGTCCTCGAGGCGGTACCGGTCGTCGAGGAGGACCCCACGGACCATGTCTGCCTGTGGCACCGCGTCCGCCTCCCGCTCCTGGATCGATCGCACAGGTGACCACCTGCTCTCGCCGTCCCGTCGACGGTAGGTGGGGGCTGCGCGTCCCGCACGCCGAGACGAGGCACCCCGCGGGTGAACCGACGGCAGAATGCGGGGATGACCGTCTACGCCGTCCAGTACGTGTACGACCCTCGCGCCGACGTGCGTGACGTGGTCCGGCCCGAGCACCGTCGCTTCCTCGCCGAGCTGTTCGAGGCCGGCGCCCTGCTGGCCAGCGGGCCCTGGACGGGGCCGACCGAGGGCCACGAGCCCGGAGCGCCGGAGGCTGCCGCGGAGGCCGACGGCGCCCTCCTCCTGCTCCGCGCGGAGTCACGTGCCGACGCGGAGGCGGTGCTGGACCGTGACCCGTTCGCGCGGCGGGGCCTGGTCGCCCGCCGGACGTTGAGGCCCTGGAACCCGGTCTTCGGTCCCTGGAGCTAGGCGGTCGGCTCGTCGGGGCCGGCCGACCCCGACGGGCGCCCGACGGCGCTCGCAGCGCGGACGCCCTCCTCCGGGCCGACCTCGCTCCCGGGCTCGGCGCCGACGGGAACGGCGGCGACAGGAACGGCGCGCCCGTCGCGGCGGGTCTTGAGAAGGCTCGCGACGGTGGCGACCGTGAGCGTGCCCAGGATGATGGTGAGCGACAGCCAGATCGGGATCTCCGGCGCCCACGCGACGTGCTGGCCACCGTTGAGGAAGGGCAGCTCGTTGGTGTGGAGCGCCTCGAGCACGAGCTTCACGCCGATGAACCCCAGGATGATCGCAAGACCCTCTGACAGGTACACGAGGCGCCGCAGCAGGCCGCCGAGCAGGAAGTACAGCTGGCGGAGCCCGAGGAGGGCGAACACGTTCGTCGTGAAGACGATGTACGGCTCCTTGGTCAGGCCGAAGATCGCCGGGATCGAGTCGAGGGCGAAGAGCACGTCCGTCGAGCCGATGGCGATCATCACGACCAGCATCGGCGTGACGAGCCGGCGCCCGCCCTCCCGGGCGGTCAGCCGGTCGCCGTGGTACTCGGGCGTCGACGGGACGAGGCGGCGGACCAGCCGCAGGAGGCGGTTCTCGTGGAACTCCTCAGGCTCCTCGCTGTCGTGGTCCTCGCGTGCGAGCTTGACGGCCGTGTAGATGAGGAACGCGCCGAAGAGGTAGAACACCCACGAGAACTGCGCGATCGCGGCCGCGCCCGCGGCGATGAAGAGCCCACGCAGGAGGAGCGCGATCGCGACACCCACGAGCAGCACCTTCTGCTGGTAGATCCGCGGGACCGCGAAGCGCGTCATGATGATCAGGAAGACGAAGAGGTTGTCGACGGAGAGGCTCTTCTCCGTGACGTACCCGGCGAAGTACTCGCCTCCGTGACCGGTGCCCCACACGAGCGTCAGCGCGACGCCGAAGATCACGGCGAGGGCGACGTAGACGCCTGTCCAGACGGCCGACTCCTTGAACGACGGCTCGTGGGGTGTGCGCACGTGCGCGTAGAAGTCGAAGACCATGAGCGCGATGCTGCCGACGACCGTGACAGCCCAGACCCACAACGGAACGCCCACGCGTGTACCTCCGGTACGAAGCGACGAGTACCGGAGGTCTCCTCCGCCCGGCGCACCGTGGCGCGGTGCTCGGACCAGCGGAACCGGGTCTGCGTCGACGCCGACCGTGATGACGGCTCCACTGCGGCGGGAGTACTCCCCTCCAACGGTCCGAGGATACCGCTGCGCGCGGTCAGGCCGTCGCGGCCTGCATCTGCCGGAGCTCGCGCTTGAGGCCGGAGATCTCGTCGCGCAGGCGTGCCGCGAGCTCGAACTGCAGCTCCGCGGCAGCCCCGTGCATCTGGTCGCTGAGCTCCTGGATGAGCTCGGCGAGCTCCGCCGCAGGCACGGCAGCGAGCTTGGCGCGCGGTGAGGCGTCCTTCGCGGTGCTCGCCCCGCGCGGCACGGGCGCCTTGCCCTTGCCGGAGTTCCGGTAGCCGCCCTTGAGGAGCTCCTCGGTGTCGAGGTCCTCCCGCGCGAGCATGTCCGTGACATCGCTGATGCGCTTGCGCAGCGGCGTGGGGTCGATCCCGTTGGCCACGTTGTACGCGACCTGCTTCTCACGGCGCCGCGACGTCTCGTCGATCGCGAGAGCCATCGCCGGTGTGATCTTGTCCGCGTACATGTGCACCTGGCCGGAGACGTTGCGCGCGGCCCGGCCGATCGTCTGGATCAGCGACGTGCCGGAACGCAGGAACCCCTCCTTGTCGGCGTCGAGGATGCTCACGAGCGAGACCTCGGGCAGGTCGAGCCCCTCGCGCAGGAGGTTGATGCCCACCAGGACGTCGAACTGGCCGAGGCGGAGCTCACGCAGGAGCTCGACGCGGCGCAGCGTGTCGACCTCCGAGTGCAGGTACTGGACCCGCACCCCCTTCTCGAGGAGGTAGTCCGTCAGGTCCTCGGACATCTTCTTCGTCAGCGTGGTGACGAGGACCCGCTCGTCACGATCCACCCGCACCCGGATCTCGTGGAGCAGGTCGTCGATCTGCCCCGTCGTCGGCTTGACGACGACCTCGGGGTCGACCAGTCCCGTCGGCCGGATGATCTGCTCGACGACGCCGTCCGACTGGGACAGCTCGTACGCGCCGGGGGTGGCCGACAGGTAGACCGTCTGGCCGATGCGCTCGACGAACTCCTCCCAGCGCAGCGGTCGGTTGTCCATCGCGCTCGGGAGCCGGAACCCGTGCTCGACGAGAGCGCGCTTGCGCGACATGTCGCCCTCGAACATCGCACCGATCTGCGGGACGGTGACGTGGGACTCGTCGATGACCAGGAGGAAGTCCTCCGGGAAGTAGTCGAGGAGCGTGTTCGGGGGTGTCCCCGGGCCGCGCCCGTCGATGTGCCGCGAGTAGTTCTCGATGCCCGAGCAGCTGCCGACCTGGCGCATCATCTCGATGTCGTAGGTGGTTCGCATGCGCAGGCGCTGCGCCTCGAGGAGCTTGTTCTGCCGCTCGAGCTCGCCGAGCCTCGCCTCGAGCTCGGCCTCGATGCTCCCGATCGCGCGCTCCATGCGCTCCGGACCCGCCACGTAGTGGGTCGCCGGGAAGAGGTGCACCTCAGGCTCGGAGCGGATCACGTCACCCGTGAGCGGGTGCAGCAGGTGGATGGCCTCGATCTCGTCGCCGAAGAACTCGATCCGGATCGCGAGCTCCTCGTACACCGGGATGATCTCGACGGTGTCGCCGCGGACCCGGAACGTGCCCCGGGTGAACGCCATGTCGTTGCGCGTGTACTGCATCGTCACGAAGCGGCGGAGCAGCTGGTCCCGCTCGATCTGGTCGCCGACGCTCAGGTGGACCATCCGGTCCACGTACTCCTGCGGGGTGCCCAGGCCGTAGATGCACGAGACGGAGGCGACCACGACCACGTCCCGTCGGGTCAGGAGCGAGTTCGTCGCGGAGTGCCGCAGCCGCTCGACCTCGTCGTTGATCGACGAGTCCTTCTCGATGTAGGTGTCCGTCTGGGCGATGTACGCCTCGGGCTGGTAGTAGTCGTAGTACGAGACGAAGTACTCGACCGCGTTGTTCGGCAGCAGCTCGCGGAACTCCGTCGCGAGCTGCGCGGCGAGAGTCTTGTTGGGTGCCATCACGAGCGTCGGCCGCTGGAGCTGCTCGATGAGCCACGCCGTGGTCGCCGACTTGCCCGTGCCGGTGGCGCCCAGGAGCACCACGTCCTTCTCCCCCGCCTGGATGCGGCGCGTCAGGTCGGCGATCGCCGTCGGCTGGTCGCCCGACGGCGTGTACTCGGAGACGACCTCGAGGGGCGCGACACGGCGTTGCAGGTCGGTCACAGGGCGCATGCGACAACCGTACGTCGAGCCACCGACATCGCCGGCCGCGAGTCCCCGGGGCCGGGAGGCGACGCGGGCCGGGCGCGAGCCGCTACCCGACCGCACGTCGCACCCGGTCAGTCCTCGACTCCCCCGCTCAGCCGGACCTCGTCCGCACCGGCGGCACGCATCAGGGCCACGAGCGCCCGGGCCGCGTCGGCCGTGGCCATCGACGGGCCGTCGGCGACCTGCTCCGGCGTGCGGGGGACGTGCACGAACCCGCCACGCACGCCCGGCCGCCCGTCGAGCAGGTGCATCAGGGCGTAGAAGGTCGCGTTGCACACGTAGGTGCCGGCGGAGTGGGACACCTCGACGGGCACCCCGGTACCGCGCACCGCCAGGATGCACGCCTTGACGGGCAGGCTCGAGAAGAACGCCGTCGGTGCGCCCGCGACCACCGGCACGTCGACCGGTGCGGAGCCCTCGTTGTCCGGGATGCGCGCGTCGATCAGGTTCAGGGCGACGCGCTCGATGCCGACGGCGAACCTGCCGCCCGCCTCGCCCACGCAGAGCACGACGTCGGGCGCGTGCTCCGCGACGGCCGTGCGCAGCGCCTGACGAGCGCCGCGGAACGACACCGGCAGCTGCCTCGTCAGGAGCCGGTCGGGCCCCTCCCACGCCGACGCGACGGCTTGCACTGCCGCCCAGGACGCGTTGACGGGCTGCTCGTCGAAGGGCTCGAACCCCGTCAGGAGGACGGTACGCACGGCCTGCCGTCGGTCCGCGTCGCTCACTCGGCGCCGTCGTCGTCGTGGTGCGCCGCGGGCACCGGCTCGGCGAGCCAGCGGTCCCACAGGGCGTCGACCTGCGCACGCAGCCCCTCGACCGTGCCGGAGCCGTCGAGCACGACGTCCGCCTTCGCGATCCGCTCGTCGTCGTCGGCCTGCGCGGCCAGGCGCGCCCAGGCCTGCGACTCGCTGAGCCCGCGCCCCTCCACGAGGCGCTCCACCCGGAGCTCGGGCGGGGCGTCGACGACGACGAGGTGGTCGAAGTGCCCGGCCTGGCCGCTCTCGACGAGCAGCGGGATGTCGTGCACCACCACGTTCGCGAACGCCGCCCGGGCGGCCTCCTCGCGGGCATCGGCGGCGCGGCGCACCAGGGGGTGCACGAGCGCGTTGAGACGTTCGCGGGCCTGCGGGTCCGCGAAGACGACCGCGGCGAGCGCTGCCCGGTCGAGCTCGCCGAGGGGCCCGACGACGCCCGGGCCGAACGCCTCGACGACAGCCGCCAGCCCGGTGCTGCCCGGGGCGACCACCTCGCGGGCGAGGACGTCGTGGTCGACGACGACCGCGCCTAGCTCGCGCAGGCGCTGCGCGACCACCGACTTCCCCGCGGCGATCCCGCCGGTCAGGCCGATCCTCAGCACGCCGCCATCCACCTCGTGCCTGCGTCCGCTCATCCCGTCAGGGTAGACCGGCCCCCGGACGTGGGTGCGTGCACCGGCGCCGGACCTGAGGGCGTGCGTCGGCCGAGACGCCGGCGCGTGGACCGGCCCCGGACGCCGACGGGCCGGCCACCCGAAGGTGACCGGCCCGTCGAACGTGGACCTGGCGCCGCAGCGCCGAGGATCAGTTGCCCGTGAGCTTCTCGCGCAGAGCGGCGAGCGCCTCGTCCGAGGCGAGCGTGCCCGCTGCCTCGTCGACCGGGGCAGAGGAGTAGCTGCTCGTCGACGAGGACGAGACACCGGTGTCGGGCGAACCCGCAGCGTCCGCGTCGGCCTGGGCGGCCTCGGCGACCTGCTTCTTGTGCGCCTCCCAGCGGGCGTGCGCGGCCGCGTACTGGGCCTCCCACGTCTCGCGCTGCGCCTCGAAGCCCTCGAGCCACTCGTTGGTCTCGGGGTCGAAGCCCTCGGGGTACTTGTAGTTCCCCTTCTCGTCGTACTCGGCGGCCATGCCGTAGAGCGCGGGGTCGAAGTCCTCGCTCGTGGGGTCGAGCCCCTCGTTGGCCTGCTTGAGCGACAGCGAGATGCGGCGACGCTCGAGGTCGATGTCGATGACCTTGACGAACGTGTCGTCACCGACGTTGACGACCTGCTCGGGCAGCTCGACGTGGCGCACGGCCAGCTCGGAGATGTGCACGAGGCCCTCGATGCCGTCCTCGACGCGCACGAACGCACCGAACGGGACGAGCTTGGTGACCTTGCCGGGCACGACCTGGCCGATGGCGTGCGTCCGGGCGAACGCCTGCCACGGGTCCTCCTGCGTCGCCTTGAGCGACAGGGAGACACGCTCGCGGTCGAAGTCGACGTCGAGGACCTCGACCGTGACCTCTTGGCCGACCTCGACGACCTCGGACGGGTGGTCGATGTGCTTCCACGACAGCTCGGAGACGTGCACGAGGCCGTCGACGCCGCCGAGGTCCACGAACGCACCGAAGTTGACGATCGAGGACACGACGCCGGGACGGACCTGGCCCTTCTGCAGCGTCTGCAGGAAGGTCGAGCGCACCTCGGACTGCGTCTGCTCGAGCCAGGCACGGCGCGAGAGGACGACGTTGTTGCGGTTCTTGTCGAGCTCGATGATCTTCGCCTCGATCTCCTTGCCGACGTACGGCTGGAGGTCACGGACGCGACGCATCTCCACGAGCGACGCGGGCAGGAAGCCACGCAGGCCGATGTCGAGGATGAGGCCACCCTTGACGACCTCGATGACGGTGCCGGTGACGACGCCGTCCTCTTCCTTGATCTTCTCGATCGTGCCCCAGGCGCGCTCGTACTGGGCGCGCTTCTTCGACAGGATCAGCCGGCCTTCCTTGTCCTCCTTCTGGAGGACGAGGGCCTCGACGACGTCGCCGACGGTGACGACCTCGTCGGGGTCGACGTCGTGCTTGATCGAGAGCTCGCGGGAGGGGATGACACCCTCGGTCTTGTAGCCGATGTCCAGCAGGACCTCGTCACGGTCGACCTTGACGATGGTGCCTTCGACGATGTCACCGTCGTTGAAGTACTTGATGGTCGCGTCGATCGCGGCGAGGAAGTCCTCACTCGAGCCGATGTCGTTGATCGCGACCTGAGGCGGGGCCGACTTCGTAGGGGTGGAGATGGTCATTGAGTTTCGAGCTCCGATGCGGACAGGGAGTAGTGCGGACAGGGATTGAACGGGATCTTCAGGCTGGGGCCGTCGCATGGACGTGCCACACCAGCGGACATCTTATGCGTGGCGTGAAGGCGGGTCAAAGGGTCGTGCGGCGAGTCGCCGCCCGCACGGGCCGTGCTCGACCGGCGACCATCCTCCGCGGCTCCGTCGTCCGCCGACCCGACGGGGCGCAGGCGCGACGACGGGGAGGGCCGGCACCGTGGTGCCGACCCTCCCCGTGCGCGAGCCGGGTGGCCCTGGCCTGGTCAGGACAGGACCTGGGCCGCCCGGAGCAGGTCGGCCGGCACGTGCTTGACGCGGCCGGCGATCTCGGCGAGCGGGACGAGCTCGATGCGCTCGCCGCGCAGTGCGGTCATGACGGAGGTGGTGCCCGACGAGATCGCGTCCATCGCCGCGACGCCGAACCGGCTCCCGAGGATCCGGTCCGTGGGTGTCGGGGACCCGCCCCGCTGCACGTGGCCGAGGATGGTGACGCGGGTGTCGAACCCGGTGCGCTTGGCGATCTCCGCGGCGACCCGCTCGCCGATGGCCCCGGCGACGATCTCGCCGTACTTGCCGAGCTGGGTCGTGTAGTCCATCGATCCCCCCTCGCGCGGCATGGCGCCCTCGGCGACGACGACGATCGAGAAGTTCGCGTGCGCGCGGTGCCGGTGCTTGAGGAACTTGACGACCTGGTCGATGTCGAACGGCTCCTCGGGGGCGAGGACGAGCTCGGCGCCACCCGCGATGCCCGCGTTGACCGCGATCCAGCCCGCGTGCCGCCCCATGACCTCGACGACCATGACGCGGTTGTGGCTCTCGGCCGTCGTGTGGACGCGGTCGATCGCCTCGGTCGCGATGTTCACCGCGGTGTGGAAGCCGATCGACAGGTCCGTCCCCTCGACGTCGTTGTCGATCGTCTTCGGGATCGCGACGATCCGGACGCCGGCCTCGGCGACCTTGCTCGCCGCGTGGAGCGTCCCGTCCCCGCCGATGCAGATGAGGGCCTCGATGCGCTCGGCCTCGAGGGTGGCCATGACTGCGTCGATGCCGCCGTTCTCCTCGTTGGGGTGGTACCGGGCAGTGCCGAGCAGGGTCCCGCCCACGGGCAGGACGTTGCGGATGTGCTCACGACCGAGCGGCAGGACGTCGCCGTCGACGACACCCTTCCAGCCGTTGCGGAAGCCGATGATCGAGTGCCCGTAGGTGCCCTCGCCGTGCTTGACGACCGCACGGATCGCGGCGTTGAGACCGGGGCAGTCGCCGCCACCGGTGAGAAGTCCGACGCGCACGAGTAACACTCCTTCATCTGCGGAATGGGCTTCGGGTCCCACGCCACGATGCGCACCCGTGAACCCAGCCTATCCACCCCTGCGCCGCGGGCCCGGGCCCTGGGTCCCTGGGCAAGGAGCGAGGCCCGGGCTCCTCACCCCGCGCGCAGGCTCAGCTCCAGGTCCCGGCCGGGGATCGCGTCGAGCAGCATGCGCGTGTACTCCTGCTGCGGGTGGTCGAACACGTCGTCGGCGCTCCCCTGCTCGACGATCCGGCCCCGCTCCATGACGCACACGTGATCCGCGATCTGCCGCACCACGGCGAGGTCGTGGCTGATGAAGAGGTAGCTGAGGCCGAGCCGGTGCTGGAGGTCGGCGAGCAGGTGCAGGATCTGCGACTGGACGATGACGTCGAGCGCGGACACCGCCTCGTCGCACACCACGAGGTCCGGGTTGAGGGCGAGCGCGCGGGCGATCGCGACGCGCTGGCGCTGACCACCGGACAGCTCTGCCGGGTACCGCCGCAGCAGGTCGGGCGTGAGCGCGACGTCGGACATGAGCTCGAGGACCCGGGCCCGACGTTCCGACGCCGTGCCGTACCCGTGCGCACGGAGCGGCTCCTCGATCGTCCGGTAGATCGTGTAGAGCGGGTCGAGCGACGCGTACGGGTCCTGGAAGATCGGCTGCACCTGACGGCGGAAGCGCACCTCGGCCGCACGGTCGGCACCGCCGACGGCCACACCGTTGAAGAGGATGCTGCCCGACGTCGGAGCGGTCAGGTCGAGCATCATGCGCGCGACCGTCGACTTGCCCGAGCCCGACTCCCCCACGATCGCGACGGTCTTGCCCCGCGGGATCGTGAAGCTGACGCCGTCGACCGCGGTGAAGTCCGTCCCGCGCGACAGGAGCCCCTTCCCGCGCAGGCGGAAGACCTTCGAGACGTCCTTGACCTCGATGATCGCGTCGGTCGTGACGTCCGACTCGTCGCTCGAGAGCGCGAGCAGGTCCTCCTGGACCAGCGCGGCGCCGGCGCCCGAGTGCTTCGCGAGCTGGATCCGGCGCGACGCGAGCGACGGCGCCGCCGCGAGCAGCCGACGGGTGTACTCGTGCTGCGGCTGGGTGAGGATCTGCGTGGCGGGGCCCTGCTCGACCACCTCCCCCCGGTACATGACGACGATCCGCTGGGCGCGCTCCGCCGCGAGGCCCAGGTCGTGCGTGATGAGGAGGACCGCCGTGCCGAGCTCCGCCGTCAACGCCTCGAGCCGGTCGAGGATCGTGCGCTGGACCGTCACGTCGAGCGCGGACGTCGGCTCGTCGGCGATGAGCAGCTTCGGGCGGCACGACAGGCCCATGGCGATCAGCGCCCGCTGCCGCATGCCGCCGGAGAACTCGTGCGGGTACTGCGCGGCCCGGTGCTCGGCGTCGGGCAGCCCCGCCTCCTCGAGGAGCGCGACGGCGCGCCGGCGGGCCGCGCCGCCGCGGGCGACGCCGTTGTCCTCGAGCGCCTCGACGATCTGCGCCCCCACGCGCATCACCGGGTTGAGGTTGGACATCGGGTCCTGCGGGACCATCCCGATCTGCGAGCCACGCATGCGCGCGACCCCCGCCCCGCCGAGCGCCGCGACGTCGGTGCCGTCGAAGCGGATGGTGCCGCCGGTCACCTTCCCGTTCTGGGCGAGCAGCCCGATGACGGCCATCGCGGTGGTCGACTTGCCCGAACCCGACTCACCCACGATCGCCACGGTCTCGCCGGGCATCACGTCGAACGAGGCGCCGCGGACCGCCGCCGTCGAGCCGTGCTGCGTCCGGAACGTCACCTCCAGGTCGCGGATGCTCAGCAGCGGCTGCGCGGGCGGACGTGCGCCGCCCTCGGGCCGGCCGGCGTCCAGGGCCGGGTGGTCGGTCGTCGTGCCCTCGACCGGCTGGTCCGGTGCCACCGCGTTCACCTCGTCCTCGTCTTGGGGTCCAGGGCCTCGCGCAGCGCCTCGCCGAAGAGCGTGAAGCCGAGCGCGGTCACCGCGATCAGGGCGCCGGGCCACAGCGCCAGGCGCGGCGCGACCTCGAGCTCGCTCTGCGCGGCCGTGAGCATCCGCCCCCACTCCGCTGTCGTCGGGGAGCCGCCGCCGAGGCCGAGGAAGGACAGCGCCGCGGCCTCGATGACCGCCGTCGCGAGCATGAGCGTCGCCTGGACGATCACGGGGCCGAGGCTGTTGGGCAGGATGTGGCTCATGGTGACCGTGCGGCGGGAGAGGCCCAGCGACCGCGCCGCGAGCACGTAGTCCTGCCCCCGTTGGGCGAGCATCGTGCCCCGCAGGAGGCGCGCGAAGATCGGCACCTGGACCACGCCGATGGCGACGATGACCGCCGTCGACGACTGGCCGATCACGGCCGCGATCGACACGGCGAGGAGCAGCGACGGCACCGAGAGCATGAGGTCCACGAGGCGCATCGTGAGCGTGTCGACCCACCCGCCGAACGCCCCTGCGAGCAGACCGAGCAACGCGCCCCCGACGAGGCCCAGGACCGTCGACAGCACGCCGATCAGGAGCGAGGCGCGCGCGCCCCAGATGAGCTTGGAGAGCAGGTCGCCGCCGTAGCGGTCGAGCCCGAGCGGGTAGGCGTCGGACGGCCCCGGGATGAAGGTCGGCCGGATCTCCGCCCGGCCGGGAAGGGCGTCCGCCCCGTAGGCGGCAAGCACGGGCGCGAGGAGCGCGACGACGACGAAGGCGGTGACGATGACGGCACCGATCACCGCTCCCGGGTTGCGGCGCATGCGGCGCAAGGCCTGGCGCCAGATGCTCGCCCCCTCGTCGTGACGTCCGGCGGCCGGTGCGCCGGACGCAGCAGGGCCGCCGGGTCCGGCCGTCGTGGCGCCCGCACCGCCGTGGGAGGCGTCGCCGGGCACGTCGCCGTGGATGAGGCCCTGGGCGCTCGGGTCGGTGGTCATCGCACTCGCATCCTGGGGTCGATGAGGCCGTACGAGACGTCGACCGCGAGGTTGGCCAGGGCGTAGACGACGGCGACGAAGAGGATGAACCCCTGGAGCACGGCGTAGTCGAGCTCGAACACGGCGTTCGCGAGGAAGCTGCCGATGCCGTTGAACGCGAACACCGTCTCGGTCAGGACCGCGCCCGACAGCAGCAGGCCCACCTGGAGGCCGATCGTGGTCGAGACGGGCAGCATCGCGTTGCGCAGCACGACCCTGCGTCGCAGGCGCGGCGGTCTGAGCCCCTTCGCGCGGGCCGTGCGGACGTAGTCGGCGTTCTGGACCTCGATGACCGACGCCCGCGTGATGCGCGTGATGATCGCGAGCGGGATCGAGCCCAGCGCGAGGGCCGGGAGCACCAGGTGCGCGAGCGCGTCCCAGGACGCGTCCCACTCGCGCGTCAGGAGGCCGTCGAGCACGTAGAAGTTGGTCGGGTGCGTCGCGATCATCGCCGGGTCCTGCCGGCCCGCGGACGGGAACCAGCCGAGCTGGACCGCGAACACGAACTTCAGGAGGAAGGCGAGGAAGAACACGGGGACCGTCACGCCGAGCAACGACGCGGCGACGGTCGTCTGGTCGAGCCAGCGGCCCTGGTAGCGGGCCGCGAGGTAGCCGAGCGGGATGCCGAGGCCGACGGCGATGACGAGGGCGAGTGCCGTCAGCTCGACGGTCGCGGGGAACCGCGTGAGGAACTCCTCGAGCACCGGGACCCGGGTGCGCGTCGAGACGCCGAAGTTGCCGCTGAGCAGCTGGCCGAGCCACGTGACGTACTGCTCGAGGACGGGCCGGTCGAACCCGTACAGCTCGTTGATGCGCTCGACGGCCTCGGGTGTGGCGCGCTCCCCCAGGAGCGCCGTGGCCGGCCCTCCGGGGAGCGCGCGGACCCAGAGGAAGAGCAGCACGGACAAGCCGAGCAGGGTCGGGACGAGCAGCGCGAGGCGCTGCAGGACGAGACGCATCATCGAACGAGCCCGCTCCTCAGCCAGTCGGTCGAGCACAGCCTCCCGGCCGGCCCCAGCGTGTGGTCACGACGTGACGTGCGCCGGACCCCGCGGGGCCCGGCGCACGTCGGGTCAGTCCTCCAGCGTGATCACGTTGTAGACCTCGTCCTGCACGGGCGACGCCGGGTAGCCCTGGACCGACGGGCTGAACGCGAGCGACGGGACCGGGTGCGCGAGCGGGACGCCGGGGAGCCGCTCGAGGATCGCCTCGTTCGCAGCCTCGTAGGCCGCCGTCTGGTCCTCGACGCTCGTCTGGTACCGGGCGTCACCGATCATCTGGAACAGCTCCGGGTCGTCGAAGCCCCACTCCATGGACGTCCCGCCGAAGAAGACGCCGATGAAGTTGTAGGTGTCGTTGTAGTCGCCCGTCCAGCCGAGCAGGTGCAGGCCGTGGTCGGGCGTGCCCTGCATGCGGTCGAGGTACTCGGGGTTCCACGGCTCCGGGACCGGGTTGACGGTGATCCCGACCTCCTGGAGGTCGGCACTGATCGACTGGAACACCTGCTCCGGCGTCGGCATGTACGGGCGCGACACGTTCGTCGGGTAGTTGAAGTCGATCGTCAGGTCGGACTTGCCGGCCTCGGCCAGCAGCGCCTTGGCCTTCTCGGGGTCGTAGTCGTACGTCGCGACCGAGTCGCTCCAGCCTGCGACCGACGGCGGCACGAAGTTCGTGGCGACCTCGGTGCCCTCCGGAAGGGTCTGCGCGACGAGCGCCTCCTTGTTGATCGCGTGGGCGATCGCCTGGCGCACACGCAGGTCGGCGAGCTCCGGGTCGGCCTGGTTCATGCCGAGGTACAGGATGTTGAACGGCTCCCGGTTGACGATCTGGAAGCCGGCCTCCTCGAGGGCCTCGACGTCCGCCGGGCCGACGAGGTCGTACCCGTCGATGTCGCCCGCCTGGAGCGCCTGCCGCCGTGCCGTCGCGTCGTCGATGATCGGGAACACGATGCGCCGGATCTGACCCTGCTCGCCCCAGTAGTCGGGGTTCGCCGTCAGCACGACCTCCTGGCCCGGGCTCCACGACTCGAACAGGTACGGGCCGGTGCCCGTGGGGTGCGCCGTCGCGTACTCGGGCAGCACGGGCGCGGCCGAGTCACCCGAGACGTCGTCCGCGCCGTACTCCTCGAGCGCCGTGGGCGACTGCATCGAGAAGGACGGCAGCGAGAGCGCCGAGATGAACTCGGGCAGCGGGCTGCGCAGGTGGATGACGGCCGTCGTCTCGTCGGGCGCCTCACAGCTCTCGTACTTGCCGGTGCCGTCGAGGGACTCGACGTCGCTCGTGGCGAAGCCGCCGTTCACCTTCTGCCAGTAGTAGGAGAGGCTCTCGGACTGCAGGACGCCGGTGAAGCTGTTCCAGCGCTCGAAGTTCGCGCACACCGCCTCGCCGTCGAACGGCGTGCCGTCGTGGAACATCACGTCGGCCTTGAGGTCGAAGGTGTACGTCAGGCCGTCCTCGCTGACCTCCCACGACTCCGCCAGCAGGGGGGCCGGGTCGGCCGTCCCGGGCTCGGTCCCCACCAGGCCCTCGAAGATCTGGCGTGCGACACGGAACGACTCGCCGTCGTTGGCGAACGCCGGGTCCAGCGACGCGGGGTCCGACGACGCCGCGAAGATGAACGTGTCGCGCTCCGCGCTGCCGCCGTCCGCCGTCTCGTCGCCGGTCGCGTCGCGGTCGCTCGCTGCGCAGGCGGTCAGCGCCAGGCCGGCGAGCGCCGTCAGGGCGGTCGCCCTCAGGAAGGTCCTCACACCATCACCCCTCGTTACGGAAACATGTGTCTTGTCCGTGCGGGTCGTGCGTCTGACGTCCGAGCGGCCTGTACCCGTGCTTGGGACCGCGGCGCTCGTCTTCGAGACGCCGCCGGCGCCCGATCGGGCCGACGCTAACCACCCCGGATCACGCCAGTGTTACCGGGGTGTGACATCAATGACTCGGAGAAACTACAGCCATGAGCGCGATCCCGCCCGACGTGACCGGATTCTGGCCCGTGCCCGACGCCGCCGGCGGCAGCGCCGCCCGCGGGTGGTGGGACCGGAACGCCGCCGAGTACCTGGCCGAGCACGGGGAGTTCCTCGGCCCCGCCGACTTCTGCTGGTGCCCCGAAGGCCTGCGCGAGGCGGACGCAGGACTCCTCGGCCCCGTCGCCGGACGACGCGTCCTCGAGGTCGGCGCGGGTGCGGCCCAGTGCACCCGGTGGCTCCGCCGGCACGGTGCTCAGGCGGTGGCGACCGACGTCTCGGCCGGGATGCTCGACGAGGGACGGCGGCTGGATGCGGCGACCGGCGTGCGCACGCCCGCGGTGGTCGCCGACGCGCGCGCCCTGCCGTTCGGGGACGACACGTTCGACGTCGCCTTCACGGCGTTCGGTGCGATCCCCTTCGTGCCCGACGCCGAGGCGGTGCACCGTGAGGTCGCGCGGGTGCTGCGCACCGACGGCCGGTGGGTCTTCGCGGTGACGCACCCGATCCGCTGGGCGTTCCCGGACGACCCGTCGGAGCGCGGCCTCACAGCGATCCGCTCGTACTTCGACCGGAGGCCCTACGTCGAGTCCGACCACACCGGCCGTGTCGCCTACGCCGAGTACCACCGGACGCTGGGCGATCACGTCGGGGAGCTCGCCAGGGCCGGGTTCCGGCTCGAGCGGCTCGTCGAGCCCGAGTGGCCGGCGGGCCACGAACGCACTTGGGGAGGGTGGGGGCCCGTGCGCGGCGCTCTCCTGCCCGGCACGGCGATCTTCGTCTGCCGCCTCGCCTGACGCCCGACGCCCACCGGCTGACACCTCACGTCCGGTGCGGCCGCGCGCTGCTCCGCCCACGCCCACGCCGATCCGGGCGGGACGCGCCGCACACGCGGCACGCCCCGCCCGGCCCCCTGCCCGTGCACAGGCCGGACCGGTCAGTGCACCACGGCCTTCTCCGACCCCGCACCGGTCAGCGAGCGGACCTCCATCTCGGCGAACTTCTCGGGGTTCGCCTCCTCCTTGCCGAGCAGCGTCCCGACGATGCCGAGCAGGAACGCGAGCGGGATCGAGATGATCCCGGGGTTGGAGAGCGGGATGAAGGCGAAGTCGATGGACGTGTCCTTGATCATCGACAGGCTCGCACCGGTCACCGGGTCGACCTTGCCCGAGACGACGGGCGAGAACGCGATGAGCACGACGCAGGAGATCAGCCCGCCGTACATGCTCCACAGCGCGCCTGAGGTGTTGAACCGCTTCCAGAACAGCGAGTACAGGATCGTCGGGAGGTTCGCGCTCGCGGCGACGGCGAAGGCCAGCGCCACGAGGAACGCGATGTTCTGCCCGTTGGCGAAGATGCCGCCCGCTATGGCCAGGATCCCGATCGCGAGGACGGTGATCCGCGCGACCCTGACCTCTCCGTCCGGGTTCACCTCGCCGTGCTTGATGACGGACGCGTAGATGTCGTGCGCGAAGGACGCCGCGGCGGTGATCGTGAGCCCCGCGACGACGGCGAGGATCGTCGCGAACGCGACCGCGGAGATGAACCCGAGCAGCAGCGGCCCGCCGAGCTCGAAGGCGAGCAGAGGCGCCGCCGAGTTCACGCCCCCTGGTGCGGCCTTGATCACGTCCGGCCCGACGAGCGCGCCGGCGCCGTAGCCGAGCACGAGCGTGAACAGGTAGAAGACGCCGATGAGCCAGATCGCCCACACGACCGAACGACGGGCCTCCTTGGCCGTGGGCACGGTGTAGAACCGCATGAGCACGTGCGGCAGGCCGGCGGTGCCCAGGACGAGAGCGAGCGCGAGCGACAGGAAGTCGAGCCGGGTCAGTGCGGAGATGCCGTACTGCTTGCCCGGCTCGATCAGCGCCGCGCCCCCGTCGCCGCCCATGTCGACAGCGCCCTGGAGCAGGTCGGACAGGTTGAAGCCGTAGAGGGTCAAGACCCACGCCGTCATGACGGCCGCGCCCGCGATGAGGAGGACGGCCTTGATGATCTGGACCCAGGTGGTGCCCTTCATGCCGCCGATGAGCACGTAGAGGATCATGAGCGCGCCGACCACCGCGATGACGATGCTCTGCCCGGCGACGCCCTCGATGCCGAGCAGGAGGGCGACGAGCCCGCCCGCTCCGGCCATCTGCGCCAGCAGGTAGAAGAACACGACCGCGAGCGTCGCGAGGGCAGCGGCCATGCGCACCGGGCGCTGCTTGAGGCGGAACGACAGGACGTCCGCCATCGTGAACTTGCCGGTGTTGCGCAGCAGCTCGGCCACGAGCAGCAGGGCGACCAGCCACGCGACGAGGAAGCCGATCGAGTACAGGAACCCGTCGTACCCGTTCACGGCGATCGCACCGGTGATCCCGAGGAAGCTGGCGGCCGACAGGTAGTCCCCCGCGATGGCCGTGCCGTTCTGGGGCCCGGTGAAGGACCGGCCCGCCGCGTAGTAGTCCGCGGCGGTGCGGTTGTTGCGGGAGGCCCGGAACACGATGACGAGCGTCACGAGGACGAACGCGGCGAAGATCGCGATGTTGACCGCGGGCTCGCCGATCTGCGTCGTGGGTGCCGCGGCGGTCTGCACGCTCATCGCACCTCACCCAGCTCGATGTGGCGTCGCAGCTTGTCGGCGACGGCGTCCTGACGTCGGTTGGCCCACGCTGCGTAGATCATCGTGATCGCGAACGTCGAGACGAACTGGCCGAGCCCGAAGAGCAGGCCGACAGTGATGTTGCCGGTGACGCGGGTGCTCATGAAGTCGTGGGCGTAGGCCGCGAGCAGCACGTAGATCAGGTACCAGGCGAAGAAGAGCCCCGTCATCGGGAAGACGAAGCGGCGAAAGCGGGACCGCAGGTCCTGGAACTCCTGCGACCGCTGGACTCGTTGGTAGTCGGTCTCTGGCGGGTCGATGACCTCAGACATACTGCCTCCGTCTTCTGTCCGGGTGGCCACGCTGCCACCGCGGGTGAAAGTGTGGCCCACATCACCCGGTACGGCCAGACATCACGACGGATCGCGCGATAAGGACACCCCTCGTCACCGCCGGGACCTGGGGCGCTGCACCACCAAGCGCATGTCCACATGATGGACATTCGCCTATACCCCCGGGCGTACGACGCGCGAGGGGGTCAGGCGTCTGGCGGGCGCGTCAGTGGGCGGCCTCGTGCCAGCTCGCACCTGTGCCGACGGAGACGTCGAGAGGCACGGACAGCGGGGCCGCGGAGCCCATCTCCTCGCGGACGATCCGCTCGACCTCATCGCGCTCCCCGGGCGCGACCTCGAGCACCAGCTCGTCGTGCACCTGCAGGAGCATGCGGGAGGTGAGACCCTCTGCGCGCAGCCGCGCGTCGACCCCCAGCATCGCGACCTTGATGAGGTCCGCCGCGCTGCCCTGGATCGGCGCGTTGAGTGCCATGCGCTCGGCCATCTCCCGGCGCTGACGGTTGTCGCTCGTCAGGTCGGGCAGGTACCGCCGCCGCCCGAGGATGGTCGCCGTGTAGCCCGTGCGTCGGGCCTCGTCGACGACGCCCGCGAGGTAGTCCCGCACGCCACCGAACCGCGCGAAGTAGTCCTCCATGAGAGTGGCGGCCTCGCTCACGGCGATCGAGAGCTGCTTGGAGAGGCCGAAGGAGGACAGCCCGTACGCGAGCCCGTAGGACATCGCCTTGATCTTCGAGCGCATCTGGGACGTCACCTCGTCCGTAGGCACGCCGAACACGCGCGACCCCACGAAGCTGTGCAGGTCCTCCCCAGAACGGAAGGCCGCGATGAGGCCCTCGTCGCCTGACAGGTGCGCCATGATGCGCATCTCGATCTGGCTGTAGTCGGCCGTGAGCAGCGTCTCGAAGCCGTCCCCGACGACGAACGCGCGGCGGATCTGCCGACCCGCCTCGGTGCGGATCGGGATGTTCTGCAGGTTCGGGTCGGTGGACGACAGGCGGCCCGTGGCGGCGATCGTCTGCTGGAACGTCGTGTGGATCCGTCCGTCCGCACCCACGGAACGCAGGAGCCCCTCCACGGTCTGCCGTAGGCGCGAGGCGTCGCGGTGGGCCAGGAGGTGTGCGAGGAACGGGTGCTCCGTGCGCTCGAACAGGTCGGTCAGCGAGGCCGCATCGGTCGTGTAGCCGGTCTTGATCTTCTTGGTCTTGGGCATGCCCAGCTGGTCGAACAGCACCTCCTGGAGCTGCTTGGGCGACCCGAGGTTGACCTCGCGGCCGATGACGGCGAAGGCCTCCGCGGCCGCGTCCTCCACGGCCGCCGCGAACTCGCGCTCGAGCTCGGTGAGGTAGCCGACGTCGGCGGCGATCCCCGTGCGCTCCATGGCGGCGAGGACCCCGACGAGAGGGAGCTCGACGTCGTCGAGCAGGCGTCGCGAGCCCCGGTCCACGAGCTCGGCGCCGAGCACGTCGGTGAGCTCCGCGACCGCCGCGGCGCGGACGCCCGCCCGCCGTACCTCGGAGCCGCCGTCGAGGTCGAGCTCGAGCGCGCCCTGACCTGCGCCCGCGGCACCGGCCTCGGTGCGCAGCTCGCGGTGCAGGTGCCGCACGGTGAGGTCGCCCAGCTCGTACGACCGCTGGTCGGGGAAGCAGAGGTAGGACGCGAGCAGGGTGTCGAAAACGACGCCCTCGAGCCGCAGCCCACGCCCGTCCAGCGCGTGCCATGCCGCCTTCGCACCGTGCACGGCCTTCGGCTGCGCGGTGTCCGCGAGCCACGCGGCGAGGGCCGCCTCGTCGAGCGGGTCGATGTCCGCGAGGTCCAGGCCGATCGCCGTCGTGGCGCCGTCCGCGACCGCGAGGACCCAGGCATCGCCGCCAGCGGGCACGCTGCGCCCCTCGACGTCCACCGCGAGCGTGCGACCCGCCCGCTCCGCGAACCATGCGGCGAGCGCACCGGGCGGCGGCGTCGCGACGTCGAGATCGAAGGCCGTCGTCTCGGGCGCGTCCTCGGGGACCATCGCGAAGAGGCGCTCACGCAGCGTGCGGAACTGGAGGGCGTCGAAGACCCGGTGCATGGCCTCCCGGTCCCAGGGCTGGACCCCGAGGTCACCGACGCCGAGGGGCAGGTCGACGTCGGTCACCGCAGCGTTCAGGAGGCGGTTGAGCCGCACCTGGTCCAGGTTCGCCCGCAGGCTCTCCCCTGCCTTGCCCGCGATCTGCGGGGCCGCTGCCAGCACCCCGTCGAGGCCGCCGTACGTCGTGATCCACTTCGCGGCGGTCTTGGGCCCGACACCGGGCACGCCCGGCAGGTTGTCGCTCGTCTCCCCCACGAGCGCGGCGAGGTCGGGGTAGCGCACCGGCGCGACCCCGTACTTCTCCTCGACGGCGCCGGGCGTGAAGCGCACGAGGTCGGAGACGCCCTTGCGCGGGTAGAGCACCGTCACCTCGGGACGGACGAGCTGGAGCGCGTCGCGGTCGCCGGTGCACACGAGGACGTCCATGCCCTGCGCGACCGCATCGGTGGTGAGCGTCGCGATGATGTCGTCCGCCTCGAACTGCTCCTTCTGGAGCGTCTGGATCCGCAGGCTCTCGAGGATCTCCTTGATGAGCGGGACCTGACCCTTGAACTCCGACGGCGTCGCGTCGCGCGTGCCCTTGTACTCGGGGTACTGCTCGGTGCGGAACGTGGTGCGCCCGGCGTCGAAGGCGACCGCGACGTGCGTGGGGCCCTCGTCGCGCAGGAGGTTGGCGAGCATCGCCGTGAAGCCGTACACCGCGTTCGTCGGCTCGCCCGTGGTCGTCGAGAAGTTCTCGACGGGCAGGGCGAAGAACGCCCGGTACGCCATCGAGTGCCCGTCGACGAGCAGGAGGAGGGGTCGGTTTCGCGCCTGGTCGCTCACGGTGCCAACCTATCGGCCATGACCGACACCGATCACGGCGGGCCGCCCGCGGACGCCTCCCCCACGACCGCCACGTCGGACCCCGCCCTCGAGGAGATCCGCCGTTCGCTCGCAGGCACCCTCATGGAACGCATGGGGATCGAGGTCGTCGAGGCGTCCGTGGAGCGGGTCGTCGGGACGATGCCCGTGGCTGGCAACACGCAGCCGTACGGCCTCCTCCACGGCGGTGCGTCCGTCGTGCTCGCCGAGACGCTCGGGTCCTTCGCCGCGATGCTGCACGCCGGACCTGGGCGTCAGGCCGTCGGCATCGAGGTCGGCGCCACGCACCACCGTGGCGTGCGCGAGGGCGTCGTGACCGGGACCGCGGTGCCTCTGCACCGCGGCTCGACGACCGCGAGCTACGAGATCGTCGTCGAGGACTCGACGTCGAGGCGCATCTGCACCGCGCGCCTCACGTGCCTCGTGATCGACGAGCGCCGACCGATCTGATCCGCCTTGGGCGTCTCGACCGTGAGCGCCACCGGCGCACCCACGAGGCGGTCGAGCCCCGAGGAGTCGCGGGACTGGCGGCGCCGTGCGATCAGGTCCTCGAGGCCACGTGGCGCGGGCCGACGAGCCGCACCGCCGTCCACCGCGAGCCTGCGCTGGAGGGCCGAGGTGCTCGTGACGCGGTGAGCCGCAGCGGGTGCGAACCCGAGCTGGACGAAGAACCGCTGCATGCCGCGCGCCCCGGGGATCGGTGCGGCGTAGACGTGCGCGGCGTGTGCCGCGGCAGCGAGGTCCGCTGCACCGGTCATCAGCGCGTGCCCCACGCCGCGACGCCGATGGCCCGGGACCACGTAGAGGGCCTCGACGGCGAGGCTCACCTCGTCCGTGAACGGGCTGGGTCCCAGCAGCCGCCCGAGCAGGAGGCCGACGGTGGCGCCGTCCGCGGTCGCGACCAGGACGCTTCCGCCGGGTGCCGCCGCGAGTGCGCCGATCTGGTGCGCGAGCGTCGAGCCGTCCGCCGTGCACACCTGCGGGCCGACCGAGGACTCCGCGCGGGCCGTGAGGCACAGCGCCACCAGGTCGTCCAGGTCGGCGGGTTCTGCCGGTCGGACCTCGATGCCAGGACGCACGTCGACGAGCCTCCTTCTGCGCAGGACTCCGGTCACGGGGAGCTGGGGGGATGGACCGGGTTCGATGACGAAAACATAACGGCCCGCGGGGCGCAGCGAAAGTCCGGGTTCCGCCCGGTTGGGCACCGCGCCCGTTTGCTGCCAAGGTGTGCGTGTCGCGAAACCCGCGCGACACATGGGGTGCCTATCGTCGCCGTCACCCGGCCGCGTCTGAGCACACCGGGCGACCGTGCAACGAGGCACGGTGGACGAGCTGCGCGTGAGCGCTAGACCGGACGGAGGGCCCCAGGTGCGACCTGCAGCGACCCCGCAGAGACGAATGTCCCGACGCCGGAGGTCCGCTGCGCCGGCCGCCCGCGGGCAACACGCCCGCCGTCGGCTCAGGGCGCTCCTGGCTCCCCTCGCGCTCGCGGTGCTCGCCCTGCTCGCCGTCCTGGTGCCGACGTCCGCCACCGCCGCTTCGGGACTCCCGCTCGCCGCGGCGACCGAGGCGTGCGCCCCGACGCCCGAGTCCGCGTGCATCGGCGGGACGATCAGGACGGCCGCGGGCGAGCCCGCCGTCGGCGTCGCCCTCCAGGTCGCCGGTGTCGATGAGACAGTCGACGCGACCACGGGCCCCGACGGCAGGTGGTCCGCCGCGGTCACGAGCGCCGGCACGTACACCGTCACGCTCGACGCGGCGACGCTCCCGGCCGGCGAGACGCTGCGCGACCCCGCCCAGAACCCGCGCACGGTCGAGGTCACGCTCGGTCAGAGCGCCGGGGCCCTCTTCCCGCTCGGTGCACCGAGCACGGGCGGGGGCGACACCGACGACCCACCCTCGGGCGGCGAGAGCACGACGCCCGCACCCGAGGCGAGCGGTGAGCCGGGCCTCGACTCCCCCTCCCCCGGCGCGAGGGGCGGGGGCATCAACTGGGACCGCGTCGCGCAGCAGACGGTCGCCGGGCTGGTCTTCGGCACGCTCCTCGCGCTCGCCTCGGTCGGCCTGTCGCTCATCTTCGGCACGACGGGGCTGAGCAACTTCGCGCACGGTGAGCAGGTGACGCTCGGCGGCATCCTCGCGTACCTGTTCACCCAGGTCGTCGGCCTGCCGCTGCTCCTGTCAGGCGCGATCGCCGTCGTCCTCGCAGCCGCGTCGGGCTGGCTCCAGGACGCCGTGATCTGGCACCCGCTCCGCAAGCGTCGGGTCGGCATGACCCAGCAGCTGATCGTCACCATCGGCCTGGCGATCACGCTGCAGTACGTCTACCAGTTCTTCCTCGGTGGGAGCTCCCTGCGCATCGTGAGGTCGAACCCGCAGGCCGTGAACATCGGGCCCGTCTACATCACGCAGCAGTCGTTGATCTCGGTGGGGATCGCCGTCGTCGTGCTCGGGGCCGTGTCCTACTTCCTCCTGGCGACGCGGATCGGGCGCGCGACGCGAGCCGTCTCCGACAACCCGGCGCTCGCCGCGGCGTCGGGCATCACCGTTGACCGGATCATCCGGCTCGTGTGGACGGTGGGCGCGGGGCTCGCAGGGTTGGGAGGCGTGACCATGGGCCTCTACCTCAACGCCACGGCGTGGAACATGGGCTCGACCCTCCTGCTCCTCATGTTCGCCGCCGTCACCCTGGGCGGCCTGGGCACGGCGTTCGGCGCGCTCGCCGGGTCCATCGTCATCGGCCTCGTCGTCGAGCTCTCCAACCTCGTCATCCCGTCGGACATGCGCTACGCGGGGGCCCTGGTGATCCTCATCCTCGTCCTGCTGCTGCGTCCCCAAGGCATCCTCGGCCGCGCCGAGCGGATCGGTTAACGGAGGCTCCGATGGACTGGACCCGCATCCTCAGCAACGTCGCCGGCGAGCTCATCGCCCCGACGACCGCGGCCTACGCCCTCGCGGCGATCGGCCTCAACGTGCACTTCGGGCTCACCGGCCTGCTGAACTTCGGCCAAGCAGGCTTCATGCTCCTGGGCGCCTACGGCTTCGCCATCTCCACGATCGCCGGGTGGCCCCTGTGGGCAGCCGTCCTCGTCGCCATCGGGTGCTCCGTGGTGTTCGCCCTCGTGCTGGGCATCCCGACGCTCAAGCTCCGCGGCGACTACCTCGCGATCGTGACGATCGCCGCAGCCGAGATCGTCCGCATCGTCGGGCGCTCGACGGCGCTCACGAACCTCACCGGGGCGTCGTCGGGCCTGCGTGGCGACAGCTACAAGGAGACGTTCCAGGAGCTCTCGCCGTTCGACGACGGCACCTCGACGATCGGGCCCTTCACGTACGCCAACAACGCGTCGAACAGCTGGTGGGTGCGCATCGTCGGGTGGGCCCTGGTGCTGCTCGCGTGCCTGCTCATCTGGCGGCTCCTCAACAGCCCCTGGGGACGGGTGCTCAAGGGCATCCGTGAGGACGAGGACGCCGTGCGCTCGCTCGGCAAGAACGTCTACGGCTACAAGATGCAGGCGCTCGTCCTCGGCGGCGTCATCGGTTCCCTCGCGGGCGTCGTGTACGTGATGCCCCGCGCCGTCCAACCGGACTCGATGGGCCGGCCCATGACGTTCTGGGTGTGGACGATCCTGCTGCTCGGCGGCGCCGCGACCGTCTTCGGCCCCGTGCTCGGCTCGATGCTCTTCTGGGCGGCGCTCATGCTCATCAAGACGGTGGGCCGCGAGCTCATCCCGTCGACGGTGATGCGGGCGGAGCAGATCGAGCAGTTCGGCTGGATCGTCGTGGGCGTGACGCTGATGCTCCTCGTGATCTTCCGACCACAGGGCATCCTCGGCGACAAGAAGGAGCTGGCGATCAATGTCCGCTGAGACGACGAGCACCCTCGCCGGCGTGTCCCAGGAGCCCGGCGCGGCCAAGCCCGACCCGATCCTCGTGGCCGACGACGTGACCCGGCGGTTCGGCGGGATGACCGCCGTGGACGTCGGCCACCTGGAGGTCCAGCGCGGTGCGATCACCGCGCTCATCGGCCCGAACGGCGCGGGCAAGACGACGCTCTTCAACCTGCTCACGGGCTTCGACCAGCCCAACTCCGGCCGGTGGACCTTCGAGGGGCGACAGCTCGCCGGCGTGCCCGCCGCCAAGGTCTCGCGCGCGGGCATGGTCCGCACGTTCCAGCTCACCAAGGCCCTGAGCCGCATGACCGTGATGGAGAACATGCGGCTCGGCGCGTCGGACCAGCCCGGCGAACGGCTCCTCCAGGCGCTCGTGCCGCCGCTGTGGAAGCCCAGGGAGCGCGAGATCACGGCCAAGGCCGAGGAGCTCCTCGAGCGCTTCAAGCTCCTGGAGAAGAAGGACGACTTCGCGGGGAGCCTCTCCGGCGGCCAGCGCAAGCTCCTCGAGATGGCGCGCGCGCTCATGAGCGACCCGACGATGGTCATGCTCGACGAGCCGATGGCGGGCGTGAACCCGGCGCTGACGCAGTCGCTCCTGGGGCACATCCAGGGCCTGCGCGACGGCGGGACCACGGTGCTGTTCGTCGAGCACGACATGCACATGGTCCGCCACATCTCCGACTGGGTCGCCGTGATGGCCGAGGGCCGGCTCGTGGCGGAAGGCCCACCGGGCGGCGTCATGGCGAACCCGGCGGTCGTCGACGCGTACCTGGGCGCCCACCACGACACCGACCTCGGGGACGACTCACTCTTGAGCGACGAGGTCGCCGAGCAGCTCGAGGCGGAGGCCGAGGCGGAGGCCGAAGCCCGCTCCCACGGCCAGGCCGAGGGCCCCCAGACCGACGAGGGAGACCGATGAGCACCGCGACCGACCGCCCTCAGGCCGCGAGCGACGCACCGCGCGGCGAACCGCTCCTGCGCGCGAGCGACCTCGTCGCCGGCTACCTGCCGGGTGTGAACATCCTCAACGGCTGCGACCTGGACGTGTACCCCGGCGAGCTCATCGGGATCATCGGACCGAACGGCGCCGGCAAGTCGACCCTGCTCAAGGCGCTCTTCGGGCTCGTGACCGTGCGGTCCGGGACCGTCACGCTGGGCGGCGAGGACATCACGAACAAGCGCGCCGACACGCTCGTGCACCGCGGCGTCGGATTCGTGCCCCAGAACAACAACGTGTTCCCCTCGCTGACCATCGAGGAGAACCTGCAGATGGGCAGCTTCCAGGCACCCCGCACGTTCGGCGAGCGGTTCGACGCCGTCGTCGACCTGTTCCCCACGCTCGGCGACCGGCGCAAGCAGCGCGCCGGATCGCTGTCCGGCGGGGAACGGCAGATGGTCGCGATGGCGCGCGCCCTGATGATGAACCCGTCGGTGCTGCTGCTCGACGAGCCGTCGGCGGGGTTGTCACCGGTGCGCCAGGACGAGACCTTCATCCGGACCCGCAAGATCAACAAGACGGGCGTGTCGATCATCATGGTCGAGCAGAACGCCCGCCGCTGCCTGCAGATCTGCGACCGCGGCTACGTGCTCGACCAGGGCAAGAACGCGTACACCGCCAAGGGCCGCGAACTCATGAACGACCCCAAGGTCATCGAGCTGTACCTGGGCACCCTCGCGGCAGACCAGGAGGCTGAGAAGAGCGCCTCCCAGCCGCCGCCGACGGCCTGACCGGCTGACCCGGGTGACCCGGCTGACGGCTGACAGCTGACAGCTGACGGCTGACGGCTGACGACTGACGACCGCACAGCGCACGAGAGCCCGGCCAGGACGTCCTGGCCGGGCTCTCGTGCGTGTGCGCGGGACGCGCGGTCCGGGTCAGAGCTCCCCGGGAACCTCGCTGACCCAGGTGTACGTGTTCTCCGGGCCGTACTGGTAGATGCCGATGAGGGCCGACGACGGGTCGTTGTCCTCGTTGAACGGGCCGGCACCCGAGACGGCGGCGTAGTCGATGTCCTCACCGCTGTCGAGGAGCTCGACGCACTCGGCGAAGCCGGTGCACTCCGTCCCGCCGTCGGCGCCCGAGACCGCGGCGAGGTTCGCCTGGATCGTGGCGCCGTCGGTCGCGCCGCCCTTGACGGCCGCGAGGGCCGCGAGGACGACGGCGTCGTACGACTCGGCCGCGTAGGCGAAGTCCGTCAGACCGGAGTCGATCTCGAGCAGGCGGTCCCGGAACTCACCCTCGGCGTTGGCGCCGGGCAGCGTGCCCTTCGATCCCTCGAGGGTGCCGGGCTCGAAGTCCGCGCTGTAGTCCGCGAGGTTGCCGTCGACGAAGTAGAGCTTCGAGGTGTCGAACCCGGCGGTGGCGAGCGCGGGCACGATGAGCTTCGTCTGGTCGAACGCGATGATGACGATCGCGTCGGGGTTGGTGGCCACGGCGGCCGTCACGGCGGAGGCGATGACGTCGTCCGACGCGGGGTCGAACTCCTCGCCCGGGTTGCCGTAGGTCACGGTGCCGCCGGCCGCCTCGAACGCCTCCTTGGCCTGGTCGCGCAGCGTGATGCCGTAGTCGTCGTTGAAGACGAGGAACGCGACGTTGGAGTAGCCGTCCGCGGCGACGAGGTCACCGAGCGCGCGGCCCTGCAGCACGTCCGACGGGGCGGTGCGGAAGTAGAAGTCGGAGTAGCCGCTGAGCTTGGTGGACGTGTTGGCCGGCGAGATCTGCACGACCTCGGCCCCCGTGATGTCGTCGACGACGTTGAGCGTGACCGAGGACGACGCGGCACCGATGACGACCTGGGCCTTCTGGCTCATCAGGTCCGTCACGGACTGGGTCGCGACCTCGGCGTTGTCCGCGTCGGAGGAGTCCGTGTGCACGATCTCGACGTCCTGGCCGAGGACGCCCCCGGCGTCGTTGATCTCGGCGATGGCGAGGTCGACACCGGCGATCTCGGGCGGGCCGAGGAACGCGAGGGACCCGGTCTGGGGAAGCAGTGAGCCGATGACCAGCGGGGTGTCACTCTCGCCGCCGCCGCCTGCGCCCTCGTCGTCGGGCTCGGCGTCACCTCCGCCGCTGCACGCGGCGAGGGCGAGGGCGACGGCTCCGGCGAGTGCTGCGGCACGAACCGCGTGGGTGGAACTCTTCATGCGGGGCTCCCTCAGGTGGGCACTGGGTTCTCCCGCACCGGGGGTCGCACAGGTGCCCGGTGGGGGACTGTGCACGTGAAGGTACCCCGGAAGTATGTCCGGAGTGTGACATGGGCTGTATCAGAACGGACTGTTGCCGAGTTGTGACCAAAGTCCTGATCGGCCCGACGGCCCGTCGTCGCACCCCGCGCGCGCCCCGGAATCCGTGGCGCCAGCGAAGATCGCGGTGCTTATGCCCCGCCGACCTGCTCGATGACGGCGTCAGCAACCTCACGCATGGTGAGGCGGCGATCCATCGAGGTCTTCTGGATCCAGCGGAACGACTCCGGCTCCGTCAGGCCCATCTTCGTCATGAGGAGGCCCTTGGCCCGGTCCACGCGCTTGCGCGTCTCGAAGCGGTCAGCGAGGTCCGCGACCTCGGCCTCGAGCGCCGTGATCTGGCTGTACCGCGAGATCGCGATCTCGACGGCGGGGAGCAGGTCCGCGGGCGTGAACGGCTTGACCACGTACGCCATCGCGCCGGCGTCACGTGCGCGCTCGACGAGCTCGGTCTGCGAGAACGCGGTGAGCAGGACGACGGGTGCCGCGTGCTCCTTGCCGATGCGCTCGGCGGCCGTGATGCCGTCCATCACGGGCATCTTGACGTCCATCACCACGACGTCCGGACGCAGCTCCATCGCGAGACGGATCGCCTCCTCGCCGTCACCGGCCTCACCCACGACGTCGAAGCCGGCCTCGCGGAGGGTCTCGACGACATCCATCCGGATGAGCGCCTCGTCCTCGGCGACCACGGCGCGGCGCGCGGGCCGCGGCCCGTTGCCGGCGGGGGCAGGCTCGGGCGGCGCCACGCCCCCGAGGGGCAGGTCGAGGTCGGGGGTCTGAGGCACGTCCTTCTCCGTCACGGGCGCTAGCCTAGTGCCCGACGTCGCCGGAGCAGGCAAGCGTCCGTCGTGTCTCACGGCGCGACACCTGGCCCGACGCCACCCCGCGGCCCGAGCGGGCCCCGCGCAAGCGTCCGGCCCGCTCATCGGCCGCAGTGCCCCGATAGCCCAACCGGCAGAGGCGTTCGGCTCAAACCCGATCCAGTGTGGGTTCGAATCCCACTCGGGGCACGCCTGTGATCTCTCCGGAGATCCGACGTGCCGACGAGCCGTGGCCCCAGGTCAGTCGGGAAGGACCAGGGTCCGGTTGCGACCCTCGTGCTTGGCCTGCAGCAGGCGCTGGTCGGCACGTCGCACCAGGGCTGCGGCGTCCTCCCCCGCCAGCACCAGCGCGGCACCGGCCGACGCCGTGATGTCCAGAGGTCGCCCGTCTGAGCCGGTGAACCGGCTCTGCGCGACGACCATGTGGAGACGCTGCACCAGGCCGGCGAGCTCTGCCCAGTTCGCCTGCGCGGTCACCACCGCGAACTCGTCGCCTCCGAAGCGGCAGACCTCGTCGTCGGCCCGGACCGCCCCGCGCAGGCTGCGCGCCGTCACCTGGAGCACGGTGTCGCCGACGTCGTGCCCGTGGAGGTCGTTGACGTCCTTGAAGCGGTCGAGGTCCAGCATGACGACGCCGAAGCGCCGCCCGTCCCGGGCCCACTGCGGTTGAGCAGGCCGTCCCCGCAGGACCGCCCCACCGCCTCCTCGGCCGTGTAGCCCGTGATCCGCGCGGCTGCGGCGTTCCAGTAGGTGGTGCGCCGATGGCGGCCGACCGCGTGCATGCCGTCGCTGAGGGCCTCGAGCATCTCCGCCCGTTCATGGGCATCCACGATGCAGCCCTCTCCTGACAGCTGTGCTGAGCCCGGAAGCGGACGGCCACGCATACGTGTCAGCCAGCAGGCGCGAACGCCGGGGAGCGCGCGGAGCGGGGCACATGCCCGTGCCCGTCAGAATGATCGTGTGCGGGGTGCGGGCGAGGTGGTGACGGTCGAGGTCTGGGCGACCGCGTCGACCGGCACGGACGTCGCCCGCCTGCTGCCGGTGCTCGACCCTGCGGAGCGCGCGCGTGCGGACGCGATGCCACCCTCCGCCCAGGTGGGCTTCGTGCGGGCCAGGGCTCTGCTTCGGGCGGTGGTCGGTGCCCGGCTCGGGGTGCCGGCCGGCGCCGTCGGCCTCCAGGCACGCTGCCCCGGCTGCGGCGGGCCTCACGGGCCGATCGAGGTCGAAGGGCCGCCGACGGACGGACCTGGGCTGCACGTGAGCGCGACGCGGTCGGGACCGGTGCTGGCCGTGGTGCTCAGCGCCACCGGTCCGGTCGGCATCGACGTGGAGTCCCACGCCCGGGTGGCACGGGCGCCGGTGGCCGACGTCGCGCTGTCGGACGCGGAGCGGCGCTCGCTGGCCCGGCTGCCCCTGGACCGGCGCTCGGCGGAGCTGACGCGCGCCTGGGTGCGCAAGGAGGCCGCGCTCAAGGCGTGGAGAACGGGTCTGCGCATGGATCCCGCAACGGTGGACGTTCGTGCGGCCCTCGCGCACGCGAGCGATCCCGGAGGGACCGGCGACCTCCTCGCTCACGTCGTGGACCTGCGCCTGGGACGAACGGTCGTCGGTGCGATCGCGGTCTCGGTGGCCGCCGGGTCGGTGCGCGCATCACGGCCAGGAGCCGTCGACGTCGTGCTGCACGACGGGGGCGCGGTCCTGGAGGTCGTCGCCGCGACGGCGCGGTGACGCCCGGTCAGCGCGCCCGGGACGGGGCGGCGACGTGACCGGGGTACGGCGGCAGGCCCGGCTCGTCGAGCCACGCACTCAGGACCGCACCGGCGCTCAGCGCCAACGGCTGTCCCCCGGCAGCGTGCGCGTGCGCGGCGACCAGGTCACGGAAGTCCTGCGTGCCCGCCGTCAGGTGGGCGAACGACGTCGTCCACGCGCGCACGAGGTCGAAGAAGACGGGATCACCGAGGACGGTGCGCACGGCGTGCAGGGTCAGCGCGCCGCGCTTGTAGATGCGGTCGTCGAAGATGCGTGGGTAGCCGGGGTCGGCGAGCACCAGGTCCTGCGGCGACGCGGCCAGCCGTGCGTGCCACCCGCGGGCGACGGCGTCGGCTCGTGGCCCGCCCGACGCCTCGGACCAGAGCCACTCCGCGTAGCAGGCGAAGCCCTCGTTGAGCCAGATGTGCTGCCACGAGCTCACCGAGACGCTGTTCCCGAACCACTGGTGCGCGAGCTCGTGCGCGACGAGTCGTTCCTCGCCCCCCGTGGCCTGGAGGTTGTTCGCGCCGAAGATGGAGACGCCCTGGGCCTCGAGCGGGATCTCGAGCTCGTCCGGTGTGCACACCACCGTGTACCCCGCGAAGGGGTAGGGCCCGAACGTCTCGCAGAAGTACGCCATCAGCGCACCGTGGTCGGCGAGCCGGCGTCGGGCGGCCGCGACGAGCGGGGTGGGGACGAGCGCCCGCTGCGGAACCGGCTCGTCGGCCAGGACGACCTCGTCGTACCGACCGATCTGGACCGTCGCGAGGTACGGCGAGGTCGGGTGGGTCTCGTCGTACACCCAGGTCGTCGCGCTCGCCTTGGTGCGCCGATCCACGAGCACCCCGTGCGCGAGCGCGCGGTAGGGGTTGTCCACGGTCAGGGACGTCCGGTAGGTCGCCTTGTCGTCCGGCCGGTCGTTGCACGGGAACCACGTGGGCGCACCCGTGGGCTGGCTCGCGACGACCACGCCGTCCTCGAGCTCCTCCCAGCCGACCGGCCCCCACGGGCTCGGGGTCGGCCCGGGGCTCCCGCCGTAGCGGACCGTGACCGTCAGGCGCGTCCCTGCGGCGACCTCGCGCGCGAGCCGGATCCTCAGCCGCCCACGGTCATGGTCGTACCTGCCCTGCGGTGCCCCGCTCACCGTGACCTTGGCGACCGCGAGACCGACGAGGTCGAGCACGACGGCCCTGGTCGGCTCGAGCGTGACGACGTCGAGCGTGGCGGTGCCCTGGAGCCGGTTGCTGACGGGCCGGTACGTGAGGTCGAGGTCGTAGTGCACGACGTGCGTGGACCTGTCGCCGTGGGCCGTGTCGTACGGGTCGCGCGCGGCGGCCTTCACGCGTCGACCCGCGCGGTGCGCCAGGGCGCGATGGGGTTGCCGACCCATCGGGTCCCCGCCGGGACGTGCTCGCCGCGCAGCACCAAGGAGGCGGGGCCGACGCTCGTCCCGGCCCCGAGCCTCGCGGCCGGGAGGATCACGCCGTGCGGGCCCAGCGTCGCGCCGGCGTCCATGACCACGGTGTCCAGGCTCATGACGCGGTCGTGGAACAGGTGGGTCTGCACGACGCAGCCGGCGCCGACCGTCGCGCCGTCGCCGAGACTGACCAGGTCGGGCTCCGGCAACCAGTAGGACTGGCACCACACCCCGCGCCCGATCCGCGCCCCGAGTCCCCGCAGCCACCACACCAGCGCGACAGTACCGGTGGCGGGGTCCGCGAAGAGCGGGGCCGCGACCATCTCCGTGAAGGTGTCGGCGACCTCGCCGCGCCACACGGCCGAGCTCCACAGCGGGTGGTCGCCCGCCCGGTGGCGGCCGACCAGCAGCCACTTCGCGACGACGGTCACCACCGCGGCGACCAGACCCGTCGCCACCAGGACGAGCCCGCCCAGCAGGACCGCGCCGCCCCAGCCGACCTCGAGGACGACGGCCTGGAAGGTCAGGAGCGTGCCCAGGCCCAGGGTGCTCAGCGTCAGGGCAGGGGCGACGCGGCCGAGCTCGACGAGGGCGCGGGCGAGCCGCAGGCGCGTGGGCGGGTCGTACGTCCGTGCGGGGTCGTCGAGCGTCGCTGCGCGCGGGAGCAGGACGGGCGGGCTGCCGAGGTAGCTCGACCCCGCCCGCGTGCGCCGGGGGGTCGCCGACAGGACCGCGACCAGCCCGTTCTTCGGAACCGTGCGCCCGGGCGCCGTCATGCCCGAGTTGCCGACGAACGCGCGCCGGCCGACCTTGGCCACGGCGATCCGGACCCAGCCGCCGCCGAGCTCGTAGGGCGCCACCATCGTGTCGTCCGCGAGGAACGCGCCGTCGCGGAGCCGCATCATGCCGGGCAGCCCGATCACGGTCGAGATCTCGGTGCCGCGGCCCACCTCGGCGCCCAGCAGGCGCATCCAGACCGGGGTCACCACCGACGAGTACAGCGGGAACAGGATCGTGCGGGCGGCATCCATGAGCCGCTCAGTCGCCCAGGCCTGAAGGCCCTGACGGGACCTGACGGGGTGGTACCCCTCGTCGAGACCCAGCCCGAGCAGCCGGACGCACCCGACGACGAGCCCGGCGTACAGCGTCGCGGCGGCGACGGCGGCCGGAAGCCCCGCGAGCAGGGCCGGCGCGACCGCGTCGGCGAGGCTCGTCGTGTGCCGCACCGCGAGGGCGACGACGGCGAGCCCTGCCGTCACCGCGATCACGGGCAGCGCCGCGACCACGGCGCCGACGAGGCCGTAGGCGACGACCCACCGGGCCGCCCGGCCACGGGGCGTCGGTCGCTCGGCCGGCCAGGGGTGGCGCGCCTCGTGGACGCGGGCGGCGGGCGAGCCCGCCCAGTACTCCCCCGCACCCGTGCGACCGTGCACGGCCGACCCTGCGGCGACGTCCGTGCCGTCACCGACGTGCGCGCCCGGGTACAGGACGCTGCGCGCGCCGACGGTCGCCCCCGCGCCGACGGTGATCCGGCCGACGTGCACCACGTCGCCGTCGACCCAGTGGCCCGAGAGCTCGACCTCGGGCTCGATCGCGCACCCGTCGCCGAGCGTGAGCATGCCGGTCACCGGCGGCACCGAGTGGAGGTCGACGTCGCGCCCCATCCGCACACCGAGAGCGCGGGCGTAGAGCCAGACCCAGGTCGCCGTCGCCGGCGTGATCGCCCCGAACGACTCGGTGAGGCGCTCGGCTGCCCACAGCCGCAGGTGCACCGCACCGCCGCGGGGGTGGTCGCCGGGGCGCACACCCAGAAGCAGGAGCCGGGCACCGAGCGCGGTCACGCCCATGCGTCCGACCGGGCTGACCGTGAGCAGCCACCCGGCGAGCACCCACCACCCCGAGACCGGTCGTAGCCACGCGATCGGCACGAGGGCGTGCAGCACGACGTTGACGGCCGCGAGCGCGGTCAGCCAGCGCAGGCCCACGAGGGTGCGGAGCGGGATCAGCGCCGCCACCTGCGCGACCTGGCTGGCGACGCCGACCGGCCGCACCGCTGGGCCGGGGGTGGGCGGAGGGGGCTCGCCGCCGGCCTGAGGCCACGTCGCGTCCAGGTAGGCCGCCAGGTCCCCGACCTCGGGATGGTCGTAGACGTCCGCGACGGTCGCCTCCGGGTAGCGCGTGCGGAGCGCGGACACGAGCTGCGCGGCCGTCAACGAGCTGCCGCCGCGCAGGAAGAAGTCGTCCTCGGGACCGTCGGGGTGCGCGCCGATCACGGCCACCCACTGCTCGCCCACCCACGCGGTGGTGCCCGTCAGGCGCGCTCCGTCCGCCGGGGCGTCGGAGCCGGGTACCGGCCAGGGCAGCGCGTCGCGGTCGACCTTGCCGGACGTGCGGGTCGGGATCTCCTCGACGACGGCGAGCAGCGGCAGCATCGACCCCGGCAGGGTCTCGCGCAGCAGGGCGAGCAGCGACGCGGTCTGCACGGGCGCGGCGTCCCCGGGCACCACGTACCCCACGAGCAGCGCGGTGCCGGCCGGTGTGCGCCGGACCGCGGCCGCGGCACCGACGATGCCGGGCAGGGCCAGCAGTGCGGCATCGACCTCGCCGAGCTCGATGCGGTGCCCGTTGACCTTGACCTGGTCGTCGGCCCGCCCGACGAAGACGAGCCCGTCGTCGTGCCGCTCGACGAGGTCACCGGTGCGGTAGGCGCGGTCCCAGCCGAGACCGGGCATGGCGGCGAACCGGGCGGCGTCCAGCGCCGGGTCGAGGTAGCGGGCGACGCCGACGCCACCGATGACCAGCTCGCCGATCGCGCCGGGCTCGACCTCGGCGCCGTCCGGCCCGACGACCGCGAGGTCCCAGCCGTCGAGCGGGAACCCGATGCGCACGGGCTGCCCCGGCTCGAGGAGCGCGGCGCAGGCGACGACGGTGGCCTCCGTGGGCCCATAGGTGTTCCACACCTCCCGCCCGGGGTGGACCAGGCGCTCGGCGAGCTCCGGGGGGACCGCCTCGCCGCCGAAGATCAGCAGGCGCAGGCCCGCGAGGGTCTCGACCGGCCACAGGCCCGCGAGCGTGGGGACGGTGGAGACCACGGTGATCTCCCGTTCGACGAGCCACGGGCCGAGCTCGGTGCCGGCCCGCACGAGCGAACGCGGCGCCGGGACGAGGGTCGCCCCGTACCGCCACGCGAGCCACATCTCCTCGCACGACGCGTCGAACGCGACGGAGAGGCCCCCGAGGACCCGGTCGCCGGGACCGATCGGCGCGCGCTGGAGGAAGAGGCGGGCCTCCGCGTCGACGAACGCGGCGGCGTTGCGGTGCGACACCGCGACGCCCTTGGGCCGTCCCGTGGAGCCCGACGTGAAGATGACCCACGCGTCGTCCGTGACGGCCGGCACGTGGTCGACGGTCAGGGCCCCGTCCGTCGGCACGACCGGCTCCCCGGCGGGACCGGTGAGCGCGAACGCGTCACCCATGACGACCCGGACGCCCGCCTCGTCGAAGATCTGCCTGGCACGCTCGTCGGGGTCGTCGGCGTCGACGGGGACGTACGCCGCGCCCGCTCGCAGGACCGCAAGGATCGACAGGTACAGGTCCACCGTCCCTGAGGCGACGCGGACGCCGACCCGGTCGCCGCGCCGCACCCCCGCCGCCGCGAGCCTCGTCGCACGCAGCCTCACGGCCTCGTCGAGCGCCGCGTAGGTCAGGACCTCGTCGCCGTCGTCGATCGCGACCGCCAGCGGGTGCCGGCGCACCGTCTCCTCGAAGACGTCGACGAGGGTCCGTGCGGCGGGCGCCCGCGTCCCGGCACGCAGCAGGCTCGTCGCAGGTCGTGCGTTCGTCACCGTTCGTCTCGTTCCCGCCCGGCTGAAACGCGGGCATCCGCCGTGGTGACCCTCCAGGGCCAGGCGCCGCGGATGTTCTCACACGAGGGTGAACGCCCGGGGTCGGGCCGCGGGACACGTTCCGGTCGCACCCGCACGGCGAGCACACGGGCATGGTCCTCCCGCACCCGCCGGGTCTACGCTCGGGGCACCAGGTCGCTCGACGACGAGCACACGGAGGTCCCGATGGCGGGCAAGTTCGAGGTGTACCCCAGTGGCGCCGAGTTCCGTTGGCGCCTCAAGGCAGGGAACGGCGAGACGGTCGCGAGCGGCGAGGCCTACGCGTCCAAGGACGGTGCGAAGCGGGGCTGCGAGGCCGTGCAGCGTGCCGCGGACGGGGCGGCGATCGTCGAGACGGAGGCCTAGCGGCCGACGGACGACCGCGACGGCTCAGAGCGTGAGCCGCGCCGTCGCGGTCGCGCCGTCGCGGTAGGTCACCTCGACGTCCACGCCCTGGCTGGACGCGTCCGTCAGCTCGTCCCCCGGCAGCCAGAGCGCGAAGTGCCCGTGGTTGACGGTCGCGCTCACGTCACCGTGCACGCGGCTCCGGTAGACGACCGCGACGACGTCGGACCCCGCGACGCCGACGGCGACGGAGACCTCTCCCCCGCCGGTCGCTCCCATGCCGAGCGACGAGGCCCGGACCTCACGCGGCTGGGGCTCGACGAACCCGTCGGGCGTCCCGAGCGCGCCGATCATCGCGCCGGCGAACGGTGGGGCGGAGTCGTCCGTGATGCACAGGGCGGAGAACCCGTCCGCACCGGCGAGCACGACAGTGGTCCACGCACCCCGCCGCTCGACCACGACCGGTGTGGCCGTACGCAGGCCGGACGCGAGGCGGTCGGCGAACGGGTCGTCGCCCTGGGCCGCCTCCGCCGAGCTGTCGCGGCACTCGACGACGGCTGCCGCCTCCTCCGTCGCAGAGAGCCCGGACGGCACCCCGGTCCAGGTCGCGAACGCCGGATCACCGCCTGCGAGCGGCTCGAGCAGCACCAGGCCGAGCGCCGCTGCAGCCGCCAGACCACCGACGACGACGAGCCGCCGTGCGGGCACGCCCGGACGCCGTCGACCGGTGCGACCGCGCGCGCGAGCGGCCGGTGGGCAGGGGGACCCGAGTGGGGAGCTGAGGATCGCCTCGAGATCCGCCGCCGCACGGGCACCCGGGTGCACCTGTCGGTCGGCCGGGTCGAGCCTGCGCAGCGTCGTCGAGGCGGCGTCGTCGAGCGTGTTCATCGTGTCGCGGTCCTCTCCGGGACGGGGGCCGCAGCGCGCGGGCCCGACGGACGGTGGTCGAGGTGGAGCCGGAGCGCCCGGCGGGCACGGCTGAGCCGCAGCCTGAAGGCGACCGGGGAGATGCCGAGCACGGCGGCGGCGTGTGGTGCGCTCAGCTCCTCGAACGCGGTCAGCGCGATCGCCTCCTGGTGCGTCTCCGAGAGCCGGCGCCACGCGACGGCGAGGTCGACCGCGCTCACGACGCCGTCGGCATCGGCATCGCCGTCGTGCACGGCTGTCGGCTCCGCGAGGCGCACACCGAGCGCGTGGCGACGCAGCTCGCTCCGCCTGCTGTTGAGCAGGACGTTGCGCGTGATGCCGAAAGCCCACGCCCGCACGTCCTCCTCACGGCGGGGCAGGTCCGCGAGCCGCCGCCAGAGGACGAGGAACGCCTCGGCGACGACGTCCTCCGCCTGGTCGGCGTCCACGCGGCGCTGCGCGAACCTCAGGAGGTCCGGGTACAGCGCCCCGTACAACGATCGGAAGACCTGCTCCCGGTCGGGTGCGCTCGGCGGAGGGCTCATACCTCTACCTGTCCGGCACGGCGTCTGATGTGTCGCTCCAGGTGTGGAACGGCGCCTCGACGCCGGGCCTCATGACCGGTGTGCGCGCGCAGCGGACGTCCGTGCGGGCCCTAGGGTGTGGGGTCGGCCGAGGAGGGACATGCAGCCAGGCGTCGTCGCCGTCGAGTCCGTGCCGGGCTTCACGTGGATCGTGGCCCTCGCGCTCATCGTGGCCATGTTCGCGCACTTCAGCCTCGTCGCGGCGTGGTTCCGCGAGTCGTGGGGTCGGGCGGTCCTGAGCGGGCTGGTCCTGGCCGCGACGGTCGGCGGCGGGATCGCGTACGCCGCGCCCCGTGCCGAGGAGGCCCGCAAGGGCTACGACTACGACGCGACGTGGGCGCGCGTCGAGGAGCGTTACGGCGTGACCCTGTCCGACGAGGACAGGGCGATCGTGCTGCCGGTCTCGCGTGGCAGGTACTCGGGCGCGATCCTCGACCAGGTGGAGCTCGGCTCCGTCCTCATGCCCGACGGCACGGTGCGCCACGACCTCTACCTCCAGTGGGACGGCGGTCGGCCCCCGCGGGTCGTGCTCGTCACGAAGCCGCCGGGCATCAGCGAGCTCCTCGTGACGCAGGGTCCGTGGTGGGACGAGGTCCCGGTCGTCGACGACGGCTCCTGAGCCGTCGACGACGGCACGACCGCTCAGTCCTCCGAGTCGTCCGCGGCGTCCGCGTCGTCGGTCGTCGCCGACGCGCTCACGGGCTCCTCGAGCTCCGGCAGGAGCTCGTACCGCGTCCGGTACAGGTCGAGGAGGGTCAGCAGCATCGCGACCACGGGGATCGCCAGCAGGGCGCCCGCGACGCCGAACATCGCGGTTCCCAGGATGACCGAGGCGAAGCTCACGGCGGGGTGCACGTTGACCGCGCGCGAGCTGATGCGCGGCTCGATCGTCAGGTTCTCGACCTGCTGGTAGAGGATCCCCCACGCCAGCACGATCACCCCGAGCCACGGGTTCGGACTGAGCAGCCCGACGAGGACCGGCAGGACGATCGCGATGTACGTGCCGATCGCGGGCACGAACTGCGCGACGAGTCCCGTCCACAGGGCGAGCGCGAGCCAGGACGGCAGGCCGATGATCAGGAAGACGATGCCGCTGGTCGTGGCGTTCACCGCCGCGAGGACGACGCGGGCGCCGACGTAGCGGCCGGTCTTCTCCGCCATCGTGTCCCAGACCACGACGGTCGTCTCCTGGACCCGGGGCGGGAACAGCGAGGCGATCCAGCGGCGCAGCCGCGGGCCGTCGGCGGACAGGTAGAACAGGAAGAGCGCGAACATGAAGAAGCTTGCGACGGCTCCGGCCACGGAGCCGAGCACGGCGAGCACTCCCCCGGCGACCTGGCTCGCGACGCCCGCGGCGCGCTCGGCGGACAGGTCGATGTTCGCGACGAGGTCGTCGACCGTGTAGTCGGTGGCGAACCGTGCGTTCGTCCACGTCAGCGCCTGGTCCACGAGGTCGGGGACGCTCTTGACCAGGTTCGCCACCTGCTCGACGACGAGCTGGCCGAACAGCGCCGAGAACAGCACGAGGAAGAGGACGACGCTCGCCATCACGATGCCCGTGGCGGCGCCCCGGGGCATGTGCCGGGCGAGCCGGCTCACCGCCGGCTCGAGCGCGAGCGACGCGAACCACGCCATGACGACCACGAAGATCAGCGAGCTGCCCTGCGAGAGGATGAACCGCACGACCATCGTGAGCACGATGAGCCCGATGATCACGAACCCGATCCGCCAGATGTTCCCGGGGTCGAGCAGGACCCTCCTCGGTACGCCGGCTCGGGTGCTCGTCGGGACGTTCGTGCGCACTGCGCCTCCTCAGGTCGCCCCGATCTTGCCGCACGGGAGCCTGATCAGCCCGCTGGGCTGCCCGATCGTCCGCGTGTCGGCGCGGCCACGTGCGCGCGGGTGCGTCGTCCCGGGCGCCGGGCGAGCCGTGGACCGCGCGTGCTGCCGGCTCAGCGGCCCCGGTCGACCGTGCGCAGGAGCGTCTCGGCGAACCGGCCGGGGTCCGCCATGAACCCGCCGTGGTCCCCGGGGAAGGGTGCGGGCGTCAGGCCCAGGAGCCGTGCGAGCGCGACCGCGGAGCGACTCGCGACCTCGTCGTGGGACTCCTCACCGACGGCGACGACGAGGCGGTCACCCAGCGCGCGCAGGGCGTCGACCGGCGGGAGCCACCGCGTGAACGGCTTGAGCATCGCCAGGAAGAAGAGCTCGTCGTCGGCGAGCTGCTTGGGCGTGGGTGCAGGCGGCTCGTCCGCGCCCACGGGTGGGTCTTCCGCACCCTGCTCGACCGCCTCGTCCTTCGCTGCCGACCCGCCCGGCGGGGGCCAGGACGCGGGTGGGACGCCGTCGGGCCCGACGTGTCCGCTGTGCATCACGAGCGAGACGAAGGCGCCCCAGGCCGCGGCCGGGCCGCCGCTGCGGTAGGCGTCCTCGATGCCGTCGACCACGGCGCGCACGTGCGGTGCGTCCTCGAGGAGCTCCGTGACGGGTGGCTCGTGCGCGATCACGGTGCGCACGAGGTGCGGGTGACGGGCTGCGAGCGCGAGGGCGGTCACCGCACCTCCGCTGCTGCCGAGCACGTCCGCCGGGCCACGGTCGAGCGTCTCGACGATCCGGGCCAGGTCGTCCGCCTGCTGCTCGGGTGTCACGGGCGCGGACGGGTCGGTCACGGTGCTGCGGCCGAGGCCGCGCGGGTCGTACGTCACGACCGTCCGCTCCCCGGCCAGGAGGTCGGCGAGCGGCCCGAAGGGCTCGGCGGTCATCGGCTGGCCGACGACGAGCAGGAGCGGTCCCGTCCCGCGTACGTCGTAGTGGACCTCGGCGTCCGGCAGGATCAGACGTTCGGTCAGGGGTGCAACGGTCATCGGAACCTCCGCGGTCGAGTCGGTCGACGGGGTAGACCTCGCGGGTCGCTCGAACTCATCGGGCGCCGGCCGCACCATGCACCCACACCTCAGAGCTGGGTGGCCGGGACCACGCACGGGGCGTGGACCTGGGATGACATCGACGGCGACCTGTGGTCGAATCGCCGCATGTCCGCTCACCTCACGTCCGCGACGGGTCCGCAGCGCGCCCCCCGCCGGGCGTGCTGTCGGCGCCTCCCGCTCGGCCGCTGAGCCTGCGGCGCGCACGCGCCGCCATCGCACGGACCGCCGCCCACGGCGCACGACGAGGTGCCGTCGCAGCCCCGCCGTGCCACCGCCGACCCGCAGGTCGGCTGCTCGACCGCACCGCCACCTGACCCGGACGCCCCGGTACGACCGTCGTCCGCCCGTCCCGTCCGAAGGAAGCCCCATGACGCACCGCGCCCGCCTCGCCCGTCCCGCACTCGCCGCGACCGCGCTGGCCCTGACGCTCGCCGCCTGCTCCTCGCCGGCCGACGACGCTGCCCCGGGGTCCACCGCCGCGACCGCCGGCGACGCGGGCGACGACTCGCTCCAGGCGGTTCTCGACGCCGGGACCCTGACCGTCGGCACCGAGGGCACCTACCGGCCGTTCTCGTTCCACGAGGACGGCACCGGCGGGCTGACGGGGTTCGACGTCGAGGTCGTCACAGCCGTCGCCACCGAGCTGGGTGTCGAGGTCGAGTTCGAGGAGACGCAGTGGGACGCGATCTTCGCGGGCCTCGACGCGGGCCGGTTCGACGTCATCGCCAACCAGGTCTCGATCACCCCCGAGCGCGAGGAGGCCTACACCTTCTCCGAGCCCTACACGTACTCGACGGGCGTGATCGTCGTGGCCGCCGACGACGACTCGATCTCCTCGTTCGACGACCTCGCGGGCAAGCGGACCGCACAGTCCCTGACGAGCAACTGGATGACGCTGGCCAAGGACAGCGGGGCCACGATCGAGGCCGTCGAGGGCTGGGCGCAGTCCGTGGCGCTCGTCGAGCAGGGCCGCGTCGACGCGACGATCAACGACAAGCTGACCTACCTCGACTACGCGACGACGAACGACGCCTCGGGGCTCCGCGTCGCCGCCGAGACCGACGAGGAGTCACGCAGCGCCTTCGCCTTCGCCCGCGGGAGCAGCACGCTCGCGGACGCCGTCGACGACGCCCTCGCGACGTTGGCCGCCGACGGCACCCTCGCCGAGATCTCCGAGAAGTACTTCGGCGAGGACGTCACGCGATGACCCGTCACGGCGCCGGAGAGCCCCACCTCGCACCCTCGGGGCCGGTCCACGCGCGCGGGGCGTGCCGGTGACGTCCGGCTCCACGTGGGACCTCCTCGTCGAGGCGCTCGGGCCCGTCGCGCTCGGGGCGGTCGCCGGGACCATCCCGCTCGCGCTCGTCTCGTTCGCCGTCGGCCTCGTGATCGCCCTCGGCGTCGCTCTGATGCGGCTGTCGCGTAGGGGCTGGCTGTCCGGCCTCGCGCGCGCGTACGTGTCCGTGGTCCGGGGCACGCCGCTGCTGGTGCAGCTCTTCGTGATCTTCTACGGGCTGCCCTCGGTCGGCATCCTCGTCGACCCGTGGCCGAGCGCGGTGATCGCCTTCTCCATCAACGTCGGCGGCTACGCCGCGGAGGTGATCCGCGCGGCGATCCTCTCCGTGCCGAAGGGCCAGTGGGAGGCCGCGTACATGATCGGCATGTCGCGCCGGCTCGCCCTGCGCCGCGTCATCCTGCCGCAGGCGGCCCGGGTCTCCGTCCCACCCCTGTCGAACACCTTCATCAGCCTCGTCAAGGACACGTCGCTGGCCTCGCTCATCCTCGTCACCGAGCTGTTCCGGCGGGCTCAGGAGGTCGCAGCGTTCAGCCAGGAGTTCATGGCCGTCTACCTCGAGGCTGCGGTCGTCTACTGGATCATCTGCCTCGGGCTGTCAGCGGTGCAGAGCCGCCTCGAGAAGCGATTGGACCGTCATGTCGCCCACTGACCCGCTCGAGCCACCGCGCCCGGCCGACGGCGTGGGTGCCGTCGGGCAGGGCGTCCCGCTGCTGACCGTGCGCGGCCTGCGCAAGACCTTCGGGGCGAACGAGGTGCTGCGCTCGGTCGACCTCACCGTCGGGCGCGGGCAGGTGCTCGCGCTCATCGGACAGTCCGGGTCCGGCAAGACCACGGTGCTCCGCTGCCTCAACGGCCTCGAGGTCGGCGACGCCGGCACCATCGGCATCGTCGGGACCGAGCACGCCGTCAGCATCGACCTCGCCGCCGCGCCCTCGCGCGCGGGTCTCGCGTCGCTGCGCGACCGGTCCGCGATGGTCTTCCAGCACTACAACCTCTTTCCGCACATGACCGTCCTCGAGAACGTGCTCGAGGGACCCGTGGTCGTCCAGCGCCGCCCGGTCGCCGAGGCGACGGCAGAGGCGCTCGCGATGCTCGAGCGCGTCGGCCTCGCGGACAAGCGCGACGCGTACCCGTTCGAGCTCTCCGGCGGCCAGCAGCAGCGCGTCGGCATCGTGCGAGCGCTCGCCCTGCGGCCGGACCTGCTCCTCTTCGACGAGCCGACGTCAGCGCTCGACCCCGAGCTCGTCGGGGACGTCCTCGCGCTCATCAAGGAGCTGGCCGACGAGGGCTGGACCATGGTCGTCGTCACCCACGAGCTCCACTTCGCCCGCGAGGTCGCGGACGAGGTGGCGTTCGTCGACGGCGGCGTGATCGTTGAGCACGGGCCGCCCGAGCAGGTGCTGCGTGCGCCGCGGGAGGAACGCACCCGCCAGTTCCTGCACCGGCTGCTCCGCCCCTTCTGATCACGGACACGTTGAGCCGTTAGGCTGAATCGTTCGCCCGTTCGGGTGATCATGAGGCGGGGCGCCACGGATGGCACACGGGTCCTATCTGCGCTTTTGTCCGTTTTCGTGACGAATGTCACGATCCTGAACGGGCGAGCGCATGGACCCGGCACGAATCGGCACGAAACGATCACTCAAGGCCGCGCCCCTGTCGGCCGACACTAGAACCAGAGGTCATGCGCACGACCGGCTGCACCAGCGGACGTGGCAGGGGCGGCTCCGGCCGCGCGGACCCCCTTGATAAGGAGATCGACCATGGACAAGTGGCGCATCGCGAAGAACAGCACGATCGTCCGCATCACGGCCAGCGCCGGCACGCTGGTTGCCGTGGCTGCGCTGGTCGGCGCCGGGCATAAGTGGTTCTGAGCACAGACATGAGCGAGGGCGGAGCCGGGGGACGAACCCTGGCTCCGCCCTCGCTGCTCACCCCGTACGTGGCAGTCATCTGCTGCCTGGGCCTCGGTGCCCTGGCCCTCGTCCTGGCCGGGGCATCCTGGCCCGTCGCGACCACACCGGCCCTCCTGCCCATCGGGTTCCTCGCGGTCGCAGCCGTGCTCGGCGAGGCCCGGCCCCTGCCGATCTCACGCGGCGAGGTCACCTCCGAGACCATCTCCACCTCGGCGCCGTTCATCCTCGCCCTGCTCGCGATCGGCGGCGTGGGCGTCGCGGTCATCGCACAGGCCGTCGCGAGCCTCTCGGACGACCTCGTGAACCGCAGGCCGGCGAAGAAGTCGGCCTTCAACACCGCCCAGTACACGCTCAGCGTCGTCGCGGCCCGCGCCGTCTTCAGCGCCCTCGCCGGAGTGCCTTTCTTCGGCAGCCACACGGCCATCGGCTCAGCCCAGCTCGGACCCCTCATCGCGGCCGGGATCGTCATGGTCGCGGTCAACCGCCTCCTCGTCGCCGTGGTCGTCGCGCTCGCGAGCCGCCAGCGCGTCGGCACCATCCTGCGCGAGGACGGTCGGTTCATCCTCGCCACGCACGTCGTCCTGCTCTGCATCGGCGCGGTCGCCGCCGTCGTCGCCGAGGAGGGCATCGCGATCCTCGCGCTGCTCGGCCCGCCGGTGGTGGCGGTGTACCTGACCGCGGCGGCCGCGATCCGGCACGCGCACCAGGCCTCGCACGACTCGCTCACGGGGCTCGTCAACCGCGACCGCCTGCACAAGGACCTCGCCCAGGCGTTCGCCGGCGCCCGCTCCCCCGAGGACGGCCCGGGCCTCGTCCTGCTCGACCTCGACCACTTCAAGGACATCAACGACACGCTCGGGCACCCCGTGGGCGACCGGCTGCTCCGCCAGGTGGCCGACCGCCTCGTCGACGCCCTCGGCGAGACCGCGAGCGCCGCGCGGCTCGGCGGCGACGAGTTCGCCGTCGTCGTCAGCGGCGACACGACCGAGACCCACGCGGCGGCGCAGACGCTGCTCGCGGCGCTCGAGGCACCCATGCGCGTCGGTGAGGTCGAGCTCCTCGTCCGGGCGAGCGCGGGCGTCGCTGTCGCACCGCAGCACGGCGACGACGCCGAGACGCTCATGAAGAACGCGGACATCGCGCTCTACCAGGCCAAGCTCGAGCGGGACCGGACGGCGACGTACTCGGCGGAGTTCGACGTCAACACCGTCGAGCGCCTGCGCCTCCTCGCGGACCTGCGCACGGCGCTCGACACCGGCCAGCTCGGTGTCGCCTACCAGCCGCAGGTGGACCTCGCCGACGGGCGCGTCGTCGGCGTCGAGGCGCTGATCCGCTGGGAGCACCCGACGCGCGGCGACGTCCCTCCGGACGACTTCATCCCGCTCGCGGAGAACTCGGGCCTCATCGCGGCCGTGACCACGTACGTGCTCGACTCGGCGCTCGGGGTCCTCGCCCAGTGGCGCTCGGCGGGCCACGACGTGCGGATGGCGGTCAACCTCTCCGCGCGACACCTGTCCGACCTCGCGCTCCCCCGTCGCGTGACCGAGGCGCTCGACGCCCACGGCGTGCCGCCCGCGGCACTCGTGCTCGAGGTCACGGAGACGGGCATCCTCGCCGACCCGGCCCGCGTCGACGTCGTCATCGGCGCGCTGCGTGACCTCGGCGTCGCCATCGCCGTCGACGACTACGGAACCGGCCACGCCTCGCTCAGCTACCTCAAGCGCCTCGAGGTCGACGAGCTCAAGGTCGACCGCTCGTTCGTGAGCGACATGGGCCGCGACCACCACGACTTCATCATCGTCCGGTCGACGATCGCACTGGCCCGAGACCTGGGCCTGCGCGTCATCGCGGAGGGCATCCAGGACGAGGAGACCGCCGTCGCGCTGCGAGACCTCGGCTGCGACATCGGCCAGGGGTTCCACCTGGGTCGTCCGACCACGCCGGACCGGGTGCTCGAGCGCCTCGACGCGGAACGGCGCGTCGACGAGGTCGCGCGCGAGGTCCTGTCGCCCGAGGCCGTGGCCCGGCGGGCCGCGACCGGGTCCCGGTCCGTCGCCGGGCTCAGCACGACCCCGACGCCCCACACGCCCCAGGCGCTCGCCGCGGGCACGGGCGCGGACGACCGGGCTGTGCTCTGAGGTGCTCCTCGTCGCCGTGTGCGCGCTCGCGGTCCTGTCCCCGCTCGTCGCGGGCAGGTGGTCCGCCGCCCTGCTCGTGAACCGGTGGCGTCACGCGGGTCTCATCTGGGCGACCCTGGCGCTGCAGGTCGTCGCGACCGAGGTTCCGCTGCCCGGGGCTCTCGCGCCCGTCCTGCACGTCGGGACGTACGTCGTCGCCCTCGCGTTCCTGTGGTTCAACCGGCACGTCGCCGGGGCTCTCGTCGTGGCCGCGGGCGCCGCGTCGAACGGCATCACGATCGCGCTCAACGGGGGCGTGCTGCCGGCAGCCCCCGGCGCGGTGGCGGCTGCCGGGCTCGACCACGGCGACGGCTTCGCGAACTCGGCCGTCGTCGCGGACCCGCTGCTGCCGTGGCTCGGGGACGTGTTCGCGTGGCCGGCCCCGCTGCCCCTCGCCAACACGTTCAGCGTCGGCGACGTCCTCATCGCCCTCGGGGTCGTGGTCGCGGCCTGGACCGGCACCCGTCGACTCGGTGAGGGACCTCCGCCGCCGGCGGAGCAGGCGGCGCGCGCCACTGGTGACGCGGACACGTCCGGAAGCGCCACGCCTGGGGCCCCGACCGCGACGGCCTGACGTCCGACCCGCCCCTGGACAAGCGTATGGTTGACACGTCAACCACCCCTGGAAGGCGGCCCCTTGCCCGACTACGGCCACGACCTGCGCTTCGGCTCGTTCCTCACGCCCCAGAACCGGGACCCCGACGCCGTCGTCGCGCTCGCCCAGCTCAGCGAGCGCATCGGCCTCGACCTCGTGACCTTCCAGGACCACCCCTACCAGCCCGGCTTCCTCGACACGTGGACGCTCCTGAGCTGGGTCGCGGCCCGGACCGAGCGTGTGCACCTCGCAGGGAACGTCCTCAACCTCCCGCTGCGCCCACCGGCCGTGCTCGCACGGTCGGTCGCGAGCCTCGACCTGCTCGCCGGAGGTCGCATCGAGCTCGGGCTCGGCGCCGGGGCGTTCTGGGAGGCGATCGAGGCGATGGGCGGCCACCGGCTCACCCCCGGACAGGGCGTCACGGCGCTGAGCGAGGCCATCGACGTGATCCGAGGCATCTGGGACGCCGACGCACGCACACCGCTCAGGGTCGACGGGGAGCACCACCGTGTCGTCGGCGCCAAGCGGGGCCCGGCCCCCGCCCATGACGTGCCCCTCTGGCTCGGCGCCTACAAGCCGCGCATGCTCCGCCTCGTCGGGGCCAAGGCCGACGGGTGGCTGCCCAGCCTCGGGTACCTCCAGCCCGGAGACCTCGCACGCGGGAACGAGGTCATCGACGAGGCCGCCGCTGCTGCGGGGCGCGACCCCCAGGAGGTCCGTCGGCTCCTCAACATCAGCGGCGACCTGCGCGGCTCGGGCCCCGGCCTCCAGGGCGGACCTCGCGAGTGGGTCGAGGAGCTGCTCCCCTACGCGCTCGACGACGGCGTGAGCACCTTCATCCTCGGCTCGGACGACCCCCGAACCCTCGAGACCTTCGCCGCTGAGGTCGCACCCGCGCTGCGCGACGCCGTCGCAGCCGAACGCTCCGCGGCCGGGACGCCGGCAGCGGGCACCCGGTCGAACCGGGCTCTCGGGCTGCGCGTCGCCGGCATCGACTACGACGCGATCCCGCCGGCGCTGACAGCCCGTGCCGTCGAGCCCGGCGACCGGGAGTATGCCGCAGTCCGCTCGTCGTACGTCTGGCCCGGCTCCCCGGGACTCGTCCTACGGTGCGCGACCGCAGCCGAGGTCGCCGACGCCGTGCGGTTCGCCACGGCGCAGGACGTGCCCCTCGCGGTCCGCAGCGGTGGCCACGGCATCAGCGGTCGCTCGACCAACGAGGGCGGGGTCCTGATCGACGTGGGCGGCCTCGACCGCGTCGAGGTGCTCGACCGCGAACGGCGTCTCGTCCGGGTAGGTGCCGGCGCCCGCTGGGGTGACGTCGCGGCGACGCTGCGCCCCCACGGGCTCGCGATCAGCTCGGGCGACTACGGGGACGTGGGTGTCGGCGGCCTCGCCACAGCCGGCGGCCAGGGCTTCCTCGCACGCTCCTACGGGCTGACGATCGACCACGTGGTCGGCGCCGACGTCGTGCTCGCCGACGGTCGCACCGTCCGTGCCGACGCGCAGCACGAGCCCGAGCTGTTCTGGGCCCTGCGCGGCGCAGGCGGGAACATGGGTGTCGTCACGTCGTTCGACATCGAGGCCGCCGAGGTCACCGACGTCGTCTTCGCGGTCGTCGTCCAGGACGCCACGCGCACCGCCGACCTCCTGACCCGCTGGGGCGCCCTCGTCGAGGCGTCACCCCGGCGCCTCACGCCCTTCCTGACCCTCTACCGGAGCGGGGCGGCCGAGCCCGCGGTCGCGCAGACCCTGCTCGTCTGGGCCGGCGCTGACGACACCGACGAGGCGGTCGAGGCCATCCAGCCGTTCCTCGACATCGCGCCCGTGGTGCAGCAGCAGGCCCAGCTCGTCCCGTACTCGGCCGTCGTCCCGCCGCACCACAACCGCCACACCGGGCAGGCGCACCTGCGCTCGCGCTCGGCCCTCGTCGACCACCTCGACGCCGAGACCGCCGACCGCCTCGCGGGCCTCCTCGACGCCGGAGCGGTCGGCACCGTCCAGGTGCGGTCCGTAGGCGGCGCGGTCAACGACGTCGCCCCGGACGCGACCGCGTACGCGCACCGGACGCAGTCCTTCTCGCTGCTCGCCACCACGGGGCTGCCGGCCTCGGGCGGACGCACGACGGGCGGGGCCGACGTCGACGCGCAGTGGGACACCCTGGCCCGGAACGGCGTGTACCTGAGCTTCGAGTCCCACGACCAGGCGCGTGTGCTGCCGTGGGTGTTCCCCGGCGCGACCCTCGACCGGCTGCGCCGTGCGAAGGCTGCCTACGACCCCACGAACGTCTTCCGTCACAACGTTCCCGTGGAGCCGGCGACCGGAGGCTGAGGGCGGGTCAGCTGTCCCGGCACGCGTACCAGCGGGCCCCGTAGCGACGCGTGATGGCGCTGTCCGTCACGTGAGCCATCCCGGAGACGACGGCGCGCACCCCGCGGCCGGCCGCGAGGGCCTGCGCGTCGTCGTCGGCGCTGTACCGGACCACGACCCGGGCCTGCCCGCGGACCACCTCGACGTCGAAGGCCTCGACCGTCACGCGCTCGCGTGCGGCGGCAGCGGTGGTGGGCAGCACGGTCGCGGGATCGACGCCGGGGCCGAGCGTGCCGACGGCCAGGACGAGGCGGTAGGACGGCACGGCTACTCCCCGAGCGCCTCGACGAGTTCCGCGAAGACGTCGCGCAGCTGCGGGTAGATGCGTCGCTGCACGCCGAACAGGGCCGAGTACCGCTCGGCGAGCGCCGGGTCCGGCGTGACCTCGTGCCCCTCGGGTGCGCGCACAGGCGGCGATGCGAAGACGTCATCGGTGCGGGCGAGGTACGCACGTGCGAGCACGGCGGCGCCCGCCGCGCTCATCTCGCCGTCGGCGCACACCCGCACGGGTCGCTGGGTGATGTCGCTGAGGATCTGCACCCACAGGCCGCTGCGCGCGCCACCACCGGCGGCGCGGATCTCCAGCACCGGACGCCCCGTCGCAGCCTCGAGGCGCTCGAGGTGCAGGCGCAGCTCGTAGCCGACACCCTCCAGGATCGACCTGTACAGGTGCGCGCGCGTGTGGCGGCCGTGCCAGCCCACGGTCGCACCACGTGCCGTCGGGTCCCAGTAGGGAGTCTGCGCCGCGTTCCAGTACGGGACGGTGAGCAGGCCCTCGGCGCCGGGCGGCACGGCGGCGGCCGCCGCCTCGAGCTCGACGCCGCGCTCGCCTCCCGGCCCGACGTCCCCGAGCTCCCGGCGGCACCATGCGGCGACGTACGCGGCCGCGTTGAGGACCGTCTCCAGGGTGAACGTCCCGGGACGCGGCCCGGCGAGCGTGCGGAACGCCGGGTCCCAGACGTACTGGGGCACCTCGATGCCCAGGACCATCGACGTCCCCAGGTTGAGGTACGCGACGCCCGGCGTGGCCGTGCCGAGGGCGACGCCGGCGGCCTGACCGTCCCCGATGCCCGCGACGAGCGGGAGCCCGGGCGCGAGGCCGAGGTCGCGGGCGACCTCCGGCAGGAGCTCACCGATCAGCTCACCGGTGGGGACCAGCTGTGGGAGCTGGTCCGGGCGCACGTGCGCCACGCCGAGCAGCTCGGGGGCCCAGGTCCCCGAACGCAGGTCCATGAGCCCGAGCGAGTCCGCGGATCCGGTCCCCGTCGCCCAGCGTCCGGTGAGCCGGAGCGCGAGGTAGGCCTGCACGTCGCCGACGCGCTCGGCCGAGTCGAGCACCTCGGGCTCGTGCTCCGCGAGCCACGCGAGCTTGTAGAGCGCCGGGGTCGTGTCCGCAGGCTTGCCCGAGAGCTCGTGCACGCGCGCCGAGCCCAGCTCGCGGATCTCCTCGTGCGCACGGCCGTCGACCCACAGCACGGCGGGCCGCAGCGCGTGGCCGGCACCGTCGAGGCACGCGAACGTCTCACGCTGGTGCGTCACGCACATCGCGGCGACGTCAGCCGGGTGCGGCAGGCTCCCCACCGCCTCGGCCACCGCCCCACGGGTCGCCGTCCACCAGTCCGAGGGGTCCTGCTCGTGCCAGGCCGCGCGTGGACTGCTCGTCGCGAGCGGCCGCGACGCAGCTGCGACGACACGACCCGCCTCGTCCTCCACGACCGCCTTGGCGGCGGTCGTGGACACGTCCACGGCGAGGACGAGCCTGCGGCGCGCGGTCATGCGCCGGGGTGGACGACGACCTTGAGGCCGTCTCGCCGTTGCGCGACCTCGAAGGCGGCCCCCGCCTGCGCGAGCGGGAAGCGGTGCGTGACGAGGGAGGTCACGTCGACCATCCCGGCGGCCACGAGCCGCGTCGCACGCGGGTAGACCTCCTTCATGCGCCGCGACAGCTTGATCGTCAGCCCCTTGCGACGCGCGACCGACGCGGGGAACTCCGTCGTGTCCTCGTCCGGGATGCCCGCGAGGACCACGCGCCCACCGGGCCGGGCGCTCTGGACCGCGATGGCGACGGCCGAGTCGTTGCCGGCGACCTCGAACGCGACGTCGACGCCGCGCCCCTCGGTCGCCTCGCGGACCTGCGCACCGACGTCGCCCGCCCCCGGGTCGAGCACGAGGTCCGCCCCCAGGCGTGCGGCGGCCTCCCGACGGTGCGCGAGCGGCTCGACCGCCACGACACGGACCGCGCCCGCGCGTCGGGCCAGCTGGACGGCGCACAGGCCGATCGGGCCCGCCCCGACGACGGCCACGGTCCCGCCGAGGCGCGGGTGCCCCAGGTCGAGCGCGTGCAGGGCGACGCCGAGCGGCTCGAGCATCGCGGTGTCCGCCGCGCTGAAGGACTCCGGCACCGGGTGGAGCGCGTCGCTGCGCCACGCGACGAGCTCGCGCAGCCCGCCGTCGTTGGTCCCGTGACCGGCGAAGACGACCTGCGGGCACAGGTTGCGGTTGCCATCGAGGCAGTCCTCGCACGAGCCGCAGGGACGGGCGGGGTCGACCGCGACGGGCGTCCCCGCACGCGGCCCCTCGGCGATCACACCCGCGAACTCGTGACCGAGCACGAGCGGACGGTCCAGCTGGGCGTCGCCGATACCTCCCTGCCCGAACCAGTGCAGGTCCGAGCCGCACAGACCGACAGCCGTCACACGGACGAGCTCTTCGCCCGGTCCGGCGACCGGCGCCTCCTCGGTCCCGAGCCGCACGTCACCGGCCCCGTGCAGACGTGCCGCCGTCATCATCGCCATGAGCCAGTCCATCCGCGTCGCCGGTCGTATCCATTCGATCCTAGGGCGCGGCGACGAGGAGCACGGGACCGCCCGGGAACCTCGCGCGCACCACGCTCGTTCGCCCTACGCAGCCGCACACGCGAGACTGACGTAGGACGGGCACCCGCGACGGCCCCGTCCGTCGACCGCCGCCCGCGCGCGGCACCGAACCTGGAGGAAGCACCACGATGCAGGTGACCCCGCTTGTCTGGGGCGTGACGATCCTGGGCATCCTTGCCCTGCTCGCGTTCGACTACGTGTTCCACGTCCGCAAGGCCCACACGCCGACGCTGCGGGAGGCGGCCACGTGGTCGGCCCTCTACATCGGCATCGCCGTCGCCTTCGGGCTCGGTGTGCTCGTGTGGGGCGGCGGGCAGATGGGCTCGGAGTACTTCGCCGGCTACATCACCGAGAAGGCGTTGTCGGTCGACAACCTCTTCGTCTTCCTCATCATCATGTCGAGCTTCCGGGTGCCCCGCGAGGACCAGCAGAAGGTCCTGCTCTTCGGCATCACGTTCTCACTCATCGCACGCACAGGGTTCATCCTCCTCGGGGCGGCGCTGATCAACTCGTTCGCGTGGGTGTTCTACGCGTTCGGCCTGATCCTCCTCGTCACGGCAGGCAACCTGCTCAAGCCCGAGAGTGAGGACTCGCACGCGGCGGACAACCTGTTCATCCGGTTCGCGCGACGCGTGTTCCACACGACCGAGCACTACGACGGCGACAAGCTCTTCACGATGCACCAGGGGCGACGCGCCCTCACGCCGATGCTCCTGGTCATGGTCGCCATCGGCGGCACGGACATCCTCTTCGCGCTCGACTCGATCCCGGCGATCTTCGGCCTCACGCAGAACGTGTACATCGTCTTCACCGCGACCGCGTTCTCGCTCCTCGGCCTGCGACAGCTGTACTTCCTCATCGACGGCCTCCTGGACCGGCTCATCTACCTGTCGTACGGGCTCGCGGCGATCCTCGGCTTCATCGGCGTCAAGCTCATCCTCCACGCGCTGCATGAGAACAACCTGCCGTTCGTCAACGGCGGCGAGGCCGTCCCGGTCGTCGAGGTCAGCACGGCGCTGTCGCTCAGCGTGATCATCGGCGTCCTCGTCGTGACGGTCCTCGCGTCCCTGCTCAGCCCCGCCGGAAAGGCGCAGAACGCGCTCTCGAGCGCTCGGCGCCACGCGACCGAGTACCTCGACCTCGAGTACACGGCCGATCTCGCCGAGCGCGAGCGCATCTATGCCGAGCTGCTCGACGAGGAGCGCACCCTCCTCGCGCTGCGCGACCGCCACCCCAAGGCCGTGGCCGACCAGGACGAGCTCGCGGAGCTCATCCACCGCGCCAAGGAAGCGCACCGGGCCCACCCGGACACCGTCACCCCGTAGGCCCGGAGGTGCACCGGCCCCCGTCCGACGGGGGCCGGTGCGCCACGGCGCCGACGCCCCGCCCGGGCGCCCGCGTCACCCGGGTCCACCGCCGCGGAACCGCACGGTCTGGCCGGGGCGCACCTGTGCCAGCCGGTCGAGGTGCGCCTCGCGGACCACCGCCAGGACGGGGTAGCCCCCGGTCACGGGGTGGTCGGCGAGGAACACCAGGGGCTCCCCGGAGGGTGGCACCTGGACGGCCCCGGCCACCATGCCCTCGCTGGGCAGCTCCCCGTCGCGGGCCCGCACGAGCGGGCGGCCCTCGAGCCGCAGCCCCACGCGGTTCGAGCTGTGCCCGACGCGCCACTCCTGGCTGCAGAGCACCTCGAACGTGCCCGGCCGGAACCAGTCCTGCCGCGGCCCGGGGTCCACGTCGACGACCACCGGTCCGGCCTGGTCGTCCCGTGCCGGCTGCGCGGCGGGGACGGGCACCTCGACGGCCTCCCCACCGGCCGGCAGCACGGGCAGCTCGTCGCCCGGACGCAGCGGCGCGGGACCGAGCCCGGACAGCACGTCGGTCGACCGGCTCCCGAGCACGAGCGGGACATCGAGCCCGCCGCGCACCGCGACGTAGGACCGCAGCCCGGTGACGGGCTCCTCGAGGGTCAGCCGCTCGCCGTCGCGCAGCCGGAACGGCTCACCGCCCGGCTGCCGCCGCTCGCCGGCGCCCGACCGCACCACGAGCCCCACGGGGGCGCCCGTCACCGCGAGGACCTGGTCCCCGCGCGCGACGACGACCAGGCCACCCAGGGCCGTCTCGACGACCGCGGCGCCGCGAGGGTTGCCCACGAGCCGGTTCGCGCGGACGCACGCCCCACGGTCGACGGCGCCGGACGGCGACACGCCGAGGTCCAGCATGCCCGGCCGCCCGAGGTCCGTGACGACGCTGAGTGCGCCCGTCGCCTCGACGACCAGGGCGCGCCCCGGCGGCGGTCCGGACGGCTGGGCGTCAGCCCTCGGCACGTGCGCCGCAGGAGTCCTGGACGCGCCCGCGGAACGGGCGCGCACCGGGCGGAAGCGCACCGCGTCCCCCGGCCGGAGCAGAGCGGGTGGCTGCCGTGCGACGTCCCACATCGGGGCGTCGGTCCGCCCGATGAGCTGCCAGCCCCCCGGCGTCGCGCGGGGGTAGACGGCGGAGAAGGCGCCCGCGAGGCCCACGGCACCGGCGGGCACCACGGCCCGCGGCGTCGCGCGCCTGGGCACGTCGAACGGCGGGTCCTCACCCACGAGGTACGCGAAACCCGGCGCGAAGCCGATGAACGCGGCCGTCCACTGCTGCCCGGCGTGCCGCGCGACGAGCGCGTCAGGACTCATCCCCGTCAGCTCGGCGACGACGGTCAGGTCCTCGCCGTCGTAGACCGTGTCCAGCACGACGGTCGTGCCCCGAGCCGTCGCCCGGGCCACGACCGGGCGCGCGGCGAGATCCAGCGCGGCGCCCGCACGGTAGCGCGGGTGCTCGAGCACGACGAGCACCGTCGAGGCCGCCGCAAGGACCTCGCTCTGCCCGGGCAGGGGATCGACCTCGAGGGCCGCGTGGAGACCGACGACCTCGGCGACGCCGCCGCACTCGACGAGGAGGGCGCGGGCCCCGAGCGGCAGCACTCTGCGTGAGCCGCTCGAGCCGGCCGGGCCGCTCGAGCCGCTCGGGGGTGTCGGGCCGATCAGGCCCATACGAAGCTCGTCACGCCCACGCCCGCCTCGTCGAGCGCGGCGCGGACCGCCCGGGCGATCCCGACGGCGCCGGGGGTGTCGCCGTGCACGCACAGCGTCTGGGGCACGAGTCTCACGTCGCTGCCGTCGAGCGCGTCGACCGCGCCTTCGACGGCGAGCCGCACCGCGCGTTCGGCGACCCGCAGCGGGTCCGTGAGGACCGCCCCCGTCACGGTCCTCGGCACGAGGGTGCCCTCGGGCGTGTACGCGCGGTCGACGAACGCCTCGACGACGGTGCGCAGGCCGGCCCGCTGGGCGAGCCGCTCCACCACGCTGCCTGGCAGGACGAGCAACGGCAGCCCCGGATCGACGGACGCGACCGCCTCGACGACGGCGCCGGCCTGGACCTCGTGGTGCACGATCGCGTTGTACAGCGCACCGTGCGGCTTGACGTACCGCACGGCCGTCCCCGACACGGCGGCCATCGCCTGGAGCGCACCGATCTGGTAGACGACGTCGTCGACCAGCTCGGCCGCGGAGAGGTCCATGAACCGCCGACCGAACCCCGCCAGGTCGCGGTAGCCCACGTGCGCCCCGACGGCGACCCCGAGCCTCGCGGCGTCGGTGCAGGTCCGGCGAGCCGTGACCGGGTCCCCGGCGTGGAAACCGCACGCGACGTTGGCGCTCGAGACGACCGCCATGATCGCGGGGTCGTCGGCCATCGTCCAGGAGCCGAACGACTCCCCCACGTCGCTGTTCAGGTCGATCGTTGCCACCCGTGGTCCCTCCGCCCGCTCGGCACGCGCCGAGCACGGCGCCCGGCACCGTGCTCAGCACACCGTGCCAGGCGGCGGGCCCGCGGCGCCACCTGCGACCGAGGCGCCCTGCGCGGGCCCGGTGCCGACCGCTTGCCGCACGGTAGGGGCCGGACGTGGCAAGCGGGGCCCCGGACGATCCCGGGGCCCCGCCGATGCGTGCCGTCTGCCGCGCCCTCGGGGGCGCGGTACGTCAGTGGATGTCGACCTCGGTGCCGATCTTGTGGACCAGCAGCGAGTTCGTCGTGCCGGGGACGCCCACGGGCGCGCCGTAGACGATGACCACGAGGTCGCCGTCCTCCGCGAGGCCGTTGGCCCGCAGCGTCTGGTCCACCTGCATGACCATCGCGTCGGAGTGCGCCACGGTCGGGACCTCGTACGTCTGCACGCCCCACGTCAGGGCGAGCGTGTTGCGCACGTGCGCGTCGGGCGTGAACGCCAGCATCGGGATCGACGAGCGCAGACGCGAGACGCGCCGGGCCGAGTCACCGCTCTGCGTGAAGGTCACGAGGTACTTGACGCCGAGCGTCTCGCCGACCTCTGCCGCGGCGCGGGTGATCGAGCCACCGCGCGTCTGCGGGCTCCAGCCGAGGGGCGCCATGCGCTCCCGACCGTGCTCCTCGGTGTTCTCGATGATCCGCGCCATGGTGCGCACGGCCTCGATCGGGTACTCACCCACGCTGGTCTCGCCCGAGAGCATGACCGCGTCGGCGCCGTCGAGCACCGCGTTGGCGCAGTCGGAGGCCTCGGCGCGCGTCGGCCGCGGCGCGGAGATCATCGACTCGAGCACCTGGGTGGCGACGATCACCGGCTTCGCCGAGCGACGCGCCAGCTCGATCGCACGCTTCTGGACGATCGGGACCTGCTCGAGCGGCAGCTCGACGCCGAGGTCGCCGCGGGCGACCATGATGCCGTCGAACGCGTCGACGATCTCGACGAGGTTCTCGACCGCCTGCGGCTTCTCGACCTTGGCGATGACGGGGACCGTGCGGCCCTCCTCCGCCATGATCCGCGCGACGTCGTCGTAGTCGGCCGCGCTGCGCACGAACGACAGGGCGATGAGGTCGCAGCCCTGGGCGAGGCCCCACCGCAGGTCCTGCTCGTCCTTGTCGGACATGGCCGGGACGTTGACAGCGACGCCCGGGAGGTTGAGGCCCTTGTTGTTGGACACCGGACCGCCGACCTCGACGCGCGTGATGACGCGCGGGCCCTCGACTGCGGTGATCCGCACGGCGACACGACCGTCGTCGATGAGGATGCGGTCGCCGACCTTGGCGTCGCCCGGCAGGCCCTTGTACGTGGTGGAGACGAGCTCCTTGGTGCCGGGGACGTCCTCGGTCGTGATGGTGAAGACGTCGCCGTCGGCGAGCTCGTGCTTGCCCTCGACGAACCGGCCCAGGCGGATCTTCGGGCCCTGGAGGTCGACCAGCACGGCGACGGCGCGGCCGGAGGCCTTCGCGGCGTCGCGCACGCGCTTGATCACGGCGGCGTGCTCGGACGCCTCACCGTGGCTGCGGTTGATCCGCGCGACGTCCATGCCGGCGTCGACGAGCGCCTGGATCTGCTCGGGCGACTCGGTCGCGGGTCCGATGGTGCACACAATCTTGGCTCTACGCATGTCTCCAGCCTAAGTCCTCGGTCCTGGGACCTTTCGGTCCCTCCCACCCGCCACGCCCCGGTAGGGCACGGCGGTTTTCACCCCTCGTGGGGCACGCACGTGGCCGTGCGGTGGTTCGTCGTGCCCCTCAGGGTCGCATGGCCCGCGCGCCCGGGCCCACGGGGACGGGCAGCTCGGTGCTGCCACGCAGGTAGGCGTCGACGCCGGCGGCCGCGGCACGGCCCTCGGCGATGGCCCACACGATGAGCGACTGGCCGCGCCCGGCGTCGCCCGCCACGAACACGCCCGGGACGGACGTGGCGTAGTCGTCGCCGCGCGCGATCCAGCCGCGCCCGGTCACGTCGGCACCCGTCTGCTCGACGAGCGTGGCCGTCTCCGGGCCGGTGAAGCCCATCGCCACGAGCACGAGGTCCGCGGGGATCTCGTGCTCGGTGCCGGGCGTCGGGACGCGCCGGCCGTCGGGGAGGTACTCCGTCCTGGCGACCCGGAGGCTGCGCACCCGCCCGTGCTCGTCGCCCTGGAAGCCGACGGTCGACGCGAGGTAGGTGCGCTCACCGCCCTCCTCGTGCGAGGACGAGACCTCGAACAGCACGGGGTCCGTGGGCCACGGCTGGTTCTCGGGACGGTCGAGGGGCGGCTGCATGCCGATCGCGAGCGTCGTCACCGAGGCGGCGCCCTGGCGCAGCGCCGTGCCGAGGCAGTCGGAGCCGGTGTCGCCGCCGCCGATGATGACGACGTGCTTGCCGGTCGCGATGACCTGCCCGGGGACGTCGTCGCCCGCGACCACGGCGTTCGCCTGGTGCAGGTACTCCATGGCCGGGTGGATGCCCGCGAGGTCCGCGCCCGGCACGGGGAGCGTCCGCGGCACCGTCGCACCGGTCGCGATGAGGACGGCGTCGTAGCGCGCGCTCAGCTCACGCCAGCTGATGTCCACCCCGATCTCGACGCCGGGACGGAAGCGGGTGCCCTCGGCCTCCATCTGGGCGACCCGGCGGTCGATGAGGTCCTTCTCGAGCTTGAAGTCCGGCACGCCGTACCGCAGGAGCCCACCGATGCGGTCGTCGCGCTCGAACACCGCGACGGTGTGCCCGGCCCGGGTGAGCTGCTGCGCCGCCGCGAGGCCCGCCGGTCCGGAGCCGACGACCGCGACGGTGCTGCCCGTGAGGAAGTGCGGCACCTGGGGCGTGACGTACCCGCGCGCGAAGGCCTCCTCCGCGATCGAGACCTCGATGTTCTTGATCGTCACGGGCGGCTGGCTGATGCCGAGCACGCACGACGTCTCGCACGGGGCCGGGCAGATGCGCCCGGTGAACTCCGGGAAGTTGTTCGTCTGGTGCAGGCGATGGCTCGCCTCCGCCCACTGGTCCTTCCAGACGAGGTCGTTCCAGTCCGGGATGAGGTTGCCGAGCGGGCAGCCCTGGTGGCAGAAGGGGATGCCGCAGTCCATGCACCGGCCCGCCTGCGCGTGGAGCATCACCGCGTGCTCGGCGTCCTCCTCGGTCGCGCGGTGCTCCGTGACCTCGCGCCAGTCCATGAGACGCACGGGCACCGGGCGGCTCGGCGGGAGCGCACGGTCCCGCACCTTGAGGAACCCCCGGGGGTCAGCCACGAGACACCTCCAGGATGTGGTCCCACACGCCCGGAGCCGACGGGTCGAGCCCCTGCTCGTGCGCCGAGGCGAGCGTCGCGAGCATGCGCTCGTACTCGGTCGGCACGACGCGCGTGAAGCGGGCCAGGGCCGCGGGGAGGTCCGCAAGGAGCGCCGCGGCGCGCGGCGAGCCCGTCTCCTCGTGGTGGCTGCGCAGGAGCTGCTCGACGAGCGCCGCGTCCGCGTCGGTGAGCGGGGTCAGGGCGAGGTCGCCCTGGGCGAGCGCCGGCTTGTTGACGACCTCGCGGCGCAGGTCGAGGACGAACGCCTGACCGCCGGACATGCCGGCGCCGAAGTTGCGGCCCGTGCGCCCGAGGACCAGCACGGTCCCGCCCGTCATGTACTCGCACGCGTGGTCGCCGACGCCCTCGACGACGAGGGTGGCCCCGGAGTTGCGGACGGCGAACCGCTCGCCCACGACCCCGCGCAGGAACACCTCGCCCGACGTCGCGCCGTAGCCGATGACGTTGCCCGCGATGACGTCGCGGTCCCCCGCGAGCACCGCGGCCTGGTCCGGGCGCACGACGACGCGCCCGCCCGACAGGCCCTTGGCGACGTAGTCGTTCGCGTCACCGAGCAGGCGGATGGTGATGCCCTTCGGCAGGAACGCGCCCAGGGACTGGCCCGCCGACCCCGTGAGGGTCACGTCGATGGTGCCGTCCGCGAGCCCCGCGCCGCCGTGCCGCTTCGTCACCTCGTGGCCGAGCATCGTGCCGACCGTGCGGTTGACGTTGCGGACGGGCAGCGCGATGCGCACCGGTGTCCCGTCCTGGAGCGCAGGAGCGGCGAGCGCGATCAGTTGGTTGTCGAGCGCCTTGTGCAGACCGTGGTCCTGCGCGGTCGTGTGACGCAACGATGAGCCCGGGGCGGGCTCGGGGCGGGCGAGCACGGGCGCGAGGTCGAGCCCGGCCGCCTTCCAGTGGTCGATCGCGGCCCGCGTGTCGAGGGCCTCGACGTGCCCGACGGCCTCGGCGATCGACCGGAACCCGAGCGCCGCGAGGTACTCGCGCACCTCGGTGGCGATGTACTCGAAGAACGTCTCGACGAACTCCGGCTTGCCCGTGAAGCGCGCCCGGAGCTCGGGGTTCTGCGTGGCGACACCGACCGGGCACGTGTCCAGGTGGCAGACGCGCATCATGACGCAGCCGCTCACGACCAGGGGCGCGGTCGCGAAGCCGAACTCCTCGGCGCCCAGGAGCGCACCGACGACGACGTCGCGGCCGGTCTTGAGCTGGCCGTCGACCTGGACCACGACGCGGTCCCGCAGGTTGTTCAGCACGAGGGTCTGCTGGGCCTCCGCGAGGCCGATCTCCCACGGGGTGCCCGCGTGCTTGAGGGACGTGAGCGGGCTCGCGCCCGTCCCGCCGTCGTGCCCGGAGATGAGCACGACGTCGGCGTGCGCCTTCGACACGCCCGCCGCGACCGTGCCCACACCGAACTCGCTCACGAGCTTGACGTGGACCCGGGCCGCCGGGTTCGCGTTCTTCAGGTCGTGGATGAGCTGGGCGAGGTCCTCGATCGAGTAGATGTCGTGGTGCGGCGGCGGCGAGATGAGGCCGACGCCCGGGGTCGAGTGCCGCGTCGCGGCGATCCACGGGTAGACCTTGTTGCCTGGCAGCTGCCCACCCTCGCCCGGCTTGGCCCCCTGCGCCATCTTGATCTGCAGGTCGTCGGCGTTCGTGAGGTAGTCGGCGGTGACGCCGAACCGGCCCGACGCGATCTGCTTGATCGCGCTGCGCCGAGCAGGGTCGTGCAGCCGCTCGGGGTCCTCGCCGCCCTCGCCGGTGTTCGACCGGCCACCGAGGCGGTTCATCGCGATCGCGAGCGTCTCGTGCGCCTCGGCCGAGATGGAGCCGTAGGACATCGCGCCGGTGTTGAAGCGCTTGACGATCTCGCTGACCGGCTCGACCTCGTCGAGGGGCACGGGCGGACGCGTGCCCTGAGCGAACGTCATGAGGCCACGCAGGGTGAGCAGGCGCGAGGCCTGGTCGTCGACGCGTCGCGTGTACTGACGGAACACGTCGAGCTGTCGCGTGCGCGTCGAGTGCTGGAGCCGGAAGACGGTCTCGGGGTCGAAGAGGTGCTCCTCGCCGTCCCGGCGCCACTGGTACTCGCCGCCCACGTTGAGCCTGCGGTGCGCCTGCGGGTTCCCGCTCGCGGGGTAGGCGTCCGCATGGCGTGCCGCGACCTCGGCCGCGACGACGTCGAGCCCGATGCCGCCGAGCCGGCTCGTCGTCCCGGCGAAGTACCGGTCCACGACCTCCTGGGACAGGCCCAACGCCTCGAACGTCTGCGCGCCCCGGTAGGACATGAGCGTGGAGATGCCCATCTTGCTCATGACCTTGAGCACGCCCTTGCCGAGCGCCTTGATGAGGTTGGCGACGGCCTGCTCGGGCGTGACGGCGCCGAGCGAGCCCTCGCGCGCCATGCCCTCGACCGTCTCCATGGCGAGGTACGGGTTGACGGCAGCCGCGCCGTAGCCGATCAGGAGCGCCACGTGGTGGACCTCGCGCACGTCGCCGGCCTCGACGACCAGGCTCACCCGCGTCCGGGTGTGCCGACGCAGCAGGTGGTGGTGCACGGCGCTCGAGAGCAGGAGCGACGGGATCGGCGCGCTGTCCGCGTCGGAGTCGCGGTCCGACAGGACGATGAAGCTGACACCGTCGTCGATCGCCTGGTCGACCTGCGTGAAGATCTCCTCGAGGCGCGCCTCGAGGGCCGCCTTGCCGCCGTCGACCTTGTAGAGACCCCGCACCATGACCGACCGGAAGACGCCGGCGAGCGCCGGGTCACGGTCGATCCGCACGATCTTCGCGAGCTGGTCGTTGTCGAGCACGGGGAACGGCAGGACGAGCTTGCGCGCGTGCTCCGGGAGGTCGGCCAGGAGGTTCGGCTCGGGGCCGATCGCGCCGCCGATCGATGTGACGAGCTCCTCGCGGATCGCGTCGAGCGGCGGGTTCGTGACCTGGGCGAACATCTGCGTGAAGTAGTCGAACAGGAGGCGCGGACGCGCGGAGAGGACCGCGATCGGCGTGTCGGAGCCCATCGCACCGAGCGGCTCGCCACCCGTCGAGGCCATCGGCGCCAGGAGGATCTTGAGCTCCTCCTCGGTGTACCCGAAGGCGCGCTGACGACGGCGCACGGACGCGGGGCTGTGCTGCACGTGCTCGCGCTCGGGGAGCTGGTCGAGGAACACCGAGTGGTCGGCGACCCACTGCGCGTACGGCCGCTGCGCGGCGAGCTGGGCTTTGATCTCGTCGTCCGCGATGACGCGGCCCGCACCCGTGTCGACGAGCAGCATGCGGCCCGGCTCGAGCCGGCCCTTGCGCACCACGGTCGCCGGGTCGAGGTCGAGCACGCCCGTCTCGCTCGCGAGGACCACGAGGCCGTCGTCGGTGATCCAGTACCGCCCGGGCCGCAGGCCGTTACGGTCGAGCACGGCGCCGATGAGGGTGCCGTCCGTGAACGTCAGCGCGGCGGGCCCGTCCCACGGCTCCATGAGGTTCGCGTGGTACTCGTAGAAGGCCCGACGGTCCGGGTCCATCTCCGTGTGGTTCTCCCAGGCCTCGGGCACCATCATCAGCACCGCGTGGGGCAGGCTGCGGCCCGCGAGGTGCAGCAGCTCGAGCACCTCGTCGAACGTCCCGGAGTCGCTGCCACCCGGGGTGCACACCGGGAGCAGGGGCTGGAGGTCACCGATCAGGTCGCTGCCGAGCGTGCTCTGCCGGGCGGCGATCCAGTTCCTGTTGCCACGGACCGTGTTGATCTCGCCGTTGTGCGCCAGCAGGCGGAACGGCTGGGCGAGCGGCCAGGACGGGAACGTGTTGGTCGAGAACCGCGAGTGGACCAGGGCCAGCTCCGACGCGTAGCGCGGGTCCGAGAGGTCCGGGAAGAACGGCTCGAGCTGAGCCGTGGTGAGCATGCCCTTGTACGTGAGGGTGCGGGCGGACAGCGACGCGAAGTACACGCCGAGCTCGTTCTCGGCACGCTTGCGCACGCGGAACGTCCGACGGTCGAGGTCGATCCCGCCGAGCTCCCGGCTCGGGTCGGCGACGACGAGCTGACGGAAGAACGGCATGCTCGCGCGCGCCGTCGGCCCGACGAGGCCCGCGGTCACCGGGACGTCGCGCCATGCGAGGAGCTCGAGGCCCTCGTCGACGACGAGCTTCTCGACACCCTCGACGGCCGCGAGCTGGGCGTCGGCGTCCGTGGGCAGGAAGGCCATCCCGATCGCGTAGTGACCGGGGCGCGGGAGCTCGGCGTCGACCACGTCCCGCAGGAACGCGTCGGGGATCTGGGTCAGGATGCCGGCGCCGTCGCCGCTGTCCGTCTCCGCACCCACGGCGCCGCGGTGGTCGAGGTTGAGCAGCGCCGTCAGGCCCGCGTCGACGATGTCGCGCCCGGGGGTGCCACGCAGCGTCGCGACGAACGCTACGCCGCAGGCGTCGTGCTCGGCCGAGGGGTCGTAGAGACCCGACGCCGAGGGCGCTTCGCTGGGGTGGAGCGGCCGGCTCATGTGCACCGTCCTCGCTGGACCCGGACGGTGCCGGGTTCGTGGTCGGGAGAAGTACAGGGACGCCGTCGGCCCGAAATCGTGGCGACGATACCGGGGGCGCCCGGGCGGACCTTCATCGTGCCGCGTGACATATGTCACGCGAAGGCCGCCGTGCGACCGGTCACGCCGGTTCAGTGCGGGTCAGGGACCTCGGCGTCGTCGGTCGTGCCTTCGGCCGGTGCTCGCAGCTGCAGGGTGGTCTCACGCCCGGGGTGACGGCGTCCGACCACCACGAAGATTACCAGCGCGGTCAGTCCCACCAGGATGGACGTCCAGATGTTCAGCCGGAGCCCGAGGACCAGCTCGGCGGGGTCGATGCGCAGGGCCTCGATCCAGAGCCGGCCGGACGTGTAGAGGACGACGTAGAGCCAGAAGACACGTCCGTGCCCGAGGCGGCGACGCCTGTCGAGCCAGATGAGCAGCGCGGCCGCCGCGAGGTTCCACACCATCTCGTAGAGGAAGGTGGGGTGGAACAGCGTGTCGGCGGGGTACCCGTCGGGGAACGTCGGGCTCGCGGGGTCGATCTGCAGGCCCCACGGGAGGTCCGTCGGTCCCCCGAAGAGCTCCTGGTTGAACCAGTTCCCCAGTCGCCCGATCGCCTGCGCGACGAGCAGGCCGGGCGCGACGGCGTCGGCGAACGGCGCGAACCGGACCCCCTGCCGACGCGTGCCTATCCATGCGCCGACGGCCCCGACCGCGATCGCACCCCAGATGCCCAGGCCTCCCTCCCAGACCGCGAATGCCTTCCAGGGGTCGCCGTCCGGTCCGAAGTACTGGTCGGGCGAGGACACGACGTGGTAGAGCCGTCCGCCGACGATGCCGAACGGCACCGCCCAGAAGACGATCTCGAGCACGGTGTCCGGGTCCCCGCCACGTTCGACCCAGCGGCGCCGGGTGAGCCAGAGGGCGACGACGATGCCGGTCATGATCGACAGCGAGTAGGCGCGCAGCGGGAACGGGCCGAGGTACCAGACGCCCTGGGACGGGCTCGGGAGCGCCGCGGGCAGGACGAGGCCCGCGACGGCGTGCAGTGCGCTCATACGGCCGCCCGGCGCACGCCCGAGGCGAGGTCACGCACGACGGCGGCGAGCCGCTCGATGCCGTCGGAGCCCGGCGAGCCCTCCGCGGCCTCGACGAGCGGACGGACGAACGCGCTCCCGACGATGACGCCGTCCGCGTACGCCGCGACCTCGGCCGCCTGGTCGGCCGTGCTCACGCCCAGGCCGACGCACACGTGCTCGGCACCCGCCCGGCGTGTGTCGGCGACGAGCCGTGCGGCGTGCTCGCCGACGGACGTACGCGTACCCGTCACGCCCATCGTGGACGCCGCGTAGACGAAGCCCCGCGAGGCCCGCGCGGTGAGCGCGAGGCGCTCGGTCGTCGAGCTGGGTGCCACGAGGAACACCCGGTCGAGGCCGTAGCGGTCGGACGCCGTCATCCACTCGCCGGCCTCGTCCGGGATGAGGTCCGGCGTGATCATGCCCGCCCCGCCCGCCGAGGCGAGGTCGCGGGCGAAGGCGTCGACCCCGTAGCGGATCACCGGGTTCCAGTACGTCATCACGAGCACCGGCGCACCGGCGCCGGCCACGGCCTCGACCGCGCGCAGGGTGTCGCGCACGCGGACCCCGGCGCCGAGCGCGGACTCGACGGCCTTCTGGATCAGGGGCCCGTCCATGACGGGGTCGGAGTACGGGACGCCGAGCTCGACGACGTCGACGCCCTGCTCGACCATGGTCCGTGCCGCGCGCACGGACGTCTCGACGTCCGGGAAGCCGACCGGCAGGTAGCCGACGAGCGCGGCGCGGCCGGCGGCACGCACCGCGTCGATGCGCTCCCCGACGGCGCTACGGACGTCCCGTGCGCGAGGGTCCTGCGTACCCACGGCCTGATCGGTCACGACTCTCCTTCGTCCAGCAGCGAGAACCACGCCGCAGCCGTCTCGACGTCCTTGTCGCCCCGCCCGCTCAGGTTCACGAGGATCGTGGTGTCGGGCCGGCCTGCCGCGACGGCCTCACGGCCCAGCTGCATCGCCCCGGCGAGCGCGTGCGACGACTCGATCGCGGGGATGATGCCCTCGGTGCGGCACAGCAGACGGAAGGCCTCCATGGCCTGGGCGTCCGTGATCGGGCGGTACTCGGCCCGGTGGATCGAGGAGAGCCACGAGTGCTCGGGGCCGACCCCCGGGTAGTCCAGGCCCGCGGAGATCGAGTGGCTCTCGATGGTCTGCCCGTCCTCGTCCTGGAGCAGGAAGGACCGCGCCCCGTGGAGGACGCCCGGCGCTCCCCCGCTGATCGTCGCGGCGTGACGCCCCGTGTCGACCCCGTCGCCGCCCGCCTCGAGGCCCACGAGGCGCACGTCCGGGTCGTCGAGGAACGCGTGGAAGATGCCGATCGCGTTCGAGCCGCCGCCGACGCACGCGGCGACCACGTCGGGCAGGCGGCCGGTCAGGTCGAGCACCTGCTGCCGTGCCTCCACCCCGATGATGCGCTGGAAGTCGCGCACCATCGCGGGGAACGGGTGGGGGCCCGCGACCGTGCCGAAGACGTAGTTGGTCGTGTCGACGTTCGTCACCCAGTCGCGCAGCGCCTCGTTGATCGCGTCCTTGAGCGTCTTCGAGCCGGTCGACACGGGCACCACCTCGGCGCCGAGGAGCCGCATGCGCGCGACGTTGAGCGCCTGGCGGCGCGTGTCCTCCTCGCCCATGTAGATGACGCAGTCGAGGTCGAAGAGCGCGGCGGCGGTCGCGGTGGCGACGCCGTGCTGGCCGGCCCCGGTCTCCGCGATGACGCGCTTCTTGCCGAGGCGCTTGGTCAGGAGCGCCTGGCCGAGCACGTTGTTGATCTTGTGGGACCCCGTGTGGTTGAGGTCCTCGCGCTTGAGGATGACGCGCACGCCACCGCAGTGGGCGGCGAACCGGGGCACCTCGGTGATGATGCTCGGGCGGCCCGTGTAGGTCAGGTGCAGCCGCGCGAGCTCGTCACCGAACGCCGGGTCGGCCTTGGCCTTGCTGTACTCGGCGTCGAGCTCGTCCAGAGCCTCGATCAGCGCCTCGGGGACGAACCGCCCGCCGAAGTCCCCGAAGTAGGGGCCGGAACCCGCTGCCGTGCGGGTGGGACCCATCGCCTCCGCCATGGCGGCCTCCTCGACCGGTGGGGGCGGGGTCGCCGCCGTGGTGCTCGACGCCGCGGCGGTGCCGTCGACGTCCTCGTGCGCGTGGTCCGGGACGGACCGTGCGCCGTCGGGCGCAGCCGTCACTGACGCACCGCCCGCAGCGAGGGGTGCGCGCCCGCGGCGACCAGGTCGGCGACCGCCGCCCTCGGGTCGCGGCCGGTCACGAGGCTCTCGCCGACGAGCACGGCGTCGGCGCCCGAGCGTGCGTAGTCCATGACGTCGTGCGGCCCACGCACGCCGGACTCGGCGATGCGGACGACACCGTTGGGGATCATCGGCGCGAGCCGCGCGAAGGTCGTGCGGTCGACGTCGAGCGTCTTGAGGTTGCGGGCGTTGACCCCGATGCACCGTGCGCCGGCGTCGAGCGCGCGCGTGACCTCCTCCGTGTCGTGCACCTCGACGAGCGCGGTCATCCCGAGGGAGTGGACACGCTCGACGAGGGAGGTCAGGACCGTCTGCTCGAGGGCCGCGACGATGAGCAGGACCAGGTCGGCGCCGTGCGCACGGGCCTCCCAGACCTGGTACGGCGTCACGACGAAGTCCTTGCGGAGGACGGGGACGTCGACGGTCCCGCGGACGGCGTCGAGGTCCGCGAGGCTCCCGTGGAAGCGCCGCTGCTCTGTGAGCACCGAGATCGCGGCCGCACCACCGGCCTCGTACTCCGACGCGAGCGCCGCAGGGTCGTCGATCGAGGCGAGCGCGCCCTTGCTCGGGCTCGACCGCTTGACCTCGGCGATGACCGCGACCGCGGCCTCGTCGTGGAGGCGGCTCAGGCACTCCTTGGCCTCGGGCACGCGGGCCGCACGCTCCTTGACCGCCGCGAGCGGCGTGGCCGCCTCACGCTCGGCCAGGTCCAGGCGCACCCCGGCAACGATGTCCTCGAGGACCGTCATCTCCGCCACCTCCTCGGGCCCATCCCCCGCAGACCCCGTCACGGGTCATCGTAGGGCCGTCCGGCGGCGGTCCCCGCCACGCCCACGGGCTGGGACCAGGGCCCCTCGGCCCTGGCGGCCGCGCCGCCGGGGGTGGTAGGCGGTCGCGTCAGGGAGCGAGGTACGGCGCGAACGGCGCGAGGTTGCGCAGGACGGTGAAGAGCGCCATCGCGACGAGGACGACGCCGACCGCCCACGGAGGAGCGAGCCACCGCAGGGGTTCGCCGGTCCAGGCGCGCCGCACCCACGCTGCCCAGGTGGCCACGGCGAAGGGCGCGAGCAGCAGCGCGAGCGGGTTCATCCCCCACGCGCCGGCGACGTCGAGGTGCAGCAGGCTGTGCACGGCGCGGAGCGTGCCGCAGCCCGTGCAGTACAGACCTGTCATCGACAGCACCGGGCAGGTCGGGAAGTGACCCGGCTCGTACGGGTCGACGCCGAACGCGACGACGGCCGCGGCGATACCCGCCACGGCCGTCGTCACCGGCGCGATGAGCTGACGACGCCGAGCCGGCGTCGATGCAGCACTCATACGTCGCAGCGATCGATCAGTAGGTGGAGTCGATGCTTCCGGCGGCCAGGATCCCGGCGGCGCTGAGCGCGAACCACAGCACGATCGACACAGCACCGGCGATCGTGGCCCACAGGGCGAAGGTCTTCGCCTTGCGCGAGGACTCCTGAGCACCCATGGCGTCGCCCTGGGCCCACTTCGTGTTGACCTGGGTCGAGAAGATGATCGCCGGGATGGCGAGCGGCCAGCACAGGAACACGCTGATGATGGCCCAGACCAGGTAGTTCTGCGGCGGCGGGCCCGGCTGCTGCGGCGCGCCACCGTAGTAGTTCGGGGGCATGCCCCCGGCGGGCGGCTGCGCGCCGTACGGGTCCTGGGGTCCAGGCGGAGTACTCATGTGCCAAACGCTCCTGTGGGTGTGGAGGGGAAGTCAGGACGCGGGGTGACCCGTGCCCTGGTGCCCGGCGGTGCCGGGCAGGCGGGATCGGTCGGACCGGCCGGGGTGGTCGGGCTGACCGAGGCCGAGCATCTTCAGGACGCGACCGGCGACGAGACCCACGAGGATCACGCCGAGGCCGGCCCAGAAGAGCCACGGAAGTGCGACGACGACGGCGATGGACGACGTGACCGCGCCGACGAGCACCAGGGTCACGGTGACCCAGGCGGCCGTCGTGTGGCCGTGGTTCCGTGGCGGTGGCGCCACCGGGAGGTGGGTCACCTCGACGGGACGGTCGGCGGACATGTCACCCATGCGCGTGTGTGCCTTTCGTGGAGTGATCGTGAGCCTAGCGAAAAGAGCCCGGACGGTCGCGGCATCCGCGGAGCGTGGGACGGTCCGGCCGCACCGCCGTCGGGCGAGGTCGGGTCAGGTCGGGTCCTCGCCCCGGGACAGCGCGTCCCAGGTCGCGTGGAGGTCGGGGTCGTCGCCGTCCAGGGCCGGCCCGTCCGCCGACGGCTCGACCGAGGCGCGAGCCGGACCGGGTGCGGCGCCGGACGTGCCGACGGAGGTGCCGACGGACGCGGTGCCGACGCCGCGACGCCCGGGCGCGTCGTGCCTGGCCGTGGCCGCCCCCCAGCGCCCCGCGACGACCACTGCCCACGCGCCGAGCACGACGACGAGGACGCCGAGGGCAGCCGTGACCCACGGCATCGCCGTCACCGTCACCGGTCCGTCGAGCTCGGGAACGCCGACCGCATCCTGCGCGGCGGCCCGCGCGGCCCGGGCGACAGAGCGCAGGCCGGCGACCGCGGACGTGACCACGAGCAGGCCGCCGAGGGCGAGCAGTGCCGCCGCCGCGCGCCGCAACCACGGGCCCGCGAGCACCAGCGCGAGCGCCGACGTGAGCACGACGAGCCCACCGGCGGCGACGCCCGGGGCGACGTCACCGCCCGCCACGGCGAGGTCCACGTGCGCCTCGACCGCGCTCGACGTCGCGGCGCGCGCCCAGACCGCGCCGCCCGCCGCGAGCGTCCCGAGGCCGAGCGCCCAGCCCAGGAGCACGACGGCACGCCGGTCGGGCACGACGACGCGCGTCGGGCGCCGAGCGCTGCTGCCCTCGTCCTGCGACATGTGAGGAGGAACGCCGCTCATGTCGCCGGGCGGAGCCGCGCCGCGACCTGGACGGCGCGCACCGCCGCCGCCGCCTTGTTCCGCGACTCCGCGTACTCGAGGGCCTCGACCGAGTCCGCGACGATCCCCCCGCCCGCCTGGACGCTCGCGCGACCGTCGCGGATCAGGGCCGTACGGATCGCGATCGCCATGTCCATGTCACCCGCGAAGTCGAAGTAGCCCACGGTTCCGCCGTAGATGCCGCGGCGGGCCGGCTCGAGCTCGTCGATGAGTGCGATGGCCCTCGGCTTGGGCGCCCCCGAGAGCGTCCCCGCGGGGAACGTCGCCGTGAGGGTCTGCACCGCCGTCGCGCCGGGCCTCAGGCGACCGACCACCGTCGAGCAGATGTGCATGATGTGGCTGAAGCGCCGCACCGCCATGAGCTCGACGACCTCGACCGAGGTCGGCTCGCACACCTTGACGAGGTCGTTGCGGGACAGGTCCACGAGCATGATGTGCTCGGCGCGTTCCTTGGGGTCGGCGAGCAGCTCCTCGGCGAGCTCGGCGTCCTGCGCGGGCGTCGCCCCACGCGGACGCGAGCCCGCGATCGGGAAGGTCACGACCCGCCCGTCGGTCACCTTGACGAGCGTCTCCGGGCTGGACCCGACCACCGCGAACTCCTGCCCCCGCGCGTCCTGGAGGGCGAAGTAGTACATGTACGGGCTCGGGTTGATCGTGCGCAGCACCCGGTAGACGTCCAGGGGCGCCGCGGGGCAGTCGAGGTCCAGGCGCTGGGAGAGGACGACCTGGAAGACCTCCCCCTCACGGATCGCCTCCTTCCCGGCGCGCACGGACGCCTCGAAGTCGGCACGCGAGCTGCGGAACTCGAGCTCGGGCTCGCGCGCGTCCGTCAGGACGGCAGGCGGGGTGCGCACGGGCTCCGCGAGCCGTGCCTGCATGGCGTCGAGACGCCCGACGGCATCGGCGTGCGCCTCGTCCACCCGCTCGTCCGTGTCGTCGAAGTTGATCGCGTTGGCGACGAGCCAGACGGTGCCGTCGACGTGGTCGACCACGGCGAGGTCGCTCGCGAGGCACAGCGTCAGCTCCGGGACGCCGAGCTCCTCCGGGGCCTTGGCGGGCAGCGTCGGCTCCCAGTGCCGCACGATGTCCCAGCCGAGTGCACCCACGAGGCCACCGGTCAGCGGGGGCAGGCCCGCGATGGCGGGCGTCCGCAGCGCCTCGAGCGTGCGACTCAGCACGTCGAGCACGTCGCCCGTGCGGGGGACGCCGACGGGCACGTCGCCGAGCCACGCCGCCTGGCCGTCGGCGACGGTCAGGGTGGCGCGGGACGCGACCCCGACGAACGAGTACCGCGACCAGGTCCCGTCGACCTCGGCCGACTCGAGGATGAACGTGCCCGGACGGCCCTGGGCGAGCGTCCGGTACAGGCCCACCGGCGTGACCTCGTCGGCGAGCAGCCGGCGCACGACCGGCACGACCCGCCGGGTGCGAGCGAGCTCGCGGAAGGTCTCGAGCTGCGGCCAGGTCGCGCCCCAGGCGAGGTCCACCGCTGCGGGTTCCGTCGTCGTCGGGCTCATCGCGCGTCCTGCCCGACGACGGCGCCCAGGTCGCCGCCGGCCTCGAAGCATGTGCGCGCCCCGGTGTGGCACGCGGCGCCGACCTGGTGGACCCGCACGAGGACGGCGTCGCCGTCGCAGTCGAGGCTCACGGACCTCACGTGCTGGGCGTGCCCCGAGGTGTCGCCCTTGCGCCAGTAGGTCTGGCGCGAGCGGCTCCAGAACGTGACCCGTCCGCTCGTCAGGGTGCGGTGCAGCGCCTCGTCGTCCATCCAGCCGACCATGAGCACCTCGCCCGAGTCGTGCTGCTGCACGACGGCGCAGACCAGGCCCGCGTCGTCGCGCTTGAGGCGCGCGGCGACGGCAGGATCGAGAGCGGACGGGCGGGCGGGCTGGACCGGTTCGAGCACGCGCCGATCCTGCCACGCGGCACGCTCCCGGTGCGCCCGCGCCCGCCCGGGTGGCGGCACAGGAGGCGGCGCCGCCCTGTCTCGCTCAGCGCCGCGCGGACGTGCGCGTCAGCGGGTCTGGGCGAGCCACGCCGCGTGCATGGCCGCGTACGGCCCGTCCTCGGTGAGGAGCTCACGATGGGCCCCGACCTGGACGACACGTCCCGCGTCGACCACGACCACGAGGTCGGCCGCCTCGGCGGTGGACAGGCGGTGCGCGATGGTCAACGTGCTGCGCCCGGCGGTGAGCTGGTCGAGAGCACGCGCGATGCGGACCTCCGTCGCGGGGTCGACGGCGCTCGTCGCCTCGTCGAGCACGAGGAAGTCCCCGGCCGCGAGGTGGGCCCGCGCGAGGGCGACGAGCTGCCGCTCCCCCGCCGAGAGCCGCTCGCCGCGCTGACCGACGTCCGTACGCAGCCCCTGCGGGAGGTCGGCCAGCCAGTCGGAGAGACCGAGCTCGTCGAACGCCGCGAGTGCCGCGCTCTCGTCCGGCTCCTCGGCGTCGGTGCGTGACCCGTACGCGACGTTGTCGAGCACGGTGCCGTCGAACAGGAAGCCCTCCTGCGGCACGAGCACGACGCGTCGGCGCAGGTCGGCGAGGGCGAGGTCCCGCAGGTCGACGCCGTCGAGCAGCACGGAGCCCTCCGCGGGGTCCACCAGGCGCGTCACGAGCTTCGCGAGCGTCGTCTTGCCGGACCCCGTCGCCCCGACGACCGCGACCTTCGCCGTCGCGGGGACCTCGAGGTCGACGTCGCTCAGGACCCGCGGGCCGCCCGGGTACGCGAAGCTCACGCCGCGCAGCTCCACGCGCGCCGCTCCACGTGCCGTCGGCGCCCCGCCGTCGGCCGGGTCGGCGATGTCGACCGGTGTGTCGATCACGCCCAGCACCCGCCGCCAGCCGGCGAGCGCGTTCTGGAGCTCGTTGAGGATCTCCGTCGCCATCTGCACCGGGCCGGTGAAGAGCTGGACGAGGAAGAGGAACGCGAGCAGGCGGCCCACCGAGATGTCGCCCGCGACCCCGAGGAACGTCCCGACGACGACGACGGCCGCGAGGACGCCGTTGGCGACGAGCACGCCGCTCGAGAACACGAGGGCGACCCGGGTCTGCGCCCGCACCATCGCGTCCCGCGTGGCGCGCACCGCGGCGTCGATCTTGCGCTGGCTCCGCGCACCGACACCGTACGCGCGGATGGTCTCGGCACCGACGACGGCCTCGGAGATCGCCCCGAGCATCGCCCCTACGCGCTCCCGGACCGCCGCGTAGGCCGTGCTGACCCTCTTCTGGGCCGGCCGCAGCACGAGGAGCAGAGGCACGAAGCAGGCCCACACGACCAGCGTGAGCTGCCACGAGTACACGAGCATGAGGGCGGTCGCGACGAGGATCTGCAGCACCGAGACGAGCAGCATGATCCCGCCCCACTGCACGAACAGCGAGATGGTGTCGACATCGCTCGTGACGCGTGAGACGAGGCTTCCCCGCCGCTCGGTGCCCTGGGTCAGCGCGGAGAGGTCGTGGACGTGCCGGAACGCCCGGACCCGGAGGCGGGCGAGCCCCGCCTCGCTGCTGCGGAAGAGCCTGACGTTGACGAGCGCCGCGCACGCGCCCGAGACGACGAGGGCGACGCCGGCGAGCGCGACGAGCGTCGCGACCCTGCCGACCACTGGCCCGCCGGGGGCGAGGATCCCCGTGTCGACGGTCTGCTGGACGGTGATCGGCACCACGACCCGTCCGGCCGCGGCGAGGACCGCCAGCAGGACGGTGACGCCGATGCCCTGGACGAGCTCCGGCGAGACCTCGACGCCGCGGCGCAGCGTCGCCATCGGCCCCAGCGTCCTGGACCGCCCGACCTGGGCCGACGCCGCCCCACCCTGCGTGCCCTCGCTCATCGCTCCGCCCCCGCCTGCTCCACGGGGAGCGTCTCCTGGAGCCCTGACCTGCGCTCGGACTCGAGCAGGTAGGCCGTCGCGAGCTCGCGGTACCCGGGGTCGCGGCCCAGGAGCTCCTCGTGGGTGCCTCGGTCGACGACCGTCCCGCCCTCGAGGTGCACGACCTCGTCGGCCAGCAGCACCGAGGACATCCGGTAGGCGACCAGGAGGACCGTCGGCCCCGTGACCTGGTCCGACTGCAGCCCGACGTCGCCGTCGGCGTCGGCCGGCTGGTGCGCGGTCGCTGCGGGCCGCGCCGTCGCCGCCCGCAGACCCGTGAGGATCTGCTGCTCGACCCGGGGGTCGACGGCCGACGTCGCGTCGTCGAGCACGAGCAGGCGTGGCCTGCGCACGAGCGCACGTGCGATGACGAGGCGCTGCCGCTGACCACCGGACAGGTTGGCGCCGCGCTCACCGATCTGCGCGTCGAGACCGTCGGGCAGGGCCCGCACCACGTCGTCGACCCGTGCGATGCGCAGGGCCTCCCAGACGGCCTCGTCGTCGGGCGCACCCGGCTCGTCGGGGTCGGCGAGCGTGACGTTGGACCGCACGGTGTCCTCGAAGACGAAGGACTGCTGGGCGACGAGGGCGACCTGGGCCGCGAGGTCGGCGGGGCGGATCTGCCGCAGCTCGACGCCGTCCACCTCGATCGTCCCTGCGTCCGGGTCGCGCAGCCTGCTGAGCAACGACGCGAGGGTGGTCTTGCCCGAGCCCGTCGTGCCGACGAGCGCCACGACACGACCGGGTGGGAGGTCGAGGTCGACGTCGTGCAGCAGGGCGACGTCGCCCTCGGCGCCCGGAGCGAGCACCTGCACGCCCCGCATGCGCACGCCCGCGCCGCCCGGCCGCGCCGGGAGGCTCGCGTCGCCCGTGGGGAGCACGCCCGAGGCGTCGAGCACGCGGGCGATGCGGTCGTAGCCGACGAGCCCACGCGGCAGCTCCCCCAGGACCCAGCCGAACGCGCGCACCGGCACCGCCATGATCGTGAGCAGGTAGGCCGCGGACACGATGTCGCCGGTCTGGACGGCGCCCGCGGCGGCGCGGTGGGCGCCGACGAGGAGCACCACGAGGGTCCCGAGGCTCGGCAGCAGGTCGATGACGGGGTCGAACACGGCGCGCACCTGGCCGACGCGGACGTTCGCGGCGCGCAGCGCGTCGGCCCGCTCAGCGAACCGTGCCTCCTCGCGGTCCTCGGTCCCGAGGGACTTGACGAGGAGCGCCGCCTCGAAGCTCTCGTGCGCCACGTCGGACACCTCGGCGCGCAGCTGCTGCGCACGCGTGATCGCGGGCGACATGTAGCGCTGGAACACGAGGTTCGCGAGCACCGCGAGCGGCAGCACCGCGAGGGCCGTGACCGCGAGGAGGGCGTCGACCCGGAACAGGGCGACGGCCGCGACGCCGATCATCACGACGACGCCCAGGGCGAAGGGCAGCGGGTTGAAGACCCCCGTCGAGGCCTCGACGTCCGAGCTCGCGTTGGACAGGAGCTGACCGGTCGGGTGCGCCCGGTGCCACGACATCGGCAGGCGCAGGTACTGCCGGGTGACCGCGCGTCGGTGGTCGGCCTGGATGTCGGCGTAGCCGATGCCCGCGAACACGCGCCGGCCGGCGACCGCGAGGGCGAGCGTGACCGCCACGCCGAAGAGGACGAGGCCCGCGACCCAGACCTGCGACCGCGCCTGTGCCGAGCCCTCGAGGGCGGGGACGACCACACGGTCCGTCACCGCGCCGAGCGCCTGGCTGACGCCCACCATCATCGCCCCGAAGACCGCGGACGTGCCGATCGCCAGGAGGTAGGTCCGTGGCTGCGACGCGATCCCGCGGCCCATGAGCTGCAGCGAGCGACGCACGGCGCCGCCACTCAGCGCGGCAGGGCGTGCTGACGCGTCGGCCGATCGGTGAGGGGGTACGACGGGACGCTCCTCGTCGGAACGCTTCGATCCCAGGCGCACAGCAGTCCTTCCATGGTGCGAAGGGGGTGCACAAGCATCTCATGGGACGATGGCGCATGGCCTGGCACACGCTCGAGAGGTCGGCGCTCGTCGAGGCGCTGCTCACCGCCGGGCCGGGCGCTCCCACGCTCTGCGAGGGCTGGCGCACCGAGCACCTCGCCGCCCACGTGGTGCTCCGGCAGGGCTCGCCGACGGTAGCCCTCGGCCTCGTGGTGCCCGGGCTGCACGGGCGCACGGAGCGGGTCACGCTCGCCCTGGGCGACAGCTCCGTGACCGGCGCCGGCTACCAGGCGCTCGTCGAGCGGGTCCGCACCCCGCCGCGCTGGAGCCCGGTGGCCTGGGCGGGCGACCTGGCGGACCTCACGGAGCTCTTCGTGCACACCGAGGACGTGCGTCGCGCCGGGCCGGCGGGCGCGTCCGTCGAGGCGCGCACGCGCACGGCCGCTCACGACGACGCCCTGTGGCGCGCCCTGACCCGGATGGCCAGGCTCGCGTACCGACGGTCCCCGGTCGGCGTCGTGCTGGCCGACACGGCGGGACGCGAGGTCCGGGCCCGCGCCGCGCCACGCGCTTCCCGGGCGCTCCCGACGAGCCCGGGGCCGTCCGACGTGGTGGTGCGCGGGGCGCTCGACGACCTGCTCCTGCACGCCTTCGGCCGGTCGTCGGCCGCCCGGGTCCTGGTCGACGGCGCGCCTGACGCCGTGGCCGCGATGGAGGGGTTCAGGCCGCGCTGACGCGCCCGCCACGTCGAGCCCGGTCATGCTGAGTCGTGCCCGGGCGGCACAGCACCGTGCCGGTCCCCCGGCGGGTCGGCGCGCGCCGGTGGGCGCCGACGTCAGCGCACCGGGATCCCCGCGCCGCGCAGGTGCTCCTTGACCTGCCCGACGGTCAGGACGCCGAAGTGGAACACGCTCGCGGCGAGCAGGGCGTCGGCGCCGGCGCGGGCGGCCTCGAGGAAGTGCTCGGGCGTGCCCGCACCGCCGCTCGCGATGAGCGGCACCGCGACCTCGCGGCGGACGTCGGCGAGCATCTCGAGGTCGAAGCCGGCCGTGGTCCCGTCCGCGTCCATCGAGTTCAGGAGGATCTCGCCGGCGCCGAGCTCGACGGCGCGCCTCGCCCAGCCGACGGCGTCGATGCCTGTGCCGCGCCGTCCGCCGTGGGTGGTGACCTCGTACCCGGAGGGTGCCGTGGCGCCCTCGATGCGGCGTGCGTCCACGGACAGCACCAGCACCTGACTGCCGAAGCGTTGGGCGATCTCGGAGATCAGCTCGGGACGGGCGATCGCGGCGGTGTTGACGCCCACCTTGTCCGCTCCCGCGCGCAGCAGCCGGTCCACGTCCTCGACGGAACGCACACCTCCGCCGACCGTGAGCGGGACGAACACCTCGGCCGCGGTGCGCCGCACGACGTCGTAGGTGGTCTCGCGGTCTCCCGAGGACGCCGAGACGTCGAGGAAGGTGATCTCGTCGGCCCCCTCCGCGTCGTACCGGCGTGCGAGCTCGACGGGGTCGCCGGCGTCACGCAGGTCGGCGAAGTTCACGCCCTTGACGACGCGCCCTGCGTCGACGTCGAGGCACGGGATCACACGGATCGCGGCAGTCATCGGTCTCGGCCGTCCCTCACTCGGTCGTCGGGCCGCTCGCGGCCAGGATGTCCACGACGAAGACGAGCGTCTCCGCCGCGAGCTCGTTCTCCGTGCCGCCGTACCCGAGGCGCGGGGGGATGACGAGGAGGACCTGGCTCCCGACCGTCTGCTCGACCAGGCCCTCGTCCCAGCCCTCGATCACGGAGCCGACGCCGATGGGGAACGGGGCGGGCAGCTTGCCCGGGCCCCAGCTCGAGTCGAACACGGACCCGTCCGACCACTTGAGGCCCGTGTACTGGACGGTGATGACCTGTCCGGGCTCCACCTGCGGGCCGAGCCCGCGGATGAGCGGCTGGACCACGAGGTCCGCGGGCGGCTCGGCCGCCGGCATCGTCACGGCGGGCTCGCCGTCGTCACCCAGCTCGACTGTGGGCAGCCCCTCGCGCGCCTCGAGGGCCTCGCCTGACGCCCGGGTCGGGAGGATGTCGAACACGGCGACCGTGGGGGCCTCCTGGCCACCCGCGGCGGGCACGAGGTGCAGCACGCGTGCGCCGACGTGCTGCCCGCTGAGCGCCTCGTAGATGTCCATGCCGAGCGCCTCGGCGCTCATCAGGTAGGCCTTGGGCTCGGCCGAGTACGTCTCGCCGACGACGGAGCCGTCGGACCCTGCCTCGGCGTAGTAGTCGACGAGCACGGCCTGCCCGTCGGCGACCTCGGGGCCGTCACCCTCCCAGATCACCTCGACCGTGGGCTCGTCGACGGTCAGCGGCTTCTCGTACTCGAGCGTCGGGACGGCGCCCGGCTCCCCCGTGACCGTGACCTCCCCGGTCGGGGCTGCCTCCGGGGTGCAGGCCGACAGCCCGACGAGCGAAGCGAGCGCGGCACAGACGACCCCGACGAGGACCTGACGGCGCACGGAGCTCCCTTCCTGGCGCCGTGGTTCCGGCGCGGGCTGCGGATGCGGGCGGGGACCCGCGCACGCCACTGTACGGCTTGCCGCGGGGCTGTGACCTGCCCGGGCGCCCGCCTTCACCGCGACGTCACGACGTCCTCACAGCGACTCGAGCAGCCGGTCCACACGCTCGTCGACGCTGCGGAACGGGTCCTTGCACAGGACTGTTCGCTGCGCCTGGTCGTTCAGCTTGAGATGCACCCAGTCGACGGTGTAGTCACGGCGGGCCTCCTGGGCCCGCCGCACGAACTCGCCGCGCAGCCGGGCGCGCGTCGTCTGCGGGGGCACCGCCGTCGCCTCGAAGACGTCCAGGTCGGTGACGACGCGCTCGACCAGGCCACGGGCCGCCAGGAGGTTGTACAGGCCCTCGCTGCGGGAGATGTCGTGGTAGGCGAGGTCGAGGCGCGCGATGCGCGGGTCGTCGAGCCCGATGCCGTGCTTGTCCTGGTAGCGCTGGACGAGCCGCAGCTTGATGACCCAGTCCAGCTCGCGGTCGACCAGGCTCAGGTCACCGGTCCGGACCGCGCGCAGGCCGCGTTCCCAGAGCTCGAGCGTCTGCTTGATCACGGGCGTCAGCTCGACGTGGTCGGTGACGTGCTCCTGCACACGCCCGAGGAACTCCTCCTGGATCTCGATCGCCGACGCCGTGCGCCCGTTCGCGAGCTGGACGGGCTTGCTCCCGGTCAGGTCGTGGCTGATCTCGCGGATGGCACGCATCGGGTTCTCGAGCGCGATCTCGCGCATCGGGACCCCGGCCTCGACGAGCCGCAGGATGAGGTCGGTCGCACCGACCTTGAGCAGCGTCGTCGTCTCGGACATCGAGGAGTCGCCGACGATCACGTGGAGACGGCGGTACGACTCGGCGTCGGCGTGGGGCTCGTCACGCGTGTTGATGATGGGACGCGAGCGGGTCGTGGCGCTCGAGACCGACTCCCAGATGTGGTCTGCGCGCTGCGAGAGCGTGTACGTCGCGCCCCGGGCCGACGGCAGCACCTTGCCCGCACCCGTGAGGACCTGGCGGGTGATGAGGAACGGCACCAGCACGTCGGCAAGGCGCCCGAAGTCGCCCTGGCGCCGCACGAGGTAGTTCTCGTGGCACCCGTAGGAGTTGCCGGCCGAGTCGGTGTTGTTCTTGAACAGGTGGATCGTGCCGGGGACGCCCTCGTGCTCGAGGCGCTGCTGCGCGTCGGCCACGAGGCCCTCGAGGATGCGCTCGCCGCCGCGGTCGTGCGCCACGAGCTGGCGGACGTCGTCGCACTCCGCCGTCGCGTACTCGGGGTGGGAGCCGACGTCGAGGTACAGGCGCGAGCCGTTGCGCAGGAACACGTTCGACGACCGGCCCCACGCGACGACCTTGCGGAACAGGTAACGCGCGACCTCGTCCGCCGAGAGCCCGCGACCGCTGTCGACGGCGCACGTCACGCCGTACTCGGTCTCGAGGCCGAAGATGCGGCGGTCCACCGTCAGCCCCGCTCGTCCGTCGCGGCGCTGACGTCCGGCGCCGCGCCATCGGTCGTCGCCGCGCCGTCGGTCGGTGCGTCGTCCCCTGCGGGCTGCCCGAGGAGCGTCCCGAGCGCCGGCGCCGCGACGCGCCTGAACGCGCGTCGCGAGCGCGTCCGGTCGAGGACCGCGACCTCGAGCTGCCCGGGGGTGAGCACGCGCGGCTCCCCCTCGGGCTGCGACCCGAGGACGTCGACCGCGAGCCGGACCGCGCCGGCGAGGTCGAGGCCCGGTGCCCAGCCCTCGCGAAGGCGTTCGGTCAGCTGCTCGGCCTGGCCGCCCATCGCGACGAACCCGTGCTCGTCGGCGACGGACCCGTCGTACGACAGCCGGTAGATCTGGTCCTCCTCGGCGACGTGCCCGACCTCGGCGACGACGAGCTCGACCTCGAGGGGCTTCGACTCGGTCGTGAAGACCGTGCCGAGGGTCTGCGCGTAGGCGTTCGCGAGCCCCCGGGCGTTGACGTCCTGCCGGTCGTAGGAGTAGCCGCGCAGGTCCGCGTAGCGCACGCCCGCGACGCGGAGGTTCTCGAACTCGTTGTACTTGCCGACCGCCGCGAAGGCGATGCGGTCGTAGATCTCGGAGATCTTGTGGAGGGCGCGCGAGGGGTTCTCCGTCGCGAACGCGATGCCCTCGTCGTACGCGAGCACGACGACGGAGCGCCCCCGGGCGATGCCCTTGCGGGCGTAGTCCGCACGGTCCTTCATGAGCTGCTCGGGCGAGACGTAGAACGGCATGCTCATCGCGCACCCCCTCCTGACTCGGTCGCGCGGCGCATGCCGTCGACCTGCGCGGCGACCTCGGCGAGCGTGTCGTCGGCGACGCGCCGGTAGCCCTCTGCCGTGACGACGGCCACGACCGGCCAGATGCGCCGCACGGTGTCAGGGCCGCCCGTCGCCGAGTCGTCGTCCGCCGCGTCGACCAGGGCGTGGACGGCCGTGCGCACGGCGTCGGACGCGGGCATGCCGGGCCACCACAGCTTCTTCAAGGAGCCACGTGCGAACACGGACCCGGAGCCCACGGCGTGGTGCTCGAGCTCCTCGTACCGGCCGCCGGTGACGTCGAACGAGAACATCCGTCCGGTTCCGCGCTGGAGGTCGTACCCGCCGAAGAGCGGCACGACCGCGAGCCCCTGCATCGCGAGCCCGAGGCTGCCGCGGACCATCGTGGCGAGCCGGTTGGCCTTGCCGTCGAGCGAGAGCAGGGTCCCCTCGATCTTCTCGTAGTGCTCGAGCTCGAGCTGGAAGAGCCGGACGAGCTCGAGCGCGAGCCCCGCGGTGCCCGCGATGCCGATCGCCGAGTACTCGTCCGCCGGGAACACCTTCTCGATGTGCCGGCTCGCGATCATCGAGCCCGCCGTCGCGCGGCGGTCCCCCGCCATGACGATCCCGCCGTCGAAGGTCAGGGCGACGATGGTCGTCGCGTGCGTCGACGCCGGCGCGTCACCTGCGGGCAGGGTCCGACCCGTCGGCAGCAGGCTCGGGTCGTGATGGGCCAGGAAGTCGAGGAACGACGACGTGCCGGGCGTGGTGAAGGACCGCGGCAGGCGGCCGTGGGAGTCGGTCATCGAGGCTCACTGACCGCCCTTCTGCACGAATCCGCGCACGAAGGACTCGGCGTTCGACTCGAGCACGTCGTCGATCTCGTCGAGGAGGGCATCCACCTCGGAGTCGCGCGACTGGGCGGAGGGCGCCGTGGGGACGGGCTCCGGGGTGTCGGCGGGGTCCTCGCCGTCGCGGTGGTGCTGGCGCTGGTCCTGACCGGCCATGGTGCCCTCCCGATCGTCGGCCGCCCCACGTCCCGTGCCTCCCGGCCGGTCCGTCAGGGCGACGTGCTGTCCTGCCTGTGCGTCGACGTCTCGCCGACCCCTCGATCCTAGGTGGCGCCGCCGACACAGGTCAGGTCGTCCGCGCCGTGGTCGCCGCGGGCCCGCAGCAGCAGGGCCCGACCGCACGTGCGCGATCGGGCCCTGCTGACGGATCCGTCCGTCGGTGTCATGCGGTGAGGGCGAGGCCCTCCCCGGTCACTCCTGCGTCAGCGGGAAGAGCGTGGGGTCGTCCTTGTAGGACTCGGCCGCGTTCTCCTTGGTGACGATCTGCGGGGGCAGCAGGTAGGCCGGGACGACCTTGACTCCGTTGTCGTACGACTCGGTGTCGTTGACCTCGATGTCCTTGCCCTCGCTCAGGTCCGTGACCATCTGGACGGCCGCGGCGACCAGGTTGCGGGTGTCCTTGTTGATGGTCGAGTACTGCAGACCCTCCATGATGGACTTGACGGACTCGACCTCGGAGTCCTGGCCGGTGACGACCGGGACGGTCTTGCCGGCGCCCTGGATGGACGTGATGATCGCCCGCGCCAGGGTGTCGTTCGGCGACAGCACGCCGTCGAGCTCGGTGTCACCGCTGTACGTGCTCGTGATGAGCGAGTCCATGCGGCTCTGCGCGTTCTCGGCCTTCCAGCCGGCGGTCGCCGTCTGCTTGATGTCCGTCTGGCCCGAGCCGACGACGACGTCGCCCGCGTCGATGGCCGGCTGGAGCACGCTCATCGCGCCGTCGAAGAAGACGGCGGAGTTCGCGTCGTCGGACGAGCCCGAGAAGAGCTCGATCGTGTACGGGCCCTCGCCGCGCGCGGCCATGCCGTCCAGGAGCGCCTGGCCCTGGAGCTCGCCGACGTTGAAGTTGTCGTACGCGACGTAGTAGTCGACGGCCTCGGTGTTGAGGATCAGACGGTCGTACGCGATGACGACCGCGCCGGCCTCCTTGGCCGCCTCGACCTGGGTGCTCAGCTGGCCACCGTCGGCCGCGCCGATGATGATGACCTTCGCACCCTTGGTGATCATGGACTGGATCTGGCCCTGCTGGTCAGCGACGGGGCTGCTCGCGTTGGCGTACTGCACGTCGCCCTCGAAGCCCGCCTCCTCGAGGCCGTTGGTGAACAGGTCACCTGCGAGGACCCAGTTCTCCGAGGTCTTCGACGGGAGGGCGACGCCGATCACGGATCCGGCGTCGAAGCCGGTCGTTGCAGCGGTGTCGTCGTCACCCGCGGGGGTCTCGGCGTCGTCACGGCTGGAGCACGCGGTCAGGGTGAGCATCGCGACCGCCGCTACGGCGACCGACGCTCTGGCGAACTTGCGCATGGTCCTTCACTTTCCTTCCGGATCATCGACGACCCGGAATGTTGGGTGGTGCCTGTCCCCGGGCAGCACCGTGCCGACCGGGGGGTCTGGTGGAGCGGGTGCGGTGGAACCAGTGGTGCGCGCCGACCGGGTGCTGACCGGTCGGCAGCCCGTCACGAGGTGGGACGGGACGTCTCTGCTGCCGGGACCGGGGTCGGCTCGACCTCGGGGACCCGCTGGAACCGACGGGTGAGCATGCCCGTGAGCGAGGGGCGGCCCTGCGACTTGTTGTAGACGTCGACGGCCACCGCGAGCAGGAGCACGAGCCCCTTGATCATCTGGACCTTGTCGGCGCCCACGCCCATGAGCTGCAGGCCGTTGTTGAGGACGGCCATGACGAGGCCGCCGACCATGGCGCCCGTCACCGTCCCGACACCGCCCGCGACGGCCGCGCCGCCGATGAAGCACGCCGCGATCGCGTCGAGCTCCCAGTTGAGCCCGTCCTGCGGACCGGAGGCGGCGGACCGTGCGACGAAGATCATGCCCGCGAGCGACGCGAGGATCGACATGTTCATCATCACGAGGAAGTGCACGTGCTTGTTCTTCACGCCCGAGAGGCGTGCCGCGAGCGCGTTGCCACCGACCGCGTACACGTGCCGGCCGAAGATCGTGTTGTTCGTGAGGAACGAGTACACGACGACCAGGACGAGCAGGATGATGCCCGAGACGGGGAAGCTGGTCCCCACCCGGCCGCCCGCGAAGAGCATCGACGCGTACACGACCACCGCGATGAGGAGCGTGACCTTGACGGCGCTGACCCAGGTGGGGGCCATGTCCGAGCCCATCGCACGCTGCGTCCTGCGCATGCGCACCTCGCGGAACGCGAGGGCGATCGCGACGAGCAGCCCCAGCAGCAGGGTGAGGTTGTTGTAGCCCGTGTCGGGCCCGATCTCCGGCAGGTAGCCCGAGCCGATGACCCGGAACTCGGCGGGCACGGGGATGGTCTGCGCGTTGCCGATGAACTGGTTCATGCCCCGGAACAGGAGCAGGCCGCCGAGCGTCACGATGAACGCCGGCACCCCGACGTACGCGACCCAGAAGCCCTGCCAGGCCCCGATCGCGGCACCCAGGAGGAGGCCGAGGACGATCGCGAGCGGCCAGGACAGGTCGAAGGTGGCCATCGCCTTGGCGACGACGATGCCGGCGACGGCGGCCACCGACCCCACCGACAGGTCGATGTTGCCGAGGATGATGACCATGAGCATGCCGATGGCCAGGATGAGGATGTAGGAGTACTGGCTGACGAGCGCGATCAGGTTGATCGGGTCGAGCGTCAGGCCGTCCGTGAGGACCTGGAACAGCAGGATGATGCCGACCAGCGTGAAGATCATCCCGAACTGGCGGCCCGTGGAGGCGCCGCCGCCGAACATCTTCTTGAGGTCTGAGATGCGAGTTGTCATCGGCTCGTCTTCTTCTTCGTCGAGGAGGTCATGGAACGCATGAGGGACTCGGGGTCGGCGTCGCGAGCCGCGAGCTCGTTGGTGATGGAGCCTTCGAAGATCGTGTAGATCCGGTCGCACAGGCCGAGCAGCTCGGGCAGCTCCGAGGAGATGACGACGACGCCCTTGCCCTGGTTGGCGAGCTGCTGGATCACGCCGTAGATCTCGAACTTGGCCCCCACGTCGATGCCGCGCGTCGGCTCGTCGAGGATCAGCAGGTCCGGGTCCGTGAACATCCACTTGGCCAGGACGACCTTCTGCTGGTTGCCGCCCGAGAGCTTCGAGACGCCCTCGTCGACGCTCGGCGTCTTGATCCGCAGGCTCGTGCGGTACTGCTCCGCGACCGCGTGCTCCTCGGCCTTGTCGACGACCTGCCCGCGGGAGATCTTGGTGAGCTTCGCCGAGACGGTCGAGCGCTTGATGTCGTCGAGCAGGTTGAGCCCGAGCACCTTGCGGTCCTCGCTGACGTAGGCCATGCCGTGCCGGATGGCGCTCGCCACGTCGGGGACCCGGATCTCGACGCCGTCCTTGATGATCTGGCCGCTGACGTACGTCCCGTAGGAGCGCCCGAAGAGGCTCATCGCGAGCTCGGTGCGACCCGCGCCCATGAGCCCGGCGAACCCGACGATCTCGCCGCGCCGGACGGTGAAGGCGGAGTCCTTGCACACGAGGCGCTCGGCGACCATGGGGTGCTGCACGGTCCAGTCGCGCACCTCGAAGAAGACCTCGCCGATGTTCGGCGTGTGCTCGGGGAACCGGCTCTCGAGCGACCGGCCGACCATGCCGCGGATGATCCGGTCCTCGTCGACGCCGTCGCCCACCACGTCGAGCGTCTCGATCGTGCGACCGTCGCGCAGGATCGTGATGCTGTCCGCGATCGCCTCGAGCTCGTCGAGCTTGTGGGAGATCATGATCGACGTGATCCCGCGACCCTTGAGGCCCTGGATCAGGTCGAGCAGGTGGCGCGAGTCCGACTGGTTCAGCGCCGCGGTGGGCTCGTCGAGGATGAGGAGCTTGACCTGCTTGCTCATCGCTTTCGCGATCTCGACGAGCTGCTGCTTGCCGACGCCGATGTTCTTGATCAGCGTGTCGGGGTTCTCGTCGAGGCCCACGCGTGCGAGCAGCTCGACCGCGCGGAGCTTGGCCTCCTGCCAGTCGATCACGCCCCGGCGGGCGGGCTCGTTGCCGAGGAAGATGTTCTCGGTGATGGAGAGGGTCGGGATGAGCGCGAGCTCCTGGTGGATGATCACGATGCCCGCGTGCTCGCTCGCCGCGATGTCCTTGAAGCGGCAGACCTCGCCCTGGTAGACGATGTCGCCCGCGTAGGTCCCGTACGGGTAGACCCCGGACAGGACCTTCATGAGGGTCGACTTGCCTGCACCGTTCTCACCGCAGATCGCGTGGATCTCGCCGGCCTTCACGGTCAGGTTGACGTCCGAGAGGGCCTTGACGCCCGGGAACTCCTTGGTGATCGAGCGCATCTCGAGGATGGTCGGTTCAGTCGACACGAGCACCCCGCTCGGGGTCCAGGTCATGGACCTGCTGCATGCGTTCCTCCGGTGACTTCGCTGTCGGCGGGCTACCTTGCCCGCACCCGAGTCAAGCGTCCGGAGGCGTTGTCGTCAACTAATGAAGACAACGCTTTGGTAACGACTCTTGAACACAAGCCGTGGGAGCGCGGCCATCGTGCGTTCACAGGCCGACGGACGGATCCCGTCCGGAAGCGACGCTCGGCGCAGTCACCGAGCACGCGGTGATCGCGCGGCTAGCCTGGATCAGGAGGCGTGCAGGGCCAGCGGGAGACCGGGCTGACGCAGCACGAGGGCCGCAGCACCGAGCGCCTCCGCACGCGCGCCGAGCGAGGACATCACGACCGTCGTCGTCTCGGACGCCAGCGGCATCGCGTAGCGCGAGATCCCGCGGCGGACGGGGTCGAGCAGGATCTCCCCGAGCTCCGCGAGGGGACCGCCGACGACGACCACCTCGGGGTTGATCAGGTTCACGACCCCGGCGAGCGCACGGCCGGCGGCGAGGCCGGCGTCCTCGAGCACGCGCAGCGTCGCCGTGTCGCCACGCAGCGCGTTGCGCACGACGTCCGCGGTCGTCACCGGCTCGCCCTGGGCACGGCTCAGCACCTCGGTCATCATCGACGTCGATGCGGCCAGCTCGAGGCAGCCCCGGTTCCCGCACCGGCACAGGGGCCCCGAGTCCCCGATCGGCGAGTGACCGATCTCCCCGGCGGTGCCCACATGGCCGTAGAACGGCGCACCTGCCACGATGAGCCCGCAGCCGATGCCCGTGCCGATCTTGAGGAACACGACCGTCGACGGCGCGGGTTGAGGACCCCAGGTGACCTGGGCCAACGCGCCCAGGTTGGCGTCGTTGTCCAGGTGGACGGGGAACCCGATCCGTTCCTCGAGGGCGTCACGCAGGTTGAGGCCGACCCACTCCGGCAGGATCGCCCCCTCGACGACGGTCCCGGTGCGACGGTCGATCGGGCCAGGGATGCCGACGCCGACGCCCAGGACCGCGGTCCGGTCGACCGCGTACTCGTCGAGGAGCTCGTCCAGGAGGGCCGCGCCTGCGGCGATGCCCTCCTGCGCACGGTGCCCCGCCGGCAGCGGGATCTCCCGCTCGCCGAGGACCTCGTGGCCCAGGGAGATGAGCACGACGCGCGCGTGACGTCTGCCGAAGTCGATGCCGACGGCGACGGCGCCGCGCCCCTCGAGCGTGACCAGGTGGGCACGGCGACCCGAGCTCGTCGTCGGCGAGACCGTCGCCAGCCCCGCGTCCACCATGGTGCGCACGATGTTCGACACCGTCGCACGGGACAGGCCGGTCGAGCGCGAGAGCTCCGCCTGGGTCGCGGCGCCGTCCGCGATCAGCGCGTCGACGACGAGCAGCACGTTGCGGCTCCGCAGGGCCGTCTGAGATCCGGGACGCGTGCCACCTCCCCCGCGCTCCGCGTTCACCGCCATGGCGGTCACAGTGCCTCACGCGCGGTGATGCGGTCAAGACTCGAACGCATCTCTCAGCCTTCCGAGAGCCGCTGCACGAGCGCGGCCGCGTCCGCGCACTCCTCCAGGAGCGCCCCCACGTGGGCCTGCGTGCCGCGCCACGGGTCGCGCAGGGGGATGCGCCGCAGCGAGGGCAGCGAGGCGACGTCGAGCACCACGGAGTCCCACGAGGCCGCCCGCACCTCGCCGGGGAAGCGCGCGACGACGCTGCCACGGAAGTACGCGCGGGTGTCCGCCGGCGGCGTCGTGACGGCGGCCTCGACCTCGTCGTCGGTGACGAGGCGCTCGACGGCGCCCGCCGCGACCAGGCGGTGGTACAGACCCCGCTCGGGCCGCACGTCCGACCACTGGATGTCCATCGCGGCCAGCCGCGGGTTGTCCCAGTCGAGGTGGTCCCGTCGCCGCATGCCCTCCAGCAGGCGCAGCTTGGCGACCCACTCGACCTCTCGCGCGCACGTCATCGGGTCCGTGCGCAGCCGGCCCAGGACGCCCGCCCACCGGTCGAGCACCTCGCCCGTGGCGGCGTCCACCGTCCCCCGGCCACCGACCGCGGACAGCACGGCCGCGAGGTACTCCTCCTGCACCTCGATCGCCGTCAGGCGCCGACCGTCCGCGAGCTCGACCCGCGCGTTCAGCGTGAGGTCGCGGCTGACGGCACGCACCGCGTCGACCGGCTCGGCGAGCGCGAGCGCCCGTACCCGCGCGACCTCGGCCGGGTGCTCTGCGGCGTGCTCGACGAGCCACAGCACGAGCGACGTCGTGCCGAGCCGCAGGTACGTCGCGACCTCGAGCAGCGTCGCGTCCCCGAGGATCAGGTGCAGGCGCCGCCACCGGTCACGGTCCGCGTGCGGCTCGTCGCGCGTGTTGACGATCGGCCGGCGCAGAGTCGTCTCGAGGCCCACCTCGGCCTCGATGTAGTCCGCGCGCTGCGAGAGCTGGAACCCCGCGCCCTGACCCGCCTGCCCGAGGCCCACGCGCCCCGCACCCGCGAACACCTGCCGGGTGACCAGGAACGGCGTGAGGAGGTCGACGAGCTCGCGGAAGGGTACGGCGCGGTCCACCAGGTAGTTCTCGTGCGTCCCGTACGAGGCGCCCTTGCCGTCGACGTTGTTCTTGTAGAGCACGACGTCGGGCATCGCCGGGTTCGCCGCGAGCAGCCGCGCGGCCCGCAGCATCACGGCCTCACCCGCCTTGTCCCACAGCACGGCGTCACGCGGGTTCGTGACCTCGGGCGAGGAGTACTCCGGGTGGGCGTGGTCGACGTACAGGCGAGCACCGTTCGTCAGGATCGTCGTGGCCGCCCCCGGGTCCTCGTACTCCTCGACCGCGGGTCGGTCGACCGCGGCGAGGTCGAGCCGCCCCCCAGCAGGGCGGTCGGGCACCGCGTCGGCCGCGCCCTGACCAGCGGACGGACCCGCCGGGGCCGGGTGCTCCGGGTCGTCGGTCAGGAGCGAGGGGTGCGCCGAGGCCCGCTGGAGGCGGAAGCCCCGTGCGTCGGCCAGCGGGTCCTCGTCGGCGTAGTCCCACCGCGCCCGGGAGCCGCGGGCGCCGGTCTGGCCGAGCGCTGCGTACGCGGCCACGACGTGGCTCGAGAGCAGCATCGGGTTGGCCTGCGGCCGGCCCGGCTGGACGACGCCGTACTCGGTCTCGATCCCCATCACGCGGCGCACGGTCACGCTCCCAGGCTAGTGGCGCGCGACCGGAGGCGGTCCGGACGCAGGGCGACCGGACCGCCTCCACCGTGAAGGCCGAGGGCCCGGGTGGCCGTCCGCACCCCCTGCGCGCGGACGACCCTCCGGGCCCGAGCCCTAGCCCGTCCCCGCCCCCTGCGCGCTGACGGACACCTCGAGGACCCGGCCGTCGTCGAGGGTCAGCCGTGCGGTGTCCTCCAGGGCGTCGCCGCCCGGAGCCCACACGGCCCACCACCCGTTCTCCACCGAGGCCGTCGCCTCGTCACCACCTGTCGTGGTGACGACGACGGACTCGACGTCTGCTCCCACGCGGCCGTAGGCCGACGTGACGGCGCCCTCACCCATGACGCCCTCCGCCCAGCGGGACGTCCCGTTGCCGAGGACCGTGAGGCCGTCGGCCGCGGGTTCGGCGAGCGTCTCCCCCTCGCCGAGCACGAGGTCGTTGCCGACGGCCTCCCACTGCGTCCCGCCCGGCTCCTGCGTCACGAAGCACTCCGCCACGGCGGACTCCGCCGCGTGGAGCACGTACGCGTACTGCCCGCGCACGTCGACGAGGACCGTCTCGAGGGGCACGTCGACGACCTCGGGGGTGGCTCCACCGACGATCGCCTGGGCGACCGCGGGGCAGGCATCCGCCCGCAGCGCGTCCTGCACGTCGGACACGACGGCAGGCTCGGCGGTCCACGAGGCGTAGGCGGTGGTGGGCTCCCACACGAGGGTCCCGACGAGGACACCGGTGGCGACCAGGGCCGCCGCGGCGGCACCGGCCAGGACCGGGCGTGGCACGCGACGCTCGGCCGGCACGGGCTCGGGGCGCGGTGTCGCCAGGATCGCCAGGAGCTCGGCGTCGTCGGGTCGGCCCACCACGAGGGGGCGTCCGGCCGCGGGGTCGAGCCCGGCGAGCGCGGTCAGCACGGGAGAACGGAGCTCGGTCATGGCCAGCTCCTCGTGTACCGGGGAGGCCGTGAACCGGCACGCACGCTGCCGCGTTCGAGGGCGTCGACGAGATGCCGGCGGGCACGGACCAGGCGGACCGAGAAGGTCGAGGGTCGGCAGCCGAGGACCTGCGCGGCCTCCTGCGTCGTCAGCCCCTCCCAGGCCACGAGCGCCATGACCTCGCGCTCGCCGTCGGTCAGCGACATCCATGCCCGCGCGAGCTCGACGCGGTCGACAGCCGCCGCCTCGGCCGACAGGCCCGTCTCCGGAGGCTCGATCGCCGCGCGCACCGCCAGTGCACGCCAGCGGCCGTGCGTCCGGGTGTGGGTCGCCATGACGTTGCGCGCAACCCCGAAGAGCCACGCCCGCTCCTCCCCCGGCATCTCGTCCAGGCGCCGCCAGGCCACCGTGAACGTCTCCGAGACGACGTCGTCCACCATGTCGTCGGGCACCCGCCGCTGCACGAACCGTGTGACGTCGCCTCGGTGATCGACCCACAGACGCGTGAATCGATCCTCCGCCGACCCTTCGGCCACACGACCGCCTCTCCTTGGCCCTACCCCTACATGGCCGGCACACCTGCGTTTGCTACATCCTCGTGGGAACGAGTTCTGCAGACGGTTGTGCGCGCTGGTGGCCCCACCTACGGTGGCACTGGCCGTCGACGACCGGGGCCACGCGACGAGGGGGCATCACCCATGGGTCTCAGATCACCGCGGCGGGCCCCGGCGGCCGTGCTGGCTTGCGCGCTCGGGCTGCTGGCCCTGGTCGGGCAAGGCCCCGCGGCCGCGGCGACCGGCGCCCCCGCGAGCCAGGTCCCGGCGGACGTCGCCGCCCAGAACCTCCCCGGCGTGCCGGACCCGGGCGCACCTGACGCGCAGTGGTCGGCGTGGGCCGCGGCCGACAAGGCGGCAGCCGAGGAGCACGACTGGGCCGCGGACTCGCTCGCGCGCGGCTGCACGCTCGTCGAGGTCGCCCTCGTCGACGAGGTCGACCCGGGCTACAACACGGCGATGGGGGCACCGGCGGACCTCGTGACGGTCCGCGCGGACCTCCTCGAGGACTGCCCGGCACCATCACCCGCCACGACAACCTCCGCCGCAGCCACGAACGGGACGGGGCTCGAGCCGGGGACACGGCGCGGCGTCGGCCTCATGGCCGTCCCGAGCGGCGCGCAGTGCAACACGCAGACCCACGGGCCGGGGACCCTCTGCATCTCGAGCTCGGGCGGTCGCATCTACGCCTCCTGGGCCTACCGGGGCACCGGGTCGGTCAGCGGCTTCCTGCGCATCTACCAGATCTCGGCGGCTGCCGACGGCTGCCCCACGGGCACCACGTGGCACACGGGCGCCGCCAGCACGTGGAACGCCGGGCAGACACGGTCCACGTCGAAGACCCAGGCCACCTCCGGCGCCTACTCGGCGCACATCTGGCGCGCCGTCGCGGGCGGGCACACCGACTGGGGGCAGACCTGCGGCGTGCTGTGAGCCGCGCCAAGCGACCGCTCCGTCAGAGGTACTGACCCGTCGGCGTGAGGGTCTCGATCGTCCGTCCGCTCTCCCGCCCGCCCTTGCCCTGGACGATGGTGCGGATGAAGACGATGCGCTCGCCCTTCTTGCCGGAGATCCGCGCCCAGTCGTCGGGGTTCGTCGTGTTGGGCAGGTCCTCGTTCTCCTTGAACTCCTCCACGCACGCCGTGAGCAGGTGCTCGACGCGGATGCCGCGCCGGCCCGTGGCGAGGAGCTCCTTGATCGCGGACTTCTTGGCGCGGTCGACGATGTTCTGGATCATCGCGCCGGAGCTGAAGTCCTTGAAGAACAGGATCTCCTTGTCACCGGACGCGTAGGTGACCTCGAGGAACTCGTTGTCCGCCGACTCGGCGTACATGCGCTCGACGACGCTCTGGATCATCGCCTCGACGGTCGCCGTCGCGTCCGACCCGTGCTCGGCGAGGTCCTCGTCGTTGAGCGGCAGGTCAGGTGTGAGGTACTTCGCGAAGATCTCGCGCGCGGCCTCGGCGTCGGGACGCTCGATCTTGATCTTCACGTCGAGCCGCCCCGGGCGCAGGATCGCCGGGTCGATCATGTCCTCACGGTTGGACGCCCCGATGACGATCACGTTGTCGAGCCGCTCGACGCCGTCGATCTCGCTGAGGAGCTGGGGCACGATCGTCGTCTCGACGTCGCTCGAGATGCCCGTGCCACGCGTGCGGAACAGCGACTCCATCTCGTCGAAGAACACGACGACCGGGTTGCCCTGCGACGCCTTCTCGCGTGCCCGCGCGAAGATGAGGCGGATGTGGCGCTCGGTCTCCCCCACGTACTTGTTGAGGAGCTCGGGGCCCTTGACGTTGAGGAAGTAGCTCTTGGCGGCCACGCCGTCCGGCGCACGTCCGCGTGTCTCGGCCAGCGAGCGGGCCACGGCCTTGGCGATGAGCGTCTTGCCGCACCCGGGCGGGCCGTAGAGCAGCACGCCCTTGGGCGGACGCAGGCCGTGCTCACGGAACAGCTCGGGGTGCAGGAAGGGCAGCTCGACGGCGTCGCGGATCTGCTCGATCTGCGAGCTCAGACCGCCGATGTCGGCGTAGTCGATGTCAGGGACCTCTTCGAGGACGAGCTCCTCGACCTCGGAGCGCGGGATGCGCTCGAAGACGAACCCGCTGCGCGTCTCGACGGTCAGCGCGTCCCCGACGCGGACCGCTCCGGCGAGCAGCGGCCCGGCGAGCCTGACCACCCGCTCCTCGTCCGCGCGCCCGACCACGAGGGCACGCTCCTCGTCGAGCAGCTCCTTGACGGTGACGATCTCGCCCACCGCCTCGTACTCGCCCGCCTCCACGACGGCCAGCGCCTCGTTGAGCTTGACCTCCTGACCGGGGCGCAGCGCGGCGACGTCGACCGAGGGCGACGCGTGCACGTGCATCTTGCGACCTGCGGACACGATCTCGACCGAGCCGTCCTCGCGCGCCGCGAGGAACGTCGCGAACGTGGCTGGCGGCTTGCTCAGGTCCTCGAGCTGCTGCTGCATCTCGACGATGCGGTCGCGGGCCTGCCGCAGCGCCTCCGCGAGCCGCTCGTTCTTGGCCGCGAGCGCTGCCGCCTCCCGTGCCACGTCGCGTGCCGTCCCGCGCGGGGCCTCGGCGTGCCGCCACGGCTCGGGGGTCCCGGCACCGCCTGCGCCCGGGCCGGCGAAGGCCGGCGTCTCGTGATCCGGTGTCTGGCTCATGGCGCCTCCCCAGGGTCGAGCAACGTGCTGGGCTACTCATGACCCTATGCGCCCGCACGGCGGACGCGCACACGAGTCCGAGGGGCGATCCCCCGGCGCCCCCCGGAGGCCGGTCAGGCGTCGGTCGGCGCGTCGGTCGGCGCGTCCGTCGGCCCGTCCTGCGGGACGGGCGCCGCGCCGAGGTCCCGGCGCACGCGCCGGACCTTCTTGTCCGAGATCGTGCGCTCGCCGAGCTCCTCCGGGGTCCACTGGTCGCCGTCGGGCGAGTAGCCCTTGGACGGCCGACGGCGACGCACGGGCGCGTCCACGCCGTCGGCCATGCGCCGAACCGTCAGGAGGAAGCCCGTGTGCCCCACCATGCGGTGCTCCGGCCGGACCGCGAGGCCCTCGAGGTGCCAGCCGCGCACCATGGACTCCCACGCCTGGGGCTCGGTGAACCGGCCGTCGTCGCGCAGGTCCTCTGCGAGACGCGAGAGCTGTGTCGTGGTCGCGACGTACGCGACGAGGACCCCGCCGGGAGCGAGCGCCGTCGCGACGGCGTCGATGTTCTCCCAGGGCGCGAGCATGTCGAGCACCACACGGTCCACGGTGCCCGGCTCGGCGACCGTGGGCAGCACGTCGCTCAGGTCGCCGACGCTGAGCGTCCACGCCGGGTGCGGCCCGCCGAAGAAGCCCTCGACGTTGGCGCGCGCGATCGCCGCGAAGTCCTCGCGTCGCTCGATCGAGTGGAGCGCGCCGCCGTCGCCGACCGCGCGCAGGAGGGACATCGTCAGCGCGCCCGAGCCCACGCCCGCCTCGACGACGCGCGCACCCGGGTAGATGTCGGCCATCGCGACGATCTGCCCGGCGTCCTTGGGGTACACGACCGCGGCGCCACGCGGCATCGACATCACGTAGTCCGACAGGAGCGGTCGGACGGCGAGGTACTCCACGCCCCCGGTGCTCGTCACCAGCGACGCCTCGGACGCACCGATCAGCTCGTCGTGCCGGAAGTAGCCCTTGTGCGTGTGAAATGTCGCGCCCGGCGCGAGGGTGATCGTGTGGAGCCGGCCGCGCGGGTCCGTGAGCTGGACCCGGTCGCCCGCGCGCAAGGGGCCGCGCCGCACCGCAGCACCCGTAGGCGGCGCGGGCGTGCCCGAGGCGCCGGGGGCCACCTCTGCCGAGGCGGGGTCGGGCGGGCCTGCGTCGGACGGCGTGGGCGGGGCACTGGTCACGACGGTCGAGTCTAGGGGCGTGCCCGCCGATCCCCGTCCGGGCCGCGGCGTGGCCCCGGCGTCGTGTCAGCCGGTGCGCAGCGCGTCGATGACGTCCTGCGCCCGCAGCAGGCCGACGACCTGGCCGTCGTCGGCGAGCACCGTCATCACGGGCGTGCGGGCGGATGCCAGGGCGACGGCCCGCACGGCGTCGCCACCCGCGAGCGAGCCGCGGACCCGGGCCTCGGGCGGCAGCGGGACGCTCACCGCTGCCAACGGGGTCCGGTCGCGGTGCTCGCCGGGCACGCTCGCTGCGGCGCCCAGGTCGACGTAGCCGGCGGGCTCGCCCTCGACGTCGAGCAGGACGACCTCGAGCGTCGGGTCGTCGAACGAGTCGAGGTCGGCGAGCGTGTCGCTCGGGAGGAGGGCGATCGCCGGGCGCATGAGGGAGGTGAGGCGCAGGGCGTCGACCGTGCGCCCCAGGGCGGCTCCGCGGATGGCCTGCGTCGCCCCGCTCCACAGGAAGCCGCCGATCACGACCGCCCAGACCACGGCGGGCAGGTCCGGTCGCGCACCGCGGACGGCGGGCAGGAGCACGAGCCACGCGACGAACGCGACCGCGACGACCCGGCCCGACCAGCCCGCGACCACGGTCCCCCGTGACCGCCGGCCGGTGCGGCGCCAGACGAGGGCCTCCAGCACGTAGCCGCCGTCGAGCGGCAGCCCGGGGACCAGGTTGAGCACCCCGACGAACCCGTTGGCCAGCGCGAGCGAGCCGACGAGCGCCGCCGCGATGCCGCCCGGGGGCAGCTGCTGCCACAGGAGCCACGTGAGGACGGCGAGCACGACGTTGACCGTGGGACCGGCTACTGCGACGAGGGCGCTCGTGGCGGGCGTCGCCCCCGAGCCGCCCATGCGGGTGTGGCCGCCCAGCAGCGTCACCGCGAGCTCGTGCACCTCCATGCCGCGGCGCCGGGCGACGAGGGCGTGGGCGACCTCGTGCAAGAAGACGGAGCCGAACAGCAGCAGCACGTCGAGGAGCGCGAGCACGTACGTCTGGACGCCGGCGTCCGGCACGTAGCGCCGCATCACCGGCTCGATCATGAAGGTCAGGACGACGGCGGCCAGGAGCCAGGAGCGCGAGACGACGACGGGTGCGCCGGCGACACGGCCGACGACCCATCCCCGGGTCTGCCCGTTCGCCTCCGCCGTCCTCTGCACCGCCTCACCCTACGGTCGTCCACCGGTCGCAGCGGTCGGGCACCTGACGTGTCGGCGGGCGGACGTACCCTTGCGCCGTGCTCATCGAACCGCTGGTCCCGACCCTCCCCGCGGACGCGACCGCCGAGGGGCCGGCGGCCGTCGGCGACGAGGACGCACCTCGTCGCCGACGGCCCGGCCTCTCCCCCTCGCGGGCGAACGACTTCCTCCAGTGCCCGCTGCTCTTCCGCTTCCGGGTCGTGGACCGGCTCACGGAGCCGCCCAGCCCGGCGGCCGTCCGCGGGACGCTCGTGCACGCCGTCCTCGAGCGGCTGTTCGACGCCCCGGCCGGGAGCCGCACGCTCGCGGCCGCCCAGGCGCTCCTCGCACCGGCGTGGGCGCGCATGGTCGAGGAGCAGCCGGACTGCGCGCAGGTGCTGCCGGAGCCGACCGACACGTCGTCGTGGTTCGCGGACGCGGGCGCCCTGCTCGAGCGCTACTTCACGCTCGAGGACCCCAACCGCCTCGAGCCCGCGAGCCGTGAGCTCGCCGTGTCGACCGACCTCGAGGACGGCCTCGAGCTGCGCGGCATCGTCGACCGCATCGACGTCGCGCCCGACGGGGCCATCCGCGTCGTCGACTACAAGACAGGCAAGTCGCCGCGCGAGGGGTTCGAGAGCGGCGCGCTCTTCCAGATGCGCTTCTACGCACTGGTCCTCTCACGCTTGCGTGGGCGCGTGCCCGCGATGCTCCAGCTCGTGTACCTCGGCGACGGCACGCTCCTGCGGCACGTCCCGGACGCGGGCGAGCTCGAGACCACCGAGCGCCGGATCCGGGCCATCTGGTCAGGCATCAAGGACGCGGCCGAGCGGGGCGCGTGGCAGCCGCGGAAGTCGGCGCTGTGCTCGTGGTGCGCGCACCAGGCGCTGTGCCCCGCCTTCGGTGGGACGCCGCCGCCGGTCGACGCCGACGCCGTCGAGCTCGCGCTGGGCGTCCGGCCGCTCTGAGCAGGCCTCAGGACTCGGAGGCGAGCAGGTCGATCACCTCGCCGGCGGCGATCCCGGCGATCTCCCGCAGGCCGATGCCCTCGAGCGAGCCGACGCGGCTCAGGCCGGGCCGGCTCTCGACGGGCGCGATGTGCTGCACGCCGAGCGTGCGTGCGCCGGACGCCAGCGCCGAGGCAACTCCCACCGGCGAGTCCTCGATCGCCACGCACTGCCGCGCCTCCACGCCGAGCGCGGCCGCGGCGAGCAGGTACGGCTCAGGGTGCGGCTTGCCGTGCGTCACCTCGTCACCCGTCACGACCACGTCGAACAGGCCCTCGGGGCCCTGCGCGAGCACGGCTTCCGCGAACCGCCGGTAGGACATCGTCACGAGCGCGCACGGCACGCCCGCGGCACGCAGCGCGGCCAGCAGGTCGAGCGCGCCCGGCTGCCATGCGAGCTCGCGTGCCACGGCCGCCACGACGCCGTCGACGAGGCGCTCACCGATCTCCTCGACCGGCAGGTCCACGCCGTGCGTCTGAAGGATGCGCGCCGCCGGCTCCAGCGGGAGGCCGATCATCGTCAGCGCGTCCTCCTGGGTCCACCGTCCGCCGAACTCCGCGACCAGGGCCGCCTCGGCCCCCATCCAGGCCGGCTCGGTGTCCACGAGCGTGCCGTCCATGTCCCACAGGACGGCCGCAGGCAGGGCCCACGGGAGGTTCGTCGAGGCGCGTGACGTGCCGTCGCCGAGCATCGGGTCCTGAGTGGTCGCGGGCGTGCGGGCGGGCGGCGTGGCAGGGGGGAGCACCCGCCAAGTCTAGGTGGGCCACCCGGGCCGGTCCGGGTCGACGGCCTAGGCTGGGCCCATGACCGATGCACTCCCCGGGGTGAGCCCGCTGCGCGGGCCGGTGATGCTCGCGGCGTTCGAGGGCTGGAACGACGCAGGTGGAGCCGCCACGCAGGCCCTCATCCACCTGCACGAGGTGTGGGGCGCGGAGCAGGTCGACGAGCTGGACCCCGAGGAGTACCACGACTTCCAGGTGAACCGACCGACGATCAGCCTCTCCGACGACGGCCGCCGCGAGATCTCCTGGCCCACGACGTCCGTGGCCGTGGCCGCGCGGCCCCGCTCGCGCGATGCCGTCGTCCTGGTCCACGGGATCGAGCCGTCGATGCGGTGGCGCACCTACAGCGCCGAGCTGCTCGACGTGGCGGAGCGCCTCGGTGTGACGACGGTGATCACGCTCGGCGCTCTCCTCGCCGACGTGCCGCACACGCGACCCATCCCGGTGACGGCGACGTCGGACGACCGCGAGCTCCAGGACGTGCTCGGCCTCGACGCCAACACCTACGAGGGCCCGACGGGCATCGTCGGGGTCCTGCAGCACGAGGCCCAGCGGCGGGGCCTTCGCTCGTTGTCCGTGTGGGGGGCCGTACCCCACTACGTCGCGCACCCGCCGTCGCCCAAGGCGACGCTCGCCCTCCTCGTCCGCATCGAGGAGCTCCTCGGGGAGCCGATCGCGCTCGGCGACCTGGCCGAGGACGCGGAGGCGTGGCAGCACGGGGTCGACGAGCTCGCCGGCGAGGACACCGAGATCGCCGAGTACGTCGCGCAGCTCGAGGAGGCCAAGGACACGGCCGACCTGCCCGAGGCCTCGGGCGAGGCGATCGCGCGCGAGTTCGAGCGCTACCTGCGCCGCCGCGACGGTGGACCCGGCTCGGGCAGCGGCGGAGGCTAGAGCCGGATCCCGAGCAGGGCGTCGAGGGCCCGCGCGACGACACCGGGCGCACCCTCGACCTCGCCGCCGACGCTCAGCGCCGCATCGGCCCACGTGTCCATGGCACGCAGCGCCGCGGGTGCGTCCAGGTCCGCGGCCAGGGCCTCACGGATCGCGGCCACGGTGCTGCCGGCATCCGGGCCCCCGTTGCCCGAGACGGCGGCGCGCCAGCGGCCGAGGCGCTCCTCGGCATCCGGCAGGCTCCGGTCGTCCCAGTCCCAGTCGTCGCGGTAGTGGTGCGCAAGCGTCGCGAGCCGGATCGCCATCGGGTCGGCACCGGCGGCGCGCAGGGTGGAGACGAGCACGAGGTTCCCGAGCGACTTGCTCATCTTCTCGCCGCCCAGACCGACCATCCCGGTGTGCACGTGCACGCGGGCACCCTCACCGCCGAGGGCACGCGCGTGGGCCGTGCTCATCTCGTGGTGCGGGAAGCACAGGTCACGGCCACCACCCTGGACGTCGAACGATGCGCCGAGGGCCTGCTGCGCGATGACGGTGCACTCGATGTGCCAGCCGGGGCGGCCCGTGCCGAGCTGACCGGCGTCCCACGCGGGCTCACCGGGGCGTTCGCGGCGCCAGAGCGCCGGGTCGAGCGGGTCGCGCTTGCCCGGGCGGTCCGGGTCCCCGCCGCGCTCGGCGAACAGCGCGACCGTCTGGTCGTGGTCGAGACCCGCGACGGACCCGAAGTGCGGGTCCACGGAGACGTCCGCGTAGACGTCGCCCAGCTCGGGTCGGTCCCCGCCTGCCCCGGCCTCGACCGGCACACGGTAGGCGAGCCCCTCGTCGAGCAGGCGCGAGACCGTCGTGGCGATCGTCGGGATCGTCTCGACTGCCCCGAGGTAGGTGTGCGGCGGGAGCACGCCGAGAGCCGTCATGTCCTCGGCGAACAGGGCGGTCTGGTCCGCCGCGAGCTGCTCCCAGTCCTGGCCCGTACGCGTCGCACGCTCGAGCAGCGGGTCGTCGACGTCCGTCACGTTGGAGGCGTACCGGACCTCGAGGCCCGCGTCGAGCCACGCCCGATGGAGCAGGTCGAAGGCGATGTACGTCGCCGCGTGGCCGAGGTGCGTCGCGTCGTACGGCGTTATGCCGCACACGTAGAGCGTGGCCACCGGGCCGGGCGCGGCGACGACGAGGGACCCGCTGGTCGAGTCGACGACCTTGACCTCGCCTCCGCGTCCGGGGATCGAGGGGACATGCGGGGCGGGCCAGGTACGCACGTCCGCAGCCTATCGGTGCGCCCGCTGCCCGACCCGCCGACCGCGCGACCCGCCGACCGTGCACGTGCGGACCCGCACCCGCACGGGCACCGGGAGGTCCAGACTGGGGCTGTGCAGGTGGAGGAGCTCGGTCCGACGTGGTGGCACTCCCCCGACGGCTGGCACGCGGGGCAGCCACCGGCGCGTGACGACGCCGACGTCCTGTGGGTCCGCGTCGCCTCGCGCGAGGAGGTGCCCGCGGTCGCCGAGCGACTCGGGCTGCCGACCGACGTCGTGCGTTCCATCGGCGCGCACGGCGCAGGACGCCACGGCCGCCCGCACGTCCAGCACCTGTCCGGCGGCGTGTACCTGACGGCACCGACGACCAGCTACCGGGAGTCGACCGCCGACGTGCTCACGGGCGAGGTCACGTGCCTCGTCCTCGGGGGCGTCGTCCTGACCGCCGAGGCGGGGCCCGCGGGGTGCCTGGACCAGGTCGCCGAGCTCTTGGCGACACCCCAGCCCGCACCCGACCGGCTCACCGCCGGCGTCCTGTCCGCGCTGCTCGCGGCCCTCGTCGCGACGGCGTCCGACGTCGAGGCCCGCCTGAGCGAGGCCGTCGAGGCCGTCGAGGAGACCGTCTTCGCGGGCGAGCGCACCAACCCGGTCGAGGCGATCTACGCCCTCAAGCGCGAGATCGCCGAGGCACGCCGCGGCCTGGTGCCGCTGGGCGCCGAGCTCGCCGACCTCGTCACCGACCCGGACGGACGGGATGCGGGCGACGCCTGGGCGCGCAAGCTCGTGACGGCGGTCGACCGTCTGGACAGGCGGCTCGACGCCCACGACGAGCTCCTGGCCGCGCTGCTCTCGAGCCACCTCGCGCTCGTGTCCATCCGCCAGGGTGACGACGTGCGTCGCATCTCGGCGTGGGCAGCGATCGTCGCGGTCCCCACGCTCGTCGCGAGCGTGTACGGCATGAACTTCCACCACATGCCCGAGCTCGGGTGGGTCGGCGGCTACCCGGCGGCGCTCGGCGTGATGGCGGGCCTGTCCGTCCTGCTCCACCGCCTGTTCACGCGGTCCGGCTGGCTCTGAGCGCGGGTCAGGCGGACGCGCCCATGGGCTCGAGCACGCCCGCGAGCAGGAGCACGACGACGACCGCGGCGAGGGCGATCCGGTACACCACGAACGGCTGGTAGCTGTAGCTCTCGACGATCTTCAGGAAAGCGATGATCACGAGGTAGCCGACGACGAACGCGATGAGCGTCGCCAGGACCGTCACGCCCAGGCTCGGGGTGCCCGCGGTGCCGAAGTCGTCGAGGCTCGTGACGAGCTGCTGCACCCCGGAGCCGAGGACGGCCGGGATCGCGAGCAGGAACGAGTACCGGGCGGCCGCCGAGCGGGTGTACCCCAGCAGGAGGCCCGCGGTGATCGTGCCGCCCGAGCGCGAGACACCGGGCACGAGCGCGAGCGCCTGCGCGAACCCGAACAGGACGGCGTGCCGCCAGGTGATCGTCTCCAGTCCGCGCTCCTTGGTCCCCCGGCGGTCGGCCCAGCCGAGCACGAGCGCGAAGCCGGCGAGGGTCATCGCGACGAGGAAGAGGTTGCGGAACGGGCCCTTGATGGAGTCCTCGAACAGCAGGCCCAGCACGACGATCGGCACCGAGCCCAGGGCGATCCACCACGCCATCCGCGCGTCGGGGTCCGCCGCACCCATCCGCGCACGCCAGCCCGCCCCGTGCTGCCCCGTCAGCGCACGCCACCACGCGACGCAGATCTTCGCGATGTCGCGCCGGAAGTACAGGAGGACCGCGCTCTCGGTGCCGATCTGGGTCACGGCCGTGAACGCCGCCCCCGGATCGGTGCCGGTGGGCAGCAGCTCGCCGACGATGCGCAGGTGCGCGCTCGAGGAGATCGGGAGGAACTCGGTGAGTCCCTGGACAAGGCCGAGGACGACCGCTTCCCACCACGTCATGGCGCCACACGCTACCGGCTCGCCGGGCATGCCCCGTCCCCGCCCGACGCACGCGCTCCCGGTAGCCTCCTGCAGCATGGAGGAGCGACTGCTCGGCGGTACCGGCCTGCGGGTCTCGTCCCTGGGGCTCGGGACGTTGACCTGGAGCCGCGACACCGACGAGCACGAGGCCGCGGCACAGCTGCGTGACTTCGTCGACGCCGGCGGGACCCTCCTCGACACGGCGGCCTCCTACGCCGACGGCGCGGCCGAGGAGCTCATCGGGTCCCTGCTGGGCACCGTCGTGGCCCGCGAGGACGTCGTCCTGTGCACCAAGGCGGGCATCCGGCGCACGCCGCAGGGTGGCGTGGTCGACGCGTCACGAGGCGCGCTGCTGCGCTCGCTCGACGAGTCGCTGATGCGGCTCGGGACCGACCACGTGGACCTCTGGCTCGTCCAGTCGCCCGACCCGCGCACGCCGCTGGCCGAGACGATGGGTGCGTTGCGGTCCGCCGTCGACTCGGGCCGGGCGCGGTACGTGGGCCTGTCGAACCACCCGGGCTGGCAGACCGCCCGCGCCGCGACGCTCCTCGAGCCGGGGCACGCCCTGGCGGCGGTCGAGGTCGAGTACTCGCTGCTCCAGCGGGGCGTCGAGCGCGAGGTCGTGCCTGCTGCCGCCGAGCTCGGCGTGGGCGTCCTCGCCTGGTCGCCCCTGGGCCGCGGGGTCCTGACCGGCAAGTACCGGCGGTCGGTGCCCGCTGACTCCCGGGCCGCGTCCGCGCACCTGGCGGGGTTCGTCGCCCCCTATCTCGGCCGCACCTCGCTCCCGGTCGTCGAGGCCGTGCTCACCGCCGCGGAGGGCCTGGAGCGGACCGCCCTCGAGGTCGCGCTCGCATGGGTGCTGGGACGCCCGCAGGTCAGCTCGGCGATCGTCGGCGCGCGGACAGCGCACCAGCTGCGGCCGGCCCTCGACCTGGACCTCGAGCTGCCCGCGGCGCTCGTCGACGCGCTCGACGAGGTCAGCGCGCCGGCCCTCGGCTACCCCGAGCGCTTCTGAGGGCGGGCGCGCCCGCCGTCAGCGGTCCGAGCCGTCCAGCCTCAGCGCTCCGCGCCTTCCAGCCTCAGCGCTCCGCGCTGTCGAGCTCGGTGCCGTCCAGGAGGTCGTCCTCCAGGTCCTCGAGGTCGTCCTCGTCCGCGTCGAGGTCGTCGGCGTCGTCCGCGTCGTCGTCGTCCGTCTCCTCGTCCGCGAGGTAGAAGGGGAGCGTCTCGCCGTGGACGCGCACCATGGCGTCGTCGTACACCTCGAAGGCGTCGGCCAGGACGTCGTAGGCGTCGTCGACGGCGGGGTCGTCGTCGCCTCGTCGCGTGCTCACGGCGTGGAAATGGGCCTCGAGCGCTGCGAGCAGGCGGTCGAGCGCGGCACGCGGGTCATCGGTCATGCCCCGACGGTAGCGCCGGTGCGTGCACAATGGCACTCGATCGCGGGCATCGGGCGGCCACGCGGCGCAACCACGCCGTCACCGGTCGGCCGCAGGCGCGCGGCGAGAAGGCGCACGAGCAGGCACCAGCGACACACGGAGGTGCAGCACTTGAGCGGGAGCACGACCGCCCGACCGGCCCGGGAGGGCTGGCAGAGCCAGGGCGGACAGTACGAGTACCGCGTCGTCACGCTCGACCGGTCCACGAGCCGGAACGACGCGCGGCGCCTGCTCACCGACGAGGCCGAGTACGGCCGGTGGGAGCTCGCGCGGACCAGCCTCTACGCGGGCGGCGAGCGCAAGTTCTGGCTCCGCCGCAAGATCATCCGGGTGCGCAGCACGCTCTGAGCCCCGGACGCCCGCGCCGTGACGTCAGCAGGTCGCGAGCAGCCGGTCGAGCACGCGTGTCCCGAAGCGGAGGGACTCGACCGGGACACGCTCGTCCACGCCGTGGAACATCGAGGAGAAGTCCAGGCTCGTCGGCAGCTGGAGGGGCGCGAACCCGTACCCGGTGATCCCCAGGATCGACAGGGACTTGTTGTCGGTGCCACCCGACAACGTGTAGGGCAGGACGGCCGCACCGGGGTCCTCCGCGTGCAGCGCGTCGACCATCGCGTCCACGAGGCTCCCCGAGAACGGCACCTCGAGCGCGACGTCCCGGTGGATGTCCTCGATGCGCACGTTCGGGCCGGCGAGCTCGGCGAGCGTCGCGCGCGCGGCGTCCTCGTGGCCGGGCAGGAACCGGGTGTCGAGCACGGCCTCGGCAGAACCGGGGATCACGTTGGCCTTGTAGCCCGCGGACAGCTGCGTCGGGTTGGCGGTGTTGCGCACGGTGGCACCGACGAACCGGGCGGCCGGGCCGAGCGCGTCGACGAGGCCGCTCACGGACTCGGGGTCCTCGGGGTCGAACGGCAGGCCCGTGAGGTCCGCGACGCCCGTCAGCAGCGCGTGCACCGTCGGCGTCATCTGGAGCGGCCAGGCGTACGAGCCGATGCGGGCGACCGCCGCGGCGAGCTCGGTGACCGCGTTCTCGGTGTTGACCTGCGAGCCGTGGCCGGCGCGTCCGTCGGCAACGAGCCGCAGCCAGCCGATGCCCTTCTCCGCGGTCTGGAGCAGGTAGGCACGCTTGCCGCCGACGTCGACCGAGAAGCCGCCGACCTCGCTGATCGCCTCGGTCGCGCCCTCGAAGAGGTCAGGCCGGTGGTCGACGGCGTAGCGCGCCCCGTAGCGCCCGCCCGCCTCCTCGTCGGCGAACATCGCGAGCACGACGTCCCGCGCGGGCCGCCTGCCCTCACGGGCCATCTGTCGCACGACGGCGAGGATCATCGCGTCCATGTCCTTCATGTCGACGGCGCCGCGCCCCCACAGCAGGCCGTCGATCTCCTCGCCGCCGAACGGGTCGACCGTCCAGTCGTCCGCCGCAGCGGGCACGACGTCGGTGTGCCCGTGCAGCACGAGCGCCCCGCGCGTCGGGTCCAGGCCCGGCAGCCGCACGACGACGTTGGCCCGGCCCGGCGCCGACTCGAAGAGCTCCGGCTCCAGCCCGACCTCGTGCAGGGACGCCATCACGTACTCCGCGGCGGCACGCTCGCCCGGACCCTCGTTGTCGCCGTAGTTGGACGTGTCGAGGCGCAGGAGGTCCTGGCAGATCGAGACGACCTCGTCCTGGGCCGTGAGGCCGGACGTGGGGACGGGCTGGCCGGAGGACGCGAGCGTGGGCTCGCCGGGCGTGAGGGACATGCTCGCCACGGTACCGGCCGGGGCGCGGTGGACCGGACGCCGAGGGTCCCGGCAGGTGGGGGCGCGTTGGATCACGCGCCCCCACGCTCACGCCCCGGTCAGGCCCCTGCGAGCGAGGAGCGGCGCGATCTCGGCGTCGCGCCCTCGCAGCTCACGGAACGCGTCGAGCACGTCGAGCGACCCGCCCCGCGACAGCAGGACCCGCCGGAACCGGTCGCCGTTCTCCCGGCGCAGACCGCCGTTCTCCTCGAACCAGGTCACCGTGTCCGCGTCCAGGACCTCCGCCCAGATGTACGAGTAGTACGCCGCCGCGTAACCACCACCGAACACGTGGTTGAAGTAGGTCGTGCGGTAGCGCGGGGGAACCGTCGGCAGGGCGATGCCGGCCTGCTCGAGCGCGTGCTGCTCGAACGCCTCGACCTGCTCGACCTCGGTCGGCACCTCCTGCGGCGTGAGCTGGTGCCACGCCTGGTCGAGGATCGCCGCCGCGAGGTACTCCGTCGTGCGGAAGCCCTCGTTGTACTGACCCGAGGCGACGAGCGTGTCCACCCACTCCTGCGGGATGGGCGCGCCCGTCTCGTGGTGCACCGCGAAGCGACGGATCACCTCGGGGTGGAGCGACCACATCTCGTTGACCTGCGACGGGTACTCGACGAAGTCACGCGGGACCTCGGTGCCCGACTGGGACGGCAGGCGCACGTCGGAGAACAGACCGTGCAGCGCGTGACCGAACTCGTGGAACAGCGTGTTGACCTCGTCCCAGCTGAGCAGCGTGGGATCGCCCGCCGGGGGCTTCGGGATGTTCAGGTTGTTGACGACGACCGGCTTCTCGCCCAGCAGGTGGCTCTGGTCGACGAGGTTGTTCATCCACGCCCCGCCGCGCTTGGACTCCCTCGTGTACCAGTCCGCCACGAACAGGCCGAGCTCGGAGCCGTCGGCGTCGCGCACCTCGAAGACACGCGCGTCCGGGTGGTAGCCGACCAGGTCAGGACGTGCCGCGAACGTGATCCCGTAGAGCTGCGTGGCCGCGTAGAAGACGCCCTCGTGGACCACCCGCTCGAGCTCGAGGTAGGGCCGCAGGGCGGTGTCGTCGAGCGCGTACCTGGCCTGTCGCACGCGTTCCGCGTAGAAGGGCCAGTCCCACGCCTCGAGCGTCGCGCCGGGCTCGTCGGCGCGCATCGCGTCCTCGAGGTCGGCGGCCTCGCGGCGCGCGTTGGCCGCGGCGGCCGGGGCGAGGCGCGCGAGCATCGCGTCGACGGCCTGGGTGGTGCCCGCCGTCCCGTCGTCGGCGACGTAGGCGGCGTGGTGGTCGTAGCCGAGGAGCTGTGCGCGCTGCGCACGCAGCCGCGCCAGCTCGAGCAGCGTCGCGCGGGTGTCGTGCTCTCCCCCGCGTCCACCGCGGGCGAGAGAGGCCTCGTGCACGCGTCGCCGCACGTCCCGTCGGCGCAGCGTCGCCAGCACCGGCTGCTGGCTGAACAGCATGAGCTCGATGAGGTAGCCGGCCTCGTGGCCACGGTCGGCCGCGGCCTGGCGTGCGGCGGCGACGGCGTCCTGCGGCATGCCCTCGAGGTCCTCCTCGTGCTCGACGAGGACGGCCGAGGCGTTGGAGTCCGCGAGGAGCTGCCGGCCGAACACGCTCTCGAGCGTCGTGATCCGGGCGTTGAGCTCACGCACCTGCGCCTGGACCTCGGGTGTCGCCGCGGCACCGGCACGCACGACGTCGCGACGCAGGGTGTGGAGCAGCCAGGCTGCGTCCGGGGCCAGGACGACCTCGCCCGCCTCGACCGACGCCGCGAGCGCCTCGAGGCGCGCGTGCAGCCGTGGGTCGAGCGTGATCGCGTCGTGGTGCTCCGAGAGGCGCGGGGCGAGCTGCTCCTCGAGGTCGTCCAGGAACGGTGAGCTGTCCGCGCTGGTCCGGTTGAAGAAGACCGTGGTGACCCGGTGGAGCAGCCGTCCCGAACGCTCCAGCGCGAGGAGCAGGTTCTCCTCGGTCGGCGGGTTCGGGTCGCCGAGGATCGCCTCGACCTCGGCGCGTTCGGCCGCCATCCCGGCCTCGAACGCCGGCAGGTAGTGCTCGTCACGGATGCGCGCGAAGTCGGGCAGCCCGTAGGGCAGGGACGACGGCTCGGCGAACGGGTTGCTGGTGGAGAGAGCCTCACGCGGCTCGGAAGACGTCATCGGGCCATCCTCGCCGATCCGGCGTCACGTGCTCGCACGTCCGGCGGCGGGTCCGGCACGACGACGCCCGTGGCGGGCCACGGGAGGACCGGCTCGCGGACGTCGTCGCGCAGGAGCGTCCCCGCCCAGTCGTCCCGCCGCCGCCCGCGCTGCAGCACGGCACCGCGGACCGCGGCCTCGAACCGGAAGCCGACGCGCCAGGCCGCCCGCCACGACGCCCAGTTGGGGGCGAAGGCATGCCACTCGATGCGCTCGAGCCGAGGTCCGTCGGCGTCGTCGAAGGCCCACGCGAGCACGAGCCGGATCGCGCGGTCCATGATGCCCTGCCCACGCACGTCGGCGCCGAGCCAGTAGCCGATCTCCGCGGAGCCCTCAGGCTGACGCGCCAGGCCGATCATGCCGACGAGGCGCCCGTCCACGCGGATGCCCCACGTGTAGTCCTTGTCCTGCGCCCACCCGGCGGCGACCATGCCGGTGACGAAGCCCTCGGCGTCCGAGCGCGTGTACGGGCTCGGGACGGTCGTCCACTCCTGGATCACCGGCTCCTGGCACAGCGCGGTGATCGTGTCGACGTCGGACTCCGTCGGGGCGGAGAGGACGAGGCGGTCGTCGGCGAGGGTCACGGTGTCCATGGCCGGACCCTACGGTCTGTGACGAGGCCCACGCCCGCGCTTTCCCATCCGCACCCGCCGCGTCGCGCGAGGCGGCAGGATGGACGGATCGAGACAGGCCGGGGGTACGGGTGACGACGAGGCACGACGCGGCGCAGGCGGTCGCAGCCCTGCCGGCGCAGGCAGCGGCGTGGGACGCGTACCTCACGGCGCACTCCGGGCTGCCGGGTCCCCGCGCGAACCTCGAGCTCCTCCACGCGGTCGCGGCGGCAGCAACACCGCAGTACCTGTGGCACGCGGCGGCCAGCACCGACGAGTACCTCGCCATGTGCGGAGCAGCCGGCCTCGGCAGGCTCGTCGTCGAGGGGGATGCCGAGGCCGCCGTTCGGCTGCGCGAGCTCGCCGCCGACGACCGCTGGCGCGTCCGCGAGGGCGTCGCGATGGCGCTCCAGACCCTCGGTGACGCCGACCCGGCAACCCTGCGGACCTTGACGACCGCGTGGGCCGGCGACGCACCCCTGGTGCAGCGTGCCGCCGTCGCGGGCCTGTGCGAGCCGCGCCTGCTGCAGACCGACGACGCCGTGCGGCACACGCTGGCGGTGCTGGACCAGGTCACGACGGCGCTGGTCGCGCTGCCCGCACCCCGCCGCACCGAGCCGGGGACGCGCGCGCTCCGCAAGGCGCTCGGGTATGCCTGGAGCGTGGTCGTCGCCGCCGGTCCTGAGGTCGGGTTCCCGAGGCTCGAGCGCTGGGCGACCCACCCCGACGCGGATGTGCGCTGGGTCGTGCGGGAGAACCTGCGCAAGGCCCGCCTCGGCCGCGCCGACGCCGCACGCACGGCGCGCCTCGCGGACACGTTCTCCGGCCGGGCCGCCGCACGCTGACCCGTGCAGCGGCCGACGCCGCAGGGTCAGGCGAGCACCGCCTCCCGCGGCATGAGCGGCAGGCCGTGCGCGTCCGCGACACCACCGTGCAGCAGGGCGCCGTCGTGCGTCGTCAGGCCGGCCGCGAGCGCCGGGTCGCTGCGGACCGCGTGGGCCCAGCCGTGCTCGGCAAGTGCCAGGACGTAGGGCAGCGTCGTCGCCGTGAGCGCGTGCGTCGACGTGACGGGCACGGCGCCCGGCATGTTGGCGACGCAGTAGAAGACCGACCCGTGCACCGTGAAGGTGGGCTCGGCGTGGGTCGTCGGCCGGGTGTCCTCGAAGCAGCCGCCCTGGTCGACCGCGATGTCGACGAGGACGGACCCGGTGCGCATCCGACGCACCAGGTCGTTGGTCACGACCGTCGGCGCGCGCCGTCCGGGCACCAGCACCGCACCGATGACGAGGTCGGCGCCGAGGGCGGCCTGCTCGACCGCGTACGCGCTCGACGCGAGCGTGCGCACCCGGCCCTCGTACCGCGCGTCGAGCTCACGGAGCTTCGGCAGGCTCGTGTCGAGCACCGTCACGTCGGCGCGCATGCCGACGGCGATGTCCGCCGCGTGGCGGCCGGCGACGCCCCCGCCGATGACGACGACGGATGCGGGCGCCACGCCGGGCACGCCGCCAGAAAGGAGGCCGCGACCTCCCTGCGTCCGCATGAGGTGGTAGGCGCCGACCTGCGTCGCGAGCCTGCCCGCGACCTCGCTCATCGGTGCGAGCAGCGGGAGGGTGCCGTCGGGCAGCTGGACCGTCTCGTAGGCGACCGCGGTGGTACCCGCCGCCAGGAGCGCGTCGGTGCACGCGCGGCTCGCGGCGAGGTGCAGGTAGGTGAACAACAGCTGGTCCCGGCGCAGCAGGCCGTACTCCTGCTCGACGGGCTCCTTGACCTTGCACACCATCGGGGCCGCCCACGCGTCCTGCGCCGTCGGCACGATGGTGCCGCCCGCGGCCACGTACTCGGCGTCGGAGATCCCGGAGCCTGAGCCGGCTCCCGCCTGGACGAGCACCTCGTGCCCTGCGGCAGCGAGGGCGTGGACGCCCGCCGGTGTGAGGGCGACGCGGTACTCGTGGTTCTTGACCTCGGTGGGGACCCCGACCCTCATGCGTTCCTCCGGCTCTCGGCAGTGCTGCGAGAATCCCACGTCCGCGACCCGTTGCACAGACCCTTTCCGTGGCCGCCCGGGGGGTGGGCGACGAAAACAGCAGCACGGAGCCATGTGCAGGATCGAGAACGGAGGCCCGTCCGGACCTGTGTGCTCACGGCCCGTGGTGAACCGCGCGAAGGACGACAGAGGTGCGCCGCTCGGCACGACGACGCCCGGGGTCGTGGCAGCAGCCCCGGCGCACCCGCCCCGCCTCGTCGGGCTGCCGTGGACCGGTGGACCTACCCGGCGTGGGCGACGGCGCGGTGGATCGGAGAGGTGACGGCGGAGGCCGCGCCCCGGAGCTCGTGCAGAGCGTGCAGCAGGATGCGGTTGAACGTCTCCGGCGCGTGGCTGTTCACGTCGTGCCCGGCGCGCGCGACCACGTGCAGCCGCAGGCCCGGGACGGCGGCGAGGAAGCGGCGCTCCTCGAGCCGGAGGATGTCGCGTCGCCCGTTGACGAGCCACACCGGCACCAGGACACGGCGCAGGTCGGCCAGCGACGAGTAGCCCTTCATCGCGGCGAGCATGTCCGCGACCACGTGCCACGTGCCGCCGGTCGGGCGCAGCGTCTGCGCGACCTTGAGCGACACCGTGCGGTACAGGCCGAGCGGCTTGCCGCGGATCTCTGTCGAGCAGCCGGACAGGACGACACCGGCGACCTTCCCGTGGTGCCGCGCCGCGTACGCGAGGGACGAGTAGCCCCCCAGGGACAGCCCGACGAGGAGCGGCGGGACGGAGAAGCTCGAGACCGCCTCGTCGATGGCGCTCATCGCGCCCGGGAGGGTGAAGCGCTCGTGGGCGCGGCTGCCGTGACCCGGCAGGTCCACTGCGACGGCGTCGTGGCCCGAGCGTCGGACGGCTGCGAGCTGGTGCTCCCAGATGGCGGAGGAGGTGCGGGTCCCGTGCACGAAGACGAGGGGGCGGATGAGGTCGGCCTTCCGAGAGGGCGCGGACGGCGTACCTGACCAGGACCTCACCGCGCTCGACGGCCCTGCGTCTTCCAGGGTAACCGCGGCACCCGGGTGCTTCATTCCCAGGCGTCCCTTGCGCACGGCCTGCGCTGCACGTCGCTGCGCATGCCGTGTGCAGCGGTGCCCGAGGACCGGGGGCCGGGGACCGACCACGCCCAGCGGCACGGGAGAATGGGCCCGTGAGCGCGACGGTGCAGGCCAAGGGTGTCGGGGCGGGCTTCGGCGACCGTGAGCTGTTCTCGGGCGTCGACCTCGTCGTGGCACCCGGTGACGTCGTCGGCCTCGTCGGCCCCAACGGCGCGGGCAAGTCCACCCTCATGCAGGTCCTCGCCGGCAGGCGCGCGCCGGACGCGGGTTCGGTGAGCCTCTCTCCGCCGCACGCGCAGGTCGGCTACCTCGCGCAGGAGATCGAGCGGCTCGAGGGCGAGACGGTCCGGGCCCACCTCGAGCGTCGCACCGGCGTGGCACCCGCGCAGACCGCGCTCGACGCCGCCGCCGACGACCTCGCCGCGGGCGGCGCAGGCTCTGAGGACGGGTACGCGGAGGCCCTCGAACGGTGGCTCGCCCTCGGTGGCGCCGACTTCGACGCCCGGATGGGCACCACGGTCGACGACCTCGATCTCGGCGTCGACCTCGACCTGCCCATGACCGCGCTCTCGGGTGGCGAGGCGGCGCGCGTCGGCCTCGCAGCGCTCATCCTGTCGAGGTACGACGTCTACCTCCTCGACGAGCCGACGAACGACCTCGACGCCGACGGGCTCGCGCGCCTCGAGGACTTCGTGGCCCGCTCGACGGCACCGATCGTCGTGGTGAGCCACGACCGCGAGTTCCTCAGCAGGACTGTCACGTCCGTCGTCGAGATCGACCGCAGCCTCCAGCGTGTGCTGACGTACGGGGGGACGTACGACGCCTACCTCGAGGAACGCTCGATCGCGCGGCGTCGTGCGCGTGAGGCCTACGAGGGCTACGCGACGCGACGGGACGCGCTCCAGGCCCGGGCCCGGCGCCAGCGTGCCTGGATGGCGAAGGGCGTGCGCAACGCACGCCGCAAGGCCACGGACAACGACAAGTTCATCCCGGCCTTCCGGGCGGACTCTGCCGAGAAGCAGGCCGCCAAGGCCCGTCAGACCGAACGCCTCATCGACCGGCTCGAGGTCGTCGACGAGCCGCGCAAGGAGTGGCAGCTCCAGCTGAGCATCGCGGCGGCGCCCCGATCCGGTGCCGTCGTCGCGGTCGCACGCAACGCCGTCGTCGAGCGCGGGGACTTCCGCCTGGGGCCCGTGGACCTTCAGGTCGACTGGCAGGACAGGGTCGCCGTCACGGGACCGAACGGCTCCGGGAAGTCGACGCTCCTCGGGCTGCTCCTGGGGCGCATCACGCCCTCGACGGGGACCGTCGACCTCGGGCGCGGGGTGCTCGTCGGCGAGGTCGACCAGGCCCGGCGTGCGTTCGAGGGCGACGAGGCGCTCGCGACGGCGTTCTCCCGCGAGGTGCCCGACTGGCCCACGTCGGACGTGCGTACGCTGCTCGCGAAGTTCGGGCTCGGCACGCACCACATCGACCGCCCCGCGCGGTCGCAGTCCCCGGGCGAGCGCACGCGTGCGGCGCTCGCCCTCCTGCAGGCCCGCGGCGTGAACCTCCTCGTGCTCGACGAGCCGACGAACCACCTGGACCTGCCCGCGATCGAGCAGCTCGAGGCAGCACTCGACACGTTCGACGGGACCATCCTCCTCGTCACTCACGACCGGCGGATGCTCGAGACCGTCCGCCTCACGCGCCGCCTCCACGTCGAGGACGGCGTCGTCACCGAGGTCACGCCCGACTGAGCGCGCGAGGCCTCTGCGCTGCGGGCGACCCCTAGGTCGAACCGCCCACCGTGAGCACGGACGGGCGGTGGACGATGGTGAGGCCCGGCGACCCCGGCGCACACCCTTGCCACGCCCCCACGAGGAGCACGTGATGACCGCCCTGACGATGCCCGCGACGCGCACCACCACCCACGAGCCGCTCGACCTCCGCCGGGTCCTCGTGACCGTCCGCACGGCACCCGCCCCCCGCTGGGAGGGGTCGGCCGCAGACCGCGCACGCTACGTCGCCTACGTCGCCGGGAGCATGGTCGGCTGGACGGCCCTCGGCCTCGGCTCCTCGGCGCTCGTCGGGCTCCTCGTCTCGCTGGGCGGCTGACGCCGGCACCCGGCTCGCCCGGCGCCCGACGCCGGACGCCCGCCCGCGGCCGTCTTCGCCGTCAACGCCGCCGCATGACCATGCCCGCGTGGTGCAGGACTCCCGCGACGAAGACCCCGTCGGCCGTGAAGCCGGAGTCGTCCCAGTACTCGATCCGGTCGCCGTCGATCTCGTAGCGGCCCGTGTACGCGGCCTCGCGGGCGCCCCGCGCCTCGACGTAGCGGCCGTCGGCGCGCAGCTCCTGTCGCACGTGCCCGTCGGCGGTGCACCACAGGCCCAGCCGATCGGGCTGCTGCCTGCGCTGCCCGCCGACCGTGTCGTCGTCCAGGACGGGGTCGGGTCCGGTGCTGTCCTCGATGTGTGAGCTCATGCGTCCCAGCCTCGTGGACCGCGCCCCGGGGTGGCAGGCCGCGCTCCACCCCGGTGCGGCACACCCACCCACGCCCCGGTCAGCGCGGGGTGACGGCGAGGGTCCCCAGCAGGCGCAGCTTGTCTGCCTCTGCCGAGCCGGCTGCGGCCTGGTAGGTGATCAGCTCGTGGCCGGCGGCCCCCCGCACGTCGAACGCGCGGTACGCCAGCGTGATCTCACCCAGCTCGCTGTGGTGGAAGCGCTTCGCCTCCTGGGTCTTGCCGCACACCTCGTGCTGGGCCCACAGGCGCCGGAAGTGGGGGCTCGCGTCGTGCGCCTCGGTGATGAGGGCGAGCATGCTGTCGTCCGTGGGGTTTATGCCGAGCGCGAGCCTCAGGTTCGCCACGCACGACTCGGCGGCCCGCTCCCACTCCAGGAAGAACCGGGCGCCGGCCGGGTCGACGAAGGTCATGCGCACGACGTTGTCGACCCGCTCGAAGTCCGAGTACAGGGCCCGGGCCATCCTGTTGGCCGCCAGGACGTCGAGCTGCGGGTTGATGATCAGGGCAGGGGTGGTCGGCCAGGACTCCAGGAGCTCCTCGAGCGCCGGGTCGACCGCGGGTGGCGCGGGCTGCCGGGAGGCCGGGGCGAGGCCCGCGAGCCGGAACAGGTGCGCCGCCGCCTCGTGGTCCAGGCACAGGGCACGCCCCAGCGCGTTCAGGACCGCCGGCGACGGGCTCGTCTCGCGTCCCTGCTCGAGCCGTGCGAGGTAGTCCACGCTCACGCCCGCCAGCATCGCGACCTCCTCCCGCCGCAGGCCGGCGACGCGACGCGTGCCGAGGGAACGCACCCCGACGTCGGACGGCTGGACGTGTGCTCGTCTCGCGCGCAGGAAGCTGCCGAGGTCACCGGTCATGGCACGACGGTAGGCGGGATCGGTGGTGCGTGCCTGGGTGCAGCGCTCCCCCTGAGCGGGACACGCGAGCACGGGTGCGCCACACCGGCGACGAGCCCGTGCCCGCTCAGACCGGCTGCGCCTCCTCGGGCATGCCGACCACGGGCTTGGTCCGCGACCGTCCAGAGCCGTCCTTGAGCACGACGTACTTGAGGTCGACGTGGGGCTCGAGGGCGCCGAACTTGTCGTTGGGCGCCCCGATCACGAGCTGGAAGCCCAGCCCGCGCCAGGCACCGATCGCCCGACCGGTGAAGCGCGCATCGGCCTTGATGAGCGCCTCGTCCAGGAACACCGGCGCGTAGCGGGGACGGTCCGCGCCGGCATCCCCCAGCTGGTAGCGCAGGGCGGCGCCGACGATGAACGCGACGAGCTCCTGCGACTCACCGCCCGACTTCTCGCCGATGTGGTCGTAGAGCGCGACGTGGTTCCCGTCGAGGTCGACCTTCTCGGCACTCAGCCGCACGTGCCGTCGGACGTCGACGAGATCGGCGAAGTCGGGCGCGGAGCGACGGATCCGGTCGATCACCTTGGCCATGCGGACGTAGCGGCGCTCACGCTCGGCGTCCGTCGCGTCGGTCGCCAGCAGCTCGCGCAGGTCGCGCAGCTCCTTGCGGAACCGTGCGACGACGGTGGACTGGGTGTCACGGGCGTCGATCCGCAACCGGTGGCCGTCGTCGGCGAACGGCAGGTCGGCGAGGATGTCGTTGACCGGTCGGATCCGCTCCTTGATCTCCCGGACCGAGCGGCTCAGCGCGTTGTGCAGGTCCGTGAGGTCGTTGCCGGACAGGCGCAGCAGGCTCCGCCGCCACTCACCCTCGAGCTCGTGCAGCCCGCTCGTCTCGAGCTCCGCGAGCAGCCGCTCGAAGTCCCCGTAGGACTCGTCCGGGTCGACCCCGAGGTTCGGGTCGGGCCAGCGCTCGACGAACGTCTCGAACGTCCGGCGCAGGGCGTCCCGGGCGGCGCCGACGGTCTGCTGGGCGCTCTCCCGGTCGGTCCGCAGCACGTGCGTCGCACGCGCAAGGGTGTCGTCGAACGCCTTGAGCGCCTCCACCGGGCCGGTCGCGCCGTCATCGCTGTCCGCCGAAGGACCGAGCAGCCCGTCGAGGTAGGCCCGGTGCCCGGCGTCGACCGCGCGCCCGTCCGCGTGGGCGGCGTCGAGCGCCTGCTGGGCCGCGTCGACCTCGTCCGTGGTCGTCGTCCAGCGGTCCTCGAGCGCGACCACGCTCCCCTTCGTGCGGCCCAGCTCCTCCGTGAGCGTGCGGATCGTCACCTCGAGCGCCACCGCCTGCGTCTGCAGCCGGGTGACCTCGGGGTTGCCGGACGTCACGTCGTCGATGACCTGCTGCCACCGCGCGAGCTCGGCATCCGCGGAGGCGAGGTCGACCTGCTCCCAGGTCGTGTCGGCCAGGACAGCGGCGGCGTTCTGCTCGAGCTCGTGGCGGTCGAGGTGGGCCTCCGCCGCGACCACCTGGGCCTCGGAGAGCCCGAGCCGCTGCTCCGCCCGCTCGATCTGCTGGTCGAGGTGCGCGAGGAGGCGCGTGTTGGTGAAGCCGAGGACGTTCGCGCGCCCCTGACCACCGTGCGCACCCTGCCGCCCGTGCGACAGCTGACCGGACCGCGTGAGCGCCTTGGGGTGCTGCGCGAGCTCACCGGGGGTGTCGACGCAGACGAACCCGAACCTGGTGGCCAGCTCGCTGCGGAGCCAGCCCGTGAACGGCCCGCTGCGGTACTCGAGCCGCCCGGGCAGCGTCCGGTGGTCGAGCGCGACGTCGTCGCGCAGACCCGTCGGGACACCTTCGAACCGGATCCGGCGTGCCGTCGGGATGCCGTCGATCGCCGAGCGGAACGCACGCAGGTGCGCGACGTCGATGAGCAGGAGCGTGGCGAAGCCGCCGAGCGCCAGGTTGAACGCGTCCCGCCACGGCTCGTGCTCCGTCCTGACCTCGACGAGCTCCGCGACGAATGGCAGGTCGTGCGGCTCGAGGCCGGCGGCCCTCGCGAGTGCGTCGCGCGCGTGGTGCAGGTCGTCGGGGATGTTGCCGGCTCGTCGTGCTACCCGACCCCGCTCCTCACGCAGCGCCGCGAGATCGGCCCGGGCCTCCTTCTTCTCCACCATCGCCTCGGCGAAGCGGCTCCGCGCCGCGAGCTTGGCGTCGGTGTCCTGCAGGGCCGCTGACGCGCGCGCGACGAGCTCCGTGAACGCCTGCTCGGAGCTCGCCGAGATCCCGAACGCGGCCTGGAGCACCTCGTCGAGCCTGCGGCGGGCACCGGCGACGCGGTCCCGGCGCTGCTCGGCCGACCTGACCTCACGCTGCGCCGTTGCGAGCCGGTCGCCACCCGAGGCCCAGAGCGTCTGCTTGATCCCGTCGAGCTCCGACCGTGCCGCCTCGACCCTGCTGCTCGTCTCGGTCGCGAGCCGGCGAGCGTGCTGGTGCTCGCGCTGGAGCTCCTGCTCGACGGAGCGCAGGAGGCCGAGCCGTCTCTCGTCGCGCCAGAGGGCGACGGCCGACGCACGGTCGTCGAACGTCCCGAGCTCGTCGACGACGCGGAGCCGCTCCCCCGCCTCCTCGATCCGAGCCCTGTGCTCGCGGATCGCCTCGAGCGCCTTGACCTGCTGGCGGGCCGTGATCATCTGGTCACGCGTGCCGCTGAGCTTGTCGAACTGCTCCACGACGGCGTCCGCCGTCGCGAACGTGTCCGGCTCCTCGAGCACCATCGCCTTGTAGAGGGCGTCGACCGTGGTGATCTGCTGACCGGCCTGGATACGTCCGAGCAGCGCCACAGCCTTCGCGCCGCCACCCGTGGCACCGATGCCCAGGGTCAGGTGGAGCCGCGCCGTGTACTCGCGGTCCGTGTCGAACGGCGTCAGTCCCGCGGCGACCACGGCCCCGCGGGACAGCCTGTCGGTCGCGGCCCGCTCGAGCTCACGCAGGTCGAAGCCGCCGTCGCACGTCGCGCGGACCGCGACGACGTCGTCGAGCGTCCGCGCAGCGGCGGGCACGTACCAGGCCCGCACACCCGTGAAGAGCTGGCCCGCCTGGTCCGCCCACGTCATCGCGACCGCGGACCACGTGTCCTGGCCCTCGCCGCGCAGCACACGCTCGCGGGTCCCGTCCTCCGTACGGGACTCGTCGAGCTTCCCCCGGGCGTAGGAGACGATGTTGCGCTGGTCCTTGCCCCGGGGCCGGCCCACGACCCCGCCGTTGGAGGCGCCGTTGAACGGTGTCGTGTGCGGCATGAGAAGCGCGATGTACGCGTCCATCAACGTCGACTTGCCCGATCCCGAGCCGCCCGACAGCAGGGTCGCCGTGGACGCGAGGCGCAGGCTGTGGTGGCCGTCGTAGCCGCCCCAGTTGACCAGCTGGAGCTCGCGCGCGATCCACTGCTGCCCCGTCGAGGCGGCAGGCAGCAGGCCGAACAACGTGTCAGCCATCGTCATCAGGCCACCTCCTGCGCCGTCGTGCGCGCCTGCTCCCGCAGCCAGTCCCGCAGCTCGGCGAGCCGCGCGTTGCTCAGCACGACCTCGACGAGCGGCGTGACGCGGTAGCGCCCCTCCGACTCCTCCTCGATGAGCCCGTCCTTGGCCAGGCGGACCACGGCGGCCCGGATCTCCCGCTGCCTCGACGCGACGTTCGACTCGTCGGCGTCGAAGTAGGTCAGGGCCGTCTGCTCGATCTCCTCGACGTCGACCCGGACCGAGGTCTCACCGGCACCCCGCTCGCGCTGGAACACGGTGCGCAGGTGGACGAGGACCAGCGTCTCCGCCCGCGTGTAGGCGTCGTCACGCAGGAGGACAGGCACCTCGAGCTCGGCCGAGCGGACCTGCTTCTTGTACGCGACCCCCCGCTCGTGGTCCACGACGAGGTGGACGAACAGGTCGTGCAGCCGCGACTCGATGACCTGCTGGTTCTCCACGAGGGTCCGCCACTGGGCGGGGCTCCTGTCGGCCAGCAGGAACCGCCGCTGCAGCAGTCGCACGAGAAGGCGCCGCACGTCCGCGTCGAGCGTCCCGCAGTCCCCTGCGAACAGCTCCGCAGGGTCCTCCTCCATGGGCACGGGGCTGATGAAGGCCGTCGGGGTGGTCTCACTCATCGATCTCGTCCTTCATCCGTGTGGTGACGCCGCTGAACGCGAACCGACGTCGTGTCCCGTCGGGCCGCACGGCCTCGACGAGCACGACCTCGTCGGACTCCGCCATGCCCAGGTCGTGCGCGATCTCCAGGACCCCCAGCAGGTCCACCGGTCGCCGGACGGCCTCCGGCGCCGCGTTGAACGCCGTCGCCACGTCCACCGTCCCGTCCGTTCCCGCCGACGCCGCGAGCTGCTCGTGGAGCGCCGCGTAGTGCGGGCCGCCCCACGCACGCGCCTCGTCCTGCGAGACGTCCGCGCCCGCGTCGTCGTCCCAGTCGGCCAGCGGCGACGGCGCCTGCGCCGGTCGCAGGTCACCGGGCGTCTGGCGCAGGTGGTCCACCTCCGCGACCGGGAGCCGCCGCACGGGCTCGACGGGCTGGCCGCGTCGCGCGCCCGCCGTCCACGCCTGGAGGCCGGTCATGACCTCGCGCAGCAGCTCGTCGACCTGCCGGTCCCGCATCGGGTCGTGGTTGCGCACCTGCGCCGTGATGACGTGCGACGCCTCACGCTGCGCCGTGAAGACCTGCTCGATGCCCCGCTCGAGCCACCTGCCGATGTCCCGCAGCTCGGCACGCTGCTGCGCCGGAAGGCGCCGGGTGAAGGGGTGTCGCAGGATCACCTCGAGCTCGCCGGAGAGCTCGTCGAGCCGCTGCGGGTCGCCGATGAGACGCAACGCGCCGGAGAACGCCCGCCCCTCGGCGGTCGACTCCATCACGTGCTCCCCGCGCTCCAGGTACTCGCGCAGCACCTCGCCGGTCGGGCGCTGGTCCTGGCGCAGCGCCGTGACGACGTCTCGCTGCATCGCCTTGATCGACTCTGCGACCCGCGCGAAGTCGGCAGGAAGCTCGCGCACCAGGTGCAGGACGTTCTCGGCCTCCTCGAGCAGCTGCTCCTCGTCGACCGGATCGACGGCGCCCGTCCGCTGGATCCGTGCGAGCTCCTCGCGCAGCCGCGCGATCTCCGCGTCCAGCCGGGCCATCCGCACCAGGACGTCGGGGTCGGCGTCCTGCGAGAGGCGCTCGATCGCGTCCAGGAGCGTCCGCACCCTCGACTGCGACACACGCGCGCGAGCCCCGCCGGCACGGCCCGCGACCTCGAGCGCACCCACGGCGTGCGCCGAGAGCCGGTACACCTCGACGTCGTCGTCCAGGACCTGACGGACCAGCCATCCCGCGTCGGCCCACAGCCGGCACAGCTCACGTGCCGTCGCGGTCGGTAGCGCCTCGTCGTGGCCTGCCGCACGGAGCTGGGCCAGCGCCTCGCCGATCTCCGTGTGGGCGTCCGCCACGGGCACCGTCGGGCGCTCGACGGTGAACACGAGCGACAGCAGGGAGACCACCAGGGGTGCGTGACGCTTGTGGAGGAGGTCCAGCATCGGGTTCTGGAAAGCCCGGACCGCCCCGAGGTAGGCCCCCTCCGCTCGCGTCATCATCGCGGGACAGCGTAGGGGGCTGCGACGACAGTCGGCGCCAGGGCATTCCGACCGTGGGGCGACGGCCTCACGAGAGCTCCTCAGGTGCGAGAACGAAAGAAGCCCCCGCTCTGCGCTTCCGCAGATCAGGGGCCTTTCGTCGCTGTCTCAACGAGTGTCCGGAGGGGGACTTGAACCCCCACGCCCTATACGGGCACTAGCACCTCAAGCTAGCGCGTCTGCCATTCCGCCACCCGGACAGGTGGACCTGACGGGCTCCGAAGAGTCCCTCAAGCGCGGCAGTAAAGATAGCACGGAGTGGCAGGCCGCCAGGACGCACGCCCTGGTGCAGACTGGCGGCGGGGCGCGTCCGCGCCGGCACTGCGGGGAGCTGTGATGACCGACCGCGACGACACGTCGACGACCGAGGCCGAACGTCCGAAGCCGTCCGTGCGTCACCTGGCCGGAGCCGGTCCTGCGGCGAAGAAGGTCGCCGGCGCGCGTCGCAACCCGTCGGTCGTCGGCTACGAGGAGACGGCGCCGCACTGGCTGCGGGTCGTTGCCGGCTGGTCCTGGCGGATGATGGTCGTGGTCGCCGCTGTCGCGCTGGTGTTCTGGGCGACGTCGCGCGTGCTCCTGCTGTTCATCGCGGTGTTCCTCGCGCTCGTGTTCACCGCCGTGCTGCGGCCCGTCGTCAACGCGCTCGCCCGGTGGATGCCACGTGGCCTGGCGACGGCCCTCTCGATGATCCTGTCGATCCTTCTCGTCGCGGGCCTGTTCACGTACATCGGGTTCTCCGTCGCGGGCCAGTGGGAGAACCTCGGGAAGCAGTTCAACGACGGCATCTCGACTCTGCTGACGCTGCTCGAGGACAGCCCGCTGCACCTCACGGTCACCAACGACGACGTCCAGGGCTGGCTCGTCTCCGCACAGGAGTGGATCGCCGAGAACAGCAGCGCCGTCGCGAGCCAGGCGCTCGCGAGCGCGGGATCCGTCGGCCAGGTGTTCACGGCCCTCGCGCTCGCGACGTTCTGCACGGTCTTCTTCCTCACCCGCGGCAAGGAGATGTGGCTCTGGTTCCTCAACCAGCTACCCGCACGCATGCGTGAGTCGTGGTTCGTCGGCGGTGACGTCGCCTGGTACACGTTCTCGGGCTACACCCGGGGCACGTTCATCGTCGCGGCGGCCGACGGGGCGCTCGCCGCGATCATCCTGCTCATCGTCGGCGTCCCGCTCGCCGCCCCCCTCGCGGTGCTCGTCTTCATCGGTGCGTTCATCCCGCTGATCGGCGCACCGCTCGCGATGGTCATCGCGATGGTCGTGGCGCTCGCCGCGAAGGGTGTCCTCGCGGCGGTGCTCGTGGGCATCGGCATCGCGCTCATCGGCCAGTTCGAGGGGCACGTCCTGACGCCGCTGGTCATGGGCAGGCAGGTCTCGCTGCACCCCGTCGCGGTCGCACTGGGTGTCACGGGGGGCACGCTCGTCGCCGGGATCCTCGGGGCGGTCATCTCGGTCCCGCTCATCGCGGTCGGCTGGGCGGTCTTCGCCCGGCTGCGCCACGTCGACCCGCCCACGGACTTCACGGCGGACGACGACGGGGACCCGGAGGCCGAGACCGACCCGCCGGACGGGCCCCCCGAGGAGGTCGCGCTCACCTGAGCCGCCTGCGCACCGGGCCGGTGGCTCACCGTGCCGGCGCGCCACCGGGCCCGACCTCGTCGCACCGGATCTCGCGCGCAGTGCCTCACTGGAAGTCGCGTGAGGACGTCGGGATGCGCAGCGACAGCGGAGCGAGGTGCTCGGCGAGCAGGTTCGTCGCGTTGTCGGCGCGTTCGAGCCGGCCGCGGACCACGAGAGCCGCCGACGTCCGCGCGACCCGGCGGAAGCGGCTCCACAGCCCGGCCGTGCAGATGACGTTGAGCAGACCGGTCTCGTCCTCGAGGGACAGGAACGTCACGCCCTGCGCGGTCCCCGGCCGCTGCCTGTGCGTGACCACCCCGGCGACCGCGACGCGACGCCCCACCTCGTGCTCGAACGCCTGCTCGACCCGCAGCACGCCTGCCGCGTCCAGCCCCTCGCGCACGTACTGCGTCGGGTAGGAGTCCACGGAGACACCCGTGGCCCACACGTCGGCCATGGCGAGCTCGACCTCGCTCATCCCCGGCAGGGTCGGCGCCTCGACGCCCACGGCGACGCCCGGCAGCGTCTCGGGTCCCTCCTGGGCGAGCGCGCCGGCGGCCCAGAGGCCCTCCCGACGGTCCACGCCCAGGGACTCGAGCGCGCCGGCCGTCGCGAGCGCCTCCAGCTGGGCGGTGCGCAACGACACCCGGCGCACCAGGTCGCGCAGTCCCGCGAACGGACCGCCGGTGGTGCGCTCGGCGACGAGCTTCTCGGCGACCTCCTCCCCCACGCCCCGCACCGCGGCGAGACCCAGCCTGACCGCGAGCGCGGGGTCGACGTCGAGCACCACCTGGCCGCGGCGCGGACCCGGGGAGCCGGGGCGTGGGCCGCGAGGGACCTCGTCGCCGTCCGTGGCGACGCGCTCGAGGCCTGCCTGGACGCCCGAGGTCTGCACGTCCGGGCGGAGCACGACCACGCCGTGCCGCCGCGCGTCGGCCACGAGCGACTGCGGGGAGTAGAACCCCATGGGCTGCGCCGCGAGCAGGCCCGCGTAGAAGGCCGCCGGGTGGTGCACCTTGAGCCAGGAGCTCGCGTAGACGAGGTACGCGAACGAGTACGCGTGCGACTCGGGGAAGCCGAAGTCCGCGAAGGCCTTGAGCTTGTCGTAGATCTGCTCGCGGACCTGCGGGTCGTCCACCCCGCGCTCGACCATGCCCGACATGAGCCGGGCCCGCAGGGCCTCCATGCGCTCCATGGACCGCTTGGATCCCATGGCCCGGCGCAGCTGGTCGGCCTCCGCACCGGTGAAGCCGGCGACGTCGATGGCCATCTGCATGAGCTGCTCCTGGAACAGCGGGACGCCCATCGTCTTGGCGAGCGACTTCTCGAGCAGGGGGTGCAGGAAGGTCACCTTCTCGCGGCCACGCACCCGGTTGATGTACGGGTGCACCGAGCCGCCCTGGATGGGGCCGGGCCGGATGAGGGCGACCTCGATGACGATGTCGTAGAAGCGTCGGGGCTGCAGGCGCGGCAGCGTCGCCATCTGCGCACGGGACTCGACCTGGAACACGCCCACGGTGTCCGCCGCGCACAGCAGGTCGTAGACCGCAGGGTCCTCCTGGGGCAGGGAGTGCAGGCCCAGCTCGACGCCCTCGTTCGCCGCGACCAGCTCGAACGCGATGCGCAGCGCCGAGAGCATGCCCAGGCCGAGGAGGTCGAACTTGACCAGGCCCGCATCGGCGCAGTCGTCCTTGTCCCACTGCAGGACCGTGCGGCCGGGCATGCGGGCCCACTCGACCGGGCACACCTCGATGACCGGCCGGTCGCACATCACCATGCCGCCCGAGTGGATCCCCAGGTGTCGCGGCAGGCGCAGGAGCCGCTCGGCGAGGTCGATGACCGGGTCGGGGATCTCGCCGAGCTCGGTCGCCGACGGCGGACGCTGCACGGGGACGACGTCGTGCCCGTCCTCGCTCAGCTCGAGCCCGTCGGCGGTGCGTGGCACGTCCCGCCCCGCCTGCGGACCGGCAGGAGCGCCCTGGCCGACGCCCGGGCCGGGCGCAGGCGTGAACCCTGCCCCGCCGCCGCCCAGCCCGAGCGGGCCCACCGGGGCCGAGCGCTGCATCGTCCACCAGGGGCTCGTGTGCTCCGGACCGCGGAGGGACCCCCACCGCTCGATGCTCTTGCTCCAGGCGTCCTGCTGCCCGACGTCGTACCCCAGGGCGCGCGCCGCGTCCCGGACCGCGGACTTGGGCCGGTAGGAGATGACGTTCGCGACCTGCGCCGCGTGCCGCCTGCCGAACCGCTCGTAGACGTACTGGATGACCTCCTCGCGCCGGATCGACTCGATGTCCACGTCGATGTCGGGTGGCCCGTCCCGCTCCGGGGCCAGGAAGCGCTCGAAGAGCAGCCCGTGCTGCACCGCGTCCACGGCCGTGACCCCCAGGGCGTAGCAGACCGCCGAGTTGGCGGCCGAGCCACGGCCCTGCGCGAGGATGCCCTGGTCACGGCAGAACGCGACGAGGTCGTGGACGATGAGGAAGTAGCCGGGGAACCCGAGGCTCTCGATGACGGCCAGCTCGTGGGCGATCTGGGCGTACGCGCCCGGGACCCGCTCCGCCTCCGGCGGGCCGTACCGCTCGAACGCCCCTCGGCGGACCAGCTCACGCAGCCACGTCGCCTCGTCGTGCCCTGGCGGGACGGGGTAGGGCGGCAGCGCGGGCGCCACGAGGGCGAGGTCGAAGGCGCACTCGGCCGCGAGCGCGGCAGCCGTCGCCACGGCCTGCGGGTGACGCCGGTGCCGCAGCACCATCTCCTCGGCCGACCGCAGGTGGAGGGTCGGACCCCCGGGCAGCCAGCCGTCCATGTCGTCGAGGCTCGAGCGGGCGCGCACGGCGGCGAGCGCCCCGGCGAGGTCCGCGTCCGCGGGGCGCGCGTAGTGCACGTTGCCGGTCGCGACGAGCGGCAGCCGTGCACGCCGGGCGAGCTCGGCGAGGGCGTCGTTGCGCTCGGAGTCCCAGGGGTCACCCGTGTCCGTGACCTCGACGGCGACGTTGTCCCGTCCGAACAGGGACGTCAGCCGGTCGAGCTCGCGGTGCGCCGCGTCGAGGTCCCAGCGCCCGTGCGCCGCACCGCCCTCGAGTGCCGCACCGCCCTCGAGCGCCTGCCGCACGGAGCCCTTGCGGCAGCCCGTGAGCACGAGCCACTGCCCGTCGGCCGCCGCCGCGAGCTCCGGCAGCCGGTGGTCGGCCATGCCCTTGGTCCCCGTGGCGAGGTGCGCCTCGGCGATCGCCCGGGACAGCGCGCGGTACCCCTGCGGCCCCCGGGCCAGGACGAGCAGGTGCGATGCGCGCGGGTCGGGTGTCCCGGTCGGCTCGTCCAGGGCGCCGTCCGGGCCGGGCAGGTGCAGCTCGGAGCCGAAGACCGTGGGCAGCCCCGCGGTGCGGGCCGCCTGGGCGAAGCGCACGACGCCGTACAGCCCGTCGTGGTCGGTCAGGGCCAGTGCCGACAGGCCGAGCCGCGCAGCCTCGTGCACGAGCTCCTCGGGCTGGCTCGCGCCGTCGAGGAAGCTGAAGGCCGAGTGGGCGTGCAGCTCGGCGTACCGCGGCGCGCCCGGCCCGGTCCCGGCACGCTCAGTCATAGTGCGCCTCGACCGTCCAGACGCCGTCCTCGAGCGCGAGCAGCACGGCCCCGCCCTCCGCGAGGGTGGCCTGCAGGAAGACCTGGCGCCGCGGCGTCGGGCCCCACCAGCGCTGGACGAGGGGCCACGGCCCCGCCCACCCCGTCACGGCGGTCTCCCGCTCGGGGAGCCCCTGCTCGGCGGGCCACCACACGACGGTCGGCTCCGCGCTGACCTGGAGGCGCGCGTCGACCTGGACCCGCCGGCCGTCGCTGCCGCACAGCTGGACGACCTGCGGCTCGGGGAGCACCGTCGCCGGCGCCGGCGGGGGAAGGCGACCCGGCCAGGGCTGCTGCACCTGACGCGTCGGCGCGGCCTCCTCACCCCACGGGACGAGGTGGACCTGGTCGCGGACCTCGCGCCCGCCCTGCACGGCGACGCTCAGCACCCGGTCGGTGCCGATGAGCCCCTGGACCCGGTGCAGGGCCCGCTGCGCACGCAGGTCAGAGCCGCTGGGCCCACCCCACAGGCGCCCCTGCTCTGCCCCGACGGCGACGACCTCCTCGGCGCGGAGCCCCAGCCGGACCAGGGGGGCCGGAGCGGGGTCCCCCGCACCGTGCCCCGGGTGCTGCCCCGCACGCGACGACGCGCGCAGGCTGCTCCCGGTGAGCCAGCCCTCGAGCTGCCAGCGGACGCGGTCGGTCATCCGGGCGGCCGACATGCCGCCGATCACGGCCTCCGTGCGCCACGTGCGGGCCAGCTCCTGACCGTCCTCGGTCCGGGCGACGATCTGCAGGCGGCCGCAGCCCGCCCCCCGCGAGACGAGCAGTGCGTGCAGCTCCTCGGCGAGGCGTCGCGCGGCGAACGCCGCTGCCTCGACACGCTCGACCGGTGGGTCGAGGTCCTGCTCGACGGCGAGGTCGGGCTCGAGGCGACGCAGCGCCGTCGGGCGGTCGTCCTGGCCCGAGGCGACCTGGTGCGCCCACGTGCCCAGGCGCCCGAACCTGGCGAGGACGTCCGTGGCGGGCAGCCGCGCGAGGTCGCCGAGGGTGCGCAGGCCCAGACGGTTGAGCAGGTCGACGAGGTCAGGGACCTGAGCCGCCAGGTCGCCGGTCGCGACGTGGACCAGCTCGCCGACCCCGAGCGGACCGAGGAGCTGCGCCGCCCGACCGGGTGGCACGATGCGCCCCGCGCGCGCGGCGAGCACCGCAGCGCCGGCACCGTCGGCGACGCCTATCTGCGCCTCGTAGCCGGTCTGCCCGGCGACCGCCCCCACCAGGAGCTCGGCGAGCGTGTGCTCCGAGCCGTGGTACCGGCCCGCCCCTGCGGCGGGCAGCAGGATCAGGCCGGGGCGGGCGACCTCGATCCCGGAGACGACGGTCTCGGCGGCCGCGGCGACGGGCTCGAACAGCCGGACGTCCCGACCCGGGTCCTCGGCGAGGAGGACCAGCCCGGGGCAGCACTCCTGGGCGTGCCTGCGCCGCATGCCTCGACGTACGCCCTGGCGACGTGCGAGCGCCGAGACCGCCGTGACGCGTCGGCCGTCGTGCACGGCTGCCGGCTCGTGGACGGCGACCTCCTCGGCGGTCATCGCTGCCAGGACCGGCCAGTCCGGGACCCACAGCGCCGCGACCCTGGACGGCGCGGTCATCCCGCTCGCCTCGCGGTGCGGCGCACGCCCCGGGCACGGGGCCGTGCGGCGTCGGCCGCCCGGGGCGCGGGGGTCACGGGGACCAGGACCTCGGACTCCTGCCGCTGGGCTGCCGTCCCCCGGCCCGTGCGCTCGACCCGCAGCCTGCACGTGCGCAGGTGCCCGTGCCCTCGGTCGAGCCCCTCCCACCGCGCGGCACGAGCGGTCAGCACGACGTGGGCCGCCGGCCAGGGTGTGGTGGGGACGAGCACGGCGGACCGTTCACGCGCCCGGGCGCTCAGGCGTCGGCGGTCGCCGTCGGTCAGGGCCACCCGGGGCCCGACGACGACGACGTCCACGCCGTCGAGCAGCGCGGCGAGGACCGTGGGGCCGTCGGGACCGGGATCGGGGACGAGGACCATCCGGTCGAGGTCGAGCCCCAGCTGCTGGGCGGCCAGGACCCCCAGGCCCGGGAGCCCCACGAGCGCGACCCAGCTCCCGGCCCGGGAGGCCTCCGCGAGGAGGCCGAGGGTCAGGGAGGTGGACCCGGTGACGACCACCGTGGTGCCCCGGTCGAGGGCGCCGGACGGCAGCAGGGCCGCCAGGTCCGCGCGGACGGGAAGGAGCCGCACCGCCCCACCGGGCTGCCCGGGACGCACCTGGTCGGGCGACCTGGCGTCACCGACCGACCTGCTCGGCTCGACCGACCGGCCGTGCCCCGCATCCGTCACGTCCGGGAGCGGCGAGGTGTCGCCGACGGCGGTCCTCACGGCCTCGACCGGTGTCCCGGAGGTGACCGTGAGACGGACCGGCCGGACCCACCTCTGGGTGCCCGTACGCTCTTCCGCGCGCGCCAGCGCGGCTCTCGCGAGCTCCGCCCGATCGGCTGCGGCCACCTGCTCCTCGACCGCCACCGTGGTCACCGCGGCTCACCTCTTCCGGCATCCGGCCCGGTCCAGCACGAGGCGGGACATCCCTGATCTTCGAACACCTGTTCGACTAATCTCCAGTAGACGCCGACGGCGAGGGGAAGTCAATCCGGGGTCCGGGCGACTCCCCCGGTCGGCCCAGCGCTCGGCCGGGGTTATGCTTGTGACGGCTTGATGGAAATGCTCAAGTCATTGATCCACTACGGAAGAGACGTCGTGCCGCTCCGCGCCCCGCGTACCGAGACCCCCATCCACGAGATCAAGGCCGAGCTCTTCAAGGCCCTCGGGCACCCCCTGCGGGTCCGGCTCCTCGAGCTCCTCGTCCCCGGCCCGCGCGCCGTGAGCGACCTGCTGACCGCGACCGGCCTCGAGGCGTCCCACCTCTCCCAGCACCTGGCCGTGCTGCGCCGCACGGGCCTCGTCGTCGGACGCCGCGAGGGCAACGCCGTGCACTACCAGCTGGCCCACCCCAGCGTCGTCGACCTGCTCACCGCGGCCCGGACCTTCCTCGTCGACTCCCTGTCCGGCACCCCCGCGGTGCTCTCGGACCTCGCCGAGCCGCTCGGCCCCACCGACGCGGCGACCGACGACGCTGGGAGCGCCGGACGATGAGCGTCGGCCCCACGGGCTCGGTCGACTGGCGCCGCGCGCTCGGCACCCTGCGCCGTCACACGCTCCCGCGCCGCAGCGACTACACGATGCTGCGCACCACCTGGCGCGCGGACGCGATCGCAGGCGTCACCGTCGCGATCGTCGCGCTCCCCCTCGCCCTCGGCTTCGGGGTGACCTCCGGGATGGGAGCCGCCGCCGGCATGGTCACCGCCGTCATCGCGGGCTTCGTCGCAGCGGTCCTCGGCGGGTCGAACCTGCAGGTGTCGGGACCCACGGGCGCCATGACGGTCGTCCTCGTACCCATCGTGGCGCGCTACGGGCCCGAGTCCGTGGCGACCGTCGCGATCATGGCGGGTGGCCTCGTGCTGCTCGCCGGCATCGTCGGGCTCGGCAGGCTCGTCGCCTACATCCCGTGGCCCGTGGTCGAGGGCTTCACCATGGGCATCGGCGTGATCATCGCGGCCCAGCAGATCCCCCTCGCGCTCGACACACCCAAGGCCGAGGGCGAGAACGCCGGCCTCGTCGCGCTGCGCACCCTGGCCGTCGTGGACTGGTCCGTCGCCTGGGTGCCCCTCGGCCTCGTCGCGCTCGTCGTCGCGCTGATGCTCCTGCTCCCCCGTGTGCGGCGCACCCTGCCGGCGTCGCTCGTCGCCGTCGTGGTCGTCACGCTCGTCGCCGAGCTCGCCGACCTCGACGTGAGCCGGATCGGTGCGATCCCGTCGTCGCTCCCGGCGCCTTCCCTGCCGACCCTCACGCCCGAGGCGACGGGCTCCCTGGTCTCGGCGGCGCTCGCCGTCGCGGCCCTCGCGGCCCTGGAGAGCCTCCTGTCGGCCCGTGTCGCCGACGGCATGAACGACGACCTGCCGCGCACCGACCCCAACCGGGAGCTCTTCGGGCAGGGCGTCGCCAACGTCGCTGCGGGCCTGTTCGGCGGCATGCCGGCGACCGGTGCGATCGCCCGCACCGCCGTCAACGTGCGCGCCGGCGGTCGCACCCGCGCGTCGTCGGCACTGCACGCCGTCGTGCTCGCCGTGATCATCTACACCGCCGGCCCGCTCGTCGCACGTGTCCCCCTCGCGGCGCTCGCCGGGGTCCTGCTCGTCACCGCGGCGCGCATGGTCGACCTCGCGACGGCGCGGTCCATCTGCCGCTCGGGCCCGTCCGGGACCACGGTGTTCCTGCTCACGCTCGCCACGACCGTCGTCTTCGACCTCGTCGTGGCCGTCGAGCTCGGGGTGGCCCTCGCGGCGATCCTCGCGCTCCGCGCCGTCGCGAAGGCCAGCGGCCTGCACCGGGAGGAGCTCGACCTGCGCGAGGTCGACGTCGCGTCCGAGCGCGCCCTGCTGCGCGAGCACATCGCGGTCTACCGGATCGACGGCGCGCTCTTCTTCGCCGACGTGCGCCGGTTCCTCGACGAGCTCTCCCTGGTCGCCGACGTCCGGGTCGTCATCCTGCGGCTCTCCGGGGTGCGGGTGCTCGACACGAGCGGCGCCAACGCGCTCGCCGAGATCGTCGGCGACCTGCAGCGCCGAGGCATCGTCGTCCTGCTCAAGGGCCTGCGGCCCGAGCACCAGCGCCTCGTCGAGGCCGTCGGCGTGTTCACGGAGCTCCAGGACCGCGCGCACGTCTTCGAGACGCTCGACGCCGCCGTCGAGCACGCCCGCTCGCACGTGCACCGCGCCGAGGCGCGGAGCGCGACGCCGCCGAGCGCGTAGCCGCGGGCGCCGACCTCCGGGCGGGGCACCGTCGGCAGGGCGCCGGGTCACCCGGCCGACGGGTGCGGCGACGCCCCGGTGGGCATGATGGACCAGGCAGACACCGACGCCAGGAGGACCCGTGGACCTGTCCCGCCCGCCCGCACCCGAGCCGTACTCGCTCCTGCCCGCCGTCCCCCCGCTCGCCGTGCGGAGCGACGACGTCGGCGACGGGCAGCCCATGGCGCACCCGTTCACGGCCCAGGGCGGCAGCACGTCGCCCCACCTCGCGTGGGACGGCGCGCCCGAGGGCACCCGGAGCTTCGTCGTCTCGTGCTTCGACCCCGACGCCCCGACCCCTGCGGGGTTCTGGCACTGGACCGTCTGGGACCTCCCCGCCGGCACGACGTCGCTGCCGACGGGCTCCGGCTCACCGTCGGGAGCCCACCTGCCGACCGGAGCCCACCACGCGCGCAACGACGGCGGGACGCCCGGGTACGCGGGCGCGGCGCCGCCCGAGGGCGACCGCCCGCACCGCTACGTCTTCGCCGTGCACGCGCTCGACGTCGAGACGCTCGACCTGCCCGACGACGTGACGCCCACCGCCGTCGCGTTCACAGCCCTGTTCCACACGCTCGCCCGGGGAACGCTCACGCCGACGTTCCAGCGCTGACGGCGGCGCGCCCCTCGGCGCGGCGCCCCCGTCCGTCGGACGTCGGTCAGACGCGCACGGCCCAGAACGCGACCGCCGACGCCGCGGCGACGTTCAGGGAGTCGACCCCGCCCGCCATCGGGATCCGCACCACGAGGTCGGCCGCGTCGACCGCGCCGCGCGAGAGACCGTCACCCTCGGTCCCGAGCACGAGTGCGAGACGCTCGGGCGGCGCGTCCGCGAGCACGTCGAGGCTCACCGAGTCGTCGGACAGCGCGAGCGCGGCGACGGTGAACCCGTCGGCCTGCAACGCCCCGAGGCCGTCGGGCCAGCTCTCCAGGCGCGTCCACGGCACCTGGAACACCGTGCCCATCGAGACCCGCACCGACCGGCGGTACAGGGGGTCCGCGCACCGGGGCGAGACGAGGACCGCGTCGACGCCGAGCGCGGCCGCCGAGCGGAAGATCGCCCCGACGTTGGTGTGGTCGACGATGTCCTCGAGCACCGCGACGCGCCGCGCACCCGCGCCGTCCCGCGCCGCCGCGAGCAGCTCGTGGACGGGCCGCAGCGGCGGCCGGTGCATCGCCGCGAGCGCACCCCGGTGCAGGTGGAAGCCGGTGATGGCCTCGAGGACCTCGGGCTCGCCCACGTACACCGGCACGTCGCCGTCCGGACCCGCTCCCGCGGCGGCGAGCGTGGGCGCGAGGTCCGCGAGCCAGCGCTCGGCCATGAGGAAGGACCGGGGCCGGTGCCCGACGGCGAGCGCACGCCGGATCACGGTCGAGCTCTCGGCGATGTAGAGGCCCTTCGCGGGTTCGTGCTTGGCGCGCAGCGCGACGTCGGTCAGCCGGGTGTAGTCGGCGAGCACGGGGTCGGTGGGGTCGGTGATGCGGACGACGGGCACCCCCCGATCCTCCCAGCCCGGACCCGCTCGTCGGGCCACCCCCGCCGGCGACGGTCAGTCGACGGGGGCGGAGGCCTCCGCGAACTGGCTCGCGTACAGGGCCGCGTAGGCACCGCCGGCGGCCATGAGCTCGGCGTGACCGCCCTGCTCGACGATCGCGCCGTCCTGCATGACGAGGATCACGTCGGCGTCGCGGATGGTCGACAGGCGGTGCGCGATGACGAACGACGTGCGCCCGGCACGCAGCGCGGCCATGGCCTTCTGCACGAGCACCTCGGTGCGGGTGTCGACCGAGGAGGTGGCCTCGTCGAGGATGAGGATCGCCGGGTCGGCGAGGAACGCGCGCGCGATGGTGATGAGCTGCTTCTCGCCCGCGCTGACGTTGCCGCCCTCCTCGTCGATGACCGTCTCGTAGCCGTTCGGGAGCGTCTGCACGAAGTGGTCGACGTGCGTCACCCGGGCCGCCTCGAGGACCTCCTCGTGCGTCGCGCCCTGACGCCCGTACGCGATGTTGTCCGCGATCGTCCCGCCGAAGAGCCAGGTGTCCTGGAGCACCATGCCGATGCTGCCCCGCAGCTCCTCGCGGTTCATCGCCGCGACGTCCACGCCGTCGAGCGTGATCCGGCCGCCGTTGACCTCGTAGAACCGCATGACGAGGTTGACCAGGGTCGTCTTGCCCGCGCCCGTGGGTCCGACGATGGCGACGGTCTGCCCGGGCTCGGCGACGAGGTCGAGGTGGTCGATGAGCGGCGTCTCGGGCTCGTACCGGAACGACACGTCCTCGAACACGACGCGCCCACGGACCGGTGAGGGACGCGGGGGGTCGGCGGGCTCGGCGGACTGCTCCGGCGCGTCGAGCAGCTCGAACACGCGCTCGGCGGACGCGACCCCGGACTGGAGGAGGTTCATCATCGCCGCGACCTGGGTGATGGGCTGCGTGAACATGCGCGAGTACTGGATGAACGCCTGGACGTCCCCGAGGGAGATCGCACCGGAGGCCACGCGCAGGCCGCCGACGACGGCGATCGCGACGTAGTTGAGGTTCGCGATGAACATCATGGCCGGCTGGATCATCCCGGAGATGAACTGGGCCTTGAAGCTGGCCTCGTAGAGCCCCTCGTTCTGCTCGTGGAACGCCTGCGACGCGGCCTTCTGCCGGCCGAAGACCTTGACGAGCGCGTGGCCGGTGTACATCTCCTCGACGTGGGCGTTGAGCGTCCCGGTGCGCGCCCACTGGGCCACGAACTGGGGCTGCGACCGCTTGGCGATCTGCGCGGTGACCACGGCCGCGAGCGGGATCGTGACGAGCGCGATGACCGCGAGCAGGGGTGAGATCCAGAACATCATGACGAGCACGCCGACGATCATCAGCACGGACGAGATGAGCTGGCTGAGGGTCTGCTGGAGGGTCTGCGCGAGGTTGTCGATGTCGTTGGTCACGCGCGAGAGCAGCTCGCCGCGGGGCTGACGGTCGACGTAGCTCAGCGGGAGGCGCCCGAGCTTGGCCTCGACGTCCTGCCGCAGCCGGTAGACGGTGCGCTGGACGAGGCCCGTCGTCAGCAGGCCCTGGAGGTAGCCGAAGAGCCAGGCGCCCACGTACAGGGCCAGGACCCCGAGCAGGATGCGCCCGAGGGCGTCGAAGTCGATGCCCTGCCCGGGAACGAGGTCCATCGCGGCGAGCATGTCCGCGAGCCGGCCCTGGCCGTCCGCGCGCAGCGCCTCGACGGCCTGCGCCTGCGTGACGCCCTCGGGGAGCTGGCGGGCGATCACACCCTCGAAGATGACGTCGGTCGCGCGGCCCAGCACCTTGGGGCCGAGCACCGAGAGCGCGACGCTGACCACCGACAGCGCGACGACGGCGGCGAGCACGAGGCGCTCGGGCCGGAGCACCCCGAGGAGGCGGCGCGAGGAGCCCTTGAAGTCCATCGACTTGGCGGCCGGCATGCCCATGCCCATCATCGGGCCGTGCCCGCGCACGGGCTGCCGGGCGGCGGCCGTCATGGTGGGCGCGGCCCCGGCGGGGCGCTCGGCGCCACCCGCCGGCGGCGTGCCGGCGTCGTCGGCAGCCACCGGGGCGTCCTGCCGGTTCTCCGGGGTGCTCATGCCGCCTCCTGCTCGGTGACCTGGGACAGGACGATCTCGCGGTACGTCTCGTTGTCCGCCATGAGCTCGGCGTGCGTGCCGATGCCGACGACGGAGCCGTTGTCGAGGACCACGATCCGGTCCGCGTGCCGGATGGTGCTGACGCGTTGGGCGACGACGATCACGGTGGCCTCCCGGGTCTCGGGCGCGAGCGCGGCGCGCAGGGCCGCGTCGGTCGCGAAGTCGAGCGCGGAGAACGAGTCGTCGAACAGGTAGATCTCCGGTCTGCGGACCAGGACGCGGGCGATGGCCAGGCGTTGCCGCTGGCCCCCGGACACGTTGGTTCCACCCTGCGCGATCGTCGCGTCGAGGCCGCCCATGCCGAGCACGAACTCCTCGGCCTGGGCGACGCGCAACGCGTGCCAGAGCTGCTCGTCCGTCGCGTCCTCCTTGCCGTAGCGCAGGTTGGAGGCGACGGTCCCGGAGAACAGGTACGGCTTCTGCGGGACGAGCCCGATCGTGCCCCACAGGGTGTCGAGCTCGAGCCTGCGCACGTCGACGCCGTCGACGAGCACCTGCCCTGCCGTCACGTCCGAGAGGCGGGGGATCATCTGGAGCAGGGTCGTCTTGCCGGAGCCGGTCGAGCCGATGATGGCGGTGGTCTCCCCTGGCGCCGCGCTGAAGCTCACCCCGCGGAGCACGGGTTCGGCCGCTCCGGGGTACCGGAACTCGACGTCCTGGAGCTCGACGTGCGCCCGTGCCCCGAGCGTCGTCACGGGGTCGGTGGCGGGGACCACGGTCGAGTCGGTGTCGAGCACCTCGCCGATGCGCTCAGCGGAGACCTCGGCGCGCGGGACGAGCATGAACATCATCACGGCCATGAGCACGGCCATGAGGATCTGCATGATGTAGCTGAGGAAGGCCGTGAGCGAGCCGACCTGCAGCGAGCCGTCGTCGATCCGGGCACCGCCGAACCACATGATCGCGACGCTCGACACGTTCATGATCAGCATCACGGTCGGGAAGAGCAGGGCCATGAGGCGCCCGACGCCGAGCGCGACGGTCATGAGGTCGTCGTTGGCCCGCGCGAACCGGTCCCGCTCGTGGTCGTCGCGCACGAAGGCGCGGATGACCCGGATGCCGCCGATCTGCTCGCGCATCACGCGGTTGATCGCGTCGATACGGATCTGCATCGCGGAGAACAGCGGCCGCATGCGACTCATCGCGAACGCGAGCACGACCACGAGGAGCGGGACGATGACGAGGAGCAGCCCGGAGAGCTCCACGTCCTCGCTCAGGGCCATGAGGACGCCGCCGACGACCATCACGGGCGCCGCGACCATGATCGTCAGGCTCAGCAGCACGACCATCTGGACCTGCTGCACGTCGTTGGTCGTCCGGGTGATGAGCGAGGGGGCACCGAAGCGGCCGACCTCGCGTGCCGAGAACGTCTGCACGTGGTCGAACACCGCACCGCGCAGGTCCCGGCCGAGCGCCATCGCGACCCGCGCGCCGAAGTACACGGCACCGATGGCGCAGGCGACCTGCACGACGGTGACACCGAGCATGAGCCCGCCCAGGCGCATGATCACCGCGGTGTCGCCCTGTGCGACGCCGTCGTCGATGATGTCGGCGTTCAGGCTCGGCAGGTACAGGTTCGCGAGGGCCTGGACGAGCTGGAGGAGCAGGACGGCGGACATGGCGCCGACGTAGGGCCGCAGATGGCGGCGAAGCAACCGGATCAGCACGCGTTCTCCTCAGGTGACGTCGAGGTGATCGGGCGACGCCGGGCGCCGTCCAGGAAGAAGTCGGTGACCTGCTCGGGCGTGATCGACCCCGCGTCGCCGACGAGGGCCGGACGGCTGCTCGTCAGGACGAGACCCACCAGGAGCGATGCGGCGACGGCGGGCTCGAGGCGGAGCTGGTCCCTGTGCTCCTCGAGGAGCACGGCGAGCCCGCGGGCCACCACCTGGGCCGGGTGCTCACCGGAGCCGTGCGGGTGGCCGTGGCGCCCACCCGGCCCCGGGTGGGCGGGAACGTCCGGGCGGTCGGAGAGGTCGTGGTGCGGCGGATGAGCCGCGCTCAGGGCTGCCGCGTCCCGCGGTCCGTCGATGCAGGCGTCGTGCGCGACAGCGAGGAGGCGCGAGACCTCGCGCGCCCGGTCGGCCAGGAGTGCGACGACGGCGACGACGGTCGCCCTGAGGTCCGTCAGCCCATGGAGCGCCTCGAGGTCGCGCAGGAGCGGTCCGGGATCGAGGGCACGCTCCACGGCAGCCCGGACCAGCGCCCTCTTGTCCGGGAAGACGCGGAAGAGGGTGCCCTCGGCGACGCCGGCGGCGTCGGCGAGCTCGCGGGTCGTGACGTGCACGCCACGCTCGCGCAGGAGCGGCACGGTCGCGGCGACGATCGCCGCGCGCCGGGCCTCCGGTGCCAGCGGCGCGGCCCGCTGCGTTCGCGTGGGAGGCACGGGAGGACACGTTACGCCTCGAATGAGTCGGCACTCACTCCATTTCTCCCAGCGCGAACGCCCCGCGTCAGCCGGCCAGGCCCGTCGACAGGGTCACGGGCGGCTCACGGCTGGTACGGCGGCGGCTGGATCGGCGGCACGGGCGGCGGCTCGGCCGAGCGGTGCTGCGGCTCGGGTGGTGCGCCCTCGCCCTGCCCCGCCTCGACGGACGGGTCGCGCGGGCGTCCGCTGAGCGTCCCTGCGCTCGTGGCGTCGCGTGTCGCGGCCTCCGACTGCCGACGCGCCTCAGCGAGCGCCTCGGACGGCTCGGTGAGCGACGTGGGCGGCAGGTCGTCGCCGAGGGGCGAGTCGCCGGCAGGCCGCCACGGGATGCCGTCGTCCGCCGCGCCGGGCGGCGTGCCGAAGCCCTTGCTGATCGCGTTGAGCGCCGCGGTGAACTCGGTCGGGATGAACCAGACCTTGTTCGACTGCGTCCGGGCGACCTCGGGGAGCATCTGGAGGTACTGGTAGGCGAGGAGCTTGGGGTCGGCGTCGCCGCGGTGGATCGCGTCGAACACCTGGAGGATGGCGCGCGACTCGCCCTCGGCGTTGAGGATCGCGGCCTGCGCGTTGCCCTCGGCGCGCAGGATCGCCGCCTGCTTCTCGCCCTCGGCCGTGAGGATCTGGGACTGCTTGACGCCCTCGGCCGTGAGGATCGCGGCACGGCGGTCGCGCTCGGCGCGCATCTGCTGCTCCATCGAGCCCTGGATCGACTGCGGCGGGTCGATCGACTTGAGCTCGACCCGGTTGACGCGCACGCCCCAGCGGCCCGTCGCGTCGTCGAGCACGCCACGGAGCTGGCCGTTGATCTGGTCCCGGCTCGTCAGGGTCTGCTCGAGGTCCATCGAGCCGACGACGTTGCGGAGCGTCGTCACGGTGAGCTGCTCGATGCCCTGGATGTAGTTCGCGATCTCGTACACCGCGGAGCGCGGCTCGGTCACCTGGAAGTAGATGACCGTGTCGATGCTGACCACGAGGTTGTCCGACGTGATGACGGGCTGCGGCGGGAACGAGACGACCTGCTCACGCAGGTCCACCCCCGCGCGGACCCGGTCGACGAACGGGATGAGGAGGTGCAGGCCCGCGTCGAGCGTCCGTGAGTACCTGCCGAGGCGCTCGACGATGATCGCGACCGCCTGCGGGACGATCCGCACGGAGCGGATCAGCGCCACGACGACGAACAGGACGACGAGCCCGAGGATCACGTAGCCGGCGATCTCGCCGATGTTCGGTTCGTTCACTGGGCTGTCTCCTCGGTGGTCGGTCTCGGTTCGGACGGCTGCTGCGACGAGGGCCGTGCACTGCTCACGACGGCGGTCGCCCCGAGGATCTGAACGACACGGACCTCTTCGCCGACGGGGACGACCTCGTCGTCCACCGTCCGCGCGGTCCAGACCTCGCCCGCGAGCTTGATGCGGCCGGCGCGCTCGGTGACCTGGGCGACGACGACGCCCGTGCGGCCCACGAGCGCCGCGGCGTTGGTCTCGACGAGCGGGACGCGGTCGCGCAGGTGACGCAGGAGCCAGGGCCGCAGCGCGACCAGCAGGAGCACCGACGTGAGCGCGAAGCCCAGGATCTGGCCCCACAGCGGGACGCCCGCGAGCGCGAGCACGGTGCCGACGAGGGCGCCGCCCGCAAACATGATCAGCACGAGGTCGACGGACAGGATCTCGACGACGGTCAGCAGGAGCGCTGCTCCCAGCCACCAGGCCCAGCCCATGCTCTCCCCCTTCGTCGACGTCGACCGCTCTCCTGCCAGCCTAGTGCGCGCCGGCTATGCCCCTATGCCTTTTCTTGACCCGGGCTTGACGCCGAGGTCAGCGCGCGGAGCGCGCGCTCCACCGCTCGCCGTGCCGCTCGACCACGAGGTCGAGGCCGAACGTCGCCGTGAGGTGCTCGGCCGTGAGCACGTGGTCGATCGGCCCTGCGGCGTGCACCTGCCCGTCCCGCAGCAGGAGCACGTGGGTGAACCCGGCGGGGATCTCCTCGACGTGGTGCGTGACCAAGACCGACACGGGCGAGCGAGGGTCCCGCGCGAGCTCCGTCAGGGCACCGACGAGCTCCTCGCGGCCCCCGAGGTCGAGCCCCGCCGCAGGCTCGTCGAGCAGCAAGAGCTCCGGGTCCGTCATGAGGGCGCGGGCGATCTGGGCCCGCTTGCGCTCACCCTCGCTCAGGGTGCCGAACCGCCGCACGGCGAGGTCGTCGACCCCGAACACGTCGAGCAGGGCGTGCGCGCGCTCGTGGTCGAGCGCCTCGTACTGCTCACGCCACCGCCCCGTCATGCCGTACGCGGCCGTGAGGACGACGTCGAGCACGGTCTCCGACGGCGCGATCTGGTCGGCGAGGGCGGCCGAGGCCACACCGATGCGCGGCCGCAGCTCGAACACGTCGACACCGCCCAGCCGCTGGCCCAGCACGTGCGCCGTGCCGCTGCTCGGGTGCATGCGGCCCGCCGCGATCTGCAGGAGCGTCGTCTTGCCGGCCCCGTTGCGGCCGAGGACGACCCAGCGCTCCCCCTCCTCGACGGTCCACGACACCCGGTCGAGGATCGTCTTCGCGCCTCGACGGACGGTCACGTCCCGCAGGTCCAGCACCGCACTCATGGTCACCGACCCTACCCGGGCCCACGGCCGACGACGCGCCGTCGCGCGCTCCCCGCCGCCCCGCGTGGCACCGACGTAGGTTGGACGCGTGGACACGCACGACGAGCTGCTCATGCTGCCGCGCTCGGCCCTCCTGGCGCTGTGGCTCCCCGCCGCGACGGCCGGACGGGTACCGGTCGCCCGCGCGTCGCGCGCAGTGCTGGGCGACGACGAGCCGCACGTCCTGACGGGCGCGCCCGACGTCGTGCCCGACGGCGGCACGCTCGAGGACCTCCTGGCCGCCTGGGCGGGTTCCCCCTGCGCCACGGCGGCGCTCCTGCCGGTGCCCGGGGACGTGAGCGGGCTCCCACCGGGGCCCGCGGACGCCGCCGTCGAGGCCGGCGAGTGCCTCCTGGTGCACGACGGCAGCCGCTCGTGGGCGCTGGTCCCCGACGTGGTCGAGTTCGGCAGCGTCCACGAGATCGGGCACCTCGTGACCTGGACGCTGCACCCGGTGCCGGACTGGCGCCACCGCCTGCCCGGCGTCGTGGGGACCCTGAGCGAGGCCGAGCAGGCGCTGCGGCACGTGCTGCGTGAGGCGACGGAGGCGCTCGCCGGGCTCGACGTCGCACGGTGGCGTCCCGACGCCGCGCAGACGATCACCGCCCTGCGCTCGGAGGCGGACCCGGGCTGGCCGTTGCCGCCCGGGCTCCCGCAGCGTGCCGTGCACGTGCTGGCGAGCGCGCTGCGGCTGCGCGCGATCGTCGACCTCGCGACGGCCGACGACGGGGGCGCCGTCAACCTGTGGCAGGCGGACCAGCGCTCGGCGGCGCTGCGGCACATCGACCACGCCGCGCGTCACGCCGTCGCCGCCGCGACCCTCGCCGCGGGTCAGACGGCCGCGGGTCAGACGACGGAGCGGTAGACCTCGATCGTCCGGGCCGCGATCGCGTCCCACGCGAAGTGGTCCTCGACGCGCTGCCGCGACGCGCGCCCCATGGCCGCCGCACGCTCGGGGTCGGTCGCTAGCGAGGTGAGGGCGGACGCGAGGTCCGCGACGAAGCGCTCCGGGTCCACAGGCGTCCCTGTGCCGTCCTGGAGCTGGTCGATCGGGACCAGCAGCCCGGTGACGCCGTCCTCGACGACCTCGGGGATGCCGCCCGTCGCGGTGCCCACCACGGGCAAGCCGCAGGCCATCGCCTCGAGGTTGACGATCCCGAGGGGCTCGTAGACCGAGGGGCACGCGAACACGGTCGACGCCGACAGCACCGCCACGAGGTCCGGCCGCGGCAGCATCTGCTCGATCCACACGACGCCGTCGCGCTGCCTGCGCAGGTCCGCGACGAGGCCCGTCACCTCGGAGGCGATCTCGGGCGTGTCAGGCGCGCCGGCGCACAGCACGAGCTGCACCTCGGGCGGCAGCATCTCGGCGGCGCGCAGGAGGTACGGCAGCCCCTTCTGCCGCGTGATGCGCCCGACGAAGACGACCGCGGGACGGTCCGGGTCGATGCCCAGGCCGCGCACGACCTCGTCCGCACGCGCCGTCGCCTCCGGCGTGTCGGGCCGACGCCAGCCGTTGAGGTCGATGCCGTTGTGCACGACGTGGACCTTGGCGGGGTCCACCTGCGGGTAGCACCGCAGGATGTCCGCGCGCATGCCCGCACTCACGGCGATGACGGCCGCGGCACCCTCGTAGGCGGTGCGCTCGGCCCAGCCCGACAGGGCGTAGCCGCCGCCGAGCTGCTCCGCCTTCCAGGGCCGGAGCGGCTCGAGGCTGTGCGCGCTGACGACGTGCGGGATGCCGTTGAGCAGACCCGCGAGGTGCCCGGCGAGGTTCGCGTACCAGGTGTGCGAGTGGACGAGGTCCGCCCCCGCGACGTCCCCGGCCATGGCGAGGTCCACGCCGAAGGTGCGCAACGCCGGGTTCGCCTCGGCGAGGGCGTCGGGCACGTCGTAGCCCGTGACGCCCTCCTCGGTCCGTGCTCCGTCGAAGCACCGGACGCGGACGTCCAGGTGCCGGCGCAGGACCGCGCTCAGCTCTGCCACGTGCACGCCGGCTCCGCCGTACACGTGCGGGGGGTACTCCCTGGTCAGCAGGTCGACGCGCACAGCGACACGCTAGCGGTCCCGGGGGCCGTTCGTCTGGCCGACAGGCCCGGCCGGGCCCTAGGGTCATCGGTATGGCGACGCCGCGTGTCCTGGCAATCGTCCTCGCAGGTGGCGAGGGCAAACGACTGATGCCGCTGACGGCTGACCGGGCCAAGCCCGCCGTGCCGTTCGGCGGGATGTACCGGCTGGTCGACTTCGCGCTGTCGAACCTCGTGAACTCCGGGTACCTGCAGATCGTCGTGCTGACGCAGTACAAGTCGCACAGCCTGGACCGTCACGTCGCCAAGACGTGGCGCATGTCCGCGCTCCTCGGCAACTACGTGGCACCGGTGCCTGCGCAGCAGCGCGTGGGCAAGCACTGGTACCTGGGCAGCGCGGACGCGATCTTCCAGTGCCTGAACATCATCCAGGACGAGCGTCCGGACATCGTGGTCGTGGTCGGTGCCGACCACGTCTACCGGATGGACTTCGAGCAGATGGTCGACACGCACGTCGCCTCGGGCGCGGAGTTCACCGTGGCGGCGATCCGGCAGCCGATCGGTCTCGCCGACCAGTTCGGGGTGATCGCGACGGCCCAGGACGACCCGACGCGCATCGCCGCCTTCCTCGAGAAGCCGACCGACCCGGTGGGCCTCGCGGACTCCCCCGGCGAGATCCTGGCGTCGATGGGCAACTACGTCGCGAACGCCGACGCCCTGGTCGAGGCCGTCACGCGTGACGCGGAGAGCCCCACGTCGCGGCACGACATGGGCGGCGACATCGCGCCGTACTTCGTCGAGCGCGGCACGGCCGCGGTGTACGACTTCATCCGCAACGACGTCGCAGGCTCGACCGACCGGGACCGCGACTACTGGCGCGACGTCGGAACGCTCGACTCGTACTACGACGCGAACCAGGACCTCATCTCGGTCAACCCCGTCTTCAACCTGTACAACACGGACTGGCCGGTGTTCAGCGGGTACGCGGGCCTGCCGCCGGCGAAGTTCGTGCACGCGGGTCCGGGTCGCCTGGGGCACGCCGCGGACTCGCTGGTCTCGCCGGGCGTCATCGTCTCGGGCGCCACCGTCTCCGGTTCCGTGCTGTCCCCGGGCGTGTACCTGCACTCGTGGTCCGCCGTGAGCGACTCCGTCCTGCTGGACGGGACGCAGGTCGGCCGCCACGCGCAGGTGCATCGCGCGATCGTGGACAAGAACGTGGTGATCAAGGAGCGCGCGCGCGTCGGCATCGACATCGAGCACGACAAGGCACGGGGCTTCACGGTCACCGAGTCCGGCATCACGATCGTGCCGAAGGGCACCGTCGTCGAGCCGTGACCTGGAAGGTGCTGACGGTCGGGGGGCAGAGGTGCGGCGGACGCCTGCACGACACCCACGGGTGCCCGGCTAGCCTGCACGCGTGAGCCCGGCGCACCCGACCGTCCCCACCCCCCACGACCCTGCCCAGGGCGGTCTCGACCCTGCCCAGGGCGGCGTCGAGCCGCCCCGGCGTGCGGTCGTCATGGACGTCGACTCGACGCTCATCACCGGCGAGGTCATCGAGATGCTCGCCGGCCACGCGGGCTCGCGCGCCCAGGTCGCCGAGATCACCGAGCGGGCGATGCGCGGGGAGATCGACTTCGCCACCTCCCTCCACGAGCGGGTCGCGACCCTGGCGGGGCTGCCTGCCACGGTCGTCCAGGAGGTGCGTGACGAGCTCGTGCTGAGCCCGGGCGCCGAGCGCCTCGTCGCGGCCCTCCACGCAGCCCGGTGGCCGCTCGGGCTCGTCTCGGGCGGCTTCGCCGAGGTCGTCGAGCCCCTCGCGGCGTCCCTGGGCATCGGGTTCGTGCGGGCCAACCGCCTCGAGATCGTCGACGGCCGGCTCACGGGTCGAGTGAGCGGTCCCGTGGTCGACCGCGCGGCCAAGGCCGAGGCCCTGCGCGAGCTCGCCGCCCTGCACGGCATCCCGCTCGAGCGCACCGTCGCGATCGGCGACGGTGCGAACGACCTCGACATGCTCGCGCTCGCCGGGCTGGGGATCGCCTACAACGCGAAGCCCGTGGTCTGCGACCAGGCCGACGTCGCCGTCCTCGGGCAGCCGCTCGACGCGGTCCTTACGCTGCTCGGGCTGCCCGCGCACCCCTGGGGTCTGCCGGCGCACCCCTGAGGCACCGCGGCGTCAGTGCGGCGGCCGGACCACCTCGAGCAGTCGCGCAGCCCCGGCGGCCAGCTCGGGCCACGCCGTCACCTCGAGCGCGGCAAAGCCCGCGGTGGGCAGCCCGGTGCGCACGGTTGCGAGGTCGCCCGCCGTCGCCGCGTCGTCACGCGCGAGGGTTGCCGCGGTGCCGGACATGGTGGGTTCGTGGCCGACCACGAGGACCGTCGCGACGCGCTCGTCGATGCCCCGGAGCAGGTCGACGACGTCCCACGGGTGGGCGTCGTACACCTCGTCCAGGACGTCGACGTCGGGCGCGGGCACGTCGCCGAGCGCGGCCCGGACCAGGTCCCACGTCTGACGTGTGCGGACCGCGGAGGAGACGAGCACACGCTCCGGGACGAGACCGCGCGCCGCGAGCGCCGAGCCGACCGCCCCCGACTGCCGGCGGCCCTGGAGCGCCAGGGGGCGCAGGGCGTCCGACATCCCGCCGCTGGGCTCCGCCTTGGCGTGCCGCAGCAGCACGAGGCGGCGGCCACGGCCCGCAGCCGCTGGTCCGGTGCCGGGTGCCACGTCAGAACCCCATCGCGTGGAAGCCGCCGTCGACGTGCACGACCTCGCCCGTCGTCGCCGGGAACCAGTCGGACAGCAGCGCGGCGACCGCGCGCGCCGTCGGCTCCGGGTCGTGGCTGTCCCAGCCGAGCGGTGCGCGCTCGGGCCAGCCGCCCTCCATGACCTCGAACCCGGGGATCGACTTGGCAGCCGTCGTCCGGACAGGCCCTGCCGAGACGAGGTTGACGCGGATGCCCTCGGGGCCCAGGTCACGGGCGAGGTAGCGCGAGGTCGCCTCCAGGGCGGCCTTGGCCACACCCATCCAGTCGTAGACCGGCCACGCGTACCGCGCGTCGAACGTCAGACCCACCACCGCCGACCCACGACCCATCAACGGCTGCGCCGCGACCGCCAACGCCTTGAGCGAGTACGCCGAGACCTCCAACGCCGTCGCCACGTCCGCCCACTGACCCGACAAGAAGTTGCCCCCCAGCACCGACTGCGGCGCGAACCCGATCGAGTGCACCACCCCGTCCAACGCGTCCACGTGCCCACCGACCCGACCCGCCAACGCCGCCAGGTCCTCCTGCGACGTCACGTCCAGCTCCACCACCGGCGCGGGCACGGGCAGCCGCTTGGCGATGGTCTCCGTGAGCCGGAGCTGGCGGCCGAACGACGTCAGGACCACCTGCGCCCCCTGCTCCTGCGCGATGCGCGCGACGTGGAACGCGATCGAGCTGTCCATCAGCACGCCGGTGATCAGGAGCTTCTTGCCGTCGAGCAGGCCCACGGACGACGTCCTCTCGTGAAGGGTGGGCCGCCGCGCGGGTGCTCCACGCGCGGCGGCGACGAACGGTCTACAGAGCTCAGTGGCCCATGCCGAGGCCCCCGTCGACGGGGATCACCGCCCCGTTGACGTAGGCCGCGTCCGGGGACGCGAGGAAGTGCACGACTCCCGCGACCTCGTCCGGCTGCGCGAACCGCCCGGCGGGGATGGCCGCACGGTAGGTCTCCTGACGCTCGGCGGGCAAGGCGGCGGTCATCGCCGTGTCGATGAACCCGGGTGCGACGACGTTGGCCGTGATGCCGCGACCGCCGAGCTCGCGTGTGATGGATCGCGCCATCCCGATGAGCGCGGACTTCGAGGCGGCGTAGTTGACCTGGCCGACACCGCCGTAGGTCGCCACGACGGACGAGATGAGGACGACCCGCCCCCGGCGCAGCCGGATCATGCCCTTCGACGCGCGGCGCACGCACCGGAACGTCCCCGTGAGGTTGACGTCGACGACCTCCTCGAACTCCTCGTCGCTCATGCGCATGAGGAGCTGGTCGCGCGTGATGCCTGCGTTCGCGACGAGGACCTCGACGGGGCCGTGCGCCTCCTCGACCTGGCTGAAGGCGGCGTCGACCGAGGCCGTGTCGCGCATGTCGCCCTGCACGCCGAGGACACCCTCGGGCAGGTCGCCGCCGCGGAAGATCGTCGCCACGCGGTCGCCACCCGCCACGAAGCGCTCGGCGATGGCCCGGCCGATGCCGCGGCTCGCGCCGGTGACGAGCACGCTACGAGGGGCCTGGTCGTTCTCCGCCACGGGGGGCTCCTGTCGTCGTCGGGTGGCCCCGAACGTCACGGGTCCGGGGGCGACGGTAGCCGACCCGGGCGTCGCCGCGCCGGACGGCCTGGTCGGGGCCGCCAGCGGACCTGTGCCGGCCCGCACGGGGCCGCGGCTAAACTCGTGAGGTGAACCGTCCGGGTCCTCGGCGACGTGAGCGGTCCGCGACGCCCGCCGGTCCGGTCCCCCGGATCACCACGGCAGGCCCGTCGCTGACCGGGGACGTCGCGCGTCGGACCCACCGGTACCTGGTGCAGATGAGCATCCGCGTCGTGTGCTTCGTCGGGGCCGTGCTCGTGGACCACTGGACACGCTGGGTCCTGCTGGCGGGCGCCGTCGTCCTGCCGTACGTCGCGGTGGTGCTCGCCAACGCGGGCAGGGAACGCGGTCAGGACCCGGGGACGCTCGTCGGCCCAGGAGCCCTTCCCGCGCCGGACCGCACCACAGGCCTGGGTACGGGCCCCTCAGGAGGAGACACGTGAGCGTCGAGGACCACGGGACGACGGCACGAGGAGCGACGACGGCGTCCGACGACGACGAGCTCTTCTGCAGCGCACGGGGGTGCCGGGAGCACGCCACGTGGGGGCTGCGCTGGAACAACCCGCGCCTGCACACGCCCGAGCGGCGCAAGGTGTGGCTCGCGTGCGACGCGCACCGTGAGCACCTCGAGCAGTACCTCGCCGTCCGCGGCTTCCACCGGGACACCGTGGCGGTGGACGCGCTGGAGCCGACCGACGGCTGATGCGTACCTCCGCGCCCGTCCTGCGTCGAGCGGCGACGACGGTCCTCGTGGCCCTCGTCGTCGCCGGAGCGTGCGCCGCCGCGGGGGTGTGGCAGTGGGACCGGCACGTCGCACGCTCCGCCCAGGTCGCGCTCGTCGAGGCGAACTACGACGCCGACGCCGTCCCGCTCGCCGACGTCCTGACGCCGAGCGGTCCGCGCGCGCAGGACGTGTGGCGCACGGCTGTCGTCGTCGGCACCTACCTCGAGCCGACCGTCCTGCTGCGCAACCGGCCGGTCGACGGCCACGGTGCGTTCCACGTGCTCGCGGGTCTGCTCGTGCAGGAGGGGCCGCTGGCGGGCTCGGTGCTCGTGGTCGACCGGGGCTGGCTCCCGGTCGGCCAGGACGGCAGCGGGCCTGCGCGCGACGCCGCGACCCCCGGCGGGACGGTCACGGTCGTCGTCCGCCTGCGTCCGTCCGAGCCGGAGTCCGCACGCGCAGCGCCCGCGGGCCAGGTCCAGGCCATCGCACCGGCGCAGGTGCGCGACGCGGTGCTCGACGCCCGGGCGACGTCAGCCTCGCAGGCGGCGCGTGACGACGACCCGCCCACGGACGGCGCGTCCGGGACGGGCTGGCCGCGGGGTTCCACGCTCGCGGGCTACGGCGTCGTGGCGACGGAAGGTGGCGAGCCGCCCGCGGACGTCGGCCCGCTCCCCCGGCCCGGGACGAGCCTGGGCTCGCACCTGTCCTACGCGTTCCAGTGGTGGGTGTTCGCCCTGGGCGCGCTCGTCGGCGCCGTGGTGCTCGTCCGGCGGGACGTCACCGAGGAGCGGCGCGAGGCCGACCCCGAGGACGACCCGCCCGCCGGTCCGCAAGGCCCCGGCGGCGACGCCGGGGGCCCGGGGGGCGGTGCCGGGGGCCCGGGGGGCGACTCAGACGCGCACGGCCCGCAGGGCAGCCGGGCCCGGGCGACCGTGGCAGGTCGGCGCCGGCGCCGACCGACCGCGGAGGAGGAAGAGGACGCGATCCTCGACGCGCAGCTCTCCTGAGCCGCCACAGGTGCTCGCGCCCCTGCGACCGGGAGCGCGCGCGACGACCGGCCGGCCGCGCGGCACGTCCGCCCCGTGGCGACCGACCGTCTCCCGGCACGGCCCCGCCGGCCCGGTCAGCGGGTCAGGAGCTGGCACCCTTCAGCTGGGCGCGGCGTGCCTCGGCCGCCGCACCGCGGGTCGCCCCGCCCCGGGTGCGCATGGTCACGCCGGACTCGACGAGCACGCCGTGGACGAACCCGTACGACCGACCGATGTCCTCGGCCATGGAGCGGATGCTCTCCCCGCGGTTGTACCGCTCGACGAGCGACGAGGCGAGGTCCTGCCGTCCCTCGCCCGTGATCCGCGATCCCTTCGGAAGCTTTGCGCTCATGGTCGTCCTCCTGGCCAGGTACCGGCGGCACGCCGTACGGGCGGGAGCCCGGACGACGTCGTCCGCCCGCTCAGCGGACGGACGAGCTCACGCGAGGGAGATCAGGTCCGCGTAGCTGTCGTTCCATAGATCTTCGTCGCCATCAGGCAGAAGCACCACCCGATCCGGGGACAAAGCGGACACCGCTCCTTCGTCGTGCGTGACCATGACCACCGCGCCCGTGTACCCGTGCAGCGCCGAGAGCACCTCGGCACGGCTCGCGGGGTCGAGGTTGTTGGTCGGCTCGTCGAGGAGAAGGACGTTCGCCGACGACACCACGAGGGCCGCGAGAGCGAGCCGGGTCTTCTCACCGCCGGACAGGACCCGCACGGGCTTCTCGGCGTCGTCCCCCGAGAAGAGGAAGGACCCCAGCACGGAGCGGACCTGCGTGTCCGTCAGGTCGGGCGCCGCATGGCGCAGGTTCTCGACGACCGTCCGCTCCGTGTCGAGCGTCTCGTGCTCCTGCGCGTAGTAGCCGATCTTGAGCCCGTGGCCCGCGACCACCTCGCCCGTGTCCGCCTTCTCGACGCCGGCGAGCAGCCGCAGGAGCGTCGTCTTGCCCGCACCGTTGAGCCCGAGGATCACGACGCGGCTCCCGCGGTCCACCGCGAGGTCGACGTCGGTGAAGACCTCGAGCGACCCGTAGGACTTGCTCAGGCCGGTCGCCGTGAGCGGTGTCTTGCCGCACGGCGCGGGGTCCGGGAACCGCAGGCGCGCGACCTTGTCGGACGCCCGCTCGGCCTCGAGGCCCGAGAGCAGGCGTTCGGCGCGACGCGCCATGTTCTGCGCGGCGACCGCCTTCGTCGCCTTCGCCCGCATCTTGTCGGCCTGGGCGAGCAGCACGTGCGCCTTCTTCTCGGCGTTCATGCGCTCGCGCTTGCGTCGACGCTCGTCCGTCTCACGCTGCGCGAGGTACGCGTCCCAGCCGAGGTTGTACTGGTCCAGCTCGCCGCGGTTGGCGTCCAGGTGGAAGACCTTGTTCACGGTCGTCCGCACCAGGTCGACGTCGTGGCTGATCACCAGGAACCCGCCCGAGTACGACGCGAGGTAGTCCCGCAGCCACACGATCGAGTCGGCGTCGAGGTGGTTCGTGGGCTCGTCGAGGAGCAGCGTCTGGGCACCCGAGAAGAGGATCCGCGCGAGCTCGACACGGCGCCGCTGGCCGCCGGAGAGCGTGTGCAGGGGCTGGCCGAGGATGCGCTCGCTCAGGCCGAGGTTGGAGGCGATGCGGCTCGCCTCGCTCTCGGCCGCGTACCCGCCGGCCGCGGTGAAACGGGCGTCGAGCCGCGAGTAGCGCTCCATCGCGGCGTCGCGCGTCTCGTCGTCGGCGCTCGCCATCGCGCCCTCGGTCTGCCGCAGGGACCGGACGATCTCGTCGAGCCCGCGCGCCGAGAGGATGCGGTCCATCGCGACGACGTCGAGGTCGCCGGTGCGCGGGTCCTGCGGGAGGTAGCCGACGTCACCGCCGCGCACCACCTGGCCGGAGGTCGGCTGCCCCTCGCCCGCGAGCACCCGCGTCAGCGTCGTCTTGCCCGCGCCGTTACGGCCCACGAGACCGATGCGGTCCCCGGACGCGATGCGGAAGGAGGCCTTCTCGAGCAGGACGCGGACGCCGACGCGCAGCTCGACGTCATGTGCGGTGATCACTGAGGTTTCCTCCGACAGGTGTCCGACCGTCTTGTCGGTGGGCACAAACGACGCTCATCCTACGACCGGCTACCGTGACGCCCGACCGGATTACGCTCCGCCGGACGGCAGCGCCCCGCACGGGCGGCCGTCCGTGCGCCGATCCCCTGGGGAACCCGATGGCCGCGACGCCCGACGACCGAGCCGCTGCGCTGCCCGACGCCGGTGGCGCGGCAGCCGCACCACGTCCGGTCGCACGCGCCGCCGCGACCACCGACCTCGCTCTCGTGGCGACGTTCGCCGCGTTCATCGCCGTGTGCGCGATCCTGCCGTCGGTGGCCCTGCCGGGCATGGCTGTGCCGATCACGCTGCAGACGTTCGGCGTCATGCTCGCGGGCGTCCTGCTCGGTCCACGGCGCGGGGCCCTCGCGGTCCTCCTCTACCTCGCGGTCGGGCTCGCCGGCCTGCCCGTCTTCGCGCAGGGCACGGGTGGCCTGGCCGTGCTCGGCAAGCCCTCCCTCGGCTACCTCCTCGCGTTCCCGCTGGCCGCCGCCGTCGCGGGCCTCCTGGTCTCGGTCGCGTCTCGTCGGGTGCGCCCCGCCCTGCTGCCGGCCGCGGTCTTCGCGTCCGCCATGGCGGGCAGCCTGCTGGTCACGCACCCCCTGGGCATCACGGTCATGGGCGCACGCCTGGGCATGTCCGCGTCGGAGGCTGTGGCCGCGGGCGCCGTGTTCCTGCCGGGCGACGTGGTCAAGAACCTCGTCGTCGCCGTCGTCGCCACCGCGGTGTTCCGCGCGTTCCCCGACATGCTCACCCACCGTCGCTGAGGTCGCCATGATCGAGCTCGACGGTGCGACGGTCACGGCGTACGGCCCGCCGGGGCCGGACGGCGCCGAACGCGTCCTGACGCTCCTCGAGCCGACCACGTGCACGCTCACCGAACGCAGGGTCGCCGTCGTGGGCGCCAACGGCTCCGGGAAGTCGACCCTCGCGCGGCTCGTCAACGGCCTCGCGCTGCCGTCCGCGGGCACGGTGCGGGTCGACGGGCTCGACACGGCCCGCGACGGCGCCGCGGTCCGGCGTCGCGTCGGGTTCGTGTTCACGGATCCCGAGGCCCAGCTCGTGCTCCCCACACCCGTGGAGGACGTCGCGCTCTCCCTGCGGCGCCTCGACCTGGCGCCGCGCGAGCGGGACGCCCGGGCGCGGGAGATCCTCGCGCGCTTCGGGCTCGCGGCGCATGCCGAGGTCCCCGTGCACGCCCTGTCCGGCGGGCAGAAGCAGCTCTTGGCGCTCGCGGGCGTTCTCGCGGTCGAGCCGACGGTGCTCGTGTGCGACGAGCCGACGACGCTTCTTGACCTGCGGTGGCGCCGTGTCGTCGACGACCTCCTCGACGACCTCGACCAGCAGCTCGTGCTCGTGACCCACGACCTGGAGGCCGCCGCCCGGGCCGACCGGGTGCTCGTCGTCGACGGCGGTGCGGTCGTCTTCGACGGCGAGGCCGCCGCGGGTGTCGCGTACTACACGGACCTCATGGCCCGCCCGGTGGGCGCCCCGTGACCGCCCGGTGGGCGCCCGTGACCGCCCGCCCGGTGGGCGCCCCATGACTGCCCGCACCGGACGACCCGTGCGTGCCCCGTGGGCCGGTCCCCTCGGGCTCTACCACGCGGGGTCCACGCCCGTGCACCGGCTCGGGCCCGGGGCCAAGACGGCCGGTCTTGCGGCTGTGGGCGTCGCCGCTGTCGTCGCCCGTGGGCCCTGGTCGGCGCTCGTCGTGCTGCTCCTGGTGCTCGGTACCGCACTCGTGGCACGCCTGCCGCCCCGGAGCACCGTGCGCGCGCTCCTGCCGGTGCTCGTGACCGCGGTCCTCGTAGGCGCGTACCAGTGGTGGCAGCGGGGTGCGGCCACCGGCGCCGAGGTCGCGCTCGACCTGGTCAGCGTGGTCCTCGCCGCGTCCGTCGTCACGGGGACGACGCGGGCCGAGCGCATGCTCGACGCGCTCGGGACCGCGCTCCGGCCGCTGCGCCGCCTCGGCGTCGCTCCGCAGACCGTGGCGCTCGCCGTCGGGCTGATGCTGCGCGCCGTGCCGGCGCTCGCCGAGACCGCGGTCGAGGTGCGTGACGCCGCGCGGGCGCGGGGCCTGGAACGGAACCCCCGCGCGGTCCTCGCCCCCGCCGCCGTCCGCGCCGTCGCGCGTGCCCGGTCGACGGGTGAGGCGCTCGCCGCACGCGGGGTGGGTGACTAGGTGTACTGACCCGGCAGGTTGGTCAATCGGGTGACTGGTGGCTTGTTCTCGCAGGCGGTGTGGGGTCGGTGGTGGTTG
>NZ_VTTP01000006.1 GCF_008364845.1 Actinotalea subterranea | reverse complement strand
CCACTACCGTCAAAACCCGACCGTCACGACGGCCGAGACCAGAGAACCGAGCCTCCACTGAAGTCGGGGCGGTTCACGGGAGGCGAACTGGTCCCACGAGGAGTACCTCGCCGCGGTCCTCGAACGCCAGGTCGCCGACCGGGAGTCCGCCGGCACCATGATGCGGATCCGCACCGCGCACTTCCCGGCGATCAAGACCCTGGAGGACTTCAACCTCGAGCACCTGCCGTCCCTGCGCAAGGACGTCCTGGCGCACCTGGCCACCGCGACGTTCGTGCCCAAGTGCGAGAACGTGATCCTGCTCGGACCGCCCGGACTGGGCAAGACGCACCTGGCCATCGGGCTGGGCATCAAGGCCGCCCAGGCCGGCAACTCCGTGCTGTTCGACACCGCGACGAACTGGATCGACCGCCTGGCCCGCGCCCACCACGCCGGCGCCCTGGAAGCCGAGCTGAAGAAGATCCGCCGCTACAAGCTCATCATCATCGACGAGGTCGGCTACATCCCGTTCGACACCGACGCCGCGAACCTGTTCTTCCAGCTCGTCGCCTCCCGCTACGAGACCGGCTCGATCCTGGTCACCTCGAACCTGCCGTTCGGGCGCTGGGGCGAGGTCTTCGGCGACGAAGTCGTCGCCGCGGCGATGATCGACCGCCTCGTCCACCACGCCGAGGTCCTCACCCTGGCCGGAGAGTCATACCGCACCCGAGCCCGCCGCGAGCTCCTCGCCAAGGACCGCGACAAGTAGACCAAGACGAACCCGCCGGGGGGTCAATCCCAATCCGACGACAGGGGGTCAGTTCCAACCCGTCGTTGACAAATTGGGCGGTATCGAGCCTCCGATTCGTCAGGTTGAACCGGTGCCGCGTCGCAGCCGAGATCAGCGCCCCTTCTACAAGGGCGGCCGATTGTGGATCCGGACACCTAAGGACTTCGGGAACCAACGGACCGAACTCCCGGAAGGCGAGGGCGAGGTCTGCGTTCGGGTCGTCGCTGCCGTGGTCCGTGATTCGACCAAGAGCCCCTCGGCCGATGTACCGCACGACGCCGTGAGTGTCACTCCACATGTACACATAGCACTCATCCTGCGGCACGGCGCACCTCGTTCTCTGTCGACCCAGACGGCTCGGCCACCACTGCCGGTTCCACACTGGACAGCCGGAGTGCGCGTAGCCACGCCTCCGATCCGTGACTCTAGTGGCGAGCCACCCAGCCAGGCCGACCTCGCGCACCGATACGCCCCAGCCCTGGGCGCGACGAGTGGCCCTTGCGTCGTGCTCGAGAGTAGAGGAGTGCGCCCCACCCTGCGCGGGTGCCAGCGCACCGAGGTCGTGCTCGCTGTTGCCGGGATAGAACTCACAGCGCCGGGACACCTCCGGGCACGTGCGCGAGTCACGGCGACGCGTCGTCGACCCGCCGAGCATGGCACGGCTCAAGGCGCTCGCGAGGCGCGGGCCGTTGGCGGTCTGACGACGTTGAGAAGCAGAGTCGGCGAGCGGATTCGAGCGACACGCCACGTCGTGGGGTCCGCCTGAAAGGCGCCGGTGCGTCCGACGTCCTGCACCACATCGCCGGTTGCGCCAACGACGAAGGCCCGGACCATCAGGGCCGGGCCTTCGTCATCTTGTAGCGGGGGCAGGATTTGAACCTGCGACCTCTGGGTTATGAGCCCAGCGAGCTACCGAGCTGCTCCACCCCGCGTCGGCTCCGTAACCATACGTGGGCTCCGCCGGTGGGGCAAATCCGTTCCCACCCGGTGCCGCCGCACGCCCCGGCGCCCAGCCTCACCCCGCACCCACGCACCCCCGCACAGCGCGAGGCCCGGCCGGGCACACGCCCGGCCGGGCCTCGATCGCGCCGCTACGAGCTGCGGCCGCTCAGCCCTCGAGCTCGGCCTCCGCGGCGATGGCCCTCTCGAGCGCCTCCTGCAGGCGGTCCTGCGCCTCGCCGTACTTGGCGAAGTCACCGGCCGTCAGCGCCGTCTGGCTGTCCATCATGGCCGTGCGGGCGTCCGCCAGGGCCGTGTCCAGGCGGGCCCGGGCGTCGCCCGCCTCGGGGGCGGTCGTCGGGTCCGTCGTGGGCTCGTCGGTCGGCGCCGTGGTGGGCGACGTCGTCGGCTCCGCGGTGGGTTCCGTGGTGCCGTCACCCTCCTCGCCGTCGACGGGCGCGTCAGGCACCTCCTCGGCGTCGTCACCCGGCTCGGGCGCCTCGACACCTGCGTCACCGCCGAACACCTGGTCGAGCGCGCCCTCGAGGTCCTCGGCGAACCCGATCTCCTCACCGAAGGACACGAGCACGCGCTGCAGCAGCGGGAACTGCGTGCCCTGCGACGACTGCACGTAGACGGGCTGCACGTAGAGCAGGCCACCGCCGACGGGGAGCGTCAGCAGGTTGCCGCTGCGCACCGTCGAGTTGCCCTGCCGCAGCAGGTTGAGGTTCTGGGACACCTCGGGGCTCGCGTCGAAGTTGTTCTGCACCTGGCCTGGGCCGGGCACCGTCGAGTTGCGTGGCAGCTCGAGCAGCCGGAGCTGGCCGTAGCCCTCGCGTCTGACGCCGTCCTCGTTCCCCGGCTCGGCGTCGACCGCCAGGAACCCGGTCAGCACCTCACGGTCGGTGTTGCCACCAGGCACGAAGGTCGACGTGAGCGAGAACGTGGGCTCGTCCTGCGTCGGCATCTTCAGCGTCAGGTAGTACGGCGGCTGGAGCTGGGTGTCCGTGACCGGGTCCTGCGGGTTCCGCCAGAAGTCCTGACCGGAGTAGTACTCGGACGCCGTGCCCACGTGGTACGTCGTGAGCAGCTCGCGCTGGACCTTGAACAGGTCCTCCGGGTACCGCAGGTGGCTCATGAGGTCGCCGTCGATCTCGCTCATCGGCTTGATCGACGTCGGGAAGATCTCGCTCCACGCCTCGAGGATCGGGTCCTCGTCGTCCCACGCGTACAGCGTGACCTCGCCCGTGTAGGCGTCGACCGTGGCCTTGACCGAGTTGCGCAGGTAGTTGACCTGCTGCGGGGCGAGCGCCGCGATGGTGTCCGACGTCGCCGTGAGGGCGTCCGTCGTCGCCTCGTCGAGGGCACGCGACGCCGAGTACGGGTAGCTGTCCGCCGTCGTGTAGCCGTCGACGATCCACACGACCTTCTCGTCGACGACCGCCGGGTACACGCGCGTGTCGAGCGTCAGGTACGGGGCGACCTTGCCGACGCGGTCACGCGGGTCGCGGTCGTAGAGGATCTGCGACTCCTCGGTCACGCGGTCGGAGAAGAGGATCTGCTCGGACCCGAACTTGAGCGAGTACAGGGTCTTGGTCCACAAGTCGCCGATCTTGGGCCCGGCGTCGATCTCGTCCGTCGGGAAGCTCGTGTTGACCTGACCGCCGGCCTCGTCGTCCGGGTAGTCGAGCTCCCACGGCTCGGTCTCCTCGGGGGCCCCCACGATCGAGTACTCGGGGGTGTTCTGGCCGAAGTAGATGCGCGGCTCGTAGTCGCCGAGCGACCCGGTCGACGGGATGCCGCCCTGGTAGAAGGCCGGCCGGCCGTCGGCGCCCGTCGTGTTGCCGTAGGCGGCGACGACGCCGAACCCGTGGGTGTACACGGTGTGCTCGTTGACCCAGGTGCGCTGCTCGCCACCGAGGCCGTCGAGGTTGAGCTCGCGCACCGCGATGACGGTGTCGCGGCTCTCGCCGTCGATCTGGTACCTGTCCACGGAGAGCGTGTCGGGGAAGTCGTAGTACTGCTTGTTCTGCTGGAGCTGGCGGAACGACGGGCTGACGATCGCGGGGTCGAGGAGGCGGATGCTCGCCGCCGTCTCCGCGTCCTCGCGCAGAGCGCCCTCCTCGGCCTCGAGCGCAGCGTCGTACGGCGTGATCTCGACGTCCTCGAGGTCGAAGGCCGCACGCGTCGCGTCGATGTTGCGCTGGATGTACTCGGCCTCGAGCTCCTGCGCGTTCGGCACCACCTGGAACCGCTGCACGATCGCCGGGTAGATGCCGCCGATCGCGATCGCGGAGACGACCATGAGCCCGACGCCGATCGCCGGCAGGCGCCAGTTGCCGCGGAAGGCGGCGATCACGAACAGCACGGCCACGAGGACCGCGACGCCCGTGAGGATCGCCTTGGACGGCAGCACAGCGTTGACGTCCGCGTACAGCGCGCCCTGGATGCCCTCGATGCGCTCGGCCGAGTTCGTCAGCAGCGAGTACCTGTCGAGCCAGTAGTTCGCGCCGATGAGCAGCATGATCACCGCGGCGGTGATGCCGAGCTGGATGCGTGCGGCCGACGTCGTGCGCTCGGCGCCCGGTCCCCCGCCGATGCGGAGCCCGCCGTACAGGTACTGGGTCGCTGCGCCCGCGATGCCCGCGATGACCGCGACAGCCATGAGGAACGAGACGACGAAGCGCAGGGTCGGGAGCGTGAACACGAAGAACGACAGGTCGAGGCCCCACTGCGGGTCGACACGGCCGAAGTCGCCGCCGTTGAGGAACAGCAGCACGTCGTCCCAGCGGGCCGACGCCGCGGCACCCGCGAAGAAGCCGAGCAGCGTGGGCCCGACGATCATCACGATCCGGCGCAGCGGCTCGATCATCTCGCGGTACTGGTCCAGCGACGCCTGCTCGGGCGTCGACGGCGCGTACACGGGTCGGCTGCGGTAAGCGACCGACAGCGCCGCGAACACGGCACCGGCCATGACGAGGAACGCGCCCGCGAAGAGCGCGATGCGCGTGAACCACTCGGTCTTGAGGACCTCGAGGAAGCCCAGCTGGTCGTACCAGAGCACCTCGGTCCACACCTGGGAGGTGATCATCAGCAGGATCCCGGCGGCCACCAGCACGACGATCGTGGGGCCGAGGGCACCACGACGTCGGGGTGCGGAGGCACCGGCGGGGCGGGGCGTGGGGGCGAAGGTCACGTCAGGGCTACCTCAGGTCGTCGGCTCGTCGAGTCACACGCCCGGCCGCCGCCTCGCGGCACAGTCCACGCCGGGTCAGCAGGTGAACGTCCCTGCCGATCCACAGGTTCCCACAGACCTCCCGACGGCGTGGCCGCTCGCCCGGTGCCCGCGAGCGCCCACCGCGACCCCGGCGTCGACCACCTGAGAGCATGGCCCGCATGAGCCTGCACGACGACCACGCCCCCGCCCCCTCGGACGACGTCGCCCACCGCAACGGTGAGGCGACGACGACGGCCCTGGCCCTGCCCGTCGCCGCGCTCGCGGAGGCGGTCCACGAGATCGAGCGGCACGTCGCGAGCGGCGGCTGGGACGGCCCCGTGCGCGTGTTCGCGCTCGTCGGCACCGCCCGCGCTCTCGACGCCGAGCCGACGCTCGAGGCGCAGCTCCCCGCGGAGGTCGTCGCCCGCGCCCGCCGCGACCCGCACCACCTGACCTCCGTCGAGCAGGAGGAGCTGCCCGCGGCCCCGTCCCTCGAGGACCTCCTCGCCGGGCTGTCGTGGCCGCCCGCCGTCGACGGCGCGGCCGTCGTCGTCGAGCGCGTCGTGCTGCCGCCCGCCGCCGAGGAGGGCATGCCGCCGGAGCCCGACGCCGCGCTCGAGTACCTCATGGCCCACCCGGACCGGCAGGACGTGCGGATCGCCGTCGGTGCGCTGCGCTCAGGGGGCTCGTGGTGCGCGGTACGGACCCGCGCGAACGACGCCGACGACCAGGTGGGCGGCGGCCCCGACCTCGTCCCGGGGCTCGTGGAGGCCGTGCGCGCGACGCTCGCCTGACGAGCCGGTCACTCGCAGCGGGGCAGGCCCTCACCCTCGCCGGCGCCGATCGCCTCGACCGCCGCGCGGGCCTCGTCGAGCGTCGCGACCCGGACGACCTCGAGGCCGTCGGGCTCGTACCCCACGACCTCGTCGCAGTTGGACGCCGGGGCCAGGAACCACATGGCGCCGTCCTCGAGAGCGCCGACCATCTTGTGGCGGATGCCGCCGATCGGACCCACCGTGCCCGTGAGGTCCATCGTCCCGGTGCCCGCGATGCTCACGCCGTTCGCCTCGTCCGCCTCGGTGAGCTTGTCGATGATCCCCAGTGCGAACATGGTCCCGGCGCTGGGCCCGCCCACGTTGTCGATCTGGATCTCGACGTCGACCGGGAGGTCGAACTCGGGGTCGATGTACACGCCGAGCTGGGCACTGCCGTCCTCGCCCTCGGTGGTCGTGACGTCAAGGTCGTGGCGCTCGCCGTCGCGCTCGACCCCGAGCACCACGGTCGCGCCGGGGGCCACGGCGTCGAGCGCCGCGCTCAGCGCCGAGAAGCTCGGGACCTCCTCGCCGTCGACGGCGACGATGACGTCGCCGGGCTGGACCACGCCCTCGGCACCCATGCCCTCGACGGTCTCCTCGACCGTGAGGACCGTCGGGACCTCGTAGCCGAGCTCCTCGAGCGCCGCGACGGTCGCGTTCTCCTGCGAGGAGATCATGGCCGCCTGGTTGCGGGCGTCGATGTCGTCACGCGACTCCGAGGGCGCGAACACGAGCTCGACGGGCGACACGGACGAGTCGGCCTCGAACCAGCCCTGCAGCACCTGGGCGATGCCCACCGGGTAGTCCGGCCCGCCCGCGACCTGCACGGTCGTGAGCAGCAGGTGCCCCGTCGACTCGTAGGAGGGCTCACCGGTGACCGTGATCAGCGGCGTGCCGTCCTGCTCGCCGAGCGTGTCCCGGGTGGGCCCCGGCGAGCTCACCGCGTACGGCATCGGCAGCACGGCAGCGACGGCGACGAGGATCGACGTCAGCACCGTGGCCGCGGCCAAGGTGATCGCGCGCGGCGTGAGCGGCTCGGGCTCAGGGTCCGGCCCCGGCAGGGGCGGGGCTCCGGCAAGGACGTCGGGCGCGTCGTTCACCGGGACATCATCCCCTCCCCGGCGCCTCAGCCGTACCGCCTCAGCCGCGCCTGCCGCCAGATCGCCGCGGTCCCGAGCGCCGCCACCGCAGCCCCGGCCGCGCTCCACGCCACGTCCCGCCCGCCGCGGGGCCGGCCGCCGAGCGAGACCCGCCCCCGGACCGTCTCGAGCAGCACGCGCAGGCACGCCTCGCCGTCGTGCGCCGCCGCCCAGCCTGCGGCGCGCAGCCGGGCCGGGTCGACCGTCCACGGGTAGACGACATAGCTGAGCCCGTCCGCCGGGGCGGGCAGCGCCCCGACCCGGTGCAGGCGCTCGGCCGTCGCGAACGCGGTGCTCGCCGGCAGCTCGACGCGCCGCATCCCGGAGATGCGCACGACGTCCGCGGCCCCGAGCACCGGGTCTGCCGCCACCGTCGCCGACCCGGACCAGCCCTCACGCACCGCGACCTCCACGGCCGACGCCACGTCGTCCACGTGCACCAGCTGCCACGTCCGGTCGCCGCCCCGCACGCTCAGGAGCCGGGGCGCCGCGAAGTGCCGGGTCACCAGGGTGTCCACTCCCGGCCCGACGACGGCGGCCGGCCGCAGCACCATGACCGCCGGGCCGGGGCCGGGCGCCGAGGCCGCACGGGCCAGCACCGACTCGACCGCGACGAGGTCCCCGACCTGCCCCTCGCCGGGCACGGTCATCGGCTCCTCGTCGTCGGTGATGACGGGGCGACCCGGCCCGGCACCGTGGACCATCGCCGAGGTGATGGCCACGACCTGGCGCACCCCGGCCAGCCGCGCCCCGGTCAGGACGCGCTGCGCCTGGTGGACCATCGCCGTGCGACGGTCCTGCGCCTCGGCCGCGCTGCCCGCCCCGCCCGCGCCCGGCGTCCCCGGGCCCGCGAGGGACAGGTCGGCGTCGTCGCACACCAGCACCACGACGGCGGCCCCGACGAGCGCCTCCTCGGGGGCCGTGCCCGGGAGGTCCGGGACGGCGCGCACGATCCCGTGGCGGGCACCTCGCCCGGGCCCACCGGCCGCGCCCGGCCGGTCGCCTGCGTCGTCGGGCCCACCGCCGGCGGAGGGCAGGCCGTCCGCGCACGCGCCGGGTGCGGCGAACCGCGTGACGACTGCGGCAGCGAGCGGGCCACGCCCGATCACGACGACGTCGCCCGGACCGTCGGGCGGCACGAGGCCGCACGACGCGTCGCCGGCACGGGCGCTGCGCCCAGAGCGAACCTTGCCCGACATCGCCTCCGCCCCCCTCCTCCGGCCGCCGTTGGTGGTTACCGTGGTCACGTCCCCGGCCCATCGTCCCAGGAGTTCCGATGAGCACACCGCCACCCGACAACGATCCTGGCCGAGGTGTGCCGCCCCAGTGGGAGCAGCTCCTGCGTCAGGTCCTCGGCCCCGACGCGGACGCCGTGCTCGAGGAGCTCGCGGAGCGCGGCGGCCTCGAGGGGCTCGGGCTGACGGGACCCGACGGCGCACCCGTGGACCTCGCCGGGCTCGCCGCCGCAGCCGGCCTGCCCGACGACCCCGCGGCGCTCGGCCAGATCCTCGCCCAGGTCCAGCGGATGCTCGCGTCCTCGGGCGACCAGCCCGTCAACTGGGACCTCGCGCGCGACCTCGCCCGGCAGGCCGCCGTCGCCGAGGGCGACCCGTCCGTGAACGAGGCGCAGCGTCGCGAGGTCACGAGCGCCTTCTCGGTCGCGGAGCTCTGGCTCGACGCCGCGACCGACCTCCCCCCGTCGGGCGGACCCGTGCGCGCATGGAGCCGGTCCGAGTGGGTCGAGCACACCCTCGGCGCGTGGCACGCGCTCGCCGGCCCCGTCGCGACCTCCGTCGCCGACGCCCTGGCAGCCTCGCTGGGCCCGCAGGCCGAGGGCCTCACCGCGATCACCGGGATGCCCGGCACCGAGGGCACCGGGGCAGGTGCCGGCCAGATGATGCGCCAGCTCGGCGGCGCCGTCTTCGGCATGCAGGTGGGCCAGGCCGCCGGAACCCTCAGCCGCGAGGTCTTCGGCAGCACCGACATCGGGATCCCGCTCACCGAGGGCCCGGGCGTCGTGCTCCTGCCCCGCAACGTCGCCCAGTTCGCCGAGGGGCTCGACGCCCCGGCCGACGAGGTCCGCCTGTTCCTCGCGATCCGTGAGGCCGCGCACGCACGGCTCTTCACGCACGTCGGCTGGCTCCGCGGGCACCTCCTCGGCGCCGTCGAGGCCTACGCGCGCGGCATCCGCATCGACATGGAGACGCTCGAGGACGCCGTCCGGTCCATCGACGTCACGGACCCGCACGCGCTGCAGTCGGCGCTCTCCGGCGGCGTCTTCGCCCCCGGCACGACACCCGACCAGGACGCCGCGCTGCTGCGCCTCGAGACCGCGCTCGCGCTCGTCGAGGGCTGGGTCGACGAGGTCACCGCCGCAGCGGCCGCCCCCCACCTGCCCCACACCGCCGCGCTGCGCGAGATGATGCGCCGCCGCCGCGCCGCGGGCGGTCCCGCCGAGGACACGTTCGCGACCCTCGTGGGCCTCGAGCTGCGCCCCCGCCGCTCCCGCGACGCCGCCCGCCTGTGGGCGCAGATCACGAGCGACGGGAGCACGTCCGCGCGCGACGCCGTCTGGGGGCACCCCGACCTGCTGCCCACGGGCGAGGACCTCGACGACCCGAGCGGGTACGCAGCCCGGCGCGCGGAGGCCAGCTCCGACCACGCGGACCTCGACCGCGCGCTCGCGGAGATCTTCGGCTCGGACGACGCCGCAGACGCACCCGACGCGTCGGCCGGGCCAGCGCCGGACCCCGAGGAGCCGGGAACCCCGGACGAGGCTCCCGGGACGCCCGAGGCGCGCAGCTAGGGCGCGTCTCCCGGGGACGACGGCGCGCCCTGACGCGGGCGGGACGTCTCGTCGCTGCGCGGCCGGTGGTCGACGAGGCGGTTGAGCCGCTCGGACATGACCAGGCCCAGCGCGACGAGCGCCGCCAGGAACAGCGGGAGCACCCACATCCCCGTCCAGCTTGCGATCCCGCCGAAGAGCGGCGGCGCGAGCGTCGAGCCGGTGTAGGCGGCGGCCATCTGGACGCCGATGACCGCCTGCGAGCTCCCGCGGCCGAAGTTGACGGGGGTGGAGTGGATGATCGCCGGGTAGACGGGCGCGCACCCCAGACCCGCGACCACGAGCCCGACGAGCGCGAGCGCGTCGGTCGGCACCGGGAGGGCGAGCAGGGCGACGCCCAGGCCGACCGTCACGAAGCCGCCGCGGATCAGCTGCCGGTCGCCGACACGGTCGGCGAAGAAGCCGGCCAGGAAGCGCCCGCAGGTGATGCCCAGGAGGAACAGCGAGGCGAACGCGGCCGCCGTCCCAGGGGTGACCCCGCGGTCGGTGACCAGGAACGTCGACGCCCACAGCATCGTCGTGCTCTCGAGCCCGCAGTACGCGAAGAAGGCGATCAGGATCAGGACGACGCCCGGGATCCGCAGCGCGTGCGCGAGCGGGACGTGGGCACGGCCCCTCCCTGACGGCTCCGTCCCGGCGTCGTGCACCTCGCCGGTCGCTCGTGCGCGCGCGGCCGGGACGACCGGGTTGACCCTCCCCCACAGCGGCACGCTCACGATCAGCACGAACGTGAGCACGACCTGGATGAGGCCGACGACCCGGTAGGCGCTGGACCACCCGGCACCGGAGGTCAGCGCGTGGCTCATGATGAACGGGCTGATCGAGGCGCCCAGGCCCCAGAAGCTGTGCAGCCAGTTCATGTGCCGCGCGGCGTAGTGCAGGGCCACGTAGTTGTTGAGGGCCGCGTCGACCGCGCCGGCGCCCAGCCCGTAGGGGATGGCCCACAGGCACACCAGCCAGAACGAGCCGGAGACGGAGAAGCCCACGAGGGCCGCCGCGGTCAGCCCGACGCTGACGGCCGTGACGGCGCCGGCGCCGAACCGGCGCGTGACGCGCTCCGACGCGAGGCTGGAGAGGATCGTGCCGCCGGCAATGATCATGGTCACCAGGCCCGCGAAGGCCACCGGCACACCGAGGTCCTGGTGCATGACCGGCCAGCCCGAGCCGATGAGGGAGTCCGGGAGCCCGAGGCTGACGAAGGCGATGTAGATGATCGCCAGGAGGAGTGAGTACACGGCTCGGTGGTCTCCCGTTCGCGGGGCACGTGGGACGCGCGACCGTCCCGGCCACGGTGGTACGAGCGTACACACTCTGTGGACGGTCGTACACATCGGCCTGTAGGTTGACGCCCATGCCCACGGACCACTTCGCCGGCGACCCGCGGACCAACCGGGAACGCATGCTCGCCGGGGATCACTACATCGCCGACGATCCTGAGAACGAGCGGCTGCACCGGCGCGGGGTCCGGCTCGCCGACGCGTACCACCGCGCCGAGGTCGTCGAAGATCCCGGAGCCCGAGCGATCCTCCGCGACCTGCTCGGCACCCTCGGCGAGGGCGCCCACGTCAACCCGCCGCTGTTCGTCGACTACGGCGAGAACCTGCACATCGGCGCACGCACCTTCGTCAACTACAACCTCACGGCGCTGGACGTGGCGACCATCACGATCGGCGAGGACTGCCAGATCGGCCCGAACGTCCAGCTCCTGACGCCCACGCACCCGATCGACCCGCAGCCACGCCGGGACAAGCTCGAGGCCGCGCAGCGCATCACGATCGAGGACAACGTGTGGCTGGGCGGCGGGGTCATCGTGTGCCCGGGGGTCACCATCGGCGAGAACTCCGTGATCGGTGCCGGCTCGGTGGTGACCAAGGACGTCCCGCCGAACGTCCTCGCCGTCGGGAACCCCGCGCGCGTCGTCCGGGCCATCGGGTAGCTCGATGGCCGCCCAGGAGCGTCCACCGGGCTCGCGGCTCGGCCGCCGCAACGACCCCGAGCGACGCGACCGGATCATCGACGCGTGCCTCGACCTCGTCTCACGCTCCGGTGTCGCCGGCACGTCCCACCGGAAGGTCGCCGCTGCGGCCGGCGTCCCCCTCGGCGCGATGACGTACTACTTCGACGGCATGGACGACCTCCTCAAGGCCGCCTTCACCCGGTTCGCCACGATGATCAGCGACAGGTTCGAACGCCGGATGGCCGCAGCGACCGACCCCGAGCTCGCCCGGCAGGCCGTCGTCGCGATCATCCTCGAGGACGTCTTCGGCGACGACCGGGAGCTCGTCCTGTCCCACGAGCTCTACACCCTCGCTGCGCGCGAGCCCGCCTTCCGGTCCATCACCACCGCGTGGATGGGACGCAGCCGGGCCGCCCTGGAGCGCCACTTCGACCCGGAGACCGCCCGGATGCTCGACGCCCTCATCGAGGGCCTCACCATCCACCGCGCTCTCGACTCGCAGGCCCGCGACCGCCGCGAGGTCGAGGTCGCCGTCGCGCGCATCACCGCCCGCTAGCACCACGCCGGGCTACGGCGACGTCGCCTCTCCACCGGTCTCGCCGCCGTGCCCCTCGTCCTCGCGAGCCTCGTCGTCGTTCGCGTCGTCCTCGCGAGCCTCGTGGTCGTGGGTCTCGTCCTCGTGCGCGCCGTCCTCGTGCGCGTCGTCGTCGTCCACGGCGTCGGACGCGTAGGCGAAGCCCTCGAGGAACCCCCGGGCGCGCTCCGTGCGCGGGTACGCGTCGAGCAGCGCCCAGAACTCCGGCCCGTGCCCGGCCTGCAGCAGGTGCGCGAGCTCGTGCAGGAGCACGTAGTCGAGGACCCACCGCGGCATGCCGCGCACGCGAGTCGAGATCCGGATGGTGCCCTCGGTCGGGGTGCACGACCCCCACCGGCGGCCCTGGTTGCCCGACCACGTGATGCTCGTGGGGTGCGCCTGGCCACCGAGGTAGCGCTGCGACAGGTCCGCGGCACGCGCGGCGAGCTGCTCGTCGGACGGGCGCCGGCGCTGGTCCTGGGTCGCGAGCTTGGTCACCATGCGGCGCACCCACTCCCGCTCCTGCGTGCGGGTGAACCGCGCGGGGATCGCCACGACCATGTGCCCGCCCTCGCGGAAGGCCGTCACCGTCCGCACACGCCGGCGGCTCCGCCGGACCTCGACGTGCTCCAGGGCAGCCGCGACGGCGGCATCCAGCGGCGCCCCTGCCGCGCGCTTCTCAGCCACGGGGACGACGGTATCCCCCGCGGCGTGCTCACCGGCGCACCCGCGGGTGCAGACCGGCCCGCGCGCCGCACGCGTCCGCGCGGTCGACCCCCACGAGGGCGTCACCGCGGCACGCTCGTGCTCGCCGCGACGCGCCGCGGGGCGTCCCGACCGGACACGCGTGCGTGCGGCCACTACGCTGTCGGTGCACGGTGACGCCCGACCAGACCTGGTCGCGGCTCACGAAGCCGGCCGGGTCGATCACGTCCGGTGCGCAAGCCTTCTGAACGGAGATTCCTCATGGCCGAGACCTACAAGGGTGAGTTCTACTGCGTGAAGTGCAAGGAGAAGCGTGAGGCCGAGGGTGACGTCGTCGTCGCCAACGGTCGCAAGATGGCAAAGGGCATCTGCCCGGTCTGCGGCACCAAGCTGAACCGGATCCTCGGCAAGGCCTGAGAGCCCGACGAAAGGCGGCCCCTGGTGGGCCGCCTTTCGCATGTCCGGGGACGCCTGTGGAGAACCTCCGCAGCGGCGTCCGGCACGCGAGCATGGACCTCTGGACGCACAGGGGGAGGTGGGGCCGTGGACGGGCTCCTGGACGAGGTCGCCACCAGGCGAGCCCGGCGGCACACGGCCATCGGCTCGGTGGATGCCGAGCTCAGGCTGCGGCCCGGGCTGCGGCTGCTGTGGCGCGGTCCCACCGAGGTGCAGGTCGGCACCGACCCCCGGTGGTCCGTGGTGCTCACCGACCTCGACCCGACGGCCGCGCGCGTCCTGACCGATGCACCCCCGGGTGTGACCACGCGCGCGCTGCGTCGCACCCTGACCGCAGCAGGGGTCGGGCGCGAGGGAGTCGACGCGATCCTCGACCACCTCGGCGCGGCGCACCTGCTCACAGCGCTCCCCGGGCCGGACCCGCGCCCCGACGAGGAGACGTGGTCGCTGCTCGACGAGGCTGTCGTCCCGGGCAGCGAGAGGCACCGGTCGGTGCGTCCGCGCGCAAGCACCAGCGTCCGCGTGCGCGGCCTGGGCAGGCTCGGCACAGGGATCGCCGTGACCCTCGCCTCGGCGGGCGTGGGCACCCTGCACCTCGAGGACCCCGGCGCGGTGACCCGGCACGACGTCGGAGCGGGGCTGACCGCACGTGACATCGGACGCTCGCGGGCGGGCGCGGTCGCGCGGGTCGTGCTCGACGCGGCGCCGACGGTGACGATCGCGAACGCCCCTGCGGCTCGCGTCGACCTCGTCGTCCTGGTGGAGCACGACGCAGCCGACCCCGTCGGCTATCGCGCGCTGCTGAGCGACGACGTCCCGCACCTGTCCGTCGTCGTGCGGGAGGCGTCCGTGCTCGTGGGCCCGCTCGTACGTCCCGGCGCGACGGCGTGCCTGCGGTGCGTCGACCTGCACCGGACCGACCGTGACGACCGCTGGCCGGTGCTCGCCGCCCAGCTCGTGGCGCGCCGGGGGCCCCGCCACGAGGAGACCGCCATGGCTTCCGTCGCCGCGGCGATCGCCGCCGCACAGGTGCTCGCGCACCTGGACGGGCGCCCCTGCGCGGTGAGCGACGGGGCGATCGAGCTCCGCCTGCCCGACCTGCTGCCGCACCACATGAGGTGGGCCGCGCACCCTGACTGCGGCTGCGTCGCGGTACCGGCGCCGGCGAGCGCACCGCCCAGGTGGGACGAGCGGGCGCGCCACCCGGCCCCGGAGACGGCTGACCCCGGCGCGGTTCGCGCCGGGGTCAGCTGAGGTCAGGCCGCCGAGGACTCGTCCTTGCGGGGGCGTCCCCGGCCGCGCTTGCGCGCGACGACGACCCCGCCGACGAAGACCTCGCCGCCCCAGACACCCCAGGGCTCCTCGCGTGCGAGAGCACCCGCGAGGCAGCCCTCGCGGATCGGGCACTGCTGGCACAGGGACTTGGCCAGCTCGACGTCAGCCGACCGCTCGGCGAACCACAGCTCAGAGTCGTACTCGCGGCACGGGATGAGTGTGGCGACCAGCTGGTCGAAGGTGTCGTCGTCGCTCGGAGGCGTCGGGGTCGTGGACGGGACGGGCCAAGGGCCCGATCCGCCCTGGTTGAGCGTGTCGAGCAGCGTGGTGAGCCGCACGAGGTCCTCCTAGGTCCGGAGTTGATCAGCTGGTCTTTCGGTGCCGGGAACGGCGGGTGCTTCGCTGACCACCAGACGGTGGAGAAATGCGAAGGCCGCGGGTCCCGAGTGGACTCCGCGGCCTGTGTGGCTCCGGTCGGTCAGACCGGTATGCCCCCCATGACGGAGTCGTGCTCGGCGGTGGTGACGCCACGCTTGAGATCGCGCTGCCGGCCGAAGCCCGCGGGCACACCACTCCCCTGGAACGGGGACTGGATGGGCGCGGCAGGACGCGGCACGTATGCCGCAGCGGTCGATGCGAACGTCACCACTGTCATCGTCTCCATCAGTGCACCCACCCCCTCTCCGACCAGGTCCTGGGCCTCTTCGGCCCGACCTCCAACAAGGACGTGAGAAACCCTAGGCCCGCGCTCCGGGCGGGCACAACCGAATAACCGAGGCAATCTCGTCGAACTTCAGCCAATCCTCACGAGCACCCGTCGGGGCGCCGCACGGCCCGTCGGCGGGCCCGTTCTCAGGTCCCGTTCTCAGCGGTGCGCCGCCACGATCGCGAGCAGCGCGGGGCCGAACCGGTCGATCTTCGCGGGGCCGATGCCCGGGATGCGCGCGAGCTCACGGACCGACGCCGGGCGCAGCTGGGCGATGCCGCTGAGCGTCGCGTCCACGAGCACGGTGTAGGCGGGCTTGTCCGTCTCGAGCGCGACCTGCTGCCGCCACTCGCGCAGCGCCTCGTACAGGACGGGGTCATGGTCCCCGCCGAGCGCGGGCGTCGCGCCGCCACGGCCGGAGGTACCCGTCCGGCGGGAGCCGCCCGAGTCGGGCCACAGGCCGTCGAGGAAGCGCGAACGCTTGCGGCTCGCCCGCCCCCCGGGTGCGCGCGACCGGGCGAAGCTCAGCTCGAGGTGCTCCCGGGCGCGGGTCACCCCGACGTAGAGCAGGCGCCGCTCCTCCGCGACGGCCGCGTCGGTCTCGGCGAGGGAGATCGGCATGAGGCCCTCGCTGAGCCCGACGAGGAACACCGCGTCCCACTCGAGGCCCTTCGCGGCGTGCAGCGACGCGAGCGTCACACCCTCCACCGCGGGCGCGTGCTGGGCCGAGGCGCGCTCGTCGAGCTCCGCGACGAGGTCCACGAGACTCGCGGCGCCCCGCGCCGGTGCCCCGGAGACCGGCTCGTCTCCGGCCGGCGTCGCCGTGGCCGGCTCGCGGGCGGCGAGGTCGTCGGCGAGGGTCACGAGCGCCTGGAGCGAGTCCCAGCGCTCGCGCAGGGCTCCTCGCGCCGCCGGGGCCTCGGGGCTCCAGCCGGCCGACGCGAGGACGTCGCGCACGGCCTGGGGCATCGGCACGTCGGCCATCGACCGGGCGGCGCCACGCAGCAGGACGATCGCGTCGCGCACCTCCTTGCGCGCGAAGAACCGCTCGCCCCCACGGACGAGGTAGCCGATGCCGGCGTCCGCGAGCGCCTGCTCGAAGGCCTCCGACTGCGCGTTCGTCCGGTACAGGACAGCGATCTCCCGCGCCGGGGTGCCCGCGGCCACGAGCCGGCCGATGCGGGCCGCGACCCCGGCGGCCTCCGCATCGTCGTCGTCGTACACCGTGTAGCCCACCGGGGGCCCGGACGGGCGCTGCGCGACGAGCTCGAGGCCCGCCGAGCGACGCCGGCCCGACGCCGCCGCGATCACCCGGTTGGCCAGGTCAACGACCTGCGGTGTCGACCGGTAGTCACGCACGAGGCGCACGACGCGCGCGTCCGGGTGGCGCTCCGCGAACGTCAGCAGGTGGTGCGGCGTCGCACCCGTGAACGAGTAGATCGTCTGGCTCGGGTCGCCGACGACGCACAGCTCGTGGCGGCCCCCGAGCCACTGGTCGAGCAGGTACTGCTGCGCGGGCGACACGTCCTGGTACTCGTCGACCACGAAGTGCCGGTACTGGCCGCGCACCGTCTCGGCGATGTCGCGCCGGCTCTCGATCATGTGACCGAGCATCGTCAGGACGTCCTCGAAGTCGATGACCCCGCGCGCGTCCTTGGCCTCCTCGTACGCCGCGATGAGCCTGGCGACGGTCGCACGGTCGTACCCGGCGGGCGCCGGGCGTCCCGTCGCGGACGCAGCCCGCACGTAGTCGTCGGCCGAGACGAGGCTGACCTTGGACCACTCGATCTCCGAGGACAGGTCCCGCACGCTCAGCCTGTCGACGCCGAGCCCCAGGCCCGTCGCGGCCTGCGCGACCACCGGCGCCTTGTGCTCGAGGATCCGCGGCGGCGCGCCGCCGACCACCTGCGGCCAGAAGAACGAGAGCTGGCGCAGGGCCGCCGCGTGGAACGTGCGCGCCTGGACCCCGCCCACCCCGAGCTCGCGCAGGCGCGTGCGCATCTCACCGGCGGCCCGGGCGGTGAACGTGACCGCGAGGACGCTCGTCGGCGCGTACGTGCCCGTGCGGACGCCGTAGGCGATGCGGTGCGTGATCGCGCGCGTCTTGCCCGTGCCTGCGCCGGCGAGCACGCACACGGGACCGGTCACGGCGGAGGCGACCTCACGCTGGTCGGGGTCGAGGGCTTCGAGGAGCTGGTCGGCGGACATCGGGGCCGAGTCTGGCAGGCTGCGCCGACACTCCTCGCACGCCAGGCGGTCCGCCACGGTCACGGGAAGCGTCGGGAGCCCCGGATGGTTAGGGTCTGCGAGACCCGCACCCGACCCCGAGGACCTCGATGACCAGCTCGCCCACCGCCCCGCCGGCCCCCGGCACGGTCACGATGTTCACAACCACGTGGTGCGGGTACTGCCGACGGCTCAAGTCACAGATGGACGCGGCCGGCGTCGTCTACACCGAGGTCGACATCGAGGAGCAGCCCGGCGCCGCCGGCTTCGTCGAGCAGGTCAACGGCGGCAACCAGACCGTCCCCACGCTGCTGTTCCCCGACGGCACCGCGGCGACCAACCCGTCGCTCGCAGAGGTCACGCGTCGCCTCGCGCAGTAACCCGCGCGCGCGGACGGTCCCGGGTCAGGCGTCGCCCAGCGTGCCGCCGAACCACTCCTCGATGAGCGCCCGCGCGACCGACGTCCGCATGGGGAGCAGCACCTCACCGCTCGCGACCGCCTCGGCGAGCGCGGCGCGCGTGAACCACCGCGCATCCGTCACCTCGACGCCGTCGACCGTGATCTCGGTGCTCAGGGCCTGCGCGACGTACGCGACCATGAGCGACGCCGGGAACGGCCAGGTCTGGCTGCCGCGGTAGGAGACGTCGCCGATGACGACGCCCACCTCCTCGGCCACCTCGCGCCGCACCGCGCTCTCGAGCGACTCCCCCGGCTCCACGTAGCCGGCGAGCGTCGAGAACCGCCGCTCCGGCCAGGCGACCGCGTGCCCGAGCAGCAGCCGCTCGGCGTCGTCCACCACGGCCATGATCACCGCGGGGTCGGTGCGCGGGTAGTGGTCGCTGCCGTCGGCCGTGCACGTGCGGACCCACCCGGCCTGGGCCGGGACCGTCGGCGCGCCGCACCGTGCGCACCGCGGGTGCCGCTCGTGCCAGGCGGTCAGCCCGACGGCGGCGGCGGCCAGGCCCGCGTCGTGGTCGTCGAGCGCGTGCCCGACGTCGCGCAGCACGACCCACCGGGACCCTTCGACCGCGAGGTCCACGGGCCCACCGGCGTCGGGGAACCCCTCGAGGCCGACCGACGCGCCGCGGGCGTCGTCGAACGCGCACGCGAGGTAGGCCTCGCCCTGCGGACCCTCGCCGAGGAACACGACGAGCACGCCCGGCGCGGACGGGAGCGCGTGCCCGAGCACGTCGTGCAGCTGCTCGGGCGAGCGCAGGTCGAGCGCGACGCTCGGGCGCGGGTTGCCCGGCACGTCCTCGCCGCGCGCCAGCAGGCGGCCACCGCTCAGGAGCAGCACGCGCGTCGTCGGCGCGGCCCACGCGCGCGACAGCAGGTCGGGCTCCGTGCGACGGTGCGCGGCACGGTCGACGGTGGCGCGGGCGAGCGGGAGTCGGGACCAGTCCACGCCGGTCACCGTACGGCCACGGGCGGTCCCGGCGCCCCGGCGTCCACCCCCGGCCCGCCCGTGGCGGGCGGTCTGGGCCGGCGGTCGGGGCCGCGGGTCGGAGCCGGCGGTCATGGCAGGCGGTCGGGGCAGGCGGCCGGAGCCGGCGGCCGTGACAGGCGGTCGTCGACCCCGGGCGCGGGGCGCTGCGCTGGGCTGGGGGCCGTGAGAATCCGGACACGCCCGCCGCGCGGCGGGCCCCGCCCCCCGGGGGCGCCTACCGTGGCTCCGTGCCCCGTTCACCCCTCGCCCTCGCCGCCCTCTCGACGGTCGCGATCCCCGGTCTCGACGCGTTCGACGTCCGTCGACCGGCGCACCCGAGCGGTGACGTCGACACCGCCGTCGTCATCGACGCGCAGGGGCGGCGCTGGGTCGTCCGGGCCCCCCAGAACGCCGCGGCCGGTGCCGCGCTCGAGGCCGAGGTCGCGCTGCTCGAGGCGCTCGTCACGCACGCGGACGCGGGCCGCATCCCGTTCGACGTGCCGCGCCCTGCGGGCTTCGCGCCCCTGCCGGAGGGCGGCCGCGCCGTCGTGCACCCGCAGCTGCCCGGGCGCCCCCTGCGGCTCGAGAACCTCGGCCCGGGCCCGGGGCTCGCCGCGGCCGTGGGACGCGCGATCGCCGCGCTCCACGAGCTCCCGCACAGCACCATCGAGGACGCGGGCCTCCCCGTGTACGACGCCGACGCGTACCGACGCCGCCGGCTCGCGGAGGTCGACGAGGCGGCGGGCACCGGGCACGTGCCCGTGACCCTGCTGCGCCGGTGGGAGCGCGCGCTCGAGGACGTCGCGCTGTGGCGCTTCCAGCCGACCGTCGTCCACGGCGACCTGTCCGCTGAGCACGTGCTGTGCTCGGCCGACGCACCCACGGGCATCCTCGGCTGGTCCGAGGCGAAGGTGGCCGACCCGGCGGACGACCTCGCGTGGCTGCTCGTCGCGGCCCCGCAGGAGGCCGTCGACCCGATCCTCGAGGCGTACAGCCTGCGCCGCACCGAGCTCTCGGACCACCACCTCGCGGCGCGCGCGCTGCTCGCCGGCGAGCTGGCCCTCGCGCGGTGGCTGCTCCACGGGGTCCGGACCGGCGACGAGGAGATCGTCCAGGACGCGCGGGCGATGCTCGTCGAGCTCGACGAGCACACCCACGACACCGCGCACGGGCCCGATGGCGCGCCCGGCCCGTCCAGGCAGACCGCGGCCCGCGGCAGCGACGACGACGACGTGCTCGACGACGACGGCGTGCTCGACGACGACGCGCTCGACGACGGGACCGACGATGCCTCGCCCGACGCCTCGTCGCTCGACGACGCGCCCGAGACCGATGCGCCCGGCGCCTCGCCCGAGGGTGACGGTCCCGACGGCGCCGGTGCACCGGGGGACGCGGCTCACGCAGGGAACGCCCCGGCCCCGGACCTGACCGCCTCGGAAGAGGCCGACGCAGGCGCGCCCGACCTCGACGAGGAGAGGCGCAGCAAGGACGACGCCGAGCAGGGCTGACCGACTCGCACGCGGCCGTCAGGGCTGCCCGGCCACCGGTGCCGCGCCGTCAGGGCTGTGCGCCCACCGGTGCCACGCCGTCAGGGCTGCCCGGCCTGCCGGGTGGCGTCCGAGGTGAGGAGGGCCTCGAGCTGATCCTCTCCCACGAGCGTCGTGGGTGTGACGGTGGTCCCGGTCGAGACGTAGAAGAACGCGGCCCGGACCTGGTCCAGGGGCTGCCCCTTCCAGCGCGACCAGGCGAGGCGGTAGACGGCGAGCTGGATCTCGCGGCTGCGGATCGACGCGGGGTCGGTGGGTGGGCGGCCGGTCTTCCAGTCGACGACGACGACTCCCCCGTCCGGCTCGGGGAACACCGCGTCGATGCGTGAGCGCACGACGACGCCCCCGACGGGCGTCTCGATGTCGACCTCGACCGCGAGGGGTGTGCGACCGGCCCACTCGGAGGCCAGGAACCGTTCGCGGAGCTCGGCGAGGTCCTCGCCGTCGTCGGCCGTCGCGTCGTCGGCACCGGGCAGGGCGTCGACGTCGACGAGCGCGGCGGAGCCGAAGTAGCGCTCGACCCAGGCGTGGAAGGCGGTACCGCGGCGTGCGCTGGTGGACGGCGCGAGCGGCACGGGCCGCCGGAGCTGGAGGGCGAACGCGTCGGGGTCCGCCGCGAGCCTGACGAGTGCCGACGCCGACAGGTGCGCGGGCAGCGCGACGCTGGACCGCTCGAGGCTGCCCCGACGCCTCTCCTCGAGCAGGAGCTCGGCGACCTCCGCCAGGTCGCGCGCCGCCCGGCCGCGCGTGGCGGGCGTCTGGACCGGACCGGCGTCCTGACTCGACACGGTGTCCTGACTCGACGCGGTGTCCGGGGACGCGGTGTCAGGGCAAGCGCCGTGCACGAGCCTGCGCGCCGCGTCCCGGACCGCGTCGGCGGCGCGTTCGATCCGCTCGTGACGCTGGGCGGGGTAGGCGTGCTCACCCGGCCAGACGGGTGCGTCGGTGGCCGGTGGTGCCGGGCGCACGGGTGTCCGCAGGGCGCCCGACTCGTCGGGTGCGCTCGGGTCGGGAGCCCACGCCTCGACGTGCGCGACCGGCTCGCCGGCGTCGTCCTCCAGGAGCTCCGTGAGGAACGGTGACGGCGCGGTCGGCCGGGACCCGTCGCGCCACCACGAGCCGGACACGAGAAGGTCCCGACGCGCACGGGTCAGGGCGACGTACGCGAGGCGACGCTCCTCGCCCTGCTGGTGCTCCGCGTGCTCGGCGCGGTACGCCTCGAGCCGGCGTGCGAGCTCCGTGCCGTCCGGCGCCGTGACGACGTCCACGTCCGGGAGGCTGTCCCGGTCCCCGCGCAGGGCCGTCGGCAGGGAACCGTGGTCCTTGATCCAGCCCGACGTGCGGGGCGCCATGGGGAACGTGCGCTCGACGAGCCCGGGCACCGCCACGACGTCCCACTCCAGGCCCTTCGCGGCGTGGACCGTGAGGAGCTGGACGGCGGTGGGGTCCATCTCGGCCACCGGAGCCTCGAGCCCGCGCTCCTCGCGCTGCGCCGCGACGAGCCAGGCGAGGAAGGCGCCGAGCGTGCCGCCGTCGAGGCCGTCGGAAAACGACGCCGCGACCGACCGGAAGGCGTCGAGGTTCGCGCGCGCCGCCGCTGGCCCCACTCCGGGCCGCACGGCGACCTCGATGTCGAGGCCGAGCACGCGCTCCGCCTCCGCGACGAGGTCGACCACGGGGAGGAAGGCGTGGCTGCGCACGGTCCGCAGCACGCCCGCGAGCTCCTCGAGGCGCGCGCGCCCCACCTCGCTGAGCGACCTGCCGCGGCTGCTGACCCAGCCCGGCGGCGGCAGCGCGTCCAGGGCGTCGACGATGCTGTGCTCGTCGACGACGTCGCGGGCGGCGCTCCGGTCACGGCGGGCGGCGTCCGGGCTGCCGAGCTGCGCCGCCCAGTCGCCCAGCGCATGGAGGTCGGCGAGACCGAGGCGTGCCCGGGGCCCGGTGAGCAGCCGCATCAGGGAGTCGCCGCGCGACGGGTCGTGCGCCGCCTCGAGCGTCGCGACGAGGTCGACGACCTCGGGCGTGCTCAGGAGGCCTCCGAGCCCGACGACCTCGACCGGCAGGCCGGCCTCGATCAGCGCCGCCTGGAGCACCGGGAACTGCGACCGCTTGCGGCACAGGACCGCCGCCGTCACCGGCGGACCACCGTCGTCGGTGCGGCGCGCACGGATGAACTCGGCGACGGCCCGCGCCTCGTCCTCGATGGTCTCGAGGTAGGCGGCGGCGACCGAGCCCTGGCCCGCACCCGGCCTCGCTCGCAGCACGGGGAGGTCCACGGGCGAGGCCCCGGCGAGGGCGAGCCGGCGCAGCGGCTCGGCCGCGCGGTTGGCGGCCCGCAGGACCGCCTGGTCGTTGCGCCACGAGGTCGACAGGGCGAGCTGCGCGGCGGGCCGCACGGTCCCCTCCGCGGTGCGGGCGGGGAACTGGGCGGGGAACCGCTCGAGGCCGCCGGCGCTCGCCCCGCGCCAGCCGTAGATCGACTGGTGGGGGTCGCCCACGGCCGTCACGGGGTGCCCGACACCGTCGCCGGACGCCCCGCCGAACAGGTGGCGCAACAGCTCGAGCTGGGCCACCGACGTGTCCTGGTACTCGTCGAGCAGCACGACGCCGAAGCGCGCGCGCTCCGCGGCGCCCACGTCCGGCACCTCGCGGGCGAGCCGTGCGGCGAGGGCGACCTGGTCGGCGAAGTCGATGAGGTCGTCCTGCCGCTTGCGGGCGGTGAACGCCTCGACGAGGTCGACGAGGCGCGCGCGGAGCTGGAGCGACGTCCGCACGTCCCGGACGAGGTCCCGGTCCTTGGCCCGCAGCCGGTCCCCGGGCGGCAGGTCCGTCGTCGCGTCGAGGAGGCGCTCGGCCTCCGCCCGCAGCGCCGCGGGCTCGACGAGGTGCTCGGCGAGTGCCCCGGCGAGGTCGAGCACCGCGGCGGTCACGGTCGACGGCGCCAGGTCGACCCCGAGGTCGTCCGACCAGCGCTCGACGATCTCGTGGGCGAGCTGCCAGCGACCCGCCTCACCGAGCAGCCGCGCGGACGGCTCGAGGCCGAGGCGCAGCGCGTGGTCCCCGACGAGGCCTGCCGCGTAGGAGTTGTACGTCGAGACGGTCGGCACGACGAGGGTGAGGGCCCCGCCGGCGCCGCGCCGTTCCCGCGCCGCGCGCAGGGCCCGCAGGCGTCGGCGCACCCGCTCCGACAGCTCGCCGGCGGCCTTGCGCGTGAACGTGAGCCCGAGGACCCGGTCGGGCTCGACCATGCCGTTCGCGATCAGGTAGACGACCCTCGCGGCCATCGTCTCCGTCTTGCCCGACCCGGCGCCCGCGACGACCAGCAGCGGCTCGAGCGGCGACTCGATGATCGCGACCTGCTCGGGTGTCGGGTCCGGCAGGTCGAGCAGCCGCGCGATGTCGACCGCGCCGAGCACGTCCCGCTCCCCGTCCCGTCCGGCCCGACCGGCGACGGCCGTCGCGACGCTCATGAGCCCACCACGCGCCCCTCGGGCTGGACCGGGCACGAGCGGGTCACCGGGCACGTGCGGCACAGGTCGTTGCTCGTCGCCGCCATCGTGGACGCGCTCACCGTCCGCGCGACGTCCTCGAGCAGCGCGCGCGCCCACCCCGGCTCCGCGTCCTGGTCGAGGGGGACCTGCTCCCGGCCCGTCCAGCTCTTGTTCTTGGTCCCCACGTACACGAGCGCCGCGCCACCGCTCGCGGCAGCGTCGATGGACTCGAACGCGCCGGCGGCGACGGCCTCCTGGTACGCACCGAGCTGGGCGTGCCGGGCCGCGTCGTCCTTCCCCACGGGCGACCTGCCCGTCTTGAGGTCCACGACACGGACCCGGGCGGCACCGTCGGGCCCGTCGTCGACGCGCTCGAGCCGGTCGACCGTGCCCCGCAGCAGCACACGCCCGATCTCGACGCTGAACGGCTCCTCGACGCCGACCGGCTCGCCCGCGGCACGCAGGTACGCGGCGAGGTGGCGCACCATCGACGCCGCCCGGCGTCGCTGGACCTGACCGACCCACCCCTCCGGCAGCCCGAGCTCCCCCCAGCGCTCGTCCAGGAGCGCGGCGAGCTCCTCCTCCGTCCCCCGGGGCAGGGCCGCGGCGACCGCGTGCACGAGCGTGCCGAGCGACTGCTCCCCCGAGTCGGCGGCCGTGCCGCCCGCGGCCTCGAGCGCCCAGCGCAGGGCGCACGTGGAGGCGGACTCGAGCTTGGACGGCGAGAGCGGCACAGGCCCGTCGTCCGGCCACAGCGGCGAGCGCGTCGAGAGCTCGCCCGCGCCGTACCAGTGCTCCGGGCGCGCACCCGGGACGCCCTCCTGGGCGAGGCGGGCGAGCAGGACGGCCGCAGGGTGGTCGCCGGACGCGTCCGGGAGCGCCTCGAGCTCGGCCCGGCACTGCGCGACGACGGCGCGCAGGTCGAGCGCGGGCGGCACGGCCGTGAGCCGGGGGTCGACGGCGGCCTCGCCGGGGCCCGCGTCGACCAGGTCGATGACGGCGGACGACTGGTGGTCCGTGTCCTGGACCGCGGTGACGAGGAGCCGTCGCCGCGCACGCGAGACCGCGACGGCGAAGGCCCGCAGCTCGTCGTCGAGCACCGCGGCCCGCGCCTCGGCGGCCCCGGCTCCGCGGTCGTCGCCCGGCAGCGCGCGCCCGGCCAGGACGTCCACCAGGTGCTGGGAACCCAGCATCGAGTCACGCAGGCGCAAGTCGGGCCAGACGCCCTCCTGGACGCCGGCGACCACGACGACGTCCCACTCGCCCCCGGCGGCCCCCGCTGCCGTCAGCAGCGCGACCGACTCGCCGACGTCGCCGTGCGCCGCGAGGGAGTCCGCCGGCAGGTCCTGGGACTGGAGGTGCTCGAGGAACGCGGCGACGGGCGCCTGGGGAAGCCGGTCGACGAACTGCTCGGCCGACTTGAAGAGCGCGAGCACCGCGTCGAGGTCACGGTCCGCGCGGGCCCCGCCAGGTCCGCCGACGAGCGCCGCCCGACGCCAGGCGTCGGCCTGCCCTGCCGTGGACCACAGGGCCCAGAGCACCTCGAGGACGCTTGGCGACGCGGCGTCGAGCGCACCACGACCGGCCGCGAGGACCTCCGCGAGGCGCCGCACGGGGCGGCGCACCTGGCTCGGCAGGGTCGCGGCCCGGTCGGGGTCGGCGAGGACCTCGACGAGCAGGACGTCGCTGGTGCGCTCCCCGCCCCCGGCGAGCTCCTCCGCGCGCAGGGACCGCCGGAGCCGGCGCAGGGCGACCGCGTCCATGCCGCCCAGGGGTGAGCCGAGGAGCTGCGCCGCGACGTCCGCGGTGAGCGTCGCGGGGTCGAGCAAGCAGCCGAGCGCGAGCAGGAGCGGGCGCACCGCCGGCTCCGCGCGGAGCGGGACGTCGCTGCCGACCACCGCCACGGGCACCTGAGCCGCGAGCAGCGCCCGCCGGAGCTCGGCGACCTGCCCGCCCGAGCGGACCACGACGGCCATCCGGCTCCAGGGGACCCCCTCGTGCAGCCGTGCGGACCGCAGCGTGTAGGCGACGTACGCCGCCTCCTGGGCGGGTGAGCGCAGGAACGCGACCCGCACGTCGTCCGCGACCTCGACGGCGGCAGCCGCCTCGCGGTGCCGGCGGCCCGCACCCCGGATCTCCTCCGTGACGGCGCGCGCCACGGAACGCAGCCGGGGCCCGTGCCGCCACACCCGGCCGAGCACGAACTCGTCGGCGGCGAAGGCGCCGAGCTCGCTGCCCGCCGGCCCGACGGTCGCCCGCTCCACGAGGGCGGGCATCGCGCCGCGGAACGTCTGCACCGCGGCGTCGGGGTCCGCGAGCAGGAGGAGGTCCGCACCGTCGTCACGCAGCGCATGGAGCAGGCGTGCGGTCGCGGCGGTGACCTCCTGGTAGTCGTCCACGACGACGAGCCGCCAGCCCGGCCGCGGCGCGCCGGGCACCTCCGCGTCCCACGCGCGCAGCGCCTCCGCGGCCTCGTCGACCACGACCGCCGCGTCGAACCGGGCACCGGCGTCGGGCGTGCCCGAGCGCAGGCGCGTCACGTCGAGGTACTCCTCGTAGACGGCTGCTGCCGCCGACCACTCCGGGCGCCCGTGCGCGTCACCCAGGCGGGCGAGGTCCACGGGACGCAGACCGCGCTCGGCCGCGCGCATGAGCAGGTCGCGCAGCTCGTCGCGGAACGCCCTGAGCCCCAGCGCGCCCGTGGGGACCCGCGCCGGCCACCGCACGGCGGCCCCCTCGCCCTCGGCGTGACCGGCGAGGAGGTCGGCGAGCACCAGGTCCTGCTCGGGACCGCTGATGAGCGTGGGCGCAGGCTCACCGAGGAGCGCCGCACGTGCGCGCAGCACCGAGAAGGCCGCGGAGGACGGCGTCCGCACCACTGCCTGGCCGGCCGTGCGCCGCACGTGCGCGGACAGCTCGTCCCTCAGCCGGGCCGCGGCACGTCGCGTCGGGGCGAGGAGCAGCACCGACTCGGCCGCGACCTCACCCGTGAGCACGCGCTGCGCGACGGACGCGAGCGCCGTCGTCGTCTTGCCCGAGCCTGCGGCACCCCGGACCAGGAGCGCCGGCCCCCGGTGCTCGAGCACGCGGCGCTGCTCGGCGTCCGGCTCGGGCCACGCGCCGGGCGGCGCCGGCGGGGCAAGGGTCAACGTCACGCGGCCGATCCCATCACGGGCGTCCGACACAGCGGCTGCCACCCCGGCACGGGGCCACCGACCCGGGGCGGCTCACGCAGCGTCGGGGAAGGGCCACCCGTTGGGCTGGCACGGCGCGACCCCGACGGTCTGCTGCTGCATGAGCGGGGCGCGCTCGCCAGGGGCGGGGCACTCGACGTGCCGGTGCCCCAGCAGGTGACCGACCTCGTGGTTGACGAGGTATTGGCGGTACTGGGCCTTGTCGGGGAACTCGGGGTTCGCCTGCACCCAGCGCATGTGGTTGAGGACCGCGTGGCCCTTGGTCCCGCACGAGTACTGGCCGACCGTGTCCAGCGGTGCGCACAGCTCGTCCACCAGGTCGGGCGACGCGAGCACCACCCGCAGGTCGGCGGGGCCGTCCGTCCGGGCGAAGCTCACCGAGCCGTCGGCGCCCCAGCCGCGCGGGTCGTTGAGGGTCGCCATGACCGTCTCCGCGAACAGGGCGCCGTCGACGGGCAGACCGGCCTCGACCTCGACCCTGATCGTGGTCACGGCCCGGTCCGGGAAGGGCGCGGGGGTCGAGCCCGCGACGACGACGAGCTCACCGTCGGCCGCGTCCTGCACCGTCGTGGCGAGCAGGCCGGCCTGGCGGTCCGCGAACGTGAGCCCCGCCGCGTCCACGGCGACTGGGTCGATGCCGACCGGGGCCGCGGGGGTGGCGTCCGGCAGCGGGTCACGCGCGGCGGAGCGGGCGACGGCTCCCTCGCGGTCCTCGCGCACGTCTGCCCCGAGCAGCTCGGACGGGCTCCCGGCCGCGAGCGCCGGGGCCTCGACCTCCGCAGCCTGGACCTGCGCGGCCTCGACCCCGGTGGCGTCGAGCACCACGTCCGCGGGCCCTCGCCCGACGAGCGACCCGGCGCCCGCCCCGGCGGCGAGGGCGAGCGCGACACCCACCGCGAGCGTCGGCGCCCCGAACCTGGGCGTGACGAGCCCCTGCGCCGCGCGACGCCGCGCGTGGCGCCGTGGGGAGGTCCGGACCGCGTGGGATCCGGACGAGTGGGGCTCGGTCACCGGTCCATGGTGACATCCGCGCGGGCCTGCCGTGCACCGGGCGGCCGACGGGCCCGCGGTCCGCCCGTCGATAGCATCGGCGGGTGACCGACGCCGCGCACCGTCCCCGCGCCGCCCGGATGACCCGGGACGCGCGCCGCGCCCAGGTGCTCGCGGTCGCCCAGGACCTCTTCGCCCGCGAGGGCTTCCACCACGTGTCGATGGACGACATCGCGGAGCAGGCTGCGGTGAGCAAGCCCGTCCTCTACCGCCACTTCCCCTCGAAGCTCGACCTCTACCTCGCCGTGGTCGACCACCGCGGCGAGGCGCTCGTCGCGGCCGTCGACGAGGCCCTTGGCGCCGTCGGGCAGGCCGACGCCCCGGCGCACGGCCGGGCCGTGGTCCGCGCCGTCGTCCAGGCGTACGTCGAGTTCGTCGAGCACGCCGGGGAGTCCTCCTCCCTGCTCTTCGAGTCCGACGTGACGCACGACGACGTGGTGCGGGCCCGCGTCGAACGCGCGTCCGCGGACGCCGCCGAGGTCATCGGCCGGGCGCTGCGCGAGCTCGCGGGCCTCTCCCTCGAGCAGGCGGCGCTCCTCGGGAGCGCGCTCGTCGGGATGGTGCGCGTCGCGGCCACGGCGCGCTACCGGTCCGGCCACGTGGGGGTCGAGGAGACGGTCGACCTCGTCACCGAGCTCGCGTGGCGAGGCGTCGCGGGGCTCGTTCGCGAGCGCCCAGGGCCCGCCGATCCGCCCTGAGCGGACAGGGCGGCCAGGAGGTGCGGATCGGCGGCCTGGCCTGCCTAGGATGGCGCGACGAGCCGGATCCGCGGCCGACGAGGTGTGGAGGCGATGAGACGTGGAGATCACGATCGGGGTGCAGCACGTGGCCCGCGAGCTGGTGCTGGAGACCGACCAGACCTCCGAGAAGGTGACGAAGGACGTGCTCAAGGCCCTCGAGGTCGGCGCTCCCCTCGAGTTCACCGACTCGCGCGGCCGGCACGTGGTCGTGCCCGCGGGGGTCGTCGGCTACGTCGAGATCGGCGGCGACGAGACGCGCAAGGTCGGCTTCCACAACATCTGAGGCCCGACGGGGCCGGGCGCCCGGTCAGGGCGTCAGGCCGAGCCGCTCCATCCGGCGCGAGTGCTCCGCGGTGAGCGCGGCGAACAGCTTCTGCTGAGCGTCACCGTTGCCGGGCACGTCCGCCATGGCACGCTCGAGGAGCGCCTCGAGCTCGGTGTGGTCGGCGACGACGTTCTGCACGACGCCGAGCGCCTCGCCGACGAGGCGACGGCCCCAGAGCGCGAGGCGCGACGCGAGCGTCGGGTCGGCGACGCACGCGCGGGCGAGGGCGTCGACCACGAGCTGCGCGTGCCCGTCGTCGGACAGCACGCCCACCACGAGGTCCCGGGTCTGCGGGTCGAGCGCCTGCGCGACCATCCGGCTGAAGTCGTCCGCGACGCCGTAGCCGACGTAGCCCTTGAGCAGCCGCTCCCACCACGTGCTCGGCACCGTCCGGCCGTCGAACTCGACCAGCACGCCGGCGAACGGCCGCATGACGGGCTGGAGGTCGCCCCCGAGCTCACCCACGCGGGCGCGGATCGCGTCGAGGTTCGTCAGCGCGACCCCCGCGAGGCGGCTCAGCTCGAGCCGCTGCCCCAGGTCGGGGGCGAGCGCCGCGTCGGCCGCGAGCCGGGAGAACGCCGCGAGCTCGCTGTACGCGAGCATCCCGAGCACCGCGAGGCACGCGTCCTGGTCCACCGGGACGGGCGACGTCGACGGGGTGGGCGGGCTCTCGGGCGGGACTGTCGTCATCGCGCCAGGCTAGCCCTCGCCCGACGGCGCACTCACCCTCCCGGACGTGCGGCGGGCCGTCCGATAGGGTGGGTCCGTACATCGGTTGACCGGTCGTCCCGACATCCTCGCCCGCGGGGTGCGCGCCACGCGCGTGCATGCCAGCCAGGGCGGCGCCTTCCACGATCGGCTGCCGGCCCCCGCCCACGGCGCGGCCCGCTCCCGGTGCGGCGAGCACACTCGCCGCGCGGAGGCGTGTGGCCCCGTCGGGCCGACACGACGAGGACACCATGAGCACCACCACCGAGCCCGGCGCCGCAGGTGCCGGGGCACCTGACGAGCAGGTCGCGACCGCTCCCCAGGCCACCGCGCAGTCCGTCCAGAGCGACCAGAACCCCTCGTTCGCCGACTTCGGCATCCGCGAGGAGATCGTCCGGGCGCTGTCCGACGGCGGCATCACCCACCCGTTCCCGATCCAGGCGATGACCCTGCCGGTCGCCCTGTCCCGGCACGACATCATCGGCCAGGCGAAGACCGGTACCGGCAAGACCCTCGGGTTCGGCATCCCCCTGCTCGAGCACGTCGTCTCCCCCGGCGAGGACGGCTTCGACGAGCTCCCCGCGCCCGGCAAGGCGCAGGCGCTGGTCATCGTGCCGACCCGCGAGCTCGCCGTGCAGGTCGCTGGCGACCTGACGACGGCGTCCAAGCACCGCTCGGTCCGCATCGTGCTGCTCTACGGCGGCCGCGCGTACGAGCCCCAGGTCGAGGCCCTCGGCCGCGGCGTCGAGGTCGTGGTGGGCACGCCCGGTCGCATGATCGACCTGATGAACCAGGGCATCCTCGACCTGGCCCGCGCACGCACCGTCGTGCTCGACGAGGCCGACGAGATGCTGGACCTGGGCTTCCTGCCCGACGTCGAGAAGCTCCTGGCGAAGACGCCCGCCTCGCGCCACACCATGCTGTTCTCCGCGACCATGCCGGGCGCCGTCGTGGCGATGGCCCGCCGCTACATGACGCAGCCGACCCACATCCGCGCGACCGACCCGGACGACGACGGCGCGACGCTCAAGGCGATCAAGCAGGTCGTCTACCGCGCCCACGCGCTCGACAAGGTCGAGGTCCTCGCACGCCTGCTCCAGGCACGCGGCCGCGGCCTGACGATCGTCTTCGCCCGGACCAAGCGCACCGCCGCGAAGGTCGCCGACGACCTGGCGGAGCGCGGGTTCGCCGCCGGTGCGATCCACGGCGACCTCGGCCAGGGTGCCCGCGAGCAGGCGCTCCGGGCGTTCCGCACGGGCAAGATCGACGTGCTCGTGGCGACCGACGTCGCGGCCCGCGGCATCGACGTCGACGACGTCACGCACGTCGTCAACTACCAGTGCCCCGAAGACGAGAAGACGTACCTGCACCGCACGGGCCGCACCGGCCGCGCGGGCCGGACCGGCACGGCCGTGACGTTCGTCGACTGGGACGACATGCCGCGCTGGGGCCTCATCGACCGGGCGCTCGACCTCGGCTACCCGGAGCCCGTCGAGACGTACTCGAGCTCGCCGCACCTCTACACGGACCTCGACATCCCCGAGGGCACCAAGGGCCGGCTGCCCAAGGCGGCCCAGGTGCGCGCAGGCCTCGACGCCGAGACGCTCGAGGACCTCGGCGAGACCGGCAAGCGGCACGGCAAGAGCGGTCACGCCGACGGCGGCGCACGCTCCGGCCGCTCCGGTGAGCGCGGGCGCGAGGACAAGTCGGAGCGCGGCGGCCGTGGCCGGGGCCGCGGCGAGGGCGCCCGCACGGGTGACGACCGTCCCGAGCGCGGCGAGCGTCGTCGGCGCGGTGCACAGGACGGCGCCTCCGCCGAGGGCACGGGGCAGCCTGAGGGCGCGGGCACCGAGGGTTCCCCCGCGGCCGAGCGCACCGCCGACGGGGCACCCGGTGAGGGCCGCGCCCGCTCGCGCACCCGGAGCCGCCGCCGCACCCGCAGCGGCCGCCCGGCCGGCGAGTCCGACGGCGCACCCGCCGAGGGCGGCGCACCCGCCGAGGGCGGCGCACCCGCCGAGGGCTGAACGCACGTCACGAAGGCCGGCACCCGCCTCGGCGGGGCCGGCCTTCGTCGTTCCCGGGGCTCGCGGGCGGGCCGGGCCGGACGCACGGACCGGTCAGGCGGTCCGGCCCGACCGCGACGCGTGAGCCCGGTCAGCCCGGTCATCCCGGTCAGCCCGGTCAGCCCGGTCAGCCCGCGAGGATGAACGCCCGCACGGCGTCCGCCACGAGCTGGACGGCGATCGCGGCGAGCAGCAGACCGGCGATGCGGGTCACGAGCGTCGTGCCGCTGTCCTTCAGGACCCGGTGGATGAGGTTCGCGAACCTCATCGAGAGCCACAGGCACACGTGCACGGCGACGACGCCCAGCGCGATCGAGACCCAGTGCGCGGGCTCCGACGCGCGCTGGACGAAGACCATCGTCGCGACGATCGCGCCCGGCCCGGCGAGCAGGGGCGTGCCGAGCGGCACGAGCGCCACGTTGACGCCCTTGTTGCCCGACGGCTGCGGCTCCTCCGACTTGCCGGTGAGGAGCTCCATGGCGACGAGCAGCAGCAGGAGGCCGCCCGACGCCTGCAGGGCGGGCAGGGAGATGTGCATGTAGGACAGGAGCTGCTGGCCGAAGAGCGCGAAGGAGACGATCACGCCGAAGGCGACGAGGATCGCCTGACGCGCCGCACGGTTGCGCTGCCGGCCGGTCATGGCGCCCGTGAGCCCGAGGAAGATCGGCACGGTGCCGGGCGGGTCCATGATGACGAACAGGGTGATGAAGACCTCGGCGAAGAACCGCGCGTCGACGATGCTGCTCACGGCCGGACCACCTCGATGCTCCCCTGCTCCTCGATCGCCGCGAGCACCTCGGGCGACGTCATGCCCTCGCCGAGCCGGTTCGGCTTGCCCGTGCCGTGGTAGTCGCTCGACCCGGTGACGAGCAGCCCGTGCGCGGCGGCGAGCGCCGTGAGCCGCGCGCGCTGGCCCGCGTCGTGGTCGCGGTGGTCGACCTCGATCCCGGCGAGGCCCGCGTCGACCATCTGCGCGACGACCCCGTCCGCGACGATGCGGCCCCGCTCGACGGCGCCGGGGTGCGCCAGCACGGGCACGCCCCCGGCCTCGCGTACGAGCGTCACGGCGCGCACGGCGTCGGGCGCGTAGTGCGGCACGTAGTAGGGCGACCCCGCGCCGAGCAGGGTCGCGAAGGCGGCCGACCGGTCGGCCACGTGGCCCCGCGCCACGAGCGCGTCGGCGATGTGGGGCCGACCCACGGTGGTACCGGGAACCGTCTGCGCCACGACGTCCTCCCAGGTCAGGTCCATGTCTGCAGCCACGAGGTCGACGATCGCGCGGGCCCGGTCCAGGCGTGCGCCGCGCGTGCGCTCCGCCTCGGCGAGCAGGCCCGGGTGCTCGGGGTCGTGCAGGTAGCTCAGGAGGTGCACGCTCATGCCGTCGGCCCGGCAGGAGATCTCGGCGCCCCGCACGAGCGCGACGCCGGTCGAGGGCACCGCGGCGGCGGCCTCGGCCCAGCCACCCGTCGTGTCGTGGTCCGTGAGCGCCACGACGTCGAGACCAGCGGCCGACGCCGCTGCCATGAGCTCGGCCGGCGCATCCGTCCCGTCGGAGACGACGGAGTGGGTGTGGAGGTCGATGAGCACCGGTCAAGCGTAGGGGTCGCGTGCGGGTCTCCACGGCACGGGGGTCCCGCACGGGGGCCCGTTCGTCGTGGCCGTCGCTGCGCACCAGGTGGGACGATGGTGCGCATGGCTGACCTGAACCCCGCCGACCAGACCCCGCGTGAGACCACCGAGCAGGCCGCCGCGCCTGCGACGGCCCAGCCGGCCGCCGGGCAGGCGCTCGGCGACCGGGGCTCCAACCGGTCGCAGCGCCCGACGTCGGCCGCGTTCCGCGCCTTCATCGCCGACCGCTGGGCGGACCGTGCCGCGGCGACGCCCGAGGCGGCCGAGGTCGCCGGGTACGCCGCCGCCCGGCGTGCGCGGATCTCCGAGCTCTTCCCGGGTGAGCGACTCGTGCTGCCCGCCGGTCCGCTGGTCACGCGCTCCAACGACACGGACTACCGGTTCCGCCCCCACTCGGCGTTCGCGCACCTCACGGGCCTCGGCACGGACCAGGAGCCCGACGCCGTCCTGGTGCTGCACCCGGTCGACGACGGCCACGAGGCGGTCCTGTACTTCCGCCCCATGTCCGGCCGGGACACGGAGGAGTTCTTCGCGGACGCCCGGTACGGGGAGTTCTGGGTCGGTGCGCGCCCGACGCTCGAGGAGCTCGCCGCCACGACGGGCATCGCGACGGCACACCTCGACGAGCTCGCGGCCGCGCTGGCCAAGGACGTGGGCCCCGACGGCGTGCGCGTCCGGGTGGTGCCCGGCGCCGACACCGGGGTCTCGGAGGCCGTCGAGCAGGCCCGCGCGGACACGGACCTCGACGCCGAGGAGCTCGTGGCGGCCGACGCGGAGCTCGCGGAGGCGCTCAGCGAGCTCCGGCTCGTCAAGGACGAGTACGAGGTCCGGCAGATGCGCGAGGCGGTCGCGGCCACGATCGCGGGCTTCGAGCGGGTCGTGCGTCAGCTCGGCCGCGCGGTGCAGCACCCCCGAGGTGAGCGCGTCATCGAGGCGACCTTCGACGGCCACGCACGCGAGGAGGGCAACGCTGTCGGCTACGAGACGATCGCCGCCTCCGGCGAGCACGCCACCACGCTGCACTGGATCCGCAACGACGGCCGCGTGCGCGAGGGCGACCTCGTGCTCGTCGACGCCGGCGTCGAGGTCGAGTCCCTGTACACCGCGGACATCACCCGGACGCTGCCGGTCGACGGGACGTTCGACGAGGTCCAGCGGCGGGTCTACCAGGCGGTCCTGGACGCGGCCGACGCGGCGTTCGCGGTCGCCCGGCCCGGCTCGCGGTTCCGCGACGTCCACGCCGCGGCGATGGAGGTCATCGCCGCGCGCCTCGCCGAGTGGGGGCTGCTGCCCGGGACGGCCGAGGAGTCGCTCGACCCCGACGGCCAGTTCCACCGCCGGTGGATGGTGCACGGGACGAGCCACCACCTCGGTCTGGACGTGCACGACTGCGCGCAGGCCCGCCGGGAGCTGTACCTCGACGCGGTCCTGGAGCCGGGGATGGTCTTCACGATCGAGCCCGGCCTGTACTTCAAGTCGGACGACCTGGCCGTCCCGGCGGAGCTGCGTGGGATCGGGGTGCGCATCGAGGACGACGTGCTCATCACCGCGGACGGCCACGAGAACCTCTCGGCCGCCCTGCCGCGGCGCCCGGAGGACGTCGAGGCCTGGATGCGCGCGCTGCTCGCCGACTGACGGCGAACCGAGGGGGCCGGCGTCCGGAGGCGGGCCCGTCCGGCACCGGCTCACGCGTTCGGCCGTACGCCCGGTCGCGGGCGGGTCAGCGGTCCGGACGCAGGCGCCCGGCGTCCTCGACCGCCCGGCGGAGCAGCCACTCGACGTGCGCGTTGGTGCTGCGCAGGTCGTCGGCCGCCCACCGGGCGAGCGCCTCGTGGACCGCGGGGTCGAGCCGCAGGAGCATCGACTTGCGCTCCCGCGCCCGGGCGGGACGCGCCTCGGCGGCATCGGCGTCGGGCTCGTCGCCCGGCGCACGCTGCCCACCGGGGGCGTCCCCACCGGGACGGGGGTCCGAGGTCACTGGTAGAGCGTCCCCGTGTTGACGACGGGTGTCGCGCGGGAGTCACCGCACAGCACGACCAGCAGGTTCGAGACCATCGCCGCCTTGCGGTCCTCGTCGAGCTCGACGACGCCCTGGGTCCGGAGCTCGTCGAGCGCCATCTGGACCATGCCGACCGCACCCTCGACGATGCGCGAGCGTGCCGCGACGACAGCGGACGCCTGCTGCCGCTGGAGCATCGCCTGGGCGATCTCGGGGGCGTACGCGAGGTGGCTGATCCGGACCTCGACGATCTCGAGGCCGGCGACGACCACGCGCTCGGCGACCTCGTGCGCGAGCTCGAGCGAGACCTGGTCGGTCGAGCCGCGCAGCGTGGGCGTGTCGTCCGGGCCGTCGTACGCGTAGGTGCCGGCGACGTGGCGCACGGCCGCCTCGGCCTGGACGGCGATGAACTCGTCGTAGGCCTCGACGGCGAAGCTCGCCTTGGCCGTGTCGGCCACCTGCCACACGACGATCGCGGCGATCTCGACCGGGTTGCCCGTCAGGTCGTTGACCTTCATGCGCGCGGTCTCGAAGTTGCGCACGCGCACCGAGAGCGACTTGCGGGTGCTCAGGGGCAGCACGAGGACGAGGCCGGCGCGGCGAACCGTGCCCACGTAGCGGCCGAAGAACTGGACGACGTTGGTGCGGCCCGGCTGGACGATCGTCAGCGAGCCGAGCAGGACGGCGAGGACGAGGTAGGCGACACCGCCGAGGACCGCGGGCAGGACCTCGCCCGACTGCTCGCCGACGATCACGCCCCACGTCCCCGCACCCCCGAGAGCGAGGACCGCGGCGAGGCCGACGAACCCGTCGACCTGCCAGGCGGAGCGTTCCGCGATGTCGACCCTGGCACCTCCCGGGCCCACCGGCTCGGCCGTGAGCACCGGCTGGTCCTCGTGCTGGACTGACGTCATGGTTGCTGCCTCCTCGGGAACCGGCGCGCCACGATGGCCGCCGACATCACAGTGATATCACATTGATGTCGGTGAGTGCGAGCGCCTCCACCCGTTCGGTCGCGGGCAGCGACGTCCGGCAGGGCGCGGCCCGTCAGCGCTCGTCGGTCCCGTCCGGGGGCGGGTTGGGGCCGGGCACCTGCGACACGCCGGGCGCCGTCGTCGGCGGGGCCGCGGCCGTCAGACCGCCCCGCGTGCCGCCGAGCTCGGCGAGCAGGGCCCGCGCCTTGTGCGCGTGCTCGGACGCGCACAGGAGCCCGTACGACGTCGCGACGATCTGGCTCGACGACGTGAAGTCGCGCTTGCCACCCGTGAAGGCGTACGAGATGACCGAGAAGAGGATGCCGAAGGCGGCACCGATCGCGATCGCGGGCAGGATCGGCAGCACGGCGTCGCCTGCGCTCGCGAAGAGCGACAGCAGGAGCCCGACGAACAGGCCGAACCACGCCCCCGACGCGAGGCCCGCGAGCGCGACCCGTGAGTAGGTCAGCCGACCGGTGACCCGCTCGACCATCTGGAGGTCGGTCCCCACGATCGTGACGTGCTGGACGGGGAACTCCTTGTCGGACAGGTGGTCGACGGCCGCCTGGGCCTCGAGGTAGGTCGGGTACGCCGCGATCTGCTCACCCTTCGGCAGCGTCGGCACAGCAGGGGTACGGCCGCTCCGGTTCATCGTCATGCGGCAATTGTCTCCCGAGGCCGCCGGGGGAACCACCGTCGGACGCGGTCCATGCTCCCCGCCGCGGCGCGGCCACCCTCGGCCCGACGCGCGTCGCCTACGCTGACGGCGTGAGCAGCGTCGGAACCCGCGTCTTCGCCGCGCGCCTGGCCGGTACCGCCGTCTTCGACCCCATCGGCGACCAGGTGGGCCGCGTGCGCGACGTCGTCGTGCTGCTGCGGCCGACGGGCGCGCCGCGCGCGGTGGGGCTCGTCGTCGAGGTGCCCGGCAGGCGCCGCGTCTTCCTCCCGCTCACGCGCGTGACGAGCATCGACGCCGGCCAGGTCATCAGCACCGGGCTGGTCAACATGCGCCGCTTCGAGCAGCGGGCGTCCGAGACCCTCGCGATCGGCGAGCTCCTCGACCGGCACGTCGAGCTCAAGGACGGCTCCGGGGCCGCGACGGTCGTCGACCTCGCGCTCGAGCAGCAGCGCAGCCGCGACTGGCTCGTCACCAAGCTCTTCGTGCGGCGCCTCGCGCACGCCAAGGGCGGGCTGGGGCTGCGCCGGCGCGGCGAGACGCTGCTCGTCGACGTCGGCGACGTGATGAGCCTCGCGGGCGGGCCGGACGTCCAGGCCGCCGACCTCCTGCTCGCGTCCTACGAGGACCTCAAGCCCGCCGACCTCGCCGACGTGCTCCACGACATGGGGACGACCCGCCGGCTCGAGGTCGCGAGCGCGCTCAACAACGAGCGCCTCGCGGACGTCCTCGAGGAGCTCCCGGAGGACGACCAGGTCGCGATCCTCTCGGGCCTGACCCGCAACCGCGCCGCCGACGTCCTCGACGTGATGCAGCCCGACGACGCCGCCGACCTGCTCTCGGAGCTGCCCGTCGAGGAGGCGGCCGAGCTGCTCGAGCTCATGGAGCCCGAGGAGGCGCGCGACGTGCGACGCCTGCTCGCGTACGAGGACGACACCGCGGGTGGTCTGATGACGACCGAGCCCGTGATCCTCGGCCCGGAGACGACCATCGCTGCGGCGCTCGCGCACGTCCGGCGTCAGGACCTCACGCCCGCGCTCGCGTCGATGGTCTTCGTGGTCCGCCCGCCGCTCGAGACGCCCACGGGACGCTTCCTCGGCGTCGTGCACATCCAGCGGCTGCTGCGCGAGGCGCCGCACGAGGCGATCGGCGGGCTGCTCGACACGGAGATCGACCGCGTCCTGCCGAGTGCACCTCTCTCCCAGCTCACCCGCCTCCTCGCGACGTACAACCTCCTGGCCCTGCCGGTCGTCGACGACGAGCGGCGCCTCCTCGGCGCGGTCTCGGTCGACGACGTCCTCGACCACCTGCTGCCCGAGGACTGGCGTGAGAACGACGCCGAGGAGACCGACCGCGCCATGACGGCGCTGCGGGAGGTGGAGCGTGGCTGACCGCCTCGACACCCCCAAGGACACCCGCCGGTCGTGGCGGCCCCGCCTCGACCCCGACGTCGTCGGGCGCGGCGCGGAGGCGTTCGCACGGTTCATGGGCACCGGACGCTTCCTGCTGTACATGTCCGGGTTCGTCGTCGTGTGGGTCGCGGTCAACGCCTTCGCGCTCCTCGGGCTCCGCTGGGACCCGTTCCCCTTCATCCTCCTCAACCTGTTCTTCTCGGTGCAGGCGTCGTACGCCGCACCGCTCATCCTCCTGGCGCAGAACCGTCAGGACGACCGCGACCGGGTCGCGCTCGAGCAGGACCGCCAGAGGGCCGAGCGGTCGCTCGCGGACACCGAGTACCTCGCACGGGAGATCGCGTCGCTCCGGATCGGCCTGGGCGAGGTCGCGACGCGCGACTTCGTGCGCTCCGAGCTGCGGAACCTGCTCGAGGAGATGGCCGCCGACCGGCAGGACGACCGCAGCACCGAGGACGCCGACGAGCCGACGCACTGAGGGACGGCGCCCCGACGTCCCTCCGGCCCCGTCGGGGCGCCACCTACGATGGGGCCATGCCCAACCCCACCGTGGAGTCCGTCACCGCCGCCCTCGCCGGGGTGATCGACCCCGAGATCCGTCGACCCATCACCGAGCTCAAGATGGTCCGCTCGGTCGAGGTGACCGACGGGCCTGAGGGGGCCGACGTCGTCGTCGGGGTCGACCTCACGACCGCGGGGTGCCCGCTGCGCGACACGATCGTCACGGACGTCACCACGACCGTGAGCGCGCTCGAGGGCGTCGCCGCGGTGCGCGTCGACCTCGGGGTCATGAGCGACGAGCAGCGCACGGAGCTGCGGTCGATGCTGCGCGGCGGCGCGGCCGAGCCCGTGATCCCCTTCGCCCAGCCCGGGAACCTCACGCGCGTGTACGCGATCGCGTCGGGCAAGGGCGGCGTCGGGAAGTCCTCGGTGACCGCGAACCTCGCGGTCGCGATGGCGGCGGACGGGCTCAAGGTCGGCGTCGTGGACGCGGACGTCTACGGCTTCTCGATCCCCCGCATGCTGGGCGTGGACCGGAGCCCCACCAAGGTCGACGACATGATCCTGCCGCCCATCGCGCACGGCGTGAAGGTCATCTCGATCGGCATGTTCGTGCCCCCGGGTCAGCCCGTCGTGTGGCGCGGGCCGATGCTGCACCGCGCGCTCCAGCAGTTCCTGGCCGACGTCTTCTGGGGCGACCTGGACGTGCTGCTGCTCGACCTGCCGCCCGGGACGGGCGACATCGCGATCTCGGTCGCGCAGATGCTGCCGTCGAGCGAGCTCGTCGTCGTCACGACGCCCCAGGTCGCGGCGGCGGAGGTGGCGGAGCGCGCCGGGTCGGTCGCGCTCCAGACGCGGCAGCACGTCGTCGGCGTCGTGGAGAACATGTCGTGGCTCGAGCAGCCGGACGGCTCACGCATCGAGGTGTTCGGCGCGGGCGGGGGCCAGCGCGTGGCCGAGAACCTGTCCCGCGCGACGGGCACCTCCGTCCCGCTGCTGGGCCAGGTCCCGCTCGACGTGCGGCTGCGCGAGGCGGGCGACGGCGGGACGCCGGTGACGCTCGCCGAGCCCGACGCCCCCGCGGCGCAGGTGCTGCGGGGGATCGCCCAGACCCTCGGGCACCGCTCGCGCGGGCTCGCGGGCCGCTCGCTCGGCCTGTCCCCTGTCGGCCGCTGACAGGGACGCATCGACCGGTGCCCTGCCGGCGCGGGACCTGACGCGGGCTCGCGGCCACCTGTGGGCTGGCGCGTTCGGCCGGACGCCGGTGAACGTGCTCGAGCGCCGAGCGTGTTGCCTTGTGTTCGATTCTGGCGAATACTGTTCAGGTGCTCGCCCAGCAGCGCCAGGACCTGATCCTGGCCCAGGTCCGCTCCCGCGGCGCCGTCCGCGTCACGGACCTCGTCGCCAGCCTCGACGTCTCCGACATGACGGTGCGCCGGGACATCGCGGAGCTCGCACGGCGCGGCCTCGTCCACCGGGTGCACGGCGGCGCCGTCGACGCAGGTCACGCAGCCCACGAGCCCGGCTTCCGCGCCAAGAGCGAGCTCGCGGCAGCCGAGAAGCTCGCGATCGCCCGGGCCGCCCTCGAGCACGTGAGCACGGGCAGCGCCATCGCGCTCTCGGCCGGGACCACGACGCACCTGCTCGCCCAGCTCATCGCCGCCGAGCCCACGCTGCGGCCCCTCACGGTCGTCACGAACTCCCTGCCCGCCGCAGAGGCGCTCCACCTCCCCGACGACCCCGGCCTGACCGTGGTCCTCACGGGCGGAACACGCACCCCCTCGGACGCCCTCGTCGGCCCCGTCGCGACCCGCACGCTCGCCGACCTCCGCGTGGACGTCGCGTTCCTCGGCGTCCACGGCTTCGACGCCGAGGGCGGCCTGACCACGCCCAACCTCCTCGAGGCGGAGACGGACCGCGCGATGGTCGCGTCGGCCGCGCAGACCGTCGTCGTCGCCGACCACACCAAGTGGGGCGCCGTCGGCCTGTGCCGGATCGTCGACCTCGCCGACGTCGCGGTCCTCGTGTGCGACGACGCGCTCCCCGAGGAGGCCGCCGACGCCGTGCGCGACGCCGTCGGCCACCTCGTCCTGGTACCGACCCCGACGACGGACCGCACGCCGGCCGACGTCACCCCCCAAGGAGAACGATGACCGCGCCCGGCACCCCGCACCCGCACGTCCGCCGCACCGCGACGACCATGGCGGACGGGCGTGAGCTCTTGTACTTCGACGACTCCGAGCCGTACGTCTCGGGCGCAGCGACCCGCCGCCTCGACGACCCGCGCCCGCTCGGCCCGCGGTTCGCGCCCGTGGTGGGGCCCGACGGCGTCGAGCACCCGCCCGCCGGGCCGGAGATGCGCCTCGACCCGCTCACGGGCGAGTGGATCCCCATGGCCTCGCACCGGATGAACCGCACCTTCCTGCCCGCCGCGGACGCGTGCCCCCTGTGCCCCGCACGGCCCGCGCGCGCCGGCACCCAGTACTCCGACGGCGAGATCCCGGACACGGACTACGACGTCGCGGTGTTCGAGAACCGGTTCCCCGCCCTGATGCAGCTGCCCGGCGTGACGCTCGACGACGGCTGGGACGTGGACGGCGAGCCGTTGTGGCAGGCCAGGCCGGCGGCCGGTCGGTGCGAGGTCGTCTGCTTCAGCTCGGACCACACGAGCTCGTTCGCCGACCTGACCCCGCACCGGGTGCGGACCATCGTCGAGGCGTGGGCCGACCGCACGCAGACCCTCGGCGCCCTGCCCGGCATCGAGCAGGTCTTCTGCTTCGAGAACCGGGGCCGGGAGATCGGGGTGACCCTGCCCCACCCGCACGGCCAGATCTACGCGTTCCCGTTCGTCGCGCCGCGGACCCAGGCGATGCTGCGGCAGGCCGCCGCGTACCGGGACCGCACGGGCGGCCACCTGCTGCACGACGTCGTCGAGGCCGAGCGCCGGGCGGGCACGCGCGTCGTGCTCGAGTCCGAGCACTGGGTCGCCTACGTGCCGGCCGCCGCACGCTGGCCCGTCGAGGTGCACCTCGCACCCAAGCGGGACGTCCTCGACCTGCCCGGGCTCACCGAGGCCGAGCGCGACGACCTCGCCGTCACGTACCTGCAGCTGCTGCGCCGGCTCGACCGGTTCTTCCTCGACCCCGAGGACGGCAGCCCCATCCCGCTGCCCTACATCGCCGGCTGGCACCAGGCCGTCGTCGGCGAAGGGCGCGAGCTCGGCCGGCTGCACCTGCAGCTCTTCTCGGTGCTGCGCGCCCCGGGAAAGCTCAAGTACCTCGCGGGCGTCGAGTCGGGCGTCGCGGCGTGGATCAGCGACACGACCCCCGAGCGCATCGCCGCCCGCCTGCAGGAGGTGTCGCTGTGAGCGCGAACGGGGCCGCCTCCGCAGCGCCCGTCACCTGGCTCGAGGCCTGGGCGCGGCCCGAGGGCGGCGCGCGCGTGCGTGAGGCCTTCCGGGCGCGGTTCGGCACGGAGCCCGACGGCGTGTGGTCCGCGCCCGGGCGGGTCAACGTGATCGGCGAGCACACGGACTACAACGGCGGCCTGTGCATGCCCATGGCGCTGCCGCACCGCACCTACGTCGCGCTGCGCCGGCGCGAGGACGACACCGTGCGGCTCGCGTCAGCCCAGGAGGCCGCGGGCGGCGTGTGGACCCGCCGCCTGGCGGACGTCGCGCCGGGGACGGTCGAGGGGTGGGCCGGCTACGTCGTCGGCGTGGCCTGGGCGCTCGCGCAGGCGGCGCACCCGGTACCGGGGTTCGACGCCGTGGTCGACTCGTGCGTGCCCTACGGGGCCGGGCTGTCGTCGTCGGCGGCGCTCGAGAGCGCCTTCGCGGTCGCCCTCGACGAGGTCGCGGGCATCGGCCTCGCCGGCGACGACGCCGGGCGCGCGGCCCTCGCGCAGGCGTGCATCCGCGCCGAGAACGAGATCGCCGGGGCGATGACGGGTGGCATGGACCAGACGGCGTCCCTGCGGTGCCGGGCCGGCCACGCGCTCGTCCTCGACACCCGCGACGGCTCGACGCGGCACTTCCCGTTCGACCTCGCCGCCCACGGGCTCGCGCTCCTCGTCATCGACACGCGCGCACCCCACCAGCTCGCCGACGGCCAGTACGCGGCCCGGCGTGCCACGTGCGAGGCCGCCGCGCGCACGCTCGGCGTCGCGACCCTGCGTGACGTGGGCGACCTCGAGGCCGCCCTCGCGCTCCTCGACGACGAGGTCGCCCGTCGGGGCGTGCGGCACGTCGTCACAGAGATCGCACGGGTCGAGCTCGTCGAGCAGCTCCTCGCGGCGGGCGACGTCGACGCCGTGGGCCCCGTCCTCACGGCGGCGCACGCGTCGCTGCGCGACGACTACGAGGTGAGCTGCCCCGAGCTCGACCTCGCCGTCGACACCGCGATCCTTGCCGGTGCGCTCGGCGCGCGCATGGTCGGCGGCGGGTTCGGCGGGTCCGCGGTCGCGCTCGTGCGGACCGACGCCGTCGGTCACGTCGCCGAGGCCGTCTCCGCAGCGTTCGCCGCCGCGGGCCGCACCGCGCCCGCGTTCCTCGTCGCGACCCCCGACGGGCCCGCGGCGCGCGACTGACGCGCGCACGGAGGTCCGGCCGGGCAGGCGGACCTCCTCCCACGGGATGACGCGGCCGACGCCACGCTCCCGGGCCCTCGCGCGCCCGCCCGCGGCCCGCTGGCGCCCCCCGGCGACACGCGGGACGCACGTCCTGGACGGCCGGCCCAACGTTCTGGGACCGTCGAGCGTCAGTGAGTTCGGGGGCACTCCATCGACGTCGTGTGCGCCCTGCGGGGAAGCCGCGACCGGTCTCGTCCGGACGACCTACGTCCGGACCACAAAGGTCATCCCGCAGGACGATCTGCGCGGAACGGTGCCCCGCTACGTTCGCTCCGAGGCCCGTCCTGACCTGATCGAGAGGCACGACCCATGAAGACGTTCCCGTCCCGCGCAGCCGCTGCAGCCACCGGCGCAGCCCTGGTCCTGACGCTCGCCGCATGCTCGGGCGGGGGTGGTGGCGAGGGCGGCTCCAAGGCCGGCGACGACAAGGAGCAGCCCATGGGCCCGCTCGACGAGTTCTTCGAGGAGATGTACGGCGACTACGACGAGGAGACCTCGAACGCGCAGATGCGTGAGGTCGAGGAGATCACCGCCGAGTGCATGAGCGAGCAGGGCTTCGAGTACACGCCCGTCGACTGGTCCTCGCAGATGGAGATGGGGGCCTCCGACGCGCTCGAGTTCGAGTGGGGCACCATCGAGTTCGCCAAGGAGTACGGCTACGGCGTGACGACCAACCCGTGGGGCGAGACCGAGGAGGCACCCGCCGACGGTGAGGCCGAGGAGGAGTTCGTCGACCCCAACCAGGAGCGCGTCGAGGCGATGACCGAGACCGAGCGTGCGGCCTACGAGCTCGCGCTCTACGGCGAGATGACGGAGCCCGTCGAGGGCGAGGAGTACGAGTACGACTGGGAGACCGCCGGCTGCTCGGGCAAGGCCCAGCACGAGGTCTACGAGAACACAGGCATGGACGAGGACAAGTTCACGAGCCTCCAGGACGAGATGAACGCGATGTGGGAGGCGAGCGCCGCCGACCCGCGGCTCACCGAGCTCAACGGTGAGTGGTCCTCGTGCATGGCCGACGCCGGCTACCCGAACCTCGCCGCGATCGGTGACGCCGAGAATGCGTTCTACGACGAGACCAACGCCCTCTGGGAGAACGCCTACCCGACCGAGGGGGCCGAGGAGATGACCGCGGAGGACTACGAGGCCATCGAGGAGAGCATCCAGGGCGAGCTCGCCAAGATCACGCCCCGCGAGATCGAGACGGCCACGGCCGACTTCACCTGCCGCGAGGAGGTCGACTACGACAAGGTGCAGCAGGAGGTCAGCTTCGAGTACCAGCAGGAGTTCGTCGACGCGCACCGCGAGGAGCTCGACGCGTGGCTCGAGGCGTACCAGGCCTCGCAGTCCTGATCCCACCATCCAGGGTGGCCAGGCCGCCGTCGACGTAACCGAAGGGCACGACTGATGAAGGCACCGTCGATGACGGGGTCCACCCGGACCATCTGGATCATGGCGCTCACCGCGGTGATCAGCCTCGGCGCAGGCATCGGCCTGAGCAAGCTGATCATCTCTCCGGCGGACGCGGCCGCGCAGGCCGCTCCGCCGGAGGCGGGGGCGATCACCGTGCCCGTGGAGCAGCGGGCGCTCGCCAACGACGTCGTGCTGCGGGGCGACGCGATCTACGAGGACCCGGCGAGCGTCACGCTCGAGACCGGTGACATCGGCGGCCCCGCCGTCGTCACCGGTCAGGTCCCCGAGGTCGGGGCGACCCTCGACGCCGGGGGCGTCATGCTCGAGGTCGCCGGCCGACCCGTGATCCTGCTCTCGGGCGAGCTGCCCGTGTACCGGACCATGCGTGCCGGCGTCACAGGGCCGGACGTGCTCCAGCTCAAGGCGGCGCTCGGCGCCCTCGGCATCGGCTCGGGCGATCCCGCGTCCCCCGCGTACGACGCGGCGACGGCGGCAGGCGTGCGGGAGCTCTACGCGAAGGTCGGCTACCCGGCGCCCAGCGCCGGCGAGGAGGCGGACATGACCCTCGAGTCCGCGAAGGACGCCGTCACCGCCGCGGAGCAGGGTGTGACGACAGCGCAGAACGCCGTCAACACGGCGGCGACGGGCACCCCGCAGGCCGAGCGGGTCGCCCTGCAGGCCGCCGTCAACACCGCGCAGGTCAGGCTCGACGTCCTGCGGACGCAGTGCGCGGCGGACCTCGGGGCATGCGCGGTCGAGATCACCGAGGCCGAGGGCGAGCTCAACGGCGCCATCGCCGCGCGCGACGCAGCCGACGCCGCCCCGGACACGACCGAGGCGCGCGCCACGCTCGCCGCGGCCCAGCGGACCCTCACCGACGCCCGTGCCGACCTCACGAAGGCCCAGGCAGACACCATCACGCCTCTGCCCGCGAGCGAGGTCGTCTTCCTCAGCTCCACGCCGCGCCGAGTCGACACCGTCGACGTCCGCCGCGGGTCCACGGTCTCGGGCACCGCGGTCATGAAGGTCTCGGGCGCTGCCCTGCAGATCGCCGGGACGGTCCCGGCCGCGGACGCCGAGCTCATCTCGGTCGGTGCCGTCGTCACGATCACGCTGCCCGACGACCAGGAGGTGCCCGGGAAGGTCCAGTCGATCGGCGCGCCCCCGGCGGACGGAGCGACCAACGAGGAGTCCTCGACCCGCAAGCGTGTGGTGGTCGTCCCCGACGCCCTCACCGAGGAGCAGCGGGCCGTGCTCCAGGGCGCCAACGTGCGGATGCGGATCCCGGTCAGCTCGACCGAGGGCGAGGTGCTCGCCGTCCCGACGGCGGCGCTGACCGCCGGTCCCGGTGGAGAGGCCCGCGTCGAGGTCATGGGCGACGGCGAGGACACCACGCTGGTGACCGTCGAGACCGGGCTCGCGGCGGGCGGCTTCGTCGAGGTCACGCCCGTCGACGGGACGCTCAAGGTGGGCGACCGCGTCGTCGTCGGCCAGGACACGTCGGCCGCGGACAAGGAGGGCGGCGACGAGCCGACCGATGAGGAGTCCTCGGACGAGGAGTCGACGGAAGGATGAGCGCGCTGGACGTCTTCGACCAGTCCGCGCCGGGGCCCTCGCCGGCCGCCGGCCCCGTCACCGAGCAGATCCCGGCCGCGTCCGTCCCGGTCATCGAGCTCGCCGAGCTCACCCGCACGTTCCCGGGGACTCCCCCCGTGCACGCCCTCCGCGACGTCGACCTGCGCGTCGAGCGCGGGGAGTACGTCTCGATCGTCGGTCCCTCCGGCTCCGGCAAGTCGACGCTCCTGCACATCCTGGGGCTGCTCGACCGGCCGACCTCGGGCGACTACTACCTGGACGGCGTCGCGACGGGAACGGCACCCGAGCAGGACCGCTCCGCCCTGCGCGGCGGTCGGATCGGCTTCGTGTTCCAGTCCTTCCACCTGCTGCCGCACCGCACGGTCATGGACAACGTGCTGCTCGCGACGCTCTACAGCGGGGTCCCGCGCACGGAGCGCAAGGACCGTGCGCTCGCGGCGCTGAACCGCGTGGGCCTGAGCCACCGGCTCGACTTCATGCCCACGGTCCTGTCGGGCGGCGAGCGCCAGCGCGTCGCCGTCGCGCGGGCCGTGGTCGCCTCACCCCACGTGCTCCTCGCGGACGAGCCGACGGGCAACCTCGACTCGGCGAACTCGGCGGGCGTGCTCGACCTCTTCGACGAGCTGCACGCGGACGGGCTGACCCTCGTGGTCATCACGCACGACGACGCGGTCTCCGCGCGCGCCCAGCGCCGCATCCAGATCTCCGACGGCATCCTGACCGAGGTCGCCTGATGCGCGGGATCCGGCGCTCGCGACCCGAGCCTGCACCCGCACCCGCGCGGGACGACGCCGGCCAGGGCTGGTCCCCCCAGGGCTCCGTCGCCGTCGCGACCGACCCGGAGGCCGAGGCCGTGACCGGCCCGGTCGACGCGGTGCACGACGACGGTCAGGTGCCCGCGGAGGTGGCCTCGGGCCGTCCCCGGCGCGGCCTGCGCCTGCGGCGACCGCGGCTGAGCCTGCGCCGCCGCAAGACGCCGAGCATCGTCCCCCGCGGGTCGGTGCGCGACCGCTTCGGCATCCGCGACCTCGTCGCCGAGGCCGCGCACGGCGTCGGCGCCCGACCGGGCCGACTCGTGCTCACGATCATCGGCACGGTCCTCGGCGTCGGCTCGCTCGTGGTCACGGTGGGTCTCGCCCAGACGGCCGCCGGGCAGATCGCGCGGCAGTTCGACGCGGTCGCGGCGACCCAGGTGGTCGTGGAGCCCGCGACGAGTCGCACCTCGCAGGGGGAGCGCGCGACGGGCCGCATCCCGTGGGACGTCGAGGACCGGCTCAACCGCATCGCCGGTGTCGAGGCCGCGGGCGCGGTCGCACCCGTCAGCATCGGTGAGGCGACGATCACCGCCGTCCCGGTCAACGACCCGTCGGCACCCGACGTCACGCCGCCCAAGGTCCTCGCGACGAGCCCAGGCATGCTCGAGGCCGTCGGCGGACGCGTCGTGACCGGTCGCTACTTCGACTCCGGCCACGACCAGCGCGCCGACCGGATCGTCGTCCTCGGTGCCCGTGCCGCGACGCGCCTGGGCGTGAACCGTGTGGACCGGCAGCCGTCCATCTTCATCGGCGAGCACTCGTACACCGTGATCGGCATCATCGACGACGTGAACCGACGCTCGGACATGCTCGACTCGGTCATCCTGCCGATCGGGACGGCCCGCGCCGACTTCGACCTGTCGTCGATCGAGCAGGCGCACGCGAAGATCGCGGTGGGCGCCGGCCCGGTGCTCGCCGACCAGGCGCCGCTCGCGCTCGAGCCGAACAACCCGGACACGATCGAGGTCCAGGTTCCCCCGGCAGCGTCCGGAGTGCGGCAGAACGTCCAGGCGGACATCAACGCGATCTTCCTGGCCCTCGGTGGCGTGGCGCTGCTCGTGGGCGGGCTGGGGATCGCCAACATCACGCTGCTCTCCGTGCGTGAGCGCGTCGGCGAGATCGGCCTGCGCCGCGCGCTCGGTGCGTCCAAACGCAACATCGGCGCGCAGTTCCTCGTAGAGTCCGTCGTCATCGGGCTGCTCGGCGGGCTCATCGGCTCGGCCCTCGGCGTGTTCGCTGTCGTCGCGGTGTCGCTCGCGAAGGAGTGGACGCCCATCCTCGACACGTGGATCGTCATCGGCGCCGCACTGCTCGGCGGCGTGATCGGCCTCGGCGCAGGCACCTACCCGGCGCTCAAGGCCGCCGGGATCGAGCCGATCACCGCGCTCCGCGGCGGCACATGATCCGCAGGTCCGCCTACTTGGCCTGGTCGTAGCTGTCGACGACGCAGACCTGGAGGGCGAACTCGACGGGGAAGTCCCCGAAGAGGAGGCGACCGGCCTCGTCCGCGGCTTCGCGGACGAGCGCCGCGACGTCGTCGGCCACCTCGGCGGGGGCGTGCACGATGACCTCGTCGTGCAGGAAGAACACGAGGTGCGGCCGGCCCTCGACCCCGCGCAGCCTGCGCCGCAGCGCGGCCATCCAGCACAGCGCCCACTCGGCCGCCGTGCCCTGCACGATGAAGTTGCGCGTGAACCGACCCCAGTCGCGGCGGCGGCGGCGCGCCTCGCGGACGTCCGCGGCGTCGGCCGCCTCGGAGACCGCGGCCTGCACCTGGGCCTGCCAGGCGTCGTCCGGCACGGGCGAGGAGCGGCCGAGCCAGGTCGTGACGGCCTCGCCGCGCTCCCCCGCACGCGCCGCGTCCTCGACGAGGCCCACCGCGCGCGGGAACGCGCGGGTGAGCTGGGGCATGAGCACCGCGCTCGCGCCCGTCGTCGCGCCGTAGATCGCCCCGAGCATCGCGTACTTGGCCTGCTGCCGGGTCTCGACGATCCCGGCGTCGACGACTCCCTGGTAGAGGTCGGCGTGCCTGCCCGCCGCCGCCATCGCGCCGTCGCCCGACATGGCCGCGAGCACGCGCGGCTCGAGCTGGGCGGCGTCCGCGACGACGAGGCGCCAGCCCGGGTCCGCACGCACGGCCCCGCGCAGCGCACCCGGGAGCTGGAGCGCTCCCCCGCCGCTCGTCGCCCAGCGGCCCGTCACGACGCCGGCGGGCACGTAGTCGGGACGGAACCGGCCGTCGTGGACCCACGCCTCCATCCAGGCCCACCCGTTGGAGCTGAGGAGGCGCGCGAGCTTCTTGTAGGCCAGCAGGGGCTCCGTCACCGGGTGCTCCTGGGCGCGGATCTCCGCCGTGCGGGTCGACGTCACGTCGAGCCCCGCGGTCCGCAGCGCACGGAGCAGGTCGACCTGGGAGTCGAGGTTGAGGGACGGCTGGTCCAGTGCCGCCCGCACCTGGGCGGCGAGCTCCTCGATGCGCGCGGGACGCCCACCGCCCACGGGCCGCGTGCCGAGGAGCTCGGTCAGCAGCGCGTCGTGCATCCGGGTGTCCCACGGCAGGCCGTCGTGCGCCATCTCGGCGGCCAGGAGCGCGCCGGTGGACTCGGCGGCCAGGAGCAGGCGGAGCCGGCCGGGGTCACGCGCACCGGCGACGGCCGCGAGCTGCGCCCTGAGCTCGGCGGCAGCGTCGGCCGGCGCACGGGCGTCGTCGACGTCGGCGGGCAGGTCGTCGAACAGGCTCGCCGCCACCGCGTGCGGTTCGCGTTCCCGATCCCGCGGCGCGTCCCAGGAGCCGCGTGGGGCCAGCGCGAGCGCCGACCCTGCGCACAGGGTGCTGCGGCGCAGGATCGCGTGGCACAGCCGCAGGTCGTGGCACCGTTCGACGCGGACGCCCGCCGCGAGCAGGGCCGGGTACCGCCGCGCCGTGTCGTCCCAGACCCAGCGCGGGCGATCGCCCTCCCGCGCACGCACCGCGTCCGCGAGCGAGGCGGCAGCGACCTCGGTCGACCCGAGCCACACGCCTGCGTCGTCGAGCTCCTGGAGGACGACGGTGTCCCGCTGCTCGGGATGGTCGAGCAGCAGCACGAGGGTCACACCCCATTGTCGGCCCACGCCGTCAAGACGGCCCCGACCGGCGCGCGGCGTCCTCGTGGACGGCGACGAACAGGGAGCAGGGCGGACCGGCTACAGGTCGTACGTCACGACGAGTGGCGCGTGGTCGCTGAACCGTTCCGCGTAGGTGGGCGCGCGGTCGACCTCGGCCTTGAGCGCGCGCTCCGCGAGGGACGGGCTCGCGACCTGGTAGTCGATGCGCCAGCCCGAGTCGTTGTCGAACGCCTGGCCGCGCCACGACCACCAGGTGTACGGGCCCGGGCCGTCGCCCCCGAGGCGCCGACCCAGGTCCACCCACCCGGCGTCGAACCAGCGGTCCAGGTACGCGCGCTCCTCGGGCAGGAACCCCGCGGCCTTGAGGTTGCCCTTCCAGTTCTTGATGTCGATGTTCTGGTGGGCGATGTTCACGTCCCCGGCCAGCACGACGTGCCGGCCGGTCGTCCGCAGCTCCGCGAGCCGTGCCGTCACGAGCTCGAGGAACCCGTACTTCTCCTCCATCGACGGCGTCCCGATCGTCCCGGAGTGGATGTACGTGGAGATGACGGTCAGGTCGCCGCCGTCGGGCAGCTCGAGGTCGGCCTCGACCCAGCGGCCGGTGTTGCCCGGCACCCCCTGGTCGAGCCCGATCCGGATGGCGCGCATGGGCAGTCGCGACGCGATCGCGACCCCCGAGCGCCCCTTGACCTCGCACTCGGCGTGCGCGAGGTCCCACTCGTGGGCCGGGAAGAACTCCCCCACGCTCTCGTCGGGCGCCCGGACCTCCTGGAGCAGCAGCACGTCCGGCCGGCGGGCCTCGACCCACGCGGCCATGCCGCGCTTGTAGGCGGCGCGGATCCCATTCACGTTCACGGTGGCGACAGTCAGCACCGGACGATTGAACCCCACGCCACCCACATCGCGGGCCACGGGTGCCGGGCCGGGCGGCCCGGGCGGCCCGCGGGACCCTCAGGTGCCGTCGTAGGCGGCCTGCAGCGCAGCGATGTCGAGCTTCTGCATGCCCAGCATCGCCTGCATCGCACGCGCGACACCGGCCTCGTCAGGACCGCCCATGATCTCGTCGAGCTGCTTCGGCGTGACCTGCCAGGACAGGCCGAACCGGTCCTTGAGCCAGCCGCACTGGCTGTGCTCACCGCCGCCGGCGACGAGCGCCTCCCAGTAGTGGTCGACCTCGGCCTGCCCGTCGCACTCGAGGCACATCGAGAACGCCTCGTCGAGCGTGAAGGTCGGGCCGGCGTTCATCGCCGTCACGGGCATGCCGTCGAGGACGAAGTCCACGAGGAACGCGGAGTCCTCCTCGACGTCGGGCGTCCCCGGCGGCGCGGGCACCACCCGCGTGACCGAGGAGTTCGGGATCACCGAGACGTAGAAGTCGGCGGCCTTCTCGGCGTCCTTGTGGAACCAGAGGTACGGGCGTACGGATCCCATGGCGCTCTCCTTCGCTCGGTGCGTCCTGCTGTCCCCGGTTCAGACCCGCGCCGCACCCCGAACTCATCGGGGTGCGGCGCGCTGGTCCTCCACCGGGCACGGACGACGCCCGCACGACGGGCCGCCGCGCGCCGAGACCTCAGGCGAGGCCGACGGCCCGCTCGGCCGCGTCGACCACGTTGCTGAGCAGCATCGCGCGCGTCATCGGCCCGACACCACCCGGGTTGGGCGACAGCCACCCGGCCACCGCGCGCACCCCCGGGTCGACGTCGCCGACCAGCCGGGTGCGCCCGGTACCCTCGTCGACTGTCCGGGACACGCCGACGTCGAGCACCACGGCACCCGGCTTGACGTCCTGCGCCCGCACGATGCCCGGCACGCCGGCCGCGGCGACGATCACGTCGGCCGTCCGCAGGTGCGCGAGCAGGTCGCGCGTCCCGGTGTGCGTGAGCGTCACCGTCGCGTTGTGCTCGCGGCGGGTCAGGAGCAGGCCGATGGACCGGCCGACTGTCGTGCCGCGCCCCAGGACGACGACGTGGCTGCCGTTGACGCTGATCCCGTACCGACCGAGCAGCTCGAGGATGCCCCGCGGCGTGCACGGGAGCGGCGAGTCGATCGGCTCGTTGACGCGCAGCACGAGGCGCCCGAGGTTGGTCGGGTGCAGGCCGTCGGCGTCCTTGGCGGGGTCGATCCGCTCGAGGACCGCGTTGACGTCGATGCCCTTCGGCAGCGGCAGCTGGACGATGTACCCGGTGCAGGCGGGGTCGGCGTTGAGCCGGTCGACGGCCGCCTCGACGTCCGCCTGGGAGGCGCTCGCCGGGAGGTCCTCGCGGATCGACGCGATGCCCACCTCGGCGCAGTCCCGGTGCTTGCCCGCGACGTACGCCTGCGAGCCCGGGTCCTCGCCCACGAGCACGGTCCCGAGGCCGGGCACGACGCCGCGCTCCCGCAGCCCCGCCACGCGCAGCGTGAGCTCCGCCTTGATCGCGGCCGCCGTCGCCTTGCCGTCGAGGAGGCGCGCCTCGCCCGTCGGGCTCGCCGTCTCGGCCGCGCCGGCCGCACCGTGCGGGAGCGCGTCGTCGACGGGCACCCGGACGGCGCCGTCGGTCATGCCCGCGCCCTCCCCGGCCGCTGCCGTCACTGCTGGAGGCCGGGGTAGAGCGGGAAGGCGTCGGTGAGCCGCGCGACCCTGGCCGCGAGCGCGTCGACGTCGGCGCCCTGGCCACCCACGAGAGCCGTCGCGATGATGTCGGCCACCTCGCGGAACTCCGTCTCGCCGAAGCCGCGGGTCGCGAGCGCCGGCGTGCCGATCCGCAGGCCGGACGTCACGCGCGGCGGGCGCGGGTCGAAGGGGACGGCGTTGCGGTTGACGGTGATCCCGGCGCGGTGCAGCAGGTCCTCGGCCTGCTGCCCGTCGAGGTCGGAGGCCCGCAGGTCGACGAGGACGAGGTGCACGTCGGTCCCGCCGGTCAGCACCGAGACGCCGGCACCGGCGACGTCGGGCGCCGACAGCCGCTCGGCGAGGATGCGCGCGCCGTCGAGGGTCCGCTGCTGGCGGTCGCGGAACCCCTCGGTCGCGGCGATCTTGAACGCGACGGCCTTGGCGGCGACGACGTGCATGAGCGGCCCGCCCTGCTGGCCGGGGAACACCGCGGAGTCGATCTTCTTGCCGAGGTCGCCGCGGCTGAGGATGAAGCCGGACCGGGGGCCACCGATGGTCTTGTGGACCGTCGAGGACACGACGTCGGCGTGCGGCACGGGGCTCGGGTGCAGGCCGGCCGCGACGAGGCCCGCGAAGTGCGCCATGTCGACCCACAGGGCCGCGTCGACCTCCTGGGCGATCGACGCGAACGCCTCGAAGTCGAGCTGACGGGGGTAGGCGGACCAGCCGGCGATGATGACGCGCGGACGGCTCTCGAGGGCGGCGGCGCGCACCACGTCCATGTCGACCCGGTACGTCTGGGGGTCGACGCCGTACGCGGAGACCTCGTAGAGCTTGCCCGAGAAGTTGAGCTTCATGCCATGGGTCAGGTGACCGCCGTGCGCGAGCTCGAGGCCGAGGATGCGGTCGCCGGGCGACGCGAGGGCGTGCAGCACGGCCGCGTTGGCCTGGGCACCGGAGTGCGGCTGGACGTTCGCGTGCTCGGCACCGAAGAGGTCCTTGGCGCGCGCGATCGCGAGGTTCTCCGCGATGTCGACCTGCTCGCAGCCGCCGTAGTAGCGCTTGCCCGGGTAGCCCTCGGCGTACTTGTTGGTGAGGACCGACCCCTGGGCCTGCAGGACGGCGCGGGGCACGAAGTTCTCGCTCGCGATCATCTCGAGCGTCCCGCGCTGGCGTGCCAGCTCGCCGTCGAGGACGGCGGCGATCTCCGGGTCGAGCTCGGACAGGGACTGGTCCATGACGTTCTCGGAGCTCATCGCTCTCCTCGCGCATCAGCAGTGTGGTGGTGGTCCCGGGTCTGTCCGGGCACGCACACGCGGTGTGGTGACCGGGGCCCAGGCGTACGACCCGAAGTCTGCTGCTGTGCCTTTCGGCCGTCGCTCCCCGGTGGTGACCCACCCTTCGCCAGTCGCGACCCGGCCCAGCGTAGCAAGTGCTGGGCGCCCACGAGGCGGCGCGTCCCGGACCCCGGGACTCGACCACGGCACCCCCGGGCCCGCCACGACGACGCTACTTGCAAATGATTCTCATCTGCATCTAGCCTCCACCTCCATGAACCTCCGCACCCGGATCCCGTCACCCCGCCCCCTGCCCGGCCGCGCCGCGGCGCACCCGTCCACCCGCCGCGGCCTCGCCGTCGTCCCCGCGCTCCTCCTGCCCGCACTCGTCCTCGCCGCGTGCGCGCAGACCCCCGTCGAGCCCGACCAGGACACGGCCGAGGCCTCCGTCGCGCAGGAGTCCGAGGAGACCGCGTCGGCGGCCGAGGAGTCCGCGACCGCCCAGCCGCGCGTCGCGCTCACCTACGACGGCGGCCTCCTCGTCCTCGACGCGCTGACCCTCGAGGTCGTCGCGGACCTCGAGCTCGAGGGCTTCAACCGCATCAGCGCCGCCGGCGACGACCGCCACGTGCTCGTCGCGCACACCGCGACCAACGCCGGCTGGCACGTCCTGGACACGGGGGCTTGGAGCGAGGCGCACGGCGACCACGCCCACCACTACGTCGGCGAGCCGCACCTGACCGGCACCGTGATCCCTGCCGAGACGCCCGCCCACGTGGTGCCCCACGGCGACCGCACCGTCCTGTTCGACGACGGGACCGGTGACATCACCGTCATCGACCCGGCCGCGCTCACCGGGCACGCCCACGGCGAGCACGCCGACGAGGGCGAGGACGAGCACGCCGACGAGGCCGCCGACCACGACGAGGCCGGGCACGACGAGGCCGCTCTCGTCGTCGAGGAGCTCACCTCCCTGGACGTGCACCACGGCGTCGCCGTCCTGCTGTCCGACGGCCGCCTCGTGTCCACGCTGGGCACCGAGGAGGCACGCACCGGCGTGCGCCTCCTGGACCGCAACCGCGACGAGGTCGCCCGCAACGAGAGCTGCCCCGGCGTGCACGGCGAGGCGGTCACGTCCGACGAGACGGTCGTCGTCGGCTGCGAGGACGGCGTCCTCCTCGTCCGCGGGACCGAGATCACCAAGGTCGCCGCACCCGCCGCCTTCGGACGCATCGGCAACCAGTACGTGAGCGACGCGTCACCGATCGCCGTCGGCGACTACAAGTCCGACCCCGAGCAGGGCCTCGCCCTCGACCAGCTCTCCCTCATCGACACGGTCGCCGCGACCATGCAGGTCGTGCCCCTGCCCGACGGCGTCAGCTACACCTGGCGCGGCGTCGGGCGCGGACCGTCCGGCGAGGCCCTCGTGCTGGGCACGGACGGGAACCTGTGGGTCATCGACCCCGTCACCGGCACCCCGACGGTCAGCTACCCGGTCATCGACGCCTGGACGGAGCCCGAGGAGTGGCAGCTGCCGCACCCCGCGATGACCGTCCTCGGCGAGACCGCGTACGTCACCGACCCCGCGACCCAGTCGATCCACGCGGTCGACCTCGTCACCGGCGAGGTGTGGGCCAGCGGCTCGCTGCCCGCGACCCCCAACGAGATCGTCGCCGTCAACGGCTGACGACAGCACCCGTCCCACGAGCTCCCGCGCACACCAGCAGCGGGGTCGGCCCGTCGGGCGACGCGCCTCGGCCACGCGTCGCCCGACGGGCCGAGGACGTGCCCGGCAGGACTGGCAGCCGCCGGGACAGGCGTCAGACGGGCGGGGCTGCGGTCAGGAGACGGGCCGCGGTCAGGAGACCGGCGGCGGTCAGGAGACGGGGCGGACGTCCGGCTGGGGCTCCGGGTCGTCCCCGAGGATCTTGCGCAGGTACGCGTACGTCAGGTCGCCCGCGGCCTGGTCGTACTCGTGCTCGTAGCCGTGCTTCGCGTACATCGCCAGGTTCTGCACCGAGTCGCGACCCGTGAAGACCCACACCTCGGCGATGTCCGCCGGCAGACGCTCAGGGACGGCGAGCAGGAGCTGGGTGCCGATCCCCTGCCCCTGGAGGTCGGGGACCACGGCGAGGCGTCCGAGCGTCGCCTTCGCCCCCTCGACGCCCACGCGGATCGAGCCGACGAGGCGGTGCCCGAGCCAGGCGCCGAGCGTGATGACCGCGGGGTCCGCGAGGTCCGCGCGCAGCTCCTCGAGCGTCTGGGTCAGCGGCGGGATGTGCGGGTCGTCGTACAGCTGCGCCTCGCTGACGAACGCGGCCTTGCGGACCGTGAGCAGCTCGCCGGCCACCGTGTCCTCGACGACGTCGATCCTCACCTCGGGCGCGCTCATGGCGCCATCGTCCCATCGCCGCGGGGACCACCGCGACCGACGCTCCGCTGGCGAGACGGCGACGCCTGCCCGGGCGCGACCCGGGCGTGGCCCGGACGCCGGCCACGGCCCGCACGCGCCGCCGGTAGCCTCAGGGCTCGTGAGCGAGACCACGCACTGGGTCCTGAGCCTGTCCTGCCCCGACCGTCCCGGGATCGTGCACGCCGTCGCGGGCCTGCTCGCACGGCACGGCGGCAACATCACCGAGTCCCAGCAGTTCGGCGACCCGCTGAGCGGCCTGTTCTTCATGCGCGTCCAGGTCGAGGCGGCCGCGCCGCGCGAGGTCCTGGCGCAGGCGATCGAGGCGCTCGCCGCCGAGTTCTCGATGACGTGGCAGCTCGACGTCGTCGGCCGGCGCATGCGCACGGTCGTCATGGTCTCCACGGCCGCGCACTGCCTGCACGACCTGCTCTTCCGGCAGCAGTCCGAGGGCCTCCCCGTCGAGATCGTCGCCGTCGTGTCCAACCACACGGCCCTCGCGGGCGTCGCCGAGTTCTACGGCATCCCGTTCCACCACGTCCCCGTCACGCGGGACACCAAGGCGCAGGCGGAGCAGCAGCTCCTCGACCTGGTCTCCGGGCTCGACGCCGAGCTCGTCGTCCTGGCCCGCTACATGCAGATCCTCTCCGACGACCTGTGCCGCACCCTCAGCGGCCGGATCATCAACATCCACCACTCGTTCCTGCCCAGCTTCAAGGGCGCCCGACCCTACGCGCAGGCGCACGACCGCGGCGTCAAGCTCATCGGCGCGACCGCCCACTACGTGACGGGCGACCTCGACGAGGGCCCGATCATCGAGCAGGACGTCGAGCGGGTCGACCACTCCAAGCGGGTCGAGGACCTCGTCGCGCTCGGCCAGGACGTGGAGCGGCGGGCGCTGGCCCGCGCCGTCCGGTGGCACGCCGAGCACCGGGTGCTGCTCGACGGCCACCGCACGATCGTCTTCCGCTGACGCCGGACGGCCGCCCAGACCGCACCGCCCGCCGACGACGCCGGCCACGCCGGCCGGCCCCCGGGCCGCGCCCGTCGCACGGCCCGCGCGACGGTCAGCGCGCGGCCTGCGTGACCGTGCGGCGCCGGCCGAGCGAGTCGATGGTCACCGCGAGCGCGAGCACGACGCCCGTGACGATGTAGCGGATCGAGCTGTCGAGGTTGAGCAGCGTGAGCCCGCTCGAGATCGAGTGGATGACGAACACCCCGAGCACCGCCGACCACGCGTTGCCGCGCCCGCCGAACAGGCTCGTGCCGCCGATGACCGCGGCCGCGATCGCGGTGAGGTTGGTGTCCGAGCCGCCCGTGCCCTGGTTCGCCGCGGCGAGCCGACCCGCGGACAGCACGCCACCGAGCGCGGCGAGGCCCGTGCAGGCCATGAACACCGAGACGTAGACGCGCCGGACGGCGAACCCCGCGCGTCGGGCGGACTCGACGTTGCTCCCGACGGCGCGCACGGAGCGGCCCCAGCGCGTGCGGCGCAGCAGCAGGTCGGTGACCGCGACGAGCAGGACGAAGAGCGCGAACATGGCGCCCACGCCGCGGTTGAGGTTCAGGTACCAGGTGGGCACGCCGAGCACGACGGCCAGGACGAGCGCCCGCAGCCCGACGGCGCCGAGCGACGCGGCGGGCAGCTCAGCCGCCAGGCGCCGGTGCCGCTCGACCAGCCGCGTGCCGAGGTACAGGAGCACGACGCCCGCGACCACGGCGTAGGAGGCCACCGGGGGCAGGAACGTCTGCTGCGCGAACCGCACGAGCCACGACTCGTAGGGCAGGTTGATCGAGCCCGTGGAACCCAGCACGCGGACCTGCAGGCCCACGCTCACGAGCAGGCCCGCGAGCGTGATCACGAACGTGGGCACGCCCAGGCGCGTGTAGAGCCAGCCGTAGCCCGCCCCGAACGCGGCGCCGATCGCGACGGCGACGACGACCGCGAGCACGAGAGGCCAGCCCTCCTGCACGAACCCGACCGCGACGACCGCGGCGGCGAGCCCGCTCACCGCGCCGACGGACAGGTCGATCTGCCCCACGAGCAGCACGAGGACGACGCCGAGCGTGATGACGCCCGTCGTCGCCGACTGGAGCGTGAGGTTCACGAGGTTGTCGGGCGACAGGAAGTTCTGGTTGAAGGCCTGGAACACGAGCGCGAGGACGACGAGCGCGACGAGGACCGGCAGGGAGCCCAGCTCACGGCCCCGCGCGAGCGACCACGGCGACCCGCCCTGGCGCCACGACGCGCCGCCCACGAGCTCGCCGGCGGCGGGCAGGACCGGTGCGGAGGGCCGGCTCATGCGCTCTCCCCCCGCTCACGCCCGCGCGGTCGGACCACGGGGGTCGCGCCCGTCATGGCGGCGATGATGTCCTCGTAGCTCGCGCGCTCCGCGTCGAAGTCGCCGTTGAGGCGCCCCCGCCGCAGGACGACGACGCGGTCGGCGACCGCCTGGACGTCGGTCATGTTGTGGCTCACGAGGACCACGCCGTACCCCCGGTCCCGCACGCGCTCGACGAGGTTGAGGACCTCCGCGGTCTGCGTGACGCCCAGGGCCGCCGTCGGCTCGTCGAGCACGAGGACGCGGGGCTCGCCGAGGAGCGCCCGCGCGATGGCGACCGCCTGCCGCTGGCCGCCCGAGAGGTCCGCGACGGGGACCCGGACGGACGGCACGCGCGCCGCGAGCTGCGCGAGCAGCCGCCACGCCTGCTGCTCCATGGCGACCTCGTCGAGCGCGGCCCCTCGACGCAGCTCCTGGCCCAGGAAGATGTTCTCCACGACGTCGAGGTCCTCGCACAGCGCGAGGTCCTGGAACACGGTCGCGATGCCGAGCTGGCGCGCGACCCCGGGGGACCTGAGCTGGATCTCGCGGCCCTCGACGACGACCTCCCCCGCGTCGGGCACGAGCACGCCGGACATGACGCCGACGAGCGTCGACTTGCCCGCGCCGTTGTCGCCGACCACCGCGACGACCTCGCGCGCGTGCACGTCGAGGTCGACGTCGACGAGCGCGCGCACGGCCCCGAAGCTGTGCGAGACGCCGCGCAGCGCGATGACCGGTGCGGCACGCCCGGCCCGCCCGGCCTGCTCGGGGACGCCGTCGACCGGGTGGCGCACCTGGCGCGCGCCGGTCACGACGACGCCTCGGGGCCGAGCAGGCCGAGGCCCACGCAGGCGGCCCGGTACGGCTCGACGCAGATGTCCTCGGCCCGGTGGACCCCACCTCTGACGATCACGTTCTCCACCTGTTCCTGCGTCACGGACACGGGGGCGAGCAGCACCGCGGGGACGTCCTGCACGCTCGACGTCGCGGCCGGCGTCTGGCCGTGCACCACCTGGACGGCGATCTCCGCGGCGGTGCGGGCCTGCTGGCTGATGGCCTTGTAGACGGTCATGTACTGGTCCCCGGCGACGATCCGCTGGATCGCCGCGAGCTCCGCGTCCTGCCCCGTGACCGGCGGGACGGGGTCGAGGCCCGCGGCGCGCATCGCGGAGATCGCGCCACCCGCGGTCCCGTCGTTGGCCGCGTAGACGCCCACGACCCGGCCGGAGAACTCCGTGAGCTGGCCCTGGACCCACTCCTGCGCCTTGTCGGGGCTCCAGTCGGGCGTGTCGTACTCCGCGAGCACCTCGATGCCCGAGCCCTCGAGGGCCTGCGCGAGGCCGCGCTTGAGGCCGGCGACGTTCGGGTCCGTGGGCGAGCCGTGCACGAGGAGCACGCCGTCGCCCGCCCGGACCTCGCCGCGCGCGACGATCGCCTGCACGAGCGCCTGGCCCTGGAGCAGGCCGACGCGCGCGCTGTCGTAGGCCACGAAGTAGTCGAGCGGGGCGTCGGCGATGAACCGGTCGTAGGCGATGACCGCGACCCCCCGGGCGTCCGCCGCGGTCACGATGCTCTGCGCGGCGGCCGCGTCGACCGCGTCGAGCACCAGGACCTGCGCCCCCTGCGTGAGGGCCGACTCGGCCTGCTGCTGCTGGCGGGCGGCGTCCTGCCCGGCGTTCGCGTAGAGCACGAGGCAGTCGGGGCAGCGCTCCGCGACGACCTGCTCGAACACGGGCCGGTCGATGCCCTCGTAGCGCGACGTCTTCGACTCGGGCAGGAGCAGCGCGATCGTCGGGGCCCCGTCGTCCCCGCCGGCGGCGTCGCCCGGCGCGGACGACGTGCAGCCGACGAGCGCGAGCGCGCCGACGAGGGCCAGGACCCGCAGGCGGGCGCGCCCCGGCCGAGCCGTCCCGCCCCGCACGAGCCGGCCCGTCACGAGCCCGCCCCGAGCAGGCGCGGCGCACCGATGTCGTACGTGTCCAGGGCGAGCACGAGCGCGCCCCGCACCTCCGCCTGGGCCCCGAGCATCGACATCTCGACGGCGACCGGGCCCGCCGTGCTCGGCACGGTCTTCGCGTCCAGCACGTCCCGCAGGGGTTCGAGCAGGATCTCGCCCGCGAGCGCGAGGTCCCCGCCCACCACGACCATCTGCGGGTCCAGGAGGGTGCACACGGTCGCGGCGGCCTCACCGAGCTGGCGGCCCGCGTCGGCGACCACGTCGCGGCACGCCTGGTCGCCCTCCTGCGCGCGCGTCACGACGTCGCGCAGCGTCAGGTGACCGTGGGTGGGGCGCAGCCGGCCCAGCAGCTCGGCGGCCCCGACCGACGTCTCGAGGCACCCCCGGTTGCCGCACCGGCAGGGCGGGCCGTCGGGGTTCACGACGAGGTGGCCGAGCTCGCCCGCGCCGCCGCTGCGCCCGTGGTAGACGCGTCCGTCGAGCACGAGGCCCAGCCCGACGCCGTGCGACACGCGCAGGTACGCGACGTGCGTGAGGCCGCGCGCGACGCCGAGGCGCACCTCCGCGAGCGCACCCAGGTTCGCGTCGTTGTCGACCACGACCCGTACCCCGAGGCGCTGCTCGAGGACGTCGGGCACGACGGTGCCGTCCCAGCCCCGCAGGATGCCCGCGGCCGAGACCTGACCCGTGACCACGTCGACCGGGGCCGGGACGCCGACGCCGAGGGCCAGCACCTCGCTGGGGCCGGTCCCGAGCGACTCGAGCATCTCCTCGACGAGCATCGCGACCTGGTCGAGCCCGGCGTCGGCCCGGTGCTCGGGCGGGAGCGGGAGCCGCTGCTCGGCGACGACGCGCAGGGTCACGTCCGCGAGCGCGACCCGCAGCGACCGCTCGCCGAAGTGCACGCCCGCGACGAGCCCGAGGTTGCGGGCGAGCGTGACCTCCTGCGCGCGCCGGCCGCTGCGCGACGTCGGGGAGGTGTGCAGGACGCCCGCGCCCGTGAGCTCCTTGACGATGTTGGAGATGGTCGCCGCGGACAGACCGGTCGCGCCCGCGAGCTCGACCTGCGTGATGGAGCCGCGCTGCTGCACCGCGCTGACGATCCGAGCCCTGTTGGCCTCCCGCAGCGACGTCTGGGAGCCCGGCGTCGCCCGGTCCTTGGCCACAGCCGGAGGATACCGCTCACCCGTTCGCCGTCGTTCCTTGACACGGCCGAGCACGGCGTCCTTGGATGGCGGCGCCGAGGCGGGGGACGCACCCGCCTGCCCGTGGGATGCTCAGCGACGAGATCCGGGCCGGCGACGAGGGAGGCAGGACGTGCAGACACGGCGCACGACGCCGACCGCGCCGCGTGCACGCCTCGTCGGTCGCGCGGCCCTCGGCCTGACGCTCGCGCTCACCACGGCCGGCGTCGCCGGGTGCACGGCCCAGGAGCCGGTCACCACCCCTGCGAGCGCGGAGCAGGTCGAGGTCTTCACCTGGTGGGCGAGCGGCTCGGAGAAGCTCGCGTTCGACTCCCTCGTCGAGGTCTTCGTCGAGCAGAACCCCGGGACCGTGTTCGTGGACGGCGGCATCGCGGGGGGTGCGGGCTCCACCGCGAAGACGCTGCTCGCCTCACGCCTGGCCGACGGCGACCCGCCCGACACCTTCCAGGTGCACGGCGGCGCGGAGCTGGCCGACTACGTCGCGGACGGCCGGCTGCGGGACCTCGACGACCTCGTCGTCGACCTGGGCCTGGACCGCACGCTGCCGGCGAGCGTGCGGGACATGGTGAGCGTCGACGGCACGGTGTACGCGATCCCCTCGAACGTCCACCGGGCGAACGTGCTGTGGGCGAACCCGGACGTGCTCGCGGCCGCCGGCCTCGAGGCGACCGCGAGCTTCGCGACGCTCGACGACTGGTTCGTGGCGCTCGACGCCGTGCGCGCGACGGGCCGCACCCCGCTCGCGCTGGGCTCGACGTGGACGCAGGTCCACCTCCTCGAGCAGGTGCTCCTCGCGCACCTCGGCCCGCAGGGCTACGCGGGCCTGTGGGACGGGACGACGGACGTCGCGGGCGCGGAGGTCACCGCGGCGCTGGCGGACTTCGAGCGGCTCCTCGGCTACACGAACGCGGACCGGGACAGCATGGACTGGCAGGACGCGACGCAGGACGTCATCGACGGGGACGCCGCGTTCGTCGTCATGGGCGACTGGGCGCTCGAGGCGTTCGAGGAGGCCGGCGACACGGCACCGACCGAGGTGCTGTGGGCGACCGCCCCGGGCACCGACGGCGTGTTCGACGTCGTCGTCGACGCGTTCGCCCTGCCCGCCGGCGCACCGAACCCCGACGCGGCGACCCGGTGGCTGCGCGCCGTCGCGTCCGCCGACGGCCAGACCGCGTTCAGCAACGCCAAGGGCGCGATCCCGGCCCGCTCGGACCTCGGCACGGCCCAGCTCGGCACCTACCAGCGCGCCGCGACGACCGCGTTCCGCGCCGACACGGTCGTGCCGTCGCTCACGCACGGTGCCGCGGTCAGCACCGGGGCGCTCGACGCGGTGACCGCCGCCGTCGGCCGCTTCACCTCGGGCGCGACCACGACGACGACACTCCAGGCCGAGCTCGCCCTCGCGCTGCGCTGACCGCGCCCCGCGCCGGGCGGAGGGCCCGCGGCGGCCCGCCCCATCGGGCACGGGCCGCCGGGCACCTCAGCGGCGCCAGCCGAGCACGTCGAGCCAGCCCCAGCTCCAGCCGCCGCCGGTCCACGGCCACCCGGACCAGGGCCACCAGTGCGGCGGCCACCAGCCGTGGCCCCGCGGCTCGGCGTCGACGAGCGCCGCGACGGTCCGCGCCGGGACGGTGACGGTGCCGGTCGCCTTGTCCCAGGTCGTCTGCTTGACCACCTCGTCGCTGCCGTCCGCGAGCACCGGGGACAGGGTGTAGCGGTCACCGGCGAGGCCCTCGACCGGGATGCTGACGGCCTCGTCGGAGGCGTTGAAGACGACGAGGAGGCCGTCGAGCCGCCGGTCGACGTCGCGCCCCTGCGTGTCGTCGACGTGCATGACGACCACGCCCGGCTCGGCGTCGGGCCCGCTGCCCGGGAAGGTGACCTTGTCCCTGATGAGGTCCGCGTCGCCGAGCCGGAACAGCTCGGTCGAGAACCGCAGGCGCAGGAGGTCCTGCGCGGCCTGCGTCGCGTCGTCGATGTCCTGCGGCGACGGCTTGAGCGCGGGGTCGGCCAGCAGCGGCTGCTGGAAGGGCCACTTCTCCTCGTTGTCCGCGGCCGGCGGCAGCCCCCGGCCGAACCCGTTGTCCTGGCCCGACAGGTCGAGCTCGTTGAACCAGTCCCCCGAGTTGTAGCTGTTGCGGTCGAGGGACTTGCTGCGCAGCAGGTCGGCACCCGCGTGCCAGAAGGAGGGCGTCTGGGACAGCGCCGTCGTCGCGAGCGACACGGTGTTCATCCGCACCCGGTCCGCCATGGGGGTGCTCGGCGGCAGCTTGAGGGTCAGCGCGTCGAACAGCGTCTCGTTGTCGTGCGCGTCGACGTAGGTGACGACCTCCTCCGGGGAGTCCGCGTAGCCGGCCGGCTGGCCGTTGTAGTCGATCTCCGCGCCCGTGCGGACGGTGCCGTCGCTCGTCACGAACGAGTAGTCGCGCAGGTTGCCCGCGAGGCCCAGGCGCACGAGGTCGCTCTGGTGCGCCAGGCGTGCGGCCTGCTCGGCCTCCGTCCCGTTGACGGGCGCACCGTTCGGGTCCGTCGAGGCCCCGGAGCCGAATCCCTGGATGCGCGGGTCCTCGTCGAACGGGCCGCCACCGCGCACGGCGTCGCGCAGCCGGTCGCTGAACGTCCCGATGCCCGTCCCGCCGAGCTGGCCCTGCGTCGCCTGCGTGAAGAGCCGGTTGTCGGCGACCTCGCCGAAGTTCCAGCCCTCGCCGTAGAGGTAGACGTCCGAGCCGTCGACGCCGTCGTGGCGCACGTCGAGCTCGTCCAGCGCGTCCCGGACGGCCTGCATCGTGGCGACGCTGTGGTGGCCCATGAGGTCGAACCGGAACCCGTCGACCTTGTAGTCGCGCGCCCACGTGACGACCGAGTCGACCATGAGCTTCTCGGTCATCGCGTGCTCCGTGGCCAGGTTCTGGCAGCAGGTCGAGGTCTCGACCCCACCGGTCGCGTTGAGGCGGTGGTAGTAGCCGGGCACGACCCGGTCGAGGATCGACCGCGGGTCCTGACCGCTCGCGGCGGTGTGGTTGAACACCTGGTCGAGCACCACCTGGAGGCCGTCGGCGTGCAGCGCGCCGACCATGGACCGGAACTCGGCGACCCGTGCGCCGCCGTCGGCGTCGAGCGCGTAGGAGCCCTCGGGCGTCGAGAAGTGCAGCGGGTCGTAGCCCCAGTTGAACCCGTCGGCGTCGCGCACGCCGTCGATGCACGCCTGCTGCTCGGCCGAGTCGGGCGCGTACGACGCGAGGTCGCACGGCGGCACCGCCTGCGCGGCCCGGTCCTCCTCGATGGTCGCGATGTCGAACGTGGGCAGCAGGTGCACCGTGGTCAGGCCGGCGTCGGCGAGGTCCTGGAGGTGCTCGCGGCCGTCGGTCCCGTCCTGCGCGAAGGCGAGGTAGGTGCCGCGCAGCGCGGCCGGGACGCTCTCGTCGCTGATCGAGAAGTCGCGCACGTGCAGCTCGTAGATCGTCTGGTCCACGGGCTCGACCTCGGGCTGCCGGGCCCGCTGCCACTCACGCGGCTGGTAGGCGCGGTCGTCGAGGTCCACGAGCACCGAGTGCGTCGAGTTGAGCGTGAGGGCGACCGAGTACGGGTCCGTGACCCGGTTGACCTCGACGGCGTCCGTCGTCGGGGCGTACACGGTGACCTCGTACAGGTACGCGGCGCCCTTCCACGCCTTGGCGCCCCGCACGGTCCAGGTGCCGTCCGGCTGACGCGCCATGTCGACGCGCTCGGGCTCGGCGGTGCGGTCCTCGCCGCGCCACAGGAGCAGGTCCACGTCCTGGGCGGTGGGCGCCCACAGGGCGAGCGAGGGCGTCTTGTGCTTCCACGTGACGCCCAGCGCCCGGTCGGCGGCGTCCTCGGCGAAGAGGTCGTCGACGACGCCGGGGACCTGGACGCCGGTGATCGCTGAGGCGGCGTCCTCGGCGTCGTACTGGCCGACCAGGAGCTCGCCGGTCAGCCACGCCTCGACGTCGGCCCTGCCTGCGCCCTCGAGCGTCAGCGCGAGGTACCCCTCGAGGGCCGGGAAGCGCTCGAGCTGCTCGGCGGTCAGGCCGTCGGTCGCGAGGACGAGGTCCACCGCCTCCCCGCCGACCACGGCACCGTCCTCCACCTCGAGGGACGCGTCGGGTGCGTGGTGCAGCCGCCAGGTCAGGTCGGCCGGGTCGGTGCCCTCGGGCACCAGGTCGGCCGGCCACGCGATGGTCGCCGCGTCGATCCAGTGCGCCTGCCACTGGCCCACACCGGCGAGCGGCGGGTCGGTCACCTCGATCGTCAGGAGATGCGTGGCGATGTCGTAGGTGAAGGTGATCGGCTTGCCGCCGGGCGCCGTGAACGGGATGTTCGCCCCGCCCGGTGCGCCGCCGACGCCGTAGTTCTCGTCCCAGCCGAGGCCGTGCGCGACCTTGAGCTCGTAGGAGCCCGCCGGGATCGCGGCTGTCGTGTACGTGTAGGTGCCGTCGCCCTCCTTGTCCTGAAGGGACGTCACGACGCAGTCGGGCTGCCAGTCACCCGGGCAGCCGACCTCGCTCTGGAAGGAGCCCGGCAGGGTGATCAGCGGGCCCTGGGCGCTCGAGGTGAACCACTTGGTGGCGTCGTCGTACACGAACGTCACCGTCTGGGCCTCGGCGAGCGAGAAGAGCACGTCGGCCCCACCGGCCACGCCACCGGCGCCGTAGTTCTCGGTCCAGGATCCGCCGATGGCGATCTTGTAGGCCCAGTCACCGGCCGGCACCGTGAACGTGCCCGAGTAGACCCCGTTGCCGCGGTGGGCGAGCGTGACGGCCTCGCACTCGGGCTGCCAGTCGCCCGGGCAGCCGAGCTCGCTGTCGAGGCTGCCGGGGATGGTCACCATGAGGTCGGTGCGGCCCGTGCCCGGACCGGGCTCCTCGGGGTCGTCCGGCACGCTGCCGTCGACCGTCACGCCGACCGACCCGAACGTGGAGGCGGCGACGGCGGTGCCGGCGGCGTCCACGCTCACGGCGCGGTACTCGACGAGCGTGCCGTCCGCGAGGCCCGTGACGTCGTGGAAGACGCGCGGCGACGTCGTCTCGGCGGTGCCGAGCGGTGTCCAGGTGTCGTCGCCGACCACGCGGTACGCGAAGGAGGTCTCGGCCCAGACGTCGTCCGCGACGTCGGCCCGGACCGGTGCGACGCCGGTGAGCGCGGCGCCGGGCGCGGGCAGGTCGACCTCGAGGTCCGCCGCACCGGGCGCCACGGTCGCGTCCGCCACGAGGGCGACGGCCGAGAACGCCGGGACGGTCAGCTCGACCCGTCCGTCGGCGTCGGCGGTCACCGCGGCGTGGTCGCCGAGGAGCGTGGTGAATCCGGCGCCGGGCGTCAGGGTGTCGACCGTGACCGACGCGGGCGCCCCGGCGTTGTTGACCGCGACCAGGTGCTCGACCTTCTCGTCCCGGTGGACCCGCGAGAACGCGTAGACGGTGTCCTCGCCGTCGCCGGAGACGGGGCGCTCGATCTGCGCGCCGCTCTCCAGGGCGGGCGTCGCGGCACGCAGGTCGGCCAGCGCGGCGATGTGCTCGTACAGCGGGGCGTCGGTGTCGAAGCGGTCGACGGAGCCGACGGCCTCGCCGGTGAGCAGCTGCTGGTCGGTGTACTCGGCCACCTGTGAGGCGAAGAGCGTCTGACGTGCGCTCTTGTCGCCGCCGAGGCCCGCGAAGCCCTGCTCGTCGCCGTAGTAGACGACGGGCTGGCCGCGCGTGAGGTACATGAGGCTGTGCGCGAGCTCGGACCGCTCGAGCCCGTTGCCGTCGCCCTGGACGAAGTAGCCGATGCGACCCATGTCGTGGTTGCCGAGGAAGGTCGGCAGGGCCGAGGCGCTCGTCGTCGGCGTCGTGTACATGTCGTCGCCGGCGAAGAGCTGGGTGAGGGTGTCGGGGCTGAAGCCGCGGGCGAAGGTCGACGCCGCGGACTGGAAGGTGAAGTCCAGCACGGAGCTCATGTCGGTCCGGCGCACGTACGGCGAGAGCTTGGCCGGGTCGGCGTCGTAGACCTCGCCGAACATGAAGAAGTCGTCCTTGCCCAGCCCGTGGGCGTAGTCGAGGACCTCGGTCGTCCACTGCTCCCAGAACTCGAAGTTGACGTGCTTGACGGTGTCGATGCGGAAGCCGTCGATGCCGAGGTCGATCCAGCCCTGGTAGACGTCGACGAAGCCGTCGACGACCCTCGGGTGCTCCGTCATGAGGTCGTCGAGGCCGGAGAAGTCGCCGTACGTCGTCGACTCACCGCTGTAGGTCGAGTCACCACGGTTGTGGTAGAGCGTGGGGTCGTTGAGCCAGGCCGGGACCTTGACGTCCGCGTCGGCCGGGGCGATCACGGGCGTGTAGGGGAACGAGTTCTGCGCGTCGAGGGCCGGGAACGGCTCGGCGCCGCCGGCGTAGTCCGCCGGGTCGAAGGGCGTGACGCCGTCGGCCGTGTAGTACGGCTCCGTCGCCTGGTCGACGTAGGTGTACTGACCCTCGGCGTAGCTGATCACGTCCGCGGTGTGGTTCGTGATGATGTCGAAGTACACCTTGATGCCGCGGGCGTGCGCGTCGGCGATGAGGGCCTCGAGCTCGGCGTTGGTGCCCAGGTGCGGGTCGATCTGCGTGAAGTCGGTGATCCAGTAGCCGTGGTAGCCGGCGGAGGCGTTCTCGCCGGTGCCCTGCACCGGGCGGTTGAGGAACGAGGGCGTCAGCCAGATGGCCGACGTGCCCAGGCCCTCGATGTAGTCGAGCTGGGCCCGCAGGCCGGCCAGGTCGCCGCCGTTGTAGAAGCCCTTGTCGGTGGGGTCGAGGCCCGTGGTGAGGCGGTCGCCGGTGAGACCGCCCTCGTCGTTGCTGGGGTCCGCGTTCTCGAAGCGGTCCGTCATGACGAAGTAGAACTGCTCGGTGGAGCCGGGCTGACGGACGGGCTCCGCGACCAGGGCGTCGTCGGCCGGGCTGTAGTCACCGGTGAGCATGAGCGGCGCCAGGCCGATGCGGTGCGTGGCGTCGTCGAACGTGACGCGCAGGCGCGTCGGACCCGCCACGGTCAACGGCACGTTCTCCGCGCCGCCGTCGCGCCCGTACGCCTCGTCCCACGTGCCGTTCATCGCGACCTTGTACTGCCAGGAGCCCGCCGGGACGTCGAGCTCCGCCGCGTACTGGCCGGGGGTGCCCGTGGGTTCGAGGCGGGTCTCGGCGCAGTCGGGCTGCCAGTCCCCCGCGCACCCGAGCTCGCTCTGGAGGTCCCCGACGAGGGTCGCCGTGCGATCGGCCGCGACCGCGGCCGGGCTCAGCGGGACGGTCACCGCGACGGTCCCCACGAGGGCCAGGGCGAGGCTTGCAAGGACGCTGGTCGCCCTGCGCGGGCGGACGGCACGGGCGGTGGTCATGGGGACTCCCTCGTCACCAGAACTTCACCCGGGTGAGATCCCAGGGCGCTGCGTGACTGTAACGCCTTGCAGCAACGCCTTGCAACGGTCAGTCCGCATCGCCTCTCAGCTCGGCGGCCCGCGCGGCCACGTCGGCGGGCGGCAGATCGACCTCCACGACCTTGTCCCGGCTCGTCGTACCGGTCACGAGCCGCACCCCTCGGCGTCGGACGCCGAACGCCGCCGCCACGGCCGCGAGCGCCGCCTCCGTCGCCGCGCCGTCCACGGCGCGCGCCCCCACCGCGACGACGAGCCGGTCGCCGTAGGCCCCGCCGACGCTCGTCCGGGACGCTCCGGGGCGCACGCGCAGCGCGACGCGGCCCCAGCTCGCGTCCGTGTCCCGTGAAGCTGCCACGGCACCATCCTGCCGCGGACCGGACCCGGCCCGGACCGGTGCGGTCGCCGGCTCAGGCCGTCAGGTCAGGCCCGGTCCGCTCGCCGGCTCAGGCCGTCAGATCAGGCCCAGCTCCCGCACCGCGTCGCGCTCCTCGACCAGCTCGGCGACCGACGCGTCGATGCGACCGCGCGAGAACGCGTCGACCTCGAGCCCCTGGACGATCTCCCAGTCGCCGCCCGACGACGTCACCGGGAACGACGAGATGAGCCCCTCGGGCACGCCGTACGAGCCGTCGGACACGATGCCCGCCGACGTCCACGAGCCCTCGGGCGTGCCGAGCACCCAGGACCGCACGTGGTCGATCGCCGCGTTCGCGGCCGACGCCGCCGACGACGCCCCGCGGGCCTCGATGATCGCCGCGCCGCGCTTCGCGACCGTCGGGATGAACGTGCTCTCGAGCCAGGCCTGGTCGCCGACGACCTCGGCCGCGGGCCGGCCGCCGATCGTCGCGTGGGACACGTCCGGGTACTGCGTCGCCGAGTGGTTGCCCCAGATCGTGACCCGGTCGATCTGCCCGACGCCGACGCCCGTGCGCTCCGCGAGCTGCGAGAGCGCGCGGTTGTGGTCGAGACGCGTCATCGCCGTGAAACGGTTCGCCGGGACGTCGGGCGCGTGCGCCTGCGCGATGAGCGCGTTCGTGTTCGCGGGGTTGCCGACCACGAGCACGCGCACGTCGTCGGCCGCGCCCGCGTTGATCGCCTCGCCCTGCGGCTTGAAGATGCCGCCGTTGGCCTCGAGCAGGTCCCCGCGCTCCATGCCCGGGCCGCGCGGACGCGCACCGACGAGCAGCGCGACGTTCACGCCGTCGAACGCCCGGCGCGCGTCGTCGAAGATCTCGACGGAGTCGAGCAGCGGGAACGCGCAGTCCGCGAGCTCCATCGCGGTGCCCTCGGCGGCCTTGACGGCCTGCGGGATCTCGAGCAGGCGCAGCCGCACCGGCGCCGCGTCCCCGAGCATCGCGCCCGACGCGATCCGGAAGAGCAGCGAGTAGCCGATCTGCCCGGCCGCGCCGGTCACGGTCACGGTGACCGGGGTGGTGCTGGTGGTGTCCGACATCGGGGAGCTCCTTCGGTCCAGGGTGCGGGAACAGCGGCAGTCGGTCAGGCGAGGCGTGCGGCCAGGTTCTCGTCGAGCGCCGCGAGGAAGTCCTCGGTGGTCAGCCACTCCTGGTCGGGCCCGATGAGGAGCGCGAGGTCCTTCGTCATCTTGCCGCTCTCCACAGTCTTGACCACGACGTCCTCGAGCGTCTCGGCGAACTCGGTGACCTGCGGCGTCGCGTCCAGCTTGCCGCGGTGCTTGAGGCCGCCCGTCCACGCGAAGATCGACGCGATCGGGTTGGTCGACGTGGGCTTGCCCTGCTGGTGCTGGCGGTAGTGCCGCGTCACCGTGCCGTGCGCGGCCTCGGCCTCGACGGTCTTGCCGTCGGGCGTCATGAGCACCGACGTCATGAGGCCGAGCGAGCCGAAGCCCTGCGCGACCGTGTCGGACTGGACGTCGCCGTCGTAGTTCTTGCAGGCCCACACGTAGCCGCCCTCCCACTTCATGGCGGCGGCCACCATGTCGTCGATGAGGCGGTGCTCGTAGGTGAGGCCCTTCTCGGCGAACGCCGCGGCGAACTCCTGCTCGAACACCTCGGCGAAGATGTCCTTGAACGCGCCGTCGTACGCCTTGAGGATCGTGTTCTTGGTCGAGAGGTACACCGGGTAGCCGCGCTGGAGGCCGTAGGCGAACGACGCGCGCGCGAAGTCGCGGATAGAGTCGTTGAAGTTGTACATGCCCATGGCGACGCCGCCGCCCTCGGGGTACGTGACGACCTCCTGGCGGATCGGCTCGGAGCCGTCGGCGGGCGTGAACGTCAGCGTCAGCGTCCCGGCCCCGGGCACCTTGAAGTTCGTGGCGCGGTACTGGTCGCCGAACGCGTGACGGCCGATGATGATCGGCTTGTTCCAGCCGGGCACGAGACGCGGGATGTTGCTGATGATGATGGGCTCGCGGAAGACGACCCCGCCGAGGATGTTGCGGATCGTCCCGTTGGGCGAGACCCACATCTTCTTGAGGCCGAACTCCTCGACCCGCGCCTCGTCGGGCGTGATGGTCGCGCACTTGACGCCGACGCCGTGCTCCTTGATCGCGTGGGCGGCGTCGATCGTCACCTGGTCGTCCGTCGCGTCGCGGTTCTCGATCGACAGGTCGTAGTACCGCAGGTCGATGTCCAGGTAGGGGTGGATCAGGCGGTCCTTGATGAACTGCCAGATGATCCGCGTCATCTCGTCGCCGTCCAGCTCGACGACCGGCCCGACGACCTTGATCTTGCCCATGCGGAGCTCCCGTTGCTGTGGTGGTTCGTCCTGCGGCGCGGTCCGGGCGGTCGGCCCGTCGCGCCCGGCGCGGGCGGGTCGACACCGACCCGGGACGCGCCGTCGTGCCCGCCGGACAGATTACTCGACATCGAGAGATCTCACCGCACCGGTCGCTGCCGCACCCGCGGGCCGGTCGCCCCGGCGATCCCGGGCCGCGCACCCAGGGGCCGGTGGCATGATGCCCGACGTCGGCTCGAGCCGACGCACGCCTGCCCTCGAGGAGAGGAACCTCATGCCCACCCCCACGCCCGAAGCGCGCCCCGAGGGAACGCCCGCCGAGCCTTCGACGCCGGACGCACCCGACGCCGGCACCGTGGGTGACGCGACGTCCGCGCCCGTGGGCGACGTCACGGTCGAGGCCGTCTGGGTCGACACCGTCCCGCCCGAGCTCGCCGACGCGGACGACGACCTCGACGACGACGACCTGGACGACGACGACTTCGCGACCGTCCCCGCGACGTCGGGCGCCGGCCTCGCCGCCCGGCTCGGCACGGAGATGCTCGGCACCTTCGCGCTCGTGCTCGTGATCCTCGGCGTCACGGTCTTCGCCCCGATCTCCGGGGTCGGGACCATGGGCACGGCGATCGCCGCCGGCCTGACCCTCGCCGGTCTCGGTGCCGCGTTCGGCCACATCTCCGGCGGGCACTTCAACCCCGCCGTGACCCTCGGCGCGGCGATCGCCGGCCGCGCGCGCTGGCTCGACGTGCCCCTGTACTGGTTCGCCCAGGTGCTCGGCGCCCTCGCAGCCGCCGCGACCGTCTTCATCACGATCCCGACGACGCTGCCCGCGGCGCTCCAGGTCGCGGACGTCCGCACCTTCTTCGCCACGACCGCGAACTCGTGGGGCGAGAGCTCGCAGCTGTGGACGGCGTCGGGCCAGACCACGGCCTTCGACCTGCGCACCGCGTTCGTGCTCGAGCTGCTCGCCGCGGCCCTGCTCACCGCTGTCGTGCTCGGCACGATGCGCCGCCGCACGGTCCGCTCGACCGCGCCCTACGCGATGGGTCTGACCTACGCGGCCGTCCTGCTCCTCACGGCACCCGTCACGGGCGGGTCGGCCAACCCGGCGCGCTCGCTCGCGTCCGCGGTGTTCGCGGGCGGCGACGCGATGGGGCAGGTCTGGGTGTTCGTCGTCGCGCCGATCGTCGGCGCCGCGATCGTGGGCCTCGCCTACTTCGGGTTCGCCCGGCCGCAGGACGCCGAGGACGACCGCGAGGGTCTGCTCGTCATCGAGCGGTACTGACCTCCGAGCGGTACCGACCCGGGCCGGTGAGCCCGGCCACGCAAGGCCCGACGACGCCGGGCGGCCCCTCTCCGGAGGCGGTCCGCCCGGCGTCGTCCGTGCGGGCGTCGGACGTGCGGGCGCCGTCCGTGCGGGCGCCTGACGTGCGGGCGCCGGACGCCTGTCAGACGCCGGGCGTGCGGACCAGCAGGAGGATGCCCAGCGCGAGCACCAGGAGGATGGTCACGTCCACCCAGGTCGAGCGGACCGCGATGCCCTCGGGCCGGCGGCCCCGGCCCACGAGCCGCGCGATCGCGGCACCCACCAGCGTCACGGCGAGCAGGACCACGCCGGTGCGCGCCTCGACGAGGACCGTCACGAGGGTCGCCACCGCGAGGGCCAGGACGACCAGCCAGAGCGCGGGAGCCCGGTGCCGCTCGGGGGCTTCCGGCGGGGCAGACGTCACGCCCGGAGACTACCGTGAGGCCGTGCCGACCGCCGGTGAGCCCCCTGCGACCCCCGTCCCGACCGGTGCGCGTGGGCCGCTCCCACGGGCCGCCGTCCGCTCCGTCGTCGTGGTCGGTGCGGGCCTCGCCGGGGCCCAGGCGGTCACCGCCCTGCGCGCCGAGGGCTTCGACGGCCGGATCACGCTCCTGGGGGCCGAGGGGGTCGAGCCCTACGACCGTCCTCCCCTGTCGAAGGAGCTGCTGACCAGACCGGCACCCGCGTGGCTGCGCGACGAGCTCGGCCTCGACCTCGGGGCCGCGGACGACGTCCGGCTCGGCACGGCCGCGACGGGACTGCGGCTCGACGGGGCCCGGATCACGGTCATGACCTCCGAGGGGCCGGTCGAGGCCGACGCGGCGGTGCTCGCGACGGGTGCTCACGCGGCCCGTCCCCGCGACTGGCCGGGCGTCCTCACGCTCCACACCGCGGCCGACGCCGCCGACCTGCGCGCGCGCCTCACCCCGGGCAGCCGCCTCGTCGTGGTCGGCGCGGGCTGGATCGGCGCCGAGGTCGCCGGCGTCGCCGCGGCGGCCGGGGTCGACGTGACCGTCGTCGAGGCGGCCGCAGCACCGCTCCTCGCCGCGCTGGGCCCCGTCGTCGGCGCGCTCACGGCGCCCTGGTACGCCGACGCTGGGGTGCGGCTGATCACGGGGACCGCTGTCGCAGGCATCGAGCCCGGCGCCGTGCACCTCGCCGACGGCCGTGCACTGGGCGCCGACCACGTCCTCGCCGCCGTCGGCGCCCGCCCGGCGACGGCCTGGCTCGCCGGGGCGCTCACCCTCGAGGCGGACGGGTCCGTGCCCGTCGACGCGGGCTTCCGCGTCGACGGCCCGGCGCGGGTCGTCGCGGTCGGCGACCTCGCGCGTCGGCGGTCCCCGCGCCACGGGTGGGTGCCCGGTGGCCACTGGGACGGCGCGCTGCGCGGCCCGGCGATCGCCGTCCGCTCGCTCCTGGCCGAGGTGTGGCCCGACGGGGGCATGGCCGGCCTGGGCGACCCGGCCGGCCCGGTCGACCCGGCCGGTGCCGTCGCGCCGGTCGCCACGCAGCCTGGGGACGACCCGGCGCCCTACGTGTTCTCCACGCAGCTGGGCCACGAGCTCGGCCTCTACGGCCTGCCGGGCGCCCGGGACGACGTCGTGCTGCGCGGCGACCCGACCGGCCCCGTGACCGCGCTGTACCTCGAGCGGGGCACCGACCGGCTCACCGCGGTCCTCGCGATCGACCGGCCGCGCGACATCGCGGCTGCGCGGCGCCTGTTCGCGGCGGCCGAGCTGCCGCACGTGGACCGGGCGGTCGCGGCCGACGCCGACCGGCCGCTGCGCGACGCCGTCCGCTGACGGCCCGAGCGAGCCGTCAGCGGACGGCCCGGTCAGTGCGCGAAGTGGCGCGTGCCCGTCAGGTACATCGTGACGCCCGCCGCCTGCGCGGCCGCGACGACCTCGGCGTCGCGCACCGAGCCCCCTGGCTGCACGACGGCGCGCACCCCGGCCTCGAGCAGCACCTCGAGACCGTCCGCGAACGGGAAGAAGGCGTCGGAGGCGCCGACCGAGCCGCGCGCACGCTCGGTCCCGCCCGCGTTCGCGCGGTCCACGGCGAGCCGGCAGGAGTCGACCCGGTTGACCTGGCCCATGCCCACGCCGACGGACGCGCCGTCGCGCGCGAGCAGGATCGCGTTGGACCGCACGGCCCGCACCGCGCGCCACGCGAACTCGAGGTCGGCGAGCGTCGCCGCGTCCGCGGGCTCGCCGCTCACGAGCGTCCACCGCGCCGCGTCGTCGCCCCCGCCGTCCACGACGGCGTCGACCATGTCGCGCGCCTGGAGGAGGAGCCCGCCGCTCACCTGTCGCATCTCGACGCCGGCCGCCGGGGCCCCGGCGACGCGCAGCAGCCGCAGGTTCTTCTTCTGCGTCAGGACGGCGATCGCCTCGGGCTCGAAGTCGGGCGCGACGACGACCTCGGTGAACACGGGCGCGATCTGCTCCGCTGCCGCCCGCGTCAGGGTCCGGTTCGCGGCGATGACGCCGCCGTACGCGGAGACCGGGTCGCACGCGTGCGCCTTGGCATGCGCCTCGGCGACGTCCTGGCCGACGGCGATGCCGCAGGGGTTGGCGTGCTTGATGATCGCGACCGCCGGGCCGTCGTGGTCGTGCGCGGCCCGCCACGCGGCGTCGGCGTCGACGTAGTTGTTGTAGCTCATCTCCTTGCCGTGGAGCTGCTCGGCGGTCGCGAGGCCCACGCCCGCGCCGGCCGTGTACAGGGCGGCACGCTGGTGCGGGTTCTCGCCGTACCGCAGCACCGTCGAGCGCTCCCAGGTCGCGGCGGCGAAGGCCGGGAAGCCCGAGTCCGACGCCACGTCGTCGGGCGCGTAGGAGGACGCGAACCACGAGGCCACCGCGACGTCGTAGGCCGCGGTGTGCGCGAACGCGGCAGCCGCCAGCGAGCGGCGCTCGGCGAGCGTGAACCCGCCCCGTCTCACGGCCGCCACCACGTCGTCGTACCGCGCGGGGTCGACGACGACGGCGACGCTCGGGTGGTTCTTCGCGGCGGCACGCACCATGGACGGCCCACCGATGTCGATCTGCTCGACGACGTCGTCGGGCGCCGCACCGGACGCGACGGTCGCGGCGAACGGGTAGAGGTTGACGACCACGAGCTCGAACGGCGCGACGCCGAGGTCGGCGAGCTGGGCGACGTGCTCGGGCCGGCGGGTGTCCGCGAGGATGCCCGCGTGCACGCGGGGGTGCAGCGTCTTGACCCTGCCGTCGAGGCACTCGGGGAAGCCGGTGAGGTCCTCGACGGCCGTGACGGGGACCCCGCCCGCCGCGATCGTGGCGGCCGTGGAGCCCGTGGAGACGATCTCGACGCCCGCGGCGTGCAGGGCTGTCGCCAGGGGCACGAGCCCGGCCTTGTCGTAGACGCTCACGAGCGCGCGGCGCACCGGGCGGCGGGTCTGGGGTGCGGTCGCGTCGGCGACGGCGGGCAGGGGCGTGGTCTCGTGCGGCATGCGGACCTCCGGGTCGGTTCGATCGGCTGAGTGTCAGCAGACGGGACCCAGGCACCCAGGCGAACGGTGCACGGCAGGGAAGATCGGCCGCTCCCCGGTGGTGTGCTCCACCTCGGATACGCCAGTCACGGCCAGGGACGAGTCTAGCCGCGTCCGAGGTCCACGTGGAGGCCGACGCCGCGCGCGGCCGTAGCGATGGTCACGTCGAACAGGGCCGGGTAGTCCTCGCTGATGCCGTGCAGGTGCCCGAACAGCTCTGCGGAGATCGCGCCGAGGAGCGAGGAGAAGAGCGTGATCGTCCGCACCGCGACCTGCGCGAACTCTTCGGACGGCTCGGCGGGGTCTGTGGCCGCCGCCGGCCTCGGGTCGGCCGGGGGGAGCCCCTCCCGCCTCTGCTGCGCGAGGGCGTAGACGCCGGCGGTCACGCGCCCGGCCGGGTCGAAGTCGGGCCCGGCCTCGACGAGGGTGCCGGCGTCGGCGGCAGCGAGCACGAGGTCGACGATGACGCCCCAGATGCGCAGCGCCGGCGCGATCGTGTCCTGGGGGGCGCGGTAGCCGGGAACGGGCGTGCCGTACACGAGCTCGTAGGCGCTGCGGTTGTCCCGGGCCCAGACCCGCACGGCACGGGCGACCTCGAGCCAGGTCTGCGCCGGGTCGGCGCCGTCCGCGCGGGCCCGTGCGGCCGCGACCTCCGCGGCCTGACCCACGGCGTCGTAGGACTCGACGATGAGGGCGGTGAGCAGGGCGTCGCGTGAGGGCACGTAGCGGTAGACGGCGGACGAGGCGACGCCGAGGTCGCGCGCCACGGCCCGCAGCGAGAGCTGGGCCGCGCCGTCGGCGACGAGCCTCGCGCGCGCCGCGGCGAGGAGGTCCGCGGTGAACTCGGCCCGGGCACGTTCGCGGGCCGTGCGCTGTGCAGCCATCCGGTCATCCTCGCCGACAAGAGCGGTGATCGCAAACGAGAGCAGTGCTCTTGACAGCGGGGCGGACGGAGAGCATCGTTCCTCACCGAGAGCACTGCTCTCGCCGTCGCGGCCGGTGCTCCGTACGCCGCAGCGTGATCGTCGGCCGCGTGCCGGCGACCCGCACCGACGCCGTCCACGAACCAGCGCCTCCGGAGGCACCCATGACCCGCTCCGTCGTCCTCGGCAAGGGCCCCATCGGCACGACCCTCGCCCGTCTCCTCGCCGCCCAGGGCCACGACGTCCTGGTCCTCAGCCGCTCCGGCGGGCCGCAGGCCACCGCGCGCACCGGCCGCGTCGGTACGGAGCACCCGCGCGTCACGCACGCCGCGGTCGACGCGACGGACGCCGCAGCCGTCACGTCGGCGGCGCGCGACGCGCAGGCGCTCTACAGCTGCCTCAACCCGGCCTACCACCGCTGGGCCGCCGACTGGCCGCCCGTGACCGACGCCCTCCTGGCGGCGGCGGAGGCGACCGGTGCGGTCCTGGTCCTCGCCGGGAACCTCTACTCCTACGGCGCCGGCACGCGGCTCATGCGCGAGGACTCACCGCTCGCGAGCACCGAGACCAAGGGCCGGGTGCGGGGCGCCATGTGGACGCGCGCGCTCGAGCGCCACCGAGCGGGCCACCTCCGGGTGACCGAGGTCCGCGGCAGCGACTACCTGGGCCCCCTCGCCGAGGCGCACGCGCACGCCGGCCCGCGCATGCTCGACCCGCTCCTCGCGGGGCGCCGGCTGTGGCCCCTCGGATCCGCCGACCAGCCGCACACCTGGACGTACCTGCCCGACTTCGCGCACGCGCTCGCCGCCGCCGCCACGACCCCGGACGCCTGGGGCCGCCCGTGGCACGTCCCCTCCCCCGAGCCGCTCACGTTCCGCGAGCTCGCTGCGCGCTTCGCCGAGGCCGCGGGCGCACCGCGCCCGCGGATCACCGCCGTCCCGATGGGAGTCGTGCGGGCCCTCGGCCTGGGGGCGCCGATGATGCGCGAGCTGCACGCCGTCGGCTACCAGTTCACCGAGCCGTTCGTCATGGACTCCGCGGCCTCCCAGGCGACGCTCGGGACGACGCCGACCCCGTGGCCCACGATCGTCGCGGAGACCCTCGCGGCCCGCTGACCTCGGCCGCCCGCGCGTCACGCGAGGCGCACGTGCCGCCCGTCGAGGGTCAGCCCTCCGCGGGCCGCACGGCCGACCACGTCGACGAGCAGCGCACGCTCCACGGACTTGATCCGCTCGTGCAGTGCCGCCTCGTCGTCGCCGTCGAGCACCTCGACGGCGCGCTGCGCGACGATCGGCCCCGTGTCGACGCCCGCGTCGACGACGTGCACCGTGCAGCCCGTGACCTTGACCCCGTGCGCCAGCGCGTCGCGGACCCCGTGCGCACCGGGGAACGCCGGCAGCAGGGCCGGGTGCGTGTTGAGGACCCGGCCGCCGAACCGGTCGAGGAAGGCCTGCCCGAGGATGCGCATGAACCCCGCGCTCACGACCCAGGCCGGCTCGAACACGCCCACGGCCTGCGCGAGCGCGGCGTCCCACGCCGGGCGGTCGGCGAAGTCCCCGGGCGCGACGACGGCCGTCGCGACACCGGCGTCCCGCGCCACGGCCAGGCCACCGGCGTCCGGCCGGTCGCTGACGACGCCGACGACACGCGCCCCGTAGCCGGGCTCGACGTGCGCAGCCAGGAGCGCCGCGAGGTTGGACCCGCCTCCCGAGACGAGGACCACGACGCGTGAGCGCTCAGGCACGACGCGCCCGTCGGGACGGCCCGGTACCGGGCGCAGGGGTGGGGCAGGCTGCTCGGCGCGCACGGCGCGACCCTAGCCCGTGCCGCCTCCACGGGCGCAGGGCGTCCCGCGGACGATGCGAGACTGGTGCCTCCGGCAGCACGACACCGAGGAGCCCGCGTGGACAACCCGTACGCACCACCCCCGGCTGGGGGACGTGCGGCACGGCCCGCCGGGCCGGGTGACACGCCCGGCGACGGGACGGGCGAGAGCGCCGACGACGCACGCCGGGGCACGCCGGGCGCCGGTCCGCACGGTCCCGCGGGCCCGCAGGGCGGGCCGGGTGGGTCGGGCGGGCAGGGCGGGTCGGGTGGGTCGGGTGGCCCGCACGGTCCCGCGGGCCCGCAGCCTCCCCGGCGCCCCGAGCCGCCGGCCCCGCCGCCCGACCCCGAGGCCGTGCGCCGGGCGAGCCGGCAGGTGATGCACTTCGGGCTCCTCATGCTCGCGACGCTCGTCGCCGCGACGCTGAGCCTGCCCTGGCAGGCGGCCGCCCTCGCCTTCGCGATCGCCGCGATGGTCGCAGGCGTGATCGCGCTGCGCTCCGTGTGGCGGGCCGGCCTGCGCGGTGCGCTCCTGCCGGTGCTCGGCATGGGCCTGGCCTTCGCGGCTCTCATGTCGCTCTCGCTCGTGACGATGCTCGCGCTGTGGCCCGTCCAGATGGAACGTCAGGAGTGCCTGCGTGACGCCCTGACCATCTCGGCGAGCGAGGCCTGCGAGGCGCAGTACCAGGACGCGCTGCAGGAGCGCCTCGACCGCGCGACCGGGAGCCCCACGGACGGGTGACAGGTCCGGCCGAGGCGCCCGCGTGCGCTCAGGCGTCGGCCTGCTCGGCGGGTGCGGGCTGCGCCTGCGGGGTCGGCTCGACGGAGGGCGCACCGCCGCGCCGCAGCCGCTGCGTCACCGCACGCCGCACCACGGGGTCCGTGGGCACGCTGGTCAGGACCGCCCCGGCGAGCGTGCCGAGGAGCACGCTGCCCCCCACGAGGACCGCAGACCCGCCCACGACGGCGAGCCGCCCCGGCCCCACGGAGCCACCGGCAGCCATCGTCCCCACCGCGACGAGCACCCCTGCGGTCACGGCCGCGCACGCCGACGCGGCGAAGGGCTCCCACGCACGGGTCGCCGCCAGGCGCCTGTGCAGCCACCAGCCCGCGAGGCACCCCGCGACGAGCACGACGAGCGGGACCCAGCGCAGCAGCCCGCCCGCATCGGTCGGCAGGGCCCCGAGGAGCGGGAGCGCCGGGAGCGGGCCGCTGACGATCTCGGCGGGCGAGTACAGGGTGCCCTCCCCGATGACGAAGCCGGGCCCGACGAGCCACGCCAGGGCCCACAGGACGAAGTTGGGCGCGACGGCGACCTGCGCCACCGCCAGGAGGGTGCCGCCGAACAGGTCGACGCCGAGGCCCGCGACGACGTCACCCTGCGCGGCGCGGCCGGACACGACCCAGGCGCCGGCGAGCAGGGACGCCGCACCCGCCAGGAGCGCGACGACGAGCACGCCTGCGACCGCCCCGGAGCGCACCAGCGGGGGCACGGGTGACCACCACGGCCGCGTCAGCTCACGCAGGCGGCGGGCGCGCACCATGCCGGTCCCCAGCCCGGTCCCTGCGACGAGCACGGTCCCGAGCGCGAGCCGCAGGAGCGGGCCCGGCCCTGCACCCACGGGCCCGGCGCTGCCGGCGAGGACGACGACGAGAGCCGTCACGGCGGCGTAGGCGAGGATCCCGGCGAGCCAGGAGCCGAGGCCGGGCAGCGCGGAGCGGCGTGCCGACGCGTGCGCGGAGAAGAGCGCGAGCACGGTGATGCCGAGCGGGACCAGGGTGATCGTCGCGCCGCCCGCCGTCAGGGCGCCGCCGTGGGCGAGGGCCCAGATCCCGGCACCGACCGCGACCGCCCGGGGCCACTCGACGCCCGCGTTGGTCGGGTCCGCGGACGTCGCGACGTACGCGGCGAGCGCGGGGACGGCCACGACGACGAGCGAGAGGACGGCCGCCTGGACGCCCGCGAAGACGCCGGAGAACCATCGGGGCGCGCCGCCGTGCCCCGCGACCGAGGCGGTGACGACGTCGCGGACCCGGCCGACGCGGTTCCCGAGGCCGGGCGGTGCGGCCTCGACGTCCGGCTCACGCACGACGTCCGCCGCGCGCGCCGGGACCGGCGTGCGCGGGGCGGGGGGTCGGCTCACCCCTTCATGGTCCATGCCTTCCCGGGGTGACCTCGTCACCCCGGGAGGCCGGGCGTGTCGGTGGGTGGATCAGGCGCTCAGCACCTGGCGCATGAGCTCGGCGGTCTCGCTCGGCGTCTTGCCGACCTTGACCCCGGCTGCCTCGAGCGCCTCCTTCTTCGCCTGCGCGGTGCCCGACGAGCCGGACACGATCGCTCCCGCGTGGCCCATCGTCTTGCCCTCGGGAGCCGTGAAGCCGGCGACGTAGCCGACGACGGGCTTGGTCACGTGCTCGGCGATGAACGCTGCGGCGCGCTCCTCGGCGTCGCCGCCGATCTCGCCGATCATCACGATCGCCGCCGTCTCCGGGTCGGCCTCGAACGCCGCGAGGGCGTCGATGTGCGTGGTCCCGATGATCGGGTCCCCGCCGATGCCGATGGCCGTCGAGAACCCGAAGTCCCGGAGCTCGTACATCATCTGGTACGTCAGCGTGCCGGACTTCGAGACGAGGCCGATGCGCCCGGGGCCCGTGATGTCCGCGGGGATGATGCCGACGTTGGACTTCCCGGGGCTGATGAGGCCCGGGCAGTTGGGGCCGATGAGCCGGACGCCCTTGGCCTGCGCCGCCGCGAAGAACTCGGCGGTGTCGGCCACCGGCACGCCCTCCGTGATGATCACGACGAGCGGGACGCCTGCGTCGACGGCCTCGAGCACGGCCGCCTTGGTGTGGGCGGGCGGCACGAAGATGACCGACACGTCGGCACCGGTGGCGGCGACGGCCTCGGCCACGGTCCCGAACACCGGGACGGCCACGGGGGCGTCCGCGCCGGGCACCGTGAAGTCGACGCTCGTGCCCGCCTTGCGCGGGTTGACGCCGCCGACGACGGTCGTGCCGCCGGCGAGCATGCGCGTCGTGTGCTTCTGGCCCTCGGAGCCCGTCATGCCCTGGACGATGACCTTGGAGGCCTCAGTCAGGAAGATCGCCATCTGTCTGTTCTCTCGTCTCTTCGTCGGTGCGGGCGGTCAGGCGGCGGTCACGGCGGCGTGGGCGAGCTGTGCGGCCTTGTCCGCACCGCCGTCCATCGTCTCGGCGAGCGTGACCAGCGGGTGGGCGGCGTCCGCGAGGATGCGCCGGCCCTCGACCACGTTGTTGCCGTCGAGGCGGACCACGAGCGGCTTGGTCGCGTGGTCGCCGAGGATCTCGAGGGCCGCGACGATGCCGTTCGCGACGGCGTCGCACGCCGTGATGCCACCGAACACGTTGACGAAGACGGACTTGACCTGCGGGTCGGACAGGATGATGTCGAGGCCCGCGGCCATGACCTCGGCGGACGCGCCGCCGCCGATGTCGAGGAAGTTGGCGGGCCGGACCCCGCCGTGGGCCTCACCCGCGTACGCGACGACGTCGAGCGTGCTCATCACCAGGCCCGCACCGTTGCCGATGATGCCGACGGCGCCGTCGAGCTTCACGTAGTTGAGGTCCGCCTCCTTGGCGCGCGCCTCGAGCGGGTCCGTCGCGGCGACGTCCTCGAGCGCGGCGTGCTCGGGGTGCCGGAAGTCCGCGTTGGCGTCGAGCGTGACCTTGCCGTCGAGCGCGACGACGGCGCCGTCCTTGGTCAGGACGAGGGGGTTGACCTCGACGAGCGTCGCGTCCTCCTCGACGTAGACGGTCCAGAGCTTGCGGATCACGTCCGCGACCTGGCCCGCGATCTCGTCGGCGAAGCCCGCGGCCGCGACGATCTCGGCGGCCTTGGCCTCGTCGATGCCGACGAGCGGGTCGACGGCGACCTTGGCGAGGGCCTCGGGACGCTCGACGGCGAGCTGCTCGATCTCCATGCCGCCCTCGACGCTGGCCATCGCGAGGTAGCGGCGCTCGGCGCGGTCGAGCAGGACGGAGAAGTAGAACTCCTCGGCGATCTGGGCGCCCTGGGCCACCATGACGGTGCGCACGACGTGACCCTTGATGTCGAGGCCGAGGATCTCCTCGGCGCGCTGCGCGGCCTCCTCGGGCGAGTGCGCGAGCTTCACGCCGCCGGCCTTGCCACGGCCGCCGGTCTTGACCTGCGCCTTGACGACGACGGTCCCGCCGCCCAGCCGCTGTGCCGCGGACCTGGCCTCCTCGGGCGTGGTGGCGACGACGCCTCCCAGCACCGGCACCCCGTGCTTCTCGAAGACGTCCCGTGCCTGGTACTCGAACAGGTCCACCCCAGCGGTCCCTTCCTCGCCCGGCGGCCACGACTGACCGCCTCGTCACGGCCGATCCTAGCCTCGCGGAGGCCATGTCTCTTCACGTCAAGAGACTTTGGTCGCCCCGCCCCCTGATCCGGCGGGCCAACTCCCCCGCCCCATCCCATGCTCGCCGCACCCTGAGCCCCCACCCACCCCCAGATCCAGCCCCCGCCCCGCAGGCCCGCCCCACAGCCGTGCCCCCCGCCCCGCCCGCCTGCAGCCCAGCCCCGGGGCAGCCGTGCGGGGTGGCGGGGGTCAGAGCTTGGTGACGGGCGAGTAGCGCAGGAGGAGCCGCTTGGTGCCGTCCGCGCCGAAGTCGATCTTCGCGACCGCGTTCGGGCCGGAGCCCTCGACCCCGACGACCGTGCCGACGCCGTACGCGTCGTGCGTGACCTTGTCGCCGATCGCCAGGCTCGGGACGTCGCCCGCCGGGCGGGGTGTGGCCGACCCGAAGCTGGCCGTCGGCTGGCTCGACGACGGTGCCGCACGGCGGGTCGTGACGGGCCCGGAGCGCTCGGCGCCGCGCCGGCCCGGGCCACCGGTGCCCGTCGACGACCCCGCGCGACCACCCCAGGCGGACGCGCCGGAGCCCCAGCCGCTGCCCCCGGCGCGCAGCGTCGCCATGCTCGACTCGCGGCGGCGCCAGTCGACGAGGTCCTCCGGCACGTCGTCGAGGAACCGGCTCGCGGGGAACTCGTTCGGTACGCCCCACGCGGTCCGCACGGCCGCGCGCGAGATGTAGAGCCGCTGGCGCGCCCGGGTCAGGCCCACGTAGGCCAGGCGTCGCTCCTCCGCGAGCTGGTCGGGGTCCGCGAGCGAGCGCATGTGCGGGAAGGTGCCGTCCTCCCAGCCCGTGACGAACACGACGGGGAACTCGAGCCCCTTGGCCGTGTGCAGGGTCATCAGGGTCACGACGCCCTGGTCCGGCTTGGCCTGCGCCCCGGCGCCCTCGGCGTCGTCGCTCGGGATCTGGTCCGAGTCGGCGACGAGCGAGACGCGCTCGAGGAAGTCCGCGAGGTCCCCCTCGGGCTCGGCCTGCTCGAACTCGGTCGCGACCGCGTGCAGCTCGGAGAGGTTCTCGACGCGTGACGCGTCCTGCGGGTCCTCGCTCGCCCGCAGCTCGGTGAGGTAGCCCGTGCGGTCGAGCACCGCGCCGAGGACCTCGGCCGGGCCCGCCCCGGACGACGCGAGGTCGCGCAGCCCGGCCATGAGCTCGTCGAACGCGCGCAGGCCCGTGAGCGCCCGGGTGCCGACGCCCGGGACCTCGTCGACCCGTGCGAGCGCGGCACCGAACGAGATGCGCTCGCGCTCGGCGAACGCCGCGACCATGGCCTCGGAACGGTCGCCGAGGCCGCGCTTGGGCACGTTGAGGATGCGGCGCAGGTTGACGTCGTCGTCGGGGTTGGCGATGGCCCGCAGGTACGCGACCGCGTCCTTGATCTCGCGGCGCTCGTAGAAGCGTGTGCCACCCACGACCTTGTAGGGCAGCCCGACGCGGATGAGCACCTCCTCGAGGGCACGTGACTGCGCGTTGGTCCGGTAGAAGACCGCGACGTCACCCGGGCGCACGCCGTCGGAGTCGCCGAGGCGGTCGATCTCCTCGGCGACGAACCGCGCCTCCTCGTGCTCGTTGTCCGCGACGTAGCCGACGATCTGCGGGCCGGCGCCCGAGTCGGTCCACAGGCGCTTGGGCTTGCGGCCGGGGTTGCGCGAGATGACCGCGTTCGCGGCCGAGAGGATGGTCTGCGTCGAGCGGTAGTTCTGCTCGAGCAGGATGGTCCGCGCGTTCGGGTAGTCCGCCTCGAACTCGAGGATGTTCCGGATGGTCGCGCCGCGGAACGCGTAGATCGACTGGTCCGCGTCGCCGACGACCGTGAGCTCGCCGGGCGCCGTGCCGTCCGCCCCGTCGTCGCCTCCCTGGGCCACCCCGGTTCCGGAGAGCTCGCGCACCAGGACGTACTGCGCGTGGTTGGTGTCCTGGTACTCGTCGACGAGGATCTGGCGGAAGCGGCGCCGGTAGTGCTCGGCGACCGCCGGGAACGCCTGGAGCAGGTTCACCGTCGTCATGATCAGGTCGTCGAAGTCGAGCGCGTGCGCCTGGCGCAGACGCGCCTGGTAGCGCGCGTACACGGCCGCCAGCGCCTCGTCGAACTGGTTGGCGCCGCCGGAGGCCGCCCCCGACGTCCGCGCGTACGTGTCCGGGTCGACGAGCTCGTCCTTGAGGTTCGAGATCTTCGCCGAGAGCGCCTTGGCCGGGTACTTCTTCGGGTCGAGGTCGAGCTCGCGCGCCACGAGCGTGAGCAGCCGCTGGGAGTCGGCCGCGTCGTAGATCGAGAACGTCGACCGCAGCCCCAGCGTCGAGTGCTCACGCCGCAGGATGCGCACGCACGCCGAGTGGAACGTGGACACCCACATCGCCCGGGCGGCCGGGCCGACGAGGTCGGCGACGCGCTCGCGCATCTCGCCGGCGGCCTTGTTGGTGAACGTGATCGCGAGGACCTCCGACGGCCGGACGCGCCGCGTGGCGAGCTGGTGCGCGATCCGGTGCGTGAGCACGCGCGTCTTGCCTGAGCCCGCGCCGGCCACGATGAGGAGCGGCGAGCCGGTGTGCAGCACGGCCTCGCGCTGCTCGGGGTTGAGGCCCACGAGCAGCGAGTCCGCACGCTCCTGCCGCTCGGCCGCGGCGACCGACGGCGACGGGCCGTCGTCGGGCGGGCCCCCTGCCTCGCGGGGCGGGACGACCGCCGGGAGCCGGGTGCCGTCGGCGCGCTGGAGGCCGGGCAGGGGGAGGTCGGAGAAGAGCGTGTTCATGTCGCTCCAAGGGTAGGCGCGCCCTCCGACGTCCGCGGACGCCCGCCGCCCGTCAGCCGATGACGAGCGCGTCCTGGAGGCGGCGCGACGTGAGGGCGAGCTCGTGCGCGGCGGAGCGGATGTGCTCGAGCTCCGCCGTCGTGCGCTGCGACGCCGCGCCCACCCCGTCCAGCGTCGTCGCGATGCTCCGGCCGCCGTCTGCCGCCTGCGCGACGCTCGCCGCCATGGCCGACGTCGTGGCCGTCTGCTCCTCGACCGCCCCCGCGATGGTGGTCTGGTAGTCGTTGATGCGGCCGATGATCTCGCTGATCCGGCCGATCTCGCCGGCGGCCTGGCTGACCGCGGCCTGGATGGACTCGACGCGCGCCGAGATGTCGCCGGTGGCGCGTGCGGTCTCCTGCGCGAGCTCCTTGACCTCGCCCGCGACGACGGCGAAGCCCTTGCCCGCGTCACCCGCCCGGGCCGCCTCGATGGTCGCGTTGAGGGCGAGGAGGTTCGTCTGCTCGGCGATCGCCGTGATGACCTTGACGACGCTGCCGATCTCGGCCGACGACTCGCCCAGCGCCCCGACCGTCCGGTTGGTCGCCTCGGCCGCGTCCACGGCCTCGGCCGCGATCTTCGCGACGGCGTGCGCGTTCTGCGCGATCTCGCCGATCGAGGCGCCCATCTGGTGCGTCCCGGACGCCACGGTCTCGATGCCCGTGCTGACCTCCTGCGCGACGGCCGTGACCGCCGCGGTCTGCCGGGCCGTCTCCTCGGCGCCCGCGGCCATCTGGTCGCTCGTCGTCACGAGGCGTGAGGCCGCCGCGTCGAGCTCGGTGACCGCCGAGGACACGTTGGACGCGACCGTCGCGGAACGCTCGAGCGTGGCGTTGAGCGCGACCGCGAGACGCTCGAGCTCCGTGCGTCCGTCCCCGACCGGGACGCGGGTGCTCACGTCACCGCTGCCCAGCAGGTCCGTGACCCGGCGGATGGGCCCGATGACCCCGCGCCCGACGACGACGCCGATGCCGCCCACGAGCAGCAGCACCGCGAGGCCGCTCGCGGCGAGCTTGGCCGCCTCGGCGAGCGCGACGGAGCGGACGTCGTCGACGTAGACGCCGGAGCCGACGACCCAGCCCCACGGCTCGTACCCGGCGACGTAGGAGACCTTGGGCTGCGGCGCCTCGGCCCCGGGCTTGGGCCACTGGTACTCGACGAACCCGGCTCCCTCCGCCTTGACGACGTCGACGAACTCGACGAACAGGTGCTTGCCGTCCGGGTCCACGTTCTGCGTCAGGTCCGTGCCGTCGAGCTCGGGCTTGACCGGGTGCATGACCATCGTCGGGTTCATGTCGTTGATCCAGAAGTACTCCTCGCCGGAGTACCGGAGCTGGCGGACCGCGGTGATCGCGGCCTCCTGCGCCTCGGCCTCGGTGAGCCGGCCCGCGGCCTGCTCCGCGCCGTAGAACGTCACGACGCCGAGCGCCGTCTCGACGACGGAGCGCGTCGCCGCCTGACGCTCGCTCATGATCCGGCCGTAGACCTGCACCGACGCGAGCGCGACGAGCAGGACGAGGCCGAGCGCGAGCACTGCGCCGAGACCGAGCAGCTTGGTCGCGATCGAGGCCGAGGGACGCTTCATCGTTGACGCTCCGTGGGGGGACGAAGGGACGTGTGCCCCTCCATCGACCCGCCGCACACCCGGATGAGACCTTGGTCCCGGTAGATCCGGCTCGTGCCGGTTCTCCACCCTGGGCGGACGACCCGTCAGAGCAGGCGGCGCGCCGCCGCCCAGCGCGTGAGCTCGTGGCGCGACGACAGCTGGAGCTTGCGCAGCACCGCCGACACGTGGGTCTCGACCGTCTTGATCGAGATGAACAGCTCGGTCGCGACCTCGCGGTAGCTGTACCCGCGTGCGATGAGCCGCATGACCTCACGCTCGCGGGCCGACAGCCGGTCGAGCTCGTCGTCGCCCGTCGCGACGTCGCCCGCGGCCGCGCCGAACGCGTCGAGCACGAATCCCGCGAGCCGCGGCGAGAACACCGCGTCGCCGCCCGCGACGCGCCGCACGGCGTCGGACAGGTCGGGCCCGCTGATCGCCTTCGTCACGTAGCCGCGCGCGCCGGCCCGGATGACCGCCACCACGTCCTCGGCCGCGTCCGACACCGACAGTGCGAGGAACCGCGTGGTCGCCAGGAGGTCCGCGCACGCGGTGATGACCTCCGCGCCACCCCCGCCCATGCCCCCGGGCAGGTGCACGTCGAGCACGACGACGGGCGGCTGGAGCGAGCGGACGAGGGTGATGGCGGTGTCGACGTCGTCCGCCTCCCCCACCACGTTGACCGTGTCGTCGAGCGAGGCGCGCACGCCCGTCCGGAACATCAGGTGGTCGTCGACCAGCACGACGTCCACCGGGGCCTGCGGGCTCATCGCTGCTCTCCCTCGCTCGTCGGAAGGCACAGGTGCACCTCCGTGCCGCGTCCCGGCCGGCTCTGCACCGTGGCCGTGCCGCCACGGCGCCGGATCCGGCCGACGATCGACTCTCGCACGCCGAACCGGTCGGCGGGGACGTCCGCGAGCTCGAAGCCGTCGCCGTGGTCGCGCACGAACACCTCGACCCGGTCGGCACCTGCCTCCAGGTACAGCGACACGGGCGGGCGCCCGTGCACCACGGCGTTGACCAGCGCCTCCCGCGTCGCCTGGAGGAGGGCCTCGGTGCCGGCGTCGGGCACCCGGTCCCCCACCACGACGGTCTCGATGGCGGCGCCACGGTGGTCCTCGACCTCCGCGACGACGCCGCGCAGCTCCGCGGCGAGCGACGTGCCGGGCGTCGTTCGGTCGTCGTAGAGCCACTCGCGCAGCTCACGCTCCTGCGCGCGGGCCAGCCGGGCGACCTGCTCGGGCTCGTCGGACCGCGCGCGGATGAGCGCGAGGGTCTGGAGCACCGAGTCGTGCAGGTGGGCCGCGATGTCGGCGCGCTCGGACTCCCGGGCCCGCGCCGCGCGCTCGTCGCCCAGCTCGCGCACCAGGCGCAGCCACCACGGCGCGAGCACGATCGCGGCACCGACGAGGACGGCGAGGGCCGCGACCGCGGACCGGACGAGCACGTCGAACGGCTCGTCCTGCCCGACGAGCAGGAAGACGCCGAGCCCCGCGAGGACGGTCCCGGCGAGCAGCCGAACGACGCTCACGGGCGTCCGGCCGCCGGCGTGCGCCAGGAAGCGTCCGCGCTGGACCGCGTCGAGCTGGCTCCACGCCAGGGCCGTGCCGCCCAGCAGGATCAGGGTCGGGACGACCCACGAGTACTCGATGCGCACACCCGAGCGGACGGCGACGGCGAGGCCTGCCGCGACGAGCAGGAGCAGGCCGACGCCGATGTCGGTGAGCGGGACGCGCCGGTCCGGGTCGCGCAGACGCGGGGCGAGACGCGACAGCGCGGCGGGCCTCTGCTCGGCCGCGGCCGCCGTCGGGTCGCCCGCGGGCACGGTCACCCAGAGCCAGACGTAGAGGACCGCGCCGAAGCCGCCGAGCAGCACGAGGGCCGCCATGACGAGCCGCACCACGGCGACGGGCAGGCCCAGGTGGGCGGCCAGCCCCGCGCACACGCCACCGATGCCACGCCCCTGCGCGGGACGTCGCAGCGGGAGGCGCTCGGTCATGGTCACGGGAGCATCGTCACACGTCAGCGGGGCGTCCCGGCCGCTTCAGGTCCCGGATCAGGGGTGAGACCGGGGTCCGCTCAGGGGCGTCGGGCGCAAGGTCAGGGTCCGCTCAGGGCTGGCCCCGATACCCGAGGACCACGCGGGCGGGAAGCATGGCTGCCATGAGCGAGAACGCCACCCCCCCGCAGGACCCGGGCATGCCCGGCTCGCCGTCCGGCGCGCCAGGTCCGTCGGCGGGCGGCCCCTACCCGCCGCCCGCTCAGCCCTACCCGCCGGCCGGCCAGTACCCGCCGCCCGGGCAGTACCCGCCGCCTGGCCAGTACCCGCCGCCGGGGCCCTCCGGACCCGCACGATCGGGCGCCGACTCGTTCTTCGACGGCATCCGCCGCAGCGGCCTCGTCCGCTCGGACGAGCGCTGGGTCGGGGGCGTCGCGGGAGGCATCGCGCTGCGCCTCGGCATCGACCCGCTGATCGTGCGCGGCCTGCTCGCCGCGAGCGCCCTGCTCGGCGGCCTCGGGTTCATCGTCTACGGCCTCGGCTGGCTCCTGCTCCCCGAGCAGCGCGACGGGCGCATCCACCTGCAGCAGCTGTTCCGCGGCGACTTCGACGCGGCCGTCCTCGGCGGGTTCGCCGCCCTCGCGGTCGGCCTGTCCTTCCCCGAGACGTGGGGGCCCGGCCTGTGGTGGGGCGGCGACCTCGGCTGGCTCCGGGGCCTGCTGTGGATCGGCGCCGTCGTCGTCGTGATCGTCCTCGTCGTGAAGGCCGCGAGCGGCCGGGGCGACCAGGTGCCACCGCCTACCCCTGGCGGCCCGTTCCCGCCTCCCCCGACCTCGCAGGGCCCGCAGGGCCCCCAGCGACCGTTCGGCACGACCACACCCACCCCCTCGGGCCGGCCCTCCGCGGCCGCACCCCCGCGTCGAGCGGAAGGACCCACGACGACGATGTACCCGACCCAGCCCTCAGCCCACGGCGTCTACCCCGCAGCACCCGCGCCGGGCCAGGGGCAGCCCACGGCGACCTACGCGAGCGGCGCGCCCCAGCCGGCACCCCAGCCCTACGCCGGCAGCTACCCGGCGCCCGGTGGGCCGGCCTACCCGCAGGCCCCGTACGTCGGGCCGATGCGCCCGCAGGCCACGATGCCTCCGCCCGTGACGCTGCCGCGCCCGCCCCGCCGCGGCCCGGGGGCAGGGACCGTCGGCGTCGTCGTCGCCCTGAGCCTCCTGACGCTCGCAGGCCTGCTGTACGCGGAGCGGATCGGCCGCTTCGACGGTCCCGTGCTCCTGACCGCGGGCTCGGTCGCCGTCGTCCTGCTCGGCCTCGCGATCATCGTCGCGGGCCTGCGCGGCCGGACGAGCGGCGGGCTCGGCGCCCTGGCCGTCATCACGACGCTGTGCCTCCTGCCGGTCGCGGGGCTCGAGCGGGCCGACTGGGACCTCACCTGGAACGAGGGCGCCGCGTTCGGCGACCTCAGCTACACGCCGACCGACGTCGCGAGCGCCGAGGACGGCTACTCGCTCGGCGCCGGTGAGGCGCGCATCGACCTGACCGAGCTCCCCTTGGGGTCGGACGTCGTCGAGGTGCCCGTCAACGTCGGCGCGGGCGACCTGACCGTCGTGCTGCCGCAGGACGGCGCCTACCGCGCCGAGATCAGCGTCATGGCGGGCGAGGTCCGGTGGCTCGGCGACACGGTCAGCACCGGAGCACCCGGCACCACGGGCGACGAGGTCTTCGAGTCCGCCTCGGTTGCCGCCGGCGCGGAGCCGCAGATCGAGCTCGACATCACGGTCGGCGCCGGCACGGTCAGCGTCGTGGAGGAGGGGCGATGAGCCCGCACGAGCAGGCCGAGGACCGACCCGAGACGACCAGAGTGGAGGACCCCATGACCACCGACCGCACGGACCCCGCGTCCGACGCCCGGGCCGAGGACGACATCAAGAACCGCATCGGCTCACGCGCGCGGCTCAGCAGGGACGACGAGGAGACCGCGGTGCTCGCGAGCGGGGACGACGACGACACCGTCGTGGTCGCGGCGCCCGACGCCGACGACGCCGACGACGCCGACGACGCCGACGACGCCGAGACGGTCGTACTGCCGGCCGCTGGTGACACGGCGGTCCTCGAGACCCAGGACACCGACGCCGACGACGGCGCGCACGCCACAGCCGTGCTCCCGCTGCCCGACGACGAGGGCACCGCTCGCCCGACGGGCGCCGACGCCACCCCGGGCGTGACCGCCGCGACGTCGGCCGGCATGCCGGCGGCCGACCGCTCGACAGCCGGCAGCCTCGGCGGCACGAGCGGTCCCGGTGGCCCGGCGGCTGCGACGCCGCCCCCGCCCGCCTACGACCGGCCCGCGACCACACCCGTCCCCCCGGCGGCCCAGCCGTTGCCCCCGGAGCGCCAGGGGATCCGGGTCGGCACGGTCGTGTGGGGCCTCGTCGTGGCCGCCGTCGGGCTCGGCCTCGTGGCGTTCGCGAGCGGCGTCGTCTTCGACGTCGAGCTCGCGTTCATCATCCTGGTGGCCGCCGCGGGCGTCGCGCTCCTGGCGGGGACGCTGCTCGGTGCACGACGCCGGGGCCGCTGAGGCACCGGCGGCACCCACGACGTGAACGACGGCCGCACCGGCAGGAGCCCTGCCGGTGCGGCCGTCGTTCGTCCGGGCGCGGCTACGCGGTCGCGCTCGTGACGACGGACCCCGTCGGGACGAGCTTGCGCAGCGCCCAGCCGATGAGGATGAAGAGCAGGCCCATGCCCGCGGCGAAGGCGGCGACGCCGAACGCGATGACCGAGGAGAACAGCGAGGTCCGCAGGAATGAGGCGTTCATGACGGTCGGGCGCAGCGGGTCCTCGCGGTCGAGCTCGGCGTAGGTCTTGCCACCGGACATGTCCAGCGCGTGGTGGTTGATGATGTCCGCCTCGTAGTAGGCGTCCAGGGGGCCGTTGACGACGTTGCCGCCGAAGGCGGCCGCGTCCTCGGCGACGACGATGTTCTCGGCGACGAGCTGCTGGCGGACCATCATCCACGTCGCGGCACCCGCGACGATCATGAGGATGCCGGCGATGATCGCGATCAGCCCGACGATCCGGACGGGCTTGGCGCTCGTGGTGGCGACAGACGTGGACATGTGACGTCCCCTTCCCAGGATGGTGCACAGGGTTCCGGGCCAGGTCGCACCGAGCCCGGGAGCTCACGGACGAGCCCATGAGGACAGGTTGTCAGAACGGCCGCCGGGTGGGCAGGGGGCCGCCCTGCCTCGCGGATGGCCCGCCCGGCCAGGGCTGAGGGTCAGACGCCGGCGCCGCGCAGCGCTCGTGCCCGCGCGTACTCCCCCTGCGCGGCCTCGAGCGCCGTCGCCCAGTCGAAGCGCGGCCGGTGCTCCCGGGCGTGCGCGCCGAGCCGTGCGAGCAGGCCCGGGTCCTGGGCGAGCGTCACGAGCGCGCGGGCCATCGCGGCGTCGTCGTCGACGAGGAGCCCGTCGACGCCGTCGGTCACGAACTCCTCGATGCCCGTTCCCCGCCGCGCGACCACGACGAGCCCCGCCGTCCGCGCCTCGAGCGCGGCGATGCCGAACGCCTCGAGCGCCGCCGGGGCCAGGAAGACGTCCGCGTCGTCGTACGCCGCCCGGACGTCGTCGCGGCTCAGCCGGCCGCGCAGCGTGACCGCGTCGGTCAGCCCGCGCCGCGCGACCGAGCGCTCGATCGCCGCACGCACCGGGCCGTCACCGATGATCTCGAGGGTCAGGGCCCCGGGCTCGAGCTGGGTCAGGGCGTCCTCGACGACGCCGACGAGCGCGGAGCCGCGCTTGCGGGGGGCCAGGCGCATGGTCGCGACGCACCGCACGGGCGTCCCGGCGGTCGCGTGGTGCGCGGGGGCCACCCCGGCGCCGGCCTGCGGCCCCTCGGTCGCGGGCGACGGCACGTGCGCGCGCGCCTCGGAGCGCGTCGGGGCCCAGCGGTCGAGGTCCATGCCGTTGGGGACGACCGACACGGGGGCGTCGAACACGTCGGCGACCCGCTCGGCCGCCGCGCCGCTCACTGCGGAGAGTGCGACGGGCACATCGGCCCACCGGGAGTGCTGGACGGCCGCCCGCAGCGCGGGGACCGCGCCGTCGAGCATGCAGTGCCACGTGATCGCGACGGGCGCGCCCGCGGCCAGGGCGGTGCGGGCTCCGTCGAACGCGAACGGCGACAGGACGCCCGCGTGCACGTGCACGACGTCGGGCGCCAGGTCACGCACCAGGGCGCGGACGCGCGGCACCGCAGAGGGGTTGACCGGCAGGTCGAACGGGATGCGCGCACCGAGCCGGTGCACCTGCACGCCGTCGTCGTCCTCGACGACTCCCCCTCGCTCGCCCGCCCGTCCCGGGGTGGCCGTCAGGACGTGCACCTCGTGACCCGCGGCGCGCTGCGCCCGCGCGAGGTCGCGCACCTGGGACTCGATGCCCCCGGTCCGCGGCGCGTAGCAGTCCGAGACGTGGAAGATGCGCACGACGTCAGGCTAGCCGCCGCGTCCGACCAACCTGGGACGCGTCGAGCATCCAGCCGACTCGGTGGCGGGCGGAGGCCGAGGTGAGCATGCGCGCCTTCGTCCCATCTCGATCGACCGGGCAGCCATCGCGCGACGAGATGCCCCCGGAGGGGCCCGTGGCCCCCCGTAGGGGCCCGTGGGCCTCCCGGAGGGGCCCGTGGGCCCGCATCGGTCAGGAGTCGACGTGGCTCCGGTACGCACGAAGGCCGCCCTCGTTCTGGATGTACAGCGGAGCGGCGTCGAAGAGCGACGGGAGCAGCGACTTCGTCAGGTCGAGGTCGTCGACCTCCTCGAGGGCCTGTCCGGTGCTCACGTCCAGGATGTACGACCGGTTCCCTCCCTCGGCGAGCACCAGGTCGCCGCCCAGGTCGTTGACGATCTCCTCGACGCCCTCGGTCACGTGCGTCACCGTGCCGTCCGCCGAGATGCGGTACAGCTCCGCCTCCCAGGACCCCGGGGGCGCGAGCGTCGCGATGATCTCGCCGTCGCGGCACACGCCCGACGCCGTCGGGTCCATGAAGAGGTCCTCGCTCAGCGGCGTGACCTCGAAGGTCTCGCGGTCCAGGAGGTACGCCTTCCGGTCGTCTCCGGCCGCCACGCCCGCCTGGTCGACGAACGGACAGCCCTCCCCCGGGTCGATGGGGGTGAACGCGCTCTCGTCGCCCTCCACCCGCTCGACCGTGCCGAGCGGCGCGAGGTTCTCGTCGACCAGGACCCAGCCGGGAGCGTCAGCGGGCCGCGCGACGGCGCGGGTCGGCGACAGGAAGGCCTCCGGCAGGGGCGTCGCCGAGGTCTCGGCCACCCCGCCGCCCGCCCGCAGGATCTGGTTGCCGCGGTAGTAGTCGCCGTTCCAGAGGGTCGGGCCGACTGACACGGCGTCCGTCACGCCCGTCCAGGACGCCGACACCTCACCCGTGGCGTCGAGCACCGTGAGCACGTCGCCCGACTTGTACCACCCAGCGACCAGGTGGTCCCGCGTGCTCTCGAGGCTCTTCCCGAGCCCGCCCTCGACGACGACGCCCATCGGTTCGCCGCCGGGCACGGTCGCGATCGTCTCGAGCGTCTCGAGGTCCACCACCACGAAGGAGTCCGTGGCGGTCTGCGTGCACAGCATCGTCGCGTCGCCCGGCGCGCAGTCGTCGGCGAAGGACACGCCCTCGATCGCCTGGCTGTCCAGCTCGGCGCCCGTCTCCGGGTCGAGGACCACGACGGATGCGCCCTCGTCGCCCGCGAACAGCACGGTCCACGCGTCGTCCTCGACCGTGAGGTACTGCCGCAGGTTCTGACCCTCCGGGGCGGCGAGGTCCCACACGTGGGCGAACAGCGCGGCGTCGTCCGTGGGCTCCGCCGACGGTTCGGCCGACCGCGACTCGACCGGGGCCACCGGCTCCTCGTCAGCGCTGCACGCGGCGACGCCGAACGCGAGAACGACCGTGGTGAGAACGGCTGCCGCGCTCCGGGCGCGGGACTGGACTGGCATCGGGCGGTGCCCCCTCCGTAGACGCCGGCAGGGCCCTGCGCGGCGGGCCCGAGTCTACTGAGGTCCGGCGCACCTGAGCCGCGTGAACCCACGGGTCACAGCGCCGTGCCGTGGTACCTCGGACGCGCCGCTCACTCCCACTCGATGGTGCCCGGCGGCTTGCTCGTCACGTCGAGCGTCACGCGGTTGACCTCGGGGACCTCGTTCGTGATGCGCGTCGAGATCGTGGCGAGCACGTCGTACGGGACGCGCGTCCAGTCCGCGGTCATGGCGTCCTCGGAGCTGACGGGCCGCAGCACGACGGGGTGGCCGTACGTGCGCCCGTCGCCCTGGACGCCGACCGAGCGGACGTCGGCGAGGAGCACCACGGGGCACTGCCAGATCTGCCGGTCGAGACCCGCACGGGTGAGCTCCTCGCGCGCGATCGCGTCGGCCGCGCGCAGCACGTCGAGGCGCTCGGCCGTGACCTCGCCGATGATGCGGATGCCCAGGCCGGGGCCCGGGAACGGCTGACGCCAGACGATCGCGTCGGGCAGGCCGAGCTCGAGGCCCACGGCGCGCACCTCGTCCTTGAACAGCGTGCGCAGCGGCTCGACGAGCTCGAACTGGAGGTCGTCCGGCAGGCCGCCCACGTTGTGGTGCGACTTGATGTTCGCGGCGCCCTCGCCGCCGCCCGACTCGACGACGTCGGGGTAGAGCGTGCCCTGCACGAGGAAGCGGACCTCCTCGCCGTGCGCGCCGCTCTCGGCGACGACCTCCCGCGCGGCTGCCTCGAAGACGCGGATGAACTCGCGTCCGATGATCTTGCGCTTGGTCTCGGGGTCCGTGACGCCCGCGAGCGCGTCGAGGAACTGCGCCTTGGCGTCGACGACCTTGAGCTGGACGCCCGTCGCGGCCACGAAGTCCTTCTCGACCTGCTCGGCCTCGCCCTGGCGCAGCAGGCCGTGGTCCACGAAGACGCACGTGAGCTGGCTCCCGACCGCGCGCTGGACGAGGGCCGCGGCGACCGCCGAGTCGACGCCACCGGACAGGCCGCAGATCACCCGCGCGTCACCCACCTGCGCCCGCACGATCTCGACCTGCTCGGCGATCACGTTGCCCGCCGTCCAGGTGGGGCGCAGGCCCGCACCCCGGTAGAGGAAGTTCTCGAGGGCGTGCTGGCCCAGCGGCGAGTGCTTGACCTCCGGGTGCCACTGCATCCCGAAGAGCCGGCGGCCCCGGTCCTCGAACGCCGCCACGGGCGACCCCGTCGACGTCGCGAGCACGGCGAAGCCCTCGGGTGCCGCGTGCACCGCGTCGCCGTGGCTCATCCACACGGACTGCTCCGTGGGCGAGCCCGTGAGCAGCACACCGGCGTCGGGCACCGTCACGTGCGTGCCGCCGTACTCGCGCGAGCCCGTCTGCGCGACCGTGCCGCCGAGGGCCTGCGCCATGGCCTGGAACCCGTAGCAGATGCCGAGCACCGGGACCCCGGCGTCGAACAGGGCGGGGTCCACGGACGGCGCCCCGTCGGCGTACACGCTCGACGGCCCGCCGGACAGGATCACGGCGGACGGCTTCTTGGCGAGGATCTGCTCGACCGACGCCGTGTGCGGCACGATCTCGGAGTACACGTGGGCCTCGCGCACGCGACGCGCGATGAGCTGGGCGTACTGGGCCCCGAAGTCGACGACGAGGACGGGGCCCTCGCCGGTCTCCGGCTGGACGGGCAGCGGGGAGTCGGTCACCTGCGCGAGTGTAGTGACAGCCCGCGGCGACGAGGCTGTGCGCTCAGGGCACGCGGGTGCGCGAGGCACCGCGGGGCGCGGGCCTGCCGACGGCGACCTGTGCGAGGCCGTCACGGTGCACGGTGCGCTCGACGACGAAGGACATCACGGGGACGACGCCGCCCAGGACCATCGCCGCGAGCCGGCCGAAGCCCCACCGCAGGGTCGACCAGACGTCGACGACGGTGACGAGGTAGACGACGTAGATCCACCCGTGCGCGAAGGGCACCCACTCGATCCAGCGCATGAGCTCGGGCCCCGCCTGCACGAGGTACTTGAGCGTCATCTCCGCGACGAGCACGAGGAGCATCACACCCGTCACCCACGCCATCACGCGGTAGCGGCGCAGGGCGCCGTTCGCCTTGGACGTCCAGTCGGTGGCGGCCACGGGCCCTCCTGTCTTCCGCCCCGCGCGGGACCGCTGCGGGACCTGCGGTGTGCACCCATCCTGCCGCACGGGCGGCCGCCGTCTGTGCGCGGACCGGGGCGGGTCCGTGCGCACGGCCCACCCGGCGAAAAGGCGTCGTCGCATGTCACCGGTCGGACCTAGCGTTGACGACCGTGCGCCCCCTCCCCGTCGCCGACCCCGGCACGCCCCCGCTGACCACCGCGCCCGCCTACCTCCTGTGGGTCGCGCGGAAGCAGGGTGCGCTCATGCTCGCCAGCGCGGCCACCGGCGTCGTCGCCTCCGTGAGCCAGGCGGCGCTGCCCTTCCTGCTGGGCCGGGTCGTGGACACGGGCCTGGGCGACGGCCTGTCGCGCGGGCTGCTCGTCGGGTGCCTCCTGCTCCTGGGCGTCGGCGTCGTCCAGGTCGTCGCCAACGTCGTCGGGCACCGACTCGACGTCGAGAGCTGGCTGCGGGCCGCGTTCCGGACCTCGCAGCTCGTCGGGCACCACGTGAGCCGCACCGGGGACGCCGTCACGGCAGAGCTGCCGACGGGTGAGGTCGTCTCGACCGTCGCGTCCGACGCCCTGCGCGTGGGCGAGGTCTTCTTCGTCGCCGCGCGCTTCGTCGGCGGCGTCGTCGCGTACGTCGTCGTCGCGTTCCTGCTGCTCGACACATCGGTCACGCTCGGGGTCGCGGTCCTCGTGGGCCTGCCCGCCGTCGCGGCGGTGCTCGCGCTGCTCGTGCGGCCCCTCCAGCGGCGCCAGGCCGCCCAGCGCGAGGCCGCCGGGCGCCTGACGACGCTCGGGGCGGACACCGTCTCGGGCCTGCGCATCCTGCGCGGGATCGGCGGCGAGGACGTCTTCTCGGCGCGCTACCGCGAGCAGTCGCAGACGGTGCGCCGCGCCGGGGTGCGGGTCGCGCAGACCCAGTCGCTGCTCGACGCGATGCAGACGCTCCTGCCCGGCCTCTTCCTGGCCGCGGTCGTGTGGTTCGGGGCCCGCCTGGCCGTCACGGGCGAGATCACGCCCGGCCAGCTCGTGACGTTCTACGGCTACGCCGCGTTCCTCACCGAGCCGCTCACCGCGGCCACCCAGGCCGTGCAGGTCGTCTCCCGCGCGCTCGTCGGCGTCCGCAAGATCCTGCGGGTGCTCCGCGTCCCCGTGACGGGCGGCGACCCGGAGCTGCTCGGCGTCGCCGCGGCCACCGGTGCCGCGGGCGACGGCTCGGGCGACCTGTCCGACGACGCGACAGGCCTCGTGCTGCGCGGCGCACGCGTGACCGCGCTCGTCAGCGCGGACCCGGACGAGACCGCACGCCTCGCGACCCGGCTGGGCCTCCTCGGACGCGAGCACGTCGACGACGCGGCCCACGTGCGGCTCGGCGGCGTTCCGCTGGCCGAGCTCGGCCTCGCGCAGGTGCGGCGGCGCGTCGTCGTCGCCGAGTCGACGCCCGAGCTGTTCAGCGGCGTGCTGCGGCACGAGCTCGACGTGCGCGACCACGCCCTGACGCAGGTGCTGACGCGCGCGCTCGAGGTCGCCGACGCGGGCGACGTGCTGAGCTCGCTCCCGGGCGGGCTCGACGGCGAGGTCACCGAGAAGGGCCGCGCGTTCTCCGGCGGGCAGCGTCAGCGCGTCGCACTGGCGCGTGCGCTGCTGACCGAGCCCGAGGTGCTCGTGCTCGTCGAGCCGACGAGCGCGGTCGACGCGCACACCGAGGCGCGCATCGCGGTGCGGCTCGCGGAGGCCCGCGCAGGCCGGACGACGGTCGTCGTGACGACGAGCCCGCTCGTGCTCGACCGGGTCGACGAGGTCGTGCTGGTGGCCGACGGGCGCGTGGTCGCGCGCGGGACCCACCGGGAGCTCCTCGCGGCGCCCGACGCGGGCGCCTACCGGGCCGTCGTGAGCCGCGCGTCGGCGAGCACGGACCACGACGCCGGCGACGACGCGGGCGGGGAGACCCGCGCGGACGCCGGTGGGGACACGAGCAAGGACACGAGCCGGACCGCAAGGAAGGAGGACGTCCGTGAAGCTGCCCATCGCTGATCGCGCCACGCTGCGCGACCACACGCGTGAGCTCCTGCGGCGGCACCGCCGCGGGCTCGGCGGCGTCCTCGCGCTGCACACGCTCGCGGCCGCGACGGGGCTCGCCGGGCCGTGGCTCCTCGGCCGCATGGTCGACGCCGTCGCCCACGGGACGACCACGGGGTACATCGACCAGGTCGTCGCGTTCCTGGTCGTCGCCGTGCTCGCGCAGACGGTCCTGATCCGGTATGCGCAGCGCGCCGCGATGATCCTCGGCGAGACCGTGTTCGCGGACCTGCGCGAGCAGTTCATCGGCACCGTGACACGCCTGCCGCTGTCGACCGTCGAGCGCGCCGGGACCGGTGACCTCGTGGGCCGCACGACCAACGACATCGACCGCGTCCAGCACAGCGTGCGCTTCGGCATCCCACGGATCCTCGTGACGACCGCGACCATCACGCTCACGCTCGTCGCGGCGTTCGCCGTCGACGCCGTCGTGGCCCTCGGCCTGCTGGTGGGCCTCCCGCTCCTGCTCGGGACCACGCGCTGGTACCTCAAGCGCGCCGCGGCCGGCTACCTGCGCGAGTCGGCCGCGTACGCGACGCTGAACGGGACCCTCACGGAGTCCGTCGAGGGTGCGCGCACGATCGACGCCCTCGGGCTCGGGCCGCGGCGCCGCGCGCGCATCGACGCCGACCTCCGCGAGGCCTTCGCGGCCGAGACCTACACGCTGCGCCTGCGCACCGTGCTGTTCCCCGGCGTCGACCTGTCGTTCGTCCTGCCGATCATCGCCGTCGTCGCGTGGGGCGCCTACCTCATCTCGACCGGTGCGACGACGGTCGGCGCGGTCACCACGATCGCGCTCTACGCCGTGCAGGTCATGCACCCCATCGGCGAGCTGATCTTCTGGCTCGACGAGATCCAGGTCGGAGCGACGTCCCTCGCGCGCATCATCGGCGTCAACGCCATCGGGCCGGACCGCGTCGCGACGGACGCCGCGCCCGCGGACGAGCGCGTGGTCGCGCGGGACCTGCGCTACGCGTACCGCGAAGGCCAGGACGTGCTGCACGGCATCGGGCTCGACCTCGAGGTCGGCGAGCGGCTCGCCGTCGTCGGGCCGTCGGGCGCCGGGAAGTCGACCCTCGGGCGCATGCTCGCGGGCATCCACCCGCCCACCGGCGGGCAGGTGAGCGTCGGGGGCGTCCCACTGGTCGACCTCCCGCTCGAGGACCTGCGCGGGCACGTCGCGCTCGTCACGCAGGAGCACCACGTGTTCGTCGGGACCGTCGAGCAGAACCTTCGCCTCGCGAAGCCCTCGGCGGACGACGCCGAGCTACGGCGCGCCCTCGAGGCGGTCGACGCCTGGGAGTGGGTCGACGCCCTGCCCGACGGGCTCGCGACGGAGGTCGGCTCCGGCGGGGCGAGCCTGACGCCCGCGCAGGCCCAGCAGGTCGCCCTCGCGCGCCTCGTGCTGCTCGACCCCCACACCCTCGTGCTCGACGAGGCCACCTCGCTGCTCGACCCGCGGGCCGCGCGACACCTCGAGCGCTCGCTCTCGGCCGTCCTGCACGGCCGGACCGTGGTCGCGATCGCCCACCGCCTGCACACCGCGCACGACGCCGACCGCGTCGCCGTGGTCGACGACGGGCGCATCACGGAGATCGGCCGCCACGACGACCTCGTCGCGGCCGGCGGCGAGTACGCGGCGCTCTGGCACTCGTGGCAGCGAGACTGACGTCATGAGCCCTGTCCCCGTGCGCGGCGGCGAGATCGCCGACGACGAGCTGCGGTGGCGCTTCTCCCGCTCCTCCGGCCCCGGCGGGCAGGGGGTCAACACCACGGACTCGCGCGTCGAGCTCTCGTGGGACGTCGCCCGCTCCCCCGCCCTCACGCCGGTGCAGCGCGAACGCGCGCTCGAGCGCCTCGCCGGGCGCCTCGTCGACGGGGTCCTGACCATCGCGGCGTCGGAGCACCGGTCCCAGCTCCGCAACCGCGAGGCGGCACTCGCGAGGCTCACCGCGGTCGTCGACGAGGCGACCCGTCCGCCCGCGCCCCCGCGTCGCCGCACGGCACCGAGCCGGTCGTCACGCGAGCGGCGCGCCGCCGGGGAACGCCGGCGGCGTCAGGTCAAGGAGCTGCGTCAACGGCCGGGGCGCTCCGACCGCTCGTGACACGCGCCGCGTCGACGTCGCCGGCCGTGTCGTCGGCCGTGTCGTCGGCACCGGGCACCGCGGCGACGACGTCGGCGGCGGCCGCGGGGTTGGCGTCGTCGTCGGGCACCGCATGCTCGTCGTCGTCCTCGAGCGCCGCGCGGGCCTCGTCCCGGACGAGCCGGGCCCACAGCAGCACCGCGAAGCCCCCGAAGATCCACCACTGCAAGGCGTAGGCGAGGTTCTGCAGGTTGAGGCCCGCGCCCTGTGCGGTCGGCGGCCCGAGCAGTGCGAGGCCCTCGGCCTGCGCAGGGTCGCTCTCCGCGAGCACCAGGTAGGCCGAGTAGGTGGGCCCGCCCCACCGGTTGACGAGCTCGCCGGGGCTGATCGCCTCCACCTGCCCCGCGGGCAGGTCGCCGGTGCCCCCGGCCTCGCCGCCCTGGAGGTACCCGGTGACCTCGACGACGCCTGCGGGTGCCGGTCCGAGGTCGGCCGCAGCCTCAGGCGTCGGGACCCAGCCGCGGACCACCGCGAGCACAGGTGCGCCGGCAGCGGTCCCGGCCTCGACGCGCAGGGGCGTCAGGACCAGGTACCCCTCGGCGCCGTCGAGCACCCGGCCCGCGACGAGGAGCTCGTCGGGCTCGTACGCGCCCCGGACCAGGACCTTCTCGCCGACCAGGTCCCCCCGGAACGAGCTCTGCGGGGCGAGCACGTCGTCGAGCGGCGTGGGCTCGGCGTCGACCGCCTCCTGCTGCTCGGCGCGCGCCGCCGCGGCCCCCCGGAGCTCCGCCCGGTCGAGCTGCCACACGCCGAGCCGGGCGCACACCGCGGCCGCACCGAGCAGGAGCACGAGGATGACGAGCATCCGCGGCGTCGTCGCGGTCCGCAGGTACGCCGGCCTCGCGGGGGTCCCGGCGTCGGCAGCTGTCATGCTCGCCACGCTACCCGCGCACGGGCCACCGGTCCGCGTCGCAACCCGCGGCGTACCGACACCCGGCGGGTGCTGCGCCGACGCCCCGGATGTGGTGGCATTGCAGTGGTGTGCTCCGTCACACCTGCGCCCCGGTCGTCCGGGTCCAGGTCGCCGACGGGCCAAACGTCCCATGTCTCGGGACGGACGGCGGGCACGCTGAACCTGCCCGGCGGGACTGGCCCCGCCGAGCCCTCGTCTGCACAGGAGGATCGTCCGATGACCTCAGTCCTGGACCACCAGGCCCGCTGGACCGCCCGCGACGTCGCGCCCCTGGACGACCGGACGCTTCGCATCGTCGACGCCTGGTGGCGCGCCGCGAACTACCTCTCGGTCGGCCAGATCTACCTCCTGGACAACCCGCTCATGGCCGAGCCCCTGCACCGCGACCACGTCAAGCCGCGCCTGCTCGGCCACTGGGGCACGACCCCCGGCCTGAACTTCCTGTACGCGCACCTCAACCGCGTCATCCGCGAGCGCAAGCAGTCGACCCTCTACATCACGGGCCCGGGCCACGGCGGTCCGGGCCTCGTCGCGAACGCGTACCTCGACGGCACGTACTCCGAGGTCTACACGGACATCACCGAGGACGCCGAGGGCATGCGCAAGCTGTTCCGGCAGTTCTCCTTCCCGGGCGGCATCCCCAGCCACGTGGCACCCGAGACGCCCGGCTCGATCCACGAGGGCGGCGAGCTCGGCTACGCCCTCTCGCACGCGTACGGCGCGGCGTTCGACAACCCGGACCTGCTGGTCGCGGCCGTGGTCGGCGACGGCGAGGCCGAGACGGGCCCGCTCGCGACGAGCTGGCACTCGAACAAGTTCGTCGACCCCCTGGCCGACGGCGTCGTGCTGCCGATCCTGCACCTCAACGGCTACAAGATCGCCAACCCGACGGTCCTCGCGCGCATCCCCGAGGAGGAGCTCCTCGACCTCATGCGCGGCTACGGCCACACGCCGTACATCGTCTCGGGCGGGTTCGACGGCGACGACGCGACCGACGTGCACCAGCAGATGGCGCGGGTGCTCGACGAGTGCCTCAACCAGATCTCCGAGATCAAGCGGGCGGCGCGCGAGGGCACGCTGACGGAGCGCCCGCGCTGGCCCATGATCATCCTGCGTACGCCCAAGGGCTGGACGTGCCCGCCGGTCATCGACGGCAAGCAGGTCGAGGACTCCTGGCGCTCGCACCAGGTGCCGCTCGCGAGCGCACGCGACACCGAGGAGCACCTGCACGTGCTCGAGGGCTGGCTCCAGTCCTACCGGCCCGAGGAGCTGTTCGACGCGACCGGCCGCATCCAGCCGGAGATCGCCGAGCTGGCACCCGAGGGCCTGCTGCGGATGAGCGCGACGCCGCACGCCAACGGCGGGCTGCTGCTGCGCGACCTGCGCCTTCCGGACTTCCGCGACCTCGCGGTCCCCCGCGGCGACATCGTCGAGGCCACGCGCGTGCTCGGCGACTGGCTCGCCGAGGTCGTCGAGGCGAACCCCGACAACTTCCGCATCGTCGGCCCCGACGAGACGGCCTCCAACCGCCTCCAGTCGGTGTTCAAGGTCACCGACAAGCAGTGGGACGCGCAGATCATCGAGGCGGACGACAACCTCGCCCGTGCGGGCCGGGTCCTCGAGATGCTGTCCGAGCACCAGTGCCAGGGCTGGCTCGAGGGCTACCTGCTGACCGGCCGGCACGGCCTGTTCAGCTGCTACGAGGCCTTCATCCACATCATCGACTCGATGTTCAACCAGCACGCCAAGTGGCTCAAGGTCACCAACGACATCCCGTGGCGTCGGCCGATCGCGTCGCTCAACTACCTGCTCACGAGCCACGTGTGGCGTCAGGACCACAACGGCTTCTCCCACCAGGACCCCGGCTTCATCGACCACGTCGTCAACAAGAAGGCCGAGATCGTCCGCGTCTACCTGCCGCCGGACGCCAACACCCTCCTGGCGACCTACGACCACGTGCTGCGCAGCCGCCAGTACGTCAACGTCGTGGTCGCGGGCAAGCAGCCGGCCCCCACGTTCCTGGACATGGAGCAGGCCATCGCGCACTGCGCGCGCGGCCTGGGCATCTGGGAGTGGGCCGGTACGGAGGAGCGCGGCGAGGACCCGGACGTCGTGCTCGGGTGCGCGGGCGACGTCCCCACGCTCGAGGTGCTCGCGGCGGCCGACCTGCTGCGCAAGCACCTGCCCGAGCTCAAGGTGCGCGTCGTGAACGTCGTCGACCTCATGCGCCTGCAGGACGAGCGCGAGCACCCGCACGGCCTCTCGGACCGCGACTTCGACACGCTGTTCACGGCCGACAAGCCCGTGATCTTCGCGTACCACGGCTACCCGTGGCTCATCCACCGCCTGACGTACCGCCGCAACGGGCACTCCAACATCCACGTGCGCGGGTACAAGGAGGAGGGCACCACGACGACGCCGTTCGACATGGTCATGCTCAACGACCTGGACCGGTTCCACCTGGTCATCGACGTCATCGACCGGGTGCCCGGGCTCGGCTCGCGCGCCGCGGCGCTGCGCCAGGAGATGGTCGACGCGCGCCTGCACGCACGGCAGTACACGCGCCAGCACGGCGAGGACCTGCCCGAGGTGCGTGACTGGGTGTGGTCCGACGCGGGAGACACTGGTACCGCCGCGAGCGGCCCCCAGGCGGACCGGATCTCGGCGGCCGCCGCGACCGGCGGCGACAACGAGTAGGCGCTCACCAGCGCAGGAGGCGACACCGACGTGGCACGCAGCATCTACATCACCTCGGCCGAGGGCGACACCGGCAAGTCCACGGTCGCGCTCGGTGTCGTCGACCTCCTGACGAGGAGCGGGCAACGGGTCGGGATCTTCCGTCCCGTCGCCCGCTCCACGGCGCAGCGCGACTACGTCGTGGACCTGCTGCTCGCCCACGACGGGGTCGACCTGACGTACGAGCAGTGCGTCGGGGTCTCGTACGAGGCGGTGCACGCCGACCCTGACGCGGCCCTGTCCCGCATCGTCAGCCGGTACCACGAGGTCGAGCGGCAGTCAGACGTCGTCGTCATCGTCGGCACCGACTACACGGACGTCGCCGGCCCGACCGAGCTCGCGTACAACGCGCGCATCGCCGTCAACCTGGGCGCCCCCGTCCTGCTCGTGGTGCGCGGCTCCGACCGGCGCCCCGAGGAGATCCGCGGGATGGTCGACGTGTGCCTCGCGGAGCTGCGCACGCAGCACGCCGAGGTCATCGCCGTCGTCGCGAACCGCTGCGCCCCCGAGGAGCTCGTCACCGTGCGGGCCGCGATGGGCACCGAGCTCCCGGCCTGGGCCCTGCCCGAGGACCAGCTGCTCAACGCGCCGACGGTGCGCGCGCTCATGGAGGCCGTCGGCGGCCGGCTCGCCGCGGGCGACGAGGACCTGCTGTCCCGCGAGGCGCTCGACCTCCTGGTCGGGGCAATGTCGATCGAGCACCTGCTCGACAAGCTGACCGACGGCGCCGTCGTCATCACGCCCGGCGACCGCGCGGACATCCTGCTCGGCCTGCTCATGGCCAACGCGGCCGACGGCTTCCCGTCGCTCGCGGGCATCATCCTCAACGGCGGCTTCTACCCGCCGTCCCCGGTGGCCCGGCTCGTCAACGGCCTCGGCCAGCGGCTGCCGATCATCCGCACCGACATGGGGACCTTCCGCACGGCGAGCGCCGCGGCGGCGACGCGCGGGCGCCTCTCCGCGGACTCCCAGCGCAAGGTCGACACGGCCCTCGCGCTGTTCGAGCGGCACGTCGACACCCAGACGCTCCTCGAGCGCCTCGACGTCTCGCGCCCCTCCGTCGTCACCCCGCTCATGTTCGAGTACGAGCTGCTCGACAGGGCCCGCAACGACCGCAAGCACATCGTGCTCCCCGAGGGCACCGACGACCGGATCCTGCGCGCCGCGAGCACGCTCCTGCAGCGCGAGGTCGCCCAGCTGACGATCCTCGGCACCGAGGCGTCCATCCGGGCCCGCGCGACCGAGCTCGGGCTCGACATCAGCGCGGCCGCCGTCGTCGACCCCAAGGACGGCGAGCTGCACGACAGGTTCGCCCAGCACTACGCCGAGCTGCGCAAGCACAAGGGCATGACCGTCGACCGCGCCCGCGAGATCGTCGGGTCGGTCTCCTACTTCGGCACGATGATGGTCCAGCTCGGCCTCGCCGACGGCATGGTCTCCGGCGCGATCCACACGACGGCGCACACCATCAAGCCCGCGTTCGAGATCATCAAGACGACCCCCGGGGTGTCGATCGTCTCGAGCGTCTTCCTCATGTGCCTCGAGGACCGCGTGCTCGTCTACGGCGACTGCGCAGTCAACCCGGACCCGACGGCGGAGCAGCTCGCGGACATCGCGATCTCCTCGGCCGAGACAGCCGTGCAGTTCGGCATCGAGCCGCGCATCGCGATGCTCTCCTACTCGACAGGCGAGTCGGGCACGGGCGCGGACGTCGACAAGGTCCGGGCCGCGACGGCCCTGGTCCGCGAGCGCCGCCCCGACCTCTCGGTGGAGGGCCCCATCCAGTACGACGCCGCGGTCGACGCGTCCGTCGCACGCACCAAGATGCCCGACTCCTCGGTCGCCGGCCGCGCGACGGTGTTCATCTTCCCGGACCTCAACACGGGCAACAACACCTACAAGGCCGTCCAGCGCTCCGCGGGCGCCGTGGCCATCGGCCCGGTGCTCCAGGGCCTGCGCAAGCCCGTCAACGACCTGTCCCGCGGCGCCCTCGTCCAGGACATCGTCAACACCGTCGCCATCACGGCGATCCAGGCCCAGGCCCAGGCCGCGGCCGCCGCACAGGCAGCCGCGGACGACGCGCGGGCCGCCGCCGAGACCGACACCGCCACCACCCTCGCCACCCCGACCGCGGCCGCGGCGACGGCCCCTCAAGGAGCAGCCCAGTGAGTCCCAAGGTCCTCGTCATCAACTCGGGGTCGTCCTCGATCAAGTACCAGCTCGTCGAGGTCGACTCCGGCGAGGCCCTGGCGACCGGGCTCGTCGAGCGCATCGGCCAGCCCGTCGGCGCCGTGCGGCACGACGGCCCGGACGGCCGCACGTCGCTCGAGCAGCCGGTCCCGGACCACGAGGCGGGGATCGCGACGATCCTCGAGCTGTTCGCGACGCACGGGCCCAAGCTCGACGCGAGCGAGCTCACCGCCGTCGGGCACCGCGTGGTCCAGGGTGGCGACCGGTTCGCGGGGCCCGCCCTCGTGGACGACGCCGTCGAGGCCGCCATCGACGACCTGTCGACGCTCGCGCCGCTGCACAACCCGCCGAACCTCGCGGGCATCCGCGCCGCGCGCCGCGCCTTCCCGACCCTGCCGCACGTCGTCGTCTTCGACACGTCGTTCCACTCGACGCTCCCGCCGGCCGCGTACACGTACGCGATCGACCAGGAGGTCGCGTCGCTCTACTCGATCCGCCGCTACGGCGCGCACGGCACGTCGCACCGCTACGTGTCCCACCGCGCGGCCGAGCTGCTCGGCAAGGACCCCGCGGACGTCAACGTCATCGTGCTCCACCTCGGCAACGGCGCCTCCGCGACCGCGGTCCGCGGCGGCGTGTCGGTCGAGACGTCGATGGGCCTCACGCCGCTCGAGGGCCTCGTCATGGGCACGCGCTCGGGCGACATCGACCCCGCGGTCGTGTTCCACCTGCAGCGGGTCGCGGGCATGAGCACGGACGAGCTCGACGACCTGCTCAACCGCCGGTCCGGGATGCTCGGCCTCTCGGGCTCCTCCGACATGCGTGACGTGCACGACGCCGTCGAGGCGGGCGACGAGCGCGCCCGCACGGCCCTGCAGGTCTACTACCACCGGATCCGCGCCTACGTGGGCGCGTACTACGCACAGCTCGGCCGCGTCGACGCGATCGCGTTCACGGCGGGCATCGGCGAGAACGACGACATCGTCCGCATCAACTCCCTCGCGGGCCTCGAGCGTCTCGGCATCGCCGTGGACGCCGAGCGCAACGAGGGCCGCAAGAAGGACGAGTGCGTGATCTCCCCCGACGGCTCGGAGGTCACGGTCTTCGTGATCCCGACGAACGAGGAGCTCGAGATCGCCCGCCAGGCCGTGGAGCTCGTGGCGCAGCAGGGCTGAGCCGGGACCAACCTGCGAAGGGCGGGCCACCTCACGGGTGGCCCGCCCTTCGCGCGTCCGGGGAGGACCTGCCGGCCTCAGGGCAGGTGCAGTCGCTTCATGAGGCGCAGGGCGCGCGTGAACAGGGCCGTCCACTGCTCGTCCGGCAGCGCGTAGAGGCGGCCGAGCCCGAGGCCCCGGTGCGCCCCGCGGTGATAGGCGACGGTCTGGGTCCACGTGGTCGCCCAGATGCCCTCGGCCCCGTGACGTCGGCCCAGGCCCGAGTCCTTGACCCCGCCCGTGGGCGCGGCGGTCGTGCCCCAGCTCAGCGCGTAGCCCTCGTTGACGTTGACGCTGCCGGCGTCGATGCGTGCCGCGAGCGCACGGCCGCGCGCCACGTCACGCGTCCACACGCTCGCGTTGAGCCCGAACTCGCTGTCGTTCATCATCGCGACGGCGGCGTCGTCGTCGGCGACGCGGTACACGGCGACCACGGGGCCGAACGTCTCCTCCGCGAACACGGGCGCGTCCGGCGGTACGCCGTCGAGCACCGTCGGCTCGTAGAACAGGGGGCCGACGTCCGTGCGGTGCACCCCGCCGACGAGCACCCGCGCACCGTGCCGCAGGGCGCCGTCGACGTGCTCCTGGACCCGGGCGAGCTGCGCCTGCGAGGTGAGCGAGCCGACGTCGGACCCGTAGTCCAGGCCTGCCCCGAGCCGGAGGGCACGCACCCGCGGGAGGAGCTCGGCGAGGAACGCGTCCGCGACCGCCTCGTGCAGGATGATCCGTTCCATCGACATGCAGAGCTGGCCCGTGTTGGCGAACGACGCGCGGACCGCGGTCTCGGCCGCCAGGGCGGGGTCGGCGTCGGCGGCCACGTACATCGCGTTCTTGCCGCCGAGCTCCAGGGTCACGCCGACGAGGCGGCGCGCGGCCTGCTGCGCGACGACGCGACCCGTGCGCGTGGACCCCGTGAACACCACGTGGTCGACGGCGTCGACGAGCGCCCCGCCCACCTGCGCGCCGTCGCCCGTGACGACGAGCAGCACGTCGCGCGGCAGCCCTGCCTCGGCGAGCAGCTCCGCGGCCCACAGGATGCTCAGGGGCGTCTGCTCGTCGGGCTTGACGACCACGGCGTTGCCCGCGACCAGCGCCGGCAGGGCGTCGCACACGGACAGGACCAGGGGGTAGTTGAACGGCGCGACGATCCCGACGACGCCCACGGGGCGACGCAGCACGGTCGCGCCCGTGAGGCCGGGGACGAGCCCGGGCACCCGCTGCGGAGCGAGGTAGTGGGCGGCGCGCCGCCCGTAGTGCCGGGAGACGAGCGCGACGTCCGCGACCTCCTCGTACGCGCTCGCGCGGGCCTTGCCGTTCTCGAGCTGGATGAGGTCGAGGACCTCGGACTGCCGGTCGAGCACGAGGTCGTGGAACCGCAGCACGGTCGCGGCGCGCTCGGCGAGGGGCCGGGCCGCCCACGCACGCTGCGCGGCCCGGGCGCGGCCGACAGCCGCGGCGACGTCGTCGGGCGTGGACCGCGGCACGGCCGCGAGCGGTGCGCCGGTGAACGGGACCCGGGGCACGTGGGTGCCGTTCGCCGGCGAGGCGACGACGTGCCGCAGGAGCGGTGCGACCTCGTCGGGCTCGAGCGCCCAGGTCGCCTTCGGGTCGGTCTCGGGGTCGATGACCTCTGCGTCGCGGGACATGGTCGCCACAGTACGTCCCGGCGCCGACGGCCCCAAGAGGTCCACGGACCCGAGGTCCGCAGGCCCCATCGGGCCGGCCGGCGCCGGCCGCCTGCACCGGTCGCGGGCGGTCAGCCGAGCGCGAGCACCTCGCGGACCTCGGGGTCCACGAGCGCGAGCGCGGCCGCCCGGGCCTCGGGCGCGGTGCGTGCGGCACGCGCCGCGACCCCGATCCGCCGGCACACCTCGAGGTCGTGGCGCGCGAGGGCGAAGCGCACGGCGGGGACCGCGGCGGGCGACATCGACAGGCTCGTCACGCCGAGCCCGGCGAGGAGCAGCGCCATGACCGGGTCTGCCGCGGACTCGCCGCACACGCCCACCGGCTTGCCGACGGCCGAACCCGCCTCGGCAGCCGCGGCGACCAGGTCCAGCACGGCCGGCTGCCAGGGGCTCAGCAGGTCGACGAGCTCGCCGAGCAACCGGTCCGTGGCCATCGTGTACTGGGCGAGGTCGTTGGTGCCGATCGAGATGAAGTCGACCTCCTGGAGCACGTCCCGGGCCCGGAGCGCGGCCGAGGGCACCTCGACCATGACCCCGACCTTCTCGACGCCGACCTCGCGTGCGAGCGCAGCGAACTGCGCGGCCTCCTCGACGGTCGCGACCATGGGCGCCATGACCCACGGCTGCCCACCCGTCTCCTTGGCGGCGCGCGCGATCGCCGCGAGCTGGGTCCGCATGAGATCCTCGGCGTTGCGCACGAGGCGGTAGCCCCGCACGCCGAGGGCCGGGTTCTCCTCCCCCGAGCGCGTGACGAACGCGAGCGGCTTGTCCGCACCCGCGTCGAGCGTGCGGATGACGACCTTGCGGCCTTCGAGGGCCGCCAGGGCGCGCGCGTACACGGCGGCCTGCTCGTCCTGCGTGGGCGCCGTCGTGCGGCCGAGGAAGAGCACCTCGGTGCGGAAGAGGCCCACGCCCTCCACGGCCGCCCCGGTCAGCCTGGCCGCGTCCTCCGCGGTGCCGATGTTGGCGAGCAGCGCGACGGCGTGGCCGTCGGCGGTGGCGCCCGGCCCGGTCTGGGTCGCGAGCGCCGCGAGCGCCGTGCGGCGCACCTCGACGCGGGCTCGTGTCGCGTCGTCGGGCCCGACGACGACCGTCCCGGTGGCCGCGTCGACCGCGACCTCCGTGCCGTCGACGAGCGCGGACGCGCCCAGGACGCGCACGACGCACGGGATGCCGAGCTGGCCGGCGATGATCGCTGTGTGGCCCGTGGGGCCGCCCTGCTCGATGACGATGCCGAGCACCTTGTCGAGCTCGAGTGCCGCGGTGTCCGCCGGGGACAGGTCCTCGGCCACCACGACGGAGGGCCGCGCGAGGGCGGGGACGCCCGGCTCGGGAAGGTCACGCAGGCGAGCGATGACGCGGTCCCGCACGCTGCGCAGGTCGGTCACGCGCTCGGCGAGGTAGCCGCCGGCCGCGGTGAACAGGTCGGCGAACTCGGCCACGGCGCGGTCGACCGCGAGGTCCGCGGCCTGCCCGCCCTCGATGCGCCCGACGACCTGCGAGACGAGCTCCGGGTCCTGGGCCATGAGCGCCGTCGCGCCGAGGACCTCGGCGATCGTGCCCCCCGCCTGCTCGGCGCGGCGCTCGAGCGCCTCGCCGACGGCCGCGAAGGCCTCGCGCACGGCCTGCACCGCGGCGGCGCGGCCCTCCGCGTCCGCCGGCCCGGCGGCGTCCTGCACCACGCGCGGGGCAGGGTGGGCCCGGGCGACCGGCCCGACGACCGCGCCACGCCCGACCCCGGAGCCGTGCAGCACGTCCGAGCCGCTCACGCGGGGCCCGCCGTGTCCGTGCCGGGCGCGTCGAGGTCCGTCGCGAGGAGCGCGACGAGCCCGTCGAGCACCTCGTCGGCGCCGTCGCCCTCGGCGGTCAGCGTGACCTCCTCGCCGTGCTTCACGCCGAGGGCCATGACGCGCAGGATGCTCGCCGCGTCGACCGGGGCGCCGTCGCCCTTGGCGATCCGGACGCCGACGCCGGAGGCGGAGGCAGCCTGCGAGAAGAGCTTCGCCGGGCGGGCGTGGAGGCCTACCTGCGAGGCGATCACCACCGTGCGCTGAGCCATGGGTTCGTTCCTTCCGTGAGCTGGGACGCCGTCGTCGGCGTCCGCGGGCGGTCCTGCTGGTCGGGCTGTCACAGCTCCTTGAGGAGGAGGTCCAGCGAGGGCTGCTCGACGACGCGCACCTCGTCGAGGTGGACGTCCGCGGGTCGCGGCACGGCGGTGCCGGGCAGCAGGACGGCGGCCCTGCCCCAGCCCACGGCGGTCGCAAGGCGGACGGCCGACGGCTCCCCGAGCGCCGCGAGGAACCCGGCGAGAGTCGTGTCCCCCGCACCCACCGTCGACGCCGGGACCAGGGGCGGGCCGCCGGCCCACCACACGCCCGACGGGTCGACGAGCACGGCCCCGTGGGCCCCGAGGCTCACGAGGACCTGCCGCGTGCCGCGTGCGAGCAGCGTGCCGGCGGCGTCGACGACGTCGCCCACCGTGACGAGCTCGTGGCCGACGAGCTCACCGAGCTCCTCGTCGTTGGGCTTGACGACGTCGAGCGCACCCGCGGCGACGGCGCAGGCCAGTGGCGCCCCGGACGTGTCCAGCGCGCACGGCACCCCGTGCCGGGCGGCGAGCTGCGCGAGCCGGACGAAGAAGTCGTCGCCCGCGCCGACCGGGAGGCTCCCCGCGCCGACGACCATGCGTGCGCCGCCGGCGATCTCCTGCTCGACGGCGTCGAGGAGGGCCGTCACGTCGTCGGCGTCGAGCGTCGGCCCCGGTGCGTTCACCTTGGTGGTCGCACCGGTGCTCTCCACGAGGGTGATGTTCGAGCGGGTCTCCCCGCGCACGGGCACGGCACGCGCGGGCACACCCTGCTCGGCCAGGAGCCGCACGAGCAGCTCCCCGTCCGGGCCGCCCGCGGGCAGGACCGCGCGGGTCGTGCGCCCGTGGACGACGAGGGCCCGCGAGACGTTGATGCCCTTGCCGCCGGCGTGGACGTGGGTCGCGTGCGCGCGGTTCACCTCGCCGACGGCCAGGTGGTCCAGGTCGAGCGCACGGTCGACGCTCGGGTTCGGGGTGACCGTGACGATCATGGCGTCCTCCTGCGGGTCCGACCACCCTGGGGGGCGGCGGGACGCACGGGCCATGCTTCGGGTTTCACGGGTCCTCCTGGACGACGGTCGGGCGGGTGGGGCTGGTGCGCGGGCGGGTGGTGGTCCTCGGCGACGCCCGGCCACCGAGGACCACCCCGCTCATGCCTCGTTCACCTGCTGCAGGATGGCGTACACCTGCGCGGGGGTCGTCGCGTCCAGCACCTGCTGGACCTGGTCCATGTCCGCGAAGACCAGGGCGATGCGCGACAGGATCTCCAGGTGCTCGTCACCCACCCCGGCGATGCCGACGACCACGCGGACGGGGTTGCCGTCCCAGTCGACGGGCTCGTCGTAGCGCACGAGGCACAGGGCGGAGCGCACGATGGTGCCCTTCGCCTCGTTGGTCCCGTGCGGGATGGCGAGGTAGTTCCCCATGTACGTCGAGATCGACCGCTCGCGCTCGAGCATCGCGTCGACGTACTCCGGGGTCACCGCGCCGGCCCGGACGAGGACGGCGCCCGCCTCCCGGATCGCCTCCTCCTTCGAGGCTGCCGTCGCGCCGAGGAGCACGTCTCCCGGTGCCAGGACCTCGCTCATGCCTCCGCCTTCTGGGCGTCGGCCTCCACGACCTCGCGCACGACGTCGTCGTACACCGGGCTCGACAGGAAGTTCTCCACCGAGACGTGGCGCGCGCTCGGGGCGTGCCGTCGGGCGCGGTCGGTGAGCTCGCTGTGCGTGATCACCAGGTCCGCCGAGTCGTCGAGGTTCGCGACGGCCTTGTTCACGACCGTCACGTCGGCCCGTCCGGCCTTCTTGAGCTTGTCCCGCAGGATGCTCGCGCCCATGGCGGACGAGCCCATCCCGGCGTCGCACGCGAAGACGATCGCGTGGATGGGCCGGGCCGTGGCCGCACCGTCCGCGGAGGCCGAGGCACCCGCGAGCGCACCGAGCGCGGAGCTCGACTTGCCCTTGTTGGCCTCGGTCTGCGCGATGGCGGCCTGCAGGTCGCCGCCACCCTTCGCGAGGTCACGCTTGCGCGTCGCTCGCAGGATGACCGCCGAGATGAGGAACGTCACCGCGAACGACAGGAGGACCGAGAGGATCACGCCGACGTACGAGTCGCGCGCCGTCGTCGCGAATACCGCGAAGATCGACCCGGGGGCCGCAGGTCCGGTCAGTCCGCTGCCGAACGCCGCGTTGGTCGCGACGCCGGTCGCGCCGCCCGCGATCGCCGCGAGGATGAGCGTCGGCTTCATGAGGACGAACGGGAAGTAGACCTCGTGGATGCCGCCGAGGAACTGGATGATCGCGGCACCGGGCGCGCTGCTCTTGGCCATGCCCACCCCGAAGAACGTGTAGGCCAGGAGGATGCCCAGGCCGGGGCCGGGGTTCGCCTCGACCAGGAACAGGAGCGACTTGCCGTTCTCCGCGACCTGCTGCGCGCCGAGCGGCACGAGGGCGCCGTTGCCGATGGCGTTGTTGAGGAACAGGACCTTGGCCGGCTCGACGATGATGCTCATGATCGGCAGCAGACCGGCGTCAGCGAGCGAGTTGACGAGCTCACCGAGCCAGTTCGAGACCGCGGTGATGATCGGCGCGAAGCCGAAGAAGGCACCGACGGCCATGGCGGCGGACGCGATGCCCGCCGAGAACATGTCGACGAGCATCTCGAACCCGGCCTTGATCTTGCCGGCCCAGATCGAGTCGATCTTCTTCATGATCCACGCGGCGAGCGGGCCGATGATCATGGCGCCGAGGAACATCGGCACGGTGCTGCCCACAATCATGCCGACCGCGACGACGGACGCCACGACGGCGCCGCGCGCACCGTAGACCACACGGCCACCGGTGTTCGCGATCAGCAGCGGCAGGAGGTAGGTGATCATCGGGCCGACGAGCCCGAGGTACTGGTTGAACGTCGTGCCGTCCTCGGCGAGGACGAGCTTCGTCGCCGCGCCCTGCCAGCTCCCGGTGTCGGCGTTGCCGTAGCCGCCGAGGATCTCGTTGGGCATCCAGCCCACGGCGATGAACAGGGTGGTGATGATGCCCCAGGCCAGGAAGGCCGGGAGGTTGGGCATGATCAGGCTGCTTGCGAAGGCGCCGAACCGCTGGAGCCTGACCTGAACGGCCTTGCCCCGGGTGGCGGTGCCTGGCGCCGGTGCCGTCGTTGCGGACACGGGCTCACACTCCCATCGTGGTGGTGCGCGTCCGGGCGTCGGTGCCCGGGGCGGCATGGATCGTCGTTGACCTGCTGCTTCGCTACCGGCCCAGGGGGCGGACCGGGTCGACCTGCCGCCGGCCGCAGGGCGGCCGGCGGCGACGGGTCACGGCTCGACCGTGACCTTGATCCCCGTGCCCGACCGCACGACCTCGATGCCCTCGGCGACGCGGTCCAGCGGGAGACGGTGGGTGATGAGATCGGCGACGGGCACGCTGCCGTCGGCGATGTGCGCGAGCGCCTGCCGGTTGTGCTCGGGGCTCGAGCCGTTGGCGCCCACGATCGTCAGCTCGCGGTAGTGCACGAGGTTCGAGTCGAGGGTGATGGTCGGCTTGTCCTTGGGCAGACCACCGAAGAAGCTCACGCGCCCCTGCGGTGCAAGCATCTGGAGCGCCTGCTCCTGCGCCGCACCCGAGGCCGCGGCCGTGATGACGACCGTCGCGCCTACGCCGTCGGTGAGCGCACGCACGGCCTCGACGGGGTCGGTGTCGGACGCGCAGATGGCGGCGTCCGGGTTGACGACGGACGCGGCGAGGTCGAGGCGGGACCGGCTCAGCTCGACGAGCAGCACACGCGCCGCGCCGCGGGCCCGGGCGAGCCGCACGTGCAGGCACCCGATCGGGCCCGAGCCCACGACGACGACGACGTCGCCCTCGTGGACGTTGACGATCTCCTGGGCGTTGATCGCGCACGCGAACGGCTCCGCGACGCTCGCCTCGGCGTACGAGACGTTCTCCGGGATGCGGTTGAGGCCGTCGACGGCGAGCACCTCGCGCGGGACGATCATGTACGGCGCGAACCCGCCGTCGAAGTCGTAGCCCATGGACACCTGGTTCGGGCAGATCGTCATGGCGCCCGCGCGGCAGTACTCGCACCGGCCGCACGGGATGGCGGCGATGACCTGGACGCGGTCGCCCGGGCCCCAGCCCTCGACGCCCTCGCCGACCTCGACGACCTCGCCGGCGATCTCGTGGCCCATGACGCGCGGGGGGACGATCCGCTGGTGGCCCGCGGCAGCGATCTTCACGTCCGTCCCGCACATCGAGCAGGCACGGACGCGGATCTTGACCTCGCCGGGCCCCGGGGTGGGCTCGGGGGCGTCCTCGAGGCGCGTGTCGCCGGGGGCGTAGAAGCGGAAGACGTTCATCTCTCTCCTTCGTCGGACGTCGTCGGACGTCGTGGTGGTGCCGGGCAGCGGCGCGCTCACGCGCGCACCACTCGGGGTCCGGCGGCCTCGATCTCGTCGGCGAGGTCGGGCTCGAGCTCGATGTCGGTGATCACCGTGTCGATCTCGGACAGGGGTGCGACCTGGGCGAAGTCGGCGCGGCCGAACTTCGTGTGGTCGGCGAGGACCACGGTGCGCCGGGCCGAGGCGACGAGGGCGCGCTTGACGCCCGCCTCCGCGAGGTCCGGCGTGGTGAGCCCGCGCTCGACGGTGATGCCGTTGGTGCCGAGGAACGCGACGTCGGCGTACACGTCGGCCATGGCGCGCTCGGCCCAGGTGCCGACGGCCGCGAGCGTGCGGCCGCGGACGGTGCCGCCGAGCAGGTGGAGGGTGATGTTGGCGCGCGTCGCCAGAAGCATCGCGATGGGCAGGCCGTGCGTGACGACCGTGAGCTCGCGGTCGGTGGGCAGCAGCTCGGCGAGGCGGATCGTCGTGGTGCCCGCGTCGAGGATGATCGCGCCGCCGTCGGGCAGCTCGTCGAGCGCGGCCTTCGCGATGCGCTCCTTCTGCCCGGCCATGCGTCCCTCGCGGTCGGCGACCGCGGGCTCGATGCCGAGGCGCTCGACAGGGATCGCACCGCCGTGGACCCGGCGCAGGAGGCCGCGGCGCTCGAGAGCGGTGAGGTCCCGCCGGACCGTCTCGGGCGTGACGTCGAGGGAGTCCGCGAGCTCCTTGACCTCGACGCGGCCGTCGAGGCGCGCGCGGGTCAGGATCTCCTGCTGTCGCTCCGTCGCGTACACGAGGCTCCTTCGCCTGTCCGTTCGGATGTTGTATTGGCTTTGTCTAGTTCCGTTTGTGTCCGGTGTCAAGGATGCCCGGGCATCCAGCCACAGATCCGGACCAACGTCCCGAACCGCGGGACGGCGGCGGCTCCCGGCCGCTCAGGTCGACACGTCCCGTCGAGGTAGACACGCTGGACTGTCGACCTCAGCACCAGATGTCGACCTCGGCGCGTGGCCGGCGCGTTCGGGGGCCGACACACGGCCCGCGCGGGCAGCTCCGTGGCGCACGCGCCTCGCGCGCTGCTCGCGGGCTGCCCGGAGCCACCCGGACGTCGCCAGCGCACCGGCCCCGGACGCACGAGGACCCCGCGAGCCGACGGGCTCACGGGGTCCTGAGAAGGGCGGGGCGCGGTAGGGACGCCGACCTCAGTGCGGCTGATACGGCGAGACGACGACCTCGACCCGCTGGAACTCCTTGAGGTCGGAGTAGCCCGTGGTCGCGAGCGCCCGGCGCAGGGCGCCGACGAGGTTGAGCGTCCCGTCCGCCTGACGACCGGGGCCGAACAGGATCTCCTCGAGCGTGCCCGCCGTGCCGACCTGGACGCGCTCGCCACGCGGCAGCTCACGGTGGTGCGCCTCGGGGCCCCAGTGCCAGCCGGCCCCGGGTGCCTCCTCGGCGCGCGCCAGGGCCGCACCGAGCATGACCGCGTCGCACCCGCACGCGACCGCCTTGACCAGGTCGCCCGAGCGGCCGACGCCGCCGTCGGCGATGACGTGCACGTACCGGCCCCCGGACTCGTCGAGGTAGTCACGACGGGCCGCGGCGACATCCGCCACGGCGCTCGCCATGGGCGCGTGGATGCCCAGCGACAGGCGCGTGGTGTGCGCGGCGCCGCCGCCGAAGCCGACCAGCACACCGGCGGCGCCCGTGCGCATGAGGTGCAGCGCAGCCGTGTACGTCGACGCGCCGCCGACGATCACGGGCACGTCGAGCTCGTAGATGAAGCGCTTGAGGTTCAGCGGCTCGGCGCGCCCGGAGACGTGCTCGGCCGAGACCGTCGTGCCGCGGATGACGAACAGGTCGACGCCCGCGTCGACGACGTGCTTCCAGTACTGCTGGGTGCGCTGCGGCGACAGCGCGCCGGCGACCGTGACGCCGCTGGCCCGGACCTCCTGGAGCCGCTGCGTGATGAGCTCGGGGATGATCGGGGCCGCGTAGATCTCCTGCATGCGCGACGTCGCACGCGCCGGGTCCAGCTCGGCGATCTCCGCGAGCAGCGCCGTCGGGTCCTCGTACCGGGTCCACAGGCCCTCGAGGTCCAGGACGCCGAGGCCACCGTGCCGCCCGATGGCCACGGCCGTGGCCGGGCTCATCACGGAGTCCATCGGGGCCGCGACGATGGGGATGTCGAAGTGGTAGGCGTCGATCTGCCAGCCGACCGACACCTCCTCCGGGTCCCGCGTCCGGCGCGACGGGACGACGGCGACGTCGTCGAAGGAGTAGGCGCGGCGCCCGCGCTTGCCGCGGCCGATCTCGATCTCGTTGCTCACGGAGGCCAGGCTACCGGCGCCACCCGGCCCCCCGCCGACCGGTCCAGCCGTCGTCGGCGGGGCGGCGGGCACCAGGCCCGTCCCGCACGGCGCGCCGCGGGAGGGCTGTCGGTGCCTGCTGGCAGTGTGCTGACCGGAGGCGCGGCCTGCACCGCGACCTCGGAGGAGGCGACAAATGAGCTGGACCGACGGACCCGTGGTCGGGTTCGACACCGAGACCACGGGCGTCGACGTGGGCGTCGACCGGATCGTCACAGCCGCGCTCGTGCGGCGCGAGGGGACCGCGACGTCCGTCACGACCTGGCTGATCGACCCGGGCGTCCCCATCCCCGAGGGTGCCGCGCAGATCCACGGCATCACCACGGAGCACGCGCGCTCCCACGGCCGACCGCCCGAGGCCGCGCTCGACGAGATCGCGTCCCAGCTCGCCGACGCGCTGCGTCACGACGAGCCCGTCGTCGCCTACAACGCGTGCTACGACCTCTCCCTGCTCGACGCGGAGCTCACGCGCCACGGCCTGCCGACGCTGCCCGAGCGGATCGGCAGGGAGGTGCGCGTCGTCCTCGACCCGCTCGTCCTCGACCGGCACCTCGACCGCTACCGCCGGGGCAAGCGCAAGCTCGTCGACCTGTGCGGGCACTACGCCGTGACGTCGCAGGCCGCGCTGCACTCGGCCGACGTCGACGTGCTCGCGACGCTCGACGTGCTCGCGGCGATCACGCGTGCTTTCCCGCGCGTCGGCACCATGGCGCTCGACGAGCTCCACGACCTCCAGGTCGCCGCCCACCGCGCGTGGGCGCAGGGCTTCAACGCGTGGCGCGTCGAGCAGGGCCTCGAGGGGCCCGGCGCGGACCTCCTGTGGCCCGTCCGCCTCCCCGAGCCGACGTTCGCCTGACCGGCGGACGCGCGCTGGCCGGCGAGCCCGACGATCGCGACCTGCGCCGGGCGGGTCCGACGAGCCCGACGAGCGCCGGGTAGGTCCGGCGAGCGCGCCGGACGACCGCCGACCGCTCAGGTGAGCCCGAGCAGGTCGCGCACCAGCACCTCGGTGCCGTGGTCGGCCGCGAGGAGCAGGCCCTCCCCCGCCCGGCCCGGACGGTAGTCGGAGCCGTCGAGGCGGCGCGAGGACCCGCCGAGCTCGCGCAGCAGGACGGCGCCGGGCGCGTGGTCCCACGGCCACGTGCGCCAGTACAGGGCCACGTCGTGAACCCCGGAGGCCAGTCGCGCGTACTCGAAGCCGGACCACAGCCGGTCCTCGACGGTGAGACCCGGCAGCCGATCCGCCGCCGCGCGCACCAGCCGGTCCCGGAGCGCGACGGGCAGGTAGCGGACCGCGAGCCCCCCGCGCAGCGACGCCGGGTCGGCGGGCGCGGCCGCACGCGTGAGGCGTTCGCCGTTGCGGAACGCACCCGAGCCACGCTCGGCCACGTACGTCTCGCCGTGCTCGGGCAGGCAGATCCACCCCGCGACGCACTCCCCGTGCTCGACGAGCGCGACCATGACGGCGTGGTCGGGCGAACCGTCGACGAAGGCCTGCGTCCCGTCGAGCGGGTCCACGACCCACGCCCGCGGTGCGTCCGCGAGGAGGTCGAGGAGCTCGGGCCGCTCGGCCGTCGCCTCCTCACCGACCACGGGCACGCCCGGCGCGATCGCCTGGAGCCCTGCGGTCAGCGCGGCCTCCGCCTCGGTGTCGACGACCGTCACGAGGTCGCCGGGCGACTTCTCCCGGACCTCGCCCGCGACGAGGTCACGGAAGCGCGGCGCGACGACCGTGCGCGCGACGTGCTCGACGAGCCCGGTGACCGCCGCGACGTCCACGCCGTGCCGGCCTCCGCGCGCGGTCACCGGCTCGTGTAGTTCGGCGCCTCGACGGTCATCGTGATGTCGTGCGGGTGGGACTCCTTGAGCCCCGCGGGGGTGATCCGGATGAACCGGCCACGGTCCTGGAGCTCGGGGATCGTGCGCGCACCGACGTAGAACATCGACTGGTGCAGGCCACCCACGAGCTGGTGCGCCACCGCACGCAGCGGGCCGCGGTACGGGACCTGCCCCTCGATGCCCTCGGGGACGATCTTCTCGTCGCTGGCCACGTCGGCCTGGAAGTACCGGTCCTTGGAGTAGGAGACGCGGCCGCGCGAGGCCATCGCGCCGAGCGACCCCATGCCGCGGTAGTGCTTGTACTGCTTGCCGTTGACGAACACGAGGTCGCCCGGGCTCTCCTCGCACCCGGCCAGCAGCGAGCCGAGCATCACGGTGTCCGCACCGGCGACGAGCGCCTTGGCGATGTCCCCGGAGTACTGCAGGCCGCCGTCACCGATGACGGGCACGCCGGCGGGCTTGCACGCCTTCGCCGCCTCGTGGATCGCGGTCACCTGGGGCACCCCGACGCCGGCGACCACGCGCGTCGTGCAGATCGAGCCCGGGCCGACACCCACCTTGACGGCGTCGGCACCCGCGTCGACGAGGGCCTGCGCACCGGCGCGCGTCGCGATGTTGCCGCCGATCACCTGCACGCCTCGTGCGGCCGGGTCGGTCTTGAGGCGCCGGATCATCGCGAGCATCGCCTGCGCGTGCCCGTGCGCGGTGTCCACGACGAGGATGTCCACCCCCGCGTCGACGAGGGCCATGGCCCGCTCCCAGGCGTCGCCGTAGAAGCCGACGCCGGCCGCGACGCGCAGGCGGCCCTCCTCGTCCTTCGTGGCGTTCGGGTACTTCTCCGACTTCACGAAGTCCTTGACGGTGATGAGGCCGGCGAGGCGCCCCTCGTCGTCGACCAGCGGGAGCTTCTCGACCTTGTGCTTGGCGAGCAGCGCCGCGGCGTCGGCGTTCGCGATCCCGACGGGCGCCGTGACCAGCGGCATCCGCGTCATGACCTCGTGGACGCGCAGCCGCGTGAAGTCCTCCGCGGGCACGAACCGGAGGTCACGGTTGGTGATGATTCCGAGCAGCCGGCGCGCGTCGTCGACGACGGGCAGCCCCGAGACGCGGTAGGTGCCGCACAGCTCGTCGAGCTCCGCGAGCGTCGCGTCCGGGCTGATCGTCACGGGGTCCGAGACCATGCCGGACTCGGAGCGCTTGACCAGGGTCACCTGCTGGGCCTGGTCCTCGATCGACAGGTTCCGGTGCAGCACGCCGACACCGCCCTGACGGGCCATGGCGATCGCCATGCGCGCCTCGGTCACGGTGTCCATCGCGGCCGACAGGAGCGGCACCGCGACCGTCAGGTCCCGGGTCAGGCGCGCCGTCGTGTCGACCTCGGACGGGATGACGTCGCTCTCGCCGGGGAGCAGCAGCACGTCGTCGTACGTCAGCCCGACGAGGGCGAACGGGTTGTGCTCGGGCTCGTCGGCGACGGGGTCGGAGGAGGAGGGGGTGCCGGGCGGGAAGGCGGTCACCCGCCGATAGTACGCAACGAGGACGGGCCGGGCCGACGCCGTCCACGCCGCCCGACCGGGGCCGGCGCCGCGGCGCGCGTCAGCGGATGAGGCCCTGCCGCAGACCGATCGCGACGGCCTGGGCGCGGTCGGCAGCCCCCAGCTTGCGGAAGAGCCGGCGGGCGTGGGTCTTGACCGTGTCCTCGGACAGGAAGAGGTCCGCGCCGATCTGGGCGTTGGAACGGCCGTGGCTCATCCCGGACAGCACCTCCAGCTCGCGTCGCGTGAGCTCGGTGGCCACCGCCCCGTTGCGTCGAGCGGGCTGCGGGACCGCGGACACGGGGCCGGCGTCCGTGCGGGACGGCGGGCCGGCCTGGTGCGGGACGGCGCTCGCCGCGAGGCTGTGCGCCGCGACGGCGACGAGCTCGCTGCGGTCGACGTCCGGGGCGAGGTAGCCGCGCGCGCCGAGGGCGATCGCGCGGTCGAGCGTGATCTCGTCGCCCGGAACCGCGAGCATGATCAGGACGGGCTGGACACCGATCATGCGCAGGCGTCGGATCGCCTCGATCGGGCCGACCCCCGGCAGGTGCGCGTCGAGGAGCACGAGCGCGGGCGCGGCACGGCGGGCCAGGGCGACGAGCTCCTCGGCGGTCGCGGCACCCCGTGCGGGCACGAGGGCGGGCACGCTGTGGGCGGCCGCGACGATCCGGTCGCGCACGGCCGGGGAGCCGTGGCACACGACCATGCCTGCCATGAGGCCCCCGCTCCCTGTCCGGTGCCGGCGTGCCGGCGGGCGGCTGGCTGCCGCACCGTTGTCCTCATCGGCCGACGGGGTGGCGAACCTTAGCGCCGACGGCGGGTGAACACCGCAGGTGAGCACCGGGGCGGGCGCTGCGGCGACCACCGGGCAAGGCACCGCGGCGTTCGCCTGTCAGGCGACGACCGCGAGGATCTCGTGCAGCGCGCCCGTGAGCGTCCGTACCCGGTGGACGGTCGCCGTCCCCGCCGTCTCGAAGGGTGCGGCGCCCTCGCGGTGCACGAACACTGGGAGCTCGGGCACGGTCGTCGCGACCGCGGCGACGACCTCCTCGGCCCGCCGGAGCTCGTCGCGGCCCGCGCCCACGTGCAGGATGAAGGCCGCCGGGGCGAGCCGCTCGATCGCGGCCGGCACGGACGACGGCGTCGCCGTGGACAGGACGCGCGCTGCGACGCCGCTTCCCTGGAGCGCCGTCGCGAGCACGTGCACCACCAGGTCGGCGTCGTGCGCCGACGAGGCGGCGAGCACGGTGACCCCCGGGCCGCTCGGGCCGGCCGAGGAGCCTGAGGTGGTCGCGTCCGGGTTCTGCGCGCGGGCCACCGCGGCCCGGCTGCGCAGCTCGGCGAACGCGGCCGACTCGAGGGCCGGGCCCGCGGACTCCCCCGGGCGCTCGAGCACGGCCCGCTCGGCGAGGGCGCGCAGGGCGGGTGAGACGAGCGTCGCCCACCACGCGATCACGTCGCGGGTGTGGACACGGGCGAGCATCCAGCGCACGGCGGCGTTGTCGAAGTGCGCTGCGGCCGAGACGAGCGCGGCCGGGTCGGGCGCCATGGGGACGGCGTCGGAGTAGGCGTCGAGGACCTCGGCGGTCGTCGGGCCCGGCATCGTCGTCTGCGCGGGCTCGGTCGCGTTCAGCGCGGTGCGCGCGGCCTCGGACGGCGCGACGCCCTCGAGGGTCAGGCGCCGCATGACCATGAGCCGCGAGACGTCGACGCTCGAGTACCGGCGGTGGGCGCCCGCCATGTGCTCGGAGGGGCCGAGCCCGTACCGACGGTCCCAGGTCCGCAGCGTCGCGGGGGCGACCCCGAGCCGTCGGGCGACGGCCGCGACGGTCAGGGAGGGCCCTGCGGAGGCGGCCTGAGCGCTCACCCGCGCGCCTCGTCCGTACGACGCGCGGCGCCGTAGCCCTCGCCGACCAGGGCGGAGGCCGAGGATCGCGTCAGGAGCATGAAGCGATTGTGCCCCGTCGTTGGCGCGGTTGACCAGTCAGACACCCGGGCGGGTGAAGATCTGCGCTCCCGCACGCCGCTCGCTGCACGGGAACCGAATCACTCTGACCAAGGGGCTTGACCAACTTCTGGCGCGGTTCTAGGTTGGGCACCAGTCGCCGACGCACCACGGACCGGCGAGCTCGACAGACGACTGCCGCACAAGCCCGACCCTGGAGGAACCCATGACGGAGATCTCGCGACTGCCCGGCCCCGTGATGGACCTGTGGGAGTGGCAGTACGAGGGCAAGTGCCGCGAGGCCGACCCGACGCTGTTCTTCCACCCGGAGGGCGAGCGCGGCTCCGCGCGCCGTCGCCGCGCCGAGGCAGCCAAGGCGATCTGCGCGACCTGCCCCGTGCTCGAGATGTGCCGGGAGCACTCGCTCACCGTCCGCGAGCCCTACGGGGTGTGGGGCGGTCTCTCCGAGGAGGAGCGCACCGCGATGCTCGCCGCACGCCTGCGCAAGGCTGGCTGACCTCCCGCGATCGGCGTCCCGCACGCCGCTCCTGCAGCGGCGCCGCGGCTCCGCAGGACGTCGCGAACCCTCGTCCCGCACATGACGAAGCCCCGCACCGGAGACCGGTGCGGGGCTTCGTCGTGCTGGTGGCGGACGAACCGCCGGGGCCGTGGCCCGATCAGCGGGTCGAGCTCACTTCACGACGACGGCGAGGATGTCGCGCGCGGAGAGGATGAGGTACTCCTCGCCCGCGTACTTGACCTCGGTGCCGCCGTACTTGCTGTAGATGACCTTGTCGCCGACCGCGACATCGAGCGGCACGCGCTGGCCGTTGTCGTCGACACGGCCGGGACCGACCGCGAGGACCTCGCCCTCCTGGGGCTTCTCCTTCGCGGTGTCCGGGATGACCAGACCGGAGGCCGTCGTCTGCTCTGCCTCGAGCGTGCGGACGACGACGCGGTCCTCGAGCGGCTTGATGGAGACCGACACAGCGGACCTCCCCTTCGCATTCGTGGGAAACGGATGGTGTTCAAGGCCGCGGAACCATGGGCTGCCCGTCGTCGCGGGTGCCGGTCAGCCCACTCGATGGTCCGTATGCGGCTGGCACCCTCTTGCGAGGAGTGCCAGGAACGAATCTAGGCGTCGGTTAGCACTCGGTCAACACGAGTGCCAACGTGTCGTCCCCGGTCCCGGTCGGCGCCGCCCGGGTGGGCGGGCCGTGCGAGGATCGGCGTCGTGGATCCCGAGAGCCTGTCGCAGCTGCTGAGCCCGGACGGCTGGGCCCTGCTCGGCGCCCTGCCGCCGTACGACGAGCGGCTCGCGATGGTCCTCTCCGAGCGCCTCCAGCGCGAGGGGATCGCGCCGGGCCTCGTCGCCGCGGCGCTGACCCAGTCCCGCCTGCGGGCCAAGGCCCGGGCCAAGTTCGACGACTTCGCGGACGGCATGCTGTTCACGCCCGCGGGCCTCGAGCAGGCGACCCGCCTCACCGTCGGCGCCCGGCACGCGCAGCGCTACACCGACGCCGGCTGCAGGCGCGTCGCGGACCTCACGTGCGGCATCGGCGGCGACGCGATGGCGTTTGCCGCCCTCGGTCTCCCGGTGCTCGCGACCGACCTGGACGAGCTCACCGCCGCCGTCGCGACGGTGAACCTGCGGCACTTCCCGGACGCCGAGGTACGGCACGGCGACGGCCTCGCCCTCGACCTCGCCGCGGAGGGCGTCGACGGGCTCTTCGCCGACCCGGCACGACGCACCGCCTCGGGCCGCCGTCGGCACGACCCGGCCGCCTACGACCCGCCGCTCGACCGGGTCCTGGCGCTGCGCGAGGCCGTGCCCGCGCTCGGCGTCAAGGTCGGCCCCGGCATCGCGCACACCGACCTCCCCGCCGAGGCCGAGGCGCAGTGGGTGAGCGTCGACGGCGACGTCGTCGAGGCCGGCCTGTGGTTCGGCCCGCTGGCCCCCCGAGGGCCCGGGCCGGTCGGCGCTCGTCCTGCGCGGCGGCAGGGCGACGACGCTCCGCGCACCGGCTACGGAGCTCGCTGCGCCCGACGTCGGCGCGCCCGGCGCCTACCTGTACGAGCCCGACGGCGCCGTGATCCGCGCGGGACTCGTCGCGCTCGTGGCCGACGAGGTGCACGGGCGCCTCCTGGACCCCACGATTGCCTACGTGACGTCCGACCACCTGACCAGCACACCCACCGCCCAGGCGTACCGGGTGCTCGACGTCATGCCGTTCGGCCTCAAGCGCCTGCGGACCGCGCTGCGCGAGCGCTCCGTCGGCCGGCTGACGATCAAGAAGCGGGGCACCGCCGTCGTGCCCGAGCAGCTGCGCAAGCAGCTCGACCTGCGGGGCGACGAGGAGGCCACGGTGGTCCTGACCCGCATCGCAGGGTCCCAGCAGGTGCTCCTCGTCGAGCCCGTCGAGCAGGCGTGATGCACATCCCGTTCGCCGCGTCGCCGCGGTCGTCCATCGGTGTCGAGTGGGAGCTCGCGCTCGTCGACGCGGACAGCGGGGACCTGCGCCAGGTCGCCGCGACGGTCCTCGAGGCCGTCGCCCCGCCCGGCGGCGGCGAGCACCCGACGATCAAGCAGGAGCTCCTGCTCAACACCGTGGAGATCATCACGGGCGTGTGCCGCACGGTGCCCGAGGCCGGCGCGGACCTCCAGCGCAGCATCGACACGATCCGCGAGGTGACCGACCCGCTCCGCGTCGAGCTCATGTGCGCGGGCACCCACCCGTTCGCCCGGTGGAGCAACCAGAAGGTCACGGACAAGCAGCGCTACGCGACGCTCATCGACCGCACGCAGTGGTGGGGCCGGCAGATGCTGATCTACGGCGTGCACGTCCACGTCGGGATCGAGGACCGTCGCAAGGTCCTGCCGATCCTGCGCGCGGTCCTCACCTACTTCCCGCACCTGCAGTCGCTCTCGGCGTCGTCCCCCTTCTGGGGTGGCAAGGACACGGGGTACGCGTCGAACCGCGCGCTCATGTTCCAGCAGCTGCCGACGGCGGGCCTGCCGTTCCAGTTCGACGAGTGGGAGCAGCTCGAGGCCTACACGGCCGACATGATGCACACGGGCGTGATCGACCAGTTCGACGAGATCCGCTGGGACCTGCGCCCGTCGCCCCGCCTCGGCACCCTGGAGATGCGCATCTGCGACGGCGCGTCCAACCTCACCGAGGTCATGGCCTTCGCGGCACTCATCCACTGCCTCGTGGAGCACTTCTCGACGATGCTCGACGAGGGCAAACAGCTGCCCAAGCTCCAGCCGTGGTTCGCGCAGGAGAACAAGTGGCGCTCCGCGCGCTACGGCATGGACGCGATCATCATCCTCGACGCCCAGGGCAACGAGGAGCTCGTGACCGAGGCGGTCCCGCGGCTCCTGGCCGAGCTCGAGCCCGTGGCGGATCGCCTGGGCTGCGCGGCCGAGCTCGACGGCGTGCGCACCATCCTGCGCAAGGGTGCGTCGTACCAGCGTCAGCGGGCGGTCGCCCGGCGCAACGGGGGCGAGCTGGACTCCGTCGTCGCGGCCCTGGTCGCGGAGATGCGGGCCGGCAAGCCGCTGTGACCGGCCCCTCCCTGGGGTAGTTGGCATTACCGAGTAGTGGGTATAGCCTTCTGGCATGGACGAGCGAGCGCGTGACCCGCAGCTCCTCAAGGGCGTGCTCCCGCTCCTCGTCCTGGCCCTGCTGAGCAGGCAGGAGTCCTACGGCTACGAGCTCGTGACCCGGCTCCAGGAGGCCGGTCTGGCCGATATCGCGACCGGCACGGTCTACCCCGTGCTGACGCGGCTCGAGCGTGAGGGCCAGATCTCCTCCCGCCTCGTCGCGTCGTCGTCCGGCCCCGCACGCAAGTACTACCGCCCCACCCCGGCAGGTGCCGAGGCCCTCACCGCGGGAACCCGCGCGTGGGCCGACCTCGGACGCACCGTCGACACCGTCCTTCGCCACACCCCACACCCGCAGGAGGGACCATGACCACCCCCGAGACCGACCAGGCACAGGGACCGGCGCGCGAGACCCCGGCGGCACCGCCCCGCACGGGCGTGCGCGACCGGCTCGCCCTGACGGCGTACCTGTGGCGGTTCGGCTGGGCGATGCAGGACTACCCCCGGCGCGAGTACCGCCAGGTCCGGACCGCTCTGCGGGCCGAGATCCGGGCGGCCGCCGCCGAGGTCGGCATGCGCCAGGCGCTCGCCGACCTGGGCCACCCGGTCGTCCTCGCGCAGGGCTACGTCGCCGAGCTCGGCCGGCGTCTGCCCCGGTGGAACACCGGCGCCGTCGCGGCCACGCTCGCCGTCGGCGCCCTCGCGTACATGGTCCTCGCGTACGCGGCCGGGACCCTCGACACGCTCGACGCGCTCGGCGGGGGATCGCTCACGCGCTACCCGTTCGGGAGCGAGACGGTCTTCACGGCGACCGCAGAGGAGATCTCGGTCGAGTCGGGCGTCACGTGGCCCTGGGCCACGCTGTACCTGGGCGTCGCGACGACCGCGTTCGTGCTCGGCTCACGCCTCTGGCGCATCTTCGGCTGAGCCCCCACCGGGCGCCCACGCGAGCACCGCGTCGCGCAGGTCCTCCCGCGGGGCCGAGCTGTCGAGCCGCAGGACCGGGCAGGGAACCGTTCTGAGCCACTCCTCGTGCGTCCTGCGGCTACGCCCGTCGAAGGACGGGTCGTCGTACGCGCGCGCCCAGGCGAGGAACACCTCGAGCGCGTGCTCGTCGACCGATCCCTGGGCGCTGCGCACCCGTTCCCTCGCCTCGAGCCTCCGCAGCCGCTCACCCGGCTCGAGCGTGAGGAGAACGATGGCGTCGCACCGTCGGACGACCGCGTCACCCCACCCGACCATCGACCCGGACAGGACCCACGCGTCGCGCGGGGCGAACACCTCCTCCATCAGCGCGACCCGGTCGGCTGCGGGACGCTGCGCCACGTACGGCGGGGTCGTGGGCAGCCAGAAGTAGTCGTCCGCATCGGCGTGGGGCACGGACCAGGCGTCCGCCACGGCACGCGCGAGGGTCGTCGTGCCCGATCCGCTCGCGCCCATCACGTGCAGCCGGCATCGTCGCATCCGCGTGATGCTGCCAGGCCGGCGTCAGACCGTGACGTGGGTCAGGGGCATCGAGGAGTCGACCGGCAGGTCGAGGGACGACGGCGCGACGCCCGCCCGCACCACGGCAGCGCCGAGCGCGCCGATCATCGCCCCGTTGTCCGTGCAGTAGCGGATCGGCGGGATGCGCAGGGTGATCCCCGCCTCCGCGCAGCGCTCGGCGGCCAGCTCGCGGAGCTGGGAGTTCGCGGAGAAGCCCCCGCCGACCACGAGCGTCGTGACGTCGTGGCTCCGGCACGCGGCGATCGTCTTGGCGGTCAGGACGTCCGCGACCGACGCCGCGAAGGACGCGGCGACGTCGGGCAGGGAGAACTCCTCGCCCGCGTCCTGCTTCGCCTCGACCCAGCGCGCCACGGCCGTCTTGAGGCCCGAGAAGGAGAAGTCGTACGCGTGCCGTGCCTGGTCCTTGGCCGCTGTGAGACCGCGCGGGAAGCGCACGGCCGTCGGGTCGCCCTCGCGCGCGAGCCGGTCGATGTGCGGGCCGCCGGGGTACGGCAGGCCGAGGAGCCGTCCCACCTTGTCGAACGCCTCCCCCGCGGCGTCGTCCAGGGTGTGGCCCAGCTCGGTCACGTCGGTCGCGATGTCGTCGACCAGGAGCAGGGACGAGTGCCCGCCCGAGACGACGAGCGCCATGACCCGCTCGGGGAACCGGCCGTGGACCAGCTCGTCGACGGCCGCGTGCCCGATGACGTGGTTCACGCCGTACAGGGGCACGTCGAGCCCGACGGCGAGCGCCTTCGCGGCGGCCGCGCCGACCGTGAGGGGGCCGACGAGCCCCGGCCCCGCGGTGACCGCCACCGCCCCGACCTCGCCGAGGTCGACGTCGGCCCGCTCGAGCGCGCGCGTCAGCGTCGGGATCATCGCCTCGAGGTGGGCGCGCGACGCGATCTCCGGGATGATCCCGCCGAACCGCGCGTGCTCGTCCATCGAGCTCGCGACCACGTCCGTCAGCAGCTCGTTGCCGTCGTCGTGGACGCGCACGAGCGCCACGCCCGTCTCGTCGCACGAGGTCTCGATCCCCAGGACCAGCGAGGCGTCAGGCATGCGACCAGGGTAGGGCGCGCCCAGCGGTGGTCCCGCACCGGGCCGGCCCTCGGAGGACGCCCCGCCCTCGGAGGACGCCCCGCCCTCAGAGCAGGCGGCGCATCGTGAAGGCGTCGACGTCCTCCGGCTGGTAGTACCGCCGCCGGCGGCCGAGCACGGTGAACCCGAACCGCTCGTACAGCGCGAGCGCGGGCGCGTTGTCGACGCGCACCTCGAGGAGCACGGCGCTCGCCCGCAGGCGACGCGCCTCGTCCACCAGGGCCTGGAGCAGACGGGCCCCGAGGCCGCACCGCTGGGCGTGCGGGGCGACCCCGATCGTCATGACCTGGGCCACGTCCCCGTCGAACCACAGCCCCGCGTACCCGGCGAGGCCGCCCGCGGCAGCACCGTCGTCGTCGAGCCCGACGTACCACCGCCCGGGCCCGGCGAGCTCCTCGCGCACCATCGCCTCGCTCCAGGCGGACACGCCGAACAGCGCGCGCTCGAGCCGGACGACCTCGGCGACGTCGGCGTCCGTGAGGGACCGCACCTCCGCGGGCGCCTCAGCGGTCATCCGGTGGCCCGCTTACGAGCCGCGGACGGGACGACGTCGGGGCGGCGCAGGTACAGCGGCTCCGTCGGCAGCGCGTCGCCGCGGGCGGCCCGGGCCAGGGCGAGCGCGGCGAGCACGGCCGGTTCCACGAGAAGCGGCGCGCCGGGGGTCAGCGGCAGGTGCTCGGGGTAGATCAGGCCGCCGGGCCCGACGATGACGGTGCCGGGTCGCGCGGCCTCGGCGGCGAGCGCCTCTGCGTGGTCGACCAGCGGGCCCGCGAGGAGCTCGACGTCGGGCAGCCACCCCGCACCGGGGGCGACGTCGGGCGCCGTGGCGTCCGCGGCCGCGCCAGCCGTCCCACCGGACGCGATGACGGGACCGTCGGGACCCGCGGGTCCGCGGCGCCGGTACCGCGCGGCGTACACCTCGCGCCGCCGGGCGTCGGTCACCACCAGCACCTCCTCGCCGGCGAGCCCGGCGGCGAACGCCTGGGCCGCGAGCGCGTCGAGGCTGCTCACGCCGTGCACCGGGACCCCGAGCGCGAACGCCAGGGTGCGCGCGGTGACGAGGCCGGCCCGCAGGCCCGTGAACGGTGCGGGGCCGGTACCCACGACGACGGCGGTGACCTCGCGTCGGTCCGTCCCCGCCTCGGCGAGCACCTCGGCGACGAGCGGTGCGAGCAGCTCGGCGTGCCTGCGCTGCTCGGTCACGCGACGCTCGGCGAGCACGACGGGCATCCGCCACGAGGCCGGTGCCCCCGCCGGGCCGGACGAGGACCCGGGCCCCGGGCCCGGTGACGGCTGGATCAGGCAGACACCGATGTCGGCGGACGTGTCGAGCGCGAGGACGGGCACGGGCTCATCCTCCCAAACCGGCGGGCAGCACGACGCCGCGCCACCGCGGCCCCAGCGCGCGCACCGTCACGACGCGGGCTCCCGCCTCGGCGTCGAGCAGGTCCTCCTCGTCGACGACGGCGTCCCCCGCTGGCTGCGCGTGCGCACCGCGCGGGCGGTCGACGACGACCTCCAGGCGGTCCTCGGACAGGACCTCGGCCAGGCCCTCGCCCCACTCGACGACGGTCACGGACTCGTCGAGGGTCGCGTCCAGGTCGAGCGCGTCCAGCTCGTCGAGCGAGCCGAGCCGGTACGCGTCGACGTGCACGAGCGCCGGTCCCGCGCCCAGGGGCGGGTGCACGCGCGCGATGATGAACGTGGGCGATGCGACCTGGCCCCGCACGTCGAGCCCCGCGCCGATGCCCTGCGTCAGGGTCGTCTTGCCCGCGCCCAGCGGACCCGTGAGCACCACGAGGTCCCTTGCCCGCAGGAGCCCCGCGAGCGCCCGGCCGTACGCGCGGGTGGCCTCCGCGTCGGGGAGCGTGACGGCCACGGACTGCTCGACCGGTCCCCCGGCGTCAGGGCCGTCCACGCCCGCGCCACGGCCCACGTCCGGGTTCACGCGGCACCCCCGCGCGCCGCCGCGGGCCCGCCGTCACCGACCGGGCCTCCGACGTGGACCCGCGGCACGCGGGCACCGAGCCGCGCGACGATCTCGTAGGAGATGGTCCCGGCGGCCTCGGCCCAGTCCTCGGCCGTCGGCTCGCCGTCGGCGCCCGAGCCGAAGAGCACGACGCGGTCGCCGGCGACGTCATCGGCGTCGGGGCCGAGGTCGACCACGAGCTGGTCCATGCACACGCGCCCCGCGATCCCGACGCGGCGGCCACCCACCTGCATCGGTGCCCCCGCGCGCTCGGGCGTGCCTGAGGCGTGGCGCGGGATGCCGTCGGCGTACCCGAGCCCGACGACGCCCAGCACGGTCTGGGTGGGCGTCGTGTAGACGTGCCCGTAGGAGACGCCGTGCCCCGCGGGGACGAGCTTGGCGAGCACGAGCTCTGCCTCGAGGCGCATCGCGGGGACGAGGCCGTAGCGGTCGGGGCCGCCGAGCTGCGGCACCGGTGTCAGGCCGTACACGGCGAGCCCCGGCCGCACGAGGTCGTAGTGCATGGCGGGGTTGGTCAGGGTCGCGGCGGAGTTGGCGAGGTGGCGGACCTCGAGCCGCGCGCCCTTGCGCTCGGCGAGCCGCACCGCGTCGTCGAACACCTGCGCCTGCGCGAGCACCGTGGGGTGGTCCGGGGCGTCGGCCCACGCCAGGTGGGACCAGACGCCGACGACCGACACGGCACCCTCGGCCTGCGCGGCGAGGGCCGCGTCCAGCAGCGTGTCGAGGTCGCGGGGCAGGGCGCCGCCACGCCCCAGGCCGGTGTCGACCTTGACGTGGATGCGCGCGGTGCGTCCCGTGGCGCGGGCGGCCTCGACGACCTCGAGGAGGGCCCAGCCTGCAGGCACGGACACGTCGACGTCGGCCGCGACCAGCCGGTCGAGCGGTGCACCGGGCGCGTACAGCCAGGTGAGGATGCGCGACTGCACGCCCGCCGCGCGCAGCTCGAGCGCCTCGGTCGCCTGGGCCACTCCGAGCCACGTGGCGCCACCCGCGAGGGCCGCGCGCGCGCTGGGGACGAGCCCGTGGCCGTACGCGTCGGCCTTCACGACGGCCATCACGGCGGCGGGGCTGGCCAGGTCACGCAGGGTGCGGACGTTCGCGCTGATCGCGTCCAGGTCGACGACGGCTCGGGCTGGGTAGTCGCTCACGCGGGCCAGTCTCCCACCGCCGGTCGGCGGGAGGTCAGCGCAGCGCGACGACGCGCGTCGCCCGGGCGCGCGTGCCGCGGATCAGCCCGGCGTTGCGCTCGTCGGGCCCGAGCGCCCAGGCGCGCGCCGCGGCTGCGTCCTTGCCGAACGCGACGTGCCGGGCGACGAGGCGTTCCAGGCGCACCTCGCGGGCGACCTCGACGTACCAGCACTCGTCGAGGAGCCGCGCGACCTGCGCCCACGGCCCGTCGTCGAGCAGCAGGTAGTTGCCCTCGACCACGACGAGCGGCACGGCCGCGTCGACAGGGACGGCACCGGCGACGGGCTCCTCGAGCGCGCGGTCGAACGTCGGCGCGTACACCACGGGGTCACCGGGTCGCTGCTCACGCAGGCGGCGCAGGAGCGCGACGAACCCGGCGGCGTCGAACGTGTCGGGGGCGCCCTTGCGGTCGGCCCGCCCGAGCCGCACGAGCTCCGCCTGGGCGAGGTGGAAGCCGTCCATCGGGACGAGCACGGCGCGCGGGGCGAGCGCCGTGACGAGCTGCGCCGCGACCGTGGACTTGCCGGCGCCCGGCTCACCCGCGACGCCGAGGACCCGCCGCGGCCCGCTCGCGAGCGCCCCCGCGAGGCTCGTCAGTGCGTCCGGGAGGGTCGTCTGCATCTCCGGGAGGGGCGTCTGCATCTCCGGGAGGGGCGTCTGCATCTCCGGGAGGGGCGTCTGCATCTCCGGGAGGGTCGTCTGCGCCCCCGCCGGGTCCCCCGCCCGGGTCGCCGCGAGCGCGTCGACGGGGTCCGGCGGGCTCAGCTCCACGGCGACTCGGACCTCGCGGGCCCGAGGAGCTCGGCGACGACGCCCGGCACGGCGGCCGCCACGGCCGACGCCGAGACGGGGCCGCCCGGGTTGGCCCGGTGCGCGGCGCGGCCGTGCACGTACGCGGCCGCGGCGGCGAGGGCGACGACGCGTGAGGGGTCGGCGGCCAGCGCGTCGGCGTGCCCTGCCAGGAGCGCTCCGAGCACCCCCGCCAGCACGTCGCCGGCGCCGGCCGTCGCGAGCCACGCGGGGGCGTCGGCCTGGGACATGACGACCGGCGCGACGTCCTCGCGCCGTCCGTCAGCACGTGCGGCGCCCGGACCGGCCACGACCGTCACGGCCCCCTTGAGCAGGACCGTCGCTCCCGTGCGTCGCTGCGCCTCGAGCGCCCAGCGCAGGGGCTCGCGCTCGACGTCGTCCCGCTCGACGCGGGCCCCGCGCGCGGTCAGGAGGCGCGCGAGCTCGCCGGCGTGCGGCGTGAGCACGACGAGCGGGCCGACGTGCTCGGGCAGGAGCCCGAGCGCACCCGCGTCGGCGACCACGGGGACCCGGGCCTCGGTCGCGTGAGCGAGCGCGGCGCGCACGTGGGCGCCCTGCTCGTCGTCCTCGCCGACGCCGGGCCCGAGCACCCACGCCTGGACCCGACCCGACCCGACCACGACCTCCGGGTGGGCGGCGAGCACGGCCGCGGCCACCTCGGGCGGTCCCTGGTACCGCACCATGCCGCAGCCGGCTCCGAGCGCACCCGCGACGCCGAGGACGGCCGCCCCCGGGTAGGCCCGCGAGCCGGCGACGACGCCGACGACGCCCCGCGTGTACTTGTGGGCCCGCGCACCCGGCACCGGCCAGAGCGCGGCGACGTCGGGCGCCTCGAGGCGACGGGCCGCCGGCCGCGCGCGCTGCTGGGCCAGGACCGGGCGCAGGCCCAGGTCGACGACCTCGACCGCGCCCGCGTACGCCGCCGCCGGTGGCAGCACGAGCCCGGGCTTCGCGCAGCCGAACGTCACGGTGCGGTGCGCGGGCAGCACGGGCCCGGCAACCGTCCCGTCGTCGACGCCGATGCCGCTGGGCACGTCGACGGCGAGGACGCGCGGGCTGTCACCGGGGTCGCCGAGGTCGGTGAGCAGCCCCGCGAGGAGCCCGACGAGCTCCGCGGCGGTCCCGCGCAGGCCACCGCGCCCGCCGATGCCGAGGACCGCGTCGAGCACGACGTCGGCGGTGAACGCCTCCGCGAGCGCCTCACCGAGCCACACCTGCCGGCCGGGCGCGTCGGGGACGACCGCGAGGACGCGCCCACCGGCGGCACGGAGCGCGGCGAGGCCGTCGTCGTGCACCGCGGCCGACGTGAGCACGGCGACGGCGCGGACGCCCCGGCGCGCGAGGATCGCGAGCGCGTGCAGGGCGTCGCCGCCGTTGTTCCCGGGCCCGACGAGGGCCACGACGGTCGAGCCCTGGACGCGCACCGCCCGCGCCCGCTGCTCGCGCACCACGGCGAGCGCCAGGGCCGTCGCGGCCCGGTGCATGAGGCCGCCCGTGAAGCCGCGCTCGCACGCGAGGAGCGGCTCCTCGGCGGCGCGCACCTCTGCGGCGGCGAAGGCCTCGATCACCCACCCATCCTGCACCGTGCCGCCGTGCCCAGCACCTGCCCAGCACCTACCCAGCACCCGCCCATCGCCGGCCCCGCACCTGCCCTGCACCGCCGGCGACCTGCCCAGCGCGCGCGCCGCGCCGACGGCCCGGTCTACCGTGTGCACCATGCGCTTCGGACTCTTCATCCCCCAGGGCTGGCGGCTCGACCTCACCGACATCCCGCCGGCCGAGCAGTGGACGACCATGAACGACCTGGTGCAGCACGCCGACACGGGCGACGCCTGGGAGTCGGTGTGGGTCTACGACCACTTCCACACGGTGCCCGAGCCGACGACCGAGGCCACGCACGAGGCCTGGACCCTCATGGCGGCGTTCGCGGCGACCACGTCACGCGTGCGGCTCGGCCAGATGTGCACCTGCATGGCCTACCGCAACCCCGCCTACCTCGCGAAGGTCGCGGCCACCGTCGACGTGATCAGCGGGGGACGCGTCGAGATGGGCATCGGCGCGGGCTGGTACGAGCACGAGTGGCGCGCGTACGGCTACGGCTTCCCGAGCGCGGGTGAGCGCATCGGTGCCCTCGACGAGGGCGTGCAGATCATGACGCAGGCGTGGGAGACGGGTGAGGCGACGCTCGACGGCCGGTTCTTCCAGGTCTCCGGCGCACGCGTGCACCCGCGCCCGCTCCAGGAGCCCCGCATCCCGCTGTGGATCGCGGGCGGCGGCGAGAAGAAGACCCTGCGCATCGTCGCCCGGATGGGTGACTACGCGAACCTCAGCGGTGACCCCGAGACGTTCGCGCACAAGTCGTCCGTGCTCGAGGGGCACTGCCGCGACGTGGGCCGCGACTTCGCGGAGATCACGCGCTCCGCGAACTACAACGTCGTGATCGGCGAGACGGAGGCGGACGTCGAGGACCGCCTCGCGTGGATCGAGGACCACCTGCGCCCCCACGTCCCGCACCGCGTCGCCGAGGAGCGCGAGATGTTCCGCAAGGGCCCGCTCGTGGGCACGCCCGAGCAGGTCGTCGACAAGCTCCGCGAGCTCCAGGGCCTCGGGATGACCTACGCGATCACCTACTTCGCGGAGGCGGCGTACGACAGGTCGGGCATCGAGCTCTTCGAGCGCGAGGTCGTGCCCGCGCTGCGCTGAGCGCCACGGCCCGGGGAATGGACCGGGCCACGGCGACCGCGGCCGCTGCGTACCCTTCCGGTGTCAGGACGGATCGCCAGGCACGGACGGGGGTGGACGGCATCTCCGACATCGCTGACTGTGCGCGCGAGCGGATCCTCGTGCTGGACGGCGCCTGGGGCACGATGCTCCAGGGCCTGGACCTCACCGAGGACGACTTCCACGCCGAGGGGACCGAGCCCGGCCGCAGCTACCAGGGCAACTTCGACCTCCTTCAGCTCAGCAGGCCCGACGTCGTCGCCGACCTGCACCGCGCGTACGCCGACGCGGGCGCTGACATCGCGACGACCAACACGTTCAACAGCAACGCGATCTCGCAGGCCGACTACGGCACCGAGCACCTCGTCGCCGCGATGAACGAGGCCGGTGCGCGGATCGCGCGCGCCGTCGCCGACGAGGCCGAGGCGCGCGACGGTCGCCGGCGGTGGGTCGCGGGCGCTGTCGGCCCGACCAACCGCACGGCGTCGCTCTCGCCCGACGTCGAACGGCCGGGCTTCCGCAACATCACGTTCGACGAGCTCGCCGAGGCGTACACCGAGCAGGTGGTCGCACTGGTGCGGGGCGGCGTCGACCTGGTGCTCGTCGAGACGGTGTTCGACACGCTCAACGCGAAGGCGGCGCTGTTCGCGTGCGAGGAGGCGTTCGCGGCCACCGGGCGCCGCCTGCCGATCATGCTGTCGGGGACGATCACGGACGCGAGCGGCCGGACCCTGTCCGGTCAGACGCCCGAGGCGTTCGCGATCAGCACCGAGCACGCGGACCTGCTGTCGGTCGGCCTGAACTGCGCGCTCGGCCCGGAGCAGCTCCGCCCGCACCTGCGCGAGCTCGGCGAGGCCACGGACGTGCTCGTCTCCACGCACCCGAACGCCGGTCTGCCGAACGCGTTCGGCGGCTACGACGAGACGCCCGAGCAGGTCGCCGGCGTCCTCGGGGACTTCGCACGGCAGGGTCTCGTCAACATCGTGGGCGGCTGCTGCGGGACGACGCCCGACCACGTGCGTGCGATCGTGGCGGCCGTCGACGGCGTGGCCCCGCGGCGCCCGTCGCCGCCCCCCGAGCACCTGCGCCTGTCGGGGCTCGAGCCGTTCGTGCTCACGCCCGAGACCAACTTCGTCAACGTCGGCGAGCGCACCAACATCACCGGCAGCCCGCGCTTCAGCCGCGCGATCCTCGCCGGCGACGACGACGCGGCCGTCGCGATCGCGGCGCAGCAGGTCGCGGGCGGGGCGCAGGTCGTCGACGTCAACGTGGACGAGGGCATGCTCGACGTGCCCGAGGTGATGGCGCGCTTCCTCAACCTGCTGGCCGTCGAGCCGGACATCGCGCGCGTCCCGGTGATGATCGACTCCTCGGACTGGACGGTCCTCGAGGCGGGCCTCAAGCGGGTCCAGGGCAAGGCCGTCGTGAACTCGATCTCCCTCAAGGACGGCGAGGAGGCCTTCCTGACCCGGGCGCGCCGGGTGCGGCGCTACGGGGCGGCCGTCGTGGTCATGGCGTTCGACGAGGACGGCCAGGCCGACACGCTCGAGCGGCGCACGCAGGTGTGCGAGCGCGCGTACCGGCTGCTCACCCAGCAGGCCGGGTTCCCGCCGCACGACATCATCTTCGACCCGAACGTGCTCACGGTCGCGACGGGCATGAGCGAGCACGACAGGTACGCGCTCGACTTCATCGACGCGGTGAGGTGGATCAAGCAGAACCTGCCCGGGGCGCTGACCAGCGGGGGGATCAGCAACGTCTCCTTCTCCTTCCGCGGCAACAACCACGTGCGCGAGGCCATGCACGCGGTGTTCCTCACGCACGCGATCGAGGCGGGCCTCGACATGGGCATCGTCAACGCGGGGATGCTGACGGTCACGGAGACTCTCGAGCCCGAGCTGCGCGAGGCCGTCGAGGACGTGATCCTCGCGCGCAGGCCCGACGCCACCGAGCGCCTCATCGCGCTCGCCGAGACGTACAAGGACGTCGCGAAGACGGAGCAGGCGCAGCACGCGTGGCGTGACCTGCCCGTCGGCGAGCGCCTGACGCACGCGCTCGTGCAGGGCATCGTCGAGCACATCGTCGCGGACGCCGAGGAGGCGTTCCACGAGCTCGGGTCGCCGCTGGCGGTCATCGAGGGCCCGCTCATGGACGGCATGGACGTCGTCGGCGACCTGTTCGGCGCGGGCAAGATGTTCCTGCCGCAGGTGGTCAAGTCGGCGCGCGTCATGAAGGCGGCGGTCGCCCACCTCACGCCGTACCTCGAGGCGGAGAAGGCCGCGCTCGTGGCGGCCGGCGGCGAGCAGGGCCGCGGCAAGGGCACGGTGGTCATGGCGACCGTCAAGGGCGACGTCCACGACATCGGCAAGAACATCGTCGGCGTCGTCCTCGCGTGCAACGGCTACGCCGTCCACGACCTCGGCGTCATGGTCCCGGCGGAGCGCATCCTGGCGGCCGCGGCGGAGCTCGACGCGGACGTCATCGGCGTGTCAGGCCTGATCACGCCGAGCCTGCACGAGATGGTCGCGCTCGCCGCCGAGATGGACCGCCGCGACCTGACCCTGCCGCTCATGATCGGCGGCGCGACGACGAGCCGCGCGCACACGGCCGTCAAGATCGACCCCGCCTACCGCAGGACCGTCGTGCACGTCGCTGACGCGAGCCGCGCCGTCGGGGTCGTCGCGGACCTGCTCGCACGCCCCGAGGACCTCGCGCGGCGGACGACCGCGGAGTACGACACGCTGCGCGAGCGGCACCGGGAGAAGGACCACCGCCTCGTGCCCCTGCGCGAGGCCCGTGAACGCGCGGTGCGCCTCGAGCCGCCGACGCCGCCCGCCCCCCGCTCACCGGGGCGGCACGTGGTCGAGCCCCCGATCGCCGAGGTCGTCGAGCTCATCGACTGGACCCCGTTCTTCTCGGCCTGGGAGCTGCGCGGGACGTACCCGCGGATCCTCGAGGACCCGCGCCAGGGCGAGCACGCCCGCTCGCTGCACGACGACGCCCTGGCGCTCCTCGCCCGGGTCGTCGACGAGGGCCTGCTCACCCCCCGGGCGGTGTGCGGTCTCTGGCCGGCACGCCGCGTCGGGGACGACGTCGAGGTCTACGACGCGGCGACCAGGCCGCCTGGCCCCGGGGAGCCGGGGACGCCCCTCGCGGTCCTCCACACCCTGCGCCAGCAGCGCGAGCGCGCCGGTGCCCACGCAGCCCTCGCCGACTTCGTGGCGCTCGCCGGTGACCACGTGGGTGCCTTCGCGGTCGCCGTGCACGGTGCCGAGGAGCTCGCCTCGGCGCACGAGGACGCGGGCGATGACTACGCCGCGATCATGGTCAAGGCGGTCGCGGACCGGCTCGCCGAGGCCAGCGCCGAGTGGCTCCACCGGTACGTGCGCACCGACCTGTGGGGCTACGCGCCCGACGAGGACCTGCCGAACGCGGAGCTGATCCGGGAGCGCTACGTGGGCATCCGCCCCGCCCCCGGGTACCCGGCCCAGCCGGACCACACCGAGAAGGGCACGATCTTCGCCCTCCTCGGCGCCGGCGAGATCGGGCTCGAGCTGACGTCGTCGTACGCGATGACCCCGACGTCGGCCGTCTCCGGCCTGTACTTCGCGCACCCGGGCGCGCAGTACTTCGCGCTCGGGCGCATCGACCGCGACCAGGTCGCCGACTACGCGGCGCGCAAGGGCTGGTCGCTGGCCGACGCGGAGCGCTGGCTCGCACCGAACCTCGGCTACGACCCGGCCTGACCTGCGGGCGCCGACGCGGCCGTTCAGTCCCGCTCGGCGATCGCGACGGCCGACGCGATCCCGGCGTCGTGCGACAGCGACAGGTGGAACCGGTCGACGCCGAGCTCCGCGGCCCGCGCCGCGACCGTGCCCGTGATGTCGACCTGGGGCGCCCCGCCGACCACACGGTGCACGGTCGCGTCCTGCCAGCGCATGGTCCCCGGCGCACCGAGGGCCTTCGCGATCGCCTCCTTGGCCGCGAACCGTGCGGCGAGCGAGGCGGGCGGCAGGGTGCGCTCCTCGGCGGTGAAGAGCCGGTCGCGCAGGCCCGGGGCCCGGTCGAGCGTCGCCAGGAAGCGCGCGACGTCGACCACGTCGATGCCGACCCCGACGATCACGCCGCCGACCTCGGTCGCCGCCCGCGCGACCTCACTCGACCGTGACCGACTTCGCGAGGTTGCGCGGCTGGTCGACGTCGAGGCCCTTCGCGGTCGCGAGCTCGCACGCGAAGATCTGGAGCGGCACGACGGAGACGAGCGGCGCGAGGAGCACCGGCGTCTGCGGCACGAAGAAGACCTCGTCCGCGAACGGCAGCACGTCCGTGTCGCCCTCCTCCGCGATCACCAGCGTGCGTGCACCGCGTGCCCGGATCTCCTGGATGTTCGAGATCACCTTGCTGTGCAGCGAGTCCCGGCCGCGGGGCGACGGCACGATGATGAAGACCGGCTGGCCCTCCTCGATCAGGGCGATGGGGCCGTGCTTGAGCTCGCCCGCCGCGAAGCCCTCGGCGTGGATGTACGCGAGCTCCTTGAGCTTGAGCGCACCCTCCATGGCGACGGGGAAGCCGACGTGGCGGCCCAGGAACAGGACCGAGGAGACGTCGGCCATGGCCCGGGCGGTCTCCCGCACGCGGCCGGCGCCGTCGATGACCTGCTGGACCTTCTCCGGGACGGCCCGCAGGTCGTCGAGGATCTCGGCGATCTCGTCCGGGAACTTCGTCCCGCGCAGCTGCGCGAGGTACAGGCCGAGGAGGTACGCCGCGGTGATCTGCGCGAGGAACGCCTTGGTCGAAGCGACCGCGACCTCGGGTCCCGCGTGCGTGTAGAGGACGGCGTCCGACTCGCGCGGGATCGTCGACCCGTGCGTGTTCACGATGGCGAGGACGGTGGCGCCCTGCTCGCGTGCGTGCCGCACCGCCATGAGCGTGTCCATGGTCTCGCCGGACTGCGAGACGGCGACCACCAGGGTCTTGGAGTTGACGACGGGGTCGCGGTAGCGGAACTCGTGCGCGAGCTCGACCTCGACGGGGATGCGGCACCAGTGCTCGATCGCGTACTTCGCGACCTGGCCGGCGTAGGCGGCGGTCCCGCAGGCGATCACGATGATCTTGTCGATCTGGCGCAGCACCGCCTCGTCGACCCGGACCTCGTCGAGCACGAGGCGACCGCCCGTGTCCGTGCGACCCAGGAGGGTGTCGGCGATCGCGTGCGGCTGGTCGTGGATCTCCTTGTCCATGAAGGACGCGAAGCCACCCTTCTCCGCCGCGGCCGCGTCCCAGTCGACCGTGAAGCGCCGGGGCTCGACGGGCACGCCGTCGAAGTCCACGACGCTGACCGAGCCGGGCCGGATCGTGACGACCTGGTCCTGGCCCAGCTCCATCGCCTCGTGCGTGTGCGCGATGAACGCCGCGACGTCCGAGCCCAGGAAGTTCTCGCCGTCGCCGAGGCCGACGACCAGCGGCGAGTCGTGCCGGGTGCCGACCACCATGTCCGGCGCGTCGGCGTGCACCGCGAGGAGCGTGAAGGTGCCCTTCAGGCGCCGGGCGACGGTCCTCATCGCCTCGGTCAGGTCTCCGTCGGCCGCGACGTATGCGGCGCCCAGCAGGTGCGCGACGACCTCGGTGTCGGTCTCGCTGCGCATCGTGACGCCCGCGGCCTCGAGCTCGGCGCGCAGCACCGCGAAGTTCTCGACGATCCCGTTGTGGATCACGGCGAGCCGGCCGTCCGCCGAGACGTGGGGGTGCGCGTTGACGTCGTTGGGCGCCCCGTGCGTCGCCCAGCGTGTGTGGCCGATCGCGGCCGTCGCCGGCGGCAGGGGCTGCTCCTCGATCAGGTTCGCGAGGTTGACGAGCTTGCCCGCCTTCTTGGCCGTCGCGAGGCCGTGCCCGTTCTCGGCCGTGACCAGTGCGACGCCCGCGGAGTCGTACCCGCGGTACTCGAGCCGGGCGAGCCCGCCCATGACGACGTCCAGCGGACGGGCGCTGGCTTCCTGGGCACCGACGTACCCGACGATTCCACACATGCGGGCGAGTCTAGTTGGCGCGGGCCCGGTGCCCGGCCGGTCCTCCGTCCGGCATCCGGGGCCGCCGCGATCCGGCAGACTGGACGCCGTGACCGTCGGTGAGCTGGCCCCGTCGACGCCGTACGTCGACCTCGACCGCGCGGCGTGGAGCCGCCTGTCCGCCTCGACGCCCCTGCCCCTGACGGACGGGGACGTGTCGCGTCTGCGCGGCCTCGGCGACCCGATCGACCTCGCGGAGGTCGACGCGGTGTACCGGCCGCTGTCGCGGCTCCTCAACCTCTACGTGAACGCGACGGGCGGCCTGCACTCCGCGTCGTCGACGTTCCTCGGCGAGGCGGCGGCGCGCACCCCGTACGTGATCGGCATCGCCGGGTCGGTCGCCGTCGGCAAGTCGACGACCGCGCGCGTCCTGCGCGAGCTGCTCGCCCGGTGGCCCGAGACGCCGCACGTCGAGCTCATCACGACCGACGGCTTCCTGTACCCGAACCGCGAGCTCGAGCGCCGCGGGCTCATGGACCGCAAGGGCTTCCCCGAGTCGTACGACAGGCGCGCGCTGCTGCGCTTCCTCTCCGCGATCAAGGCGGGGCGGCCAGAGGTGCGCGCCCCCGTGTACTCCCACCTGAGCTACGACATCGTGCCCGACGAGCGCGTGGTCGTCCGGCGGCCCGACGTCCTCATCGTCGAGGGCCTCAACGTGCTCCAGCCAGCCCGGGCCACGGCCGTCGGCGAGTCGAGCCTCGCGGTGAGCGACTTCTTCGACTTCTCCATCTACGTCGACGCGCGCACCCGCGACGTCCGCCAGTGGTACGTCGACAGGTTCCTGTCGCTGCGCCGGACGGCGTTCGCCCAGCCCACGTCCTACTTCCGCCGGTACGCGGACCTCGACGACCATGCGGCGATCGACCGTGCGGAGCAGATCTGGGACTCGATCAATGCCCCCAACCTCGAGCAGAACATCCTCCCGACGCGCGGACGCGCGACCCTCGTGCTGCGCAAGGGTGGGGACCACTCGGTGCAGCGGGTCCGGCTGCGCAAGCTCTAGCGTCGCGCCGTCGCGCCCTGGGCGTCCTCGAGCGGGGCGTCGGACGCGGCGTCGCCGGGCTCGGCGGCGCTGACGGCGTCGGCGGTGCCCGTCACGCGGGTTCGCCCCCCGCGGCGCCGGGCGAACCAGGAGATGACCGGGTCGAGCAGGAGGCCGAGCAGCACACCCCCGGCGACGCCCACCGCGACGGCGAGCATCGGGTTCTCGCCGAGCCACACGCCGGCCCCGATGCCGAGCATCACGGAGTAGATGGACCAGGTCACGGCCGCGATCGCCGCCAGGGCTGAGAAGCGGGGTCGCGAGAAGCCGACGGTGCCGGCGGTCATGTTCACGGCGACCCGGCCGACGGGGACGTAGCGGGCCGCGATGATGAAGGACGCGCCGCGGTCCTCGAGCGCCCGCTCGGCCCACGCGAGCGCTCGCTGCTGCCGTGGCCCTCGCATCATGCGCATGCGTCTGACGGAGAGCCGTTGGCCGATCGAGTACGCGGTCTGGTCGCCGGTGAAGGCGCCCGCCGCGGCGACGGCTCCGAGGATCCAGAAGTTCGGCTCGCCGGTCGCGGCCGAGAGGGCCGCGAGCGCGATGACGACGGACTCGCTCGGGATGGGCGGGAAGAACCCGTCGATCGCGGCGAAGGCGTACAGCGCCAGGAACACCCACGGCGAGCCGGCCAGGGCGATGACCCAGTCCTCCAGCACGGGTCATCAGCTCCTTGGTCGGGGCGGCGTCGGGATGGCGTCGGGGACGCACGAGGTCTGACGAGGGGCGGGTGCCCCTCTGCGTCAACGGTAGGACGCGGGACCGCCCGGCGGAATGGGGGACAACCCCCAAGGAACCCCGAGCGGACCCTGGTTCGCTGATGCGCCACGATCCTCGCGCAGCGCGCGGGCTGTGCGCGTCCACCGAAGGGATGAGCCGGGGTCCCCCACGAGGCCGAGACGCGCCCCGGCCCCTCTCCCGCGACCGGCGCGAGGCGTCGATGACGACGGCGGCGACGCCGACGACGACGTCAGGGCAGCGTGAAGCCGAGCTCCTGGGCCGCCCGCTCGGGCGTGAGGTCCCCGGACCACCGCAGCGCCTCCGCCGGTGCGACGAGGGACCGCATCTCGGCGACGTCGAGGTACAGCCGACCCGCGAGGTGGTCCGTCTCGTGCTGGACGATGCGCGCGGGCCAGCCGTGCAGCACCTCGTCGACCGCGGCGCCCGTCTCGTCGGTCCCCGTCAGCCGCACCGAGCGCCACCGGGGAGTCACCGCCTGGTAGCCGTGCACGCTGAGGCAGCCCTCGTAGAACGCGACGCGCGTGTCGCTGACCGGCACGTACCGGGGGTTGACCAGGACCCGGAACGGGACCTCGGTGCGCTCACGCGCCTGCGCGACCGCGCCCGGGACCGGCCAGGCGTCCTCGACGACGGCGATCGCGAGGCTGAGGCCGACCTGCGGTGCGGCGAGGCCGACGCCGGGGGCCGCGTACATCGCCTCACGCATCGCGGCGACGAGCGCGACGAGGAGCTCCCCGTCGAGCTCTCCGCGGTACGGCCGTGCATGCGCGCGCAGCGCGGGGTGGCCGGCCTGGACGATCGGCAGGGGACGCTGCCCGCTCAGGAGCCGTTCGACCTCGAGGCGCAGCGCGGCCGCGTCGTCGGGCCACGTCACCGTCACAGCGCGAGCCGCTCCCGGACGACGTCGGCCAGGCGGTGGGCGACCTGGTCGGCGAGGTCCTGGTGACCGGCCTCCACCATGACACGCACGACCGGCTCGGTCCCGGAGGGCCGCAGGAGCACCCGGCCGGACCGTCCGAGCTCGGCCTCCGCGGCCGAGACCGCCTCGAGGAGCCCGTCGTCCGTGCCCGCGCGGGTCCGGTCGACGCCGGAGACGTTGACGAGGACCTGCGGGAGGCGGGCGACCGACGCCGCGAGCTCGGCGAGGGGGCGCCCCGTCGTCGCGACGCGCGCGGCGAGCTGGAGCGCGGTGAGGGTGCCGTCGCCCGTCGTCGCGTGCCGCGCGAGGATCAGGTGCCCGGACTGCTCGCCGCCGAGGCTGAACCCGCCCGCGCGCATCTCCTCGAGCACGTAGCGGTCGCCCACGCCCGTCTGCACGGTGCGGATCCCGGCCTCGGTCATCGCGAGCTGGAGGCCCAGGTTGCTCATGACCGTGATGACGAGGGTGTCCTCGACGAGCTCGCCGCGCTCCTTGAGGGCCACGGCGAGGATCCCCATGATCTGGTCGCCGTCGACCAGCGCACCGGTGTGGTCCACCGCGAGGCAGCGGTCCGCGTCGCCGTCGAACGCGACTCCGAGGTCCGCGCCAGCCGCCACGACGGCGGCCTGCAGCTGCTCCGGGTGGGTCGAGCCGCACTTCTCGTTGATGTTGCGACCGTCGGGCGACGCGTTGATCACGACGACGTCAGCACCGGCGGCGCGCAGCGCGGCAGGACCGACCTCGCTCGCCGCGCCGTTGGCGCAGTCGACGGCGATCCGCAGGCCTGCCAGCGGGCTGCCCCCGTCGGCGCCGGCGGGGAGCGTGGAGACCAGGTGGTCGACGTACCGCGCGCCCGAGGAGCCGATGTCGAGCCTGATCCGGCCGACGTCCACCCCGGTGGGGCGGTCCCAGGGCTCGCGCATCCGCTGCTCGATGGCGTCCTCGACGTCGTCGGGCAGCTTGTGCCCGCCACGCGTGAAGAACTTGATGCCGTTGTCCGGCATGGGGTTGTGCGACGCCGAGAGCATGACGCCGAGGTCCACGTCGAGCACGCCCGTGAGGTGCGCGACGCCGGGGGTCGGCAGCACGCCGAGGTCGACGACGTCGACGCCCGCGCTCGCGAGGCCCGCGGCGACGGCGGCCGAGAGGAACTCCCCGGACGCGCGGGGGTCACGCCCGATCACGGCCCGGGGCCGGTGGCCCTCGAAGGCACCCGTCGAGCCCAGCACGTGCGCCGCCGCGACGGAGACGTCGAGCGCGAGCTCTGCCGTGACGTCGCGGTTGGCCATGCCCCGTACACCGTCGGTTCCGAACAGCCGACCCATCAGACCTCCTCGTCCGGCCCGACTGTCCCACACGGGACCACGGGCCGTAGGAACAACCCCGTCACGACCGACGGCCCCGATGGTGACCATCGGGGCCGTCGGTGGGGACGGATGTCAGCGCTTGGAGTACTGCGGCGCCTTGCGGGCCTTCTTGAGCCCGGCCTTCTTGCGCTCGACGACGCGGGCGTCACGCGTGAGGAAGCCGGCCTTCTTGAGGGAGGGCCGGTTGTGCTCGGCGTCGATCTCGTTGAGCGCCCGGGCGATGCCGAGGCGCAGTGCGCCGGCCTGGCCGCTCACGCCGCCGCCGTGGATGCGCGCGATGACGTCGAAGCGCCCCTCGACGTCCACGAGCTTCAGCGGGCTGTTGACGAGCTGCTGGTGGACCTTGTTCGGGAAGTAGTCCTCGAGCGTGCGCCCGTTGATCTTCCACTGACCCGTGCCGGGCACCAGGCGGACCCGGGCGACGGCTTCCTTGCGGCGGCCGAGGGCCTGGCCGGGGGCCGTGAGGCTCTGGCCGCGACCGGTGGGTGCCGTGGTCTCGGAGGTGTAGCTGGTGGGCGTGTCATCGCCCACGGCGTCGATGTCGACGGTGGTCTCGGCCACTGGTGGTGTCCTCGCGTCCTGTGTGGTGTCTGCCAGCGGGCCAGGGCCTACTGGGCGACCTGGGTGATCTCGAAGGGCTTCGGCTGCTGCGCCGCGTGCGGGTGCTCCGGCCCGGCGTAGACCTTGAGCTTCGTCAGCTGGGCGCGCGAGAGCGACGTCTTGGGGAGCATGCCGCGCACGGCCTTCTCCACGGCGCGCTCGGGCTTCTTGGCGAGCAGCTCGGAGTACGGGACGGCGCGGAGGCCGCCCGGGTAGCCCGAGTGGCGGTACGCGAGCTTCTGCTCCCGCTTGTTCCCCGTCAGCGCGATCTTGTCCGCGTTGATCACGATGACGAAGTCACCGCCGTCGACGTGCGGGGCGAAGGTCGCCTTGTGCTTGCCACGCAGCAGCGTCGCGACCTGGGTGGCGAGCCGGCCCAGCACGACGTCGGTCGCGTCGATGACGTGCCAGGTCCGCTCGACGTCGCCGGGCTTCGGGGTGTACGTGCGCACGGTCGTAGCCTTCGTTTCGTGTAGCTGAATGAGGTGCATCGTGCTCAGCGAGCCGCGATGAGGTCGGGCATCGTGCTCTCCTCGGCACCCGCGGAGAGTGGGAGCTCCGCGTGGGTGAGCCACTGGGGGCGCACAACGACGTCCCAGAGTACCTTCCGCGTGCCGAGGGGGTCAAAACAGGGGGTGCAGGTCCTTCCCGGCGACCTCCAGGACCCGCCGCGTGAGGTCCGCGAGGAGCGGCGTCTCGAGCCGCCAGTGCTGCCAGTGCAGGGGCACGTCGAGGTGACCGCCCGGCACCACCTCGACGAGTGCGCCCGATGCGAGGTCCTCGCGTGCGGCGACCTCGGGCACCATCCCCCAGCCCAGCCCCTGCCGGACGAGCTCGACGTACGCCCACGAGGAGGGGACGTGGTGCACCGGCGCCTCGAGCGCGCCGCCGCCCAGCTGCTGGACGAACCTGTCCTGCAGCGCGTCCTTGTCGTTGAACGCGATCGCCGGCGCACGGCCCACGCGGCGCGCGGCATCGGCACGCCCGACCCGGCCCTGCGCGGGCGCCCCGGGCCCGTCGCCGGCGTCGGCGTCGGCGATCCAGCGCCGGTGGAAGGCCGGGGCGGCGAGCGCGAGGTAGCGCATCGCGCCCAGCGCGTGGACGCGGCACCCCTGCACAGCCCGCCCGTCGGCCGTCACGGCCGCCATGACGGTGCCCGCGCGCAGCAGCTCGTCCGAGTGGTCCTGGTCCTCGCGCCGCAGGTCCACCACGACGTCGTCGGGCAGCTCGCGCAGGACGCGCGGGAACCACGTGGACAGGGAGTCGGCGTTCACGGCGACGGCGAGCCGGACGACGCCGCGGGCGTCCGGGGTCAGGGCGCGCCCGGCCTCCGCCTCCAGGAGCGCGAGCTGGCCGGCGAGCCGCACGAGGACCTCGCCCGGGGCCGTGGGCAGGCAGGGGCGCACGCGGCGGACGAGCACCTGGCCCGCGCGCTGCTCGAGCGCCTTGACCCGCTGGCTGACCGCGGACGGCGTCACGTGGAGCACGCGCGCGGCCGCGTCGAAGCTCCCGTGCTCGACCACCGCGGCGAGCGTGGCGAGCTGCTGCCGGTCCAGTTCCATGTGAGCCATGCTAATGATGCTGAAGAAAGATGAACTGGTCTTCACCTGCGGACCGACCTAGCGTGTCGGCGTGACCACCGCCGCCCTCTCGGGCCTCCTCACGGGCCTGTCCCTGATCGTCGCGATCGGGGCGCAGAACGCGTTCGTGCTCCGCCAGGGCATCCGGCGCGAGCACGTGCTGACGGTCGTCCTCGTGTGCGCCCTGGCCGACGCCGCACTCATCGTCGGCGGGGTCGCCGGCCTGGGGACCCTGGTGACCGCGCACCCCGTCGTGCTGACGGTCACGCGCTACGCGGGCGCGGCCTTCCTCCTCCTCGTCGGGGCCCAGGCCGCCGCGCGTGCGCGTCGGCCGGCGCACCTGGACCCCGCGACGGCGGCCCCGGCCGGCCACCGCGGGGTCCTCGCGACCGCCCTCGCCCTGACCTTCCTCAACCCGCACGTCTACCTGGACACGGTCGTGCTGCTGGGCTCGGTCGCGAACCAGCACGGACCCGCGGGGCGCTGGGCGTTCGCCGCCGGGGCCGTCTCCGCGAGCGCGCTGTGGTTCACGGGGCTCGGGTTCGGCGCGCACCGCCTGCGGCCCGTGTTCGCGCGCCCGAGCGCCTGGCGCGTCCTCGACGCCGCGATCGCCGTCGTCATGGTCACGCTCGCCGTCTCGCTCCTCCTCGCCTGAGGCCGCCGGCCTGCGCCGAGCACGCCGGCGACGTCACCGGCGGCGCTGCACGCGACCCGCGTCCCACACGGCCTCGGGCGTCTCCACGACCTCGCCGTCCGCTCCGAACACCAGGAACCTGTCGAACCCGCGCGCGAACCAGCGGTCGTGCGTCACCGCGACGACGGTCCCCTCGAACGCGGCGAGCCCTCGCTCGAGCGCCTCCGCCGAGTGCAGGTCGAGGTTGTCCGTCGGCTCGTCGAGCAGCAGCAGGGTCGCCCCGCCGAGCTCGAGCAGCAGGATCTGGAAGCGCGCCTGCTGGCCACCCGAGAGCGTCCCGTACCGCTGCTCCGCAGCAGCGACGAGCTCGTAGCGGTCGAGCGCCTTGCTCGCCTGCTCACGCCCCATGCCCGCCCGGGAGCCGTGCCCGCGGTGCAGGATCTCCAGGAGGGTGCGCCCCGCGAGCTCGGGGTGCGTGTCGTTCTGCGCGAACCAGCCGGGCCGTACCCGCGAGCCGAGCACCACCCGGCCGGTGTGGGCCACCGGGGCCGGCGCGACGGCCGCCCCCTCCCCCGTGCCCGCGTCGTCCACCGGGGCGTGCTCCCGGTCGGGGTCGGTCCCGCCCGCAGCGAGGAGGCGCAGGAAGTGCGACTTGCCCGACCCGTTGGACCCCAGCACCGCGACGCGTTCCCCGAACCACACCTCGAGGTCGAACGGACGCATGAGGCCCGTCAGCTCGAGCCGCTCAGCGACCACGGCGCGCTTGGCCGTGCGGCCGCCCACGAGGCGCACCCGGACGTCCTGCTCACGGGCCATGACCTGCGGCGGGCCGACCTCCTCGAACTTGCGCAACCGGGTCTGCGCGGCCTGGTAGCGCGAGGCGAGGCCGTCGTTGAAGGCCGCCTTGTTCTTCAGGGTGTTCACGAGGTCACGAAGCTTGGTGCGCTCCTCCTCCCACCGTCGGGTCAGCTCCTCGAGCCGCGCGACGCGCGCCGCACGCGCGGCGCCGAAGTCGCCGAACCCTCCCCCGTGCACCCACAGGGTCGAGCCCGCCTCGGTCGGCTCGAGGCTGGCGACGTGCGTGGCCGTCCGCGCGAGCAGCTCGCGGTCGTGGCTCACGAAGAGCACCGTCTTGCCCGACGACGCGAGCCGCTCCTCGAGCCACCGCTTGGTCGGCACGTCGAGGTAGTTGTCGGGCTCGTCGAGCAGCAGCACCTCGTCCGGCCCGCGCAGCAGGGCCTCGAGCACGAGCCTCTTCTGCTCGCCGCCCGAGAGCGTGCGCACCTCACGGTGCTGGGCCCGGTCGAACGGGAGCGAGAGCACCGCGTCGGTGACCCGGTCCCAGCCGACCTCGGCCTCGTAGCCGCCCACGTCGGCCCAGTCCGCGAGCGCCTGCGCGTAGCGCATCTGGGAGGGCGTGTCGTCGACCTCCATCATGGCGAGCTCGGCGGCCGTCAGCTCGGTGGCCGCCGCGCTGACCGCCGCGGGCGCGAGCGACGCGAGCAGGTCCCGGACCGACCGGTCGTCGGCGATGCGCCCGACGAACTGCCGCATGACCCCCAGGCCGCCCGACCGTGCGACCGTGCCCGCATGCGGCTGCTCGTCGCCCGCCACGATCCGCAGCAGCGTCGTCTTGCCCGCCCCGTTGGGTCCGACGAGCGCGGTCTTGGCGCCGTCCGCGACCCGCAGGTCGATGCCGGCCAGCAGGGGGCGGCCGTCGGGCAGCACGTAGCCGATGCCGTTGATGTCCAGGTGTCCCACCGCACGAGTGTCCCGTGCCACCGGGCGCCGCCGCGACGGCATTGCGCGCGCCCCGGGGACGGGCGCCCCTCGCGCGGCCCGCCGTGGGCCGGCCCCGTCGCGGCGACCGCACAGGTCCCGGATGCGTGCGCCACGGCCCGGTGCCACGGTAGGGGCATGACCAGCGACACGGGCGGCTACGGCGACACCACCGGCACGTCCCCGGACCCGGAGTCCGGGGCCGAGGGCGACAGCAACCAGCTCGAGCAGGACGACACGCTCCTCGACAGGGGCGTCGAGAACGTGCTCGACGAGGGCTACTCCCCGCCCGACCACCCGAGCGGCCACCGCCTCGAGACCGAGCTCGAGCAGTACGAGGGCGAGTCCCTCGACGAGCGGCTCGCCCAGGAGCAGCCGGAGGTCTGGGACACCGCCGACGGGCCCGACGCCGGGGCGAGCGACCCGGACCGCGCCGGACGGCTCGCGCCCGCGGTCGCGGAGTCCGGCGGCCTGTCCGCCACGAGCCTCATGGCCCAGGACGTCGGCATCGCCGGCAGCGGCGCGAGCGCCGAGGAGGCCGCCGTGCACCTCGTGCCCGACGAGGACGAGCTCGACGACGACGGGTTCGACCAGGGGTTCGACGCCGACCTGACCGCACCCGACGAGGTCCCCCGCCCGCAGCGGTGACCCGTCACGGTCGCCGCCCCGTCAGGCCCCGTCCGCGCCCGCGGATGTCGAGGGCGCCGCGGCCCCTGCGACGACGTCGTGCGCCACCGCGCTGATCGGCCTCGAGCCCGCCCGAGCCTGTGCGCGCAGCCGCGCGAAGGCGTCACCCACGGACACGCCCTCCCGCTCGGCGAGCACGCCCTTGGCCTGCTCGATCACGACCCTGCTGTCGAGCGCGCGCTGGAGCTGCACCGCCACCGTCGTCGCCTCGTCCATCGCACGGTGCTGGAGGATCGCGAGCGTGGCCATGTCCGCGAGCGAGCGAGCGACGGCGAGGCCGCCCGCGCCGAGCGGTCCGGCGTCACGCCGGAAGAGGTTGAGCGCACCGATCGTCTCGCCCTCGTGGTGCAGCGGGATGCCGTAGGCCCGGTCGATGCCGAGCGCCTGCGCCCCCGCGACCCAGTCGGGCCAGTCCTCCTGGCGCGCCGGGACGTCGTCGACCACGACGAGCTCGTCGCGGCGCATCGCCTCGAGGCACGGGCCCTGGCCCGAGCGCACCTGCACGAGCTCGAGGAGCTCGGCCTGGTGGGTGCTCGCCGCGAGCACCTTGGGGGTCGACCCCGGGTCCGCCAGGAGCAGGCCCGCCGCCCAGACGTCGAGGACCTCGACGCACCCGTCGACGAGCCGCTGCGCGAGGTCCGGGACCGCGTAGGGCCCGACGAGCGTCGCGGCCAGGTCCACGAAGACCTGCGCGACCGCGACGGGGTCGGCGCCGTGCTGCTCGTCGGTCATCCGTCCTCCTCTTCCCGGTGCGCGTGCGCGTCGTCGACGTCCGCGGGGTCGCGGCGCGCGCGCGTCTGCCGGGCCCGCTCGGCGAGGTCGGCCGCACGAGGGTAGACGACCTCCTCGAGCACGAGCCCGTGCGCGGGCGCGACGGCGCTCCCGGGGTCCCGGGCGCGGCCTGCGAGGAGCTCCGCGGGCCACCCGGCAGACCGGCGGCCCTCGCCGACGGCCACGAGCGCACCGACGAGGGCGCGGACCATGCTGTGGCAGAACGCGTCGGCCTGCACGACGACGACGACGAGACCGGCGTCCTGGCCCGTCGAGGGCCGCACGACGTCGAGGACCTGCAACGTGCGGATCGTCGTGGCCCCCGGTCGCGGGCGGCAGAACGCGGCGAAGTCGTGCCGCCCGACGAGGTCCGCGGCGGCCTCGCTCATCGGCCCCACGTCGAGCGGCAGGCGGTTGCGCACGACGTGGCTGCGGCGCAGCGGGTCGACCCGGACCGCGTCGTCGGCCAACCGGTAGGTGTACCGGCGGTGCAACGCGGAGAAGCGCGCGTCGAAGCCCTCAGGGGCGGGCTGTGCCCTGTGCACCACGACGTCGGGCGGCAGGACGCCGGCGAGCCTGCGGACGAGCGCGACGCCGGGCTCCCCGGTCATCCGACCGCGGACGGCCGCCCACACGTCCGGGTCGAGGTCGACGTGCGCGACCTGACCGCGCGCGTGCACGCCGGCGTCCGTGCGGCCGGCGACGGTCAGGCGCGGCTCGGCGCAGCGCAGGACCGTCCCGAGCGCCGCCTCGAGCGTGCCCTGCACCGTGCGCAGACCGGGCTGCGTCGCCCAGCCGGCGAACGCGGTCCCGTCGTAGGACAGGTCCAGCCGGACGCGCAGACCAGCGGACCCCTCGGACCGGGAGGACCGCCCCTCCTCGGGCTCGGCGCTGACCTGCTGCTCGGCACTCACGTGCACACGGTACTGAGCCCTGCGCGTCCCGGCCGCACGTCGACGGGCCGGCGGGGCCTCGGCCGCGTGGCGGGCGCGGGCCGCACGGGCCTCGCCGTGTGGCGAGCGCGGGCCGCACGGGCCTAGGGTCGCCGCGTGAGCACCAGCACGGACGCACCGGGGGCGGGACGCACGCTCGCGGTCGACTGCGGCGGCGGCGGCATCAAGGCCTCCGTGCTGGACGCCGCGGGCACGCTCCACGTGCCCCCGGTCCGGGTGCCGACGCCCTACCCCCTGCCGCCCGAGCGGCTCGTGGCGACCATCGTCGAGATCGCCCGGGGCCTCCCGCCCGCGGAGCGCGCGACCGTGGGCATGCCGGGCATGATCCGCCACGGCGTCGTCATCGCGACGCCGCACTACGTGACCCGCTCGGGGCCGCGGAGCCGGGTCGACCCGGAGCTCGTCGCCGCATGGGCCGGCAAGGACATGGCGGCGGCCCTCGGCACGGCGCTCGGCTGCCCGACCCTGGTGCTCAACGACGCGGAGGTCCACGGCGCGGGCGTCGTCTCGGGCAGCGGTCTCGAGCTCGTGCTCACCCTCGGGACCGGCCTCGGTTCCGCGCTCTTCGACGGCGGCGTCCTGTCCCCGCACCTCGAGCTGTCGCACGCGCCCGTCCGGTGGGGCGTGACGTACGACGCCTACCTGGGCGAGCACGAGCGACGGCGGCTCGGCGACGCCGCCTGGTCACGCCGCGTGCGTCGCGCCGTCGACGGCCTGCGGCCGGTGTTCCACTGGGACCGCCTCTACCTGGGCGGGGGCAACTCTCGCCGCATCCGGCCGGTCACGCTCGACGCGCTGGGCGACGACGTCGTCGTGGTGCCGAACTCCGCGGGCATCGTCGGCGGCGTGCGGGCCTGGGCGCTACGGGCGGGCTCGGCGCATCACCCGGGCGCGGGCTGAGCCGCCCGGTCCGCACGCTCGAGCCGGTCGAGCTCGTCGAGCGCCCCGAGCATCACCCGGTTGAAGGCGACCGGGCGCACGACGCTGACGAGGTGCGTCGCACCCGGCACGACGACGAGCCGGGCCGACGGGCAGGCGCGCAGGAAGCGCCTCTCCTGCGTGCGGAAGTGGTCCCACCGGCCGTTGACGAGCCACACCGGGCAGTGGATGCGCCGGAGGTCGTCGAGCGTCCGGACGGTGCGCATCTGCGTGAGGAGGTCGACCATGACGTCGAGGGCGAAGCCACCCTCGGCGAGCATCTTCGCCCCTTCGGTCGGCAGCGCACGGTCCACGAGGGCCTGGTTGAGCCACTCCCCCCGGTCCGGCAGCCTCCCGATCATGCCCGCGGCGAGCCGCCACGCGTCCGTGAGCGGGTTGCCCGGGTCGGTGCTGCACCCGGCGGCGACGAGGCCGACGACGCGCTCGGGCCTGCGGGCCGTGTAGGTGATCCCGAGGAAGCCGCCGAGCGACAGACCGACCAGGCAGGCGCGTCCACCGACGGCGTCGACCGCGTCGTCGATCGCCTCGAGGCTGCCCTCGACGGTGAACGTCTCCCCCGCACGTCGCCCGTGCCCGGGCAGGTCGATCGCGAGCGCCTCGCGGCCGGTCCGCCGCAGGGCCTCGAGCTGCGTCCCCCACATCGTGCGTGAGACACGTGCGCCGTGCAGCAGGACGACGGGGACGGCGCCCGCACCGTGCGTGTCACGCGAGGTCATCCGTCCAGCCTACGGCGCAGGGCCCGGACCGTGATCGGTCCGGGCCCTGCGTGGTCGTCCGTGGTGCGTGGTGCGTCAGGCCTTCTCGGAGCCCTCGGTGGTCTCCTCGGCCGGGGTCGCGTCCACGGTCTCCTCGGCGGGGGTCTCGACGGCCTCGGTCTCCTCGACCGGCGCCTCCTCGACCGGAGCTGCGGCCTTCTCGGCCTTCTTCGGTGCGGCGGCCTTCTTCGTGGCCTTCTCGGCCTCGCGGACGGTCGCCTGCTTCGGGCTGACGGGCTCGAGCACGAGCTCGATCACGGCCATGGGTGCGTTGTCACCCTTGCGCGGGCCGATCTTGGTGATGCGCGTGTAGCCACCGTGGCGCTCGGCCATGGCCGGCGCGATCTCCGTGAAGAGCACGTGCACGACGCTCTTGTCGCGGACGGTCGTCAGCACACGGCGACGCGCGTGCAGGTCGCCGCGCTTGGCGAAGGTGATCAGGCGCTCGGCGAGCGGGCGGAGCCGCTTCGCCTTGGCCTCGGTCGTGGTGATCCGACGGTGCTCGAACAGGCTCGTCGCCAGGTTGGCGAGGATGAGCCGCTCGTGCGCCGGACCGCCGCCGAGCCGCGGACCCTTGGTGGGCGTAGGCATGGTCTGTACTCCTCAGTTCTCGAAGATCGCGGGACCGGTCGGGTTCACCGTCCGGTCCGCCACGGCGTCAGGACAGCTCGTCCTCGGGGAAGTCGGCGTCGTCGTAGTAGGCGGCCGCGGTGGGGTCGAAGTCGATCGGGCTGTCCTTGAGCGACAGGCCGAGCCCGGCGAGCTTCTCCTTGACCTCGGTGATGGACTTCGCACCGAAGTTGCGGATGTCCAGGAGGTCGGCCTCGCTGCGTGCCACGAGCTCGCCCACCGAGTGGATGCCCTCGCGCTTGAGGCAGTTGTAGGAGCGGATCGTGAGCTGGAGCTCCTCGATCGGCAGGGCCAGGTCGGCGGCGAGAGCGGCGTCCGTCGGCGACGGCCCGATCTCGATGCCCTCGGCCTCGACGTTGAGCTCACGGGCGAGGCCGAAGAGCTCGACGAGCGTCTTGCCCGCGGAGGCGAGCGCGTCGCGCGGCGTGATGGCCCGCTTGGTCTCGACGTCGACGATGAGCTTGTCGAAGTCGGTGCGCTGCTCGACACGCGTGGCCTCGACCTTGTAGGTCACCTTGAGGACCGGCGAGTAGATCGAGTCGACCGGCACGCGGCCGATCTCGGCGTCGTAGGCCTTGTTCTGCTGCGCGGAGACGTAGCCGCGGCCGCGCTCGACCGTGAGCTCGACCTCGAGCTTGCCCTTGCCGTTGAGCGTGGCGATGTGCAGGTCGGGGTTGTGGACCTCGACGCCGGCCGGCGGCGTGATGTCAGCGGCCGTGACCGTGCCGGGGCCCTGCTTGCGCAGGTACATCACGACGGGCTCGTCGTTCTCCGAGGAGACGACGAGCTCCTTGATGTTCAGGATGATCTCGGTGACGTCCTCCTTGGCGCCGGTGACGGTGCTGAACTCGTGCAGCACGCCGTCGATCCGGATCGACGTCACGGCCGCGCCCGGGATGGACGAGAGCAGCGTGCGACGCAGGGAGTTGCCGAGCGTGTAGCCGAAGCCCGGCTCGAGCGGCTCGATGACGAACCGCGAGCGGTACTCGGAGATGACCTCTTCGGTCAGGGTGGGGCGCTGTGCGATGAGCACGGTGGGTGTCCTCTCAGTGTGCGTCCGCCATATGACGCATCACGCGGGCCTGCGCGGTCTCGGTCCACCGGGCAGGGTCCTTCTGGTCCGCGCGGCCCGCAGGGCGGGTCACGCGGGACGTGCGGCCGGGGCGGGCGGGAGACCCGCCCGCCCCGGCGACGAGATCAGACGCGGCGGCGCTTCGGCGGACGGCAGCCGTTGTGCGCCTGGGGCGTCACGTCCTGGATCGAGCCGACCTCGAGGCCCGTGGCCTGGAGCGAGCGGATCGCGGTCTCACGGCCCGAGCCGGGGCCCTTGACCAGGACGTCGACCTTCTTCATGCCGTGCTCCTGGGCACGACGCGCGGCGGCCTCGGCGGCGAGCTGCGCCGCGAAGGGCGTCGACTTGCGCGAGCCCTTGAAGCCGACCTGGCCGGACGAGGCCCACGCGACGACCGCGCCGGACGGGTCCGTGATCGAGACGATCGTGTTGTTGAACGTGCTCTTGATGTGGGCGACGCCCACAGCGATGTTCTTCTTCTCCTTGCGCCGCGGCTTGCGCGCAGCGCCGGCAGTACGGGTCTTGGGAGGCATTGCGTTCCTTGTCTAGGTCTGAGGTCGTCGGCCGCGGACGCCGCCGCACGGTGCGTACCGTGCGGGCGTCCGCGAGGGTGGCTACTTGCGCCCGGCCTTCTTCTTGCCGGCCACGGTGCGCTTCGGGCCCTTGCGGGTGCGGGCGTTGGTCTTGGTCCGCTGACCGCGCACGGGCAGGCCGCGACGGTGCCGGATGCCCTCGTAGCTGCCGATCTCGACCTTGCGGCGGATGTCCGCAGCGACCTCGCGGCGCAGGTCACCCTCGAGCTTGTAGCTGTTCTCGAGGTGGTCGCGCAGGGCGACGAGCTCAGCGTCGCCGAGGTCCTTGACGCGCAGGTCCGGGCTGATGCCGGTGGCCGCGAGCGTCTGCTGGGCGCGGGTGCGACCGACGCCGTAGATGTAGGTGAGCGCAACCTCGAGCCGCTTGTCACGGGGGAGGTCGACGCCGACGAGACGTGCCATTCACTGCTCCTGTACTGCCTCGGAGGTCCTCCGCACGGTCCTCCCGCTGCTGCGGGCCCCGGCCTCCGACCGGGGGTTGCGTCCCGACCCTGGGGTCGGAAGGCGCTGACCGTACGCTGGTCCGGCGCTCGCGCGTGCGAGGCCGGGGGTCGACCGCGTCGACCTGGTGCACCCCGGCCCGAGGGCCGGGACGCCGGGGCTCAGCCCTGGCGCTGCTTGTGCCGCAGGTTGTCGCAGATGACCATCACACGACCGTGCCGGCGGATCACCTTGCACTTGTCGCAGATCTTCTTGACGCTGGGCTTGACCTTCATTGCTCGTTCCTCCGCCGCCGCACGCGCGCACGAGCGTGCGACGGGCGGCAGTGTCGATCGGGGGTGATCCGGACGATCACCGGCGGGCTACTTGTAGCGGTACACGATCCGGCCGCGGGACAGGTCGTACGGGCTCAGCTCCACCACGACCCGGTCCTCGGGGAGGATCCGGATGTAGTGCTGACGCATCTTGCCCGAGATGTGAGCGAGAACCTTGTGGCCGTTCGCCAGCTCCACGCGGAACATCGCGTTCGGCAGGGCCTCGACCACGCTGCCCTCGATCTCGATGACACCGTCCTTCTTTGCCATTTCCTCCGCTAACTGTGTGGTGACAGGACGTCCGTGCCCGGGCGACCGTCGGCGCGGGCCTACGGGCGTCCGAACAGGGATCGGATGCCGAGTCCCGCCGGCGACGCGCGGACCTGAGTCCGGGCGAGGTCGACGAGGGCACACGCACCCAACGGGCCATCCTACGGCATGGACGACGCGGGCGAAAACCGGCGTCGTCGGCCCCGTGCTGTGCTCAGACCGGCCCGGTCGTCGAGTTCCAGGGCGCGACGGTGACGCCGAGCTCGGCGAGCCGCGCGGCACCGCCGTCCGGCGCCGTCAGGACCCAGATGCCGTCCGGCCCGATGGCGACGGTGTGCTCCCAGTGCGCCGCCCGGGACCCGTCCTCGGTCACGACCGTCCAGTCGTCCTCGAGGACCTGGGTCGCGCGCGACCCGCGCGTGAGCATCGGCTCGACGGCGACGCACAGACCCGCGCGCAGACGCGGCCCGCGCTCGCGCGTGCGGTAGTTGAGGACCTCGGGCGGCTGGTGCATCGCGCTCCCGATGCCGTGCCCGACGTACTCCTGCACGATGCCGTAGGGCGTCCCCGACGCGGCGACGACGTCCTCGACGGCGTCCCCGACCTCTCCGACGCGCTCCCCCTTGGCGAGCGCCGCGATGCCTGCCCACATCGCCTGCTCCGTCGCGTCGCTGAGGGCGACGTCGGCCGGGTCGGCCTCGGGGAGCACGACGGTGAACGCCGCGTCGCCGTGCCACCCGTCGACGATGGCGCCGCAGTCCACCGACACGACGTCGCCGGGCTCGAGGACCCGCGGTCCTGGGATCCCGTGGACGATCTCGTCGTTGACCGAGACGCAGAGCGTCGCGGGGTAGCCGTGGTAGCCCAGGAACGACGGCGTCGCGCCGGCCTCGCGGATGACCTCGGCAGCGACGGCGTCGAGGTCGGCGGTCGTCACGCCGGCCCGCACCGCGTCACGCACGGCGGCGTGCGCTGCGGCGACGACGAGTCCTGCGCGCCGCATCACCTGGACCTGCTCGGCCGTCTTGTACTCGATCTTCTCGCGCCCGAACACCTGCGGCCTCTCAGACCGCGCGGTGGGCGAGGGCGTCGTCGAGCGCGACCGCGATGCGGTCCGCGACCTCGTCGATCTCGCCGATGCCGTCGATGCGCACGAGGAGGCCACGCTCGGCGTAGGCGGCCGTCAGCGGCGCCGTCTGCTCGTCGTAGATGTCCAGGCGGCGAGCGATCGACTCCTCGGTGTCGTCCTCACGGCCCTCGACCTGCGCCCGCAGCCGGAGCCGCTCGAGCAGTTCGGCACGGTCCGCCGTGAGCTCGACGACCGCGTCCAGCGCCACCTCGTGGCCAGCCAGGATCGCGTCCAGCTCGGCGACCTGCGCGGCGTTGCGGGGATACCCGTCGAGGATGAACCCCTCGGCAGCATCCGCCTGCGCGAGCCGGTCACGGACCATGTCGTTGGTCACGGAGTCGGGCACGAGCTCGCCGCGGGCCGTGTAGCTCTGCGCGAGCTCGCCGAGCGGCGTGCCGCCCTTGATGTTGGCCCGGAAGATGTCGCCCGTGGAGATCGCCGGTACCGCGAGGTGCTCCGCGAGACGGGCGGCCTGGGTGCCCTTGCCGGCTCCCTGCGGACCCATGATCACCAGACGTGCTGTCACCGCAGGAACCCTTCGTAGTGCCGCTGCTGGAGCTGGGACTCGATCTGCTTGACGGTCTCCATGCCGACGCCGACGACGATGAGGATGGACGCACCGCCGAACGGGATGTTGGTGCCGACGCCCAGGAGGATGAACGCGATCAGCGGGATCATCGCGACGAACGCCAGGTACACCGAGCCGGGCGCCGTGATGCGCGAGATGACGTAGTCGAGGTACTCCGCTGTCGGGCGGCCCGCACGGATGCCGGGGATGAAGCCGCCGTACTTCTTCATGTTGTCCGCGACCTCGTCCGGGTTGAACGTGATCGCCGTGTAGAAGTAGGCGAAGAAGATGATGAGCAGGACGTAGAGCCCGATGTTGAGGGGGCTCGCCGGGTCGGCCACGTTGTTGACCATCCAGATGACCCAGCCGGCCGTCTGGTCGGCGAACTGGGCGATGAGGCCCGGGATCGCGAGGAGCGACGACGCGAAGATCACCGGGATCACGCCGGCCATGTTGATCTTGATGGGGATGTAGGTGCTCGAGCCCCCGTACATCTTGCGTCCGACCATGCGCTTCGCGTACTGCACCGGGATCCGCCGCTGGGACTGCTCGACGAACACCACGAGCCCGATGACGAGCACGATGATGCCCAGCACGATGATGAACTTGGTCACGCCGTTGTCGCCGCCCGCGATGGACCACATGGCCGTCGGGAACGTCGCGGCGATCTGCGTGAAGATCAGGAGCGACATGCCGTTGCCGATCCCGCGCTCGCTGATGAGCTCGCCGAGCCACATGATCAGCGCTGTGCCCGCGGTCATGGTGACGACCATGATGAGGATCGTGGTCACGCCGTCGTTGGGGATCACGTCCACCGAGCAGCCCTGGAAGAGCAGTCCGTTGCGCGCCACCGTGATGATGGTCGTGGACTGCAGGATCGCGAGGCCGATGGTCAGGTACCGGGTGTACTGCGTCAGGCGCGCGGTCCCGGACTGGCCCTCCTGGTGCAGGGCCTCGAAGTGCGGGATGACGACGCGGAGCAGCTGCACGATGATGCTCGCCGTGATGTACGGCATGATGCCGAGCGCGAAGACGGCGAGCTGGAGCAGCGCGCCACCGCTGAAGAGGTTCACGAGCCCGAGGAGGTCGTTCGCACCCTGGGTCTCGGCCACGCACTGCTGGACGTTCCCGTAGTCGACGCCGGGCGTCGGGAGGAACGAGCCGACGCGGAAGACCGTCATGATCGCGATCGTGAACAGCAGCTTGCGCCGCAGATCTGGGGTCCGGAACGCCCGAACGAATGCGCTGAGCACCTGTCCTCCTGCTCCGCCGACGGCGGTTGTGTCGTCGCGTCGGTGACCCGACGTGCGGGCCCATGCCCGCGGGCCCCTGCGAACCCTAACCGAGACCGGCCACCGGGCGGCACAAGGGCCGGGTCGCGATGCGGCCCGGCCCTTGGTCCAGCGTCAGTCCTGGCTGATGGAGCCACCGGCAGCGAGGATCTTCTCCTGCGCCGATGCCGAGACCTTCTGCACGGAGACCGTGAGCTTGACGCTCACGTCACCGTTGCCGAGCACCTTGACCGGTGCGCCCTTGCGGACCGCACCCTTGGCCACGAGGTCCTCGACCGTGACGTCGCCGCCCTTGGGGTAGAGCACCGCGAGGGTGTCCAGGTTCACGACCTGGTACTCCGTGCGGAACGGGTTCTTGAACCCGCGCAGCTTCGGCAGACGCATGTGCATCGGCATCTGACCACCCTCGAACCGCTCGGGCACCTGGTAGCGGGCCTTGGTGCCCTTGGTGCCACGACCGGCCGTCTTGCCCTTGGACGCCTCACCACGGCCGACTCGCGTCTTGGCGGTGTGCGCGCCGGGAGCCGGACGCAGGTGGTGCAGCTTGAGCGTGCCACCGGCACCCTCGGCGGGAGCCTTGGCCTTCGCCCTGGTGGACGACGCGGCGGGCTTGTCCGCCGCGGCGGACGCCTTGGCGCTCGCCTTGGCCGGGGCCTTGGCGGCCGGCTTCTCGGCCTTCGCGGGCTTGTCGGCCTTGGCGGCAGCCTTGGCCGGAGCCTTCTCGGCAGCAGCCTTGGTCGACGCCTTCTTGGGGGCGGGCGCGGACTCCGCGGCAGCCGCGGCGTCCTTGTCCTTCTTGGTCTCTGCCATGGTCACTCGACCTCCTCGACGGCGACGAGATGCGTCACCGTAGCGACCATGCCGCGGATCTCCGGACGGTCCTCCTTGACGACGACGTCGCCGATGCGCTTGAGGCCGAGGGTCCGCAGCGTGTCGCGCTGGTTCTGCTTGCCGCCGATGGCGGACTTGGTCTGGGTCACCTTGAGCCGGGCCATCAGGCACCTGCCTTCGCGGCGATGCCCGCGGCACGCGCCCGGAGCATCGAGGCGGGGGCGACGTGCTCGAGGCTCAGGCCGCGACGTGCAGCCACCGCCTCGGGCTCCTCGAGGTTGCGCAGGGCCTCGACGGTCGCGTGGACGATGTTGATCGCGTTGCTCGACCCCATCGACTTCGACAGCACGTCGTGGATCCCGGCGCACTCCAGGACCGCGCGGACCGGACCACCGGCGATGACACCGGTACCGGGGGACGCGGGGCGCAGGAAGACGACTCCGGCCGCGGCCTCACCCGTGATGGGGTGAGGGATCGTGCCCTGGATGCGGGGGACGCGGAAGAAGCTCTTCTTCGCCTCCTCGACACCCTTCGCGATCGCGGCGGGCACCTCCTTGGCCTTGCCGTAGCCGACGCCGACGGTGCCGTCGCCGTCGCCCACCACGACCAGCGCGGTGAAGCTGAAGCGCCGACCGCCCTTGACGACCTTCGACACGCGGTTGATGGTCACAACCCGCTCGAGGAAGGCGCTCTTGTCGGCGTCGCCACGGCCTCCGCCACGACGCTCGCCGCGCTCACGCCGGTCGCCGCCGCCGGCGGGGGGGCCGCCAGCCTGGGCGCCGGTGTTGCTGCGCTGCGGTGCAGCCATCAGATAATCCTCTGCTTCCGTACGGACAGGACTCGGTGAGCGGTCACAGGACCAGCCCGCCCTCGCGGGCACCGTCGGCAACCGCCGCGACCCGACCGTGGTACTTGTTGCCGCCGCGGTCGAACACGACGGCCTCGATGCCAGCGGCCTTGGCGCGCTCGGCGATGAGCTCGCCGACGCGCTTGGCCTTGGCGGTCTTGTCACCGTCGAACGACCGGAGGTCCGCCTCGAGGGTGGACGCGGACGCCAGGGTGCGACCGACGGAGTCGTCGACGACCTGGGCGACCATGTGTCGGGTCGACCGGGTGACGACCAGGCGCGGGCGCACAGCCGTGCCGGCGACCTTCTTGCGAAGACGCAGGTGGCGGCGAGCCCGGGCGACTGCCTTGCCCTTGCCACGGATCGTGAGTGCCACGTTACTTACCAGCCTTTCCGGCCTTGCGGCGGACTACCTCGCCGGCGTAGCGCACACCCTTGCCCTTGTAGGGCTCGGGCTTGCGGATCTTGCGGATGTTCGCGGCGACCTCGCCGACCTGCTGCTTGTCGATGCCGCTGACCGAGAACCGCGTGGGCGCCTCGACCGTGAAGGTGATGCCGTCCGGGGCGGAGACCACCACGGGGTGGCTGAAGCCGAGGGCGAACTCGAGGTCCGAGCCCTTCGCGGTAACGCGGTAACCGGTACCGACGATCTCGAGCTTCTTCGTGTAGCCCTCGGTGACACCGGTGACCAGGTTGGACAGCAGCGTGCGGGTCAGGCCGTGGAGCGAACGCGACGCGCGCTCGTCGTCGGGCCGGGCCACGACGAGCGAGCCGTCGTCGGCGCGCGTGACCTGGATGGGGCTGGGGATGGTGTGCGTCATGGTGCCCTTGGGGCCCTTGACGGTCACCAGGGACGCATCGATCGTGACGTCCACGCCGGCCGGGACCGGGACGGGGACCTTGCCGATTCGAGACATGGCTCTCTCCTCTCGGTTCTCGGGTTACCAGACGTAGGCGAGGACTTCCCCACCCACGCCCTTCTTGGCGGCCTGCTTGTCGGTGAGCAGCCCGGAGGACGTGGACAGGATCGCCACGCCGAGGCCGCCCAGCACGCGGGGCAGGTTGGTGGACTTGGCGTACACGCGCAGACCAGGCTTGGACACGCGGCGGACGCCGGCGAGCGAACGCTCGCGGTTGGGGCCGAACTTGAGCTGGATCGTGAGGCTCTTGCCCACCGGGGCGTCCTCGACGGACCAGCCGGCGATGTAGCCCTCGGCCTGCAGGATGTCCGCGATGTTGCCCTTGAGCTTGGAGAACGGCATCGTCACGGAGTCGTGGTACGCGGAGTTCGCGTTCCGCAGACGGGTCAGCATGTCTGCGATCGGGTCGGTCATCGTCATCGGGCTTGTGCCCTTCCTCGACGCGGTATCCCCACGCTGAGCGCGTGCGGGACCTGCGACGTAGTTGTTACCAGCTGCTCTTGGTCACGCCGGGAAGCTCGCCACGGTGCGCCATCTGGCGCACGCAGATGCGGCACAGCCCGAACTTGCGGTACACGGAGTGCGGGCGACCGCACTTCTGGCACCGGGTGTAGGCACGCACGCCGAACTTCGGCTTCCGCGCCGCCTTCTGGATCAGGGCAGTCTTCGCCATGTCAGTTCTCCTTGAAGGGGAAGCCCAGACGGCGGAGCAGCGAGCGGCCCTCGTCGTCGGTGGTCGCGGTCGTCACGACGGTGATGTCCATGCCACGAACCCGGTCCGTACGGTCCTGGTCGATCTCGTGGAACATCACCTGCTCGGTCAGGCCGAAGGTGTAGTTGCCGTGACCGTCGAACTGCTTGGGCGAGAGCCCACGGAAGTCACGGATGCGCGGGAGCGCGAGCGAGACCAGGCGGTCCGCGAACTCCCACATCCGGTCGCCGCGCAGCGTCACGTGGGCGCCGATCGGCATGCCCTCGCGCAGCTTGAACTGGGCGATCGACTTGCGGGCCTTCGTGACCTGCGGCTTCTGCCCGGTGATCGCGGTGAGGTCCTTGATGGCCCCGTCGATCAGCTTCGAGTCGCGCGCGGCCTCGCCGACGCCCATGTTGACCACGATCTTCACGAGGCGTGCGACCTCGTTGACGTTGCTGTGGCCGAACTCCTCGCGCAGCGCCGACTGGATCTCCTCGGCGTAGCGCGTCTTGAGGCGCGGGGCGACCGACGGCTCGGTGGTCGCGTCAGTGGTCTGGGTGCTCATCAGATGTCCTTACCGGAGCGCTTGGCCACCCGGACACGGACCGTGCGGGTCCGGCCGTCGCGCTCGATCTCCTCGGTGCGGTACCCGACCCGGGTGCCCTGCTTGGTCTCCGGGTCCACGAGCATCACGTTGCTGACGTGGATCGGGGCCTCGACGGTCTCGATGCCACCGGTGCGCGTCCCGCGGTTCGTCTGACCCGCCTTGACGTGCTTCGTGACGCGCTGGACACCCTCGACGACGATGCGGTCGGAGTCCTTGACGACCTCGAGCACACGACCCTGCTTGCCACGGTCACGTCCCGAGATGACGACGACGAGGTCGCCCTTCTTGATCTTGGCCATGGTCAGAGCACCTCCGGAGCCAACGAGATGATCTTCATGAACTTCTTGTCGCGCAGCTCGCGGCCCACCGGGCCGAAGATGCGCGTCCCACGAGGCTCGCCGTCACCCTTGAGGATCACGGCCGCGTTCTCGTCGAACTTGATGTACGAACCGTCCGGACGGCGGCGCTCCTTGGTGGTGCGCACGACCACGGCCTTGACGACGTCGCCCTTCTTGACGTTGCCGCCGGGGATGGCGTCCTTGACGGTCGCGACGATGACGTCGCCGATACCGGCGTAGCGACGGCCAGAGCCACCGAGAACACGGATGCAGAGGATCTGCTTCGCTCCCGTGTTGTCGGCGACCTTGAGTCGCGACTCCTGCTGGATCATCTACCTACTCCTGTCGTCTGCTGGTTCTCGCTGCGCTTGTCGCCTGCGAGCCTGGCCGAACGGATGTGTGTGGTCGGGCTGCGGACCGGACCCGGTGCCGAGGCCCCGGGACTGAGGTCGGACTACTTCGCCTTCTCCAGGATCTCCACCACACGCCAGCGCTTGGTCGCCGACAGCGGACGGGTCTCCATGATGAGGACAAGGTCGCCCGCGCCGGCCGCGTTGGCCTCGTCGTGCGCCTTGACCTTGCTCGTGCGTCGCAGGACCTTGCCGTAGAGCGGGTGCTTGACCCGGTCCTCGACCTCGACCACGACGGTCTTGTCCATCTTGTCGCTCACCACGTAGCCGCGCCGCGTCTTGCGGTACGGCCGGTGGTCGGCCGCCGCGGCGGCCTCGACCTTGTTCGTCTCGGTGCTCATGTGTGACCTCTCGCTCACTCAGCGCTGGAGCTGGGTGCGGTACGGATGCCGAGCTCGCGCTCGCGCAGGATCGTGTAGATCCGCGCGATGTCGCGGCGAACGGCCTTGAGACGCCCGTGGCTCTCGAGCTGACCGGTGGCGGACTGGAAGCGGAGGTTGAACAGCTCCTCCTTGGCCTTCTTCAGCTCGGCGACGAGCGTGTCGTCGTCCATGCCGTCCAGCTCGACCGGAGCGAGCTCCTTCGACCCGATAGCCATCAGTTGCCACCACCCTCGCGTACCACGAAACGGCACTTCATCGGGAGCTTGTGCATCGCGCGCCGCATCGCCTCACGGGCGAGGGGCTCCGGGACGCCGGCGAGCTCGAAGAGCACGCGGCCCGGCTTGACGTTCGCGATCCACCACTCGGGGGAACCCTTACCAGAACCCATGCGGGTCTCCGCCGGCTTCTTGGTCAGCGGACGGTCGGGGTAGATGTTGATCCAGACCTTGCCGCCACGCTTGATGTGGCGGGTCATGGCGATACGAGCAGCCTCGATCTGCCGGTTCGTGACGTAGGCGGGCTCGAGAGCCTGGATGCCGTACTCACCGAACGAGATCGCGGTGCCACCGGTCGCCGCGCCGGAGCGCGAGGGGTGGTGCTGCTTGCGGTGCTTGAGCCTGCGCGGGATCAGCATGCTCAGGCCTCCGTTCCGGACTCGGGCGCACCTGCGGTCGCCGCCTCGGCAGCCGGCTGGGCCGGCGCGTCGGTGGTGGCCTCGGCACGGTCGCGACGAGCGCCGCCGCGGGCCGGGCGGTCGCCACGGTCGCTGCGCGGACCGCGAGGAGCACGCGGGCCGGCCGTGGCCTGCTCGCGAGCGAACTCCTTCTCGGTCATGTCGCCCTTGTAGATCCAGACCTTCACGCCGATCTGGCCGAAGGTCGTCTTGGCCTCGAAGAGGCCGAAGTCGATGTTCGCGCGCAGGGTGTGCAGCGGCACGCGCCCCTCGCGGTAGAACTCCGACCGGCTCATCTCCGCGCCGCCGAGGCGACCCGAGCACTGGACCCGGATGCCCTTGGCGCCGGCACGCTGGGCGGACTGCATGCCCTTGCGCATCGCACGACGGAACGACACACGGCTCGCGAGCTGCTCGGCGATGCCCTGGGCGACCAGCTGGGCCTCGATCTCGGCGTTCTTGACCTCGAGGATGTTCAGCTGGACCTGCTTGCCCGTGAGCTTCTCGAGCTCGCCGCGGATCCGGTCGGCCTCGGCGCCGCGGCGACCGATGACGATGCCGGGACGCGCGGTGTGGATGTCGACACGGACGCGGTCACGCGTGCGCTCGATCTCGACCTTGGCGATGCCTGCGCGCTCCAGGCCCGTGGACATGAGCTTGCGGATCTGGACGTCCTCGCGGACGTAGTCGCGGTAGCGCTGCCCGGGCTTGGTGCTGTCGGCGAACCAACGCGACCGGTGGTCGGTGGTGATGCCGAGGCGGTACCCGTGCGGGTTGACCTTCTGGCCCACTATCGGGTCCTCTCCTTCTTCTCGACCGGCGCGACGACCACGGTGATGTGGCTCGTGCGCTTGAGGATCTGGCTCGCGCGGCCCTGTGCACGGGGGCGGAACCGCTTGAGGGTGGGGCCCTCGTCGACGTACGCCGCGGAGACCACGAGCGTCGAGACGTCGAAAGCCTCGTTCGCGCGGTCCGCCTTGACGCGGGCGTTCGCGATCGCGCTCTCGACGACCTTGCGGACGGTCTCGCCCGCGGCCTGCGGCGCGAACTTCAGCGTCGCCACGGCCTCCTCGGCCTGCTTGCCACGGATGAGGTCCACGACGCGCCGGGCCTTCTGGGGCGTGACACGGACGAACCGCGCCTGCGCCTTGGCTTCCATTGCTGTCCTGCCTTCTTGTGTCGTCATGGGAAGACTTCCTGCGAGTTCCGTCGTCACCGACCCGAGGTCAGCGACGACGTCCCTTGCGGTCGTCCTTCTCGTGGCCGCGGAACGTCCGCGTCGGGGCGAACTCGCCGAGCTTGTGGCCGACCATCGACTCGGTCACGAAGACCGGGACGTGCTTGCGGCCGTCGTGCACGGCGAACGTGTGTCCGAGGAAGTCGGGGGTGATCATCGACCGACGGGACCAGGTCTTGATGACCGTCTTGGTCCCCTTCTCGTTCTGGACATCCACCTTCTTCTGAAGGTGGTCGTCCACGAAGGGGCCCTTCTTCAGGCTGCGTGGCATCTGTCAGGCTCCTTCTCAGCGCTTCTTGTTCTTGCCGGAACGGCGGCGACGGACGATGAGCTTGTCGCTCGGCTTGTTCGGACGGCGCGTGCGGCCCTCCGGCTGGCCCCAGGGGCTCACCGGGTGACGACCACCGGACGTCTTGCCCTCGCCACCACCGTGCGGGTGGTCGATCGGGTTCATGGCGACACCGCGGACGGTCGGGCGCTTGCCCTTCCAGCGCATGCGGCCGGCCTTGCCCCAGTTGATGTTCGACTGCTCGGCGTTGCCGACCTCGCCGACCGTGGCGCGGCAGCGCAGGTCGACGTTGCGGATCTCGCCGGACGGCAGACGGAGCTGCGCGTACGGCCCGTCCTTCGCGACGAGCTGCACCGAGGCACCCGCCGAGCGCGCCATCTTCGCGCCGCCACCGGGCTTGAGCTCGATGGCGTGGATGACGGTACCGGTCGGGATGTTGCGCAGCGGCAGGTTGTTGCCCGGCTTGATGTCCGCGCCCGGCCCGTTCTCGACCATGTCGCCCTGCGACAGCTTGTTCGGCGCGATGATGTAGCGCTTCTCGCCGTCCGCGTAGTGCAGCAGCGCGATGCGCGCCGTGCGGTTCGGGTCGTACTCGATGTGCGCGACCTTGGCCGGCACGCCGTCCTTGTCGTGGCGACGGAAGTCGATGACACGGTAGGCGCGCTTGTGGCCACCGCCCTGGTGGCGCGTCGTCACGCGACCGGTGCTGTTGCGGCCACCGGTCTTGTGCAGCGGCCGGACCAGCGACTTCTCGGGCTCGGAGCGCGTGATCTCGACGAAGTCGGCGACGCTCGAGCCACGACGGCCGGGCGTCGTCGGCTTGTACTTACGGATTCCCATGGAGGTCAGTCCTTGATCTGTCTCGTCGGTCCGGCGGTCAGCCGACCGGCCCGCCGAAGATGTCGATGGTGCCCTCGCGCAGCGTCACGATCGCGCGCTTGGTGTCCTTGCGCTTGCCGAGCCCGAACCGGGTCCGACGAACCTTGCCCTTGCGGTTGACCGTGTTGACGCTCGCGACCTTGACGCCGAAGACCTGCTCGACGGCGATCTTGATCTCGGTCTTGTTCGACCGCGGGTCGACGACGAAGGTGTACTTGCCCTCGTCGAGGAGGCCGTAGCTCTTCTCGGAGACGACCGGCGCGATCAGGATGTCGCGCGGGTTCTTGTCAACAGTGCTCACTTGGTCTCCTCCGCATCGAGCGCGGACGCCTCGGTCGAGGTCGCGACGGCCTTGACCGTGCGGCCCGCGGGACGCGCCAGGAACTCCTCGAGGGCGCCGCGCGTGAACACGACGTCGTCCGAGATCAGCACGTCATAGGTGTTGAGCTGGTCGGCCAGCAGGAGGTGGACCTGCTCGGCGTTGCGCAGCGACTTCCACGTGAGCTCGTCGCCCCGCTCGAGCACCACGAGCACGTGGCGACGAGGGGAGATCGCGGCGAGCGTCGCGATGGCGTTCTTGGTCGACGGCGCACCATCGACAGCGAAGCCGTCGACGACGTGCACGCGGCCGGCACGGGCCCGGTCGGACAGGGCACCGCGCAGGGCGGCGGCCTTCATCTTCTTGGGCGTGCGCTGGCTGTAGTCACGCGGCGTCGGGCCGTGCACCACGCCACCACCGGCGAACTGGGGCGCGCGGGTCGAGCCCTGACGGGCACGGCCGGTGCCCTTCTGCTTGTAGGGCTTCTTGCCGCCACCGCGGACCTCGCCACGCGTCTTGGTGGAGTGGGTCCCCTGCCGGGCCGCCGCGAGCTGCGCGACGACGACCTGGTGGATCAGCGGAACGTTCGTCTGGACGTCGAACACCTCGGCGGGAAGGTCGGCGGTGCCGGCCTTCTTGCCCTTGGCGTCGATCACGTCAACGGTCAGCGTCGTCATGAGACTCACGCCCCCTTCGCGGCGGTACGCACGAGGACGACGCCGTTCTTGGGGCCGGGGACGGCACCCTTGACGAGCAGCAGACCGCGCTCGGCGTCGACCGCGTGAACGGTCAGGTTCTGGGTGGTCTGACGGACGTGACCCATCCGGCCGGCCATCCGCACACCCTTGAAGACACGCGACGGCGTCGATGCGCCACCGATCGAGCCGGGCTTGCGGTGGTTGCGGTGGGCACCGTGGGAGGCGCCGACACCGTGGAAGCCGTGACGCTTCATGACGCCCGCGGTGCCCTTGCCCTTGGTCGTGCCGACGACGTCGACCACCTGGCCGGCGGCGAACGCCTCGGCGGTGATCTCCTGGCCGAGCGTGAACTCGGCGGCGTCGGACGTCCGGATCTCGGCCACGTGACGGCGCGGCGTGACGCCGGCCTTCTCGAAGTGGCCCTTGAGGGGCTGCGTCACCTTGCGGGGGTCGATCGGGCCGTAGGCCAGCTGGACCGCGGCGTAGCCGTCGGTCTCCGTGCTGCGGACCTGCGTGACGACGTTGGTGCCGACCTGCACGACCGTGACGGGCACGAGGCGTCCGGCCTCGTCCCACACCTGGGTCATGCCGAGCTTGGTGCCCAGCACCGCCGTGATCGGCTTCGCGTTCTGGGGAAGGGTGGTCATCGTGATCTCCTGAGCCTCAGAGCTTGATCTCGATGTTCACGTCCGCGGGCAGGTCGAGACGCATGAGCGAGTCGACCGCCTTCGGCGTGGGATCGATGATGTCGATGAGGCGCTTGTGCGTGCGCATCTCGAAGTGCTCGCGGCTGTCCTTGTACTTGTGAGGCGACCGGATGACGCAGAACACGTTCTTCTCCGTCGGCAGCGGCACCGGACCCACGACCGTTGCACCAGCGCGCGTCACCGTGTCGACGATCTTGCGCGCCGAGCTGTCGATGACCTCGTGGTCGTAGGACTTGAGCCGGATGCGGATCTTCTGTCCCGCCATGGCGTCGTCTGACTCTCTCTCTCGAACCGCTAGCTGTCCGACCCCCGCACTCGGGCGTGTCGCTCTGTGCGGCACACCTTCGCGCTGCGCACCGTGAGGCACGAGGTCGTTGGATGCTGTGTGGACCCCGTGCTCGGCACCCGCTCGGGGTGAGGCACATGGCCCTCAACGTCTGTCGTACGTGGCTGCCGATCTCACACCGTGTCCGAGCAGCCGACCCGGGGACGAGCCCCAGCGCTGCATGGCGCACGGCGGCGCAGGCAACCTGAACAGTGTGCCAGACACGGCGCCCGAATTCCAATCGGGGGCCGAGCGGGCTGATCCGGCGGGCCGTTCGGCGGCGCTGGAGCGCCGGCCGGCGGACCACGCCGGACATGGCGAGGGCCCGGGCATCACGCCCGGGCCCTCGCACAGGTCACTTCAGGATCTTCGTCACCTTGCCGGAGCCGACGGTCCGACCACCCTCACGGATGGCGAAGCCGAGGCCCTCCTCCATGGCGATCGGCTGGATCAGCTCGACCGACATCTCGGTGTTGTCGCCGGGCATGACCATCTCGGTGCCCTCGGGCAGCGTGATGACGCCGGTGACGTCGGTGGTGCGGAAGTAGAACTGCGGGCGGTAGTTCGAGTAGAACGGGTTGTGACGCCCGCCCTCGTCCTTGGCCAGGATGTAGACCTGCGCCTCGAAGTTCGTGTGGGGCGTGATCGAGCCCGGCTTCACGACGACCTGGCCGCGCTCGACGTCCTCACGCTTGATGCCGCGGAGCAGGAGGCCACAGTTCTCGCCGGCCCACGCCTCGTCCATCTGCTTGTGGAACATCTCGATGCCCGTGACCGTGGTCTTCTGCGCCGGACGGATGCCGACGATCTCGACCTCGGAGTTGATCGCGAGCTTGCCGCGGTCGACCTTGCCGGTCACGACGGTGCCACGGCCCGTGATGGTGAAGACGTCCTCGATGGGCATGAGGAACGGCTTGTCCATGTCGCGGACCGGCTCCGGGACGGACTCGTCCACGGCGTCGAGCAGCTCCTGGACCGACTCGGTCCACTTCGGGTCGCCCTCGAGCGCCTTGAGGCCCGAGACGCGCACGACGGGGGCGTTGTCCCCGTCGAAGCCCTGGGCGGAGAGGAGCTCACGGACCTCCATCTCGACGAGCTCGAGGATCTCCTCGTCGTCGACCATGTCGGACTTGTTGAGCGCGACGAGCAGGTACGGCACGCCGACCTGACGGGCGAGCAGGACGTGCTCACGCGTCTGGGCCATCGGGCCGTCCGTCGCGGCGACCACGAGGATCGCGCCGTCCATCTGCGCGGCACCCGTGATCATGTTCTTGATGTAGTCAGCGTGACCCGGCGCGTCGACGTGCGCGTAGTGGCGCTTCTCCGTCTGGTACTCGACGTGCGCGATGTTGATCGTGATACCGCGCTGCTTCTCCTCGGGCGCCTTGTCGATCTCGTCGAACGGCGTGAAGGGGTTCAGGTCGGGGTACTTGTCGTGCAGCACCTTCGAGATGGCAGCGGTCAGCGTCGTCTTGCCGTGGTCGACGTGACCGATGGTCCCGATGTTGACGTGCGGCTTGGTCCGCTCGAACTTGGCCTTCGCCACTGGGGTCCTCCTCGGACTTGGGTAGTTCCGAACGATGCAGGTGCCGGGTGACTCCTGCGGGGCGTGCGGGTCGCTACAGGTTGTGTGTGAACTTACTGGTGACCGACCTGTGGGACTACTCGCCCCGGGTCTTCTTGATGATCTCCTCGGCAACGTTACGAGGAACCTCGGCATAGCTGTCGAACTGCATCGAGTAGACCGCGCGGCCCTGGGTCTTGGACCGCAGGTCGCCGACGTACCCGAACATCTCGGAGAGGGGCACCTGGGCACGGATGACCTTGACGCCCGTGGCGTCCTCCATCGACTGGATCATCCCGCGACGCGAGTTGATGTCGCCGATGACGTCACCCATGTAGTCCTCAGGGGTCCGGACCTCGACGGCCATGACCGGCTCGAGGAGCACGGGGTCGGCCTTGCGGACGGCCTCCTTGAGGATCATCGAACCGGCGATCTTGAACGCCATCTCCGAGGAGTCGACGTCGTGAGCCGCACCGTCGAGCAGGATCGCCTTGACGCCCACGAGGGGGTAGCCGGCGAGGACGCCGAGCTCCATCGCGGACTGGACGCCCGCATCGACGCTCGGGATGTACTCGCGCGGCACGCGGCCGCCGGTCACCTTGTTCTCGAACTGGTACAGCTCGCCCTCGGACGAGTCCAGCGGCTCAAAGGTCATCTGCACCTTGGCGTACTGGCCCGACCCACCGGTCTGCTTCTTGTGGACGTAGTCGATCTTCTCGACCGCCCGGCGGATCGTCTCGCGGTAGGCCACCTGTGGCTTGCCGACGTTCGCCTCGACCTTGAACTCGCGCCGCATGCGGTCGACGAGGATGTCGAGGTGCAGCTCGCCCATGCCGCCGATGACGGTCTGGCCGGTGTCCTCGTCGTGCTTGACCCGGAACGTCGGGTCCTCCTCGGCGAGCTTCTGGATGGCCACGGAGAGCTTCTCCTGGTCACCCTTGGTCTTCGGCTCGATCGCGACGTCGATGACCGGCTCGGGGAACGTCATGGACTCGAGCACCACCTGGTGCCCCGGGTCGCACAGCGTGTCGCCCGTCGTGACGTCCTTCAGGCCGATGAAGGCGTAGATGTGGCCGGCCGTGGCCTCCTCGACGGGGTTCTCCTTGTTGGAGTGCATCTGGAAGAGCTTCCCGATGCGCTCCTTCTTGCCCTTGGTCGAGTTGATGACCTGGGCACCCGTGGGGACCTTGCCCGAGTACACGCGGACGTAGGTGAGCTTCCCGAAGAACGGGTGCGTCGCGACCTTGAACGCGAGAGCCGAGAACGGCTCGGTCGCGTCCGGGTGGCGCTGCACGACGACCTCGGGGTCCTTCGCGTCGTGACCCTCGATGGCGGGCACGTCGAGCGGGGACGGCAGGTAGTCGATCACGGCGTCGAGCATGGGCTGCACGCCCTTGTTCTTGAACGCCGAGCCGCACATCACCGGGTAGGCCTCGGAGGTGATCGTCAGCTGGCGGATGCCGGCCTTGATCTCCGCGACCGTGATCTCCTCGCCGCCGAGGTACTTCTCGAGAAGCTCCTCGCTCGTCTCGGCGACGGCCTCGATGAGCTGGGCGCGGTACTCCGCGGCCTTCTCCACGAGGTCGTCCGGGATCTCCTCGGTCGAGTACTCCTCGCCGAGCGCGGTCTCGCCGCGCCACACGAGCGCCTTCTGCTCGATCAGGTCGACGACCCCGATGAACGAGCTCTCCGAGCCGATCGGCAGCTGGATGACCAGCGGCTTGGCCTTGAGCCGGTTGATGATCGTGTCGACGGTGAAGTAGAAGTCCGCGCCGAGCTTGTCCATCTTGTTGACGAAGCAGATGCGGGGGACGTTGTACTTGTCCGCCTGCCGCCACACCGTCTCGGACTGGGGCTCGACGCCCTCCTTGCCGTCGAACACGGCAACCGCACCGTCGAGCACGCGGAGCGAGCGCTCCACCTCGACCGTGAAGTCGACGTGCCCGGGCGTGTCGATGATGTTGATCTGGTTGTTCTTCCAGTAGCAGGTCGTCGCGGCAGACGTGATCGTGATGCCGCGCTCCTGCTCCTGCTCCATCCAGTCCATCGTCGAGGCACCGTCGTGCGTCTCACCGATCTTGTAGTTGACCCCGGTGTAGAACAGGATCCGCTCGGTGGTCGTCGTCTTGCCGGCGTCGATGTGCGCCATGATGCCGATGTTGCGGACCTTGTTCAGGTCGGTCAGCACGTCAAGTGCCACGGTGTGAAGCCCTTCTTGGAGCAGTCGGTTGTGGCCGCGGGTCGCCCCGCGGGCGCCGGCCGGGACTACCAGCGGTAGTGCGCGAACGCCTTGTTCGACTCGGCCATCTTGTGCATGTCCTCGCGACGCTTGACCGCGGCACCGAGGCCGTTGCTCGCGTCCAGGATCTCGTTCATGAGCCGCTCGGTCATGGTCTTCTCACGACGCGCGCGGGAGTAGTCGACGAGCCAGCGGAGCGCGAGGGTGGTCGCCCGGACCGGGCGGACCTCGACGGGCACCTGGTACGTCGCGCCACCGACGCGGCGGGACTTGACCTCGAGCGCGGGGCGCACGTTGTCGAGCGCGCGCTTGAGCACGACGACGGGGTCGCCACCGGTCTTCTCACGGGCACCCTCGAGGGCGCCGTAGACGATCGCCTCGGCGACCGACTTCTTGCCGTCGAGAAGGACCTTGTTCACGAGCTGCGTGACGACAGGCGACCCGTAGACGGGGTCGACGATGAGCGGCCGCTTCGGGGCCGGACCCTTGCGAGGCATCTCAGTTACCCTTCTTCGCGCCGTAACGGCTGCGCGCCTGCTTGCGGTTCTTCACGCCCTGCGTGTCGAGCGCACCGCGGACGATCTTGTAGCGGACACCGGGCAGGTCCTTCACACGACCGCCGCGGACGAGCACGATCGAGTGCTCCTGCAGGTTGTGGCCGACGCCGGGGATGTAGGCCGTGACCTCCACCTGGCTGGAGAGCTTGACGCGCGCGACCTTGCGGAGCGCGGAGTTCGGCTTCTTGGGCGTGGTGGTGTAGACGCGGGTGCACACACCGCGCCGCTGCGGGCTCCCCTTGAGGGCCGGCGTCTTGGAGGACGTCGTCTTGGACGTCCGTCCCTTGCGCACGAGCTGCTGGATCGTGGGCACTACATCTCCGTCTTCGTCGGGTCTGTCTCTGGTCGACCGGCGGTTGACCGGTCATGAGGTCCGGCTGCTGCCGGACCTGGGATCTTTCGTCCTGCGCCGTCGACACCGACCCCCGCACCCGGGCGTGTCGACCCACCTGAGCGCGGCACCCACCGCCAGAGCTCTGGTCGGTGGGACAGCGCGGCGATGAATCCACCACCCGGCATCACCGCGACGCGGTCCCTCACTGGGAGGCGGCGCCGCATGCGAAGCACGCGCGAGGGCCCGACGGCGCGGGCACAGGGATTTACGTTACCTGCTGCTCCCGCGGGCCGTCAAAGCGAGGCCCGGTGGCCACGAGGGGGCCCACCGGTGCGGTGGGCCCCCTCGTCAGCCTGTGAGGACTCGATCAGCGAAGGTCGCCGAAGTCGATGTCCTCGAGCGGGATCGCCTCGCCCGAGCCCATGCCGAGCGGCGGGAAGTCGATCTCGTCGTAGCCGAAGCTCGGGTACAGCTCGGCCTTCGCCTCCTCGGTCGGCTCGACCGCGACGTTCCGGTACCGGGGAAGACCGGTACCCGCCGGGATGAGCTTTCCGATGATGACGTTCTCCTTGAGGCCGAGGAGCGGGTCGGAACGACCGCTCATCGACGCCTCGGTCAGCACCCGGGTCGTCTCCTGGAAGGAGGCCGCCGAGAGCCACGAGTCCGTCGCCAGCGAGGCCTTGGTGATGCCCATGAGCTCCGGGCGACCCGAGGCCGGCTGCCCGCCCTCGGCGATCGCCCGACGGTTCGCGTCCTCGAACCGGCCGCGCTCGGCGAGCTCGCCCGGGAGCAGGTCCGTGTCACCCGAGTCGAGCACGGTCACGCGACGCAGCATCTGCCGCACGATGACCTCGATGTGCTTGTCGTGGATGTCCACGCCCTGCGACCGGTACGTCTCCTGGACCTCGTCCACGAGGTGCTTCTGCGTCGCACGCGGGCCGAGGATGCGCAGGACCTTCTTCGGGTCGATGGCGCCCTGGACCAGCTGGGTGCCGACGTCGACGTGGTCGCCGTCGTTGATCAGCAGGCGCGACCGCTTGGTGAGCGGGTACGCGATCTCCTCGGAGCCGTCGTCGGGCGTGAGCACGATGCGGCGGACACGGTCGGACTCGTCGATCGTCACGCGGCCCGAGAACTCCGCGATCGTGCCCTCACCCTTGGGGGTGCGGGCCTCGAAGAGCTCCTGGACGCGGGGCAGACCCTGCGTGATGTCGTCGGCCGACGCCACACCACCGGTGTGGAACGTACGCATGGTCAGCTGCGTACCGGGCTCACCGATCGACTGCGCCGAGATGATGCCGACGGCCTCGCCGATGTCGACGAGCTTGCCCGTCGCGAGCGAGCGCCCGTAGCACTTGGCGCACGTGCCGACGCGCGACTCGCACGTCAGGACGGAGCGAACCTTCATCTCCGTGACACCGGCCGCGAGGAGCGTGTCGATGAGCACGTCACCCGCGTCGTCACCGGCGTGCGCGACGACGGTGCCGTCGGCACCCGTCACGTCCGCGGCGATCGTCCGCGCGTAGATGCTCGTCTCGACCTTCTCGTGACGACGCAGCGTGCCGTCGGCGGCCACCTCGGCCACCGGCAGGGTCAGGCCGCGCTCGGTCCCGCAGTCCTCCTCGCGGACGATGACGTCCTGCGAGACGTCCACCAGACGACGCGTGAGGTAGCCCGAGTCGGCGGTCCGCAGAGCGGTGTCCGCCAGACCCTTGCGGGCACCGTGCGTCGCGATGAAGTACTCCAGGACCGACAGGCCCTCGCGGTAGTTGGACTTGATCGGACGAGGGATGATCTCGCCCTTCGGGTTCGCCACGAGACCGCGCATACCGGCGATCTGACGGACCTGCATCCAGTTGCCTCGAGCACCCGATCCGACCATGCGGTTCAGCGTGTTGTGCGCCGGGAAGTTCTTCTGCATGGCCTTCGCGACCTCGTCGGTCGCCTGGGTCCAGATCTCGATGAGCTCCTGACGGCGCTCGTCGTCCGTGATCAGGCCCTTGTCGTACTGGCCCTGGATCTTCGCCGCACGGCCCTCGTACTCACCGAGGATCTGCGCCTTGGACGACGGCGTCGCGACGTCGCCGATCGCGATCGTGACGCCCGAGCGGGTGGCCCAGTAGAAGCCGGCCTCCTTGAGCGCGTCCAGGCTGGCCGCGACCTCGACCTTGGGGTACCGCTCCGCGAGGTCGTTGACGATCGAGGAGAGGCGCTTCTTGTCGACGACCCCGTTGACGTACGGGTAGTCGACGGGGAGCAGCTCGTTGAACAGCGCGCGGCCCAGCGTCGTCTTGATCATCGCCGAGTCGCCCTGCTGCCACCCCTCGGGGAGACCGAAGTCGCCGTCACCGGGGACCAGGTCGTGCGTGCGCAGCGTGACGACCGCGTTGAGGTCGAGCGAGTGCTGGTCGAACGCCATCATCGCCTCGGACACCGAGCCGAACGCGCGGCCCTCACCCGTCGCGTCGTCCTTGTCCGCCGTGAGGTGGAACAGGCCGATGATCATGTCCTGGGAGGGCATGGTCACGGGGCGGCCGTCGGACGGCTTGAGGATGTTGTTGCTCGAGAGCATGAGGATGCGGGCCTCGGCCTGCGCCTCGGTCGACAGCGGCAGGTGCACGGCCATCTGGTCGCCGTCGAAGTCGGCGTTGAACGCGCCGCAGACGAGCGGGTGCAGGTGGATCGCCTTGCCCTCGACGAGCTTGGGCTCGAACGCCTGGATGCCGAGACGGTGCAGCGTGGGTGCGCGGTTCAGCAGCACCGGGTGCTCCGTGATGACCTCCTCGAGCACGTCCCACACCTGGGGGCGGGCACGCTCGACCATGCGCTTCGCGGACTTGATGTTCTGCGCGTGGTTGAGGTCGACGAGCCGCTTCATGACGAACGGCTTGAAGAGCTCGAGCGCCATCTGCTTGGGCAGGCCGCACTGGTGCAGCTTGAGCTCCGGGCCGACGACGATGACCGAACGGCCCGAGTAGTCGACGCGCTTGCCGAGCAGGTTCTGACGGAACCGGCCCTGCTTGCCCTTGAGCATGTCCGAGATGGACTTGAGCGGCCGGTTGCCCGGGCCCGTCACGGGGCGCCCGCGGCGGCCGTTGTCGAACAGCGCGTCGACGGCCTCCTGGAGCATGCGCTTCTCGTTGTTCACGATGATCTCGGGAGCACCGAGGTCGAGCAGCCGCTTGAGGCGGTTGTTGCGGTTGATCACGCGGCGGTACAGGTCGTTCAGGTCCGACGTCGCGAACCGGCCACCGTCGAGCTGCACCATCGGGCGCAGGTCCGGGGGGATGACCGGGACGGCGTCGAGCACCATGCCCTGGGGCGTGTTGCTCGTCGTGAGGAACGCGTTGACGACCTTGAGGCGCTTGAGCGCACGCGTCTTGCGCTGGCCCTTGCCGTTCTTGATCGTGTCGCGCAGCGACTCGGCCTCGGCCTCGAGGTCGAAGTCCTGGAGGCGCTTCTGGATCGCCGCGGCGCCCATCGCGCCCTTGAAGTAGTTGCCGTACCGGTCCATGAGCTGGCGGTAGAGCATCTCGTCGCCCTCGAGGTCCGCGACCTTGAGGTTCTTGAAGCGGTCCCACACGGCGTCGAGGCGCTCGAGCTCGGCGTCCGCGCGCTTGCGGATCTGAGCCATCTCACGCTCGGCGGAGTCGCGGACCTTGCGGCGCGCGTCGGAGCGCGCACCCTCGGCCTCGAGCTCGGCGAGGTCCGTCTCGAGCTTGCGCGCGCGCTTGTCGATGTCGACGTCGCGACGGCTCGTGATCTCCTTCTTCTCCAGGTCGATCTCGTTCTGGAGGTTGGGGAGGTCCTCCTGCCGGCCCTGGTCGTCGACCTCGGTGATCATGTACGCCGCGAAGTAGATGACCTTCTCGAGGTCCTTCGGGGCGAGGTCCAGCAGGTAGCCGAGGCGCGACGGCACACCCTTGAAGAACCAGATGTGCGTGACGGGCGCGGCGAGCTCGATGTGGCCCATGCGCTCACGGCGGACCTTCGAGCGCGTGACCTCGACGCCGCAGCGCTCGCAGATGATGCCCTTGAAGCGCACGCGCTTGTACTTGCCGCAGTAGCACTCCCAGTCCCGCGTGGGACCGAAGATCTTCTCGCAGAAGAGACCGTCCTTCTCAGGCTTGAGAGTCCGGTAGTTGATGGTCTCGGGCTTCTTGACCTCGCCGTGCGACCACGTGCGGATGTCCTCCGCGGTGGCCAGGCCGATGCGCAGCTCGTCGAAGACGTTGACGTCGAGCAAGGTGTCCTACTTCCTTCGTCTGTCCATGTTCACCGTGACTGGCCGGTGAGAGCCGTGGGCCGGGCCCGGCGGGGTCGTCGACACGACTCCCCCGCCGGACCGGCGAGATCAGATCTCTTCGATGCTCGAGGCGTTCGGGCGGCGGGACAGGTCGATGCCCAGCTCCTCCGCGGCCCGGTAGACCTCGTCGTCGTTCTCCTTCATGTCGATGGAGACGCCGTCCGAGGACAGCACCTCGACGTTCAGGCAGAGCGACTGCATCTCCTTGAGGAGCACCTTGAAGGACTCGGGGATGCCGGAGTCCGGGATGTTCTCGCCCTTGACGATGGCCTCGTACACCTTGACGCGTCCGGGGACGTCGTCGGACTTGATGGTGAGGAGCTCCTGGAGCGTGTAGGCAGCGCCGTACGCCTCGAGGGCCCACACCTCCATCTCACCGAACCGCTGACCGCCGAACTGCGCCTTACCACCCAGCGGCTGCTGCGTGATCATCGAGTACGGGCCGGTCGAGCGCGCGTGGATCTTGTCGTCGACCAGGTGGTGCAGCTTGAGGATGTACATGTAGCCGACCGCGATCGGGTCGGGGAACGGCTCGCCGGAGCGGCCGTCGAACAGACGCGCCTTGCCGCCCGAGCCGACCATGCGGTCGCCGTCGCGGTTGGGGTGCGTCGCGTCGAGGAGACCCGTCAGCACGTTCTCGGGGACGCCGTCGAACACCGGCGTCGCCACGGGCGTACCGGGCGCGCTGCGCTCGGCCGCGGACGGGACGTCCTTGATCCAGCTCGCCGACTGGTCCGCGAGCTTGATGTCCCAGCCCTGCTTGGCGACCCACCCGAGGTGGGTCTCGAGCACCTGGCCGACGTTCATGCGGCCGGGCACGCCGAGCGGGTTGAGCACCACGTCGACGGGCGTGCCGTCCTCGAGGAACGGCATGTCCTCGACGGGCAGGATCTTCGAGATGACGCCCTTGTTGCCGTGACGCCCGGCGAGCTTGTCGCCGTCGGTGATCTTGCGTCGGGCGGCGATGTAGACGCGGACCAGCTCGTTGACGCCGGCGGGCAGCTCGTCGCCGTCCTCACGGTTGAACGTGCGGACCTCGATGACCGTGCCGGACTCGCCGTGGGGCACCTTGAGCGACGTGTCGCGGACCTCGCGCGCCTTCTCGCCGAAGATCGCACGGAGCAGGCGCTCCTCCGGGGTCAGCTCGGTCTCGCCCTTGGGCGTGACCTTGCCGACCAGGATGTCGCCCGCGGAGACCTCGGCGCCGATGCGGATGATGCCGCGCTCGTCGAGGTCGGCGAGGACCTCCTCGGAGACGTTCGGGATGTCCCGCGTGATCTCCTCGGGCCCGAGCTTGGTGTCGCGCGCGTCGACCTCGTGCTCCTCGATGTGGATCGAGGACAGCACGTCGTCCTGCACGAGGCGCTGCGACAGGATGATCGCGTCCTCGTAGTTGTGGCCCTCCCACGACATGAACGCGACGAGGAGGTTGCGGCCCAGGGCCAGCTCGCCCTCGTCCGTCGCCGGGCCGTCGGCCAGCACGGAGCCGACCTCGACACGGTCGCCCTCGTCGGCCAGGACGCGCTGGTTGTACGACGTGCCCTGGTTGGAACGACGGAACTTCGCGACCCGGTAGGTCGACGTCGTCGCGTCGTCGTTGCTCACCGTGATGAGGTCGGCGGAGACCTCGGTCACGACACCAGGCTTCGTGGCGACGATGACGTCACCCGCGTCGACGGCGGCACGACGCTCCATGCCGGTGCCGACGAGCGGCGCCTCGGAGCGGACCAGCGGGACCGCCTGGCGCTGCATGTTCGCGCCCATGAGGGCACGGTTGGCGTCGTCGTGCTCGAGGAACGGGATCATCGCGGTCGCGACCGAGACCATCTGGCGCGGCGAGACGTCCATGTAGTCCACGGCGTCGCCCGCGACGTCGATGGCCTCGCCACCCTTGGTGCGGACGAGCACGCGCTCCTCGGCGAACTGGCCGTTCTCCTTGAGGGGCGCGTTCGCCTGGGCGATGACGTAGCGGTCCTCGTCGTCGGCCGTGAGGTAGTGCACCTCGTCGGTGACTCGACCCTTGGTGACCTTGCGGTACGGGGTCTCCACGAAGCCGAACGGGTTGATGCGCCCGTACGTGGCGAGCGAGCCGATGAGGCCGATGTTCGGGCCCTCAGGGGTCTCGATCGGGCACATGCGGCCGTAGTGCGACGGGTGGACGTCACGGACCTCCATGCCGGCGCGGTCACGGGACAGACCGCCCGGGCCGAGCGCGGACAGGCGACGCTTGTGCGTCAGGCCCGCCAGCGGGTTGTTCTGGTCCATGAACTGCGAGAGCTGCGAGGTGCCGAAGAACTCCTTGATCGACGCCACCACGGGGCGGATGTTGATCAGGGTCTGCGGCGTGATCGCCTCGACGTCCTGCGTCGTCATGCGCTCACGGACGACGCGCTCCATGCGCGACAGGCCGGTGCGCACCTGGTTCTGGATGAGCTCGCCGACCGCGCGGATGCGGCGGTTGCCGAAGTGGTCGATGTCGTCGACCTCGACGCGGACGTCGACGGCCTCGCCGGCGCGGGTGCCCGGGATGTTCGCGACCTCGGCGTGCAGGGCAGCCATGTACTTGATCGTCGCCACGATGTCCGAGACCGACAGCACCGAGTCGGACAGGGGCGCGTCGATGCCGAGCTTCTTGTTCACCTTGTAGCGGCCGACCTTCGCGAGGTCGTAGCGCTTGGGGTTGAAGTAGAAGTTGTCGAGCAGCGCGCGGCCGGCCTCGACCGTGGGCGGCTCGCCCGGGCGGATCTTGCGGTAGATGTCGAGCAGCGCCTCGTCCTCGGTCTGGACGTGGTCCTTCTCGAGGGTCTCGAGCACGGCGGGGAAGAGCGCGAACTCCTCGCGGATCTGCGCGTCGCTCAGGCCGAGGGCCTTGAGCAGCACCGTGACGGACTGCTTGCGCTTGCGGTCGACGCGGACGCCGACGGCGTCGCGCTTGTCGATCTCGAACTCGAGCCAGGCGCCTCGCGAGGGGATGATCTTGGCCGTGAAGATGTCCTTGTCGGACGTCTTGTCGGCGGTGCGCTCGAAGTACACGCCCGGCGAGCGGACGAGCTGGGAGACGACGACGCGCTCGGTGCCGTTGATGATGAAGGTGCCGCGCTCGGTCATGAGCGGGAACTCGCCCATGAAGACCGTCTGGCTCTTGATCTCACCGGTCGTGTAGTTCACGAACTCCGCCGTCACGAAGAGCGGCGCGGCGTACGTGAAGTCCTTCTCCTTGCACTCCTCCGCCGTGTACTTCGGCGGCTCGAAGCGGTGGTCCCGGAACGAGAGGGACATGCTCCCGCCGAAGTCCTCGATCGGCGAGATCTCCTCGAAGATCTCCTCCAGACCGGAGGTCTCCGGGACGTCCTGCCGGCCCGCCTCGACGGCGGCGGCGACGCGCTCCTGCCACGCGGCGTTGCCGAGCAGCCAGTCGAAGTTCTCCGTCTGCAGACCCAGAAGGTCAGGGACCTCGAGAGGCTCGTGGATCTTGGCGAAAGAGACGCGGCGAGACGCGGTGCGGTTCGCGATAGCGTCGGCATGAGGAGCAGAAGGGGTGCGCGAGGCAGCCAAGAGGGGTCCTTCCCTGCGGATCGAGTGCACGCGCGCCGGTCTTTGGCCTACCCTGCTCTACCAGCCCATGGCGATCGGTTCGGGACCGGGCAGAGCTCGGGACCGAGGGCGGGTTGAGGGGTGGGCAGGCACAAGCCAGCGCAAAGCGCTAGCGTACCCGGTCTGTCTCCGACTGTCCAGCAGGGTCATCCGACGACTTGACGGGCACCCCGGCGACCGCCCCGCTCGACGCGTCGAGGCCCGCACCCCGATGGGGCACGGGCCTCGACGGCACTCATGTCACTGCGTGGCGCGCGGACGCGCCGGATGCCTCAGAGGCAGCGAGTCACTTGACGGTGACGGTCGCGCCGGCACCCTCGAGAGCGGCCTTCGCCTTCTCGGCGGCCTCCTTGTTGACGCCCTCCAGGACGGCCTTGGGGGCCTCGTCGACGAGGTCCTTGGCCTCCTTGAGGCCGAGGCTCGTCAGCGCGCGCACCTCCTTGATGACCTGGATCTTCTTGTCGCCGGCGGCCTCGAGGACGACGTCGAACTCCGTCTTCTCCTCGACCTCCTCGGCGGCAGCGGCACCGGCGACGGCGGGGCCGGCGACAGCGACGGGGGCGGCGGCGGTGACCTCGAAGGTCTCCTCGAAGGCCTTCACGAACTCGGAGAGCTCGATGAGCGTGAGCTCCTTGAACGCGTCGAGCAGCTGCTCGGTGGTGAGCTTCGCCATGGTGGCGTGTCCTTCCTAGTTGCCCTGCGCCGACGACGGGTCGGCGAGCAGGTGGGGTGGTGTGTCGAGGGGCGGGTGCCTGACCGAGGTCAGGCGGCCTGCTCCTCGGTCGCCCGCTTCTCGCGCAGGGCATCGATGGTGCGCACGGCCTTGGCCGCAGGCGCGGTGAACAGGTAAGCCGCCCCGAAGAGCGACGCCTTCATTGCGCCGGCCAGCTTGGCCAGCAGGACCTCGCGGGACTCGAGGTCCGCGAGCTTGGTGATGTCCGCGGCCGTCAGGGGGCGCCCGTCGAGGACACCGCCCTTGATGACGAGCTGCGGGTTGGCCTTGGCGAAGTCACGCAGGCCCTTGGCCGCCTCGACCGGGTCACCGGTCACGAAGGCGACGGCCGAGGGGCCCGCGAGCTGGTCGTCCGAGATCTCGACGCCAGCCTGCTTGGCCGCGATGGCGGACAGCGTGTTCTTCACCACGGCGTAGGTTGCGTTGCCGCTGAGCGCGCGACGCAGCTGCTTGAGCTGCGCGACGGTGAGCCCGCGGTACTCGGTCAGCACGACAGCGTTCGAGTCACGGAACTGGTCCGTGAGCTCGGAGACTGCGGCTGCCTTGTCCGGCCTCGCCATGGCAATCCTTCCGGTGGTCGTACCGCCGTCGTCGAGGCACCGGGTCCGGACAAAGAGAAGAGCCCCGCGCAGGCGCGGGGCTCGCAGCGGCGCACCTGCCCCGCAGGGCACAGCACACCATCGATGAGTCTCGCCTGCGCCGGCCTCCGCTCGAGAGCGGGACTTCGGTCCACCACCCCGCGAGCGGGGCAGCCGACAACCTGCGGTCTTGGGCCCTGACAGCGTACGCGAGGTGGTCAGGGGAACCAAATCACGACCCCGCCGTCACACGGCGCGCACCGCTCGCTCCTGAGGGACGAGGGCGCACCCCGTGCCCGGACGAGGAGGCGTGATGTCCGACCCCGTGGGCGTGGCAGTGGTGGACCTCTCCCGCTGGCTGGCCGTGCGCTGGCTCGCGGACCGTCGTCGGCCGCCGGGCCCGGTCCCCCTGCTCGAGTACTCCGTCCTCGGCCGTGACCGCTCGGGGGCCGGCACCCGCATCGCCCTGCTCGCCGGGTATCCCGACCTGCGCCACCCCGACCTGCGCGGCGCCCGGGTGACGACCCGCCCCGCGGGTCGCGGGCGCGCCTCGCACGAGCACACGGCCGGCGGAACCGCGCTCGCGTCGCTCCTCGTCGGTCAGGGCGCCGCGCACGTGCGCGGCCTGGTCCCCGAGGCGCAGCTCCTCGTCGCACCGGTGCACGACGTCGACGGCGCGTGCGCGGACCAGCGCATCGTGAGCGCGGTCCGGTGGTCGCTCGACGCGGGCGCCCAGGTCCTCGTGCTCCCGTTCGTCCGGGTCCGGCCGGCCCGCCGCGTCGCCGTGACCGTGCGCGCCGCCGCCGAGGGCGGGACGCGCGTGTTCGTCGCCGCCGAGACCGCCGGGAGCCACACGCTGACGTTCCCCGCCTCGGTGAGCGGCGTCGCTGCTGTGACGGGGCACGACCGCGCCGCGATGCTGCCGAGCAGCAGCCACCTCGCGCACCTGGCCGCACCGGGCCGCGACGTGCCGGCCGCGGGCCCCGACGGCCCCGTACGCCTCACGGGCTCCGCACCCGCCGCGGTGCTCGCCGCCGGCGCCTGGGCGGGCCTCCTCGGCCGCCCGGACGCCCTGCCCGACGCGTCAGCCGCCTGGGCGGGCGAGCCCGGTGTCCCCGAGGTGCCCTACGTGCCCGACCGCGCCCAGGGGCGCCCACGGCGCGAAGCACGCGACCGGGACCACCTCGTCGACGCCTGAGGCCGCGGCCGCGAGCGCTGCGGCAGGCCCCGCACCTGCCGCGAGCCGCTCGTGCAGCGCCGGCATGACGCGGGCCGCCAGGTCGTCCCGCAGCGGGGCCAGGGCCGCGACGACGCACGACGCACCGAGTCGCAGCAGGACGCTCGCGAGGCCCAGCACCTGCTCCCCCGGCCGGGCCGACGCACGCCCCACCTCGCACGCGGACAGCACGACGGCGGTCGCGGGCAGCGGCCGCCCGTCGAGCTCGTGCGCGAACAGAGGGCCGTCCGCCAGACGCACCCACGAGAACAGCGGGTTGTCCGTCTCGTGCCGACCGTGCGCCGCGAGGTGCACGACGCGCGCGGTGCGCAGCGCGGTCGCGGCAGCCGAGCACCGGGCGTCCTCACCGGAGAGGAGCGTGCCGCCGGACCACGCCTCGACGACGGCCCGGGCCTCGGCCTCGGCGTGCGGGAGGTCGGGGCCGGCGAACGCGACGACGTCGCGGGCCGCCATGGGCGGACCGGCCGACAGCTCGAGCCGTTCGCCGACACTCGTCGGGCGACCGACCCGGGACGGCACGAGACCCCACGGCAGGGTCACCATCCACCCTCCCGCCACGACGTGCAGGGGTCCCGTGCACCCCACGGGCCGCACGAGGAGGGCGTCGAGCCGCTCGAGCCCGCGGGCCAACGAACGCTCGGCGACCTCACGCAGCGGGGCGGGCAGGAGCGGGTTCGCCAGGACCCGCAGGTCCGCGGCCAGCCGCCGCGCCACCTCGTCGGTCTCGGTCACGTCCGCGAGGTGCAGGAGGCGCGCACCGGCCGGGTCGACCACCACCGCGTGCACGACGCCCCGGTCGACGAGGTAGTCCACCACTGTCGGGCCCGCGGAGCGTCCGGCCCGCTCGAACGCTCCGCGGAGGTCGCGGGCGCGCACGGCCGTCGGCGCCGTCGTCCCCTCGCCGAGGCGCCAGGCCTGCTCGCGGGCGAGCGTCCGCAGGCGGTCCGCCTCCCGTCGCGACGCCTCACGCTCCGCACGCACCGCCGGCCCGCCGTCCAGCGGGAGCGCGCGCTCACGCTCGAGGCAGCGGCGAAGGTCCGCGAGGAGCTCGGCGAGCACCGGGTCCCCGGGCGGCCGCACGCGCGCGGGCCCGGCGAAGGTCGCACGACCACGCTCGACCGCGTCGAGCACTGCCGCGGCGTCCCCGCGACGCAGGGCGGCGCCCACGTCGACCTCCGTGAGGCGGTCGCCGTGCACGGCAGCCGCCACGACGGCCTCGACGGACCCGAGCTGACGACGGTGCAGGGCGAGCGCCGCCTGCCCCGCGCGCACATGCCGGCGGGCGAGCGCGTCCTGCCCCGCGGCGAACGCCAGCTGGGCGCGGACGACCCGGGCCTGGACCGTCAGCGAGAGCGGGTCGTGGCGGCCCAGCCGACCGGCGGCGTCGAGCGCGGCACGTGCGCGGTCGACGCGCCCCGCCGCGACGAAGGCCTCGGCCGCCGTGACCGAGGCTGCGCGGGCGACCCCGCCGGGCGGCGCTCCCCCGCCGGCGCGCGCACCGAGGGCAGCCGCGCGCTCGCCGACCCGGACGAGCGACGCGACGGGCCGCGGCTCGGTCATGAGCAGGACGGCGACACGGGCCCGGCACACCGCGAGCTCCGCGCGGGCCGACCAGGGCTTGTTGCCGCGCCGGACGAACCGCCGCCGGGCGGAGCGCGCCCAGCGCAGCGCAGCCTCGGGTCGACGGGCGAGGAGCGCGCAGTGCGCGCGGGCCAGCTCGACCTCCGCCAGGTCGTGGGACAGCCCCTGGCCGGCGAACAGCTCCGCCGCCCGCCCCAGGCTCCGGTCGGCGTCCGTGGTGAGCCCCGCCTCGAGCAGCACCTGGGCACGGTCGAGGAGCGCGACGGCCGGCGACCCGCCGTGCTCGATCTGCGCCGCCTCCGCCATCGCGGCCAGCGCGGCCGGCAGGTCGCCCTCGAGGAACGCGAGGTAGCCGAGGTTGTGACGGGCCTTGAAGAGCAGCATCACGTCCCCCGCTGCGCCGGCGCGGGCAGCGCACTCCTCGAGATCTGCACGGGCCTGGGCGAGGCGGCCCGCGTCGAGGTGCAGGGAGCCCCGGTTGAGCAGGAGCACGCACGCGTCGACAGGCTCGGCCCGACCGATCCGCGCGACCGCACGGTCGAGCGCCCGCAGAGCCGCCGCCGGGTTCCCGGCGCGCATCGCCAGGAGCCCCCGCTGGCCCAGGACGGCGACCTCGACGGCGCTCGCCCCGGCCACCCGGGCCCAGCGCTCCGCCTCGTCGAGCGCGGTCGCGCTCGCGGCCACGTCGGCCCGCAGCTCGAAGTCGCTCATCACCAGACCGAGCAGGGCCCGCGCCCGCACGTACGCCGTGTCCGGGTCAGCGCCCGGCACCCCGCGAGCCCCACCGGGCGTCGGCCCGTCACCTGCCCGGCCCGGCCCGTCGTCCGCCACCTGACCGAGGAGGCGCAGCGCCGACCGGAAGCGCTGCGACGCGCGCACCGGGTGCCCGGCCGCGTTCTGCAGGAGCCCGGCCTCGAGCGCGCCGCGTGCCCTGCGCAGGTCACGCGCGGGCACGCCGGCCGGGACGCGCGCCGGCCGCACGGGGCGTCCGGACCGCCCGGTGCGCCCCGTGGTCACCTCGGCCACGCCGACGGCCGGGGCGCCACGGACCCGACGCCCGTCGTCACGGGTGCGGCGCGAGCCCCGTCGTCGCGGTGATCGCCTCCCAGGTGTGCACGCACCGCGCGGCGAGGGCGTCGTCCCAGGTCGTGCCAGCCGCCACGGTGCTCCCCGCCTCCCGGGCCGCCAGGACCGCGGCGGCCAAATCACCCGCGAGCACGGGGGACGCGAACGACGTCCCGCTCCACACCCCGAAGCCGCCCGCGAACCCGTCCGGGTCGATGGTGGCCCGGCGCTCGTCCGGCACCCGGCCCCGCAGCCTGCGTGACGCCGTGAGCGACCCGGCGAGCGTCACGGGCAGCGTGCTCACCACGGCCGCGCCCGGCCGTCGGCACGTGACCCACGCGCCGTCGTTGCTGAACAGCGCCGTCGTGCCGTCCGGGTTGAGGGCGCCCACGCTCACGACGCAGGGCTCGGCCCACGTCAGGGACGCGGGGTCGAGCGGGGTCGGCGGGGCCGTCGCGGGGTCCAGCCGCGGGGCGAACGCAGCCGGGTACGACGGGCGCGGGTCGGCGTCGTTCCCCGCGGAGACGACGACCGCCACCCCGTGCCGACGCAGCGCCGCGAGGCATGCGCCGAAGGGGCCGTCGAACACCGCGTCGCCGGGACGCTCGTGGTAGTAGCCGAGGGACAGGTTGACCACGTCGACGGGGTGGTGGCCGGCGCGTCCGTGCAGGCCCAGGACGTGGAAGAGGAGGAGGCGTCGGAGCGCACGCAGCAGGTCCCACTCGGAGACGATGCCCTCGCCCCCGTAGAGCCGGCACGAGAGGACGACGGCGTCCGGGCAGCGCTGGTGGACCAGGCCCGCGATGAACGTGCCGTGCCCGGCGGCCGGGTCGAGGCCCCCGGTCAGCGGGTCGACGGCCATGCCGCCGACCTCGGGGTCGTGCAGCGCGACGGCGGGCCGCGGGTAGGGGCCGACGGGGACGCCGAGGACCTCCGGGTCACGCACGACGACGTCCCCGTCGAACCACGGGTGCTCGCCGGTGCCGGTGTCCAGGACGGCCACGACCGGCCGGGCCATGCCGTCGGCCGTGACGAAGGCGCTCTTGCCCGACGCGTGGCGTCGGGCCGGCCGCGGGCCCACCCAGGTCACGGGGCTGCGGCCGCCGCGGCCCGCGGAGCCGTACTCGGCGAGCGCGGCCGAGGGGTGCGGTTGCGTGTACGGGTGCGGCTGGGTGTACGGGTGGGGCTGGGTGTACGGGTGGGGCTGCGTGTAGGGGTGCGGCTGCGTGTACGGCGACCCACCGATCGACGGCCCGATCGACGCGACCAGCACGTGGTCGAGCGCGACGGTCGCACCCGTCGCCGCGGCACGCCCGCCGACGGCCTCGACGAGCTCCCAGGCGTCGGGCGGAGGACCCGCGGCGTCCGCGGGCGCCAGGCGCACTGCCGAGAACGCCGGCACCACGCCGGCGAGCAGCTCCGGACGGAGGTCGGCGCGGCGCAGCAGCGCCGCATCCTGGTCCACGCCCGGCTCGACGGTCACCATCCACCCGCGCTCCGCAGCGGCACGCCCGAGCTCGGCAGCGAGCTCCGCCTTGGCACCCTCCCCGCCCGCGAGGAGGACGCGGTCGGCGACGTACGTGGTCGGGGCCGGCGGCGGCGCGTCCCCGCGTCGCACCGCGGTCCGCGGGTCCAGGACCCGGATGCGCCACGTCAGGTCGGTCCCGCCGTCCGGCGGGCCCTGCGCCCCGTCGCCCGGGTCCTTCCCCCGCCCGTCGCCCGGCCGGCCGTACGTACCCTCGGTCATCTCGTCCCCTCGCCTCGAGGCGTGCGCGACGACGGCCCGGCGGACCGGCTCGCCCCCGGACGCGTCACTGTCTGCTCACAGCTCGATGACCGGCGTGCTCACGGCCGGGCCGGCGCCGTCCGCGCGCCGCAGCACGAGGCTCGCCAGCCCCGGCGGGACGTCCGGGATGACGAATGCGCCGTCGTCGTCGGACTCCGTCTGCAGGTGGTCGTCGGGCCGGTACAGGTCGACGACGAACCGGGTGGCCGGGGCGCTCCAGCCGTCGATCCGGACCCCGCCGTGCGGCCCCTCGGACAGGGTGATCATCACGGTCACGGCGTCCGCGGTGAAGGTGATCGTGCGGGCCTCGACCGACTCCCGACCGGGCGCGCCACCGTCCCCGCGCACGCTGAGCGCAGGCTGCTCGAGGTGCTGGAGCTCCATGACCTGCGTCTGCAGCGCCTCGAGCGTGAGCGCGAACAGCGTCCGGTCCACGAGGCCCCGCGGGGGTGGGTCCACCCGCTCGAACAGCCGGGCCAGCTCGGCCAGGACGGCCAGGTCGTCCGCGTCCATCGGCACGTCGGCCGACAGCCCCTCGTCGCTCATGTGCTCACCCACCCCTCGTCGCGGTCCAGCAGCGTCCGCAGCTTCGCCAGGCACCGGCCGCGCGTCACGCCGACCGCGGTGACCTGCAGCCCGGTGACGGTCGCGATGGCCCGGTAGTCCGGCCGGTCCGCCATCGCGACGAACCGCAGGATCTGCTGGCAGCGCTCCGGGAGGGCGCTGAAGCTGCGCCACAGCGCCGTGTCGCGCTCGGCGACGAGCACCGGGGCCTCCACCGGCGGGTCCGTGGACGCCAGGTCGCCGCCCCGTGGTCCTTCCGGCTCCGGGAGGGCGGCTGTGCGGCGCTGGGCGTCACGGCGGCGCCTGACCACCTGCCACGCGGCTCGGCGTGCGCTGACGAGGAGCCAGGCGAGCACGGCGTCGGGCTCCCGGATCGTCGCCGCGTTGCGCACGAGCGCGAGCCAGACGCCCTGCACCACGTCCTCGGCCTCGTCGCGCTCGACGCCCTGCGCACGCACGACGTGCCAGAGGAGCGGGGTGGCCTCGCGGACGAGCCCGGCCAGCGGCTGCGGGTCCCCGGCGCGGTACGCAGCGAGGGCCGCGCCCGCGCGTCGGCCCAGCGTCGAGGCCGTCGCGCCGACGTCGTCGGTCGCGCTGTCCGTCGTCCGGTTCATCGACCTGAGCCCTCTCGGGTCCGTCGGGGGCCCCAACGTAGTGCGCCACGTCACGGTCCGACAAGGATCGCCCCTGCCGACATCTCAGGAGCACGCCACGTCGCGTCTGTGACGGCCCGACGACGAGAACCTTCCTGCGGCGGCCGCCGGGGACGCAGAAGAGCCCGGCAGCCGAAGCTGCCGGGCCCTCCTGGACGACGCGGGCGCGCGTGGCGCCGCTGTGCGGGCTCAGCCCTCGTCGGTCTCCTCGACCGTGAGGTTGCGCGTCTTGTTCTGGTCGAGCGGGATGCTCGGGCCCATCGTGGTGGAGACGAACGCCTTCGCGATGTAGCGGCCCTTCGAGGACGCCGGCTTCAGACGCAGGATCTCGTCCAGCGCCGCCGCGTAGTTCTCGGTGAGCGCGATGTCGGAGAACGACGTCTTGCCGATGATGAAGTGGAGGTTCGCGTGCTTGTCGACGCGGAACTCGATCTTCCCGCCCTTGATCTCGGAGACGGCCTTGGCCACGTCCATCGTCACGGTGCCCGTCTTCGGGTTCGGCATCAGGCCACGCGGGCCCAGCACCTTGCCCAGACGACCGACCTTGCCCATGAGGTCGGGCGTCGCGACGGCGGAGTCGAAGTCCGTGTAGCCGGCGGCGACCTTCTCGATGAGCTCGTCGCCACCGACCTCGTCGGCGCCGGCCGCGCGGGCCTGCTCGGCACGCTCACCCGTCGCGAAGACGAGGACGCGCGCGGTCTTGCCCGTGCCGTGCGGCAGGTTGACCGTGCCACGGACCATCTGGTCCGCCTTGCGCGGGTCGACGCCGAGGCGGAAGGCCACCTCGACCGTGGCGTCGTACTTCGTGGACGACGTCTTCTGCGCGAGCCGGATCGCCTCGAGGGGCGCGTACACGCGCTCCTTGTCGATGGTCGCGGCCGCGTTGCGGTACGCCTTGCTGTGCTTGGCCATGCTCTGCTCCTTCGGCAGTCGTGGTCGACGGGCCGCCAAGGGCCCTGCCACTGGGTGCCCCGCGGCCGTCCGGCCGCGGGGTCGTGCTGGTGGTACCGGTGAGGTCAGCCCTCGACCTTGATGCCCATCGAGCGGGCGGTGCCGGCGACGATCTTCGCGGCGGCCTCGAGGTCGTTGGCGTTGAGGTCCTCGAGCTTCGTCTGCGCGATCTCGCGGACCTGGGCCTGCGTGAGCGTCGCGACCTTGACGGTGTGCGGCGTCGGCGAGCCCTTGGCGACGCCGGCGGCCTTCTTGATCAGCTCGGCGGCCGGCGGGGTCTTGGTGATGAAGGTGAACGAGCGGTCCTCGTAGACCGTGATCTCGACCGGGATGACGTTGCCGCGCTGCGACTCGGTCGCCGCGTTGTACGCCTTGCAGAACTCCATGATGTTGACGCCGTGCTGGCCCAGCGCGGGACCGATGGGCGGCGCCGGCGTGGCAGCCCCAGCGTTGATCTGGAGCTTGATCAGGCCGGAGACCTTCTTCTTGGGGGGCATGATGCCTTCCGTTGTTCGTGGGCCGACGCCGTGGGCGATGACCCGGTTGCAGTGCTGCCGCTGGCCCGTGGGCCTGGCTCAGCTCAGATCTTGGCGACCTGGTTGAACGACAGCTCGACCGGGGTCTCCCGGCCGAAGATGGAGACGAGGACCTTGAGCTTCTGACCCTCGGCGTTGATCTCGGAGATCGTCGCGGGCAGCGTGTCGAAGGGTCCGTCGGTGACGGTGACCGACTCGCCGACCGTGAAGTCGACGGCGATCTGCGGGGCGGCCGCCTGGCCCTTGGCCTTCTCCGTGGCCGGCGCCAGGGACGGCGCGAGCATCGAGAAGACCTCGTCGAGCGTGAGCGGGACGGGCTGGTGCGTGTGCCCCACGAAGCCCGTGACGCCCGGCGTGTGCCGGACCGCGCCCCACGACTCGTCGGTCAGGTCCATGCGGACGAGGACGTAACCCGGGATCCGGACGCGGCGCACGACCTTGCGCTGCGCGTTCTTGATCTCCGTGACCTCCTCCATGGGGACCTCCACCTGGTGGATGTAGTCCTCCATGTTCAGGCTCTGGGTGCGGTTCTCCAGGTTCGCCTTCACGCGGTTCTCGTAGCCCGCGTAGGAGTGGATCACGTACCAGTCGCCCGGCTGACGCCGCAGCTCGGCCTTGAACGCGGCCACCGGGTCGGCGTCCTCGTCGTCGTCGGACGCATCGAGGTCGGCGTCGGCGTCGGCGATCGGCTCGTCGGCCGCCTCGTCCTCGGCCGCCTCGTCCTCGGCCGCCTCGTCCGTGGCCTCGTCACCGTCGGCCGGCTCGAGCTCGGGCGCGGCGTCGGTGTCGACCTGCGCGAACGCACCGTCCTCGACGGCGGCGTCGGCGACCTGCGTCTCGTCCTGCTCGGTCGGCTCCAGCGACTCGTGCGACACGGGGAGAACCTGCTTTCTGACGACTGTGATGTCTTGCTCGGGACGTGCGGGGCGGTCCGGCCGGTCGGCTAACCGCCGAAGACCCAGCCGACCAGGGAACCCACGCCCAGGTCGACGAGGGTGACGAACGCCATCACGACCGCCACGAAGACGAGGACGACGGCGGTGTAGCGCAGCAGTTCCGCGCGCGTCGGCCGCACGACCTTCTTGAGCTCGGCGACGACCTGGCGGAAGAACAGGGCGATACGCGCGAACAACCCGCGACGCTCCTCCTGCTTGCCACCGCGAGCAGGGCGCGAGCCCTCGCGACCCGTGCCCTCGGCACCGGCGGCCGCAGCTCGTGCGGAATCGCTCACAGTTCGTCCCTACGTCTCGTCCGTGCCGCCGAGAGACCCGGCTCGGCTCGGTTGCCTGGCGTACTCGTTCGCCCGTGCCGCCGCGCCCACCGGGCTCGGCCGTTCACGCAGGGCAGGCGGGACTCGAACCCACAACCGCCGGTTTTGGAGACCGGTGCGCTACCAATTGCGCCACTGCCCTTCAGGTCGCCGCCACCCACCCCGACGCGCCGGCCCGTCGAGCACGTCGGCTCGTGCGGGCATGGCACATCATGGCGGGCGTCAACCACCAGCGGTCGAGTGTACGTGGTCCGCGGCGCCGGGTCGAACGGGACCCCCGGACGGCCCCCGGACGGCCCCCGGACGGCGCCTCGTGGACATGCCGGCGCGCCCGTGAGCACCGGGTGCCAGTATGGGCGGGTGAGCCAGACTCCCGCCGCCCCGCACCCGTCCCAGCCCGCGCGTCGCGTCTCGCGCCGCATCGGCGCGATCGCCGAGTCCGCGACCCTCGCCGTCGACGCGAAGGCCAAGGCCCTCAAGGCCGCCGGCCGTCCCGTCATCGGATTCGGAGCCGGCGAGCCCGACTTCCCGACGCCGCAGTACATCGTCGACGCCGCCGTCGCCGCGTGCTCGGTCCCCGCGAACCACCGCTACACGCCCGCCGCGGGCCTGCCGGACCTGCGCGAGGCGATCGCCGCCAAGACGCTGCGCGACTCCGGGTACGAGGTCCAGCCGAGCCAGGTGCTCGTGACGAACGGGGGCAAGCAGGCCGTCTACCAGGCGTTCGCGACGATCGTGGACCCGGGCGACGAGGTCCTGCTGCCCGCGCCGTACTGGACCACCTACCCGGAGGCCATCCGCCTGGCCGGCGGGGTTCCCGTCGAGGTCTTCGCGGACGACGCGCAGGGCTACCTCGTCACGGTCGAGCAGCTCGAGGCCGCGCGCACCGAGCGCACCAAGGCACTGCTCTTCTGCTCGCCGTCGAACCCCACGGGCGCGGTGTACTCCCCCGAGCAGACGGCGGAGATCGGCCGCTGGGCGCTCGAGCACGGGATCTGGGTCGTCACCGACGAGATCTACGAGCACCTCGTCTACGACGACGCCGTGTCCACGCCGATCGTGCGGGCAGTCCCTGAGCTCGCGGACACCACGATCGTGCTCAACGGCGTCGCGAAGACCTACGCGATGACGGGCTGGCGCGTGGGCTGGATGATCTCCCCCGCCGACGTGACGAAGGCCGCGACCAACCTGCAGTCCCACCTGACGTCCAACGTCGCGAACGTGTCCCAGCGGGCGGCCGTCGCGGCGCTCACGGGCGACCTGTCGGCCGTGGACGAGATGCGCACCGCCTTCGACCGTCGTCGTCGGACGATGGTCGAGATGCTGTCCGCGATCGACGGCGTCGTGTGCCCCACGCCCCGGGGCGCGTTCTACGCCTACCCGAGCGTGCGCGGGGTGCTCGGCCGGACCATCCGCGGCACCACCCCGACGACGTCGGCCGAGCTCGCGTCGCTCATCCTCGACGAGGTCGAGGTCGCGGTCGTCCCCGGTGAGGCGTTCGGCCCCAGCGGCTACCTGCGCCTGTCCTACGCCCTGGGTGACGCCGACCTGGCCGAGGGCGTGGGCCGCATCCAGTCGCTGCTGGCCGAGGCGCGCTGACGCCGACGACGCGGGCACCCGACCTGGTGTCCACCGATCGGTGGACACCAGGTCCCACCACCCGGGCCTGCCGGGCCGGCGGCCGCTGCGCCAGGCTGGAGCCATGACACCTGACGTGGCGGTCCATGTACGGGACCTGCACAAGCACTACGGCGCCAAGCGCGCCGTCGACGGCCTGGACCTGACCGTCGAGCGCGGCGAGATCTTCGCGGTGCTCGGCCCGAACGGCGCCGGCAAGACGACCACGATCGAGATCCTCGAGGGCTACCGCCACCGCGACCGCGGCGAGGTCCGCGTCCTGGGGGTCGACCCCTGGGGCGGCGACCGCACCTGGCGCAGCCGCATCGGCGTCGTGCTCCAGACGGCGAACGACCAGGCCGAGCTCACGGTGGCCGAGCTCGTGCACCACTTCTCCCGGTACTACCCGAGCTCGCGCGACCCCGAGCAGCTCATCGCGGCCGTGGGGCTGACCGAGAAGGCCCGCACGCGGGTGCGGCAGCTCTCCGGCGGGCAGCGCCGTCGTCTCGACGTGGCCCTCGGCATCGTCGGGCGGCCGGAGCTCCTGTTCCTCGACGAGCCCACGACCGGCTTCGACCCCGAGGCGCGCCGCGACTTCTGGGACCTCGTGGCGGGCCTGCGCGACGAGGGCACGACGATCCTGCTGACCACGCACTACCTGGACGAGGCGGAGCACCTGGCCGACCGGTGCGCCGTGGTGCGCGACGGCCGGGTCGTCGCTCTCGACACGCCCTCCGCGCTCGGCGGCCGGCGCGCGCACGACGCCGTCGTGCACTGGACCGAGGACGGGGTCCCCCGGAGCCGGCCGACCGACAGCCCGACCGCCGTCGTCGCCCAGCTCGCCGCGCGCTTCGCCCCCGGTGAGGTCCCCGGCCTCGAGGTGCGACGCCCCACGCTCGAGGACGTGTACCTCAGCCTCATCGGCGAGGGCCGGACCACGCTCACCGACGCGACCACGTCACCCGACCTGCCCGACCAGGACGCCCAGGACGCCCGGACGGCCGAGACCACCGAGGAGGCCGTGCGATGAGCGCCGCCGCACCCACGCACGCCGGACCCACGCACACCGGGCCCGTCGGTGGCTCGCCCACGGCGCGCGGACGCTCCGGGACCGGGGCGTTGCCCTCGGTCCTCGCCCTCGGCCTCGCGCGCACCGGCATCGAGCTCAAGCAGTTCTTCCGCGAGCGCGACGCCGTCGTGTTCATCTTCGCCTACCCGGTGATCATGCTCGCGATCTTCGCCACGGTGTTCGGCCAGGACGGCGCGACCGTCGGGCCCGAGCCCGGCATCCCCTTCGCGCAGTACTTCCTGCCCGGGATGATCGCGACCGGCGTGATGCTCTCGAGCTTCCAGAACCTCGCGATCTCGATCGCCGTCGAGCGCGACGAGGGCGGGCTCAAGCGCCTGCGCGGCACGCCGATGCCCGCGGTCTCCTACTTCATCGGGAAGATCGCGTCGGTGCTGATCTCGAGCCTCGTCCAGATGGCGCTGCTGCTCGGGGCCGGCGCGGTGCTCTTCGACATCGACCTGCCGACGACGGCCGGCCCGTGGCTCACCTTCGCCTGGGTGTTCGGTCTCGGCACGGCCACCGGCGCCATGTGCGGCATCGCGTTCTCGTCGGTGCCCCGCAGCGGCAAGAGCGTCTCCGCCGTGGTCATCCCGATCGTGCTCGTGCTGCAGTTCATCTCCGGCGTCTTCTTCGTCTACAGCGACCTGCCCACGTGGATGCAGCGCGTCGCCGAGGTGTTCCCGCTCAAGTGGATGGCGCAGGGCATGCGCTCGGTGTTCCTGCCCGAGCAGGCCGAGTCGTTCGAGGTGTCCGGCTCGTGGCAGCACCCGATGACGGCCGCCGTGCTGGCCGCCTGGCTCCTCGCGAGCGTCGTCGTCGGCGCCAAGACGTTCCGGTGGAAGCGCCGCGATGACGGCTGAGCCCGAGCCGCGGGCGGGGCTCAGCGCCCCGCCCGCAGAGCTCAGCGCCTCGCCCGCGTGGCTCGCCTCGCAGCGCAGGCAGTTCTGGCTGCGGGCGCTGCGCGGCTGGGACGTCGCGTTCTACCTGATGGTGGTCATCGCGGCCGTCGCGCTGGTCCTCGACACCCGGGGCCCGGCGCTGGCCGCGGTGCTCGCGCTCCTCGCGGCGCTCACGGCCGCGTACGCCGCCGTCGGTCACCGTGCCGCACGCACGGGTGACCGGCGTCTCGCGCTCGTGTACGTGGTGCTGCTGGTCGTGGTGACGGTGGTGATCGTGCGGATCAGCCCGATCGGCTCGATCCTGCTGTTCGTCGCGTACAGCCAGATCTGGTTCTTCTCCGAGAGCCGACGCGCGGGCGTGGTCGCCTCGGTGCTCCTCACCGTCGGCATCACCGTCGCGACCGTCGCGCACGAGGGGCCCGACTCGGCGAACCTCCCCGAGGCCCTGGCCCAGGGCGCCCTGGCCCTGGCGTTCGCGGTCCTCCTCGGGCTGTGGATCACGGAGGTCGCGGAGCAGAGCGAGGAGCGTGCCGAGCTGCTCGCGCGCCTCGGCGACGCACAGGCCGAGCTGGGCCGCACGCACCACGCCGCGGGCGTCGCCGCCGAGCGCGAGCGCATGGCCCGCGAGATCCACGACACCCTCGCGCAGGGCTTCACGAGCATCGTGATGCTCGCCCAGACCGCTGCGTCGGACGTGCGCCGGGGCGAGCCCGAGCGGGCCGCGGAGCGCATGGCCCTCGTCGAGCAGACGGCACGCGACAACCTCGCCGAGGCGCGGGCGCTCGTCGCTGCGTTCGCTCCGGTGGGGCTCGACGGCGCGACGCTCGGCCAGGCGCTGGGACGGCTCGCGGCGCGCTTCGAGCAGGAGACGGGCGTCCAGGTCGAGGTCGTCCTGCCCGACGACGCGACGGAGCAGGCGATCGGCCGCGACCGCGAGGTCATCCTCCTGCGCGCGGCCCAGGAGGCGCTCGCGAACGTCAGGCGGCACGCGGACGCGCGGCACGTCCAGCTCGTGCTCGTCGGCGACCCCGACGGGACGCGCCACGGGAGCATCGCGCTCGAGGTCGTCGACGACGGACGCGGCATCGACCCGGCCGCGGCCGAGGGCTTCGGCCTGCGGGGCATGCGCGAGCGCGTCACCTCGGGCGGCGGCGAGCTCGCCGTGAGCGGCGGCGCGGCGGGCGGCACCCGCGTCCGGGTGTCCCTGCCCGCGGAGGCACGGCAGCCTGAGCACCGGAACCCCGAGCCCCGGGAGGGCACGTCATGACCGTCCGCCTCGTCGTCGTCGACGACCACCCCGTGGTCCGCGCAGGCATCGTCGGCCTGCTCGCGGGCGAGCCGGACCTCGAGATCGTCGGCGAGGCCGCCGACGGCGCGCAGGCCGTCGAGCTGGTGGCACGCGTGGTCCCCGACGTCGTGCTCATGGACCTGCGGATGCCCGTGATGGACGGCGCGACCGCGACGGGCCAGATCCTCGCGACCACGCCGGGCGTGCGCGTCGTGGTGCTGACGACGTACGAGTCGGACGCGGACATCCTGCGCGCCGTCGAGGCCGGGGCCACGGGTTACCTGCTCAAGGACGCACCCCAGCAGGACCTCGTCGAGGCCGTCCGGGCGGCCGCGCGCGGGGAGACCGTGCTCGCGCCGTCGGTCGCCCGGCGCCTCGTCTCGCAGCTGCGCGACGGTGGCGGCGAGCGCCTCACGGCCCGTGAGCTCGAGGTCCTCGCGGCCGTCGCGCGCGGTTCGAGCAACGCGCAGGTCGGCGCGGAGCTGTTCATCGCCGAGGCGACCGTCAAGACGCACCTGCTGCGCATCTTCGCGAAGCTCGGGGTCGACGACCGCACACGCGCCGTGACGCTCGCCTACGAGCGCGGCATCCTGCGATCACCGTGAGTGGACCGCGTCCGGCCCGGCACGGCCTGGCACACTGACCCGATGCGCGACCTGGTGGGACTGCCCAAGGCCCACCTCCACCTTCACTTCACCGGGTCGATGCGCGTGACGACGCTCGCCGACATGGCTGCCGCGCGCGGCGTGCGGCTCCCCCAGGCTCTCCTCGACGAGCAGCCCGTGCGGCCGCCCGCGGACGAGCGGGGCTGGTTCCGGTTCCAGCGGCTGTACGACGCCGCGCGCGCCTGCGTGCGGACCGAGGCGGACATGCGCCGCATCGTCGCCGAGGCGGCCGCGGACGACGCGGCCGAGGGCTCCCGGCGGCTCGAGATCCAGGTGGACCCGACCTCCTACGCCCCGTTCGTCGGCGGGATCACGCCGGCCCTCGAGATCGTGCTCGACGAGGCCACGGCGGCGAGCGCACGCACGGGCGTCGAGGTCGGCGTCGTCGTCGCGTCCTCGCGCACCCGGCACCCGCTCGACGCACGGACGCTCGCGCGCCTCGCCGCGCGCTACGCGGGCGACGGGCCGGGTCAGGTCGTCGGGTTCGGCCTGAGCAACGACGAGCGCCGCGGAGACACCGTCGACTGGGCCCCGGCGTTCGACATCGCACGACGCGCGGGCCTCGCGTCGGTCCCGCACGGTGGGGAGCTGCTGGGCCCGGGCCACGTCGCGGAGGTCCTCGAGCACCTGCGCCCGGACCGCCTCGGCCACGGGGTGCGCTCCGCGGAGGACCCGCGCGTGCTCGACGACGTGGTGAGCCGGGGCGTCGCGCTCGAGCTGTGCCCGGCGTCGAACGTGTCGCTCGGCGTGTACGCGGAGGACCACCACGTCCCGCTGCGCACCCTCGCGGTCGCCGGCGCTACCGTCGCGCTCGGCGCGGACGACCCCCTGCTGTTCGGCTCGCGCCTGGTCGCCCAGTACGAGGCGGCGCGGCACGTCCACGGGTTCAGCGACGCGGAGCTCGCCGAGCTGGCCCGCGGGTCGATCAGGGCGTCGCGCGCCGGCGGGTCGACGAAGGCGCGGCTCCTACGGGACGTCGACGCGTGGCTCGCGGCGCCGGACGGGCCGGCGCCCTCGGACGCCTGAGGCCGACCCGGCCGCGCTGACCTCAGAGCGCGCAGCCCACGAGGACGGGCTCGGCCTCGAGCACGATGCCGAACGTGTCGCGCACGCCGTCGCGCACCGTGCGCGCGAGAGCCAGGAGCTCCGCCGTCGTGCCCTCGCCCCGGTTGGTCAGCGCGAGGGCGTGCTTGGTCGACAGCCCGACCGGTCCGGGCAGGCCGTACCCCTTGCCGAACCCGGCGTGCTCGATGAGCCAGGCCGCGCTCGTCTTGACGAGCGTCTCGTCGACCGCGCCGAGGCTCGGGCCCGTGGTCCGCTCCGGGCGGGCGGAGCGGACGGCGAAGCGCGGCGCGCCCTCGGGGAGCCGGTCGGCGACGTCGGCGGCCACCACCGGGTTCGTGAAGAACGAGCCGGCGCTCCACGTGTCCGGGTCGGCCGCGTCGAGCACCATGCCCTTGCCTGCGCGGAGCTCGAGCACGGCCTGGCGCACCTCGGTCAGGGGTGCGCGCGCGCCGACGGCCACGTCGAGGCGCCGGGCGAGCTCCGTGTACGCGACGGGCGCCGACAGGGTGCCGAGGCGCAGCTGGAAGCCGACGTCCAGGACCACGTACCGCGGGGTCGGCGCGAACGGCGACGGTGCGCCGTCGGGTCCCCGCAGGGACCGCTTGAGGAGCGACGTCCGGTAGCCGAGCTCGAGGTCGACCAGCGCGAGGGTCCGCACGCGCGACTCGGCGCGGTCCCACACCCGGACGGTCGAGAGCACGCCCGCGACGTCCTGGCCGTAGGCGCCGACGTTCTGGACCGGTGTCGCGCCCGCGGATCCCGGGATGCCGGCGAGCGCCTCCACGCCGACCCAGCCCTCGGCGACGGCCCTGTCGACCAGGTCCACCCAGGGCGTGCCCGCCGGCACCCGGATGCTCGCCCCGGCGCACGTCCCCGCGTCCTCGACGGTGAGCCCGGACCGGCCGTCGCGGACGACGAGCCCCTCGAACCCGGCGTCGGGCACCACGACGTTCGACCCGCCGCCCAGGACGAGGAGCGGCTCCCCCGCGTCGTCGGCCGAGCGGACCGCCTCGACGAGCTCGGCCTCCGAGGCCGCCTCCACGTAGCGACCCGCGGGCCCGCCCAGGCGCAGCGTCGTGAGACCGGACAGCAGCGGACCGGGCGCGCGCAGGGCTCCGGCGTTCACGGGTGCAGGTGAGGTCACGGCTCCAGGCTAGGCCCGCTCCCCCGGCCCGCGCGCAGGGGTGCCGCGGCACCGGCGACCGCGAGGCTCAGCACCGCGGGCACCGCGATCGCGAGCATCGCGTGGCGGTAGCCCACCTGCTCGGCGAGCATGCCCAGCAGCGGGGGCCCGACGAAGAAGGCGCTGTAACCGATGGTGGAGACGACGGCGACGCGGGCCGGTGCGCGCACCGCGTCGTCCGACGCCGCGCTCATCCCGACCGGGAAGCCGAGCGCCGCACCGGCGCCCCACGCCACGACCCCCAGGAGCGCGACCGCGAGCGTCGGGCCCAGGGCGAACAGGACGAGCCCGACCAGCGCGAGGCTCGCCGCGAGACGCAGCACGACGACGCGCCCCCACCGGTCGAGCAGACGCGTGCCGAGCAGGCGCATGCCGGTCATGGCCGTGACGAAGACCGCCAGGGCTGCCGCGCCCGTGGCGTCGGAGGTCGCGAAGCCGTCGACCACCGACAGGCCCACCCAGTCGTTCGCGGCGCCCTCCGTGAGCGCCGCCCCCAGGACGACGAGCCCGAGGAGCAGGGTCCGCGGCTCGCCCCACGCGCGCAGGGCGCCGCCCTGCCGACCACCGTCGCTCGGCCGTGGCGCGTCGTGCACGCCCTCGGGCAGGAACGCGCGCGTGGCGAGGAGGACGATGGCCAGCGAGACCGCGAGCAGGGCCCCGAGGTGCGCGCCCACGGGGATGCCCAGCCACGCGGCGAGCGCGCCCAGCCCCGCGCCCGCCATGGTGCCGATCGAGAAGCCCGCGTGCAGGCGGGGCATGAGGGACCGTCCCAGGCGCTGCTCGACGGCCGCGCCCTCGAGGTTCATCGCCGCGTCCCACACGCCCGTGCCCACCCCGTAGACGAGCATCCCCGCCGCCGTCAGCCACACGGAGCCCGCGCTCGCGCCGACCGCGGCGAGCGCGAGCCCGCCCGAGTTGAGGGACGCCGAGACGCGCACCGTCCGGCGCGCTCCCCACCGCTGCACGACGACGCCCGACAGGGGCAGCGCCACGACCGACCCGACGGCGCCGACCAGGAGCAGGAGGCCGACCTCGTCGGGCGCGAGCGACAGGCGGTCACGCACGGCCGGCAGGCGTGCGGCCCAGCTCGCGAAGTTGAGGCCGCTCAGCAGGAAGGTCGCGAACACGGCGACCGACGCGAGGCGGATCGACGGCTCGACGGACCCGTCGCGTGCGTCCACGTCAGCCGGCCCGGCGTCGTCGGCGGGAGCGGGAGCCATGGGCCGTCAGCGCTCCTCGGCGTCCGCGGCACCCAGGGCGGTGGGCAGCGGCCGCGCGGCCGGGATCACGAAGAGGCCGATGACGACCGGCACCGCGATGGCCAGCAGGGCGTGCCGGTAGCCCACGTGCTCCGCGAGGAGACCGAGGAGCGGCGGTCCGGCGAGGAAGGCGCTGTAGCCGATGGTCGCGACGACGGCGAGGCGCGGCGCGGCGCGGCGCGGGTCGTCCGACGCGGCGCTCATCCCGACCGGGAAGCCGAGGGCGGCGCCCATGCCCCACAGGACCGCGCCCGCGAGCGCGAGGCCGAGCGACGGGACGAGCCCGAAGACCACCAGGCCGGCGAGCGACAGCGCGGCGGAGAGCCGCAGGACGACGACGCGGCCCCACCGGTCGAGGAGCATCGTGCCCAGCAGACGCATGCCCGTCATGGCCGTGACGAAGACGCCGAACGCGAGCGCGCCCGTCTCGTCGGGCGCGTCGAACCCGTCGACTACGGCGAGCGCGACCCAGTCGTTCGCGGCACCCTCGGTGAGCGCGGCCGCGAGCACCACGAGCCCGACCATGAGGGTGCGCGGCTCGAGCCACGCGTTGAACGTGCGGCCCGCGCCCTCGCGGGTGCCGTCGGCCGCCGTGCTGCCGGCGTCATCGGCGCCGTCGGGCCGGTGGGTGCCCTCGGGCAGGAACCACCGGGAGCAGACGACGACGCCCACCATGCTCAGCGTGAGGGCGACGGCGAGGTGTGCGAGGACCGGCGCGCCCATCCGGGCCGCGACCGCGCCCAGGGCGGCTCCCGCCATCGTCCCGAAGGAGAATCCCGCGTGGAACCACGGCATGATCGCGCGCCCCAGGCGCTGCTCGACGGCCGCACCCTCGAGGTTCATCGCGGCGTCCCACACGCCCGTCCCGATGCCGAACAGCACGAGGGCAGGCACGACGAACCAGACCTGGCCCATCGAGACGCCGACGGCGGCCAGGAGGAGGCCTGCGACGTTGGCGGTCGCGAACGTGAGGATGGTGCGGCGGGCCCCGAGCCTGACGACGACGAGCCCCGAGAGCGGGAGCGCGGCGAGCGACCCGATCGAGCCGATGAGGAGCAGGAGCCCGATCTGCTCGGGCCGCATGCCGAGGCCGTCCCGGACGGCGGGCAGCCGCGCGGCCCAGCTCGCGAAGTTGAACCCGTTGAGGAAGAAGGTCACGAACACGGCGGTGGCGGCCACCTGTGCCGTGCGCGAGCGGACCACGGTCGGGGTTGCGGGGGACGTGCTCACCGGTGTGCCTCGCTGAGGAGCGTGGACGGGGCTACCCGTCCGGGTGGACCTGCGAGGCCGACGGCCTCGACGAGGATGGTCTCGGGGGGCGTGGTGCCGTCGTCGTCACCCGTCCCCCGGAGGGTCTCGGCGGGCCCGGTGCGGACAGCGGGCTCGCCCGCATCCTCGCGGGCCGTGGGCGCCGGCGCCACCTCGTCGACCCGACGGGACAGCAGTGTGCCCGCGAGCAGGACGACGGCGATGAGGAGGAGCGCGTGCCGTGCCCCCATCCGCTCGGCCGCGAGCCCGATGAGCGGTGGCGCGGTGATCGAGGCGACCGACGCGAACGCGGACACGACCGCGACGCGCCCCGCCGCGCGCAACCGGTCGGCGGAGACGGCCGCCATGCCGATCGGCACGACGAGGCCGGCGCCCAGGCCCCAGGCCACGACGCCGACGACCGAGAGCGGGAGGCTCGACGCGAGGCCGAACGCGGCGAGGCCGACGAGGGACGAGACGCCCGAGGCCGTGAGCACCGCGACGCGACCGAACCGGTCGATGAGGAACGTGCCGAGCAGTCGCGCCACGGTCATCGCGGCGACGAAGGTGCCGAAGACGAGGGCCGCGACGGCTTCGGTCTGCCCGAACCCGTCGACGACGGAGATCGCCAGCCAGTTGTTCGCGGAGCCCTCGGAGAGCGCGGCCGCCATGACGACCACGCCGACGACGAGCGTCCTCGGCTCGCGCCAGGCCGCGAGCGCGGTGCGCATGCCGGCACCCCGACGCGCGGGCGTCGGCCGGTCGTCGGGGTCCTCGCCCGGCTGCCCGGGCCCGGGGGCTGCGGGGGGTGCGGGCAGCACGGCGCCCGGGACGGCCACGGCGCGCCACACGAGGGTCACGAGGCTCACGGCGCCGAACTGGGCGAGCAGCGGGACGCCGCCCCAGGAGGCGAGGGCCCCGAGCCCTGATCCGAGCACGCTGCCGACGGAGAACGCGGCATGGAACTGGGGCACGACGGTGCGCCCCATCGCGCGCTCGATCACGACGGTCTCGACGTTCATCGGGACGTTGCCGAGCGCGAACGAGGCGCTCAGGAGGACCACACCGGCCACGAGGACGGGCCGGCTGCCGATCGTGGGCGCGAGCCCCAGCAGGACGTTCGCGACGGAGAACACGACGGCGGCGGTCATGAGCGTGGCGCGGCTGCCCCAGCGCGTGACGACGCCGCCGGCGACGAGCACCGTCGCGAGCGAGCCGAGGGCGCCGACGAGGAGGACCGTGCCGAGGTCCCCGGTCGAGAGGTCGAGCGACGTGCGCACGGTGGGCAGGCGCGCGAGCCAGCTCGAGACGGTGACACCCAGCAGGAGGTAGAGGCCGAGGAGGTTGAGGCGCGCGCGGCGCACCTCGGGGGCGGGGCTCACCACGTCGGGGCGCGCGACGGCGGCCCGGGTGGGGCGGGGCAGAGACATGGCACTCGATCCGGGACGGTTCTGGCTGCGGTGCGGCACGACGCGGGGCTCGCGACCTCGTCGTGCCGGGAGGACGGCGGGCCGTCGGGCTTCTCGAAACGATTCGAGGTTCGACCCACAAGTGTGCCGATAGGCTGACGACCCGTCAACCGAGTTCCCTTCCCGAGCAGGTGAGATGGCACACAGCAGGCCGACGTTGGCCGACGTCGCGGGCGCCGCAGGCGTCTCCGTCTCGACCGCATCCCTCGCGTTCTCGGGCGCCGGGCCCATCGCGGCCGAGACGCGCGAGCGCGTGCTGGCGGCTGCGGCGTCGCTCGGCTACGCGGGGCCCAACCCGCTCGGCCGCTCGCTGCGCAGCGGTCGCTCCGGGATCGTCGCCGTCGTGATCGGCGACCAGCTGCGCCGCAGCTTCCGGGACCCGGTCTCCGTCCAGGTGCTCGACGGGCTCGTCGGCACGCTCGGCACGATGGGCCTCGGGGTCCTGCTCATCCCCGGGATGCCGGCCGCCGACGGCGGCATCGAGCTCGACCCGCTGCTCGCGAGCGCACCCATGGACGTCGCCGTCCTCATCTGGGGCGCGCGCAGCGGCGACCCGGTCCTCGCGGCCCTCCAGCAGCGCGGCGTCCCGGTGGTCATCGGCGAGGGCCCCGAGATCGAGGGCGTGCCCGTCGTCGGCATCCGGGACAGGCAGGGCACCGCCGAGCTCGTCCGCCACCTCCTCGACCTGGGCCACGAGCGCATCGGCTCGGTCACCCTCCCGTTCGGCGGGCCGCGCCGCTGCGGGCCGGTCGACGACGAGCGCATGAGCCAGCTCGACTGGCCGCCCACGCGGCACCGCCTCGCCGGGTTCACCGACGCGGGGGTCACGCCCGTGCGCATCATCGAGACCAACGCGTCGCTCGTCGAGGAGGGTCACGAGGCCGGCCGCCAGCTCCTTACGGGCCCCGACCGGCCGACGGCCGTCGTCGCGCAGTCCGACCTGCTCGCCGCCGGCGTGCTCCTCGCGGCACGCGACCTGGGCCTGCGGGTGCCGCAGGACGTCTCCGTCGCGGGCTTCGACGGCCTCGACCTGCCGTGGCTCGCGCCCGACGTGCTGACCACGGTGAGCCAGCCGCTCGCCGCGAAGGGCGAGGCCCTCGGGCACGCCGTCGCGGGGCTGCTCGCGGGTCAGGTGCCTGAGCCCGTCCAGCTCGACGTCGAGCTGCGCGTGGGGACGACGACCGGCCCCCCGCCGGCCTGACCTGACGGCTCAGGCCAGGCTGCTCAGGCCAGGCGGACGAGCACCTGCGCCTTGCCCAGGACCCGGGCACCGTCGGCCGTCACGGTCAGGTCGATGCGTGCGGTCCCCGCCTCGACGTCGACGGCGCCGACGGCGGCGCTCACGTCCACGGTCGCGGCGCCGGGGTCCGGCACGGGGACGGGGCGCGTGAACCGGACGCCGTAGTCGAGGACGGCACCGGGGTCGCCCGCCCAGTCGACGACGACGTCCACCGCGGCGCCCATCGTGAGCATGCCGTGCGCGATGACGCCTGGGAGCCCCACCTCGCCGGCGAACCGGTCGTTCCAGTGGATCGGGTTGAGGTCGCCGCTCGCGCCGGCGTACCGGACCAGGTCGGCACGCGCGAACGTCAGGGTCCGGGTGGCGACGACCTGACCGACCTCGAGGTCGGCGAGCAGGGGGCGCGTCATGCCGGCGCCCCGGTCGGCTGCTCCGGCCCACGGACGGGCTGCTCCGGCCCACGGACGGCGAGCGTGGAGACGACCGTCGCCACGGGCTCCCCGTCCGCCGCCGCGATCTCGCAGCGCGTGGTGACCATGGACAGGCCGGCCCGCTCGACGATGCCGTCGACGTGGAGCACGGTCACGAGCTCGTCGCCGGCGTGGATGGGCCGGTGGTGCGTGAAGCGCTCCTCGGCGTGGACCACGCGGGAGAAGTCGATGCCCGCGTCCGGGTCCTCGATCAGCTGGGCCTCGGCCCGCTGCGCCACGACCACGGCGAAGGTGGGGGACGCGATCACGTCGGGGTGACCGAGTGCGCGCGCCGCCGCGACGTCGTGGTGCGCCGGGTGCGTCGCACCCACGGCCCGGGCGAAGTCGCGCACGTGCTCACGGCCGACCGCGTAGGGCGCGGTCGGCGGGTACGTGCGGCCGGCGTAGGCGAGGTTGACCATGAGCTCGTCAGCGTCCACCCGTGGCCGCGTGCGACCCGCGGGAGGACCTGTGCGACAGCTGGGTCAGCGGGTCTCGCGGTGGACCGTGTGACGGCCGTCGCGCGGGCAGAACTTCTTCATCTCCAGGCGGTCGGGGTCGTTCCGACGGTTCTTCTTGGTGATGTAGTTCCGCTCCTTGCACTCGACGCATGCGAGCGTGATCTTGGGGCGAACATCCTGAGACTTGCTGGCCACGGTCTTGCCACCTCTCGCGCCGCTCGTGCAGCGCCCTGGTCCGTCATGAGCGAGTACCGCCGGCCGGTACTCCCTGTGTCCACATCTGGTAGCGGGAGCGGGGCTCGAACCCGCGACCTCACGATTATGAGTCGTGCGCTCTGACCAGCTGAGCTACCCCGCCGCATCGGCGCCGTGGTGGTCACGGGACGGACGAACCGTCGTCATGACCACCAGGCACCAACAGAGCCCCGAAAGGGAATCGAACCCTTGACCTTCTCCTTACCATGGAGACGCTCTGCCGACTGAGCTATCGGGGCAGCGCGTGCCAGGGTACACGGGCCGCGGGGCCCTCGCGAAATCGAGGCGCCACCCCGCCGTCGGCTGCGCCACCCCGGCCGTCGGCCGCGCCTGCGGCCCGCCAGGCCGGCCCGCGCTCGCCCGTGCGGCGCCGCTCACGACGAAGGCGCCCCGCCCCGGCCCGTGGGCCGGAGGCGAGGCGCCTCGGTGGTGGCAGGTGAGGGATTCGAACCCCCGTAGCATGACGCGGCTGATTTACAGTCAGCTCCCTTTGGCCGCTCGGGCAACCTGCCAGGTGCTGCGCCCGCCCCGCGACGACTGCTCGTGCGGTTCAGGTGCGGATGGAAGGATAGCAACTCTGCAGGGCCCATCCGCACACGGACGGCCCGCCCACCGCGCGAGCCCCTCGCCCGCGCCACGGACCCAGGAGGAGACGCATGGCATCCGAGTCCTCGTTCGACGTCGTCAGCAAGGTCGACCGGCAGGAGGTCGACAACGCCCTCAACCAGGCCGCGAAGGAGATCTCGCAGCGGTACGACTTCAAGAACGTCGGGGCGTCCATCGCCTGGAGCGGCGAGTCGATCGTCATGACGGCCAACTCCGAGGAGCGGGTCAAGGCGGTCCTCGACGTGTTCGAGACGAAGCTCATCCGACGCGGCATCTCGCTCAAGTCTCTCGACACGGGCGAGCCCAAGGCCTCCGGCAAGGAGTTCCGTCTCGAGGCCGCCGTGAAGGAGGGGCTCAGCAGCGAGAACGCGAAGAAGATCTCGAAGGTCATCCGCGACGAGGGCCCCAAGGGCGTCAAGACGCAGATCACCGGCGACGAGCTCCGCGTCTCCGCGAAGAGCCGGGACGACCTCCAGGCCGTGATCGCACTCCTCAAGGACGCCGACCTCGACGTCGCGCTGCAGTTCGTCAACTACCGCTGAGGCAGGGCGCCGGGCAGCCGGCGCTCAGTAGCGGGTGACGCCGCCCTCGCCGGCCATGTGCTGGAGGCGCTTGATGCGCTCGGCCATGGGCGGGTGCGTCGCGAACAGCTTGGCCATGCCGCCGCCCCGGAACGGGTTCGCGATCATCAGGTGCGAGACGTCGACCAGGTCCCGGTTGGCCGGCAGGGGCGCGCGCTGCGTGCCCCGCTCGAGCTTCGCGAGCGCCGACGCCAGGGCCATCGGGTCGCCCGTGAGCCTGGCGCCGTCCTCGTCGGCGTCATACTCCCGGGTGCGGCTGATCGCGAGCTGGATCACCATCGCTGCGACCGGCGCGAGGAACGCCATGGCGAGCATCGCGATCGGGTTCCCGCCGCGCTCGCGGTCGCCGCCGCCGAAGAACATGAGGAACTGCGCGACGGACGTGATCATGCCCGCGAACGCGGCCGCGACCGAGGACGTGAGGATGTCCCGGTTGTACACGTGCATGAGCTCGTGGCCGAGGACCCCGCGCAGCTCACGCTCGTCGAGCAGGCGCAGGATCCCCTCGGTGCAGCACACGGCCGCGTTGCGTGGGTTGCGGCCGGTCGCGAAGGCGTTGGGCGCCGCCGTGGGCGACACGTACAGCGCGGGCATGGGCTGGCGCGCGGCAGTCGAGAGCTCGCGGACGATCCGGTACATCTCCGGGGCGTCGAGCTCGCTGACCGGGTAGGCGTGCATCGACCGGATCGCGATCGCCGCCGAGTTCCAGTAGCTGAACGCGGTCATGAGGAGCCCGGCGGCGGCGAACAGGAAGATGTACCGCCCGCCGTCGACGACCGCCCCGATCGCCAGGACCAGCGCCCACATGAGACCGAACAGCCCGGCGGTCTTCAGGCCGTTGTAGTGCCGACGTCCCACCCTCGTCCTCGCGCTCCTTCGACGGTCCCCGGCGGCGGCGCCGACCGGCCTGCACGGGCCTGCACACGCACTGCCGACGCCTGGTCGCGCCTGCTGCCCTGCCTGGGACAACGCTCCTGCCAGCCGCTGCGTTCCCGGCGCTCCGGCCGCAGCGGCCTGCGTGGGCCTGCTCGGTCAGCGCTCGCCGCGGATGACGGAGAGCATGTCCTCGCGCGGCACGACCTTGATGCGCTCACGGCCGTGCGGGGTGCCGAGCGACTGCTCGTACGCGTCCAGGAGCATCCAGCCGGCCCACTCGACGTGACCGACACCGCGCTCCGCCAGGAAGGCGGTCACCGCCGACGGGTCGGGCTCGGTCGCACGCTCCAGGCCCGCGACGTCGGAGACGAGGTGCTTGATGGTCTCCGTCGCGTCCGACTTGGTGTGGCCGATGAGGCCGACGGGACCCCGCTTGATCCAGCCCGTCGTGTACACGCCGGGGAGGTGCTCGCCGTCGGGCTGGACGACGCGGCCCTCGCGGTTGGGCACGACGCCCGCGACGTCGTCGAACGGGAGGTCCGCGAGCGGCGAGCCGAAGTAGCCGACGGCCCGGTAGACGGCCTCGACGGGCCAGTCGTGCAGCTGGCCGGTGCCGGCGACGGACCCGTCGCCCGTGAGCACCGTGCGCTCCGTGCGCAGGCCCGTGACCCGGTCCTCGCCCAGCACCTCGACGGGCCGGTGCAGGAAGTGCAGGTGGATGCGGCGGCTCGCCGTGAGGTCCTCGGGCTCCTTGAGCGTCCAGTCCGTCAGGGTCTTGACGACCTGCTTGGTCTGGTTCGACGAGTGGATCGCGGCCATCGAGCCCTCGTCGAAGTCGAAGTCCTCGGGGTAGACGATCACGTCGACGTCGGGGACGTGGCCCAGCTCGCGCAGCTCGAGCGGGCTGAACTTGACCTGCGCGGGCCCCCGGCGGGCGAAGACGTGGACGTCGGTCACCGGGTTCGCGAGCAGGCCCTGGTGCACGTTGTCCGGGATCTCGGTGGGCAGCAGATCCTGGGGGTGCTTGGACAGGATCCGCGCGACGTCGAGCGCGACGTTGCCCGCACCGATGACCGCGACGTGCTGGGCCTCGAGCGGCCAGGTGCGCGGCACGTCCGGGTGCCCGTCGTACCAGGAGACGAAGTCGGCGGCGCCGTACGACCCGGGCAGGTCGATCCCCGGGATCGGGAGCTCGGCGTCCCGGATCGCTCCGGTCGAGAAGATCACGGCGTCGTAGAAGCGCCGCAGGTCGGCGAGACCGATGTCCGTCCCGTAGTCCACGTTGCTCAGCAGCCGGATGTCACCGCGGTCGAGGATCTTGTGCAGCGCGACGATGATCTGCTTGATCCGCGGGTGGTCGGGCGCGACGCCGTAGCGCACCAGCCCGAACGGCGCGGGGAGCCGCTCGAAGAGGTCGATCGAGACCTCGAGGCCGGACTTGGACAGGATGTCGGCGGCGTAGATGCCGGCCGGGCCTGCGCCGACGATCGCGACGCGGAGCGGGCGGGTGGTGCTCACGGAGAGAAGACGCCTTCCGGAAGGGGGCGGTGGGTCCCTGCCTGCCGTGCGCCCGACGAAGACCGGCACGACGACGGCGCGCCCCACCAGGACGCTGCCGCCAGTGTAGGCGGGGGCGTAGGTTCGCGGGGTGCCGCACCCAGGACGTGAACCCGTGGCCGCCGGGCCCACCACGCCCGCCGGGCCCACCCGCCCGGCCGGGCTCGACACGCGTGGTGTGGCTCTCGGCCTGGGTGCTTACCTGCTCTGGGGCTTCCTGCCGCTGTACTTCCCGCTCCTCGCACCGGCCGGCCCGGTCGAGATCATCGCCCACCGCGTCGTGTGGTCGCTCCTCTTCTGCCTCCTGCTGCTGCGGGTCACGGGGACGTGGAGCGCCTTCCGTGCCGCCGTCGCCGACCGCCGCACGCTGCGGACCCTCGCGCTCGCCGGCGTCCTCGTCGCGACGAACTGGCTCGTGTTCGTGTTCGGGGTGCTCACGGGGCACACGGTCGACACGGCGCTGGGCTACTACATCAACCCGCTGCTGACCGTCGGGCTCGCCGTGGTCGCGCTCGGTGAGCGGCTGCGCGCGGCGCAGTGGGTGGCCCTCGGGATCGGCGCGGGTGCCGTCGTCGTGATCACCGCGGGAGTCGGGCGCCTGCCGTGGATCGCCCTGACCCTCGCGGCCACGTTCGGCGTGTACGGGCTCATCAAGAACCGCGTGGGCCGCACCGTGCCCGCCGTCGCGAGCCTCGCGGTCGAGACGGCCGTCCTGACGCCCCTCGCGGTCGCCTACCTGGTGTGGCTCACGGCGACCGGCGTGGCCGCGTTCGGCGCCGAGGGGCCCGGGCACGTCGCCGCGACGGTCGGCGTCGGCGTCATCACGGCCGTGCCCCTGCTGCTCTTCGGGGCCGCGGCCCGGCGCCTGCCGCTCAGCGTCGTCGGGCTGCTGCAGTACGTGGCACCCACCATCCAGTTCCTCGTGGGCGTGCTGTGGTTCGGCGAGGAGATGCCGCCCGCGCGGTGGCTGGGCTTCGGGCTCGTCTGGCTCGCGCTCGTGGTGCTCACCGCGGACGGCCTGCGCGCGGGGCGGCCCGTCAGTCGACGACGGTGAGCCAGAAGTCCCCGAACGCGACCGACGCCTGGGCCGGCACGCGAACCTTCTGCTCGGGTGCGCACAGGATCTGCTGACCGTCGCCCAGCGTCACGACCGTGCCGTTCGTCGAGTTGCGGTCCTGGAGCCACACGCCGTTCGCGTCGACGCCGAGCACGAGGTGGGTCTTGGAGACCGACCGGCCCGGGTCCGGCACCGCGAGGAGGTGGTCGGGCGTCGACTCGTTCTCGCGCGGGGCCGGGTTGCGGCCGATGAGCGCCACGCCCTCGAGCGTGAGCCGGCGGTCGTCCCACAGCTGGAGCGTCGCACGGGGCCCGCTCCCCCGGCCGCCGTGCTGGACCTCAGGGACCGAGCGGCGGCTCGCCGAGGACAGGCGGGTGTGCTCGACGTCGTCCTCGAGCTCCGCGGCTGCGGGCGGTGCGATGACCGGCTGCGGGCGCGTGGCCGGATGGCCGTCGCTGTCGGGTGCGGGCGTCGGTCGGTTCAGGTCCGCGGCCGCCACGGGCGCGGGGGCCGCGGCAGGAGCGGGTGTGGGCGCCGGAGCAGGCGCGGGGGCAGGTGCGGGCGCCGGTAGCGGCGCCGGGGCGTCGTCCGCGGAGGCGCTCCGGACACCGGGTACCGACGAGATGATCCCGGGGACCGGTGGTGCGCTGGGGGGAGCGGTCGGGCCGGGAGCGGGCACCGGCGGCGCGGGGGCCGGTGCGGGCGCCGGAGCCGGAGCCGGAGCGGGTGCCGGAGCGGGTGCGGGAGCCGGAGCGGGTGCGGGAGCCGGAGCGGGCGCGGGCGCCGGAGCGGGCGCGGCTGCGGGAGCCGGAGCGGGC
>NZ_VTTP01000005.1 GCF_008364845.1 Actinotalea subterranea | reverse complement strand
GGCAGCATGGCTCCACGAGTACAACCACCACCGACCCCACACCGCCTGCGAGAACAAGCCACCAGTCACCCGATTGACCAACCTGCCGGGTCAGTACAGCTAGACCCGTGGCCGTGAACCAGCCTGGTGGCGAGTCCGTCCTCGTCGACTTCTTCTACGCCCAGCCCGTCGGTCACGCGATCGAGGCGCTGCACCACGCGCTCGCGGTCAAGGCCGCCGATCCCTCGCGCGAGGTGTCCGTCCTGCTCAACTCGGCCACGCCGACCGAGCTGGCCGGGTGCTGCCCGTTCCTGACGGCCTCCTACGCGATCGACGCGCCCTTCCTGGAGCCCGCGCCCGACGCGGACGCGTCGATCGCGCACGTCCCCGCGGAGTGGGACTGGGTCCTCGACGACCCGCGGCGCCACCAGCCGTTCCAGCTCGAGACGTTCGCCGGGATGCGTGACCACTACGCGGCGTCGGACCGTCGGTTCCGGGCACGGCTCGGTCACCGCCCGCTCGGCTACCCGCCGCCGAGCCGGGCCCGCCACCAGCGGCTGACGCTGGAGCTCCCCGGTGACGCGCACACCGCGGCCGAGCGCCGGCTCACCGGGCACCCCGGCCCGCTGATCGCCCTCATGCCGGCAGGGTCGAGCGCGCCGTCGCACTACCCGTCGGTGACGTCGTGGGAGGCGGTCCTCGGGGCGCTCCAGGAAGCACTGCCGGACGCGCGGGTGGTCCTGGTGGGCAGGTCGGTGCGCGACGCGCGGACGTCCACGGCGATCGACGCCGCGGACCTGAGTCGGCTGCGCGGCCACGCGATGGTCGTCGCGGACGTGTTCGACGCGCCGCTCCTCGAGCAGCTCGCGGTCGTCGAGCGGTGCGGCCTGTTCCTCTCCCCGCACACGGGGTTCGGCATGGCGGCGCTCGCCGTCGGGACGCCCTGGCTGACGCTCTCCGGAGGGCGCTGGTTCGAGTGGTACTTCAACCAGGTGCCGTTCCGCAGCATCATCCCGGACACGTCCGCCTACCCGACCTTCAGCCAGTTCGGCGCGGAGACCGTGGCGCCCGACGGCGACGACGGCGACCGCATCCCGAGCATGACGCGGGCCCGGGTCGCGGCGGACCTGCCGAGGGTCGTCCACGCGGCCCGCGAGCTGCTCGACGGTGCGGTGACGTACGTGCAGTGCCTCTCGGAGTACGTCGCGGACCTCGTCGAGGCGCACGGCGGGGACGCCTCGGGACTGTGGTCCTTCGACAGCGTCCACCTCGACCACCTGGGCTGAGGCGGGCGGCGCCCGTGTGCGCCGTTCAGGGGACAGATCGGGCAAATCCGGGACGGAGCGACGTCCGCTCTGCCACGCTTCCCTGACGCGACGACGCAAGGGGGCAGGGCGATGATTCTGATCTGGGGCTGGCGGGCACTGCGGTACGTGCTCGGCACGGGCGAGTTCTTCTGCCCGCAGTGCGGCACGGACAGTCCGTACCAGCACCTGCGCCAGCGGCGCTGGTTCACTCTGTTCTTCATCCCCGTCATCCCGCTCGAGCACCTCGGCTCGTTCGTGGAGTGCCAGCGCTGCCGGTCGGCGTTCACCGAGGCAGTCCTGGGTGCACCGACCCTCGGGCTGCTCGAGTACCACCAGGGCCTGGCCAACCGGGCGGCCGTCGCGCACCTCGCGTCGCTCGCGCGGCCCATGGGCCCGGCCGTCGAGGACGTCGCGGCGAGCGCGCTCGCGTCCGCGCCGGGCGTGCGGCCCGACTATGACCGCAACGCGCTGCACGCGGACATCCGGGTGTTCACCGGGACCGACGCGTCGGCCGCGTACCTGCGCCCGCTCGCCGGTGCGATGACCGTCGAGGGCCGGGAGGCCTTCCTGCGTCGGGCCGCGCACGTCGCGGCGACGCTGCCGGGCAAGGGCCCGGACATGGACCGCGCGCTCGAGAGCTACGCCCTCGCCCTGGACATCTCCCAGGCGCACCTCCTGGGCATCCGGCAGAGCGTCCTCGAGTCGACGCCCGCGCCCGGGAACGACCTGTGAGCGGGGCACCGGCACCGGCACCGGCCCCGGCGGGCGCGCGGTTCAACCCGCCGCCGTCGTGGCCCGTGCCCACGGGCTTCGACCCGCGCCGGGGCCACCTCGCCGACCCGACGTGGCCCGCGCCCCCGGAGGGCTGGAACTTCTGGGTCGCGGACCCGACCGTCGGCCGCGAGGGGGCGACGCTGCCGTCGACGCGTCTGCCCCGAGGCAAGCTCGAGGCCGGCGAACGCCGCCGGCTCGCCCTCGTCCTCGCGGGCCTCCTCGTCGTCGGCGTACCGCTGGTCTGGTGGGCGGTGACGTCGGAGGAGCCCGTGGCCGAGGGCGTCGGGTCCTGCTGGACGGGTGACGAGTGGGCCGAGCCCGTCTCGTGCGACTCGTCCGAGGCCGTCTACACGGTCGAGGAGGAGGTCACCTCACCCGAGCAGTGCTCGCAGTCCTCGCCCGGATACTTCGAGGAGGGCGGCACGGTCCTGTGCCTGCGGAAGATCGGCTGATCACCCGCGGCTGCCGCGCCCCGGGGCCCGCGGAGGATCGGCTGGGCGCTCAGTCGCCCGTGGTGAGGCGCAGCGTCTCGAGCCGTCGCACCGCGAGGACCACGGAGGCGACGGTCGTCGCGGCGAGCAGCCCGAGGGCGGCCGTGAGGCCGACGGCGGACAGGACGCTCCAGACGTACGCCCGGTCGCCGAGGATCGCCTCGGCGGCGGCGAGCGCCCACTGCCGCACGCTCACGTTGCTGATGCCCGGGACGTACCCGCCGAGCACGGTCTCCCACAGCAGGGCGTACAGGAGGCCGATGATCACCGCGTTGCGTGTCACGACCGACAGGGCCACGAAGATCGACGTGTAGGCGACGGCCGCGAGGGTCGCGGCGACGCCGTACGCGAGGCCGAGCCGGCCGCCGTCGTCCCCGGCGATCTCGATCGCGGCGACGAGGGGCAGCACCGCGAAGACGAACGCGGCACCCCACGCGACGACGAGCTTCGAGAGCAGGATGGTGCGGCGGGGCAGCGGCTTGGCGAGCAGGTAGACGATCGACCCGTCGTCGATCTCGGAGCCGATCACGCCCGTGCCGATGAGCAGGCACATGAGCGGCAGCAGGGTCCCGAGGGCGAAGTCGTCGGTGAGCGCGACGGTCGCGAACACGTCGGCCTCGGACGCCCACCGGATCAGGCCTGCGAGCAGGAGCAGCAGCACGGGCAGCAGGAGCATGAGCAGGGCTCGGCGTCGGCCGAGCAGTCCGCGCAGCGTGAGCTGCATGACGACGGGGTTCATCGGGCCACCAGGTAGGCGAAGACGCTCTCGAGGGACTCGTCGGCCGGGGAGACCTCGAGCAGCCGCACACCGCTGTCCCGGGCGAGGCGGGGCAGGGCGTGGACGAAGCGTCCGACGTCGGGCGCCTGGACGGCGAGCGTCCCGGCGGTCAGGTCCACGGTGTCGGCGGCGCCCTCGGCGATGATCGCGGCAGCCAGGCGCCGGTCGTCGCTCGAGCTGATCGTGTACTGGTGGGGCCGCTCGGTCATGAGCCGGCGGATCCGGCGGAAGTCGCCCGACGCCGCGTGCCGCCCCGCCACGAGCACCTCGATGGTCCCCGCGATCTCCTCGACCTCCTCGAGGATGTGGCTGCTGAACAGGACCGTGCGGCCCTCCTGCCCGAGCCTGCGCAGCAGGTCCATCAGGTGCAGGCGCTGGCGGGGGTCCATGCCGTTGAAGGGCTCGTCGAGGAGCAGGACGGCGGGGTCGTGGACCAGGGCGGTCGCCATCTTGACGCGCTGCTTCATGCCCTTGGAGTAGGTGCCGATGTCGCGGTCCTTGGCGTCCATCATCTCGACGGTCTCGAGCGCGCGGCGGGCCGCTGCGCCGGGGTCGTCCAGCCCGTGCAGGCGCGCGTTGGCGACGACGAACTGCCACCCCGTGACCATGTCGTACATCGCCTCGGCCTCGGGGACCAGGCCGATCGAACGGTAGATGTCCGGGTGGCGCCACACGACCGCGCCGTCGAGGGTGACCGTGCCGGCCGAGGGCGCGAGGAACCCGCCCATCATCGCGATGAGCGTCGACTTCCCGGCGCCGTTGGGGCCGAGGAGCCCGGTGATGCCCGGGCCGACGGTCATGGTCACGTCGTTCGCGGCGACGACGTTGCCGTACCAGCGCGAGACGCCGTCGAGGACGAGGGTGCTCACACCACACCCACCTTCCGGTAGCGACGGATCAGGAGGCCGAGGCACCCGGCGACGACCGCGGCGGTGACGAGCACGAAGGTCAGGCCTCCGAGGATGCCGGGCGGGACGTCGTGGGCACGGGCGGAGTCGGCGCCGAGCAGGCGGACCGCGATCCCGTCGACCAGGTTGAACGGGTCCAGGGCGGGCAGGTACTGCGCGGCCGTGGTGAGCCCCCGGTCGCGGGCGACCGCCGTGAGCATCTCGGCGACGCCGCTGAGGACCACGAGGATCGTGATGATCGCGGCGACGCCGAGCCCGCGCCGGGGCGTGAACGCTGCGACGACGAGCGTGAGTGCGCTGAGCAGCACGGCGAGGACGGCCGAGACGAGCAGCCCACCGAGCCAGCCGACGACCTGCGGGCCGACGGAGAGCTTGGCGAGCAGGGCGCCGACCAGCAGCAGCGTCTGGGCGAGCGCCAGGACGCCGAACACGGACAGCGCCAGGCCGGCGAACTTCGCGAGCACGTAGTCGGTGCGCATCATCGGCCGGGACAGGTACAGCGGCATGACGCCGTGACGCAGGTCCCGGGACACGCAGTACGGCGCGGCCCCGGCGACGAAGAGCGACACCACGATGGACAGGGCGTTGGGGTACTGGGTGTACGAGGTGGGCAGCTCCTCCGCCCCGGTGAGCAGGATCGACAGCGCCATGATCAGCGGCGGGACGAGCAGGATGCCGATGAGCGACCACGGCATGGCCTTCGACCTGGCGGGCCGGCCGAGGCCGAAGATGCCGCGCACCGTCTCGACGAGCAACGACCGCGCAACCCAGCCGCGGCCGAGCCGCTCGCCGTCGTAGTGGCGGAAGCCGATGTCGTGGATGACGTCGTCGCCCGGCGTCGGGCCCGGGGACGGCACCGGGGCGCCGGGTCCGGGTCCCCGGGCGGGGACGGGGTCAGTGGCGGGCACGGTCGCCCTCCGTCCGGTCGCTGAAGATCTCGGTCAGGTGGTGGCGTCGGTGCTGCATGCGCACGAGCCCGACGCCGAGGTCTGCGGCGCCGCCCTGGACCGCGTCGAGCACGCGCTCGTCGGTGAGGTCGACCGTGAAGGAGTCCGCCGAGCCCGCTGTGGCGACCTGCGACCCGGCGGCGCGCAGACGTGCGACGAGCTCGGGCCCGCGGTCGGTGACCTCGACGAGCAGCACCCCGCTGAGGCCTGTCGCCTCGGCCGTGGACGTCGAACGCTGGAGGACGCCGCTCTCGATGACGACGACGTGGTCCGCGATGCGCTCGAGCTCGCCGAGCAGGTGCGAGGTGACGACGACGGCGATGGAGAAGTCGGAGCTGATGCGCTGGATCAGCGCCAGCATCTCGTCGCGGCCCGCGGGGTCGAGGCCGTTGGTCGGCTCGTCGAGGAGCACGAGCTGCGGGTCGTGCACGAGCGCTTGGGCGAGCTTGACCCTCTGCTTCATGCCGGTCGAGTACCCGCCGATGGGTCGGTACCGCTCCTCGTAGAGGCCGACGTGCCGCAGGGTGTCGGCCGTGCGCTCGCGGGCGACGGCGGTGGGCAGACCTGACATGCGGGCCAGGTGCACGACGAGCTCGGTGGCGGACACGTCGGGCGGGAGGCAGTCGCTCTCGGGCATGTAGCCGACGCGGCGGCGGATCGCCAGGCCGTCGGTCGCGCAGTCGAGGCCGAGGACCTGGGCGCGGCCCGACGTGGCGGGCAGCAGGCCCAGGAGGATCTTGATGAGCGTGGACTTCCCGGCGCCGTTGGCCCCGACCAGCCCGACGACGCCCTGGGGCATCGCGACGGTGAGGTCGGAGAGCGCGGTGACGGCGCCGAACGTGCGGGTGAGCCCCTCGACGGCGACGGACGGCACCGCTGCGGGGTCCGGCACTCGGGTCATGTCGTCGATCCTGGTGCGTCGGGCGTGCGGAGCGCCATGGGTTACCACCCTGAGATCACCCTGAGGACGCGGGTGGCCGGGTCCTCCCTTCGGAGGTCGCGGCGTCGGCGCAGCGCGCGTCGGAGCCCTCGGGCGGGGTGGGGGCTCGCCCTACGCTGGCGGTATGAGAGCCGCGGTGCGACACAGGTACGGGGCGCCTGAGGTCGTGGCAGTCGAGGAGGTGCCGGCACCGCGGCCAGGCGAGCACGAGGTGCTGGTGCGTGTCCTCGTGTCGACCGTCAACCGGACGGACTGCGCGTACCTCGCCGGCACGCCGTGGTTCCTCAGGCTCGTCTCCGGCTTCCGGCCGCGCGCCCGTGTGCTGGGGACGGAGCTCGCGGGACTCGTGGAGGCGGTCGGCGCGGACGTGACCGGGTACGCCCCGGGCGACCGCGTGTTCGCGTACGTCGAAGGGACGTTCGGCGCACATGCGGAGCTCGCCGTCGTGCCGACCGGTGGGATGCTCGCGACGGTCCCGGAGGGCATCGACCTCGAGCACGCGGCCGCGGCGACCGAGGGTTCGCACTACGCGCTGTCGATGATCCGGCGGGCCGGGGTCCGCCCAGGCCAGGACGTGCTGGTCCATGGCGCAACCGGCGCGATCGGGTCCGCGGCGGTCCAGCTCCTCGTCGCGATGGGCGTGCGGGTGACCGCGGTGTGCCCGGCGGAGCACGTCGACCTCGTCCGGTCGTTGGGTGCGGCCGAGGTGCTGCCGCTCGGTGACCGGTCGGCGGGGGCGGTTCCCGGGCGCGGCTTCGCCGCGGTGCTCGACGCCGTGGGCAGGAGCACGTTCTGGCACTACCGCCGGTCGATCGCCCCGCGTGGGGTCTACACGTCGAGCGAGCTCGGGCCGCTCGGCCAGAACGTCCTCCTCGCGGCCTTCGGGCCCCTCGCCCGCCGCACCGGCATGCGGCGGGTCGTCTTCCCGTTCCCGATGGAGAGCGCCGAGGTCATGCAGCACCTGCGGGACCAGCTCGCGAGTGGTGCGCTCGTGCCGGTGCTCGACAGGTCCTACCCGCTGGACGAGGTGGTCGACGCCTACCGCTACGCCGGCAGCGGCCGCAAGGTCGGCAGCGTGCTCCTGAAGGTCGCGCAGGGCTGATGGGCGCAACGGGCGTCGTCGACGAGAGGCCTGACCAGGGTCGCGTGCAGACTGCCGTCGTCGTCGGGGGTGGCCCCGCGGGGCTCGTCGCCGCCGAGCGGCTGGCCGGCGCGGGGGTCGCCGTCACGGTGTACGACCGGATGCCGTCGGTCGCCCGCAAACTGCTGCTGGCCGGGCACGGCGGGCTCAACATCACGCACTCGGAGGGGATGGACCGCTTCCTGCCCCGCTACGGCGCCTCGGCCCAGCGGCTCGCGCCGATGCTCGCCGCGTTCGGGCCCGACGACCTGCGGGCGTGGTGCGCGGGCCTCGGGGAGGAGACCTTCGTCGGGTCGAGCGGTCGGGTGTTCCCCCGGTCGTTCCGCGCGACGCCCCTGGTCCGTGCGTGGCTCGCCCGGCTCGGTGACCTCGGGGTGCGGATCGAGAAGCGGCAGCGCTGGACCGGCTGGGCCGACGCAGATGCCGATTCCGACGACGGGGCTGGGGTCGGGGCGCGGGTCGAGGGTCCCAGTCGCGCGTTGCGGTTCGCGGACGCCGACGGTCACGTCCGGGAGGTCTCGGCGGACGTCGTCGTGCTCGCCCTCGGCGGTGCGTCGTGGCCGCGGCTCGGCTCGGACGGCGGGTGGGTCGAGCTGCTCGCCGAGCGGGGCGTGGCGGTCGCGCCGCTGCGGGCCGCGAACGTCGGGGTCTGCGTCGACTGGTCCGCCGCGTTCGCGGACCGGTTCCAGGGGACCCCGCTCAAGCACGTCCAGCTCACGGTCCGCGGACGGGCAGGGGCGGCCGCGAGCGTGCGTGGCGACGCGATGGTGACGCGGAGCGGGCTCGAGGGTGGGCCCGTGTACGCCGTCGGCGCGGCGATCCGCGCGGCGCTCGACGACGGGACCTGCGTGCTCGAGGTCGACCTTCGGCCCGACCAGGACGTCGACCAGCTGGCCGCTCGCCTCGGGCGGCGTCGTCCCAAGGACTCCGCCTCCACCTGGCTGCGCCGCGCGCTCGGCCTCGACCCGGTGGCGACCGCGCTCCTGCGGGAGGCGGGCGGCGGCGCGCTGCCGGGCGAGGCACGCGAGGTCGCCGCCCTGGTCAAGGCCGTACCGGTCACCGTGACGGCGACGATGCCGATCGACCGCGCCATCTCCACGGCGGGCGGCATCGTGTGGTCGGAGGTCGACGAGCGGCTCATGCTGCGCCGGCTGCCCGGCACGTTCGTCGCGGGCGAGATGCTCGACTGGGAGGCGCCGACCGGCGGCTACCTGCTCCAGGCCTCGTTCGCCACGGGCGTGGCCGCCGCGCGCGGTGCGCTGGAGTGGCTCGACCGGGAGGCCATGGGCTGACGGGCGCGCGGACGCTGCCGCTCTGCGCCGCCCTACGCTCCCGTTTTGCGCCGTCAAACGCTACCGTTCTGCGCCGGCTCAGCCGAGGTGCACGAGGAGTTCTGCCTCCTCGTGCGGCGTGAGGCCTGAGCGGCGCGTGCGCCGGACGCCCTGGGCCACCTCGTACGCGAGCACGCGGGCCAGGGTCTCGGGCAGTGGCCGAACGGCGCCGCCCGCTGCGAGGTAGGCGGCGTTGCTGCGCCGGGCGAAGCCCGCGTCGTCGGAAGGCAGCCACAGGGGGAGCGATCGCGGCCCGGCCCAGTACCGGACGCCGTGGTCGAGGAGCCATGCGTCGTCCGCCGTCACGAGCTGCCCGGTGAAACCGATGAGGGCGCTGGTCTGGTCCAGGAAGTCCCCGAGCGCGTGACTCTCGCCGACGGCGTTGACGACCCCGGTCCGCCCGGCCTCGCCGGCGTCCACGACCCACGCGGCGAGGTCGGCGACGTCGATGACCTGCACGTGCCGACCGGCGGTTGTCGGGGTGAGCACGCGCCCGCCTCGGTGCAGGCGGGCCAGCCAGTACCCGAACCGGTCGGTCGGGTCGCCGGGCCCGACGATCAGCCCGGGCCGGACGACGAGGGCCCGCTCGCCGAGGCGTGCAGTCGTCGCGCGCTCCGCGGCCACCTTGGCCTGCGCGTACTCGGTGAGGTCCGTCGGTTCGACGACGTCCGCCGCCTCATCCGCGCCGGGCTCGTCGTTGCGCCGGTACACGGACACCGACGAGATCAGGGTCCAGTGGCGCGCCCGGTCCGCGAGGGCGTCGAGCGCCGACGCGACGAGAACCGGGTCGTAGGAGAGCTCGACGACCTCGTCCCAGTCGCCCTCGAGCGCGTCGTAGGCGCCGGGGTCCGCGCGGTCGGCCTTGACGAGGCGCGCACCAGCCGGAGCGGGTCCGGACTCCCCGCGCGCGAGGCACACGACGTCCGCGCCTCGCGCGACCGCGGTCCTCGCGATCTCCCGGCCGAGCCACGCCGTTCCTCCGAGCACCAGCACACGTCTCATGCCGCACAGTCAACACGTCAGCCGGGGTTCGAGGGCCCGCGCCGCGCGAGCGCGGTGGCTGCCGTGGCTACCGGCCCGCCGTCTCGGGGCCCTCGAGGGTCAGCCACTCCTCGTCGACGACGAACCCCAGTGCGCGGTTCGCGGCGAGGATGGCCGGGTTGTCCGCAGAGCCGCCCGTGCGGACCACGGCCACGCCGTCGTCGACGAGCGCCAGCACGGAGGCCGCCTTGACGGCGGTCGCGAGGCCCAGTCCGCGCCGGTCCTGCGCGACCACGGTGAAGTCCACCTCCGCGCGCGGCGGCTCCACGTCGACGAACGTCATCGCGACGAGCCGGCCGTCGGCCTCGACGACGCCGTGGGCACGCCGCGACGGACCGACCGCTGCCCGGTCGGCTGTGAGCGGTGCGTGCGCCGTCGCCTCCCGCCCCGGGTAGTCCGCCGCTGTGTCGGCATCGAGCGCCAGGACCGCCCCGACGTCGTGCGTGGTCAGGGCCCGGACGGTCCCGGTCGCGTTCGCGCGGCCCGCGAGCGCTTCCAGGTGCTGCCGGTCGCAGGTCGCGGTGTCGCGCCGTGCGCCCCACGAGCGGGCGACGACGACCCAGCCTTCGCGCTCCAGGGCCTGGAGACCAGGGTCGTCGGACCTGAGGACCCGCGTCTGGCTCGTCACGCACGCATGCTCCCACCCGTGCGGTGCGTCTCACGCGGAACCGTGCGTCGGCGAGGATCGTGCGCATGGAGCTCGCAGAGGTCGTCCGGCGGCGACGCATGGTCCGGCGCTACACGCCCGAGCCGATGGACCCCGCAGCCGTCGAGCGACTGCTCGCCGCGGCGCAGCGTGCCCCGAGCGCGGGCTTCAGCCAGGGCTGGGGCTTCCTCGTGCTGGACACGCCCCGCGACGTCGACCGGTTCTGGGAGGTGACGACGCCGCCCGCGCGTGCCGCCTCGCCCGACGCCTGGCTGCGGGGGATGCGGACGGCGCCGGTCGTGATCGTCCCGTTCTCCTCCCAGCAGGCGTACCTCGACAGGTACGCGGAGCCGGACAAGGGCTGGACGGACCGGGACGTCGACCGTTGGCCGGTCCCGTACTGGCACGTCGACGCGGGCATGGCCGCGCTGCTCGTCCTGCTCACGGCCGTCGACGAGGGTCTGGGCGCGTGCTTCTTCGGCGTTCCGGGCCCGTCCGTCGCGGCCCTGCGTCGGGAGTTCGGTGTGCCGGACGCCTTCGCTCCGGTGGGTGCGCTCACGGTCGGTCACCCGGCGCAGGGGGAGCGGGCCGGGGGCTCAGCCGGGCGGCGTCGCCGGCGGCCGCAGGACGAGGTGGTGCACCGGGGTCACTGGTCCGCCTGAGCCGCCTGAGCCGCCTGCGCCCCGGGCGCGATGCGCTCGCGGACCGGTGCGGGCAGCGCCAGCCAGTCGTCGGGGGTGTCGAGGTCCGTCCAGGTCCCGGGCCTGCGGACGACGGCCGCCTCGAGCCCTAGGGCCGCCGCCTGGTCGAGGTGCGCCCGTGCGCTCGCGGTGCCGAACCGGAAGTCGAAGCCGCGGACGGAGGAGTCCAGCACGAGCGCGTTCGTGCCCGTCCCCGCCTCGTCTGGGGCCAGGACGAGCGGAGCGTCGGGCGCGAGGAGGGCCACGACGTCGTCGGGCGTCAGGAGCGGCAGGTCGGCGTGCATGACGAGGACCCGTGCGGCGCCGTCCGCGATCGCGCGTGCCCGGCCGAGGGTGACGGCGGCGTTGAGCCCGTGGTGGTCCGCGGGCTGCGGGACGACGTCGAGCCTCAGGTCCGGCGCCAGGATGCGGTGGGCGAAGGCTGGGTCGCCGGTGACGACGAGCACGCGCGTGACGCCGGGCGCCGCGAGCAGCGTGCCGACGACGTGCCTGGCGAGGGCCCCGACGATGTGCGTCCGCTCGTCGGCGGTGAAGGGGCCGGCGAGCCGCGACTTGCCCGTCTGCCCGTCCCGCAGTGGTACGACGACGGTTGCCGGCCGCCCGGCGTCGGGCCGTGCGGATCCCGCGACGCCCGGGTCCACCGGGCCAGGGCGAGTCGTCACCGGCCGGGCGCAGCGGCGACGGCGATCAGGTCCCGCGCGAACCGCGCACGGTCGGCGACGTCGGCCCCCATCACGGTGCGTACCGCGTGCACGTCCATGCCGAGGTCGCGGATCTCGGGGACCAGGTGCGCGTCCTGCTCGTCGACGACGAACGTGTCCACGAGCCCGGCGTACAGGCGCGCGACGCCGAGGGCCGACACGTCGTGGCCCAGGGACGCGAGCATGTGCGCCGCAGGCCCCTTCAGCACCCGGCCGCCGACGACGGGGCTCACGGCCACCCGGCGCGCGGGGGAGCCTGCGAGCGCCTCGTGAACCCCCGGGACGGCGAGGATGGGACCGATGCTCACGAAGGGGTTCGAGGGCCCGAGCACGACGACGTCCGCCGAGGTCAGGGCCTCGAGGACACCCGGCGCGGGCCGTGCGACGTCGATGCCGTCGAGGTCGATGCCGAGCACCTCGTCGCGGTGCTGCCGCCCGACGAAGTACTCCTGGAACCCGAGCGTCCCCTCGGCCGTGCGGAGCAGGGTGGCGACGCGGTCGTCGGACATCGGCAGCACTCGGGCGCCGACGCCGAGGGCGGCGCAGAGCTGCGCGGTCACCTCGGAGAGCGTGGCGCCGGCCCGCAGGCGCGCGGTCCGCACCACGTGCGTCGCGAGGTCCTTGTCGCCGAGGTGGAACCACGTGTCCTCGCCGAGCTCGCGCATCGCGCCCAGGACGGCCGCGGTGTCGTCCGCGAGACCCCAGCCCTTCGCCGGGTCGATGCGGCCCGCGAGCGTGTACATGACCGTGTCGACGTCGGGGCTGATCGACAGCCCGTGCAGCACGGCGTCGTCGGCGGTGTTCACGACGACCGTGAGGTCGGACGTCACCTGCGCGAACCCGTGGGCGAGCTTGGCGCCGCCCCCGCCGCCGGAGAGCACGGTCACGCGAAGGGGGGCGTCGGGCACGTGCACACGATAGGTGACGGACGGGGTCAGGCCGGCCGGCTGAGGCGGTCCAGGAACGCCAGCAGGAGGGCCTCGCGCACGGCCGGCGGTGCGACGTCGAGCAGGGCGTTGACCGGGGCCATCCGCTCGGGCAGGGCGAGCCGCCCGTCCGCGCCCGCGAGCCCGGCGACCTGGAGCAGGGTGTCGAACGCGGTGTCGTCGAGCGTCGTCGGGTCGAGCGCGGCCGTCATCGCGGCGAGCTCCGGGGCCACAGCCACGGGCCCGGCCTGCTGGGCGGCTGCGACGGCGTCGTGCAGCGCGACCAGGAAGTCCGGGACGCTCGGGGCGGTCGCCGCGCTCAGGGTCACGTGCAGGGTGGGCGGCATCGAGCGGTATGTCATCTGCGGCTGGACGAACCAGCCGCGCGCGAGCATCTCGTCGGCGAGCGTGAACACGTCGCAGGTGCCGTCCGTCGCGACGGTGAGGAGCGTCGTGTCCGGGCGGGCGACGACGGACAGCGCGGGCATCGCGTCGATGGCGTCGGCGAGCGCGAGCGTCGCGTCGCGGGCCTCGCGCACCAGCCGGCGGTAGCCGTCGTCACCGATGTGGTGGACGACGGCCCACGCGGCGGCGAGCGGCCCGCCCGACTTGGTCGACTGCACCGTGGAGTTCAGCATCGTGTAGCCGGGCCAGTCGGCGGAGGCGAAGTACTGCGCGCGCCGCAGGCCGGGCTCGCGGTGCAGCAGGAGCGAGGCGCCCTTGGGGGTGTAGGCGTACTTGTGCAGGTCGACGCTGATGCTCGTCACGCCGTCGACGGCGAAGGACCACGGCGGCGCGTCGTCGAGGAACGGCAGCACCCACCCGCCGATGCAGGCGTCGACGTGGCAACGCACACCGCGGGCCGCGGCCGCCGCGGCGATCTGCGGCACCGGGTCCACGACGCCGTGCGCGTACGACGGCGCCGACGCGACGAGGAGGACAGTGGTCTCGTCGATCGCGTGGGCCATCGCATCGGGGTCGGCGCGGTACGTCACCGGGTCCACGTCCACGAGCACCCGACGCACGCCGAAGTAGTGGGCGGCCTTGTGGAAGGCGGCGTGCGCCGTCGTCGGCAGCACCATGCTGGGCGCGGTCACCTCGGGGCGGGAGCCACGGGCCGCGAGGATGGCGAGGAGCACCGACTCGGTGCCGCCCGAGGTGACGGTGCCGACGAACCCGTCGGGCGCGTCGAGCAGCCGCCCCGCACGCCCCACGAGGTCGTTCTCCATGGTGAGCAGCGACGGGAACGCCGTCGGGTCGAGGCCGTTGGACGCCGCGAACATCGCGAGCGCCTCGAGCCCGACGGCGTCGGCCTCCGCGAGCCCGGAGTCGTAGACGTACGCGAGGGTGCGGCCACCGTGGGCGGGTAGGTCGTGCGCCTGCAGGGCTGCGAGCTGCGCGAGGATGCGCTCCCGCGGCCAGCCCTCACCGGTCGTCGGTTCGTTCACTGCGCCACCTCTCGGGCTCGTCGGACCTCTGCCTCGTCGAGGCCGTACCGCGTGACGAACAGCAGCGACACGGCTACCAGCACCGCGGGGACCACGGTGAAGCCCCAGGCGATCGCGGTGCGCGCCGAGTCGGGCTGCGTGGCCGCGCCCGTCGTCGACGACACGTACCCGCCCAGCGCCAGGACGCCGGCGAACATGAACGGGCCGAGCGCGAGCCCGAGCGTCTCCCCGGCGGTCCAGACCCCGGTGTAGACGCCCACCCGGTTGGTCCCGCTGCGCAGGGCGTCGACGGCTGCGGCGTCGGCCAGCATGGACAGCGGGAACATCTGGCACCCGGCGTAGCCGATCCCGACGACGGCGACCGTCACCGGCACCAGGGCCGTCGCGACGCTGAGGGTCAGCAGCGTGGCCAGTGCACCGCCGCCGAGCAGCAGCGACGCCGCCAGGAAGCCGACGCGCTTGTCACGGGTCTGCGCGTACCGCTGCCACAGCGGCGTCACGAGCAGCGCCGGCCCCACGAAGCACACGAACAGGACGGTCGACATCCCGGAGCTGCCCAGCAGCTCACGCGCGACGTAGTCGACGCCCGCGAGCATCGCGCCCGTCGCGAGCGCCTGAACGACGAACGCGATCAGCAGCGTCCGGAAGTCGCGTGCGCGGGCCACGATGCGGAGCTGCTCACGCAGGCTCGCGCCGGCCGTGCCGTAGGTGCGCATCGGCGTGCTGCGCGTGCCCCACCAGGCACCCACGGTGCCGACGACGATGAGCAGCCCGACGAACAGCCCCACGCCCCGGTACCCCCACTCGGGGCCGAGCTGGTTGCGGATCATCGGGGACAGGCCGCCACTGACCAGGATGGCCAGCGCGAGAATCGTGATGCGCCACGTCATCAGGCGCGTGCGCTCGGCGTAGTCGTCGGTCATCTCCGCGGGCATCGCGACGTACGGCACCTGGAAGAACGCGTACGCCGACGCGCACACCAGGAACAGCACCACGACCCACCCGGCGGCCAGACCCTGCGGCGCCACGGGCCCCGCGAACAGCAGGACGAAGGCCACCGCCAGCGTGAGCCCGGCCCGCAGGAGGAACGGCCGACGCCGGCCCGCAGGGTTCGTGGACCGGTCGCTGATCTGCCCCGCGACCGGGTTGAGCAGCACGTCCCAGGCCTTGGGCAGGAACACGATCAGCCCCGCGACCCCCGCCGCGACCCCGAGCCGGTCCGTCAGGTACGGGAGCAGCAGCAGTCCCGGCACAGTGCCGAACGACCCGGTCGCGACCGACCCGAGCCCGTAACCCCGCCGCGCTGCGGGGGTGAGCGTCACCGCCATGCGGCCTGAGAGTAGCGGGCGCGGCTGCGGGGCTGCTGGGCTAGGGCGTGCTCAGACCTGATGGGCGATTCCCAGGGCCTGCGTGACGGTGTCGATCGTGAACTGCTTGCTCAGCTTGCAGGCGGAGTTCTGGTTCGCGAACAGGCCTCGGCGCCAGATCGCCTGCGCGACCGGGACCGTGGCCTCCCACTCGACGGGCACGATGTACTCGGCGGCCTCGTCGGTGTCGCCGCCCTCGTGGTGCTGGTAGGTGCCAGCCAGCGGAAGGTCGACGAGCCGCGCTGGTTGTCCCTGCACAGGGACGACGGCGTCCGAGAACCGCACCACGGGTCCGGTGACCGTGCCGACGCCTACGTAGCCACGCTTCGGGATGCACGCGAAGATCCGCGCGCCAGGGGGCAGGTTGCGCAATGACTTCGAGTACCACTCGCCGCCACCCGCGGAGACGAATCCGTAGGTCCGGGCGTCCTCCCACTCGCGTCGTCCCGGCTCCGCGCCGAACGAGACGTACCAGTCACGCCCGTTCCAGGGTTCGCGTGTTCGAGACTTCGCCGCGGCTCCGGGTACTGCTTCGGCCTTCTCGCTCACCAGCCAGGTACGTGCGAGGTACGAGGCGCCGTTGTCATGGAAGTGGCGGAAGAACACCACGTTGAGTGGCACGTCGAACGTCTCGTTGAGGAACCGGACAATCCGCTCCGTGGCAGCGTCGACGGATGCTGCGACGATCGTGAAGACCTGGGTCGAGTTCAGTTCCTCGGGTGTCGAGTCCACACCGAAGTACTCGGTGAAGGCCTCATCGAACGCCACTCCGGGGCGGTGCCGCTCGAACACCTCGACGATGTTCGTGCGGTCGAGCCCGGCAACCCAGGACCCGTAGTCGAGCGTCTGCGCCACGACGTCGCGAGGCGTCTTGTCGCGCTTGAGCTCCAGTACGTGGACCACGCCGTCGCTGTCGACGGCCAGGAGGTCGATGAAACCGCCGTGGATCGTCGGAACCTGCCGACCGATGATCAGGAGGCGCTCGCCGAGCAGCAGGGGATCGGCCTCGATGTAGTCCTCGAGCTGCTTCTCCAGCCCGATCGCGGTCGGGGACAACCGGGTCAGCTGCGACCCGTCGGCGCGCCACAAGCCCATTTCCAACGTCATGCCCCAGTGTCGCGCCATCTCGGCCTGTCGGCTCCTGACTGCTCCGTCACTGGCTCTTCGGAGACGACGCCCGGATCGCCGTGCGAAGCTGGCGGACATGGACGAGGCCGTTCCGCAGCGAGCGTGGCTACTCATGGCTGCCGGGGACAACCGCGGACACGGGGGCAACGCCGGCTATGACGACTTGGTCGACGCGTACTACTCGTGGGACAGCAATGTGCCGAACCACAAGAAGCTCGGGGTCGGTGATCCGATCGCCTTGTGGGACAAAGTTCGCCTGCTCGGGGTGTCGGTGATCGAGGAGATCGAGACCTCGGCTGGTCTGAAGGCGCTCAACCGCTGCCCGGAGTGCGGCACGACGCGCATCAGCAACCGTCGAAGGGCGGAACCGCGGTACCGGTGCATGAAGTGCACGTACGAGTTCGCGACTCCACGCGTCGAGGTCGTGGACGTGATCGAGTACAGAGCCAGGTATGACGCAGCCTGGACCTCACTGGACGGAGTCCTCGACGGGGCAGAGGTCCGGAGCCTCGCTGTGAACGTCGGTGACATCAACGCGATGCGCCCACTGGACTGGTCGGCGTTCCGACAAGCGCTGATCACCAAGGATGCCGGCCGGGCCGTCGACCGCGTGACCGCGCGCGTCGACCTCAGCTGGCGGCCTCGGTCCGGCGGGCCCATCGAGGTGCCTCACGGCTTCAGTCACGCACTTGTCCGGGTCCGACGCGGGCAGCAGCAGTTTCGCGAGCAGCTCCTCGCGGCTCAGGGCAGTGTGTGCGCCTTCACCGGGGGCGCTCCTGCGCGCGTGCTCGAGGCCGGGCACCTTTACAGCTATGCCCAGCTGGGCACGCACTTCAAGCACGGCGGCCTCATGCTCCGGCGGGACATTCACCGCCTGTTCGACGACGGCTTGCTGGCGGTGCAGCCGCTGAGGCTTCGGGTCGACGTCGCGCCCGTGCTGGCCGCGTACCCCCAGTACGCACGACTCCACGACGAACCTCTGACGCTGCGGCTCAAGGACGAGCAGGTGGAGTGGTTGGGAAAGCACTGGAACGAGCACCGGGAGCCGTTGAGCGGCGTGTCGTGAGGACACCGGTCGAGCCCCGCCCCGAGCCCGGGACGGGGGCCCGACGGCTCAGACCGGGGTCGGGGTGAGCGGGCGCGGGGCGGGCGAAGCCTGGTCCGCCAGCGCCTCGCCCTCGATGTCGATGCGCGGCAGGATCCGGTCGAGCCACCGCGGCAGCCACCATGCGTGGCGTCCGAGCAGCGCCATCACCGCGGGCACGAGCGTCATCCGCACCACGAACGCGTCGAACACGATGGCCACGGTGAACGCGAACCCCAGCGTCACGAGCAGCAGCTGGTGGGCGAGCATCGACGACGCGAAGACGCTGATCATGATGGTGGCGGCCGCAGTGACGACGCGGGCACCGTGGGTGAATCCCTTCACCACGGCCTCGCGCGGAGCCGCTCCGTGGACGTGCTCCTCGCGCATCCGGGTCACGAGGAACAGCTCGTAGTCCATCGCCAGCCCGAAGATCACGCCGATGACGAGGATCGGGACGAGGCTGAAGATCGGGGCGGTCGAGACCCCGAGCAGGTCGGTCCCCCAGCCCCACTGGAACACCGCGACGACGGCGCCGAACGTCGCCGCGATGGAGAGCAGGAACCCCGCGACCGCCTTGAGGGGGACGAGCACGGACCTGAACACCAGGGTGAGCAGCACGAGGGCGAGGAGTGCGACGACGGCGAGGTAGGGCGCGAGGGCCTGGGTCATGCGTTCCGAGATGTCGAGGTTCATCGCAGTCTCGCCCGTCACCCCGAGCGTCGCGCCGGTGCGCGCGAGCAGACCTTCGGCGCCGTCCCGGATGGCGTCGACGAGCTCCTGCGTCTCCTGCGTGCTCGGCCCGGTCGCGGGGATGACGCTCAGCACGGCCGTGTCGCCCCTCGAGTTGAGGACGGGGGGCGCGACCGCGACAACGCCCTCCAGTCGGGCGATGGCATCCGCTGCCTGCGAGGCTGCGTCGGCCACGTCGTCGGGCGCATCGACGACCACGGTGAGCGGGCCGTTGAAGCCGGGGCCGAACGCGTCGTCGACGAGCTGGTAGGACGCACGCTGCGTGCTGCCCTCGGGGGCCGCCGCGACCTCCGACAGCCCCAGACGCAGATCGAGGGCGGGCAGTGCGGCGGCGAGCAGAACCGCGACGCCGGCCACGAGCACGGGGACCGGCCGCCGGGTCACGAACCGGACCCACCGGGTGCCGATGGTCGTGCGTGGGACACCGTCGGCGTCGGGGCTGCTGCTCGCACGTCCGCGGATGCGCTTGCGGGCCGCCCCCAGCAGGGCCGGCAGCAGGGTGAGTGCGACGAGCACCGCGACGGCCACCGTGCCGGCGGCGGCGACGCCCATCTCGGTGATGACCGGGATGCGGACGACGGCGAGTGCGGCCAGGGCGATCACCACGGTGAGCCCGGCGAAGACGACGGCCGAGCCTGCCGTGCCGACGGCGCGTCCGGCGGCGTCCTCGCCTGAGCGGCCCGCCGCGAGCTCGCCGCGGTAGCGGGAGACGATGAACAACGCGTAGTCGATCCCGACGGCAAGACCGAGCATCAGGGCGAACGACCCCGTGGACGAGCCGCCGCTGAGATCGACGAGGCCGGAGACGATCGTGACGCCCATCAGTCCGAGCAGCACCCCGAGCGCGGCGGTGAGGAGCGGCAGCCCGGCGGCGACGAACGATCCGAAGGTCACGACGAGAACGAGCGCAGCGACAGCGAGCCCGACGACGACGCTCGCGGCTTCCACAGGCTCGGCCTGGACGGCGCTGCCCGCCAACTCGACGACAAGTCCCGCCTGGCGGCCGGCGTCGGCGGCCTCGGTGAGCGCCTCGCGTGCCTCGTCCGTGACACCGGTGGGGCCGACGTCGTAGGTGACCTGGGCCAGCGCGACGGTGCCGTCCTCGCTCACCGGTCCGACGGTGAACGGATCGGTGACGGAGAGCACCTGGGGGCCGGCCGCCATCTCGGCCAGCACCTCCTGCACAGCCGTCGCGGTCGCGGGGTCGTCGAGGCGAGCGCCCTCCCCTGCGGCGAGGACGACACGGGCCTCGGCGCTACCGGCCGCCATCTCGGGGAAGCGCTCCTCGAGCAGGTCGACGGTCTCTTGGGCCTCGGTGCCCGGGATGGAGAACGAGCTGACGGTCGGCTCGGGCGCGCTGGAGGAGGCCCAGCCGACGAGCACCAGGACGCCGAGCCAGAGGGTGATCACCGTGCGCCGCCGTCGGTAGGAGAACCGGCCGAGCCGGTCGAGGGTCGAGGCCATGAAGAGCTCCCAGGGTGGTGCGGACGCCGCGTCGGACGGCGCAGCGAGCTCGACGCTATACGAAACGCACGCGTTCTGGAACTAGATGGTTCCGGAACTAGGAAGTTTCGGAACGACGACGTACCCTGGAGACCTCAGCGGTGCCGACGACGGGATGGCGACATGAACTTCAAGCGGGCGCTCACGGACCTGCAGCGATCGGTCGACGCGCAGGTCGCCGACGCGCTCGCCGACCCGCTGCTCGGGGTGCCGGGGCTCTCCGCCCCGACGCTCGGCCGTCCCCGGGACCGGACCCGGGACCCTGTGATCCTCGAGGCGGCCCTCGACGTGCTCGCCGAGACGGGGTACGAGGCGATGACGATCGAGATGGTGGCGACGCGCGCGAGAGCCGGCAAGGCGACTCTGTACCGGCGGTGGGCGTCCAAGGCGCACCTCGTGGTGGACGCGGTCGCGAGCATCCCGACCTTCGACGCCGCCTCCACGCAGCTGCCCGACACGGGATCGCTGCGCGGCGACCTCCTCGCACTGCTCGAGGGCTCCGGCGTCCAGGGCGAGGGGCGTGACAGCCGGATCGTCGCCGGCCTGTGCGCCGTCTTCCCTCAGGAGCCCGGGCTGGCCGCCGTCGTGCGTGAGCGCCTCCTGGCTCCACGCGTGACGCTCGTGCGGTCCGTGCTCGAGCGTGCCCGGGACAGAGGTGAGGTGCCCGCGGGCCGTGACCTCGACGTCCTGGCCCTCGCGGTCCCGGCGGTGGTGGTCTACCGGATGGTCTTCCTGAACGAGCCCGTCACGCGCGACGACGTGGTCGCCCTCATCGACGGCCTCGTCCTGCCTGCCGCCGGCGTCGAGGGCACCGCCTGAGGCTTGCGCCGCCGGCGCCGCCACGCACGACGAAGGGCGCGCTCCCGCCTGGCACCCAACAAGCCTCCTCAGTGGCCTGGAGGTCGGTCCGGGGAGGCTCGCGGTCTAGGAGATCTTCTCGAAGACCATGGTTGCCTGGATCCGGTCACCGCCGCCGATGCCCTTGCTGCCTGACGACGCCGTCGTGATCGTGTGGAGCCGGTACCCCAGCGCTGCCTGAGCGTTGAGCGCCTTCTCGAGCTCGGTGAGGTTGCCGGAGCCCGTGCCCCAGAGCTTCTCCTTGAGGATGACCTGGAGGACCACGTAGTTGGCGCCGCGGGAAGCGGGTCGCGGCTGAGCACCGGACACCGCGTCGGCCTCGATCCTGGCGATCGCCCCGCTCAGCCCGCTAAGAGCCGCGGTCGGCGGTTGGACGGCGTCAGTCCAGGTCTGACCGTCGAACCACCGCACGGTGCCGGACCCGTCGTCGTACCAACCGGGCTTTGTCTCGGCCATGTGGACCGTCCCTTCATCGCGACCAGGTGTCACGTGGAGCGTGGCACGGAGGCTCCAGGCCGTCGCGAGACCGACCGGGTGAAGATGCCGTAGGAGGCCAGAGCGCAGCGTCCAGCGGCCGAGGAAGTGCTGGCTCTTCTCGCATCTCTGGGACCGTGGACCGGTCCCGGAGGACTTCCGGGCGGGCGGCGCCCGACATTGCCGTGCCGGGGCGCTTCACTGCTACCGCCGCTCGTCGTCGCCAGAAGCGGGAGATTTCGCGCGCCGTGCGTACCGGCCCGCGAGGTACTCGTCGACCCAGGCGCGGCTGCTGCGCCACTGGCCGTCATCGCCTCGCTGGGCGCGTAGGCGGCCGCGCTGTGCGGCGTTTCGCAGGGCGATCCGGCTGGCGTGTGGCGTCTCCAACGCGGCCAGGGGCACGAGGCGCGCGGGGCCGGCCAGCGCGGGGACGACGAAGCGGTAGAGGTTGTCCAGGACGGCGCGCGCGATGAGCTCGGCCAGCGGACCGTCGTTGCCCTCGTCCGCTTTCCGCAGCGCCTGGAGATAGCGCGGCCGTTCGCGCTTCTGGATGATCGCCGGGGCGTACCCGAGCCGGGCAAGGACGAGGTTCAGCAAGAGCCGTCCTGTCCGGCCGTTCCCGTCGAGGAACGGATGTACCTGCTCGAAGCCCACGTGAGCGCGCGCCAGGCTCTCCATCAGGTGCCCTTCGGTCGACGGGATGGCGTTCACCTGGTCGAGCCAGTCGCGGAGCTTGGGCTCCACCAAGGCGAAGGACGGAGGGCGCATTCCTCCGGGGAACGGCTGGATGTCGTGGCGGCGGAAGCTGCCGGGGGACTCCTCCAGCATGGCGTCGGGGTGCGGGCTCACGCTCCAGACCGGCTCCATCGCCATCCGGTGGACGTGACGGATCTCCGTGAGAGTCAGCAGCTCCTCGGGCTGGTACAGCGTCGGCTCGAGCGCCTGGCCGTAGACCCACCGGGCGGCGTCGGCGTAGCCCTTGACCTCCATGTACTCAGCAAGCCGGCGATCGCCGACCGCGCGGCCCTCCATGAGCAGTTGCTCGACCTCGCGTAGGACGAGCGTGTTGCCCTCGATGGCAGTCGAGTTGTGGGCTTCGTGGACCCAGAGCTCGTCCCAGATCGCGCGGGCCTCGACTGGCGAGGGCAGTCCGCCGAGACGGTCGCGGACCTCGACGATGGCGGCGTCCAGTCGCTCATAGATCTCGGAGCGGGAGGGCCTGCCCGGACCGCGTGAGCCGAATTTGCTGCGCTCTGCCACGTCTAATTGAAGCACAGCAACTTGCCAGATGGACGCAGACTGGGCGAGGAGTTGCTGCGCTGGGGCGATCAGAATCGGAGCAAAGCAACTTCGTTGTGTGGCTCCGCGAGGTCCCGCGCCCTCGGCTCTGGTTCAGTCGACTGCTTCCTCGACGTCGGGCTCCGGGGGCCCGGCGTCGGCGTCTACCGGGCGAGACGCTATCGAAACTGCTACCGCTAGTGCGGGGCGCGTCCACGCGCGGCTCGAGTTTGGTCGACGTCGGGCACGACGAAGGGCCCGCCACCCACGTCACCGCAGGTCACGGGCCCTTCGCTGTGCTTCCGAGAGCGGAGGATGGGGGATTCGAACCCCCGAGGGTGTTACCCCAACACGCTTTCCAAGCGTGCGCCATAGGCCACTAGGCGAATCCTCCTCGACGCACGAGGATACCGGACGGTCTCACCGGGACCGAACAGGCCCGGAGGTGGCCGGCGCCCTGCCGCCGGCCCCTGGCGGAGACGCCGCGCGGTGCAACCGGCCGCCGCCGCTGCGCGTCCGTCACTGCCCGTCCGTCACTGCCCGTCCGTCACTCCACGTCCGTGCCCGGCGCGTAACCCTGCCATCGTCACGGACGAGCGCCGGCGGGGGCCACCACGACCAGCCGGCGAGCGGAGCAGGAGGCCCTGGCGCGGTCGGTAGCCTCCCAGGTGTGACGACGATCCTGCCCTTCGAGGGCCGCACGCCCGAGGTCGAACCGACTGCTTGGCTCGCCCCGACGGCCGCGCTCATCGGCAAGGTCCGCGTCGATGCGGGCGCGAGCGTCTGGTTCGGGGCCGTCCTGCGCGGGGACATCGACGAGATCGTGCTCGGTCCGGGGGCGAACCTTCAGGACAACGTCGTGGTTCACACGGAGACCGGTTCACCGGCCGTCGTCGGCGCGGGCGTGAGCGTGGGCCATGGCGCCGTCGTGCACGGCTGCACCATCGAGGATGGCTGCCTCATCGGGATGAACGCGACGGTCCTCACGGGGGCGGTCGTCGGGCGTGACTCGCTCGTCGCGGCCGGAGCGGTCGTGCTCGAGGGCACAGTGATCCCGCCGCGGTCGCTCGTCGCGGGTGTCCCGGGCAAGGTGCGCCGTGAGCTCACCGACGACGAGGTCGCCGCGTTGCACGAGAACGCCGCGCACTACGTGGTGCGCGCCCGGGCCTACGCCGCGCTGGAAGGCGAGACCGCGTGACCGCCGCGTCGGCCACGACCGGGCCCGCTGCTTGATCACCGCGTCACCCGAAAAGTGCCGTGCGGCCGTAGCGCCGGCCCCCGGCCCGCAGATCTCCCGACGCCGCGCCGTGTGCGCTCGCTCACACCCCACACGGCGGCCTCACCCGCTCCGTCTCGCCATCTGAGACGCGCGCTCCCCGTGGTTTGGGTGACCCGTCCCCAGCGGGGACCATGGTTCCCATGACCCGCCACAGCATCGCCATGCACAGCATCGACGCGGCCTCCGCCCGCGCCATGATGTGCTGCCGAATGCTGCAGCGGGACGCCGCGATCGCCTGACCACCTGACGGACGCCCGCCCTGCGGGCCTGCTCCAGTCGATCGGTCCGACCGACGGCCCCCGGCACCTCAGCTGCTGCCGGAAACCCCGCCTCTCCCCGCACGCGTGAAGCCCCGGCTCCCGCGGCCCCCAGCCCTGCGCCTGCCCCACGGCGCGCCCAGGCACGGGAGCCCACCCCCGGCCGGCCAGCGCGAGACCCCGCGCCCCGCTGAGCGCGCCCACCGACCGACACACCCGGCCGCCCGGCCACTGCACCGAAGGAACTGACATGACCCGCACCACGCGCTCCATCCGCACCACGCGCCCCCGCACGGCCGCCGCGTTCATCGCCGCGACAGCCCTCGTCGGCGGCCTCGCCGCATGCTCCTCAGGCGACGACGAGGCCGAGCCCGGCGCGACCGGCGAGGAGAGCGCCGCGTCCGAGACGGTCACGATCGGCGTCGTCGGCTCCTCCGACGAGAACTGGCGGATCTTCGAGGAGAAGGCCGCGCAGGCCGGCCTCGACGTCGAGATCGTCGACTTCACCGAGTACTCGCTGCCCAACCCGGCGCTGAGCCAGGGCGAGCTGGACCTCAACCAGTTCCAGCACATCCTGTACCTGGCCCAGTACAACGTCGAGGCCGGCGACGACCTCGTGCCCGTCGGCGCCACCGCCGTCTACCCGCTGGGTCTGTACTCCAAGCAGTACACGTCGGTCGACGACATCCCCGCGGGCTCCGAGGTCGCCATCCCCAACGACCCGACGAACCTGGCCCGCGCGCTCCTGGTGCTCCAGGACGCCGGGCTCATCGAGCTCAAGGACGGCGGCTCGGCGTTCTCCACCGAGGCCGACGTGATCGCCGAGAGCTCGCGCGTCACCGTGACCCCCGTCGACGCGCAGCAGACGGCCCTCGCGCTCGACTCGGTCGCCGCGTCCATCATCAACAACGACTTCCTCGCGGACGCGGGCATCGACCCGGAGAGCGCGCTCTACCAGGACGACGCCGAGTCCGAGGCCGCCCGCCCCTACATCAACATCTGGGCGGCGCGCGCCGAGGACAAGGACGACCCGACGCTCCTCGAGGTCGTCGAGCTCTACGAGGACCCCGAGGTCCAGGACGCGCTCCTCCAGGCGTCGGGCGGCACGGGCGTGCTCGCGGACTTCTCCGCCGAGCAGCTCCAGGGCTTCCTCGACGAGGTCGTCGCCGACGCCGAGGGCTGAGGCCGCTCACCGGGGGTCGTCACCAGCGGTGACGGCCCCCGGACACGGGTGGCGCGCGACACCGACGTCGCGCGACGCTGGCACCGGGCGACCGACGCCGACCACCCGACCCGGCGGCCGCTGACCCCGGACACCCCGAGGCCCGACGCCGCCACACCGGTACGTCCCACACCGCACCGCCGAGACGAGGACGCCATGACCACGGCCGCACCCCCGATCGTCAGCTTCCGCGACACCGTCAAGACCTTCCCGGCCACCGCCGGCCTCGTGCGCGCCGTCGACGGCGTCACGCTCGACATCCACGCCGGCGAGATCTTCGGCGTCATCGGCTACTCGGGTGCGGGCAAGTCGACCCTCGTGCGGCTCATCAACGCGCTCGAGCCCGTCACGTCGGGTGCGGTGCTCATCGACGGCAAGGACATCACGGGCCTGCCCGAGTCCGAGCTTCGGCGCGTCCGCGCGGGCATCGGCATGATCTTCCAGCAGTTCAACCTGCTGGCCTCGCGCACCGTCGCCGGCAACGTCGCCTACCCGCTCGCCGTCGCCGGGTGGCCGCGCGACCGGCGCAGGGCGCGCGTCGCCGAGCTCCTCGACTTCGTGGGCCTCGCGGACAAGGCACGCCAGTTCCCCTCGCAGCTCTCGGGCGGCCAGAAGCAGCGCGTCGGCATCGCCCGCGCCCTCGCGACCAACCCGCGCATCCTGCTCGCCGACGAGGCGACGTCTGCCCTCGACCCCGAGACCACGCAGGACGTGCTCGACCTGCTGCGCCGCGTCAACGCCGAGCTCGGCATCACCGTCGTCGTCATCACCCACGAGATGGACGTCGTGAAGTACACGTGCGACCGCGTCGCCGTCATGGAGGACGGCAAGGTCGTCGAGCACGGCGACGTGTACTCGGTCTTCGCGCGGCCGCAGCACCCCGCGACGCGACGATTCGTCGGGACCGCCCTGCGCGACCGACCCAGCCCCGCCGCCCTCGAACGCCTGCGCCACCGCCACCCCGGCCGCATCGTGACCGTCGCGATCCGCGAGGACGGCGCCGCGACCGTCGACCTCACGCGCGCCCTGCGGGAGCACCCCATCGACGGGACCGTCGTCTACGGCGGCATCACCGAGATCGCCGAACGCCCCTACGGCTCCCTCACGCTCGAGCTCGCCGGCGACGACGCCGCGATCACCGCGTTCATCGAGGACCTGTCTCGCAGCACCACGGTGCTCGACCTCGGCACGGCCGCGGCGCCGCTCGCCGACCCCGACGCCGTCGGGCCCCGCGCGTCGGCCTTCTCGTCCGGCGACCAGGGTGGGGATGCGCGATGAACCGCGACACGGACTGGGGCTACCTCGCCCCGCTGCTCGGCAAGGCGTTCGGCGAGACGCTGCAGATGGTGTCCGTCGCGCTGCTGTTCGCCGGAGTGTTCGGCCTCGCGCTCGGCATCGCCCTGTACGTGACGCGGCGCGGCAACTTCTTCGCCAACCGGGCCGTGTTCACGGTGCTCAACGTGCTCGTGAACTTCGTGCGGCCCATCCCGTTCGTCATCTTCATCTTCGCGGTGGGCCCGGCGACGATGGCCGTCGTCGGCAAGACGATCGGCACCGAGGCCGCGATCTTCCCGATGGCGATCATGGCGTCGTTCGCGTTCTCGCGCCTCGTCGAGCAGAACCTCGTGGGGCTGGACCCGGGCGTCGTCGAGGCCGCACGCGCGATGGGCGCCTCGCGGTGGCGCATCATCTGGTCCGTGCTCATCCCCGAGGCGCTCGGGCCGCTCATCCTCGCGTTCACGTTCCTCGTGATCGGCGTCATCGACATGTCCGCGATGGCGGGCATCGTCGGCGGCGGCGGGCTCGGCGACTTCGCGATCCGGCACGGCTACCAGCGCTTCAACTGGGAGGTCACCGCGGTCGCCGTCGTCGTCATCGTGATCATGGTCCAGGCCGTGCAGGTCCTCGGGAACGTCCTCTCACGCCGCGTGCTGCGCCGCTGAGCGGGCCGCCGCGCCGCTGAGCGGTCCGCCGCACCTTGAGCGGTCCGGCCCGCCGTACCCCGGGCCCTACGGCTCGTTCGCCCACCGGTGCACGGCGCCGTCGGCGAGCACGAGCAGCCCGCTCGTCCCGGGCAGCGTCTGGACCCACTCGCGGGCCCGGCGACCCTGCGCGACCGCGGCCGTCGCGAACACGTCGGCCCACAGGAGCGAGGGCCCGACGACGGTCGCCGACAGCACCGCGCTCGTGCCGCGGCCGGTCCGCGGGTCGAGGATGTGGGTGCCACGCGCCGCGATGCCCGACGTCGCCACACCGCCGTCGGCCACCGGCACCGAGCCCAGCACGCGGGAGCGGTCCCGGGGGTCCTCGACGCCGATGCGCCACGCCGCCCGGCCCGCACCCGCCCGGACCAGCACGTCGCCGCCCGCACCCACTGCGAAGCCGATCTCGGCCGGCAGCTCGCGCAGGTGCCGGGCGGCGCGCGTGACCGCCCAGGTCTTGACCAGGCCCGTCGGGTCGAAGACCCCTGGCCGCCCGGGCACCGCGTGCCACGCGTCGAACCAGCCGTCGGTGCGGATGCGCGCGATGCCGCACAGCAGGTGCACCTCGCGGACCAGCGGGTCGGCGTCCGCGAGCGTGAGGTCCCCCCGCTGGAGGCGGCTGATCTCCGACTCCGCGCGGTAGGTGCTGAACATCGCGTCAGCCGCGCGCAGGTCCTCCATGAGCGCGCCAACAGCGGCGGCAGCCTCGGGGCCCCGGGCGCCCGCACCGCGCACGTGCACGCTGATCGGCATCCCCATGACCTGCTGGACCCACGCGCGCCGCTCGTCGGTCGGCGGGGCGTCCAGCACCGCCGCCACGGCGTTCACAGCCCCGCCTGGTCGAGCGCGTCCTGCAGGGACTGGACGTACGCGCCGCTCGTGACGGTGGCGCCGCTGACCATGTCGATGTCCGCGCTCTGCGCCTCGACGGCCGCCGCGTTGAGCACAGGGATCGCGTACGCGTTGATCTGCTGGTCGTGCCGGTCGCGGTTCGGGTAGCTGATGGCCTCGGCCGACGTGACCTCGCCGTCGACCACCGTGACCCGCACCTGCACGTCGCCGTACCTGGTCGAGACGGCGGTGCCGTCGTACGTGCCGGAGGCCGACGTCGAGCCCGGGTCCGCGGTCGACGAGTCGGTGGTGCCCGAGTCCGTGGTGCCCGACGCCGAGGCGCCGGAGTCGTCGGTGGTGCCTCCGGCGTCGGACGACGACGTGGAGTCGTCCGTGGTCGTCCCGCCCGACGTCCCGGTCGCGGCGACCGAGCGGTTGAGGCTCGTGGGCCAGGAGAACAGCAGGACGAGGCCCGTCAGGGTCGTCCCGAGGGCGATGAGTATGCGGCGCATGGGTTCCTCCGGATCAGCTGAAGCGTTCGACGTGCAGGGCGTCACGGGGCACGCCCGCGTGGCGGAGGTCGGCGGCGAGAGCGTCCGCCCAGGTGGCCGACCCGCAGACGTAGACGTCGCAGCCCGCGGCGTCGGGGACGAGCAGGCGCGCGGCCTCGGGGCCGGTGACGTGGCCGAGGTGCGCGGGCAGCCACGCGGTCCCGGTCGTGCTCCGGGGGCCCACGAGGTCGACGACCTCGACCAGGCCGGCGCGCGTCAGGGCGTCGAGCTCCGCCGCGAAGGGCTGCGGACCGAGGTCGCGCACCCGCCGGACGAGCGTCGCCGGCCGGCCGCCGCGCCGCGGGTCGAGCACACCGGTGCGGGCGGCGTCGTCGAGCAGCGACATGAGCGGTGCCACACCCAGCCCGTTGCCGAGGAGCACCAGGCCGCGGCGTCGTCGGACCTCGGGCGTCAGACGGCCGTACGGGCCCTCGAGGAGCACGGGGGTCCCGGGCGCGACCCGTCGTAGGCGGTCGCCGTCGTCGCCGCGCGTGCCGAGCGTGATGCGCAGGCCCTCGGTCGTGGGCGCCGCGGACAGCGAGTACGGGTGCCCACGGGTCCACCCCGGCCCCGTGCGGAAGCGCCACACGAAGAACTGCCCCGGGAGCACGGCGAGCTCGTCGAGCCGCCGACCGGTCAGGTGCATGGTCACGATGCCGGGCGCCTCCTCGCGCACGTGGCTGACGGTCAGGCGGTGCCGCAGCGAGAGCCGCAGGGGCGCCGCGACCCGGTGCACCAGCACAGCGCCGAGCGCTGCCGCGTACAGCGACCACCAGTAGACGGTCGCGGCCGTCGAGGCGAGGAAGTCCTCGCCGGTCCACAGCTGGTGGGGGAGCGCGAGGCCCACCCCGAGGTACGCGTACAGGTGCAGCAGGTGCCACGACTCGTACCGGAGCCGACGGCGGGCGAACCGCGCCGAGGTCACCCCGACGAGCACCAGGAGTGCCGTGCCGGCCGCCGCCAGGAGCATCCCGGGCGCCGTCGTGACCAACGACCACAGCTCGGACCAGAGCGCGACGCCGTCGAGCAGCGACCAGCCGAGCGTCGTGAGCACCAGGTGCGCGAGCAGCAGGGTGATCGACGTGAATCCGAGCACGCGGTGCCACCGTGCGAGCCGGTCCTGGCCCAGGCTGCGCTCGACCACGGGGATCCGCGCCATCGCGAGCACCTGGAGCAGCAGCAGGTTCGAGCTGACCAACGCCGTGAGGCGGCCGAGGGAGGTGATCGCCTCGGCCGGGCTCGCGACGAGGTCCTGCACGCCGCCGTGGTGCTCCCACAGGGCGACGACGACGAGCGTGGTGGCCCACACGAACGCGCCGACCGCCTCGGGCCCCCACCGCCGGGGTGCAGGCGTGGGCAGCGGCCGGACGGGTGCCGGGGCAGGTGGGGCGGGCCTGGTCGTCGTGCTCATGACGTGGACGGTCCTCGCCCACCCTGGGAGATCCCTGGACGTGGGCTGTGGTGCCGCTGCGGATCGGTCCGGCACGCCGTCGACGCGAGCGCCCGGGCGCCCTCGCGGGTGGCTCGGGCGTTCCCGGCCGCCCCGGCGGCTGCGTTAGGCTGGCCCCAGACCCCTCGTGCGGCGTCATCTCGCTGAACTCCCCCAGGGCCGGAAGGCAGCAAGGGCAGGTGAGCTCTGACGGGTGTGCGGGGGGTCCTTGCATGCCCGGACTGCAACCCAGGTCGTACCCGCGGCGCGTCCCTGGTCGCACACGGCACCGTGGCGAACCGGCCCAGCGTCCGACGCGGCACCGCGCGTCCCCGGGCCAGCCTGGTGGCATGAGCACACCGTCCGTCAGCCCTGTCCCACCGCCCGCCACGACGCCGCGCCTCTCGGCCCGGGGCCTGGTCAAGACCTTCGGCTCCACGACGGCGCTCGCGGGCGTCGACGTGGACCTCGCCGACGGGGAGTCCCTAGCGATCATGGGGCCGTCCGGCTCCGGCAAGTCCACCCTGCTGCACTGCCTCGCGGGCATCCTGCGCCCCGACAGCGGGACGGTTTCCCTGCGCGGCCGCGACGTGGCGGGCCTCAACGAGCGCGAGCGCTCCCTGCTGCGGCGCCGCCACTACGGCTTCGTGTTCCAGTTCGGCCAGCTGCTCTCCGAGCTCCCCGCGCAGGAGAACGTGGCCCTGCCGCCCATGCTGCTCGGGACCCCGCGCGCCCAGGCGATCGCGCTCGCCCGCCAGTGGCTCACGGCCCTGGGCCTCGCGGGCATGGAGGAGCGGCGCCCCGGTGAGATGTCCGGCGGCCAGGCGCAGCGCGTCGCCGTCGCCCGCGCCCTGATCACCGGCCCGGACATCGTCTTCGCGGACGAGCCGACCGGCGCCCTCGACCAGGCCACCGGGGCCGAGGTCATGCGCATCCTGACCGAGACCACGCGCGCCGCCGGTGCCTCCCTCGTCGTCGTCACGCACGAGGAGTCGGTGGCCGACTGGTGCACGCGGCGCATCGAGATGCGCGACGGCCTCGTGCGCAGCGGCGCCCTCGCCCGGACGTCGGGCACGACGGCGGTCGCCCCGCCGACGACGCTCGCCGAGCCCGGCGCGTACGGCTCGCGGTGGGGCGTGGCCCCCGGTGCCGCGCCCAGCGGCGTCGTGCCCGGTGCCGTCGGTGGCATGGGTGGTCACCGGTGAACGCCGTCCTGACCCTCTCGACGGGACCCATGCGCGCCGGGCAGTCCGCCGGCACGGGTGCCCGACGGTTCATGACGCCGACGGCGCTCGCCGTCCTCGCCTTCGCGGTGATGACGGCGTTCGCGCTCAGCGTCGTCGGCGGCCTGCTCGGCTTCATGGGCCGCGCCGAGAACCCGACCTCGCTCGTCATGAAGTCGCTCGCCCCGAACTACGTGCTCCTCGCCTGGGTCGCCGTGGTGCTGCTCCTCGTGCCCCTGCTCGCGCTCGGCGGGGCCGCCGCCCGGCTCGGTGTGGCACGGCGCGACGCGCGGCTGTCGACGCTGCGCCTGCTCGGCGTCACACCGCGCGAGGTCGTCGGCATCACCGTCATCGAGACGGCCCGTCAGGGGCTCGTCGGTGCGGCGCTCGGCTTCCTCGGCTACCTGCTGCTCCTGCCCGTGTGGACGCGCATCCCGTTCATGGACGAGCCGTTCAGCGCGGGCGAGCTGTGGGTGGGGCCGCTGCCCGTGCTCGTCGCGCTCGTCGCGGTGCCCCTGCTCGCCGCGGTGAGCGGCACCATCTCGCTGCGGCGCGTCGTGATCTCCCCGCTCGGGGTGGCCCGGCGCGAGACCCCGCCCGGGATGAAGTGGGTGCGGGCGCTCGCCGTCGTCGTCGCCCTCGGCGTGTTCCTGGTGTTCACGCAGGTCAACATGGGTCTCGACGGCGCAGTGGTGATCGCGGTGATGCTCGGCATGATCGCCGCGGTGTTCGGCACCATCAACCTGCTGGGTCCGTGGACCATCAGCGTGCTCGCCAGGGTCATGGTGCGGCGCGCCTCGACGCCGGCGAAGCTCCTCGCGGCCCGGCGGCTGCTCGGCGACCCGAAGGGAGCCTGGCGCGTCGTCGGCGGCCTGGGCCTCGCGAGCTTCGTCGCAGGCGTCCTGTCCGTGCTCCCGGCGCTCTCCGCCGCGAGCGGCGACATGAACAGCAACGAGGACAAGCTCCTCATGACCGACCTCGTGACGGGTGGTCTGCTGACCCTGGGCATCGCGTTCACGGTCGCGGCGTGCTCCGCGGGCATCATGCAGGCCGCCAGCGTGCTGGACCGCCGGCGCGAGTACGCGCTCCAGCAGCTCGCGGGCGTGCCGGTCGAGCTGTTCGACCAGGTCCGTCGGCGTGAGGTCGCGGCGCCGCTGGTCTTCGTCGCGGGGACGTCCGCGCTGGTCGCGCTCGTGGTGCTGCTGCCCCTGTTCGGCATGGCGCTCGTCACGGCGCCGCAGGGGCTGATCGCGCTCGCGGTGTGCCTGACGGTCGGGTGCCTGCTCGTCCTGGCGGCGTCGGAGACGAGCCGGCCGCTCCTGCGGTCCGTGCTGGGCGAGACGGTCGTGCGCGCGGACTGAGCTCCCTCGTCCGCCACCGCGGCCCGGCCCTCGGAGGGGAGGGACGGGCCGCGGTGGCGGGGGTGGGCCGCGGGTCGCGGCCAGGGACCGACGGGCGTGCGGGACGTGCACGGCCCGTCGTCGGGGTGTCGGCCACGCCGTCTACCCTCATGTCGTGACCACAGCCCTGTACCGCCGCTACCGGCCCGAGTCGTTCGCCGAGGTCATCGGCCAGGAGCACGTCACCGAGCCGCTCATGCAGGCGCTGCGGGCGGACCGCGTCACCCACGCGTACCTCTTCTCGGGCCCGCGCGGCTGCGGCAAGACGACGTCGGCCCGCATCCTCGCCCGGTGCCTCAACTGCGCGCAGGGGCCGACGCCGGAGCCCTGCGGCACGTGCGAGTCGTGCGTGGAGCTGGGCCGCGGCGGGCCGGGGAGCCTCGACGTCGTCGAGATCGACGCCGCGAGCCACGGCGGCGTCGACGACGCGCGTGACCTGCGCGAGCGCGCGACGTTCGCCCCGGCGCGTGACCGGTACAAGATCTTCATCCTCGACGAGGCCCACATGGTCACGTCGCAGGGCTTCAACGCGCTGCTCAAGATCGTCGAGGAGCCGCCGCCCCACATCAAGTTCATCTTCGCGACGACGGAGCCGGACAAGGTCATCGGGACCATCCGCTCCCGCACCCACCACTACCCGTTCCGCCTCGTGGGCCCGGCGACGCTGCAGCCCTACCTCGAGCAGCTCTGCACGGCCGAGGGCGTCGCGGTCGGCGCGGGGGTGCTGCCTCTGGTCGTGCGTGCCGGGGGCGGCTCGGTGCGTGACTCGCTCTCCGTGCTCGACCAGCTCGTGGCCGGCGCCGACGCGTCGGGCATCGACTACGAGCGCGCCGTCGCCCTCCTCGGCTACACGCACGCCACGCTTCTCGACGACGTCGTGGACGCCATCGCCGCGCGCGACGGCGCGAGCGCGTTCCGCGTGGTCGACCGGGTCGTGTCCTCCGGTCACGAGCCCCGCAGGTTCGTCGAGGACGTCCTCGAGCGGCTGCGGGACCTCATCGTCATCGCGGCGTCGGGCGACGCCGCCCAGGCCGTGCTGCGCGACCTGCCCGCGGACCAGCTCGAGCGCATGCGCGGCCAGGCGGCCGTCCTCGGCGCCTCGGAGCTGTCGCGCTCCGCGGACCTCGTCAACGCCGCGCTCAGCGAGATGACCGGCGCGACGTCGCCCCGCCTGCACCTCGAGCTCCTCGTCGCGCGCCTGCTGCTGCCCGCGGCGGACGACACCGTCAACGGCCTCGGCGCACGCCTGGACCGCGTCGAGCGTGAGCTGGGCGGGAGCGGAGTCGCACGCGTCGCCGCGGCGCCCGCGCTCGCCGCGGCGGCCCCGGCCGTGGCGCCCGCTGTCGAGGTGACGCCCGCCACGGCCCGCGCAGCGGTGGAGGCGCCGGCACGGGCCGCGACACCCGCCCCGGCCCGTGCCGCGGCGGATGCCTCCGAGCCGGTCCGCGCGTCAGCACAGACCGCGCCCGTGCCGGACCTGCCCGAGCCGGCCCTGCCCGAACCGGCTCTGGCCGAGGCGACCGCGCCCTCAGCGACCGAACCCTCCGACGTCGAGGCGGCCGTCGAGCCCGCCGAGGCCGCACCTGCCGTGCACGCACCCGCGGCGGTCGAGCCCAGCACGCAGGCCCAGGCGGGTGGGCCCGACGCCGAGACCGTCCGCAGGCGCTGGCCCGAGGTGCTCCAGACGCTGCGCGGCCTGCGCATGGCCACGTGGGTGCTCGTCAGCCAGAACGCCCAGGTCGCCCAGGTCGCCGCGGGCAAGGTCACGCTCGCGTTCACGACCCCCCAGCTCGCGACGACGTTCCGCACCGGCCCGCACCCGGAGAACGTCCAGCGCGCGCTCCACGAGACCCTCGGCCTCGACGTGCGCATCGAGACGGCGCTCGCGGAGTCCGCGAGCCAGGCTCGCCCCACGGGCATGCCGGAGCCCGAGGTCGGGTCCGGTGCGCAGGACCGGCCCACCCCGCTGGGCGGCATCTCGACGTCCCAGGCCGAGGCGTCGTGGGGCGCGCCGGCCGCCGCTCCCCGCACCACGCAGGCCGGAGGATCACCAGCCGCCGGTCAGAACGGACCGGGCTCAGGCCCGGGCGCCGCACCCGCAGGGGGCGCCGCCGCCGGCGGGCAGGGCCCGTCTGCGGCCGCGCTGTCGAGCCCCCCGAGGGCCGACGCCGCACGGGACCCCAGCGCCTCGCGCACCGCAGGCGGTCGCGACGCGTCGAGCGCGGCGTCCGACGGCGTCCCCGACGGACCCGAGCCGGAGCCGGAGCCGGACGCCCACGAAGCGCCGACGGCAGGCTCCCGCCCGGGCGGCGCGCCCCGCGGTGCACGACCGTGGGAGACCGCCAGACCGGTCGCAGCGCCCTCGCCGCAGGACAGGCGAGCCGTCGAGGAGGGCGAGGACGCGAGCCCCGACGACCCCGACCTCGCCGGCTCGGGCCTCGTCGGGGCCCCGCTCGTGGCCCAGATGCTCGGCGGCACCGTCATCGACGAGATCCCCGACGAGATCGGCTGAGCCGCGCGCACCCGGCGTCGGGCTCACCGTGGCCACCTCGCCGGTCCGGCCACGGCCGGGCCCGGTGCTCACGTCACGGGTCCGCCCGCCGCCCGCCTGGCCCGGCCTGGCCCGGCGCCCACGGGTCGGTGGTACGCCGTAGGCTGGCCGGGTGTACGAAGGTGTGGTCCAGGACCTGATCGACGAGCTCGGGCGGTTGCCCGGCGTCGGTCCCAAGAGCGCGCAGCGGATCGCCTTCCACCTGCTCGCCGCGGACCCGACGGACGTGCGTCGCCTCGTCGACGCGCTGACCGAGGTCAAGGCGCGGGTCCAGTTCTGCACGGTCTGCGGCAACGTCTCCCAGGAGGAGCTGTGCCGCGTGTGCCGGGACCCCCGCCGGTCGCTCGCCGTCATCTGCGTCGTCGAGGAGCCCAAGGACGTCGTCGCGATCGAACGCACGCGGGAGTTCCGTGGGCGGTACCACGTGCTCGGCGGGGCCATCAACCCGATCGACAACGTGGGGCCCGACGACCTGCGGATCAAGGAGCTCATGACCCGGCTCGCCGACGGCACCGTGACCGAGGTCATCCTCGCGACCGACCCCAACGTCGAGGGCGAGGCGACGTCCACGTACCTCGCCCGCCTGCTCATCCCGATGGGTCTTAAGGTGACGCGCCTCGCGTCCGGCCTTCCCGTCGGCGGGGACCTGGAGTACGCCGATGAGGTCACGCTCGGGCGGGCCTTCGAGGGAAGGAGGCAGATCAGTGCCTGACACACCCAAGGTCCCGACGCCGGCCACGGGGGAGCCCGCGGTCCTGGTGGACACGCCCGCCGACCTGCGCGACGTCGCCGACTCCGTCGCCGACGAGGCCCGCGCGTTCCTGACCACCGTGACGGAGGTCGCCGCCGGCTCGAACCCGGAGGTCGCGATCCCGCTGCTCCTCCTCGCCATCTCGGACGTCGTGGGCGTCGGCGCACGCCTCGGTGCGATCGTCGACGTCGTCCCCGTCGAGCGCTTCGAGCCCGACGTCGGCCCCGACGTCGACCTCGACCCGCTGCGCGCGGCCCTCGAGAACGTCCTCGACGGCATCGACGACTACGCCGAGGTCGACGACCCGGTGCTCGGCCAGGACGTCGTCACGTCGTCGCTCTCGGGCGACATCGTCCTCGTCGCGGGCGCGCTGACCCAGGGGTTGCGCCACTACGAGACGGGCCGCGTCATCGAGGCCCTGTGGTGGTGGCAGTACTCGTACCTGTCCAACTGGGGCGAGCGCGCGGCCGCCGTGCTGCGTGTGCTGCACGCGATCCTCGCGCACCTGCGCCTCGACGTGGACGACGAGGTCGCGGCCGAGGCGGAGTTCCAGGCGCTGCACCCCTGACCCGGCCGCTCCCGGAGCGCCACCCTGGGAGCCCGGAGCGTGCCGGCCGTGCCGGCCCTGGCAGCCCGGACCGTGCCGGCCGTGAGGCGTCGGCAGACCGCGCCGGGACCCCGCGGCGGCGCCCCGGAGGTCTCAGAGGCCGCCGCCCGGAGAGCCCAGCAGGGGGGCGAGCGCGTCCCATCGGGAGATCTCGCAGCCGTTGGTGCGGCTGAAGCGCGCGGTCACCCGCTCGCCTGCCACGGTGCCCTCGACCGTCGCGACCTGCGGACCGCCGTACTGCTCGGTGCACATGTCGTCCTGCGGGGGCGCGAACGCGGCCACCCCGCCGGCGGCGGCCAGCGCGTCGCACGCGGCCTCGGGGTCCGCGTGGTCGCCACCCGGCGGGTCGCAGGTGAGGGTCGAGGTGGTGGGCGCGCCGTCGCCCTGCTCGTCGAGGGCGATCGTCAGCGACGTGCCGGTCAGGTCGGCGCCCGCGGAGGGCGCGGACGAGGTGGTGGTGGGCGACGGCGTGCCGGTGGGTTCCGCGCCGGGCTCGGTCGTGACGGTGCCGTCCGAGGTGGGTGCCTCGTCGCCCGCGCCCGTCGCGCACGCCCCGGCGGACGCCAGGACCAGGAGGAGGAGTCCCGCCAGACGTGCGGTCCCCGCCCGCCCCCGTGCTGCTCGCGCCCTCATCGCGTCCCCCGGTGCGTCGTGTGGTGCTGCCATCGTCGCACCATGACCTGGTGGCCTCACGCGGCCGGGCCCGAGCTCGTCTCGCGCGCGCGGCGCACGCATGAGGCGAGCGGCGCTTCCGGATCCCGGACACCCCGGTGTCCGAGGGGTGGGCGGGATTATGCTCGGCCATCAGCACCGGGACCCGGAATGCTGGCTCCGACACCCGCCCGACCCACCCCGACACCCGGAGAGCTCGCCGTGGCCCTGATCGTGCAGAAGTACGGGGGGTCGTCCGTCTCGGACGCCACTGCCATCAAGCGCGTCGCGAAGCGGATCGCCGAGGCGAAGCGCGCGGGGGACGACGTCGTCGTGGTCGTGTCCGCGATGGGTGACACGACCGACGAGCTCATCGACCTCGCCAACCAGGTCTCGCCGCTGCCGCCGTCGCGCGAGATGGACATCCTGCTCACCGCGGGCGAGCGCATCTCGATGTCCCTCCTCGCGATGGCCATCGCGAACCTGGGCGTCGAGGCGCAGTCCTTCACGGGGCAGCAGGCCGGCGTGATCACGGACGAGGTGCACGGCCGCGCGCGGATCATCGACGTCAAGGCGAGCCGCATCGACCAGGCGCTCGCGCAGGGTGCGGTCGCGATCGTCGCGGGCTTCCAGGGCGTCACGGAGCACACCAACGACGTGACGACGCTCGGCCGGGGCGGCTCCGACACGACGGCTGTCGCGATCGCCGCCGCCGTCGGCGCCGACGTCTGCGAGATCTACACGGACGTCGACGGCGTGTTCACGGCCGACCCGCGCATCGTCCCGTCGGCCCGCAAGATCGACCGCATCACGTACGAGGAGATGCTCGACATGGCGGCGAGCGGCGCCAAGGTGCTCATGCTGCGCTGCGTCGAGTACGCCCGCCGGAACAACGTGCCGATCCACGTGCGTTCCTCCTTCTCCGGCAGGGAGGGCACGCTGGTGACCGACCAGCCCGACGACGAGGGAGCAGGACCGATGGAGCAGCCGATCATCTCGGGCGTCGCGCACGACCGCAGCGAGGCCAAGGTCACCGTCGTGGGGGTGCCGGACGTGCCGGGTACCGCGGCCCAGATCTTCGAGGTCGTCGCGGGGGCGGACGTCAACATCGACATGATCGTCCAGAACGTCTCGGCCGCGCAGACGGGCCTGACGGACATCTCCTTCACGCTGCCGGCGGCCGACGGCCAGAAGGCGATCACGGCGCTCAAGGCGGTGCAGGGTGCCATCGGCTTCGCGTCGCTCCAGTACGACGACGCGATCGGCAAGCTCTCGCTGATCGGCGCGGGCATGAAGTCGCACCCCGGCGTCTCCGCGCGGCTCTTCGGCGCCCTGCGCGACGCCGGCATCAACATCGAGATGATCTCGACCTCGGAGATCCGGGTGTCGGTCGTGACCCGTGCGGACCAGCTCGACGACGCGGTCCGCGCGGTGCACACGGCCTTCGGCCTGGACTCGGCCGAGGGTGAGGCCGTGGTCTACGGCGGGACGGGGCGTTAGTCATGGGTGTCCAGGACGCACAGCAGGGTCTGCGGGTCGCGATCGTCGGTGCGACGGGCCAGGTCGGCGCCGTGATGCGCCGCCTCCTCGAGGAGCGGGACTTCCCGGTGGCCTCGATCCGCTTCTTCGCCTCGGCGCGCTCGGCGGGCTCGACGCTGCCGTGGCGCGGTACGGAGGTCGTGGTCGAGGACACGGCGACGGCCGACCTGAGCGGGATCGACGTCGCGCTCTTCTCGGCCGGTGGCGCGACGTCGCGCGAGCACGCTCCCCGGTTCGCCGCTGCGGGCGCGCTCGTCATCGACAACTCGTCGGCGTGGCGGCGTGACCCGGAGGTCCCGCTCGTCGTGAGCGAGGTCAACCCGCAGGCCGTGGACCAGGCCGTCAAGGGCATCATCGCGAACCCGAACTGCACGACGATGGCCGCGATGCCGGTCCTCAAGCCGCTGCACGACGAGGCTGGCCTGGTCCGTCTCGTCGTCTCGACCTACCAGGCCGTCTCGGGCGGTGGCCTCAAGGGCGTCGCCGAGCTCGAGACCCAGGTCCGGGCCCTGGAGGGTGCGGACGTCGCCGCGCTCACGCACGACGGCGCGGCCGTCGAGCTGCCGGAGCCCGTGATCTACCGCCGACCCATCGCGTTCAACGTGCTGCCGATGGCGGGGTCGATCGTCGACGACGGCTCGTTCGAGACGGACGAGGAGCAGAAGCTGCGGCACGAGAGCCGCAAGATCCTCGACATCCCGGAGCTGCTCGTCTCGGGCACGTGCGTGCGCGTCCCCGTGTTCACGGGCCACTCGCTCTCGATCAACGCCGAGTTCGAGCGGCCGCTGTCCGTCGAGCGCGCGACCGAGCTCCTCGCGGCCGCGCCCGGCGTCGAGCTGACGGACATCCCGACACCGCTCCAGGCCGCGGGTGCGGACCCGAGCTTCGTCGGTCGCCTCCGGCTCGACCCCGGTGCCCCCGGCGGGCGCGGCCTCGCGCTCTTCGTCAGCAGCGACAACCTGCGCAAGGGCGCGGCGCTCAACGCCGTGCAGATCGCCGAGCTCGTCGCAGCGAAGAGGCTCGCGAGCGCCTGACCGCACGACCGCACCTCCGCACGACCACGCGAGGGCCCCGACCGCAGCAGCGGCCGGGGCCTTCGTGCCCCCCTTGCGTCCTGCCCGTGTTCTGTGGTTCATTAGTCGAGTAATGAACCAACGGACCAGCGTGGGCGGGAGGATGAGGACCATGTTCGACGGACGTGACCCCATCTACCTGCAGATCGCCGACCAGATCCGTGACGAGATCCTCAACGGCAGCCTCCGGGAGGAGGAGCAGATCATGTCCACCACCCAGTACGCGACGACGTACCGGATCAACCCGGCGACGGCCGCCAAGGCCTTCGCGGAGCTCGTCGACGAGGGCGTGGTCTACAAGCGGCGCGGCGTCGGCATGTTCGTCGCCGACGGCGCGCGCGACCGCCTCGTCGCCGGCCGCAGGGACCGCTTCCTCACCGACTCGGTCAAGCCGCTCGCAGACGAGGCGCGCCTCCTCGGCATCCCGATCGAGGACGTCGTGCGCCGGCTCCGCGAGATCGACGCCGCGGGGCGCACCGGCACCACCTCGGCACAGGACCGCGCCCGGGACGCCGGACCCACCGACCAGGCCGGCCCGACCGGCGACACCGCGGGCGCCACCCGCACCGAGCGGGGCTCCGCGGCGTCGCCGGCGCGCCCCACGGACACCGGGGAGCAGTCATGAGCTTCGCAGTGCAGGTCCGCGACGTGACCGTCCGCTACGGCAGGACCGTCGCGCTCGACCACGCGACCGTCGACCTCGCGGCAGGGGCGATCCACGGCCTCCTCGGCCGCAACGGCTCCGGCAAGACGACCCTCCTGTCGGTCCTCGCGTCGTTTCGTCGCCCGACGTCGGGCAGCGTGCTCGTCGACGGCGAGGACCCGTGGGAGAACGACCGCGTCATGGCCGGCGTGTGCCTGGTCCGCGAGAGCGGCGACGTCTACGTGGACGTGTCGATGAAGGACAACCTGCGGTTCGTCGCCGACGCGCGCCCGAACTTCGACCCTGAGCTCGCCGGGCGCCTCATGGACACGTTCGAGCTCGAGGCGCGCCGCACGCCGAGCTCGCTCTCCCGGGGCAAGAAGTCGGCGTTCGGGGCGATCGTCGGCCTCGCGTCGCGTGCCGAGCTGACGATCTTCGACGAGGTGTACCTCGGCATGGACGCCCCGTCCCGCTACGCGTTCTACGACGCCCTCATGGCCGACTACGTGGAGCACCCGCGCACCATCGTGCTGTCGAGCCACCTGATCGACGAGATCCAGCGGCTGCTCGAGGGCGTCGTGATCCTCGACCACGGCCGCGTGCTGCTCGCCGAGGAGGCGGACGAGCTCCGCGCCCGCGGCGTCAGCGTCACGGGCCCCGCGGACGTCGTCGAGCAGTTCACCGCCGGTCGCGTCGTCCTCGGCCGTCAGCAGCTGGGCCGGACCGTCGAGATCACCATCGACGGCCGCCTCACGGCCGCGGACCGGTCGGCGGCCGGCGACCTCGGGCTCGAGCTGGGACCCGTGGACCTGCAGAGCCTCTTCGTCCACCTCACCGAGAAGGGGGCCGTGCGATGACCACCCCGACCCTGGCCGCCGCAGGCCGCGTCCGCCGTCGCTCCTCGACGCGCGTCGCCACCCGGTGGCTGCTCTCGCGCAACTTCGTCATGGCGGCCTGGGCGGCCGGCATCCTCGTGCTCGCGGTCGTCGTCGGACCCGTCCTCGTGGACCGGTTCACGACCGTCGAGATCTCGGTCGCGCAGTTCGGTCGCCAGGGGTTCACGTGGTTCCCGTTCTCGATCGCGATCATCACCTCGTCCGTCTACATCAACGTCCACGTCGCCGCCGGGATGACCCGGAGGTCGCTCGGCCGGGCGTCCCTGGTGCAGGCCGTCACGATGGCCGCCACCTACACGGTGATCATGACCGTCGTCCTCCAGCTCGAGGCGCTGGCCTTCGACGCCGTGGGCTGGGGGCACAAGATCGTCGACGAGAACGCGCTCTTCCAGGACTCGAGCCAGGTCGGCTGGATCCTGGCCGACCTCGGCCTCGTCTTCCTCACGGCCCAGGTCTCGGGCCTGCTCGTCGGGATCGTCTACTACCGCCTCGGCGGCTGGTGGGGCACCCTCGCGCTCCCGTTCACCGTCGGCCCGCTCATCCTCGTGAGCCCGCTGCTCACCTCCACGCTGCTCGACCCGATCGCCCCGCTGGCCCGCGTCCCGCTCGTGGGCCTCGTCCCGGTCGTGCTCGCCGCGCTGTACCTCGCCGTGCTGCGCAACGCGCCGCTCCGCAAGGTCGCTACCTGATCCCTCACCGGGACCGGTCGACCACCGCACCACGTCAGGGAGGCGCTCAGGCGCCGTCCCGTACCGCACCACCACCTCAGGGAGGCGCCCGAGCGCCGTCCCGTACCGCACCACCACCTCAGGGAGGCGCTCAGGCGCCGTCCCGCACCCGACCACACCCTCAGGAGGTCCGCCATGCCCGAGACCCGCCGACCCGAGCCGACCCGTCCCCACTTACCCTCCTCGCGCCCGACGCCCGAGGCGCCCGACGCCCCCGTCATCTCCGTCCGCCACGTCGCCAAGGCGTACGGCGCCAAGCAGGCCGTCCGGGACGTCAGCTTCGAGGTCCGCCGCGGCGAGATCTTCGGGGTCCTCGGCCCCAACGGAGCCGGGAAGACCACGACCGTCGAGATGATCAGCGGCCTGCGCACCCCGGACACGGGGACCGTCCAGGTCCTCGGCCTCGACCCGCAGCGCGACGCCGTCGAGCTGCACCGGCGCGTCGGGAGCCAGCTCCAGGAGAGCGAGCTGCCGCCGCGCATCAAGGTCGGCGAGGCGCTCGCGCTCTACGCGTCCTTCTACGACCGGCCCGCCGACGGCCGGGCCCTCGCGGAGCAGCTCGGCCTGACCGCGTCCTGGGACACCCAGTTCCGTGCCCTGTCCGGTGGCCAGAAGCAGCGGCTGTCGATCGCGCTCGCCCTCGTCGGCAACCCCGAGATCGCGGTCCTCGACGAGCTGACCACGGGCCTCGACCCCCAGGCGCGCCGCGACACGTGGCAGCTCATCGAGGCGGTGCGCGACTCCGGCGTGACGATCGTGCTCGTCACGCACTTCATGGACGAGGCCGAGCGGCTGTGCGACCGCATCGCCCTGATCGACGACGGCGTGGTGGTCGCCACCGACACACCCGCCGGGCTCGCCGAGCGCGTCGCGGGCGGGCCGGCGCTGCGCTTGCGGACGTCGGACGACGTCGACGACGCCCAGGTCGCTCGCCTGCTGCGCGCCCTCGACACGGTGCGCTCGGTGGCGATCGAGAACGGGGAGCTCGTCATCGACGGCAGGCGCGACGTGGTCGTCGAGGTCGTCCTCGCCCTCGCCGCACAGGGCATCACGCCGTACGACGTGGAGGTCGGACGGCCGAGCCTCGAGGACGCCTTCGTGGCCCTCACCCGTACTCCCACCGGCGCCCAGACCCCGGCCGCCGGTGCCCTCTTCGCAGACGTGGAGGCCTGACCATGCGTGCTCTGACGACCCTGACCGTGACCGAGGCCCGGATGTACCTGCGGGACCCGAGCAACGTGTTCTTCGCGCTCGCGTTCCCCACGGTCCTCCTGCTCCTGCTGGGCCGCGTGATCCCGGGCATGCTCGAGCCGATCACCGACCAGGGGCCCGCGTTCGCGGGCCTGAGGGCGATCGACCTCTTCGCCCCCATCGTGCTGGCCCTCGCCATGGGCACCGTCTCCCTGACGACGTTCCCGGCCGTGTTCGGCAGCTACCGCGAGAAGGGGGTGCTGCGGCGGCTGTCGACCACACCGGTGCCCGCGTCGCGGGTGCTCGTCGCGCAGGTCGCGATCAACGTCGCGGCGCTCGTCGTCGCGGTCGTGCTGGCGCTCGTCGCCGGGGGCCTGATGCTGAGCCTCGCCGCACCCGAGCAGCCGCTGGTCGTCGCAGGCTCGTTCCTGCTCGGCGCCGTCCAGATGATCGCATTGGGCTGCCTGATCGCCGCGCTCGTGCCGAACACGGCCGTCGCGAACGGCGTCGGGATGCTCCTGTACTTCCCGATGCTGTTCTTCGCGGGTGTCTGGATGCCGGGCCCGATGATGCCCGAGACGCTCGCGCGGATCAGCGGGTTCACGCCGCTGGGCGCTGCCTCCCAGGCGATGACCGAGGGCTGGTTCGGTACCGGGCTGCCGGCGCAGCAGCTCCTCGTCATGGGGGCCTGGACCGTGCTGCTCATCCCGCTCGCCGCCAAGCTGTTCCGCTGGCGCTGAGCGCTGAGCGCGAGGCCGTCAGGGCCGGACCGGGATCGAGCGCAGGCCGCTCAGGGCCGGACGAACCAGGGCTGGACGCCGCGGTGGGACGTGGCGTCCAGCCCGCGCGCGCCGTCGCCGGACACCTCGCGGATGTAGCGCATGGTGCGCTCGATGCGGCCGATCGAACTCGACGTGAGGTCCGCCGGCAGCGCGTCCGGTGCGAACCAGCCCACCTCGAGGGACTCGTCGTCGGCCACGTACGCCTGCGCGGAGCCCGCGGCGGGACGAGCCCAGAAGCACACGTCGAGGTACTGGGCGAGGTCCCCGTTCGGGTAGCGCACCAGGTCACCGCTCTCGACGGCGGTCAGCGCGACGACCTCGACGCTCACGCCCGTCTCCTCGAGCACCTCCCGCGCGGCCGCGACGGCGGGCTGCTCACCCGGATCCAGGATCCCGCTGACGACGGCCCAGCGGCCCGTGTCGGAGCGGCGGCCGAGGAGCAGGCGGCCGTCGTCAGCCACCACCACGGCGGACACGCCCGCCAGCCAGAGGAGCTCGTGCCCGACGCCGGCGCGCAGGCGGGTGACGAAGTCAGGGAGGGGCACCCGGCGACTCTAGCGATCGGCCCCCTTGCGTCTCACACGGTGTCAGAGTGTGCAGTGTGGACATGCCTTCCTCTGGCGTACGACTGCTGACGATCGGCGAGTTCTCGCGGCTCTCCCGGATCTCCGTCCGGATGCTGCGGCACTACGACGAGCACGGGGTCCTGCACCCGACCCGGACGGACCCGTTCTCCGGGTACAGGTACTACTCCGCGGAGCTCCTGCGGACCGCCTCGCGCGTGTGCGAGCTGCGGGACGTCGGGCTCCGGGTCGCGGAGATCGCGGCCTGCACGGCCTTGCTCGACGACCCTGCCGGCCTCCGGGCCGTGCTCGCCGAGCAGCGTGACCGCCTGAACGTCGATGCAGACGCCGTCGCCGCCCGGCTCCGGAAGGTCGACCACCTCATCACCCGACTGGAGGCACCCACCGTGTCCATCGCCATCACCCAGCGCCACGTCCCCGAGCACCTCGTCGCCTCGGTGCGCGGCACCATCCCCACCTACGCCGACGAGGGCCGCCTGTGGGAGCGCCTCATGGGCGGCCTGCCCGCATCGGGCGCCGCCGTCGCCGCGGACGCCAAGGCAGTCGCCGTGTTCCACGACGACGACGCCGTCGAGGCCGACGCCGACGTGGAGGTGCAGCTCGACGTGGCCGCGCCCTTCACCGACGCGGGCGACGTCCGCTGCGTGCGCGTCCCCGAGCAGGAGGTCGTGCTCGGCGTCCTGCGCGGCTCCTACGAGGGCATCACCGACGTGACCGAGGCGCTCGGCGCCTGGATCGCCGAGCACGGCTACCGGTTCGCGGGGCCGATGTTCAACGTCTACCTCGTCAGCCCGAGCGAGAACCCGGACCCGAGCCAGTGGGTCACCGAGGTCTGCATCCCGGTCGAGGCCGCCTGACCCGACCGACGGTGCGCCCCGGACGTGCTCCTCGCACGCCTCCGGGGTGCACCGCCGTCGTCCGGCGCGGGCCCGTGGCTCCGGGGCGCGGCCGTGCCTCCGTGGCGCACAGGGACCTCCGTGGCGCACCGGCACCTCCGGGCGCACAGTCGTCGTCGGTGCGCGACGATCGTGACGACGCACTGACGGCACCATCGACGCACTGACGGCACCACCGGCGCCCACCCGTCGGCGCGCGCGGGACGATGTCGGGCACGGAACCGGACGGACCACGGGAGGCGTGATGACGGGCCTGCTCGGGATCGCGCTCGACCTCTACGGCCTGACGCCCGACCAGTTCACGAGTGCCCGGAAGGACCAGGCCAAGGCGGCCCGAGAGGGCGGGGACCGCGTGCTCGCGACGGCCGTCGGCGCGCTCCGCCGACCGTCGACCGCGGCGTGGGTCGTGAACACCCTCCTGCGTGAGCGGCCCGGCGACGTGGGCCGGCTCCTCGAGCTGGGCAGCCACCTCCTCGCCGCCCAGGCGAGCGTCTCGCGCGACGAGCTCCGCAGCCTGAACCGCCGGCAGCACGAGGAGATGCGCCAGGTTGTGGGCGCGGCTGGCGCGCTCGCGGCTGAGCGGGGCGTGCGGTTCACCCGGCGGGTCGCGGAGCAGGTCGAGGGGACGCTGCGTGCCGCGATGAGCGACCCCGACGCCGCCGCGGCCGTCCTCACGGGTCTGCTCGTGCGCGACCTGCGCAGCACCGGCCTCGAGCCGGTCGACGTGGCGGGCGCGTGCGCTCTCGACGACGCGCCCCCGCTGCCCGGGGCGCCCGCGAGGCCGACCCCGATGCGGGTCGTCCCCGACCCACCCGAGGAGTCCGCGCCGGCGACTGCGCCGGGACCGGCTGCGCGGGGCCGTGGACGCACGGGGCGAGAGCCGAGCAGCCGCAACCGTGTCGTCGTGACGCCCGGGCCCGCCCGGGCGAAGGCGGCGGCTCGACGGGACGAGGACGCGGCGCGGACGGCGGGGGCCCAGCAGGGGCACGCGGCGCGGACGCCGGGGCCCCGGCAGGAGGTCGCCGCGAAGGAGGCGGCGGCGCGGCGGCACGCGACTGCGGCGCAGGAGGCGACGGCACGGCGTGCGGCCGACGAGCGGGAGGAGGCGGCGCGGCGTCGGTCGGCCGCCGCTCGCGAGGACCTCGAGGTCGCCCAGGAGCAGGAGGCACGGGCCGTCGCCGGGGAGGCCGACGCCGACGGGCGTCTGGCGGAGGCGGCCGCGCGCGCCGACTCGCTCGCGTCGCGCGTGGACGAGACGACGGCGGAGGTCGAGCGCCTGACGGAGCTGCTCCGCACGCTCAAGCAGGAGGCCCGGACGGCCGCCGTCGAGCTGCGTCACGCGCGGGCGGCCCAGGCGCGTGCTGCGGATGTCGCAGCCGGCGCCCGTCGGCGAACCCGGGCGGCCCGCACCGCTGCGGAGCGTCTCGACACCTGACGCGTGCCCTCCGGGCGGCGCCCACGGCCTGCCGAGGGCGTCGGGGGCCGGCACGACAAAGGCCCCCGACCTGCGTCTCCGCTGGTCAGGGGCCCTTCTCTACCGGTCGGGGTGACAGGATTTGAACCTGCGCCCTCTTCGTCCCGAACGAAGCGCGCTACCAAGCTGCGCCACACCCCGGTGGAGCCTGACAAGGATAGCCCAGCCGCAGGGCCCCGGAGAAACTCAGCGACCCACGAGGGTCAGCAGCGTCGCCTCGGGCCGGCACGCGAAGCGCACCGGCGTGTAGGGGGAGGTGCCCAGCCCGGCGGACACGTGGAGCCAGGTCGAGTCCTCGCCACCCTCGGCGTCGGGACGTGGGCCGGGCCAGCCGTGCAGGCCCTTCGCCCGCCGGGTGTCCAGGTCGCAGTTGGTGACGAGCGCCCCCCAGCCGGGCACGCAGAGCTGACCACCGTGGGTGTGGCCGGCGAGCACCAGGCCCGCGCCATCGGCGTGCATCGCGTCGAGCACTCGCCGGTAGGGGGCGTGCGCGACCCCCAGGTGCAGGTCAGCGGGCGACCGGTGGCCGCGGGTCACGGGGAACCGGTCGAGGTCGAGGTGCGGGTCGTCGACGCCCACGAGGGACACGCGGCGGCCGTCGACCTCGACGGCGTCACGGCGGTTCGTCAGGTCCTTCCACCCGGCGCCGCGCAGGGCGTCCGCGAGCTCGTCGGCGGGCAGGCGCGGGTGGTCCTGGATGCCGTGGTGGCGCGCGTCGGGGGTGAGGTAGCGCGCGGGGTTCTTCGCGATGGGCGCGTAGTAGTCGTTGGAGCCCATGACGAAGGCACCGGGCCGGCTCAGGAGCGGCTCGAGCGCGTGCAGCAGCGAGGGCAGGGCGGCCAGGTGCGCCATGTTGTCCCCGGTGTCGACCACGAGGTGCGGCTCGAGGGCGGCGAGGGACCGCACCCAGGCGATCTTTCGGTGCTGGTACGGCGTGAGGTGCAGATCGGACAGGTGCAGCACCCGCAGCTCCGGTGCGCCGGGCTCGAGGACGGGCACGGTGTGCCGACGCAGCGTGTACCACTGGGCCTCGACCACGGCCCAGGCCAGGCCGGCGGCCGCCGTCGCGGCGAGGCCCCCGACCACGCGGCCCGTCGTCAGAGCGCTGCCCATCCGGTCAGTCGTCCCGTCCTCGGCCGTCGCCGTTGCCGGGGTTGCCGTCGTTGCCGCCCCCGGTCGGTGGCGCGGCGGGGTCGCGACCCTGGGACATCCGGATGGTGATGAGCGTGCCGCGCGTGACGCTGCTGCCGCTGCCGGGGTCGGTGCCCGCGACGGTCCCGGCCGGAGCGTCCGAGTACACGGCCGTGGGGTCGGTCCGCACGTTGAAGCCGGCGTTGCGCAGCGTCGTGCGCGCGGCGTCCTCGGACTTGCCGGCGACGTTGGGGACCGAGACGCGGACGCCCTCGATCTGCGTGGAGGCGGCCGCGGCGAAGTCGACAGACGGCATCCCCGCGCTCGCCTGGTTCATGAACCGGGACCAGGTGGGGGCCGCGAACGTCGCGCCGTAGGTGTAGCGGACCCTCTGGCCGTTGATCGTCATGTTCTGGACGGGGCGCATCCCGTCGGGGAAGCCGACCCACACGGCCGCGGCCATCTGCGCGGTGTAGCCGACGAACCAGGTGTGCTCGTTGCGGGACGTGGTGCCCGTCTTGCCGGCCGACGGGTGGTTGGCGACGTCCGGGACACCCTTGGCGGTACCGCTCCACACCCGGCTGAGCGCGTGGTTCATGGCTGCGGCGATCTCGGGCGTGATGGCCTGGCGGCAGTTGGCCGCGGGGACGGGCAGGGGGTTGCCGTCGCGGTCGAGGATGCTCGTGATCGCGATCGGCTCGCAGAAGGTGCCGCCCGACGCGAACGCGGCGAACGCGGCGGCCATGGTGAGCGGGGCCACCGAGTTGGAGCCGATGACGTTGGCCGGGATGGCGTCGAAGTTGCCCTCGCCGGCGAGACCGCCTGCCTTGTGGATGCCGAGCTCCGCGGCCCCGTTCATGATGTTGCACAGGTCGAGCTGCGTCGCCATGGACAGGTAGCCGTGGTTGACGGAGTTGCGGGTCGCGTCCTGCACCGTCATGTAGCCGGCGCCGCCCTCGGCGTTCCCGGGCTCCCAGGGCCGGCTGGGGAACTTGCTGCCGCAGGCCGTGAACATGTTCTCGTTGAGCTTGCGCTCGCTGCCGTTGACCGTCTCCGAGAGGCTGTGCCCCTGCTTGAACCACTCGAGGAGCGTGAACGGCTTGAAGGTCGAGCCGGGCGGGAACCCGGAGGCGCTGCCGTACTTGTTGTCGGTGTTGTAGTTGACGGCGGTCTCGCCGGGGGCGAGCCCGTCCTGGTTGGTGTTGTAGACCCGGTTCTGCGCCATCGCGAGCACCTTGCCGGTGCCGGGCTCGACCACGGACATCGCGGTCGCGACGCCCGACGGGTCCAGCACCGGGATGCTGTTCTTGACCTCGGTGTCGGCGATCTGCTGCTTCGCGACGTCCAGCGTCGTGGTCACGGTCAGGCCGCCGCGGTACAGCAGGCTGCCGCCGAGCTCCGGGTCCTGGGCGATGATCTTGGTGACGTAGTCGCAGAAGTACCCGGCGTTCGCGACGGCGTTGGCCTCCATGCAGCCGAGGCGGACCTGGCCGATCGCGAGGGTCGACTCGATCGGGGCTGCGATCCCGGCGTCGTACTCCTCCTGGGTGATGTACTTCTCGCGCAGCATGTCGGAGAGCACCTCGTTGCGGCGCGTCTGGGACGCCGCGGGGTCACGCTCGGGGTCCCACTTCGACGGGGCCTGGGTCACGCCCGCGATCGTCGCCGCCTGCAGGTAGTTGAGCTCCGACGCCGGGATGGAGAAGAAGTACTGCGAGGCGGCCTCGACGCCGTAGACCGACAGGCCGAACTGCGCGATGTTGAGGTAGGCGACGAGGATCTCGTCCTTGGTCATCCGCTCCTCGAGCGTGATGGCCGTCTTGGCCTCGCGCAGCTTGCGCGCGATGCCCTCGATGCCGTCGGCCTCCCGGGCCGCCTCGATCGCCGCGGCGCGCTCCTCCTCGGTCTCCGCCGTGAGCGCGGCCTGGATGAGCGCGTTCTTGACGTACTGCTGCGTGAGCGTGGACGCACCCTCGGTCTGGCCCTGCGTCAGGTTGCGCATGAGAGCGCGGCCCATGCCGGGCAGGTCGACGCCGCTGTGCTCGTAGAACCGGCGGTCCTCGGTCGCGATGACCGCGTTCTTCATGTTCTGGGAGATCTGGTCGGATCCCACGACGATGCGGTTCTGCTGGAAGAAGGTGGCGAGCAGCGTGCCGTCCGCGGCGAGGATCTGGGACTTCTCCGGCAGCACGACCTCCTCGAGCTCGGACGGGAGCTCGTCGAAGAGGCGGACCGACGTGTCCGTCACCGTGCCGGTGGCCGCCACGACCGGCATCACGAGGCCGGCGGAGAGGACTCCGCCCAGACCTGCGACGAGCAGGAAGGCGACCAGCAGGGACAGGGCCTGGATCGCATTGACCTGGCGGCCTTGACGGGAGCGTGCGGGCACGGACGACACCATGCTCCTCAGAGTACGGGAGGGTTCCCACGCGACAGGGCGAACGCTGTGGAGCGCTTGTGCAGACCTGCCGGGCTCGCCATACCCGAACGGCCTATCTGAGAGGTGGTCGTGGGGTCCTACGGTGGTGGGAGGCAGACGAGGGAGGGCCGGTGAAGGACGACCAGCACTGGACCGCGCACGGGGCCTGCACGAACGCCTCGCCCGACGACCTCTTCGTGGAGGGCGCAGCCCAGCGCGTGGCCCGTGGCGTGTGCAGCCGCTGCACGGTCCGGATGGAGTGCCTCATCGATGCGCTCGACAACCACGTCGGCTTCGGCGTGTGGGGCGGGATGACGGAGCGCGAGCGTCGTGCGCTGCTGCGCCGCTTCCCGGACGTCGTGTCGTGGCGCGAGGTCCTCGAGGCGCAGCCCGAGCTGGTGCCCTGGGCCGGCACCTACGGTCCCTACGCGCCGGCCCGCGGGGCGGTCGCCGCGGACGAGGCCGCCGCGGGTGAGCGGGAGCACGCGCACGGCCGGTAGCGTTCGGCCATGGCCACCACGTGGGAGTACGCAACCATTCCGCTCATCGTCCATGCCACCAAGGCGATCCTCGACCAGTGGGGCGCCGACGGCTGGGAGCTCGTGCAGGTCGTCCCCGGTCCGGACGGCACGGGCCTCGTGGCGTACCTGAAGCGTCCTCGCGAGGGGGCCGGCGCATGAGCGAGCCCGGGACCGTCGCGCACCGCCTCGCCGAGCTCGGCATCACGCTGCCGAGGGTCGCCGCACCCGTCGCGGCCTACGTGCCTGCGGTGCGCAGTGGAAACCACGTGTGGACCGCGGGCCAGCTCCCGTTCGTCGACGGCGTGCTGCCGGTCACGGGCAAGGTCGGCACGGCCGACGGGCTCGTGACGCCCGAGCAGGCGCGCGAGATGGCCCGCATCGCCGCGCTCAACGCCCTGGCGGCAGTGGGCGAGCTCGCCGGGAGCCTCGACCGCATCCGTCGGGTGGTCAAGGTCGTGGGCTTCGTCGCGAGCGACCCGTCCTTCACGGGCCAGCCGCAGGTCGTCAACGGTGCCAGCGAGCTGCTCGGCCAGGTGTTCGGCGAGGCCGGGGTCCACGCGCGCAGCGCCGTCGGGGTCACGGTCCTGCCGCTCGACGCACCGGTCGAGGTCGAGCTCGTCGTCGAGCTCCGCTGACGCCGTCGCAACGCTGACGCCGGTCGGCGCGTCGCGTTCCCGCGGCGCGCCGGCCTGAGCAGGGCGGCCTGAGCGCGCCGGTGTCAGCAGGCGGCTGTCAGCGGGCCCGGCGCTCCAGCCGGTCCATGTCGAGCAGCACGATCGCGCGCCCCTCGCGCCGCACCCAGCCGCGCGCCGCGAAGTCGGCGAGCGCCTTGTTGACCGTCTCGCGCGACGCGCCGACAAGCTGCGCGAGCTCCTCCTGCGTCAGGTCGTGCGCGACGCGCAGGCCGTCCTCGACGGGCTCGCCGAACCGGGTCGACAGGTCGAGCAGCGCCTTGGCGACACGGCCCGGGACGTCGGAGAACACGAGGTCGGCGAGCGCCTCGTTGGTGCGGCGCAGGCGGCGAGCGAGCGCCTCGAGGAGGTGCTTCGCTACCGCGGGGTACTCCTCGAGCCACTGGATCAGCTCGGCGTGGCTGAGCTCGTAGAGGGTCGCGTCGGCGACGGCCGTGGCGGTCGCGGTGCGGGGGCCCGGGTCGAAGAGCGAGAGCTCCCCGAACATCTCGGCCGGGCCGAGGATCGACAGCAGGTTCTCGCGCCCGTCGTTCGAGCGGCGGCCGAGCTTCACCTTGCCGGAGCCGATGACGTAGAGCCGGTCGCCCGGCTCGCCCTCGTGGAACACCGCGTGGCCGCGGGGGAGGGTGACCGGCTTCATCGAGGCGTAGAGGGCGCGTGCGGCCTCCGCGTCGATCGCCGCGAAGAGGGGCGCCGAGAGCACCACGTCGTCGTCCACGCCGTCCGTCCTCCGTGTGTCAGGTACCGCCGTGCCTCAGGTACCGCCGTGTGTCAGGCACCGTGCGTGCCCTGGGGGTGGGCGCACCCCATCATCCTGCCGCATGCAGGGTCGGTCAGCGACCGTCCGCGCGGTCGTCGCGCGGCGCGCGACCGGCGCCCGCGAGGTCGTCGACGAGGTCGTGGGTCGAGGCCTCGATCGCGGCGTCGAGCTCGGCGCCGTACGCGGCGAGCCGGCGGTCGAGCGCGCGCAGCCGCTCCATGAGCTCGACCTCGCCGGCCGTCGGTGGCAGGCACACGGCCTCGTTGAGCTCCTGGGGCGTCGGCAGGGCGAGCTGCGCCTCGGGGAGGAGCTCCCAGTGCATGGCGCCGAGGTCCTCCGGGGGCGCGAAGCCCGCGACCGCGAGGTCCAGGCGGGCCCGCAGCAGACGGCGCCAGTGCTGGAGCTGCGCGCGCTCGGCACGCAGCATGCGGTGCTCGCTGTGGCGGCGGCCCTCCGAGCCGCCCCAGAGGTCGGTCCCGTGCAGCACAGCCATGGCACCCACCTCTCAGTCCTCCACGTGTCCGGCGCTCCCTGGTACTTCCCGAAGATCGTCCCCGGCGGGACGGAACTTGAGCCTGGAACTGGCAGTTCACCCCATTGGGTGCCAGGCGTGGGACCGCTCCCGCGGCCGCGTGCGGCGACCCGCCGTCGTGTCAGGGCCCGTGCGTAGGCTGGGACCATGCCAGCGGAGACGCCCCTCGGTCGGACCCGCCGCGCGCGGCGCATCGACCGCCTGCTGGCCCAGCGGTACCCGGACGCGCGGTGCGAGCTCGACTTCCGCGCACCGCTCGAGCTGCTCGTCGCGACCATCCTGTCCGCGCAGACCACCGACGTGCGGGTCAACCTCGTCACGCCCGTGCTGTTCGCGCGCTACCCCGACGCGGAGGCGTACGCCGCGGCGGACAGGGCCGAGCTCGAGGAGCTCATCCGCTCGACGGGCTTCTTCCGGGCCAAGGCGACCTCGCTCATCGGGTTGGGCCGCGCGCTCGTCGAGCGGTTCGACGGCCAGGTGCCCCCGCGCCTGAGCGACCTGGTGACGCTGCCCGGCGTCGGGCGCAAGACGGCCAACGTGGTGCTGGGCAACGCGTTCGGGGTCCCCGGCCTGCCGGTCGACACCCACGTGGGCCGCGTCGCGCGGCGCCTGGGCCTCACCGAGCTCGAGGACCCCGTCAAGGTCGAGGCCGAGCTGTGCCTGCTGATCGAGAAGCGCGAGTGGACCATGTTCTCGCACCGCCTGATCTTCCACGGGCGGCGCACGTGCCACGCCAGGCGCCCGGCGTGCGGGGCGTGCCCCGTCGCGCGACTGTGCCCGTCGTACGGCATCGGGGAGACGGAGCCGACGGCAGCGGCCGCCCTGGTCAAGGCAGGGCCGGCCACCTCAGCGGACTGAGTCGAGCCACTCCAGCAGCAGCGCCGTCGTGCGCTCGGGCGCCTCCTCGGGAAGGAAGTGCCCGGCCCCCGGCACGAGCTCGAACCGGTAGGGCGCGCCCGTGCCGCCCCGCGCCACCGAAGCGGGGACGCACCTGTCGGCCGTGCCGTGCAGCTGGAGCACGGGGACCGTGATCGGCTCGCGCACCGCGGCGAGGTAGCGCTGGCCGTCGATGCGCGGGGTCGAGCGGACCATCCACCGCAGCGTCTCCATCGCGCTGTGCGCCGCGAAGGGGATGCGCGCGGCCATGCGGTACGTGGCGGCGACGTCGGCGGGCAACCACCCGGGCGCACCCCAGTCGTGCAGGACGCGCGTGGCCAGGTCGCCCCGGGTCATGCGGTGCTCGGGGAAGAACGGGAGCTGGAAGAAGGCGAGCCGGCGCGTCGCGCTGCGGCCGAGGACCCTGCTGAGCACGGCGCCGTTGCGCATCCGCACCGGGTGGGGCGCGGACAGCGCGGCGACGCCGCGGGCGACGCCCGGCTGGAGGCCGGGCATGGACCACGCGACCGCACCCCCGGTCCCGTGACCGACGACGAAGGCCTCCTGGGCGCCGAGCGACCGGATGACCCCGGCGACGTCGCGGGCGAGCGTCGGCACGTCGTACCCGTGCGGCGGCTTGTCTGAGGCGCCCGTCCCGCGCAGGTCCATGGCCGCGACCCGGTAGCCGGCCGCCGCGAGCGCGGGGATCTGGTGGCGCCAGGCCCACCACATCTCGGGGAAGCCGTGCAGGAGGACGACGAGCGGCGCGGTGCCACCGTCGTCACCGTCCGGGCCGGCCTCGGCGACGTGGAAACGGGCGGCGTTCGCCGCGACGAACAGATGACGCCACGGCCCGTCGAGCAGCACGGCGGACGAGTCGGTCACCGGTCGAACCTACCGTCCGTCAGCCGGCGAGTGAACGTCCCGGCGCCTCCGTGGTGGGCGGTGCCTCCTCGGCTGCGCCGACCTCGGCGTCGTCGGCGGCCGGCCGGCCGCGGTCCCCGCTCGCCTCGGCGACCTCGGCGGCACGGCGGTCGCGCGGCGGGTCGAACCGGTAGCCGACGTTGCGGACGGTCCCGATGAGCTGCTCGTGCTCGGGCCCGAGCTTCGCGCGCAGGCGCCGGACGTGCACGTCGACGGTGCGGGTGCCACCGAAGTAGTCGTAGCCCCACACCTCCTGGAGGAGCTGGGCACGGGTGAACACCCGGCCCGGGTGCTGCGCGAGGTACTTGAGGAGCTCGAACTCCTTGTAGGTCAGGTCGAGCGGACGGCCCCGCACGCGTGCCGTGTAGCCGCCCGCGTCGATGGTCAGGTCCCCAGAGGAGATCTCCTCGAGGTCGTCGTCCGGGTTGTCCGCGGCGAAGCGTTCGATGACGAGCCGCAGCCGGGCCTCGACCTCGGCGGGCGAGGCGTCCTCGAGCAGGATGTCGGACGCGCCCCACTCGCCGGTGACGACCGTGAGGCCGCCCTCGGTGAGGATGAGCACGAGCGGCACGGTGAGCCCCGTGGCGCGCAGGAGCCGGCACGTCGAACGGGCCGTCGCGAGGTCCCGACGCGCGTCGAGCAGGAGGACGTCCGAGTCGGGCGCGTCCAGCAGCGCCGAGGGCTCGACGGGCAGGACCCGGACCCGGTGCGCGAGCAGACCGAGTGCCGGCAGCACCTGGGCCGAACCGCCGGCCGAGGGTGTCAGCAGCAAGAGGTCTGCCATCGGTCGTGCCTCCTGGGTGACGAGGTGGCATCACCGTACCGCCGGGCCCGTGGGCACGGTGCCACGCATCGATCTGCGAGACTCTGGGGCGTGCTCGCCCACCTCCATGTCCTGGCCGCCGTCGTCGGCACCCGGGTGCGCTGATGGACGTCTCGACCCGCGCGGTGCTCACCGCGGTGCTCGCCGCGCTCGTCGCGGGCGCCGGCGTCATGGGCGAGGTCCCGCTCGTGATCGTGGCCGGGCTCCTCGCGGTGCTGCTGGCCGCAGGCTGGCCGGGCCTCCTCGACCTGCCCGCGCGCCTCGGCACGAGCGTCGTCGTCGCGCTGGGCGGCGCCGGCGCCGTGATCGCGGTGACCGCGACCCGGGGGACGCCGTTCCTGCGGGAGCTGCCCGTCGTCGTCGCCCTCGCGATCCTGCTGGCGTTCGTCAACGAGCTCGCGCGGCAGGACGGCCGGTTGCGCCTCGTGGAGTCGGTGACGGGCACGGTCACCGGTGTCCTCGTCGCGACCGCTGCGGCGGGCTGGGTCGCGGCCGTGCGCGCCCCGGGCGGCACCTCGCTCGTGGTCAGCGGCGCATTCGCGCTCGCCGTCGCGGCGGCGGTCTCGGCCGTGCCCCTCGGCGGCTGGACGGGCGCGACGGTCACGACTGTCGCCGCGGTCATCGCGGGAGGCGGTGCCAGTGCCGTCATGCCGCAGACGGAGGCGATCGCGGGCGCGTTCCTGGGGCTCGCGACGGGCATCCTCATCGCCGCGCTGCACGTGCTCTTCGACCGGCTGCCGACCCTGCGTCGCCGGTGGGCCGCGGGTGCGGCCATCGTGCTGCCCGTGTCCGTGAGCGGCATCCTCGTCTACGTCGTGGGCCGCGTCCTCATCGGCTGATCGGCTGGTCGGCTGGTCGGCTGGGCACGGCGGGGTCGGCGCCGCGCCGGTGCCGGTGGGCGGGATCAGTACACGAGGGCCTGCGCGCCGGGCGCCAGGACCTCCTCGGTGAACGCGGCGGCGCCCGCGACCCGGACCCCGTCGAGCAGGTCGTCCTGGGTGAGCCCCCGCCGCACCGCGCACTGCGTGCACAGCGTCACGCTGCCTTCGGCGAGGACGACGTCGAGCAGGTCCGCGAGCGGTGCGCCGTGCTCGACGAGCACCTCGGCGGCCCGGCCGGGCACGGCGAGCCAGGAGCCCTCACCGGCGAGCCACAGGGAGACGTGGGCACCGGCGGCGACAGCCGACGCCGCGACGTTGAGGGCCTGGTGGCAGGCCTCGGGCCGGTCGGCGCCCCACGTGCACTTGACGACGAGGGAGCGGGTGGGCGGCGGGGTCGTGGCCATGACGGGAGCCTAGGCGGGCCGCGCCGTAGGATCGCCTCATGGTCGCCCTGGAGATGTTCTTCATCGGACTGCTGGTAGCAGCGTCGCTCAGCATCGGCTGGTTCGCCTTCTACGTGGTCTACAAGCTCTACAAGGGTCAGCGCTGACCGTGGCGTTCACGCTGCCCGAGGGCCTGGCCCCGGAGGTCTACCCGCTCGCCTGGCTCGTGGGCCGCTGGCGCGGCGAGGGAGTCGTCGTCTACCCGAACGTGCCCGAGACGGCAGTGGTCCAGGAGGTCGTCGTCGACCACGACGGCGGCCCCTACCTCACGTGGACGAGCACGATGTGGCTCGCCCCGTCCGCCGGCACGCACGAGGAGGAGCCGCGCGTCTGGGCGCGGGAGTCCGGCTACTGGCGTGTCCCGGCCGACCGCCCCGAGGGGCTCCCGGCGGACCGGCACCCGGTCGACCTGCTCCTCGTGGACCCGGCCGGCCACCTGTCGCTGTACGCGGGCGCCGTGGGCAACGGCCGGATCGACCTCGTGAGCGACCTCGTCGCACGCACGCCCGACGCCGCCGAGGTGACGGCGGGCAAGCGCCTGTACGGCCTCGTGCAGGGTGAGCTGATGTGGACCTGGGACCTCGCGGCGTTCGGTGAGCCGCTGCAGTCCTACGCGTCGGCGCGCCTGAGCCGGGTCGACGCGTGAGGAGCCCGCTGCTGGGGCGTCACGGCGCCGTCGAGGGCACGGGGCCCGACGCCGGTGTCGCGTGGCACTACGGGGACCCGACGGCCGAGCAGCGCGCGCTCGCGGCGGGCGGCGCCGTCGTGGACCTGTCGGCCACGGGCGTCGTGACGGTCACGGGCCCGGACCGGCTCACCTGGCTGCACTCGATCACCTCGCAGGAGCTGTCCACGCTGGCCCCCCGCACGTCCACGGAGACGCTCGTGCTGAGCCCGCACGGGCACGTCGAGCACGCCGCGGGTGTGGTCGACGACGGCACGACGACGTGGCTGCTCACCGAGACGGCTCCGGCACTCGCGGCGTGGCTCGACTCGATGCGCTTCATGCTCCGGGTCGAGGTCGCCGACGTCACCGCCGACTGGGCGGTGATCGGCGAGCCCGTCGACGCCGAGGGCCGCGAGGGCGAGCCCGTGACGTGGCGGGACCCGTGGCCCCGCACGCTCGAGGGCGGCACGCGCTACGGGCCGGCCGACGAGGAGCACCCAGGGCTCGAGCGCCCGTGGCGCCTGGTGGTCGTGCCCCGCGCGGGCCTGGCCGACGCCGTCGCCGAACGTGAGCAGGCGGGCTGGCGGCTCGCTGGGACGTGGGCGAGCGAGGCGGCCCGCGTCGCGGCGTGGCGGCCGAGGGCGGCGAGGGACGTCGACCACCGCACCATCCCGCACGAGCTCGACTGGCTGCGCACCGCCGTGCACCTGAACAAGGGCTGCTACCGCGGCCAGGAGACGATCGCCCGGGTGCACAACCTCGGCCGTCCGCCGCGCCGGGTCGTCATGCTCCACCTGGACGGCTCGGGCCACCTCCTGCCCGAGCCGGGCGCCGAGGTGAGCCTCGCCGGGCGCGCCGTCGGGGCCGTGACGAGCGTCGCGCGGCACCACGAGCTCGGCCCCGTCGCGCTCGCGCTCGTCAAGCGCAACCTGGACACGTCCGCGGAGCTGCTCGTGGCCTGCGACGGGGGTGACGTGGCGGCGTCGCAGGAGGTCGTCGTCCCGGGCGAAGGCGTCTCGGTCGACCGCCCGGCACCGCGCCCGCCCGTCGCCCGAGGCCTGGGGCCGCGGATCGTGCCGTGAGGTCGGCCCGCGTCGTCGCGCGCTCCCGCCTGCGTCAGGGCTGGGCGCGCGTGCGTCGCGCACTGGTGCCGGTGCTCCTCGCGAGCCTCGCCGCCGGGATCGCCTGGGCGATCGCGCACAACGGCCTCGGCCACGCGAACCCGTTCTTCGCCCCCGTCTCCGCGTGGGTCGCGCTCGGCTTCAGCGCGGACCGGCAGCCGCGGCGCGTCGCCGAGCTCGCGATCGGGGTCGCGCTGGGCGTGCTCCTGGGGGACCTCCTGGTCCACGTGATCGGCACGGGTGCGCTCCAGATCGCCGTGGTGCTGGTCGTGGCCGCGCTCGTCGCGCGCTTCCTCGACCGGGGGACGCTGCTGACGACGCAGGCGGGCGTGCAGGCGATCGTCATCGTCGCGCTGCCCGCGGCCCAGGCGGGATCGCCGCTCGGGCGCTGGACGGACGCCGCCGTCGGCGGTGGCGTGGCGCTGCTCGTCGCGGCGCTCTCGCCGCAGGACCCGCGGCGTCGGATCCGGTCGCTCGCCGAGGAGGGGCTCACGGAGGTCGCCGACGTGCTGCGGTTCCTCTCCCGGGGCCTCGTGGGCTCGTCGGAGGAGGACGTCGACGAGGCGCTCGTGCGGGGCCGTGCCTCGCAGCCCGTGCTCGACCAGTGGCGCTCGACCGCGGCGAGCGCCCGCGAGGCCGCGCGGGTGTCCCCGCAGTTCAGGCGTCACCGGGGCGAGCTCCAGGGGCTCGAGTCGGCCGCGGTGCACGTGGACCGCGCGATGCGCAACGCGCGCGTCCTCGTGCGACGCTCCCGGGTCGTCGTGCGCGAGGGGCACGACGTCGAGGCGCTCGCGGGCCTGCTCGACGAGCTCGTCGTGGCCGCCGAGGAGCTCGGCGTGGCGTTCGCCGCGGGTACTGAGCCGGTGCGTGCGCGCGAGCGGCTCATGGCGGCCGCCGCGGGCGCGGACCCGTGGCGCGTCGCACCGTCGGACTGGCACGTCCAGGGTCTCGTGCTCATGCTGCGGTCGCTCGTCGTGGACCTCCTCGAGGCCTCGGGCGTGGACCCGGCGCAGGCGCGGTCGGGGCTCCCCGAGATGTGACGTGGCGGGCCCGCACCGGGCCTGCGCGCGCGGCACGCTCTAGGCTCGCTCCGTGTTCCTCATGACCGCCCAGGCCCTCGTGTTCTTCGCGCTGTACCTCCTCGTGCTGGTGTTCTCCGTCGTCGCGCTCGTGGACGCGGCCCGGCGGCCCGCGCAGGCCTTCCCGGCCGCGGGCAAGCGGACCAAGAACTTCTGGCTCGCGGTGCTCGGGGTCGCGACGGCCGTCGCGTTCGTCGCGGTGCCGTGGCCGGTGGGCATCGGCGAGCTGCAGTTCCTCGCGCTGGGCAGCGCGGTCGCCGCGATCGTGTACCTCGTCGACGTGAAGCCTGCCGTGACCCCCTACTCCGGCGGGCGTGGCGGGCGTCCGGGCAGGGGCGGTCCGCCGCGGGGCGGCTGGTGACCGCCGGGGCCGGCGTCGTGAGCCTCCCGAGCCCTGCGGCCCTGCTCGCCCAGGTGGTGCGCGGGGACCTCGTCGAGTCCGAGCACCTGGGGCACCTCGTGGTGCTCGGTCCGGACGGTGAGCTGCGCCTCGCCGTGGGTGACCCGGACGCGACGATCTGGCCACGGTCCTCGCTCAAGCCCGTGCAGGCGGTCGCGATGCTCCGCGCCGGTCTGTCGCTGGACGACGCCGGTCTGTCGCTCGCGTGCGCGAGCCACTCCGGGACACCGGCGCACCTCGACGTCGTACGCCGCGTCCTGGCGGCGGCGGGGCTGACGGAGCGGGACCTGCAGAACACGCCGGACCTGCCGCTCGACGCCGGTGCGGCCCACGCGTGGCGCGTCGCGGGCCGCGGCCCCGAGCCCGTCACGCAGAACTGCTCGGGCAAGCACGCGGCGATGCTCGCCACCTGCGTGGCGGCCGGGTGGGACCCGACGACGTACCGCGACCCGGACCACCCCCTCCAGCGGCTCGTCCGGCAGACCGTCGCCGACCTCACGGGTGAGCCCGTCCACCACGTGACCGTCGACGGCTGCGGCGCGCCGCTCCTGTCGACCACGGTGCGCGGCCTCGCCCGCGCCTTCGGCCGCGTCGCCCGGACCGACGGTGCCGCAGCGGGCCCGGACGCCGGGCACCTGCGTGCCGTCGCCCGAGCCATGAGCGCGCACCCGGAGCTCGTCGGCGGGCCGGAGCGGGACGTCACACGCTTCATGCAGGCCGCGCCCGGCCTGGTCGCGAAGGACGGGGCCGAGGGCGTGTACGCGGCGGGCCTGCCCGACGGGACGGCTCTCGCGTTCAAGGTGGCCGACGGCGGCGCGCGTCCCCGCCCGGCCGTCATGGCGGCGGCCCTCGGGGTCGCCCTCGACGTCAGCGCCCGTGCGTCGGGCCGCGTCGCCGACCGCGACGTGCTCGCGGCGGTGCGCGAGGTCGGCCGCACGCCCGTGCTCGGCCACGGCGAGCCCGTCGGCGAGGTCCGCGCGGTGCTCGCGACGGCGGAGCCGTGAGGGCCGTCGTCCAGCGCGTGACGCGCGCGTCGGTCACCGTCGCCGGCGAGGTCATCGGCCGCATCGACGAGCCGGGGCTGGTGGCTCTCGTGGGCGTCACGCACGACGACGGGCCCGCGCAGGCGGAGCTGATCGCACGCAAGATCTCGGAGCTGCGCATCCTGCGCGACGAGCAGTCGGCGCTCGACGCCGGGGCCCCGGTCCTCGTCGTCAGCCAGTTCACGCTCTACGCCGACACCCGCAAGGGCCGGCGGCCCACGTGGAACGCCGCAGCTCCGCGCCCGGTCGCCGAGCCCCGGGTCGAGGCCGTCGTCGCGGCGCTGCGCGAGCGGGGCCACCGGGTCGAGACGGGGGTGTTCGGCGCGGACATGGCGGTCGAGCTCGTCAACGACGGCCCGGTGACGATCCTGCTCGAGGCCTGACCGCGCGTCGCCGGCCGTGCCCGTGCGGGGCCGACGTGCGGACGCTGCGGCGGGTCGACGCCGGTAGGACGCCTGAGGCGCGCGGCCGCCCGGACCCCGAGCGCGCGCCGCCCGCGAGGCGCGTCGCCCTACGATCCTCGGCGTCTCCCGCGCCATGGTCTTGACACTATGAGATGTAGTAGATGTACTACATCTTGTCGACGCGGCCAACGGGAGGACCCATGGGCGACGCAGTCATCACGGTGCGCGACCTGCGCATGCGGTACGGCACGAACGACGTCCTCGACGGCGTGGACTTCGAGGTGCTGCGCGGCGAGGTCGTCACGCTCCTCGGGCCCAACGGCGCGGGCAAGACGACCACGATCGAGATCCTCGAGGGGTTCCGCGACCGGTCCGGCGGCGAGGTGCAGGTGCTCGGCGTGGACCCGGTCAGCGCGCCCGAGCAGTGGCGGGCCGGCGTCGGCATCGTCCTGCAGAGCTGGCGCGACCACGGCAAGTGGCGGGTGCGGGACCTGCTCGCGCACCTCGGCGCCTACTACGAGCCCTACGGCACCCCGAGCCGCCCGCGCCCACGCCAGGTCGACGAGCTGCTCGCGACCGTCGGGCTCGCCGAGGCGGCCGACCAGCGCGTCTCCCGGCTCTCCGGCGGCCAGCGGCGCAGGCTCGACGTCGCCATCGGCATCGTCGGGCGGCCCGAGGTCCTGTTCCTCGACGAGCCGACCGCGGGCTTCGACCCCGAGGCGCGCCGCGAGTTCCACGACATCGTCCACGCGCTCGTCGACCTCGAGGACACGACGATCGTGCTCACCACGCACGACCTGGACGAGGCCGAGAAGCTCGCCGACCGCATCCTGATCCTGGCGGACGGGCGCATCGTGGCCGACGGCAGCGCGGCAGCCCTCGCCCGTGCGGCGTCGGGCAAGGCGCAGGTCACGTGGAGCGTCGGCGGCCAGCAGTACGTGCACGCGGCCGACGACGCCACCGCGTACGTCCGCAGCCTGTTCGCCCAGTACGGCGACGAGCTCACCGACCTCGAGGTCCGCCGCACCACGCTCGAGGACACCTACATGGCGCTGGTCCACCGCACCGAGCACGGTGCCGCGCGGACCCGCAGCGCGGCCGAGACGGAGGGAGTGCGATGAACGCGCGCAGCCACGCGATCCGGGTGGGCCTGCGCCGGGGCTGGACGGAGTTCCTGATCAGCCTGCGCAACCCCGAGGACCTCGCCTTCTACCTGATGTGGGGCGGCGGCACCGTGGCCTACCTGCTCCTGAACCGCAACGTCGTCGTCGAGGGCACCGGGCTGGCCTTCCCGACCGTGGCGCTCCCCGGGCTCATCGCCGCGATGACGGTGTTCGGGGCCACCGTGGGCCCGGCCTTCTCCCTCGTCATCGAGCGTGAGGACGGGACGCTCCTGCGCGCCAAGGCCGCACCCCACGGGATGAGCGGCTACGTCGCCGGTCAGGTGGTGCTCCAGGTCCTCGGCGTGGTGCCCATGCTCGCGGTGCTCCTGCTGCCGTGCGCGCTCGTGCTCGACGGCGTCATGTACCAGGGCGCCTTCGGGTGGTTCATGCTCGTCGTCCTCATCCTGCTGGGCTTCACCGCGAGCATGCCGATCGGCCTGATCATCGGGTCGCTCGCCCGCAAGCCCTCGCACGTCTCGACGTGGGGCATGTTCCCCGTCATCGGGCTGACGCTCTTCTCCGGGATCTTCGGACCCGTGACGAACCACCCCGGCTGGGTCCAGGGCGTCGTGCAGGTGTTCCCGACGTACTGGCTCGGCACGGCCATGCGGTGGGCGTTCCTGCCCGACGGCGCCAAGGCGATCGAGCTCGGCGGGACGTGGCACACGCCCATGGCCGTCGTGGTGCTCCTCGCGTGGAGCGTGGTCGGCCTGCTCCTCGCGCCCCGCGTGCTCCGTAGGATGGCCCGCCGGGAGTCGGGCTCGGCGGTCGAGGCCCGCCGGCAGGAACGGATGCAGCGGCTTGGCTGAGCGGAGCGGGACCCCGGCGGAGCCGGTCCACAACAGGATCGCCGTGCTGCGCACCGAGCGGGGCATCTCCCGCCGGCAGCTCGCGGACGCACTCGAGGTGCACTACCAGACCATCGGGTACCTCGAACGGGGCGAGTACAGCCCGAGCCTCTACCTCGCGCTGCGGATCGCCGAGTACTTCGAGGTGCCGCTCGAGGTCGTGTTCTCGCTGCGGCCCTTCCCCCGCATCGGGAGCTGACGCCCGCGCGGCACGGTGTACCGAGCGGGTGACGTGCCGAGCGGGGAGGAGGCGCCGAGCGGGGCCCGGCGCCTCCTCGCGCCCTCACGCCTCGAGGCGGGCGATCTCCTCGGGGGTCAGGTCGAGCTCGGCGGCGAGCGCGGAGTCGCGGATGCTCTCGGGCCGGCTCGAGCCCGGGATCGGGACGACGACGGGCGCCTTGGCGAGCTCCCAGGCGAGGCACACCTGCTGCGGGCTCACGCCGCGCTCCCGCGCGATCTCGGCGAACGCCGTGTGGCTCGAGCCCAGGTCGCCGGCCCTGCTGATGCCGCCGAGCGGGCTCCACGGCAGGAACGCGATGCCGAGCTCCGCGCACACCTCGAGCTCGGGCTCGCTGCTGCGGAACGACGGCGAGAACTGGTTCTGCACCGACACGAGGCGGCCGCCGAGGATCTCCTGGGCGAGGCGGATCTGCTCGGGGTCGGCGTTCGAGATTCCGGCCATGAGGATCTTGCCCTCGTCGAGGAGGTCCCGGACGGCGCCCAAGGACTCCTCGTACGGGATCGCCGGGTCGGGCCGGTGGAACTGGTAGAGCCCGATGGCCTCGACGTCGAGCCGCTGGAGCGACGCCTCGCACGCCTTCTTCAGGTAGGCGGCGTCACCCTGCACGTACCAGCTGCCGTCGCCGGGCCTGCGGTGCCCGCCCTTGGTCGCCACGAGGACGTCGTCCGGCCCGGCGCCGGCGAGGCGCAGCGCCTTGGCGATGAGCAGCTCGTTGTGCCCGACGTCGGTCGGGTCCAGGTGGTAGGAGTCGGCGGTGTCGATGAGGGTCACACCCGCGTCGAGCGCGGCGTGGATGGTCGCGATCGACCGTGCCTGGTCGGGACGGCCCTCGATGGACATCGGCATGCCGCCGAGCCCGATCGCGCTGACGGTGCGGTCGCCGATCTGACGTTGACGCATGGTGAACTCCTTCGGTCGGAACGTTCCGATCCCAGCCTAGGACCGCACGCCTCGCGGCGCTGGCCGACCCCGGGGCAGGATGGCGAGGCGGCCCGCCGTGCGGCGTGCGCGGGCGCGCAGCGGACCGGGCGCAGGGCGGGTCGGACGGGAGCGGACGGATGCGGGAGGGCGGGGCGATGAGGCTCGAGGCGGTTCCGGGTGACCTCACGCAGCAGCGCGTGGACGCGATCGTCAACGCGGCGAACTCGTCGCTGCTCGGCGGCGGTGGGGTGGACGGCGCGATCCACGCGGCCGCGGGCCCCGAGCTGCTGCGCGAGTGCAGCGAGCTGCGGCGCACCCGGCTGCCCGACGGCCTGCCGGTGGGCCAGGCCGTCGCGACGTCGGCCGGGCGTCTGCCCTGCCGGTGGGTGGTCCACACGGTGGGTCCCAACCGGCACGCGGGCGAGACGGACCCCGCGCTCCTGGCGTCATGCTTCACCCGCTCGCTGGACGTCGCGCAGGAGCTCGGAGCCGGCAGCGTCGCGTTCCCCGCCGTGAGCGCGGGCGTCTACGGGTGGGACGTGGACGTCGTCGCGCAGGTCGCGGTCGACGCCGTGCGGCGATGGGCGGCCGACCACCCGGACGCGGGCGTCGGCGTCGTGCGCTTGGTGCTCTTCGGCGACACGGCGCTGCGCGCTTTCCAGGCGGCGCTCGACGCGAGAGGCTCGGCCCATGGACGAGCCGACGATGCGTGACCTGCCCGACGTCGCCGCGATGGTCGCGGTGCAGGAGGAGTCGACCGTGTCACGCACGGTCCTCAAGGCGGAGGGCGTGCGCGTGGTCGTCTTCGCCTTCGACCAGGGGCAGGTGCTGACGGAGCACACGGCGGCGATGCCGGTGCTGCTCCAGGTCCTGGCCGGTCACCTGCGGATCACGGCCGACGGCCGGACCGTCGACCTGGTGCCCGGCGGCCTCGTGCACCTGCCCACGCGCATGGCGCACGCCGTGGACGCGGTCGAGGCGTCGACCCTCATGCTGACGATGCTCGACAACCGCTGACCGGCAGGCTCAGGGGAGCAGGTCGAGGAGCGCAGCGAGCGTGCGGGTAACGCCGCGCTCGCGGTTCGAGGGCGCGAGGTAGCGGGCCCTCGCGCGGACGTCGGGGTGGGCGTTGGCCATCGCGAACGAGAGGCCGGCGGCGTCGAGCATCTCGAGGTCGTTGAGGTGGTCGCCGAACGCGGCGGTGCGCTCGCGCGTGATGCCGAGCGCCTCCTGCACGCGGGTCAGCGCGACGCCCTTGTCCGTGCCGCTCGCCATGACGTCGACCCAGTGCTCGCCCGAGAGCACGACGGTGTGCGTCGCGGACAGCGGCGCCAGCTCCGGGTAGACGCTCTCGGCGACGGGCCCGACGTCGTGCACCGCGACCTTGAGCACGTCGTCGTCGACGGCGAGCAGGTCCGCGACCCGCTCGAGCCGGGCGTAGTAGCGCGCGACGCCGGTGAGGAACGCGTCGTCCTCCCGCTCGACGTAGGCGGAGCGTGTTCCTGACACGACGGCTCCGACGCGCTCGCCACCTGCGGCGAGCCGACGCACGGTCCGGACCGCGGCGTCGACCGCGGCGGGGGCGACGACGCTCGTGCTGACCGGCCGGCCGTGGTGCACCACGTGCGCGCCGTTCTCCGCGATGAGGACCATGCGCTGCGCGCGGTCGCCGAACATCGACTCGAGCGTGGCGAGCTGGCGGCCGCTCGCCGCGCAGAGGACCACGCCGCGGGCCTCGAGGGCGTCGGCGACGGCCCAGAAGCCCGGGTCCATGCGGTGGTCCTGGTCCAGGAGCGTGCCGTCCATGTCGAGCGCGACGAGCTGGAGCCCGGCGGCGAGGTCCTCAGCGCGCAGGTCGGCGACGGGGGCGTCCGGCCCGGCGGCATCCGGCCCGGCGGCATCCGGTCCGGCGGGCGGGTCCGCAGGTGCGGGCAGACCTGCGGCGGGGAGCGGGCCGGGCGCGGGCGTGGTGGGGCGGTCGGTTCTGCTCTGGGGCACGTGCCCAGTCTCCCGTGCCCGACGGTGCGCTCGGGCACGGGAGACCGTGCCCGTCCCCGGCGCCGCGCACGGTTCGGCGCGGCGCTGGGGACGCCGGTCAGCCGTCCATCGAGGCGATCTGGATGAGGTTGCCGCACGTGTCGTCGAGCACGGCCGTGGTGACAGGGCCCATCGTGGCGGGCTCCTGGGTGAAGCGGACCCCTGCGGCGGACAGGCGCTCGTACTCGGCGCGCGCGTCGTCCACCGCGAAGGATGTGAAGGGGATGCCGTCCTCCACGAGAGCCGCCTTGTAGGTGGTCGCGGCGGGGTGCCCCTCGGGCTCGAGCAGGAGCTGGATGCCGTCGGGGTCGGCGGCGGAGACCACCGTCAGCCAGCGGTGCTCGCCCATGGGGACGTCCTCCTTGGGGAGGAAGCCCAGGACCCCGGTGTAGAAGTCGAATGCCCTCTGCTGGTCGTCGACGACGACGCTGGTCAGGTTGATGCGCAGCACGGGTGCTCCTCGGGTTCGCGGTTCGTGGGTCGTTCTTCGTGGGTCGTGCAGGCGGTCGGGAGGTTCGGCCGGCCGGCGGACGGTCCGTCAGGGGCGTCCGGGGCCGGGCGGTGGCCACCGCTCGGCGATGGCGCCGAGCGGTGCGGTGTCGACGTGGTGGAGCTTGTAGCGCCCCTCGCGGCGCACGGTCACGAGGCCCGCGGCCTCGAGCACGTCGAGGTGCTGGGACACGGCCTGCCGCGACGAGCTCAGGCCGTGCTTCATGGCGAGGCGGGTGCAGATCTCGAAGAGGGACTGCCCGTCGCGGTCGACGAGCTCGTCGAGGATCGCCCTCCGGGTCGGGTCGGCGATCGCCTTGAACACGTCGTCCGCCACGTCGCGAGCATAGGCAAGTACGCGCTTGCCTATCAAGCCCTGGACGGGAACCCGCAGAACAGAACGATCGTGCTATTTTTCGTCGGTGACGGCCGAGACCCTGGAGACCAAGGGGCGCCGCACGCGGGAGGCGATCCTGGCGCGCGGCGTCGACCTCGCCTGCCGGGTCGGGCTCGGCGGGCTCACCATCGGGACGCTCGCGGCCGACGTCGGGATGTCGAAGAGCGGCATGTACGCGCACTTCGGGTCCAAGGAGGCGCTCCAGCTCGCCGTCCTCGACGCGGCCGCCCAGGACTTCACGGCCGCCGTCGTCGCCCCCGCGCTCGCCCAGCCGCGCGGCGAGGCCCGCATCCGTGCGCTCGTCGACCGGTGGCTCGCGTGCGGCATCGCCCGGCAGCCCGGCGGCTGCCTCTTCGTCAAGGCCAGCACCGAGGTCGACGAGCAGGAGGGGCCCGTGCGCGACGCCCTCCGCGCGCACCACGCCGGGCTGTACCGCACGCTCGCGCGCATCGTCACGGACGGCGTCGCCGAGGGCCGGCTGCGGTCGGACGCGGACCCCGACCAGTTCGCCTCCGACGTCTACGGCGTGATGCTCGCCTTCTACCACGCGCACCGCCTGCTCGGTGATCCCGCCGCCGAGGCGCGCGCCCGCGCCGCCGTCGAGGCGCTCATCGACGCGGCGCGCGTCCCGGTCGCCCCGCCTGCGACGGCCCCGCCTGCCACCACCGCGCCTGCCGCCACCCCGGCTGCCGCCATCCTGACCGGCCGCTCGGACCGGCCCACGCACGAGCACCCCGCCCCGCGCAGCGTCGCGCGACCCACCGCACCGACGCACGAGACGCAGGAGACGCCATGACCACCACCCACCCCGCCGGACGCCGCTGGTCCGCCGGCCACCTCGTCGGGGCGACGCGCCTCGGCGCCCTGCGCACGACCTTCCGGGTGCTCGACGCCGTCGCACCCCGGGCCGCCGCCGCACGCGCGATGGACCTGTGGTGCACGCTCCCGGGCAACCCCGGTCGCCGCAAGGACTTCCGGCCCGGGCCCGGCGAGATCCGACGCCTGGCCGTCCCGCGGGGCGGCGAGATCGTCGCCGAGTCCTGGGGTGAGGGGCCCGTCGTGTACCTCGTGCACGGGTGGGGCGGCTGGCGCGGGCAGCTCGGCGCGTTCGTCGCGCCGCTCGTCGAGGCCGGTCACCGCGTGGTCGCCTTCGACGTCGCGGGCCACGGCGACTCCGACCCGGCCGTGATGGGGCCCGGCAAGGGCACGCTGCCCGAGTTCATGGAGGCGTTCGAGGTGGTGCTCGGCGCCTACGGCGAGGCGTCCGGTGTCGTCGCGCACTCGATGGGCTGCACCTCCGCGGCCCTCGTCGTGCGCGAGAGCGTCCCCACCGAGCGCCTCGTCCTCATCGCGCCCAACCACGAGTTCGCGACGATGACGCACGACTTCGCGCGGCTCCTCGGCTTCACCGAGCGCACCCGCACGCGCATGGTCGACGGGATCGAGGCCTTCACCGGGCGCCCGACGTCGGACTTCGACCTCGTGCCGCTCGGCGCCTCCGGCGGGATGCCGCCGACCCTGGTGGTGCACGACCGGCTCGACAAGGAGACGCCCTACGCCGTCGGCGAGGCCGTCGCCCGCGAGTGGCCCGACGCCGTCCTGCTGACCACCGAGGGCCTCGGGCACCAGCGGATCCTGGCCGACCAGGCGACCATCGCGGCCGTCGTCGAGCACATCAGCGACCGGGTGCCCGCGCGGGGCTGAGCGCCCGCCGAGCACGGGCTGAGCACGGCTTGAGCACGGGCCGGGCACGGGCGTCACGCCTGCGGCGAACACGGGCAGCCTGGGCGGGGGCCCGCGGTTAGCCTTGCAGGACGACGTCCAGACCCTGTGGAAGTTCCGCAGGGAGCACGCCGCCCGCAAGGAGCGCAGATGTTCGAGAGATTCACCGACCGAGCCCGTCGCGTGGTCGTCCTCGCCCAGGAAGAGGCGCGGATGCTCAACCACAACTACATCGGGACCGAGCACATCCTGCTCGGCCTCATCCACGAGGGCGAGGGCGTCGCCGCCAAGGCGCTGGAGTCGCTCGGGATCTCCCTGGACGCCGTGCGTCAGCAGGTCCAGGAGATCATCGGCGAGGGTCAGCAGGCGCCGTCCGGCCACATCCCGTTCACGCCCCGTGCGAAGAAGGTCCTCGAGCTGTCGCTCCGCGAGGCGCTCCAGCTCGGCCACAACTACATCGGGACCGAGCACATCCTGCTCGGTCTCATCCGTGAGGGCGAGGGCGTCGCCGCCCAGGTCCTGAACAAGCTGGGCGCGGACCTCAACCGGGTCCGTCAGCAGGTCATCCAGCTGCTGTCCGGCTACCAGGGCAAGGAGCCCGTCGCCGCCGGCGGCCCCGCCGAGGGTCAGCCCTCCGGCTCGGCCGTGCTCGACCAGTTCGGCCGCAACCTCACGCAGGCCGCCCGCGAGGGCAAGCTCGACCCGGTCATCGGTCGCCTCAAGGAGATCGAGCGGGTCATGCAGGTGCTGTCCCGCCGCACCAAGAACAACCCGGTGCTGATCGGGGAGCCCGGCGTCGGCAAGACCGCCGTCGTCGAGGGCCTCGCGCAGGACATCGTGCGCGGCGACGTCCCCGAGACGCTCAAGGACAAGCAGCTGTACACGCTCGACCTCGGGTCGCTCGTGGCCGGCTCGCGGTACCGCGGCGACTTCGAGGAGCGCCTGAAGAAGGTCCTCAAGGAGATCCGCACGCGCGGCGACATCATCCTGTTCATCGACGAGATCCACACGCTCGTCGGGGCGGGCGCCGCCGAGGGCGCGATCGACGCGGCGAGCATCCTCAAGCCGATGCTCGCGCGCGGCGAGCTCCAGACGATCGGCGCGACGACGCTCGAGGAGTACCGCAAGTACGTCGAGAAGGACGCGGCCCTCGAGCGCCGGTTCCAGCCGATCCAGGTCGCGGAGCCCAACCTCACGCACGCCATCGAGATCCTCAAGGGCCTGCGGGACCGCTACGAGGCGCACCACCGCGTGTCGATCACGGACGGCGCGCTCGTGGCCGCCGCGACGCTCGCGGACCGGTACGTCAACGACCGGTTCCTCCCGGACAAGGCGATCGACCTGATCGATGAGGCCGGCGCGCGCCTGCGGATCCGTCGCATGACGGCCCCGCCGGAGCTGCGTGACCTCGACGAGAAGATCGCCGAGGCACGTCGCGACAAGGAGTCGGCGATCGACGAGCAGGACTTCGAGAAGGCCGCGCGGCTGCGCGACGTCGAGAAGCAGCTCGGCCTCCAGCGCGCGGAGAAGGAGAAGGCCTGGAAGTCGGGCGACCTGGACACGGTCGCCGAGGTCGACGAGGAGCTCATCGCCGAGGTGCTGGCCATGTCCACCGGCATCCCGGTGTTCAAGCTCACCGAGGAGGAGTCCAGCCGCCTGCTGCACATGGAGGGCGAGCTGCACAAGCGCGTCGTCGGGCAGGAAGCGGCGATCAAGGCCCTCTCGCAGGCGATCCGCCGCACGCGTGCCGGGCTCAAGGACCCGAAGCGCCCCGGTGGCTCGTTCATCTTCGCCGGCCCCACGGGCGTCGGGAAGACCGAGCTCGCCAAGGCGCTCGCGGAGTTCCTGTTCGGTGACGAGGACGCGCTCATCCAGCTCGACATGAGCGAGTTCTCCGAGAAGCACACGGTCTCGCGGCTGTTCGGCTCGCCTCCCGGCTACGTCGGGTACGACGAGGGTGGCCAGCTCACCGAGAAGGTGCGGCGCCGGCCGTTCTCCGTGGTCCTCTTCGACGAGGTCGAGAAGGCGCACGCGGACATCTTCAACTCGCTGCTGCAGATCCTCGAGGACGGTCGTCTGACCGACTCGCAGGGCCGGGTGGTCGACTTCAAGAACACCGTGATCATCATGACCACGAACCTCGGCACGCGGGACATCGCCAAGGGCCTGCAGACCGGCTTCCAGGCCGGCGGCGACCTGTCGACGTCCTACGAGCGGATGAAGGCGAAGGTCGGGGACGAGCTCAAGCAGCACTTCCGGCCCGAGTTCCTCAACCGCGTCGACGACGTGGTCGTGTTCCCGCAGCTGTCGCAGGACGAGATCATCAAGATCGTCGACCTGATGATCGCCAAGCTCGCGGCACGCCTCAAGGACAAGGACATGGGGATCGACCTCACGCCCGCGGCCAAGGCGCTGCTCGCCGAGAAGGGCTACGACCCCGTCCTCGGGGCCCGGCCGCTGCGCCGTGCGATCCAGCGCGAGATCGAGGACCAGCTCTCGGAGAAGATCCTCTTCGGCGAGCTGCGGCCCGGTCAGACGGTGGTCGTCGACGCCGAGGGCGAGGGCCTCCTCGGGGAGTTCGTCTTCAGCGGGATCGGCAAGGACGCGCCGGCCGACGGCGAGCCCGAGCCGGTCGGGGTCGCGGTCTCCGCGATGCCGCCGCTCACCACGACGGACGAGGGCCACTCGGAGGGCTGACCTCCCGCTCGTCAGGTTCCACCGCCCGGGGCGGGGACGGAGAGATCCGTCCCCGCCCCGGGCGTCTGTGCGCCCGGAGCCGTGAGGCCCGGTCTGCCTGCCAGGTCCGCGTGCCGGGTGTCGGTGCGGGGTGCCAGAGTGGGTGCATGCCAGGTCGCCGACGACTTCCCCGCGCCCTCCCGCACGAGCGCGACGTGCCCGCCCCCGCGCTGCAGGGCCTCCTCGACGGGCTCGACGCGTCAGGCCTCGAGGTGCACAGCCTCATGGTCGTGGTGCGAGGTGCCGTGGTCGCCGAGGGGTGGTGGGCGCCCTACGCGCCGCAGATCCCGCACGCGCTGTTCTCCCTGAGCAAGAGCTTCACGTCCGCGGCCGTCGGGTTCGCCGAGGCGGCGGGGCTCCTCTCGGTGGACGACCTCGTGCTGACGCACCTGCCTGACGACGCCCCGCCCGGCGCGTCCGCGGCGGACGGGCCCCTGTCCCACCTGCGGCTGCGACACCTCCTGACGATGACCACGGGTCATCACGACGACCCGTCCGACGCCGTGTTCGCGACCGACCACTGGGCGCGCGCCTTCCTCGCGACGCCCGTCGAACACGAGCCCGGGACGCACTTCGTCTACAACACGGCCGCGACCTACCTGCTCTCCGTGATCGTGCAGAAGGTCACCGGCCAGCGCGTCCTGGACTACCTGACGCCGCGGCTGCTCGAGCCTCTTGGCATCGAGGGCGCGACGTGGGAGCAGTCGCCCCAGGGCGTCGACACGGGAGGGTTCGGGATGTCGCTGACGACCGAGGACATCGCCTGCTTCGGTGCGCTCCTGCTCGCCGACGGCGTGTGGGACGGCCGGCAGGTGCTGCCCGTCGGCTGGGTCGCGGAGGCGACGCGGGCGCACGGTCCCTCGGTGAACGACAACCCCGACTGGCAGCAGGGGTACGGCTACCAGTTCTGGCGCGGACGCCACGGCAGCTTCCGCGGCGACGGGGCCTTCGGGCAGTTCTGCGTCGTGCTGCCCGAGGAGGAGACGGTCGTCGCGATCACCGCGGGGACCATGGACATGCAGGGCGTGCTCGACCAGGTGTGGGAGCACCTGCTGCCTGCGGTGCGGGGCGGCGTGCCGGCGGCCGGTGGCGAGGAGGCCGAGGCTGCGCTTCGGCTGCGGCTCGACGCGCTGGCGATCGCGCCGCCCGCAGGGGAGGCCGATGGAGCGGTCGGCGAAGCGTGGGCCGGGCGCCAGATCGCGCTCGAGCCCAACCGGCACGGCATCGAGTGGGTCAGGTTCATGCCGGCGGAGGGTCGGACACTCGTCGAGGTGCACGGGCCCGACGGCACGACGACCGTCGAGGCCGGTCGTGGCGCCTGGCTCGAGGGGCACGTGCCGCTCCCCGCCGGCCGTGCCCACGCCGGTGAGCCCGGGCGGGTGGAGCCCGTCGTCGCGGCGCTCGCATGGCCCGAGCCGACGACGGCGGTCCTCACCGTGCGGCTCGTGCAGACGCCCTTCGCGCTCACCGCCCGCGCCGCCTTCGGTGAGGCGGGCGTCACGGTCGAGGTCGACGTCAACGCGGCGTTCGGCCCGACGCACGTGGACACGCTCCGGGGTCGCGCGACCGACTGACAGGGCGCGAGTCCGCTCGGAGCGCGGGCGCGAGCACGAGGACGAGCACGAGCACCGGCGCGGGCGAGGTCAGCCCGTCGGCTCCGCGTCGGCCCGGTCCGCGGGGTGCTGCAGCGCGTGCGCGAGGCGCTGGAGGGGTCCGCCGGCGGCGAGCAGCACCGCCTGGTCCGCCGGCGGCAGACGATCGAGGGCGGCGACGAGGTCGTCGGCCCACGCGGCCTCGATCTGGCCCCGGTGCGTGATCGCGAGCGACGTGGCGTGCAGGCGCACGACCCGTCCGTCCGTGGCGTCCGGCCTTCGGGCGATCAGGCCCCGCGCCACGAGGGATCGCACCGCGGCGCTCGCGTTGTTGGTGCGCAGGCCCAGGGCGTCGGCCACCTCGCCGACGCTGAGACCCGGCCGGGCGGCGACCACACGGACGACGTCGAGCTCGGTCGGGGGCAGCGGTTCGAGGCCCGCGGCGGTGTGCGAGCTTCGGATGGCGCGTCCGACGGCCCGCAGGGCGAGCGCGAGGCGTTCCGGTGCGACGTCGTCGGGCATGTCGCCAGTCTACAGATAGATATGAGAGCATATATAAATCCCGACGACGACCTGGAGCCCTGCCATGCCTGCGCCCGCCACCACCCACGCCCCGCCACGCACGACCGGTCAGCCGGCCGCGGCTGGGCTCGACGCGCAGGCCGCACCCGGTCCGACGGGGCACCGTTCCGCGGCGACGCTCGCGGGCGGGTCGCTGCCCGCGCTCACGGTCGGCGTGCTCGCGCTCCTCACCGCGGTGGCGCCGCTCGCCATGGACATCTACCTGCCGGTGCTTCCGGCGCTCGCGAGCGAGCTCGGGGCCAGTGCGTCCCAGGCTCAGCTCACGCTCACCACGTTCCTCGCGGGGCTCGCGGTCGGCCAGCTCGTCATCGGCCCGCTCTCGGACCGGTGGGGGCGGCGCGGGCTGCTCGTCGCGGGCACGGTGCTCTGCCTCGTCGCGAGCGTGGTGTGCGCGACGGCGCCGACGATCGGCGTGCTGCTCGCGGGCCGACTCCTCCAGGGCTTCGGTGGTGCCGCCGGCGTGGTGCTGAGCCGCGCCGTCGTCGTCGACCGTGTGGGTGGGGTGGCCGCCGCCCGACTGTTCGCCACGATGATGGCGATCCAGGGCGTCGCGCCCGTGGTGGCACCCCTGCTCGGTGGTGCGCTCGGCGGACCGTTCGGGTGGCGCGGGCTGTTCGTGGTCCTCGCCGGGCTCGCGGCGCTCATGCTCGTGGGTGCGCTGGTGGCCGTCCCGGAGAGCCTGCCCGTCGAGCGCCGTGGCAGCGGCGGCTCGGCGGCGTTCTGGCGCGACGCCCGGCACGTCGTCGGGGGCGTGCCGTACCTGGGCTACACCGTGACCTTCGCGGCCGCGTTCGCCGCGATGATGGCGTACGTCGCGGCCTCGCCGTTCGTGCTCCAGACGGTGCTCGGCCTGTCGGTCGGCCAGTACTCGATCGCCTTCGCGGTGAACGCCGCGGGCATCGCCGCGGTCAGCGTCGTGAGCGGGCGGCTCGTCGGGCGGGTGCCTGCGGTGCGGCTCCTGGGCGTGGGCGTCGGGATCCTGGTCGTGGCGTCCGCGCTGCTCGTGGCCGTCGTCGTGCTGCTGGACGCGCCCCGCTGGCCCACGCTGGCGCTGCTGCTGTGCGCGGTGTCGAGCCTCGGCCTCGTGATGAGCAACGGCGCAGCGCTCGCCACGGGTGAGGCCGCCCACCGCGCCGGCACGGGCTCGGCGGTCATGGGCGCACTCCAGTTCGCGCTCGCCGCCGCGGTGTCGCCGCTCGTGGGCCTGCGCGGTGACGACGACGCGCTCCTCATGACGGTCGTCATGCTCGGGTGCGGGCTCGTCGGGCTCGGTGCGCTGCGCGTCGCGCGCGGAGCGGTCGCGCGGCGGGAGACCGCGGGCGCCTAGGGCTCGACGGCCTGCGACGTCACGGGTGAATGGGCTCCGGCCGCGCCTACAGCTCGAACAGGCAGAAGATGTGGCCGACGGGGTCGACCATCACGCGCACGTCGTCCTGCGGCTGGTGCTCGGCCTGCCGCGCCCCGAGCTCCTCGGCCCGGCGCACGGCGGGTCCCAGCTCGGGTACCTGGAGGTCGAGGTGCAGCTGCATCTGCTGGACGCCGCGGGCCGAGGGCCACGCCGGGGCCTCGTGGAGCGGCTCCTCCTGGAACGCGAGGCCCGTGCCGCCCCCGGGCGGCCGGACGACGACCCATGTCGTGTCGTCCGGGTCGCTCGTGATCTGCCACCCGAGCAGGTCGCGGTAGAAGGCCGCGAGCGCATGCGGGTCGGGGGCGTCCAGGACGGTCGACGACAGGCGCGGGACTGTGGTGCGCCCGTCAGGCTTGAGCGGGTCCGACGTCATCGCCCCAGCATGCGCCGGGAGGGCGAAGCGTGCACGCCCCGCCCTCCCGGCGACTGTGAGTCACAGGGCGCGGGCGCCCCGGGACGGATCAGGTGGCTCGTCGTGCACCTCGACGGTTCGGCTCCTCCACCGGCGCCGCGTCGACGAACGTGCGCGCCCGCACGTGCTCGTCGTCGTCCACGAGCCACACGTGCAGGCGGGCAGCCGAGACCGCGCCGGGCGACGGGATCGTCAGTCTCGCGGCCTCGCTCAGCGTGAAGGGCTCCGCCTTGACGGGCTCGGACTCGGCGTCGGGGACCGGGGGCGCCTCGTGGAGCGGCGTCCCGTCGGCGACCCAGGCGGCGCGGACCCTGCCCAGCACCGGTGCGGTGCCGTGGTGCGACACGTGCACGTCGAGCGAGAACGGCCCGTCGGGCACCGTGATGTCGGCCCCGGCGTGGCGGGGCACGAGGTCGAGCACGAGCGTCGTCGGCGCGTTGACGTCGCGCGGGTCCAGTCCGCCGAGGTCCTTCGGGCGCCGGTCGGCGTCGAGCAGCCCGGCCATCTCGTGCTCGACGTCGGTGAGCTCGGTGTACACGTAGCCGGCGAACCGGTCGTGCCGGCGCAGCTCCTGGGTCTGCCAGCGCAGGTGCCACGCGCGCTCCAGACTCGTGAACCCGGCGCCGTACTCGCTGTTCAGGATGGGCACGCCCGTGCGGGGGTGCTCGGCGGAGCCGTAGAACGACTTGTCGACGACGAAGTCCGGGCCGAGCCGCACCGGGAACTCCTCGAGGGTCCCGGCCGCGAGCGCGGCGAGGTTGCTCGCCCAGGCCGCGGGGTCCTCGTCGTAGTAGTGCCAGTCCACGAGGTCCGTCCGCACGTGGGACCAGCCCGAGTTGTCCACGACGGGGCGGGTGGTGTCGAGCGTGCGCAGCAGGTCGTACGCGCGCGCGGCCGCTGCGGCCCGCTCGGGGCTGCCGGGGATGTCCCAGTCGAGGCCCCACTCCTCGTTGTAGAGGCCCCAGATCACGATGGACGGGTGGTTGCCGTCCCGGCGGACCATCGGCTCGAGCTGGGCCTCGAACGCTGCTGCCGCCGCCTCGCTGAACCGGCTCGGCGCCGGGGGCTCGGCCCAGACGAGCATGCCCATGCGGTCGGCGTGGTGGAGCCACCGGGGGTCCTCGAGCTTGATGTGCTTGCGGACGAGCGTGTACCCGAGGTCCCGGGCGAGCTCGAGGTCCGCGACCAGCGCGGCGTCGTCGGGCGCGGTCAGTCCGGACGCGGGCCAGTAGCCCTGGTCGAGGACCCCCGTGACGTAGAGCCGCTCGTCGTTGAGGAACAGCGCCTCACCGCGGGTCTCGATGCGGCGCAGCCCACCGGTCACGCGCACGACGTCGCTCGTGGCGTCCTCGGCCGGGACGCCCGGGCCGGGCGCCGTCCGCACGGCGACGGTGTACAGGTGCGGGTCCTGCGGGCTCCACCTCTGGGGGGTGACGAGCTCGACCCGGCCTCGGGCCACGCCGTCGTCGTCGGTCGTGAGGTCCAGGTGCTCGTGGGCGTCCGAGCCGTCGGCGACGTCCAGCGCGACGGCCGTCCCGCGGGGCGCGTCGCCGGTGACCCTGACGGTCACGTCGAAGCCCACGAGCGAGTCGCCGCGCAGCTCCACGGCTGCCGCGTACGTGCGGCCGCGTGGCTCCATCCACACGCTCTGCCAGATGCCCGACGTCGGCGTGAACGACACCCCGTCGTAGTCGTCCCGGGGGATCGAGCGCTGCTTGCCGTGGGGGATCGACCGCTTGTCGGCGGGGGCGTCGACCTCGACCTCGAGCACGCCCGAACGGCCGGGCGGCAGGACCTCGGTGACGTCGACCTCGAACGGTGTGGAGCCGCCGACGTGCTCCGCGAGCACGGCACCGTCGAGGCGCACGACCGCGCGGTGGTGCACGGCCCCGAAGCACAGCAGCACGCGCGAGCCGGACCACTCGGCGGGCACGGTGACGGACCGGCGGTACGTCGCGTGCTCGAGCCACGTCCGGGCGACGCCCGAGGCCGCGGTCTCCCACGCGAACGGGACGACGACGGGCACGGTCGCGTCGGGCAGGTCGAGCTCCCACGTGCCGTTGAGCGGAGCCCATCGGTCGGAGCGGTCATGGTCGGGGCGCGGGTACTCGGGGCGCGGGTACTCGGGGCGCGGCAGGGCGACGGTCATCGGTTCGGGCCTTTCGTGGGGGAGGGCTCAGCCCTTGACGCTTCCGGCGAGGATGCCGTTGATGAAGTGCTTCTGGAGGGCGATGAAGATGATCAGGAGCGGGACGAGGGCCAGGGACGCGGCGGCGAGCAGCTCGCCGGTCACGGTCGCGTAGTCGGCCCCGATGCGGTTGCCGGTGATGTTCTGCGCGAGCGTCGAGAGCACCACCTGGAGCGTCGCCATCCGCGAGGACGAGGCGGCGACGACCGGCCAGACGAAGTCGTTGTAGATGTTCATCACGGTCAGGACGGCCAGCCCGGCGAGGGCCGGCCGGATCACGGGCAGCAGCACCCGCCAGAAGATGCCGAACTCCGTGCACCCGTCGACGCGCGCAGCGTCGAGCAGCTCGTCGGGGACGGCCGCGATCACCTGGCGCATCCAGAAGATCGCGAAGGCGTCCACAGCTCCGGGCAGGATGAGCGCCTGGTACGTGTTGACCCAGCCCAGCTCCTTCATCTCGAGGAGCAGCGGGATGATCAGCACGACCGTGGGCAGCATGAGCGTGATGAGCACCGTGCCGAAGAGCAGCTCGCGACCCCGGAACCGGTACTTGGCGAACGCGTACGCGGCGAGCGGTGCGCAGAACAGCGTGAGCGAACCCTTCGCCAGGAGCACCACGGCCGTGTTGAGGAACCCCCGGCCGATGGGCACGTCGCTGAACATCCGGCGGAAGTTCTCCGTGGTCAGCGCGGTCACGTCGAGCCCCAACGGGTCGCTGATGATCTGCGTGGCGGGCTTGAACGCGGACACCAGGGCCCATGCGACCGGCGCGAGGAACGCGAGAGCGAGCACGACGAGGAAGGCCTGCGTCCCGAGCGTCCCGGCGCTCCAGCGCCGGCCGGTGGACCGGGGTGCGGAGGCGGGCAGGTGAGGAGCCCGGCCCGCCTCCGCGCCCGTCGGCTGCCGGTGGGTGGTTGAGGTCACCATGTCAGTCCTCCGACCGGAGCAGGCGCACGAACACGAGCGACAGCGCCATGACGACGATCACGAGCAGGAACGAGTTGGCGGCGCCGGTGCCGAGGTCGGCGCGCGTGATGTGGTCGTACAGGTGCAGGCCCGCTGTCGTCGTCGAGCCGTACGGGCCGCCGTCGGTGACGACGAACGGCTCGGCGAACATCTGGAACACCGCGAGCGTCTGCAGCACCACCGAGAACATGAGGGTGCGGCGCACGAGCGGCACCGTGATGCTCCACAGCCGCCTGCTGCGCGAGGCCCCGTCGATCGCGGCGGCCTCGTAGACGCTCGGCTCGATGGACTGGAGCCCGGACAGCAGGATGATCACGATGAAGCCCGTGGTCTTCCACAGGAAGAGCAGCGCGAGGGTCGGCTTGGCCCACTGCGTCGTGGTGAGCCACCCGACGTCGGGCAGCCCCACGAGGTTGAGCACGCCGTTCACGGCGCCGTAGTCCTGGTCGAAGACGACCACCCAGATCTGCGCGACCGCGACCAGCGGCGTCACGAACGGCACGAGGAACGCGATCCGGTAGAAGCCCCGCATGCGCGTGCGTGCGTTGTCGAGGAGCACGGCGACGAGGAGTGCCAGGACCATCTGCACCGGCACGATGAGGAGCCAGAGCACCGCGGAGTTGCCGAGAGAGGACCAGAACGCCTCGTTGCCCAGGAGGTAGGTGTAGTTGCCGAGGCCCACCCACTGCGCGCCGCCGGAGCCGTGCCAGTCCGTGAAGGAGAGCCGCAGCGTGAACAGCATCGGGTAGACGCTGAACGCGACGAAGATCGCCACGAACGGCAGGACGAACGCGTAGGGGGCCACGGCCCGCGGCAGGTGCGGTCGGCGCCTGCCGCGGGTCGAGGTGGTCAGGAGTGCGGTCACTACCGGTCCACGAGGTTCGTCTGGATGTCCGTCGTCGCCTGCTCGAGGACCTGGTCCGGGGTGAGCTCGCCGTCCAGCATCCTCTGGAGGTCCGTCCCGAGGTAGTCGACGGCACCGGCCCACCAGTCGGGCGTCGGTGCCCCGCCGGGGATCTCGGCGCCGGCGGTGACGGCCGTGGTCCACAGGTCCTGCCCGCCGAGCCCGGCGACGGGACCGAACAGGGGCTTCGAGGGATCGGCGGCGGGCGTGTACGCGGGGATCGACGTCGCCAGGCCGTTGGGGTACGTGTCGTTCTGTCCCCAGACGGCGGAGTAGCCGGCCTCGTCGTACATGAGGAACTCGTAGAACAGCCAGGCGAGGTCGGCGTTCTCACCGGCCTTCGGCAGCACGAACGAGGACCCGCCCATCGCGCCTGAGCGGGCGCCGCCCTCCTCCCAGGCGGGCAGCGGCATGGCCCGCCAGTCGCCAGACGTCTGCGTGAGCTGCTGCTCGGGTGCGAACGAGAACCAGATCGCCCACGGGTAGAAGACCTGCTGTCCGTTCTCCAGGGGGCCGACGTCGCTGGGCGACAGGTACTCCGCCCGGGTGCCGAGGCCCTCGCGCTGCACGGTGTCGAGCCACGTGAGGATCTGCCGGTACTCGTCGGACTCGAGCCGGAGCTCGCCGTTCTCGTCCGCGAGGCTCGTGCCGAGCTGGCTCGCGTACATCTCGAGCTGGAGCTGTCCCAGGAACGCGCTCTGCTCGAGGTGGATCGGCTTCGCGTCGGGCACCGCCGCCTGGTACTGGCGTGCGGCCTCGAGCAGGTCGTCGTACGTGGCGATCTGCGTGACGTCGACGCCCGCGGCCTCGAGGGCGGTCGCGTTGTAGAACAGGAGGCCCGGGTCGAGGTCGAAGGGCACGCCGTAGATGCCGCCGTCGAGCGAGCTGACGTCGACCTTCTGCTGGGCGATGTCCGCGACGTAGGGCTCGAGGACGTCGGTGACGTCCCACAGGTACGGGGCGAACCCGGCGACCTTGGCGTCGTCGAGGAAGACGCCGTCGGGCACGTCCGTCTCGGTGATGAGGGTGTTCTGGAGCTTGGCGTCGATGTCGACGGCCTCGTGGTGCACGACGATGTCCGGGTAGACCTCGTTGAAGTCGTCGATCACGGCGTCGAACACCGCGTACAGGTCTCCCGAGCGGTCCCAGATCGTGATCTCGCCGCTGGGGCTGTCCTGCGTGGGGGCCTGGAGGCGTCCGTCCGTGGCGGAGGTCTCCTCGTCGGTGCCGCCGTCGGCCCCGCCGATGGAGGGCCCGCAGGCGGCCAGCGCGGTGGCCGTGACCAGCAGGCCGGCGGCGAGCGCGACGGGGTGGCGCCGTGGCGCCCGGCTGGTCCGGTGGTGGTTCGGGTGCATCGGCACTCCCTTGTCCGAGCGATCGGTCCGGCGCGGGGGGTCGCACCGGCTTTGCCAACGTGTGCAAACTAGCGCGGCTTTGCAGACGTTGCAAGCCCTATGCTGGAGCCCGGAGCCGACGAGGGGGTTTGCCATGGTCGCCACTCTGCGCGATGTCGCCGAGCATGCACAGGTCTCTGTGCGCACGGTGTCGAACGTCGTCAGCGGCTACACGCACGTGAGCGACAAGATGCGTCGCCGGGTGCTCGACGCGATCGAGGAGCTCGACTACCGCCCCAACCCGGTCGCGCGCACCCTGCGCACGGGCCGCACGGGTGTCCTCGCCCTCGTGGTCCCCGAGATCGACCTGCCGTACTTCGCGGAGCTCGCGCGCGAGGTCATCAACGCGGCTGCCGAGCTGGGCTACCGCGTGATGATCGACCAGACCGGCCACGACCACGAGCGGGAGCGGGAGCTGCTCACGGGCGCCGATCGCACGATGCTCTTCGACGGCGTCCTCTTCAGCCCGCTCGTCACCCGCGCCGAGCTCCTCGAGATGCAGGCGAGCCGGACCATGCCGCTCGTCCTCCTCGGTGAGCACGACTTCGACGGCAGGTACGACCACGTCGCGATCGACAACGTCCAGGCCGCGCAGGACGCCGTCGCGCACCTGATCGCCGGGGGGAGGCGCCGCATCGCGGCGATCGGCGCGCAGCCCGACGAGGACTATGCGACACCCCAGCAGCGCACCACCGGGTACGAGCGCGCCCTGCGGGCCGCCGGCATCGAGCCGGAGCCGGACCTCCTGCGGGCCGCCGCGCACTACCGCCGGGCCGACGGCTACCGCGCCACCCGGGAGCTCCTGGACGCACCCGACCGGCCGGACGCGATCTTCTGCTACTCCGACCTGCTGGCGATGGGCGCGATGCGAGCGGTGTTCGACGCCGGGCTGCGAGTTCCCGAGGACGTCGCCGTGATCGGGATCGACGACGTGGAGGAGGGGCGGTACGCGCGCCCCAGCCTCAGCACCGTGTCCCTCGACACCCCGTTCATCGCACGCGAGGCGGTCGCGCGGATCTCCGCGCGGATCGGCGAGCCCGACGCGCCCGCCGTCGAGGTGCGGGCGCCGCACGCCCTGCGCGTGCGCGAGAGCACCGCACCGCGCGACGCCTGACAGTGTCGCGTCCGCCTGAGCGACGCGTCACGGCCCGACGGCCTGACGTGCCGGGCGGGTAGGCGTGCGCCAGCCCGCCCGGCACGTCAGCGTGCTCAGCCGCGCGTCGCGACCCCGCGCAGCGCCGTCCAGGACTCGGGCGCGAGCGTCACCGTGGTGCGGCCCGTCGCCTCGCCGAGGGCCGGGAGCTCGCTCCAGCACTGCTCGATCACGGAGGCCGCGTGCGCGGGGCCCTCGACGGCCGGGCGGCTGTCGGCGACCATCTGGGCCCCGCCGTCGATGCGCACCGTGAGGCCGTCGTGCTCGATCGTGACCTCGGCGGGCTCCGCGCCGCGGTTCGTGAGGAACAGCGCGAGGGCACCCGCGCCGTCGGGCGCCTCGTCCCACGTGGCCGCGGCCGTGACGACGGGCGTCTCGCCGTGCCGTGCGCTGGTCGTCGTCGGGACCTGGACGCGGAGGTCGAGCGCGACGCCGCGGGCGAGCTGCGCCGTCGTCGCGAACGGGTGGAAGGTCGGCTGGCGCCAGGCCTCGCCGCCCGGCTCCGTCATGATCGGGGCGATCACGTTGACGAGCTGCGCGAGGCACGCCACGGGCACCCGGTCCGCGTGGTTGAGCAGCGTGACCAGCAGGTCGCCGACGACCACGGCGTCGAGGCCGGAGTAGACGTCCTCGATGATGCGCGGGGCGTCACGCTGGAGCGGGAGGTTCTGCTCGCCCGGGAAGCGGGACTCGAGGTACCAGACGTTCCACTCGTCGAAGGAGATGGTGATCTCCTTGTCGGAGCGGCGCTGGGCGCCGACGGCGTCGGCCGATGCGACGACCCGGCGGATGAACCGGTCCATCGCGGTGCCCGACGCGAGGAAGCTCGCGCGGTCCCCCTCGAGCTCCTCGTAGTAGGCGTGCATCGAGATGTGGTCGACGAGGTCGTACGTGTAGCTCAGGACGGTGCGCTCCCACTCGCCGAACGTGGGCATCTGCATCGAGGACGACCCGCACGCGACGAGCTCGATGCTCGGGTCGACGAGCTTCATGGCCTTGCCCGCCTCGGCCGCGAGCTTGCCGTACTCGTGCGCGTCCTTGTGGCCGATCTGCCAGGGCCCGTCCATCTCGTTGCCCAGGCACCACAGGCGCACGCCGTAGGGCTTCGCCCGGCCGTTCGCGATGCGCAGGTCGGCCCAGCGCGAGCCGGCCTCGCCGTTGCAGTACTCGACGAGCGCGGCGGCTGCGTCCACGCCGCGTGTGCCCAGGTTGACGGCCATCATCGGCTCGATGCCCATGCGCTCGGCCCACTGCAGGAACTCGTCGGTGCCGACCTCGTTGGGCTCGATGGTGCGCCACGCGAGGTCGATGAACGGCTTGCGCTCCTCGCGGGGCCCGACGCCGTCCTCCCACACGTAGTTCGACACGAAGTTGCCGCCCGGGTACCTGACCATGCTGACGCCGAGCTCGCGCGTCAGGTCGGCGACGTCCTCGCGGAACCCGTCCCCGTCGGCGGTCGGGTGACCCGGCTCGTAGATGCCGGTGTACACGGCGCGGCCCAGGTGCTCGACGAACGAGCCGAACAGGCGGCGGTCGACGGTGCCGACCGTGAAGTCGGGGTGCAGCGTGATGCGGGCGTTGGTCATCGGAAGCCTCGTCCTCGAAGTTCTACAACGTTGCAATGGTAGGGCCACGGACCGCCGTGGCGGGCGCATTCGGCGCGTCGGGCATGTCACGCACGGAGTGCAGCCCGGGACGCCCGCGGGTCCCCGGGCCACGCGGCGCCCGGTCGACCCGGCTCGCGGCCTCAGCCGGCCGGGCGTCGGTCCGTGCGTGACGGCCGGGCCCGGACGTGCAGGCGCTCACCCTGCGGACCGAAGAGGTTGAGCACCTCGGCAGGGCCCGTCCCGGGGTTGCTGACCCGGTGGGGCATCCGCGTGTCGAACTCCGCGACCTCGCCCGCGGAGAGCACGAGGTCGTGCTCGGCGAGCTGGAGCCGGATGCGACCCGAGAGCACGTAGAGCCACTCGTACCCCTCGTGCGTCTGCATCTGCGGCTCGGCGCCCGCGGGGAGGGCGGGCGTGGGCGGGATGACCTGCTTGTACGCGCGCAGGCCGCCGGGGCGCCTGGTGAGCGGGAGGTACGTCGAGCCGCCTCGGCGGATGGGGCGCTCGTGCACGCGCGGGTCGCCGGTCGGTGGTGCGCCGACCAGCTCGTCGAGCGGCACCTGGTGCACGCGCGCGAGCGGCAGCAGGAGCTCCAACGTGGGCCGGCGCCCGCCCGACTCGAGGCGGGACAGGGTGCTCACCGATATCCCTGTCGCGGCGGACAGCTGCGCGAGCGTCGTCTCGCGCCGGAGCCGCAGGGCCCGCAGGCGGGGCCCGACGCCCTCGAGCACGACGTCGAGGTCCCGCGGATCCGCCTCTGCCATGACCGCAGTGTGCTGTCGCGGCAACACCGTTTGTCAACGCGGGGCGGTCGATGCCCCTGCTGGCAGCGTGCGGCACGGCCCGCGCCCGAACCATGGGCCCAGCGGTGACGGCGCCGCCCGCCCCGCCTAGGATGACCCGGTCGGTCGAGGGTCGATCACGCTGAGGGGGGCAATGTCCGGGACCGAGCTCCAGATCGGTGCGCAGGCGCGGGCCGCCGCGCTCGTGACCGGCGCGCTGCCTGACGTCGAGTCCACCCTCCGCGACCTCGGGACGGCGGTCGCCGACGCGTCCGAGGGGTTCCGCGGGGGAGCGGCCGGCGCGCTCGCCGAGGCGCTGAGCGCCTGGTACGACGCCGCGGGCGACCTCATCCCGACGCTCTCCGCGTACGCGGCCAAGCTCACGGCCGTCGACGAGACGGCCGCCGAGACCGAGCAGCGCCAGCACGCCGCCTACTCCCGCATCGCGGGCCGTCTGGGAGGCCCCTCATGAGCGAGCAGCGCACCCTCGTCGTCCGGCAGGACTCCCTCTCTACGATGGAGACGGCGATGACGACGGCGCACGACGCGCTCGTCAGCCAGCTCGCCGACCTGCTCGCGGCGGTCGACGCCGAGATCGTGGGCTGGGACCCGACGACGCCGTCACGCATCGCCGAGCTCGACTACCGGCGACGCCTCAACGCGGGCATCGAGCGGCTCACCGCCGCCCTCGAGGCGATCCGGGTCGCGCTCGCGGACCACCGCGAGAAGGCCCGCGACATCGAGGTCGAGAACGTCGCGATCCTGAACTGACCGGCCGGCACCGGCCGGGACCGTCCACGCTCCGACGGGATCGTCTGCGCGTCGACCGGGACGGTCCGGACCGGCGCCCGGTCCCGGGGGATCCGCCTCAGCTCGCGCCGGGGAAGCCGAGCTGTCGCCACGCCTCGTAGCAGGCGATGGCCGCGCAGTTGGAGAGGTTGAGCGAGCGTCGGCCCGCGAGCATCGGGATGCGCAGCTGCGCGGTCACCCGGGGGTGCGCGAGGACGTCGGCCGGCAGGCCGGTCGGCTCCGGCCCGAAGAGCAGCACGTCGCCGTCGGCGTAGGAGACGTCCGTGTACGACGTCGTCGCCTGCGTCGTGAAGGCGAGCACCCGCGCGTCGGGCATCGCGTCGAGAGCGGTTGGGAGGTCCGGGTGCACGACGACGTGGGCGAGGTCGTGGTAGTCGAGCCCGGCCCTGCGCAGCTTGGGCTCCGACAGGTCGAAGCCCAGGGGCTCGACGAGGTGGAGCTCGGCGCCCGTCGCGGCCGACGTGCGGATCGTCGCACCGGTGTTCCCGGCGATCCTGGGCTCGAAGAACATCACGCGCAGCACGGCGCGAGTCTGCCACCCGCACCGCGCCCCGCCGGCACCGGGCTTCGTCGGCACCGCCTGTCGGCGGCGCGCGTTAGCGTGGGGTCCATGACGCCGTTCAGGGCCGCCGACGACCGCTACGACACCATGACCTACCGCCGGACGGGTCGTTCAGGGCTCGACCTGCCCGCCCTGTCGCTCGGGCTGTGGCACAACTTCGGTCACACCCACGCGTTCGCGAACCAGCGCGCGATCCTGCGCCGCGCGTTCGACCTGGGCGTCACGCACATCGACCTCGCCAACAACTACGGCCCGCCCCCCGGTGCGGCCGAGGAGGCGTTCGGTCAGGTGCTCGCCAAGGACCTGCGCCCGTACCGCGACGAGCTCGTGATCTCGACCAAGGCGGGTTACGACATGTGGCCGGGTCCGTACGGCGACGGCGGGTCGCGCAAGTACCTGCTGTCCTCGCTCGACCAGTCGCTGCGCCGCATGGGCCTCGACAACGTCGACATCTTCTACTCCCACCGCCCTGACCCGACGGTGCCGATCGAGGAGACGATGGGTGCGCTGCACACGGCCGTGACGAGCGGCCGCGCACTGTATGCAGGCATCTCCAACTACTCGCCGTCGCAGACCCGTGAGGCGGCCCGCGTGCTCGCTGACCTGGGCACGCCCCTGCTCATCCACCAGCCGAGCTACTCGATGTTCAACCGCCACGTCGAGCTCGTCCGTGACGGCGAGGAGGAGACGCTGCTCGACGCGGTGGCGGACCTCGGCGTGGGCGTGATCGTGTTCTCGCCGCTCGCGCAGGGCCTCCTCACGGATCGCTACCTCAGCGGGCAGGTGCCCGCGGGTTCGCGGGCCGCCGTCGGGCACTTCCTGCGACCCGAGCGCATCTCGGACACCTACCTGAACCGGGCGCGGGCGCTCAACGAGATCGCCGCCGGCCGTGGTCAGAGCCTCGCGCAGCTCGCCCTGAGCTGGGTGCTGCGCGACCAGCGGGTCACCTCCGCGCTCATCGGTGCGAGCAGCGTCGACCAGCTCGAGGCGAACGTCCGCGCCCTCGAGGCCGGCCCCCTGACGCCCGACGAGCTCGCCGCGATCGAGGAGCACGCCGTCGACGGCACGGCCCACTGACCCACGCACGACGCCCCGCCCGGCCAGCCGGCCTCGCCCGGTCGGCGCATCCCCGCCCGTCGCCCCGCGGCCGCTCGCGCCGCGCCCGGCCGCTCTCGCCGAGGTCGGACGATCGCGCCGAGGTCGGGCGTTCGGAGGGCCGACCTCGGCAGGAGGGGCCGACCTCGGCGTTGGGGGCCTGGCGGCAGGCGGGTGGGGGATGGCGGGTGTGGTCAGGGTTCCTCGACGACCGCGACGCCGTGGGCCGGGACCGTCAGCTCGCCGGTGATCGGCGCTCCCGTGAGCAGGTCGACGCCGCGGGCCGGGACCGTCGCGTCCCGCGACCCGTGGTTGATCACGAACAGGTAGGACGTGCCCGCGCCGACGCCGGAGCTCGTGCCGGCGTCCGAGCCCGACGCCGTGCCCGACGCCGTGCCCGACGCCGTGCCCGACGCCGAGCCCGCCCCCGCGCCCGCGCCCGGGCTCACGCCAGGTCCGGGCTCCGCCCAGCGGCGGACCACCTCGACGCCGTCGGGAACCACCGGCAGGACGGGTGTGACCCCGGACTCCGCGAGGAGCTCGTCGACGACGCGTGACGCGCCGGCGTCGTCGAGCCGCGTCGCCACGTACCAGGCAGCCCCGGCGCCGGCGGCGTTGCGGGTGACGGCCGGGCCGCCCGCGCGGGGGCCGTCCGTGAAGGTGCGCACCGCCGCCGCTCCCGCGAGGTGCAGGTGCTCGCTCCACAGGTCCGCCGTCGAGCCGTCGTCGAGGGTGAGGCGCTCGTCCGCCAGGAGCGGGTGGAGCTCCTCGCTGCGGATCCCGAGCAGCTCCCGGAACGCGCCGGGGTAGCCCCCGAGGCGCACGTGGTCGTGCTCGTCGACGATGCCGCTGAAGTACGTGACGAGCACGGTCGCCCCGGCCTGTGCGGCGCGCGCGATGCCCGCTGCGGCGTCGTCCGTCACGGAGTAGAGCGTCGGCACGACGACGAGGCGGTAGCCGTCGAGGTCCGCGCCCGGGGCGACGACGTCGACAGTCACGCCCCGGCGCCAGAGCTGGCGGTACCACGCCATGACCTGGTCGGTGTAGTGCACGGCGTCGCTCGGGTGCGAGTCGAGCTCGGTCGCCCACCAGGCCGGGTAGTCGACGACGAGCGCGGCGTCGGCGCGGACGCGGCTCCCACGCACCGGTGCGAGACGGCGCAGCACCTCACCCAGGTGCACGGTCCCGCGCCACACGTCGGAGTCGGTGCCCGCGTGCGGCAGCATCGCCGAGTGGAACTTCTCGGCACCGGCCGCGGACTGCCGCCACTGGAAGAACATGACGGAGTCGGCGCCGCGCGCCACGTGGCTGAGCGAGTTGCGCAGCATCTCGCCGGGACCCTTGGGCCGGTTGCGCGGCTGCCAGCTCACCGCGGACGTCGAGTGCTCCATGAGGATCCACGGGTCGCCGCCCGCGATGCCGCGCGTGAGGTCGGCCGAGAACGCGAGCTCGACGTGCGCCTCCGGGTCGGCCGCGTCCAGGTAGTGGTCGTTCGCGACGACGTCGAGGTCGGGCGCCCACGAGAAGTAGTCCATCCACTTGTTGCGCGTGGACACCATGAGGTTCGTCGTCGTGGGGATGTGCGGCGTCACCTCGCGCAGCACGTCCCGCAGCTCGCGGTAGTGGGCCAGCAGCTCGTCGGAGGAGAACCGGGCGAAGTCCAGGTGCTGCGTCGGGTTCGGGTAGGTCGGCGCGGTCCTCGGCGGCAGCACCTCGGCGAACGAGTCGTACCGCTGCGACCAGAACGTGGTGCCCCAGGCCGCGTTGAGCGCGGCGACCGTCCCGTACCGGGCCTCGAGCCAGTCACGGAACGCGGCGGCTGAGTCGTCCGAGTACTCGTGCGGCACGTGGCAGCCGAGCTCGTTGTCCACGTGCCACAGGGCGAGGGCCGGGTGGTTGCCGTAGTGGTCGGCCATGAGGCGCGTCATCCGCAGCGCGTACCGGCGGTACACGGGGGAGGAGACCCGGTAGGCCTGGCGCCCGCCCTGGTGCAGCACGGTCCCGTCGGCGAGCTGCGGCAGGATCTCGGGGTGGCGGCGCGTGAGCCACGGTGGCGGCGAGGCGGTCGCGGTGGCCAGTGCGACGCGGATCCCGGCCGCGTGCAGGCGGTCGAGCACGGCGTCGAGCCAGCCGAGCTCGTACTGGCCCTCGCGCGGCTCGAGCGTGGCCCACGAGAAGATGCCGACGCTCAGCAGGTTCACGCCGGCCTCGCGCATCAGGGCGAGGTCCTCGAGCTGGGTCTCGAGCGGCCACTGCTCAGGGTTGTAGTCGCCGCCGTACCCGAGGCCCTCCAGGCCGACGGGCCACCGGCGGGCGTCGTCCCGGTGCCTTGTCGCGCGTGATGCGTCTGAGCTCATCGGGCAGCCTCTCTGGTTCGCCTCGATCGATCATGCTTCACCCTCGGGCTCCGTGTGTGAGGCTGCGCGGCGTGCCGCGTGGCCGGGTGCGATCCGGGCGCCCGGCACCTCCCGACGTGCGCGACCCCGGGTGCGGCGCCATGATCGCGGTGAAGGCCCCTTCGACCAGGAGGTCACCATGACCCTCGCCGACCTCGACAAGCCCGCGGCCCCCCGCGGCGGGCGGACCGGGAGCACCCGCAGCACCTCGACGAGCGCGTCGCCGATCTACGACGAGCTGGTCGCCGAGCAGGGAGACCCCACGCAGCGCTGAGCCCCCGCCGCGCTGACGCCGCCCAGCGATCCACGCCGCGCTGAGCCCCCAGCGCCGGCCCGACGTCGCCTCGGCTCCCGACGCCACCCGATGAGGTCCGGCCCCGCGGGTGGTCCATCCCTGCGTGCGCGACGACGCGCGGACGGGAGGACCCGATGGACCTGACCTTCACCACGACCCTGCGGCGCAGCCCTGCGACGGGCGGCTGGACCTACGTGGTCCTCGACGGCTCGGCGGAGCTCTTCGGCACCCGCGGCCTCGTCAAGGTCCGCGGGGAGATCGACGGGACGCCGTTCGTCACGTCCTTCATGGCGATCGGCGACCGCACCCACAAGCTGCCCGTGAAGGCGGCGCTGCGCCGCGCGATCGGCAAGGAGGCCGGTGACACGGTGACGGTGCGGCTCCTCGAGCGGCTCGACGGCGGGCCGTCACCCGCCTGAGCCCTACTCAGACGGGCGTGTGCCCGGCGTGCGCCCGGTACCGCGCGCCGGCGCACCGGTACTCACGCGCGTCCGCCCCCATACCTAGGCCGTCCGCTTCGGGACAAGGGTCCCCCGGCCCATGAGCGCCCCCCGCCGACCCTTGGGGTGTGGCTCCACCGGCGGAGCCCGTCCCAAGGAGGGCACATGGCACGCGTCGTGACCCAGGAGAAGAAGCCCGCGGACCTGACGAAGGTCCGCCGCTGGTTCCTCCTGATCCTGGTCAGCATCGGCAGCTCGATCATCTATACGCCTGCGTACCTGAAGAGCGTCTTCTACGACCCCCTGATGGAGTCGCTCGACCTCACCAACGCGCAGCTCGGCGCGCTCCTGTCGGCGTACGCCATCACGGCCACCGTCTGCTACCTGCCGTCCGGCGTCGTCGCGGACAAGGTCCGGGTGCGCACGCTCGCGGCGGTCGGCTTCATCAGCACCGCCGCGCTCGTGTTCGTGTACGCGATGCTCCCCTCCTACACGATGCTCCTCGTCGTCTTCGTGGGCATGGGCATCACGACGATCCTCATCTGGTGGGGCATCCGCTACAAGCTCGTGCGTCTCATCTCCGAGGAGGACGAGTACGCGAAGAACATCGGCATCAGCTACGGGTTCTACGGTGCGGCCGGCCTCGTCGTCGGGTTCGTCAACCTCGCGATCATCAACGCGTTCGGCGACAACATCAACGCGGGTGTGACGACGCTCCTCGTGTTCCTCGGTGCCCTGATCCTCGTGCTCGGCATCCTGTCGCTGCTGTTCATCCCGCGGTTCGAGGGTGAGCTCGCCGGTGGCGGTGCGTTCAAGATCGCGGACTCGCTCGCGGCGCTCAAGAGCCCGGTCGTGTGGATCAGCGCGCTGACGATGTTCTTCGTCTACTTCTTCTACACGGGCGTCACGTACACGACGCCGTACCTGACCGACGTGTTCTCGGCGTCGCTCGTGGTCGTGTCGGTGGTCGGCATCGTGCGGACGTACGGCGTGACGCTGCTCGCCGGGCCGGCCTTCGGCGCCCTGGCGCACAGGGCGCACTCGCCGGCACGCGTCATCTGGATCGGGTGCGCGGCGACTGCTGTCGCGCTCGTCGTCCTGGCCGTGCTGCCCGTGACGTCGGCGATGATCGTCATCGCGGCGGGTATCGCGGTGCTCCTCGGCTTCATCGCGAACGGCGTGTTCGGCATCGTGTCCTCGCAGCTCACGGAGGGCAAGGTCCCGCTGAGCATGTTCGGCGCGGCCACCGGCATCCTGTCCGTCGTCGGGTTCCTGCCTGACACGTTCTCGAGCGCCTGGTTCGGCGGGATGATCGACAGCGCCGGCAACGACGCCTACCCGCAGATCTTCGCGATCCTCGCGGGCAGCGCCGTCCTCGCCGGTGCGACCTCGGTCCTCCTGCGCTGGTACGTCAAGCGGAACCTCTCGGGCGAGCCCGAGGCTGTCCCGGCCACGGCGAGCGCCGCGGCATGAACCCCCCCGAGGTCCTGGCACGCGTCACCACCCAGATGGCGGCCGTGCTCGACAAGCAGGCCGAGCTGGCGGACGGCGCATTCGCGACCGACGTGGGCTTCGAGGAGATGCGGCGGCGCTACGCGCTCGAGCGCAGCTTCTGGAACGACGGTGGCCCCACCATGGCCGAGACCGTCGACGGCGTCGTGCCAGGGCCGTACGGGGACATCCGGATCCGCTACCACCGCCCCGGCGAGGGCGGCGTGCGGCCCTGCATCGTGTACGTGCACGGCGGCGGCTTCGTCGTCGGCGACCTGGACACCCACTCCCGGATCATGCGGACCCTCGCGGCCCGCACGGGGGCCGTCGTCGTCGGCGTGGACTACGCCCTGTCGCCGGAGGCCCGGTTCCCCCGCGCCGTGCACGAGTGCGCCGCGGTCGCGCGCCACCTCGCGGCGCACGCCGACGCCCTCGGGATCGACGCCGCGAACCTCTCGTTCGCGGGTGACTCGGGCGGGGCGAACCTGAGCCTCGCCGCCACGCTCTACCTGCGCGACGAGGTCTCGGACGCGCCGACGATCCGGTGCCTGCTCCTCTACTACGGCATGTACGGGCTCGCGGACTCCGCCTCCCGCCGGCTCTTCGGCGGGGAGTGGGACGGCCTGACCAAGGCCGACCTCGACTACTACATGGACTGCTACACGAACGACGCGCGGGACCTGGCGAGCCCGTACCTCGACTGCCTCGCTGCGGACCTGTCCCACGGCGTGCCGCCCTGCTACGTCGCGGCGTCGGCCCTCGACCCGTTGCGCGACGACAGCCTCGCGCTCGCCGAGGTGCTCGCCGGTGCCGGCGTGCCGCACCGGGTGCGCGTGTTCGACGGCGTGCTCCACGGGTTCCTGCACCACTCGCGGATGCTCCCGGAGGCCAGCGAGGCGCTCGAGGAGGGCGCCGAGTTCCACCGCCACGCGATCGCCCTGACCACCCGCTAGCGCCGCCCGCACCCTGCGGGCCCACCGGCCCGCACCGGACGCACGGACGCACGTCACCACCACAGAAAGGCCGCACCGATGGACTTCAGCCTCGACGAGGACCAGCAGCTCATGGTCCAGACCGTCCGTGAGCTCATGGCGAGCGAGAGCTGGGAGGCGTACTTCGCGGAGTGCGACGAGAAGCACGAGTACCCCGAGCGGTTCGTCGCCGAGCTCGCCGCCCTGGGCGTGGACTCGATCCTGCTGCCCGAGGACCGGGGCGGCATGGACGCCGGGTGGGTGACGCTCACGGCGGTGTGGGAGGAGCTCGGCCGGCTCGGTGCCCCGACGTACGTGCTGTACCAGCTGCCCGCGTGGGACACGATCCTGCGGGAGGGCACCCCGGAGCAGATCGAGAAGATCATGGCGTACCAGGGCACCGGCAAGCAGGTGTGGAACTCCGCGATGACGGAGCCCGGCGCCGGCTCGGGTCTCGGTGCGCTGCAGACGACGTACACGCGGCGTGACGGCAAGGTCTACCTCAACGGCCACAAGACGTTCATCACGTCGAGCGCGCACGTGCCCTACCTCGTGGTGATGTCGCGTGACTCCGCGAACCCCGACGTGTTCACCGAGTGGCTCGTCGACATGACGCTCCCGGGCATCACCAAGGAGCCCCTCGACAAGCTCGGGCTGCGCATGGACAGCTGCTGCGAGATCTACTTCGACGACGTCGAGCTCGCCGAGAGCGACCTGTTCGGGACCGAGGGGCGTGGGTTCGCCCGCGGCGTCGACGACTTCGACTTCGAGCGGTTCCTCGTCGCGTGCTCCGACTACGGCATGGCGTACTGCGCGTACGAGGACGCGGCGCGGTACGCGAACCAGCGTGAGCAGGGCGGGCAGGCGATCGGCCGCTACCAGCTCATCCAGGAGAAGTTCGCGAACATGGCGATCCGCATCACGAACATGCGGAACATGCTCTTCGAGATCGCGTGGAAGTACGACAACGGCCTGATGGGCAAGGGTGACTGCTCGATGGCGAAGTTCTACTGCGCCAACGCGTCCTTCGAGGTCGTCGACGACGCGCTCCAGGTGCTCGGCGGCATCGGCGTGACGGGCCACCACCGCGTCGCACGGTTCTGGCGTGACCTGAGGGTCGACCGGGTCTCGGGCGGCACCGACGAAATGATGATCTTGACGGCGGGTCGCGCCGTGCTCAAGCAGTACCGCTGACCGACCCGCCCAGCCACACCCCACGGCACCACCACGAAGGAAGGCAAGGCCCATGACCACGTCACCGGTACCCGCGTTCGGAGTGCTCGAGGGCACCAAGGTCGTCTACTCCGCGGTCGAGATCGCGGCGCCGTCGGCGGCCGCCCTCATGGCCGAGTGGGGTGCGGACGTGGTGTGGATCGAGAACATGCGCACCGGCGACTCGATGCGTGACACCACGTACGTCAAGGAGATGGAGCGCCGCAACCAGCGCAGCATCGCCCTGAACCCGTTCAGCGAGGACGGGCGTGAGGTGCTGCTGCGGCTGATCGCGGACGCGGACATCTTCATCGAGTCGAGCAAGGGCCCCACGTACGCGCGGCGCGGCATCACGGACGAGCTCCTGTGGGAGCACAACCCGAAGCTCGTCATCGTGCACGTGTCCGGGTTCGGCCAGGACGGCGACGAGGAGCGCATCCAGCGGGCCGCCTACGACCTGACGGTCCAGGCGTACAGCGGCTACCTGCACCAGAACGGGACGCCCGAGCAGCCCATGGCGGCCTCGCCGTACGTCGGCGACTACTTCACGTCGCTCATGGTCGTCAGCTCCGCGCTGGCCGCGCTGCGCAAGGCCGAGCGGACGGGGGTCGGGGAGAGCATCGACGTCGCGATGTACGAGGTCCTGCTGCGGGTGGGCGCCTACTACATGATGGACTACCTCAACGCGGGCACCACGTACCCGCGGGCAGGTGCCCGGCACCAGAACCTGTGCGCGATCGGGCAGTACCGCTGCCGCGACGGGTTCCTCGCCCTGTGCTGCTACGGCGTCAAGCAGAACAAGTACCTGCTCGAGCGCATCGGCCTCGGCGAGCTGTGGGGCACGCCGGAGTATCCGCAGGACACGAGCGCGCTGTGGCTCGACGGCCCTGCGGCGCAGCGGATCGAGGCCGCGCTCGACGCGTTCCTCCTCGAGCAGTCCGCGGCGGACATGGAACGTGAGTTCTCCGCCGTCGGCATCGCCGCCAACAAGATCCTCGACTTCGACGCCCTGACGCACGAGGAGCACGTCCAGCGCCGCGAGGCCTTCGTCGAGTGGCAGAACCAGGCCGGCGAGACCGTCAAGGGCGTCGGCATCTTCCCGAAGTTCCAGCAGACCCCGGGTCGCATCTGGCGCCCGATGCCCGACCTCGGCATGGACACCGACGCGGTCCTCGCGGAGGCCGGCTACACGCCCGAGCAGATCGCCGAGCTCGCCGACCGCGGAACCGTGAGGAGGGCCTGACGGAGCCGGGGCACGACCCACGGACGTCGGTGACGTGATGGACATCGTTGGCAGCAGGACGCTGAGGGACCTCTGGGACGACCTCGCCCGGGACGCGGGCGAGCGCACGTTCCTGGTGTTCGAGGACGCCTCGGGCGCCGTGGTCGAGCACACGTACGCGCAGTTCGAGGTGCTCGTCGCGCGCACCGCGAACCTCTTCACGTCCCTCGGTGTGGGGCGCGGCGACGCCGTCGCGGTCCACCTGCGCAACTGCCCCGAGCTCCTCATGTGCATGTTCGGCCTCGCGGAGATCGGCGCGGTCCTCGTGCCGCTGCACCCCCGCAGCACGCGCGAGGAGTGCGCCGACATCGCCGCCCGCGTCGAGGCGCGCGTGGTCGTGTGCGAGCCGGACGGCCTCGCGGTCTGGGGCGTTCCCGCCGCCCCGGTTGTGCCAGCGGCAGTGCCAGGCGCCGTGCCCGACGGCGCACCCTCCGGCGCCGTGGCGGACGGCCCGCGCGTCGTCGTGCAGCACGTGCTCGTCGCGCGCAGCGCGACTCCCCACGGGCCGGTCCACGGCGTCACGCGGTTCGAGGAGGCGCGCGACGCGCAGCCCGACCGCCTCGCCGTCGACGCGGCGCTGAGCAGCGACGACCCGGCGGGCATCGTGTTCACGTCAGGCACGACGGCGCGGCCCAAGGGCGTGGTGCTCACGCACGCGAACCTGATCTTCTCGGGGCACTTCGTGGACTGGCAGGCGAGCCTGACGTCCGCGGACCGGCTCCTGACGACCATGCCCGCGTGCCACGTGAACTTCCAGCTCAACGCCCTCATGCCCGTGCTGACGGCGGGCGCGACCCTCGTGATGGTCGAGCGCTACAGCGCGAGCCAGTTCTGGCGGCAGGTGTGCCGGCACGACGCGACCGTCGTCCAGAGCATCGCGATGATGGTCCGGACGATGCTGCTCCAGCCCGCGGCACCCTGGGAGCGCGAGAACCGGGTCCGCGAGGTGCTCTACTACCTGCCCATCACGGACGAGGAGAAGGCCCGTTTCGAGGAGCGGTTCGCGACGCGGATCCTCAACTCGTACGGCACGAGCGAGACCCTCGTCGGCGTCCTGACGGACCCGCCGCACGGCGAGCGCCGCTGGCCGTCGATCGGGCGCGTCGGGCTCGGGTACGAGGCGCGCGTGGCGGACGAGCAGGGCCGCGAGGTGGGCCCCGGCGTCGTCGGTGAGATCCAGGTGCGCGGGGTCCTCGGGCGCACGCTCATGCAGGGCTACCACAAGGACCCCGCGGCGACGGCGGCGGCCGTGGACGCCGACGGCTGGCTGCACACGGGCGACCTCGGCTGGGTCGACGACGACGGCTGGTTCTACTTCGTCGAGCGCCGCACCCTGCTGATCAAGCGCTCGGGGGAGAGCGTGTCGCCGGCCGAGGTCGAGGCGGCGCTCAGCCGCCACCCCGGGGTCTGCGAGTGCGCCGTCATCGGGGTGCCCGACCCGATCCACGACGAGGCCGTCAAGGCGTTCGTGGTGCCCGCCCCCGGCGTCGTGCTCACGGAGCGCGACGTGCAGGAGCACTGCCGAGCGCTGCTCGCCGAGTTCAAGGTGCCGACCGTCGTCGAGATCGTCCCGTCGCTGCCGCACACGCGCAGCTTCAAGGTCGCGAAGGCGAGCCTCGGATGACGACGACGCGCACGACCAGGACCGCCCGCACGGCCGGCACGGCCAGTGCGGCCCACCAGACCAGCACGACCCGCACGTCAGCACACGAGGGAGAGGCAGACCGATGACGATCAAGACCGAGATGGTGGGGCAGACGTTCGGCCCGTTCGAGCGCACGTACGACTTCAAGGACCTCATCCTCTTCGCCCTCGGGTGCGGCTGCGGCGTCGACGGCAAGACCGACCTGGAGTACGTGTACGAGAAGGACCTGAAGGTGCTGCCGATGTTCGGCGCGATGCCGATCGTCGACAGCGAGGTCACCCGCACCATCGACTACGGCTACAACTACGCAGGCTCCCTGCACTGGGGCTTCGACCTGCGGTTCCACCAGCCGATCACCAAGCTCTCGGGGACGCTGAGCACCAAGGTGCTGCTCAAGGGCCTGTTCGACCGCGGCGAGGGCCGCGGCCTGCTCGCGCAGCACGTGGGCGACACGTACGACGACGAGGGCAACCTGCTCTTCACCAACGAGAGCTGGGACTGCCTCATCTACGACGGCGGCTGGGGCGGCCCGGCCGCACCCAAGGACGTCGTCGAGATCCCCGACCGGGAGCCGGACGTCGAGGTGATCGAGCGCATCCCCGACAACCAGGCGCTCATCTACCGCCTGTCGGGCGACTTCCACCCCCAGCACGTCGACTGGGACTACGCGCACGAGAACGGCCAGATGAAGCCGATCCTGCACGCCGTGAGCTTCGCGGGCGTCGCGAGCCGGCACTTCATCCGCAGCTTCATCCCGGGCGAGCCCGAGCGGCTGACGCGCTTCAAGACGCGCATCACCGCGTCGCTGCTGCCCGGCGCGACCATGAAGACCCAGATGTGGGTCATGGGCGACGGCGTCGTGCACTTCCGCGTGATCGACGCGTACGCGCAGGCCAAGCCGTACCTCAACTTCGGCATCATCGAGTGGAAGTGACGCCCCGGTGCACAGCGGGCGGTGACGTGCGATGACCAGCGAGCGGGTTCTCCTCGACGACGTCGCGATGACGCCGTTCCTCAAGAAGGTCACGCTGTTCTCGAGCGGCGGCCCGTTCCTCGACGGGTACGTCCTGGCGATCATCGGCGTCGCGATCGACCAGATGACGCGGCGCGGCGACCTCGCGCTGACCGGCGGGTGGACCTCGGCGATCAGCGCGGCCGCGCTCGTCGGCCTGTTCCTCGGCACGTCGGTCGGTGGGTACGTCACGGACCGCATCGGTCGCAAGCGCATGTTCCTCATCGACATCGTCTCGATCGCCGTGATCTCGCTCGCGACGGCGTTCGTCTCGACGCCCCTGATGCTCGTCGTGATGCGCTTCATGATCGGCATCGTGATCGGCGCGGACTACCCGATCGCGACGTCGATGGTCGCGGAGTTCACGCCACGGCGGTACCGGGCGATCTCGATGGGGTTCATCGCGGCGATCTGGTACGTGGGCGCCAACGCCGCCTACCTCGTCGGGTACTTCCTCACGGACGTCGACGGCGGCTGGCGGTGGATGCTCGGCAGCGCCGTCGTGCCCTGCCTGGTGATCCTCATCGGCCGGTGGGGCATCCCCGAGTCGCCGCGCTGGCTCGCCAGCAAGGGGCGCGGCGCGGAGGCCGAGGCGATCCTGCTGCAGATGTTCGGCACGCGCGTCGAGCTCGAGCCGTCCCTGCCCAAGGCCACGCGCTACCGCGACCTCTTCCAGCGTGACCACCTGTCCAAGGTCGTGTTCATCGGCACCATCTGGCTCTGCCAGGCCGTGCCCATGTTCGCCATCTACACGTTCGGCCCGCGCATCATGGCCGCGTTCGGCCTCGCCGAGGGACGCCTGAGCGTGCTCGGCGAGGTGCTCATCGGCACGTTCTTCATGATCGGCTGCATCCCCGCGATGTGGTGGGCCAACTCGATGGGCCGGCGGCGCCTGCTCATCGGCAGCTTCGCGATGATGACGCTCGCGCTCGCGGTCCTCGGCGTCCTGCCGACCGCGGGGACCTGGGTCGTCATCGTCTGCTTCGCCGTGTACGCCTTCTTCTCCGGCGGCCCCGGCAACCTGCAGTGGCTCTACCCGAACGAGCTGTTCCCCACCGACATCCGCGCGTCCGCCGTGGGTGCCGCGATGGCCTTCAGCCGCATCGGCACGGTCATCGCGATCTACGTGCTGCCCGGCTTCCTCGCCGACCACGGCACGCGAGCCACGATGGTCGCCGGCGCCGTGATCTCGGCCGTCGGCCTGGCCGTCTCCATCCCCATGGCCCCGGAGACCCGCGGCCTGACCCTCGGCGAGTCCAGCCGGCTCCGCCTCGGGCACCGCGAGGGCGCCGCGCAGGCGACCCCCGCGGGCGCCGACCACGCACAGCAAGGAGAGACCCGATGAAGATCGCCGTGGCCTACAAGTGGGCCCCCAACCCGCAGGACGCCGCCGTCGGCGCCGACGGCTCCGTGGACTGGTCCCGCGCCAAGCCCGCCGTCTCCGAGTACGACCCCGTGGCCGTCGAGGTCGGCCGCAGGCTCGCCGACGCGACGGGCGCCGAGCTCGTCGGACTCAGCGTCGGCGGCCCGGACGTCGCGAGCCCCATGGCCAAGAAGGCCGCGCTCTCGCGTGGCCTGGACAGCGCGGTCGTCGTGGCCGACGACGCGCTCGCCGGCGCGGGCACGACGCCGACGGGCCGTGCGCTCGCGGCCCTCGTGCAGCGCCTCGGCGACGTGGACCTCGTCCTGACGGGCGACTCGTCCGTCGACGCGGGCGCCCAGATGGTTCCCGCGGTGCTCGCCGGGGCCCTCGGCTGGCCGGCCCTGACCGACGTCGTCGCCGTCAGCGGCACGGCCGGTGACCTCACCGTCGAGCGCGCCCACGCGGGCGGCTCGCAGGTGCTGCACGTGACCGGCCCGGTCGTCCTCGCGGTCGCGGCGGACGCCGTCGTGCCCCGCGTGCCGGGCATGAAGGACATCCTCTCGGCCGGCAAGAAGCCCACCGAGGAGGTGCCCCTCGCCGACCTCGCGGGCTGGCAGACGGCACCCGTCGAGGTGGTCGCGACCGCCGGCCCCGAGCTCAAGGTCCGCAAGGGCCAGGTCATCGACGGCGCCGACCCGGCCGCGGCCGTGACCGCGCTCGTCGCCGCGCTCCGCGCCGACGGCGTCCTCTGACCACCCAGGACCGGAAGGAACGATCATGAGCAGCACGTACATCCTGGTGGCGGGCGACGCGCGGATCAGCGCCCTCGTCGCGGCCGCCCCCGGTGCCACGACGGCGGTTGTCGTCGGCACCCGTGCGGTCGCCGACGCGGTCGCGACCAGCGGCGTCGGCTCCGTCGTGTGGCTCGGTGAGCCCGGCGACGCACCCCTCGAGGCGTTCGCCGGCCCCGTGGCCGACCTCGTCGCCGCCGCGGCGCCCGACGTCGTCCTCGCCTCGACCCGCCCCGCCGACCGGGTGCTCGCGGGCGCCGTCGCGGCCCGTCTCGGCGCACCCGTGCACACCATGGCCTCGAAGGTCGAGGTGCACGACGGCGCCGCCGAGGTCACGCGCGCGGTCTTCGGCGGCATCGCGCGCCAGACCCTGCGCACCGCGGGCCCCGTGGTGGTCGTCGTCGACGGCGGCACGCTCGGTGAGGGCGGCTCGGCACCCGTCGAGGAGGTCGCCGCGGCGCCCGCGCCGACCGTCCGCGTGGTCGAGACCCGCGCGGCCGAGCGCACGCAGGTCGACCTCGGTCGCGCGCAGCGCATCGTCGCCGTGGGCCGCGGGCTCAAGGCGCAGGAGGACGTCGCCGTCGTCGAGGGCCTCGCCGCCGTGCTCGGGGCGGAGACCGCGTGCTCGCGCCCGCTCGCCGAGGGCGTCGGCTGGTTCACCAAGGACCGGTACGTGGGCGTCACGGGGCAGCATGTTCAGCCCGACCTCTACGTCGCGCTCGGCATCTCCGGTCAGCTCCAGCACACCGTGGGCGCACGCGCCGCGGGCACCGTCGTCGCGGTCAACACGGACGCGTCCTGCCCGTACTTCGCGGAGGCCGACTACTGCGTGGTCGGGGACCTCTACGCGATCGCCGGGGCCCTGACGGACGCACTGCGATGAGCGAGCCCACGGCTGCGACCGGGCCCGACGTCGAGCCCGACTTCGACGTCATCGTCGTCGGCGGCGGCATCGCCGGGTGCGTCACCGCCTACCGCCTCGCGCAGGCCGGGCGCTCCGTCGTGCTCATCGAGCGCGGCGAGGCGCCCGGGTCCAAGAACCTCTCGGGCGGCGTGCTGTACTCGCGCGTCCTCGAGCAGGTGTTCCCCGACCTGCTGACGTCCGCGCCGATCGAGCGCCGCATCACGCGCAACTACGTCCAGTTCCTCAACGCGACGTCGTCCGTCGGCATCGACTACCAGGACGCGCGCCTCGCCGAGCCGGTCAACGCGGTCACGGTGCTGCGTGCGCGCCTCGACGCGTGGCTCGCGGAGCGCTGCGAGGAGGCGGGCGTGTTCCTCATGCCCGGCGTGCGCGTGGACCGGGTCATCCGCGAGGGCGGCCGGGTCGTGGGCGTGCGCGCGGGCGACGACGAGCTGCGGGCCCACGTGGTCGTCGCGGCCGACGGCGTCAACTCGTTCGTGGCGCAGGAGGCCGGGCTGCGTGAGAAGCCCCCGACCCACCATCTCGCGGTGGGCGTCAAGGCGGTCGTGCGGCTCGACGAGCGCACCGTCGCCGAGCGCTTCCACCTCGTGGGCGACGAGGGGGCCGCGTACGCGATCGTCGGCGACTGCACGCTCGGCGTCGGCGGCGGCGGGTTCCTCTACACGAACCGCGACTCCCTGTCGGTGGGCGTCGTGCTGCGGCTCGACGACCTCGTCAAGCGCGGCCTGCGGTCCACCGACGTGTTCGACCACTTCCTGGGGCACCGCTTCATCGCACCGTTCCTGGAGGGCGGGGAGATCGCCGAGTACGGCAGCCACCTGGTCGCCGAGGGCGGGCTCGAGATGGTGGGGCACATCCACACCGACGGCATGGTCGTCGTCGGTGACGCGGCCGGGCTGACCCTCAACACCGGCCTGACCGTGCGTGGCATGGACCTCGCGGCGGCGTCGGGCATCGCGGCCGCCAAGGGGATCGACGAGGCGCTGACCAGCGGCGACACGTCCGAGGCCGGGCTCGCCGGCTACCGGCGCGAGCTCTTCGCCGGGTTCGCGGGCAAGGACATGGAGACCTACGCCAAGGCGCCCGCGTTCCTCGAGCGGACGCGCATGTACGAGGAGTACGGGCTGCTCCTCGGCGACGTGCTCCACAGCGTGTTCGACCACGACCTGACGCCGCGGCGCCACCTGTCCCAGGTGGTCCGCAGCGAGCTCAAGAGGTCACCCGTGCGCCTGCGGGACCTCCTCTCCGACGGCCTCGCGGGGGTGCGTGCACTGTGAAGCGGACATCGATCCCGGAGCGGCTGGCCGGCAACCGGTACGTCACGGACGAGGACGAGAGCCACATCCACGTCGACCAGGACCTCGCGCGCAGCACGGGGACGGGCAAGCGGATCGTCGCCGTGTGCCCTGCGCACGTCTACACCGAGGAGCCCGACGGGACCATCTCCGTCGAGTACGCCGCGTGCTTCGAGTGCGGTGCGTGCCTCGCGGTCGCGGCGCCCGGTGCGCTCACGTGGCACTACCCGCGCGGCGGGACGGGCGTGCAGTTCCGGGAGGGCTGAGCGCGCGCGACGGTCCGGCTACGCCGGAGTGTGGTCGCGCATCGTCCGCCGCGGCGCCGCGTCCGGCCGGCCCGCCGCGCGCCGGCTGACCGCCGTCTGGACGACGCCTCTGAGGGTGTACGCGGTCACCATGGCGACGAGGAGCACCCAGAAGCGGTGCCAGCCGGTCGACTGGACCACGAGCTCCGCGGTCAGCACCACGACGAGGCTGAAGGCGAGCTCGACCGCGAGCATGCGTACGTGGTTCCGCTTCATCGCGTTCTCCCTGGCCGGTCAGTCGATCGCGCAGGACAGCCAGGTCTGGGCCGCGTGGGCGAGGCCCTCGCGGCTGTTGACGCCGACCTTGCGGCACGCGCTGAAGATGTGGTTCTCGACGGTGCGCACGCTCAGCACCTTGAGCGCCGCGATCTCGGGGGCGCTCATGCCGCGGGCCACGAGGATCGCGATCTCCCGCTCGCGCGCCGTGAGGCTCACGGCGCGGTCGAACGGGCGGAAGAGCCCGCACAGGTCGCGGCCGCGCAGACCGGCCTGGTGCCACGCGGCGTCGGCGTGCGCCGCCGCCTGCACCACGTCGCCCGCGGTGAGCATGCGCACGGACCGGGCGACGGCCGTCCGCACGGCGTAGAGCCGCAGGCCGGCGGCGAGGAGCTGGGGCTCGAGCAGGGACAGGCGCTCGGGGTCGGTCGACGCGATCGCGACCGCGTAGGCGCCCAGGTGCTTGAGCAGCGGGGCGTCGCAGGAGGCTGCGGCGTCCGCGAGGCGAGCGGCGCGCACCGGGTCGGGGTGCCGCTCGATCGCTGTGACGCCCGCGACGATCCCGGCGGGCACGAACCCGCGGTCCAGGCGCTCCTCGGCGAGCGCCCACAGGGCGTCCGCGGTGTCGCTGTCGCGGTCCTGCAGTTCGGCCGAGATGCCGTCGGGCGCCATACCCGGGTGGGGACCGCGGCCGAGGCCGTAGGAGCCGGACTGGAGCGCGAGCGAGCGCGCGTACGCCGTGCGGCCCTGCCACGTCGCCGCGTCCGCCGCGAGCCACAGGAGGCCGGTCTGGACGTGCGACTGGTGCGCCGGCATGGGCGCCAGCGCGAGGACGGAGGACATGAGCGCGTCGAGCTCGAGCAGGCGTCCCTGGAGCGCGAGGCCCAGGCCCGCGACGTACGCGTGCGCCTGCACACCGCTGGGCTCGAGCCGCTCCGTGCTGACCTCGACCTGCGCGAGCGCGGCGGTGACCGCACCCTCCAGGTCGCACGTGTACAGCAGCGCGAGCTCGCGGGACACGTCGGCCGACTGCTGCAGCACGGTGACCGGGCTCTGGAAGCCGTCGAGCAGGTCGAGCGCGGCCTGCGCCTGACCGCCGGCGACGAGCACCTCGGCACGGGCGACGCGCAGGGCGTCGGCGGCGAGCGGGGCCTGGTCGGCCGGGCCGTCCGCGAGGGCGTCGGCGGACGGCAGCGCGCCCGTGAGCACCCGCAGGTGGGCCTCGGTCGCCCTGAGCAGGCCCGCGTGCTCGGGCGCGCGGCGCTGCTCCTCGACGAGCCGGTCGCACGCCTCGTCGACCCGGCCCCGCACCAGGCCCTCGTAGAGGGCGCGGGTCGCCGCGAACAGGGCCATCGCCTGCGGGTCGTCCCCGGGGGTGCGCGTCGCGGCCAGCACCGCGTCGATCTCGTGGGGGCGCGAGCGTGCCGTGAGGAGTGCCTCGACGAGCGGCGCGGCCAGGGCGGGGGTGGGGTCCGCGTCCCAGGCCGCACGACGGGCCGCGATCTCGTCGCGCCAGTACCTGGTCAGCCGGCCGCTGAGGATCGGCTCGCTGCCGCGCGTGCGCGCCGACGCCCGCTCGGTGGCCGGTACCCGCGGTGCGCGGCCCGGCTGGTGGCCCGCGGCCTCGAGCCGGTCGCGGACGAGGAGGCGGCGGGTCGGCGACGACTCCCGCACGAGGTGCTCGGCGAGCAGCGGAGGGAACACGCCGACGACGTCACGGTCGCCCTCGGGCACGACCCGCAGCAGGCCCGCGTCGCCGAGGGCCGCGAGCGTCTCCCCGGCGATGCAGCGTTGCGCGACGTCGACGCCGAGCGTCCCCGCCGCGGCCACGAGCGTCAGGGCCTCGACCTCGGCGTCGTCCAGGCCCGAGAGGAACGCCTCGGCGGCCGGGCCGAGCGCCGCGGTCCACAGGTCTCCGCGCGTGACCCAGATGCCGCCGCGCGGTGCGAGGTGCGACGCGCGTCGGGCCGTCTGGACGGTTGCCGACACGAGCCCGGGCAGGCCGCCCGTCTCGGCCGCGATCCGGGCGACGGCGGTCGGGTCCACGGGCCCGCCGAGCAGGGTGTGGACGAGGCGGTGGACCTCGTCGAACCGCAGCGGGGGCAGGACCACGCGGACGGTGGATCGCAGCGCGCCCGCGAGGTCCGGGACGGCGGGCGTCGCGCTGCGGGCTCGTGCGGCTCGCCGTCGGGCCACGAGGACGGGCGTGCCCAGGCGCGCGTGCACGGCCGTGACGGCTCCGACGGTCGACGCGTCGAGGTCGTCGGCGTCGTCGACCAGCAGGACGGCCGGGGCGGGGGAGAGCAGGTCCTCGAGCTCGGTGACGGCCGAGAGCAGCGTGGTCAGCGCGTTGGGTGACGGCACGACGTCGACGCCCGTCATGGCGAGGCTGCTCAACGCGCGCTCACGCAGCGCACGGATGCCCCCGACACGACGGACCGTGACCCCGTCCGCGGCGAGCCGGTCGGCCACCCGGCCGAGGACGGCGGAGCGTCCGGACGAGCGCATGCCGACGAGGTCCACGGACGTCCCCGCGAGGAGGTAACCGGTGATCTCGTCGGTGATGTCCGTCCGGCGCGGACCTTCGTCGACCACGTCCTCACGCTAGGGGTGCGCCGACCCGCGGATGCGGGACGATCGGCCGGGGAACCGCTCATCCGCCCGACGGGTCCTGCGAGGGCTCGGGGCACGACGTCGCGCCGTCAGGCAGCTTCTCGAAGTGCCAGATCTCGTTCGCGTACGTCTGGCACAGACCGAAGTCCAACGAGTGCTCGGCGAGCCAGTACGCACCCTCGGTGTCGCCGACGTCGATCGCGAGGCCCTGGACGTGCGCCGACTCCTCGGGCGGCAGGACCCAGCGCAGCGCCTCCTCGAGCGACCCGTACCGCTCGACCGCGTCGTCGAGCAGTGCCTGCTGGTCCGCGGCCGACCGCCAGCCGGAGGTCAGGGTCAGGGAGACGTCGTCGGCCGCGGCGGCCGCCTGGGCGGCCTCGAACCTGCGTTGCAGCTCGGCGTCCAGGCCCGTCGCCGGCGTCGGTGCGTCGGCTCCGGGGACCCCACCTCCGTCCGGCCCGCCGTCCTGCGTGGGCGCCGGACCGCCGACGGCGCGCAGGTCGAGCCCGACGGCCCCGAGCAGGGGCCCGGACGCCTGCCAGGCGACCACGACCCCGATGCCCAGCAGGGCGGTCACGACGACCGCAGAGGTGCGGCGTCGACGGGCGGGTCGGCGGGAGGGACGGGCGCTTCTGGTCATGCATCGAGCCTCCCGAGCAGGGGCCCTGCCCCGCGTCGCCCGCCGGTCCGATCACCTCCGCGGCGCCCCTGACCGGGCGATCAGGGCGCGGGCGTCGTCGGGCGCGACCTGGGGTGGACGAGGGGACCCCCGCCGGTCGCCCGCAGGTGGAGCGGGGCACCGCGAGGATGCGCCCGCAGGGGGTCGGGCGGCGGCAGCTGCCGCACTAGCGTCGAACCGTGACCGATCCCCGCGCCCCCCGCCGCGAGCGGGTGCACCACGCGCCGCCGTCGCGCGCGGAGGTCCTGCTCGCGCTCGCGGCGGCCGGCTCGTGGTTCGTCGCGGTCGCCTTCGCCACCGGGTGGGACTACTGGCAGCCGCGGTGGATCGAGTCGTACTGGTGGGCCGGGCTGTGGCTCGCGGTGACGCTGCTGATGCGTCGCAGCCTGCCCGGTCTCGCGTTCTGGGCGACCGTCCTCGTGTACCCCGCGACGTACGGGCTCGTCGCGCACGGCTCCGCGCTCCAGTCCGACTTCCACGTGCTGCCCATCATGATCGCTGCGTTCGCGGCGACCCGTGCCGGTGCGGTGCCGCGGCTGGTCGCGGCGGCCGCGGCAGGCGCGTCGACCATCGCGCTGGCGTTCGGGTCGTTCGCCGGCGTGCGCCTCTTCGTCGAGGGCCGTGGGCTGCCCGTCGGCGGCGGCGTGACCCACCTCCTCCTGCTCCTGTCGCTCGTGCTCGCCGCGACGGTGCTGGGCTCCGTGTTCTGCCGGCTCGAGCAGACGACGGCCTCGCTCGCCGAGCGCAACGCCGAGCTCCAGGCCCTCCAGGAGATGCGCACCCGCGAGGCCGTGCACCACGAGCGGACCCGGATCGCCCGTGAGCTGCACGACGTCGTGGCCCACCACGTGACAGCGATCGTCGTGCGGGCGCAAGCCGCCGACCGGGTGGGCGAGGCGCAGCCCGAGGCCTACCGGGACGCCGTCCGGTGGATCGGACCCGCGGGACGCGAGGCCCTCGACTCCATGCGTTCCCTGGTCCGGGTGCTCCGCGACGACGAGGCCGACGGTCCGTCGTCGTCCCGTCCGGCGCGCCCACCTGCCGCGACGCCGGGCGAGGCCCTGCGTGGCTGGGCGGGTGCGGACGGCTTCACCCGGTGGCCGGGAGCACCGGCCGCCCGGTCGGGTGCTGCTGCTGGTGCGGGTGCTGGTGCCGGTGCTGGTGCTGGTGCTGGTGCCCTGCCGGGTCCGGGTCCGGGGCCGGGGCCGGCGTCGGGGGAGCGGGGTCGAGGGCTCGCCGACGCCGGGCACGACGGCCGCGCGCCGCTCGCGCCGATGCCCACGCTCGCGGACCTGCCGGCGGTGCTCGAGCGGGTGCGCGGTGCGGGCCTCGACGTCACAGCCTCCCTGCCCGCCGTGCTGCCGGCATGCACGCCCGCGCTCGGCCTCGCGGTGGTCAGGGTCGCCCAGGAGTCGCTGACCAACGTGCTCGTGCACTCCTCGGCCGAGCGTGTGCGCGTGGGCCTGGACGTGACGCCCCGATCGGTCGTCCTGACCGTGGACGACCCGGGCCCCGCTGCCGCGTCCGCGCACGGACCGGGACGGCGCGGCCACGGCCTCGTGCACATGAGGGAGCGTGCGTCGACGTGCGGAGGGACGCTCGTCGCCGGCCCGACCGAGGCCGGCGGCTGGAGCGTGCGGATGGAGGTGCCGAGGCGTGGATGACGAGCGGCCGGACATCCGCGTGGTCATCGTCGACGACCAGTCGATGATCCGGCTCGGGCTGCGGATGATCCTCGACCACGAGCCCGGCATCGTCACGGTCGGGGAGGCGCGCGACGGCGCGGAGGCGGTCGAGGTCGCCAGGGCCGTCCGCCCCGACGTCGTGCTCATGGACATCCGGATGCCGGTGCTCGACGGCGTCGAGGCGACCCGGCGCATCCGCAGCGACCCCGATCTGGACGACGTGCGCGTCGCGGTGCTGACCACGTTCGATGACGAGGAGTACGTGACGGGCGCGCTGCACGCGGGCGCGGACGGGTTCCTGCTCAAGGACACCGACCCCGGGACGCTGGTCGCCTGCGTCCAGCGCGTGAGCGCGGGGGGCAGCATGCTCGACCCCGCCGTCACGGCGCTCGTGCTGGGTCAGTGGCGCGCCTCCGTCCCGGCGCGCCCGGGCGGCGGGCAGCCTGCGTGGGCGGTCGGGTCGTTGACGCCGCGCGAGCTCGAGGTCCTGCGCGCCGTCGCCCGCGGCTCGGCGAACGCGGACATCGCGACCGAGCTCGACCTGTCGCTCGCGACCGTCAAGGCCCACGTCCACACGCTGCTCGGCAAGCTCGGCTGCACCGCGAGGACCCAGCTCGTCGTCGCGGCGTACGAGTCAGGCCTCGTCGTCCCCGGAACCTGACCCCGCGCCCCGTCCACCCGCCCGTCCCCCACCCCCCACACCCACCCGGGGGCCCGAGATCGCACTCCGGCAGCCAGACCGCACCTGTGCACGTGCGACTTCGGTGCGGGAGTGCGACCTCGCCCCCGATCTGCCCCCACCCCCTCCGGCCTGGGGCAGGAGGGGGTGGGGGAGGACGGGGTCGGGGAGGACAGGGTGGGGCAGGGGGTGGTGGGAGGAGGAGGCAGGCAGGCAGGTGGGGGTGGTGGGCTAAGGGACGGCGGGCGGCCGGGCGTCCACGACGTCTGCGCGCAGGGAGTGCTGGAACCGGTCGTCGTCGCGCAGGGTCGCGGGCGTGACGGGCCTGCCGTGGGTCGCGGAGGCGTAGACGGCCGTCGCCAGCTCCAGGGGTCGGCGCGCGTGGGTCGCCACGGCGGGCAGGGGTGAGCCGGTGGTCAGGGCATCGACGACTCCGCGGACGAGGGCCGCGTGGCCGCTGGGCTCGTCGTCGAGCGGGAACGTCCACCGCGCGGCGCGGTCCGGGTCGACGCCGCGCGCGGGTGTGATGCGCCAGTCGGTGCCGCGGTGCCCGTGGAGGTGCTCGAGCTCGATCGTCGCGAGCTCCGTGTCGATGCGCAGCGCGCTCGTCTCGCGGGGGGACAGGACGCTCGAGACCAGGACCGCGAGCGCGCCGCTGGTGAAGCGCACGGTCGCGGTCGAGACGTCCTCCGTCTCGATGTCGCGGTCGACCCGCCACAGGCGCGCGTCGACCTCGGCCCAGTCGCCGAGGAGGTCGGCGAGCAGGTCCATCTGGTGGATCCCGTGGCTGAACGTCGTGCCGCCGCCCTCGGCGTCCCAGGTGCCCCGGTGCTCGCCGGCGAAGTGGTCGGCGTCGCGCAGCCACAGGGTCTGGCACTGCGCGAGCAGGGGACGCCCGAGGTCGCCCGACTCCAGCAGCTGCCGCACGTGCGCCGCGGCCGTGCCCGTGCGCTGCTGGAAGGCGAACGCGAGGGCCAGCCCGGCGGCGTCGGCCCCGGCCTGCATCGCGTCGAGCTCGGCGAGCGACAGGGCGGGCGGCTTCTCGCACAGCACGTGCGCGCCGGCGGCGAACGCGTCGAGCGCCTGCTCGCGGTGCAGGTGGGGCGGGGTGCACAGGACGACGAGGTCCAGGTCTTCCTGCGCGAGCAGGTCCGTGTGCGCCGTGTAGCGGCCGCGCACGCCGTACCTGTCGGCGAACACCTCACGTCGCTCGCCGCTGCGGTTGCTCACCGCGACGAGGTCGACGCGCGGGTCCGCGGTCAGCGCCTGGGCGTGGAGGTGGGCGACGGCGCCGGTGCCGACGATGGCTGCCTTGAGGGTCACATGGCCACGGTAGACCGGGGCCTTGCGACGCCGGAGGGGGCCATCCGGACGCCTGCGCCATTCACGCCCTGGTCGTTCACGATTCACCCACGCGTCACCCGTGACGTAGGGCCCGGGACGTGACATCCTTGAGGCGAGGACCCGTTGCCTGCCCCCTGCGCAGCGGGTCCTCCTTAACGCCCTGAACCGGGTCTGCTCCCTGAGCGGGTCGACGCCCTGACCCGGGTCCCCGCATCGCCGCGTGCCCTCCGAGGGGGTGGGGCGGCCCGCCGCCGGGACGGGAATCCGCGGGCCCGCGGGTGATCGCGCCGGGTAGCGTGGCGGCCTCATGGACCTGGCCCCAGCCTTGCTCGCGGACGTCGTCGCACGCCTTCGCGCGGCCGGCTGCGTGTTCGCCGAGGACGAGGCGGCGCTGATCGCCGAGGCCGCCGACACCCCGGACGGGCTCGACACGATGGTCCACCGCCGCGTCGCCGGCGACCCGCTCGAGCACATCCTCGGCTGGGCGGAGTTCTGCGGCCTGCGGATCCCGGTGGAGCCGGGCGTCTTCGTCCCCCGACGTCGGACCGAGCTGCTCGTCCAGGAGGCCGCCGCGATCCTCGGCCGCCGCAGGCTCGCTGGTGCTGGTGCTGGTGCTGGTGCTGGAGCCCCGGACCCTGCCGGCCCCGGTGCGGCGTCGACCGTGCCTGTCGTGGTCGAGATGTGCTGCGGTGCGGCGGGGGTCGCTGCCGCGCTCGCGCATCACGCGGGGCCGCTCGAGCTCTATGCGTCAGACGTCGACGCGGCGTCCGTGCGATGCGCCGCCCGGACCCTCGCACCGTTCGGCGGGACGGTCGTCGAGGGCGACCTCTACGACGCGCTCCCCACGTCCCTGCGGGGCCGGGTCACCGTGCTCGCCGCGAACGCCCCCTACGTCCCGACGGACGCGATCGCGCTCATGCCGCCCGAGGCGCGCCTGCACGAGCCTCTCGTCGCGCTCGATGGTGGTCCGGACGGGCTCGACGTCCAGCGCCGCGTCATCGCGGGCGCCGCGTCGTGGCTCGAGCCCGGCGGCCACCTGCTCGTCGAGACGAGCGTGGGGCAGGCGCCGGCGACGGTCGCAGCGATGTCGGCCGCCGGCCTCAGGACCAGGACCGTCCGGTCGGAGGAGCTCGACGGCACGGTCGTCGTCGGGCGCAGACCCTGACCGCTTGCCCGATCGCCCACCTGCCCGCCTGCCTGCTGGCACTCCCGCCCGCAGGCAGGGAGGCCCGCTGACCCGCCCGCCCGCTGGCCCACCTGCCCGCCCGCTGACCCGCCCGCCCGCTGGCCCACCTGCCCACCGTCCCGGCTGTGAGGCCTACGTGTGCTGCGGCCCAGGTGCGACGGTGTCGGTGATCCCGGTGCCTGTGACGAGGTGCAGGCGCTGCACCTCGACGCGAGAGACGTGCTCGCCGACGCTGTCGAGGAACCTCCGGGTCGTCGGCTGGGACTCGTGCTCGGCGAGCGCCGCCTCGCTCGTGTAGAGCTCGTAGAAGATCCGGACGTCGGGCTCCCCCTCGAGCGCGTGCACGGCATAGACCAAGGTGCGCGGCTCGTGCTCAGCGATGCCCGCGACCGTCTCACGCATCAGCGCGTCGAAGGCCTCGGCCTGCCCCTCCCTGAGCGTGAACCTGACCACCAGACCGAACCGGGACACCTGGACCTCCTCGTTGGGCACCGACCTCACGGCTGATCCTCCTCCGCGTCGCTGAGCCGCGTCCCCGCGTCGGAGCGGCAGCCGAGCACCGGCTCGACGAGCCCGAGCACCAGCCGAACCGCGCACGCGCGTCGTGAGGTCGGGCCTTCGGGCCGAGGTCGGGCCGTGGAACTCACGACCTCGGCACAAACGTCCGACCTCGGCGCACGGCGACGGGGGATCACGGCGCGACGGGACGACCTGGGCACCCGGCTCGTCGGCCGTCCGGCTCGTCGGCCGTCCGGCTCAGCGGCCGAACGGCTCGGCGGCCCGGGTCCGGCCAGCCAGGTCAGGTCGCCCGGGCCGGGCCACCTGGTCCGGCCACTCCGGTCCGGGCCATCCCGGCCGGGGCACCCAGGTCAGGCGTGGAGGGCCTCGAGGAGCTGGGGTCCGTAGCGTTCGCGCTTGCTGACGCCGACGCCCGTCACGGTGCCGAGCTCCTCGAGCGTGGTGGGGAGGCGGGTCGCGATCTCGCGGAGCGTGGCGTCGTGGAACACGACGTAGGCGGGGACGCCCTGCTCCTTGGCGGTGCCGGCGCGCCAGGCGCGGAGCCGCTCGAACACGGCGGTGGCGTCCGTGCCGAGGTCGGCGACGGCCGCGGCAGCCCCGGCCTTGCGCGTGCTGCGGGGGGCGCGCGCGGGCTTGGGTGCCTCACGACGGAGCGCGACGGTGCGGTCGCCGGTGAGCACGGCCGCGCTCTGCTCGGTCAGCCGGAGGGTTCCGTACCCGTCGCCGTCGACCCCGAGCAGGCCCTGGGCGAGCACCTGCCGGACGACTCCGCGCCACTCGGTGTCGGTGAGGTCGGAGCCGACGCCGAACACGCTCAGGTCGGTGTGGCCGAGCTGGGTGACGCGGGCCGTCGCGTTGCCGCGCAGGATGTCGACGAGGTGCCCCGCGCCGTACCGCTGACCGCGCTGCTCGAGGCGCACGACGGTCGAGAGGAGCTTCTGGGCGGCGACGGTCCCGTCCCAGGTCTCGGGTGCCGTGAGGCACGTGTCGCAGTTGCCGCAGCGCTCGGCCTCGCCGGTCTGGCCGAAGTAGGCGAGGAGCTGACGCCGGCGGCACTCGACGGTCTCGCAGAGCGCGAGCATCGCGTCGAGGTGCGCGGAGAGGCGCCGGCGGTGCGCGGCGTCGCCGTCCGAGGTGTCGATCATGCGGCGCTGCTGGACGACGTCCTGGAGCCCGTAGGCGAGCCAGGCGGTGCTCGGCAGCCCGTCGCGCCCGGCCCGGCCCGTCTCCTGGTAGTAGCCCTCGACGGACTTGGGCAGGTCGAGGTGGGCGACGAACCGCACGTCGGGCTTGTCGATGCCCATGCCGAACGCGATGGTCGCGACCATGACAAGGCCGTCCTCGCGCAGGAATCGCGCCTGGTTGGCGGCGCGCACGCGGCGGTCGAGGCCTGCGTGGTACGGCAGCGCGGGGATGCCCTGCTCGCTGAGGAACGTGGCCGTCTGCTCGACGGACGCGCGCGAGAGGCAGTAGACGATGCCTGCGTCGCCGGCGTGCTCGGTGCGCAGCAGCTCGAGGAGCTGGGTGCGCGGGCTGGCCTTGGGGACGATGCGGTACTGGATGTTGGGCCGGTCGAAGCTTGCGACGAAGTGGCGGGCCCCGGTCGCCTCGGTGAGCTCGAGCCGCTCGGCGATCTCACGGTGCGTCGTCGCGGTCGCGGTGGCCGTCAGCGCGATGCGCGGGACGTCGGGCCAGCGTTCGTGGAGCAGCGAGAGCTGGAGGTAGTCGGGCCGGAAGTCGTGGCCCCACTGGGACACGCAGTGGGCCTCGTCGATCGCGAACAGCGCGACGTGGCCCTGCTCGAGGAGCTCGAGCGTGGCCGGGACGCGCAGCCGCTCGGGCGCGAGGTACAGGAGGTCGAGCTCGCCCGCGAGGAACGCCTCCTCGACGGCCCGCCGCTGCGCCCACTCCTGCGTCGAGTTGAGGAACCCGGCGCGAACGCCGAGCACGGACAGCGCGTCGACCTGGTCCTGCATGAGCGCGATGAGGGGTGAGACGACGACGCCGGTGCCCGCTCGCACGAGCGCCGGGACCTGGTAGCAGAGCGACTTGCCCGCACCCGTCGGCATGAGCACGAGCGCGTCGCCACCGGCGACGACGGTGTCGATGATCTCGGCCTGGTCGCCGCGGAACGACTCGTACCCGAAGACGGTCCGCAGCACCTCGAGCGGGGTGGTCGCGGGCGTGGGCGGCGCCGGCCGCCGGGCGGGGCGTGCGGGCCGCACGGCAGCGGTCGTGGTGCTCCGTGCCGTGGGCTGCGTGGCCGCCGTGCCGGCCGTCGTGCCGGCTGACGCGGGGGCCCACGCGGGCTCGGCCGGCGGCGCGGCGTCGTACTCCGGGTCGTACGGAGGCTCGTCGCCGAAGCCGCCGTACGAGTCGTCGTAGGAGATGTCGTACGGCAGGTCGGGGACCGGCGCCGGCTGCTCCGGTCGCGACGTCGAAGGCACGGCACCACCCTACGTTCCGCCACCGACGTCCCTGCGCGGCCCTGTGGATCCCCCACGTGGGGGCGCATGCACCTGTCAGGCGGCGGCCCGGTGCGCGGCCTTCTGCGCGTACATGGCGGTGTCCGCCCGGACGAGCAGGGCGTCGGCCGCGCCGACGGTGTCGAGCAGCGCGGGCGGCACCTCGCTCAGCCGACCCGTGCCGACGCTGACGCCGACCCCGGGCGGACCGAACCGTGCGACGCACTGGGCCGACGCGGCCTCGACGGCCTCGACGACCCGCGCGGTCACGTCGGTCAGGCCGCTGCCCCGCGCGAGGTCGTGGACCACGACCACGAACTCGTCGCCGCCGACCCGCGCGGCGTAGTCCTGGCGTCGCACCCGGGCGGCGAGGTGCTGGGCGACGGCGGCGAGGTACTGGTCGCCGACGGAGTGCCCGTGGGTGTCGTTGACCTCCTTGAACCCGTCGAGGTCGAGGAACACCACGCCGACGTCGTCGGCCTGGGCGTCGCGTTCGAGGAGGGACTCGAGGTGCGCGGTCAGGGCCCGGCGGTTCGCGAGCCCGGTGAGCGGGTCCTCGAGCGAGAGGCGCTGCACCTCGGCGAGGAGCGTCTCGCGCTGGCGGGTCCACGTCGTCCGCTGGCGCAGCACGACGGCGAGCACCGCGAGGCTCACGACGACGAGCGACGCGGTGGTCAGGGCTGCCGTCGTGTTCTGCCGCAGGTCCTCGCTGGCCTCCTCGACGGCCCGCTCGGCGCCGCGCGCGCTGCCGTTCGTGAGGTGCGTCACCGCTGCCCGCAGGTCGGCCGTGAGCACCCGGGACGTGCCGAGCTCGAGGCGTTCGCGGGCTGCGTCGAACCCGACGAGCCGCACCACGTCGAGCGTCGCGTGGAACTCGTCGACGGTTGCGGCGGCGGTGGCCTGGACGGTGGCGCCGTCGTCGGCGCCGTGGGGGTCCGCGGCGAGTGCGTCCTCCAGCGCCGCGGAGCGCACACCGATGTCCTTGATGCCCACGCGGTACTGGTGGAGGAACCCGACGTCCTCGGTCGCGAGGTAGCCGCGCAAGCCGGCCTGCGCGGCGAGCGTCGCGGTCAGCAGGCCGGTCGCGTCGTCGGTCACGGCGCGTGCGAGGGAGGCCTGGTCGAAGGCCTGCTGGGCGTTCGCGTTGGAGCGGGCCATGGTCGTGACGCCCCACACGATCGACACGACGGTCGCGACGAGCAGGGCGGTCGTGGCGAGGCGGGAGAGGTCCCGACCCCTGCGTGCGGGTGGTCGGGCCTCGGGGGTGCCGACGGCTGCGGTGCGCGCCATGGTTGTCCTCGGGGGCTAGGGCAGGCAGGGACGTGCCCTTCCCCTTCGGCCGGACGTGCCCCGTTCTGAGTGGTGACGGCCACGGGGCGACGCGGCGCACGGGTCGAGGTGACGCGTCGCACGGCGTCGTGCGCGCATCGTCGCCCAGCGGACCACGGTCCGCGCGCCGGGTACCAGCGGGGCCGGCCCGGCCCAGGCGTCGCCCGGCCCAGGCGTCGCCCGGCTCAGGCGTCGCCCGGCTCAGGCGTCGGCGGCGAGCGGCTCCACCCGGAGCACGGGGTACCGGTCGGCGACCGCCGCGAACTCCTCGACGGGTGCGCCCACGCGGACGGGGATGTGGGGACGCCCGCCGGGTGCGAGCTCGACGTAGCGGCGCAGGACGGGTGCGCGCTGGGCGACGGGGACGTCGACGAGCCGCACGGGCTCGGCGTGCGGGGCGTGCAGGACGGCGCGGCCGGCATCGGCGCGCACGTTGCGCAGCCACTGGACGTCCTCGCCGAGCATCGAGACGAGGTACCGCTCGCCGCCGTGCCGGACGAGCACCAGGGGCAGCGAGATGGTCCGGCCCGAGGTGCGGCCGCGGACGTCGGCCGTCACGCCCCGGCCGCCGAGCGTGAGGATGCCGCGGCGGAACTGCCACCCCGCGAGGGCGTTCATGGGCCTGGCGAGCCAGTTGGGTCCGCCGCTGCGGTACATCCATCGGGACAGCCGCTGGGGCAGGATGCCGCGCATCAGGCAGCCAAGTGCCCGTGCGGTGCGGGGATTCTCATGCTCCCAAGGTAGGCGCTGGGCTGCGCCGTCCCCGGGCGTTCGCGCGGGTTCGCGCAGGGTCGCGGGCCACCCGGCAGCAGCGGGCGCCGTCGGACGCCTCGTCTAGCCTGGCTCGCATGGCACTCATCGGAGCCCACGTGCGGGACGGCGACCCGGTCGCGGCGGCCGCCGAGGTCGGCGCGGCGGCCGTCCAGATCTTCCTCGCGGACCCCCAGGGGTGGAAGAAGCCCCGCCCGAGGGACGACGCCGAGGCGCTCGTCGCCTCCGGGCTCGGCGTGTACGCGCACGCCCCGTACCTGGTCAACGTCGCGTCGACCAACAACAAGATCCGCATCCCGAGCCGGAAGATGATCGCCGAGCACGCCGCGGCGGCCGCCGCCCTCGGCGGCAAGGGCCTGGTCGTCCACGGCGGCCACGTGGGGGACGGGGACGACATCGCCCTCGGCATGGACAGCTGGCGCAAGACCTTCGAGCGCGCGACGTTCCCGGTGCCCGTCCTCGTCGAGAACACGGCGGGCGGCGAGAACGCGTGCGCGCGCACGCTCGACCGGATCGCGATGCTGTGGGACGTCATCGGCGGGTACGACGTGGGCTTCTGCCTGGACACGTGCCACGCGTGGGCAGCGGGCGAGGACCTCGAGAGCATCGTCGACCGCGTCCGCGCGATCACGGGCCGCATCGACCTCGTGCACGCCAACAGCTCGCGCGACGAGCGGGGGTCGAGCCGGGACCGGCACGCGGGCTTCGCGACGGGCACCATCCCGGCCGAGCTCATCGCCCACGTGGTCCGCGAGGCCGGGTGCGACGCGGTGGTGGAGACCCCGGCCGAGGGGCAGGCGCAGGACATCGCGTTCCTCCGGGAGGCGCTCGCGGTCTGAGGCGCCCGGTGACAGGGCTCACACCCGCGGCCACGCCGCCGATAGGAGAGATGACGTCCCGCGCCCACCCCCAGGGCGCGTGCTCCCACCGGAGGTGCCCATGTCCTCGTCGGCCACCGCAGCCACACGGTCCCGCAGCCTGCGCACGAAGCTCCTCGCCCTCGGCGGCATCGGCGTGCTCGCCGCCGCCCTCGTGGCGGCCGTCGCGTTGAGCGCGCTCGCGAGCATGCAGACCGCGACCCGCAGCCTGATCGAGCTCGGCGAGCTGCGCTCCTGGGTGCAGGAGATGAAGTTCTACAACGCCGACGTGAGCGGTTGGCAGACCGCCTACGCGTGGGAGGCCCGTAAGGCGGGCCCGCGTGAGGCGGTCGACCCCGAGAACGCGAACCGTGCGGGCTACCTCGCGTCCGCCGCCGGGCTCGAGGAGGAGCTCGCCGCGGCACCGGTCGACGCCATGACGGCGCAGGAGCGGGAGGCCTACGACCGGGTCGTCGCGAACTGGGCGGAGTTCTTCGCGGGCGACGACCGCGTCGTCGAGCTCTACGAGCAGGCCACACCTGAGACGACGGCCGAGGCGGACGACTACATCGTCGGCGACGTCTACGCGATCTACTTCACGATCCTCGAGGACACGACCGTGCTCGTCGACTCGATCGACACCCGCGTCGGCGAGGCGGCTGCGGACGCCGACGCCGCGGCCGCCCGTGCCCGCGTGCTGCTCGGTGCGACGGCGGCGGTCGCGACGATCGTCGTCGTCCTGGCCGCGCTCGCCACGGCCCGGAGCGTCCTGCGCGGCGTCGGTGCCGTCGACCGCTCGCTGCGTGCTCTCGCCGAGGGCGACCTGACCGTGCGGGCGGACGTGCGCTCGCACGACGAGATCGGTGCGATGGCCGTCTCGCTCGCCACCGCCCAGGACAACCTGCGGGCGCTGGTCGCCGACGTGAGCCAGACCGCGTCGACCGTCGCCTCGGCGGCCGTCGAGCTGTCCGCGTCCTCGACGCAGGTTGCCGCCGCCTCGGAGGAGACGTCGGCTCAGGCGGGCGTGGTCGCCACGGCCTCCGAGGAGGTCTCCCGCAACGTGGCGACGGTCGCCGCGGGCGCGGAGCAGATGGGCAGCGCCATCCGTGAGATCGCGGAGAACGCGAACGATGCCGCACGAGTCGCGGGCGAGGCGCGCGCCGCCGCCGCCGCGACGAACACCACGGTCGGCAAGCTGGGCGTCTCCTCGCAGGAGATCGGCAACGTCGTCAAGGTCATCAACGCGATCGCCGAGCAGACGAACCTCCTCGCGCTCAACGCGACCATCGAGGCCGCGCGGGCGGGCGAGGCAGGCAAGGGCTTCGCGGTGGTCGCCGGCGAGGTCAAGGACCTCGCGCAGGAGACCGCACGGGCCACCGGTGACATCGCGCGACGTGTCGAGGCGATCCAGGCGGACTCGGCGGAGGCCGCGACGGAGATCGCGGAGATCGCCGTCATCATCAGCTCGATCAGCGACTACCAGGCGACGATCGCCGCCGCGGTCGAGGAGCAGACGGCCACGACCGCGGAGATGTCGCGGGGTGTCGGGGAGGCGGCGGCCGGCTCGGGTGAGATCGCCGCCAACGTGACGGGTGTCGCGAGCGCGGCGGCGACGTCGGCCGGCGTGCTCACGCAGATGCAGGACGCCGTGGCGGAGCTCGCCGGTCTCGCGACCGGGCTCCAGACGACCGTGGGCCGCTTCACCTACTGAGCAGGGCGTCGGCGAGCCGGTCCGCGAGCCGGGGCGTCGGCACCCCGAGGCGCTGCGGGTCGGCGTGCGCGAGGAGCCGGCGCCACGACTCGCAGCGGTGGATGCTCGCGAGCCGGTCCGCCGCTCGAGCGACGGTAGGCCGGTCGCCCGGGGCGACCTGCGGCCACCGGCTGAGGTAGGCGTCCCGGAGGCGCGCGGCCACGGCGTCGTCGCGTGGCGGCGGCTCGGGCCAGGTGCCGCACGCCATCCGGGTCGGCACCTGAAGGACCGCGAACGGGTGGGACCAGAACGCGTCGCCCACGTCGATCAGCCGGGGCGGTCCGGGCCGGTCCCGCGGGGCGAAGGCGTTCTGCAGGCTGAGGTCGTTCGGCTGGAGCGACGCGGGGACGCCCAGGTCGACGAGCGCCGCCAGGTCGGTGTCGAGCTCGCCCAGGCCACGCGTCAGGGCCGCCGCCTCCTCGGTGTCGACGTGCTGGGGGTCGTCGGCGGACAGCCGGGCGAGGTCGTCGACGAGCGCGGCGGCGTACGCGGGTGCGTCCTGCGGGAGCAGCGTCGGCAGTCCCGTCGCGAGGAGCTCGGGCCGGTGGACGGCGAGTGCGGCCTGCAGGTCGGCCGCGTGCTCGAGGAGCGCCGCCCAGTCCTCGGTCGTGACGCAGCCGTGTGCCCGGAGCGTGGGGCCGGCGTCGGGAAGGAGCAGCCAGCCCTGCGCCGCGTCGACGGCGAGCGGCCGCACCACGTGCTCCGGGGCGAGGTCACCCAGGCGGTCGAGGAGCGGGGCCTCGAACGCCTGGCCGGGGTTGGTCGCCTTGAACCACCGCGTCCCGTGGTCCGTCGGGACGGTGAGCACGGCGGACCAGAACCGGACCCGGTGCGCCACGAGGTCCCCGCGGACCGCCTCGCCGCGCGCGGCCAGCACCGACCGCACCCAGGCGGTCGCGCGCGCGAGGAAGGCCGCCGACGACCAGTGGGCGACGAGGTCGCGGCCGGCCGGCGCGTGGACGGGTCCGCTCGGGCGGGGCACACCGTGATCGTGCGCGAACGGGACGCGACCGTCCAGCGGTCGCGTCCCGTTCGGCAGCGGCTCAGTAGGTGAACGCCTCGACGCGGGTGCGCAGGTCGGACGCCATCCGGGCGAGCTCGTCCGTCGAGGTGCTCATCTGCGTGAGGACCGTGGTGGACGTGTCGGCGGCCTCCGCGACCGACGTGATGTTCGACGCGATGTCGCCGGAGCCCATGGCGGCCTCGCCGATGCCGCGGGTCATCTCGACCGTCGTGGCCGTCTGCTCCTCGACCGCGGAGGCGATGGTCATCTGGTAGTCGTTGATCGCCGCGATGACCTGGCGGATCTCCCCGATCGCCGTGATGGCCGACTCGACCTGGTCCTGGTTGCCCGCGACGTGCGTGGCGATCTCCTCCGCGGCGCGCGCGGACTCCTGGGCGAGCTCCTTGACCTCCCCGGCGACGACGGCGAAGCCCTTGCCCGCCTCGCCGGCGCGCGCGGCCTCGATGGTCGCGTTGAGCGCGAGCAGGTTGGTCTGCTCCGCGATGCTGGTGATGATCTTGACGACGTTGCCGATCTGCTGGGCCGACTCCCCGAGCGCGGCGACGGTGGCGACCGTCGAGTGCGAGGACTCGACCGCCTGCGCGGCGACGCGCGAGACCTCGTTCGCGTTCTGCGCGATCTCCCGGATCGCGGCACCCATCTGCTCGGCGCCGGACGCCACGGACTGGATGTTGCGGTTGACCTGCTCGGCGGCGGCGGCCACGACCCCCGCCTGGGCGCTCGTCTCCTCGGAGCTGGCGGCGACCTGCGTGTTGGCGGCCGAGAGCTCCTCGGACGCGGCCGCGACGAGCGTCGCCGAGTCGACGGTGCCCGCGACGAGCTCGCGGAGGGCGGCGAGCGCGGTGCGCAGGCTCGCGGCCGTCTGACCGACCTCGTCGGACGAGCTCACGTGCGGCTCGACGGTCAGGTCGCCGTTGGCCAGCGCGTCAGCTGCGCGCTTGACCTCGAGCACGTTCCGGCGGATCTTGCGGGCCAGGACGACACCGAGGGTCGCGCCCACGACGACGCTCGTGATGAGCACGGCGACCGTGATGAGGAGGGACCGGTGGGCCTCCTGCTCGGAGCGCACGTTCGCCTCCGCGGCGGCCGCGGTGACCTCGTCGCCGACGGCGGTCAGGGCCGCCACGAGCTCGGCGCCCGTCTCCGCGAGGCCGCTGGTCTTGCGGGCCTGCGCCCACGCGACGCCGTCGTCGGCGAGCGCGGCGTCCATGAACTCGCCGTCGACGAGCGGGCGGTACGCGGCGTACGTCGTCGTGAACTCGTCCCAGTTGGTCGGGACGTCGCCGTACGCCTGCGTGTAAGTCGCGGCGAACGACTCGGCGGCTGCGTCGAACCCGTCGTAGGACGCCTGGAGCTTCTCGAGCTGCGGGGCGTTGTCCGCCCCGACATATGCCGCCATGAGGTTCGCGTCGCTGCGCACGCCCCACAGGGCGTCCTTGAGCGCGGCGAGGGACTGCGTGACCTCGGCCTGGCTCGTCGCGAGCCCGGCCGACTCGTTCTTGAGCCGGTCGATCTGGAGCGAGGCGAACACGCCGAGCCCCACGGTGAACAGGGACAGGACCGACACGAGGCCGACGAGCTTGGCCATCAGTGAGGCCCTGCCCAGAAGGGCGGGACGGGCGGTGCGCGGGGTCTCTCCGGCGTGCAGGGGTGATGCACTGGACATGCTTGCCTCCTCGGTGCGGCCCCTGTGCCTGACCATCGGCGTGGGTCGCGCAGCGGAGAGGCGCGCCGGGTGTGGTGTGGATCACACGAGGAGCGGGTCCGACGGCGCCCCACAGGTGCCGACCCAGCCGGTGCCGTCCTGTGCTCAGCCCTCGCCCACCCGCGCTCCCGGGCCGTCCGCCGCCCCGGCTCCTTGCCCGTCCGCCGCCCCGGTTCCCTGCCCGTCCACCGCCCCGGCTCCCTGCCCCGGGGCGATCGGCGGGGTCTCGCCGTCGAGGAGCATCTGGCCCGCCCTCGTCTTGGTCTCGTCGGTGTCGGTGCTCCACAGCGCGGCGAGGGCCTCGGCGTCCTCGTAGTCGTACCCGGCGGCGAAGTACGCGTCGTACTGCGCCCTCGTGCTCGTCGAGGGAACGGTCGGCGCCGTGGCGCCGGTCGAGCCGTCGCTGTGGGCCCCGGCGGGGACGGGCACGGGCTCCCCGTCGAGGAGCATCTGGCCGGCCCTCGCCTTGGTCTCGATCGCGTCCGCGTCCCACAGGTCGACGAGGGCGTCGAGGTCACCCACCGTGTAGCCCGCGTCCCAGAACGCGTCGTGCTGCTCGCGCGTGTACCCGGCGGGCATCGGTGACCAGTCGATCCCCACGGCCTGCACCGCGGTCTCGACGGTCCGCGCGACGTCCGAGTACGGGTCTGCGGCCGCGGCGGCGCCCGTGCCGACCACGGCGAGCGTCGAGCTGACGACACCTGCCACCACGATCCGGCGGGTGAACGTCCCGGGGGAGGGCTGGTCCGCGAGGTCGGCCAGCCGGGCCTCGATCCGCGCCGTCACCGCGGCGGCGTCGGGCCACACGTCGCCCCGGGACCGCAGCGCGCGCGTGATCCGCTCGGCGAGGTCGTCCTCGTCGCCGTTCGTCGTCAGGTGAGGGTGCACGTCGTCGTCGTGCCGGTGCCTCGGGGGGTGCGGGAAGGTGCTCATCGTCTCTCCGGTGAGGTGGCGGGCTGTGAGTGACGCAGGGTGGCGAGGGCGCGTGACGCGTGCGACCGGACGGTCGCGGCCGACGTCCCCAGCACCGCCGCGATCTCCGGGTCGCCGAGTCCCTCGTAGAAGCGCAGGACCAGGACGGCGCGCTGCCGGTCGGGCAGCGCGGCGAGGCGGCTCCACATCTCGTCGTCCTCGACGACGTGCTGCGCGTGATCGCTCTGCACGTCGGCGTGCGCGGCGAGGACGTCGTCGCCGGCGGGCGCGATGGTGCGCACGTGCCACCTGCGCCGCCACGACAGGTGCTCGTTGGTGACCATGCGCCGCAGGTACAGGTCGGGCCGCGCCATGAGTGCGATGCGGTTCCAGCGCAGGTGCGCGCGCAGCAGCACCTCCTGGACGAGGTCCGCGGCCGTGTGCCCGTCCCCGGTGAGGAACGTCGCGTAGCGCAGGAGGCCGGGCAGGTGCACGCGGACGACGTCGTCGAGCCGGCGCGCCGTGGCAGGGCCGGGCTCACGCCGGCCGTCGGCGTGCGGGACCTCGTCGGCGTCGGGCGCGTGTGCCGGGTCGACGGCGCGCAGCCGCACCGGTGGCGCCGGCAGCACCGTCGGGATCTCGGCGCTGTCGGGGCTGCGATCCCGCACCCGGGTGCTCATCGGCGCCCCGCGAGGTCGTCGAGCGCGGTCAGCGGGTCGCTCGCTGCGCGGGCACCGGGTCGCGGGAGCGGCTCGGGGTCGAGGCAGCGGGCCAGGAGCGCCTCGACGACGGCGGCCCGCGACACGATGGCGTGGCCGTGCGTGGCGCCGGGCAGGATCCGCACCTCCACGGTGTCGCGTACGGGACGGTCGGTCAGCAGCTGCGTGACGTTGACGTCGGCGTACTTGGTCACGCCGGTCGACTGCGCCGCCTGCCTCAGACGCTCCCAACCCGTGCGCCCGCCGTCGTCCTCCCACGGGTGGTCGATCAGGTCGACGAGGTCCTCCGGGAGGGGGGCGAGCCGGCGGCACGCGGGGTTGGTCCCGAGCGCCTCCCACAGCACGTCCCGCCAGTGCCCGAACAGCCGGACGACGTTCGCGAAGGCGGCCGGGCTGCGGAACGGCGTGCCGTCGACGTGGAGGTGGACGGCGGCCTCGTGGGGGACCGTGAAGCCCAGGTCCCGCGCCGGGCCGAGCAGGCGCTCGAGCTGCTCGACGTGCCCGGACGTGAGCGGCGGCGTGACGATCTCGCACGGTCGCTCGCGCCCGGCCGGCAGCGGCAGGGCGAGGGCGACCGTCGCGCCCTGCGCGTCGTTGACCCGCGCGGCGGACCGGAACACCTGGGCGCGGACCCCGAACAGCGCGGCGACGGGCTCCAGCACGCTCGACAGGGGCGCCGCCGGGTCCGCGTGGAGCTCGACGAGGCGGAGCAGGCGGGCGTCGTCGCTCAGGAGCCGGTACCAGCCGCGGTGGCCCGGGCGCGCGCCCGCCCCACGGTCACGCCCGAGGTCCGCCTCGAGCGTGATGTCGTCCACGAGGCGGGCGACCGGCCTCCCGCCGGCGTCGACGACGTCGAACGCCGGCGAGAGATGGCGGAAGACGCCGACGCCGGGCACGGCCGACGGCTCGCTGTCGGTGTGGAACGACCTGTCGACGCGCCCGCCCCGGCGGGCGGCCAGCTCGTCGGCGAGCACCTGCCGGTCGGACCCGGCGGGCGCGAGCAGCTCGATCTCGAAGCCGGTGCGCAGCGACAGGGCGGGCGCGTCGATCATGGATCTCCCTCACCAGGTGGGTGGTCGGTGGTGCCCGGCCGTCGGCGCCGGGTGCGGGCCGACGGCCGGGTGCCCGGGCGGGCCGTCAGGACGCGGTGTCGGCGGTCCCGCTCGGCGGGACGGGGAGCGTCTCGCCGTCGAGGAGCATCTGGCCGGCCGTGGCCTTGGTCTCGATCGGGTCGGCGTCCCACAGCTCGGCGAGCGCGACGGCGTCGTCGTACGTGTAGCCGGCACCGAAGAACGCGTCGGACTGGGCCTGGTCGGGCCCGACGACGGGCGCCGGGTCCGGGTGCGAGCCGGGGAGCACCGGCACGGTCTCGCCGCCGAGGATCATCCGGCCGGCCGTCGCCTTGGCCTCGACGGCGTCGACGTCCCACAGGTCGACGAGGGCCTCGAGGTCGCCGCCCGTGTACCCGGCGGCCCAGAACGCGTCCAGCTCCTCGGGGGTGAAGGTGGTCTCGCCGCCCGGTGACCACTGGACGCCGAACGCCCCGAGGGCTCCCGTCACGGCGTCGGCCACGGAGGTGTGCGGGGCGACGGCCGCGGCGGCGCCCGCGCCGGCGACGGACAGGCCGGCGGCGACGACGCCCACGGCGACGAGCCGGCGTCGGGGACGGTCGGTGGGCTTCGTGGGCTTCGTGGTCCTGGACATGGGGTTCTCCTCAGGTGCTCGGGACGTGCTGACCCCCTTGAGACGCGGCTCGGCCCCGGGTTGTGGAGCCGGGTGCGGGATCAGATGTCGCGGGCACGCCAAGGACCGGCCGGGTGGCGACGCGCGCGTGGCGCGGAGGGGACCGTCGGCGCTGTCACACGCCCCGGGCGGGGCTCACCGGGTCAGGCTGCCGGCACGTCCTCGAGGTCCGCTTCCTGGAGGCGCACGTGGACCCGGGTGCGCCACGTCAGCAGCGCGGCGCCGAGCGCCGCTGCGGCGAGCGAGGCGATGAGGATCGCCGCCTTGACGTGCTCGCCGTGCGGCGACGTCTCGGCGAACGAGAGCTCGCCGATGAGGAGCGAGACCGTGAAGCCGACGCCCGCGACGACGGCGACGGCCGCGAGGTCGGGCCACCGCACGGCGTGGTCGAGCGACGCCTTCGTGAACGTGACCAGCAGGAACGTCGCGGCGAGGATGCCGATGGGCTTGCCGAGGACGAGGCCGAGGGCGACCCCCTGGGCGGCCGGGTCGCCCACCGTGCCGGCGAGCGCCTCCGGGCTCAGGCTCACGCCCGCGGCGAAGAGCGCGAACACGGGGACGGCGAGCCCCGCGGACACGGGCCGCCACAGGTGCTCGAACCGCTCTGCGAGGCTCTGCGTCTCACCGGCCCGGGCGAGCGCCGGGACGGTGAAGCCGAGGACGACGCCGGCGATCGTCGCGTGGATGCCGGACATGTGCATGAAGCCCCACGCGACGACGGCGAGCGGGACGAGCACCCACGCGGTGGTCCGCCGCCGCACGAGGACCGCGAAGACGGCGATGACGCCGAGCGACGCGCCGAGCCACGCGAGCTCGAGGCCCTCCGCGTAGAAGACCGCGATGACCACGATGCCGAGGAGGTCGTCGACGACGGCGAGCGTCAGGAGGAACGCGCGCAGCGCCGTCGGGAGCCGCTTGCCGAAGACGGTCAGGACGGCCACGGCGAAGGCGATGTCCGTCGCGACCGGGATCGCCCAGCCGTGCATCGAGCCGCCGTCGCTCACGGCGTTGACCAGCGCGTAGAGACCCGCCGGCGCCGCCATCCCGCCGACCGCGGCGAGGATCGGCACGATCGCGGTGGACGGCCGCCGGAGCTGCCCGTCGACCATCTCGCGCTTGAGCTCGAGCCCGACGACGAAGAAGAAGATCGCGAGCAGCCCGTCGGTCGCCCACTGCGCGACGGTCAGGTCGAGGTGCAGTGCCGCGGGCCCGACGACGGTCTCGCCCAGCGCCGCGTAGCCGGCCTTCCACGGCGAGTTCGCCCACGCCAGGGCGATGACGGTGCCGACGAGGAGCAGGATCGCGCCGGCGTTCTCGGCACGCAGGTCGTCGGCGAAGTTGCGCTGGCCGCCGGGAGTCAGGCGGCTGAAGAGAGCCGTGCGCGGGCCGGTCAAGGTGTGCCCCGTGTGCACGTCGGGAACGGGGCGTCATGTCTGCGGGGGACCATCGCGGACGACGGTAGTCCACGACGGAGCGTGAGACCTCGCCCGTCAGGTGCGCGCCAGGCGCCCGGCAGGCGCCGAGCGCGAGCGGTGCGGGCCCTCCTCGCCGGGTGAGGCCTGACCCGTCACCGCCGCCGGTGGTCCTCGATCGGCAGCCGCGGCCCGCGCCCTGGCGCGCGCGCGAGGCCGGCGAGGAGCAGGTGCCGGATGACGCGGTAGCGGTGGGGCCGGTACGGCTCGAGGAGGGCGAGCATCTCCTCGTCGTCCACGCGGCGCCGCGCGAGTGCCCAGCCGATCTGCGCGGGCAGGTGGAAGTCGCCGACGGGCACGGCGTCGGTGTCGCCGATCGCCCGCTGGAGGGTCTCCGCCGCGGTCCACTGGCCGACTCCGGGCACGTGACGCAGCCGGGCGTGGGCGGCGTCGGGCGTCATGTCGACGGCCTCCTCGAGCCGGTCGGCGAGGTGGGCGGCCGCGACGACGGTGCGCGCCCGCCTGGGGTCCACGCCGGCGCGGTGGAAGTCCCAGGACGGCACGCTGGCCCAGGTCCGCGGGTCGGGCGGCACGCGCAGCCCCTCGGGCGCGGGGCCGGGCGCGGGCTCGCCGTGCGCGAGGAGCAGCCACCGCCACGCCGCGTGCGCCGTGCGGCTGGTCACGCGCTGCTCGAGGATCGCGGGGACCAGCGACTCCATGACGCGGCCGCTGCGCGGGATGCGCACGTGCGCGCACGCCCGGTAGGCGTCACGTGCGGGCCCGGGCGGCGGGTCGTAGGACTCGGCCCCGTCGTCGTCCCCGAGCAGCGCGGTCAGGGTGGCGAGCGCCTCCGGGGCGCCGGGCCCCCAGGCGCTCGCCGCGAACGTCGCGGGCGCGTGCTGCCGCAGCCGCAGGGTCGCGACGCCGGAGCGCAGCCGGGTGGCCCGCCACAGCGTCCCGTCGGGCTCGGCGCGGTACGTCGGGTCGAACGGGCCGTGCCGCAGCGCCGAGAGCGTGCGGTGCAGCTCGACGGGCGCGCGGGTCGTGACGATCCGCTCGTCGGGCGCGGGTTCCCCGCTCACGATGGCGTAGCGCACGCCGCCATCGTCACACGTGCCTGCGACGCGCGGCGGGTTGCGCCGAGGTCGGGCGCTCCTGCCGAGGTCGGGCCTCCCAGGGTCCGACCTCGGCGCGGCGGACCGACCTCAGCAGCAGCGGACGACCGGCCTCGGCGCGGCGGACCGACCTCAGCAGCAGCGGACGACCGGCCTCGGCGCGGCGGGCCGACCTCAGCAGCGGGGGACGGCCGACCTCGGCGCGGCGGACCGACCTCGGCGGCAGCGGACGACCGACCTCAGCAGCAGCGGCGGGCGACCTCGGCGTGGACGGTCGCGCTCGTCAGCCCACGTGGTCGCGCCACGAGTGCGCGGGCTCGTAGCCCAGCAGCTCGTGCGCGGCGTCGATCGCCAGGAGCGTCTCGAACTCGCCGAGCTCGCGCGTCAGGGGCACGTCCGGGAAGACCTCCGCCATGAGGTCCACCGACGGCCGGTTCATGATCGTGTCGGCGGCGGCGACGATGACGTTCTGCGAGCCCGTGGTCGTGGCCTCGACGCCGAGCCGGCACGCGGCGGCGACGTCGCGCACGTCCACGTAGCCCCACAGGTTCCACCGGCGCAGCTGCGCGTCCGCCCAGTAGCCGGGGACGGCGGCGTAGTCCTCGGGCCGGTGGATGTTCGAGATGCGCAGCCCGACGAACGGGATGCCCGACCACTGCGCGACGTGCCGCGCGGTCTCCTCGCCGAGGACCTTGGACAGCGCGTACGTGCTGGTCGGCACGGGGAAGTGCGCCTCGTCGACGGGTGCGTACCGGGGCGGGACGTCGAACGGGAGGCCCAGCGTGGTCTCGCTCGACGCCCACACGACCTTGCTCAGGCCCAGGCGGTGGGCGGCGAGGAACACGTTGGTGTTCGCGGCCGTGTTGCGGTTGATCGTGTCGGGCGGCGTCGCGCGCCCGGGCGCGGGGATGTTCCCGAGGTGCACGACGGCGTCGGCCCCCGCGAGCACCTCGACGGCCTGCCCGTAGTCGGTGAGGTCCGCGAGGACGAGGTCGGTGCCGAGCCCCGCGTCGCCGCCCGCGGGCCCGGCGAGGTCGGTGGCCGTCACCTCGTAGCCGTGCTCGAGCAGGTCGCGCACGACGACGCGCCCCGCCTTCCCCCAGGCACCCGTCACCGCGATGGTCGTCATGCCAGCAGTCTGGCACCCGGTGCTGCGCGCACGTACGACGGCGGCCGCCCCACCTGCGTGGGACGGCCGCCGTCGTGCGTCGTGCGTCGTGCGTCGAACGTCGGATCAGTCGACGTCGGCGTCCACCCAGTCGAAGGACTTCGTGACGGCCTTCTTCCAGTTGCGGTACGTCTTCTCGCGCGCGGCGTCGTCCATCGACGGCTCCCAGCGCTTGTCCTCGGCCCAGTTGTCGATGACGTCCTGCTCGCCCTGCCAGAAGCCCACGGCGATGCCCGCGGCGTACGCGGCCCCGAGCGCCGTCGTCTCCGCGACCTTGGGCCGCACGACGGGGACGCCGAGGATGTCGGCCTGGAACTGCATGAGCGTCTCGTTGGCGATCATGCCGCCGTCGACCTTGAGCTCGGTGAGGTCGACCCCGGAGTCGGCGTTCATGGCGTCGAGCACCTCGCGGGTCTGGAAGGCCGTGGCCTCCAGGGCGGCCCGCGCGATGTGACCCTTGTTGACGTAGCGCGTCAGCCCGACGAGCACGCCGCGGGCGTCGCCGCGCCAGTACGGCGCGAAAAGGCCCGAGAACGCGGGCACGAAGTACGCCCCGCCGTTGTCCTCGACGGTCTTGGCGAGCGTCTCGACCTCGGGCGCGTCCTTGATCAGGCCGAGGTTGTCGCGCAGCCACTGCACGAGCGAGCCCGTGACGGCGATCGACCCCTCGAGCGCGTAGATCTGCGGCTGGTCGCCGATCTTGTAGCAGACCGTCGTGAGCAGGCCGTTCTTGGAGTGGATCGGCTCCGTGCCGGTGTTGAGCAGCATGAAGTTGCCCGTGCCGTACGTGTTCTTCGCGGTCCCGACCTCGAAGCACGCCTGGCCGAACGTCGCCGCCTGCTGGTCGCCGAGGATCCCGGCGATCGGCACGCCGGGCACCATGCCGCCCTGACGGCCCTCGCCGTACACCTCGGACGACGAGCGGATCTCGGGGAGCATCGACAGCGGGATGCCCATCTCGCCGGCGATCTCCTCGTTCCAGGTGAGCGAGTCGATGTTCATGAGCATCGTGCGGGACGCGTTCGTCACGTCGGTCACGTGCACGCCGCCCTCGACGCCGCCCGTCATGTTCCACAGGACCCACGCGTCCGTGTTGCCGAACGCGAGGTCGCCGCGCTCGGCCTTCTCGCGGGCGCCCTCGACGTTGTCGAGGACCCACCTGATCTTGGGACCCGAGAAGTAGGTCGCGAGCGGGAGGCCCACGCGGTCCTTGTAGCGCTCGGCGCCCCCGCCCAGGGCCGCGAGGTCGTCGCAGATCTTCTGGGTGCGGGTGTCCTGCCACACGATCGCGTTGTAGACGGGCTCGCCCGTGGTGCGGTCCCACACGACGGCGGTCTCGCGCTGGTTGGTGATGCCGACGGCCGCGATGTCACGGTGCGTCAGGTTCGCGCGGGTCAGGGCGAGGCCGACGACCTCGCGGACGTTGACCCAGATCTCCTTCGGGTCGTGCTCGACCCAGCCCGGCTTCGGGAAGATCTGCTCGTGCTCCTTCTGGCCCGTGGCCACGATGGTCCCTGCGTGGTCGAAGACGATCGCCCGGGAGCTCGTGGTCCCCTGGTCGATGGCGAGGATGTAGTCAGCCATGTCGTGGTTCCTTCACGTCGTGTCGTGCACGGATGGTGCGGCGCGGGAGCGGCGGTGCTCCACGGCCCGTGGTCGGGGGACGGGTGCGGGTCAGCCGATCGCCGCGGCGAGCAGGCCGGCGAGGACACCGCCGGCGATGGGGCCGAGGACCGGGACCCAGGAGTAGCCCCAGTCGCTCGAGCCCTTGCCCTTGATGGGCAGGAGGGCGTGCGCGATGCGGGGGCCGAGGTCACGCGCGGGGTTGATCGCGTAGCCGGTGGGGCCGCCGAGGCTCAGGCCGATGCCGACGACGAGCATCGCGACCGCGAGGGGCCCGAGCTCGCTCGGGGTGTTGCCGAACTGGATGATGACGTAGACCAGGACGAACGTGCCGAGGAGCTCGGTCATGAAGTTCCAGCCGTACGAGCGGATCGCGGGGCCGGTGGCGAAGACGCCCAGCTTGGTCGCGGCGTCGGCGTCCTCGTCGAAGTGCTTCTTGTAGGCGAGGTACGCGAGCACCGCGCCGAGGAAGGCGCCGACGAGCTCACCGGCGAGGTAGACCATCGTCGAGGACAGGTTCACGGCCACGCCTGGTGCGTACTCCTCAGCGCCGTTGGCCAGGAGGCCGAAGGTCACGGCCGGGTTGAGGTGGGCACCGGACTGCCACGCGGCGTACACACCGGCGAACACGCCGAGGCCCCACCCGAAGGTGATGACGATCCAGCCGCCGTTGAAGCCCTTGGTCCCCGGCAGGATGACGTTGGCGACGACGCCTGCACCCAGGAGGAGCAGGATGCCTGTCCCGATCACCTCCGAGATGAACACCTCGGTGAGGGTGACGTCCATTGTGTTTCCTCGTTTCTCGCGGGACTCCGTTGTCACGTGCTCTCCGGGCGGGGGTCGCCCGGAGCGTCGAGGGGGCGCGGGTGAGCGCCGGTGCCTGCCGGGCGCACGCGTCGCGCACGCCCGGCGGGCGGGTCAGGTGCCGGCGGGGCCGGCAGCGGCGGGGGAGTCGGTCGGGGAGCCGGGCTTGGTGCCGCCCGTGCCGGTGCCCTTGCCGAGCGGCACGAGCGGTGTGATGTCCGGCACGGCCAGCCGGGCGGCCTCCGCGGCGGCGTCGTCGGGCTCGTGGGAGGCGGCCTCCTCGGCCTCGCAGCGCGCGGTGTAGGACGCGATCTCGGCGGCGCGCTGGTCGGCCGACCAGCCGAGCCGCTCGCCGACGAGGTCCGCGATCTCCTCGACGGCGCCGAGGCCGCGGTCGCGCTGCTCGTAGACGAGGCGGGTGCGGTGGATCATCACGTCCTCGAGGTGCAGGACGCCCTCGTGGCTCGCGGCGTAGGCGACCTCGGCCCGCAGGTACGCCGGGGCGTGCTCGAGCGGGCGTCCCAGGCTCGGGTCGGCGTCGACGAGCTCGATGATCTCGGTCAGCAGCGAGCCGTACCGGTGCAGCAGGTGGTCGATCATGGCGCGCGACCAGCCGTAGGTCGAGGAGAGGCGGCGCGCCTGGCGCTGGAGCACCGCGTGCCCCTCGGCGCCGGCCAGCGGGATGCGGTCCGTGATGGACGGCAGGGCCCGGGCGCGCTCGCCGAGCGCGAAGTCCACGGCGTCGACCGCCATGACGCGGTACGTCGTGAGCTTGCCGCCCGCGATGACGGTCAGGCCGGGGACGGGGGACGCGACCGTGTGCTCGCGGGACACCTTGGCCGACGACGTGCCCGCCTTGGTGCCGGGCTGGAGCAGCGGGCGCAGGCCGGCCCAGGTGCCGATGATGTCGTCGCGCGTCAGGGGCTGCGCGAGCACCGCGTTGGCGTGCTCGAGGACGTAGTCGATGTCCGCGGCCGTCGCGATGGGGTGCGTGAGCTCCTGCTCCCACGGGGTGTCGGTGGTGCCGATCACCCAGTAGCGGGACCAGGGGATGACGAAGAGGACGCTCTTCTCGGTCTGCAGGATCAGCCCGACGTCGCCGCGGATGCGCTCGCGCGGCACCACGATGTGGATGCCCTTGGACGCGAGCACGCGCAGGCCGCCCTCGTCGCCGGCGAGCGCCTCGGTCTCCTCGGTCCACACGCCTGTCGCGTTGATGACCTGGTCGGCGCGGACGGTGATCCGGCGGCCGGTCTCGAGGTCCTCGACGACGGCCCCGTTGACGACGCCTGTGCCGCGCCGGGTCAGCTCGACCACCTGGGTGCGGCTCGCGGCGTGGGTGCCGTAGCTCACGGCGGTGCGGACGAGGGTCGCGACGAGCCGGGCGTCGTCCACGCTCGCGTCCCAGTAGCGCACCGCGCCGACGGCGGCGTCGTGCCGCAGGTCGGGGAAGAGGCGGTCCATGCCCGCGCGGGTGACGTGGCGGTGCCACGGCATGGCGCGGTTGCCGGGGACGACGGATGCGAGCACGTCGTAGAGCGCGACGCCGGCGCCGACGTACGCGCGCTCCCACACGTGGTGCTCGAGGGGGTAGAGGAAGGACACGGGCCGGACGAGGTGCGGCGCGATGCGCTTGAGCAGCAGGTCGCGCTCGGTGAGCGCCTCGTGGACGAGGTGGAAGTCGAGCATCTGGAGGTAGCGCAGCCCGCCGTGCACGAGCTTGCTCGACCGGCTCGACGTGCCGCTGCCCCAGTCCTGGGCCTCGACGATGCCCACGCGCAGGCCGCGGGTCACGGCGTCGAGCGCGATCCCCGCCCCGGTGACGCCGCCGCCGACGACGAGCACGTCGAGCTCGTTGCCCTCGCCGGACTGCTCGAGCGCGTCGAGCGCCTTCTGACGTGCCTCGGGTGTCAGTGCCGCTGTCCTCACGCCTGCCTCCTCGCATCGGCGGTACGCCGTGTCGCGGGAGCACGGGCGCCCCGAGGGGACGGGGCGTCCCGGGAGAGCAGGGTGTCGGTCGCGCGACAGCCCTATGCTGACCAGGCGCGAACGAACGCGCAACCTCAGTGCACGAACGTGCACGCACGGGTTCGGCGGCCCGGCCCCGCGTGAGACGCGGGCGTGGCGGCTGCACGCAGGAAGGGGACGCCGCGATGGCGGACACCGAGCGCGAGGACGTGCTGCGCGCGGCCTCCATGTACTACCTGCAGGACCTCAAGATGGAAGTCATCGCGCGGCACCTGGGTACGTCCCGGTCCACCGTGTCACGGCTCATCAAGCGGGCTCGCGAGACGGGCATCGTCGAGATCACGCTCCGCCCCGCGCGCACGCGCGCACCCGGCCTGCGGCACACGATCGCCCGACGGTACGGCGTCGAGGCGTACGTGGCGCCCGTCGCCGACTCGGCGACCGAGGTCGACCGGCTCGAGCAGGTCGCGCTCACCACTGCGAAGCTCGTGGGCACGTGGTTCGACTCCGACATGGTCCTCGGCATCGCGTGGGGGACGACGCTCGCGGCCGTCGGTCGGCACCTCAGCCCCAAGACGACGCGGGGGAGCGCCGTCGTGCAGCTCAACGGCGCCGCGAACACGCGCACGAGCGGCATCGAGTACGCGAGCGACCTCATCTCCGGCTTCGGCGCGGCGTTCGACGCGACCGTGCACCACTTCCCCGTCCCGGCGTTCTTCGACTACCCCGAGACCAAGGCCGCGATGTGGCGCGAACGGTCGGTCCGCCGGGTGCTCGACGTGCAAGGACGTGCAGACATCGCGCTCTTCGGGGTGGGCGCCGTGGGCGGCGGGCTGCCGAGCCACGTGTACGCCGCCGGCTACCTCGACGCCGAGGACATCACCCTCCTGCACGACGAGGGGGTCGTCGGCGACGTGTGCACCGTGTTCCTGCGCGCCGACGGGAGCTACCGCGACGTGGCGCTCAACGCGCGCGCGACCGGGCCCACACCCGCCGAGCTCCAACGCATCCCGCGGCGCGTCTGCGCAGTCGCCGGGGACAACAAGGTCGCCCCCCTGCGCGCCGCGCTCGCGGCTGGCGTCGTCACCGACCTCGTGATCGACGAGCTCACGGCCGAGGCCCTCGTCGCGCCGCGCGCCTGACACCCGGCGTACTGACGTCCGACGACGCCCTGGCGCCCGACCCGCGCCGCGGTGCCCCCCGCCCGGACGCCCTGACACCTGGCGGCGCCGTGCCCGTCGGAACGTGGGCGGGCGGGCGCGGACGTCGGCGCGTGTTCTAGCGTGAGCGACTGTGAGCCCAGCGAGCGGCCTGAGCGGCCGGACGAACCCGGCGGGCGCGCCTGCGCCTGCGTCCGCGACTGCGTCCGCACCTGTGCAGCCGTTCTCGGTGCGCGCCGCCCTCCCGCGCGACGTCCGCGAGATCCGGGACCTCGTCACGCCCTACGCGGACGAGCGGATCCTGCTGCCCAAGGAGCTCGTCGGGTACTACGAGGCCGTCCAGGAGTTCGTGGTCGCGCAGGACGAGACGACGGCCGTCATCGGCTGCGGTGCGCTGCACGTCCTGTGGTCCGACCTGGCCGAGGTCCGCACGCTCGCCGTGCATCCCGCGTGGCGCGGCCGCGGCGTCGGGCACGCGCTGCTCGACGTGCTGGTCGAGCGTGCCCGCGCCCTCGGGCTGGGCCGCCTGTTCTGCCTGACGTTCGAGGTCGCGTTCTTCGAGGCGCACGGCTTCCACCCGATCGCCGGGACCCCCGTCGACGCCGACGTCTACGCGGAGATGCTCCGTTCGCACGACGACGGGGTCGCGGAGTTCCTCGACCTCGCGCGGGTCAAGCCGAACACCCTCGGCAACACGCGCATGCTCCTCGAGCTGTAGCCGGCTCGCGTCGCGGGGGGCCGTCCGTCAGTCCTGCACGGCCTTGACGACGGCGACCGCGACGGTCAGGGCGCGGCGGTCGTCCGAGGTGAGCCCGCCGGGCCTGTGCTCGGCGTCGGCGAGCGTCCACAGCGCGAAGCACATGCAGCGCACGACGACCCAGTCCCGGGCCCGGTCGGCGTCGAGGCCAGCCGTCCCCACGACCGTGTCGAGCCGTGCGCGGACAGCCCAGCGCGGGTCGCCCGACGCGGCGGCGTCGTCCCACCGGTTCCACAGGAGTGGTGCGACCTCGTAGTGCGGGTCGCCGGACAACGGCTTGGGGTCGATCGCGAGCCAGGGTTCGCGGTCCGCCGCCAGGACGTTCGTGTAGTGCAGGTCGGTGTGGACCAGGGTGCCGTCGGTGGCGGGGTCGGCGGCGAGCGCACGGCCGAGGCTGACGGCCTGCTCGACGTAGCGTCTCGGTACGGGTGCGCTGCGGGGCAGGGCGGCGAGCTCGTCGGTCCACCGTGCCACGCACGACGAGAGGGTCGTCAGCTGGGGCGGTGCGGGGACGTGGAGCCGCGGGTACAGGCCGGCGACGACCGCGCACGCCTCGACGTCGTCGAGCGCCGTGAGGTCGGTCGGGTGGGCGCGCTCGAGGAGCAGCGCGAGGTGGTGGGGGTCGGCGCGCAGCAGCTCGACGGCGCCGTCGCCGTGCCACCGTTGCAGCGCGACGTGCTCCGTGCGCGCCTCCCAGTGCGGCCAGGTGAGCTTGAGCACCGCGGGCCGGTCCTCAGGTGTGCGCACCGGGACGGCGATCGCGCACTCGCCGTGGCGGGCCTGCCCGTCCGGGGTGAGCTCCCACCCGGTCAGGACGTCGCGGAGCAGGCGGGGGAGGGCGTCCAGCCACTCCTGCCACGCGGCCCCGCGGGCGGCGTGCGCGAGGAATGTCGGCGGGATCTCGACGGTCATCGGGCCGGGCCTGAGTCGGGTGGCGTCATCGGGGCAGCCGCGGGTCGGTCGGTGTCATCGGGCCAGCCGCGGGTCGGTCGGTGTCATCGGGGCAGCCGGTAGGTGCGGGGCCCGCCGGGGACGGGCTCGTGGGCCTCGGCGAGCCCGTCGGCGACGAGCGAGGCGAGCGCCCGGGCGCGTTGCGCGTCGTCGGGCCAGTGCTGGGCGAGGTCCGTCTCGGTGGTCGGTGCGTCGGTGGCGCGCAGCACGGCCATGACTCGTCCGCGCGCCTGCCGGTCGGTCCCGGCCCACGCCTGGCGTCGGCGTCGGTCGGCATGCGCGTCGGCGGGGTGGCCCGCGGCGCGCCAGCCGCAGAGCCCGGCGACGGGACAGTCCGTGCATCGTGGGGCGCGCGCGGTGCAGACGAGTGCGCCGAGCTCCATGACCGCAGCGTTCCACCGCGTCGCGGTGGCGTCGTCGGGCGGCACGACGTCGTCGGCGCGGCGGAGCTCGGCGGCGCCCAGGTGAGGTGGCGGGAGGGCCTGGCCGTCGAGGGTGCGGGCCAGCACGCGGCGCACGTTCGTGTCGAGCACGACGGCGCGGCGGCCGTGCGCGAAGGCCGTCACGGCGGCGGCGGTGTACGTGCCCACACCGGGGAGGGCGAGGAGCTGCACGGTGTCGGTGGGCAGGTCGCCGTCGTGCAGCGCGACGACGGCCCGTGCGCACTCCTGGAGGCGCAGCGCCCGGCGGGGGTAGCCGAGGCGGTCCCACGCTCGGAGCACGTCGGCGGGCGTCGCGGCCGCGAGGTCGGCGGGCGTGGGCCAGCGCTCCATCCAGGCGCGCCACGCGGGCTCGACCCGCTGCACGGGCGTCTGCTGGAGCATGACCTCGCTCACGAGGACACCCCAGGGCGTCCGGTCGGGGGCACGCCACGGGAGGTCGCGGGCGTGCGCGTCGAACCACGTGACGACCGGTGCGACGAGCGGATGCTGCACCCGCAGATCATGCCTGATCGAGGTGCCTCGCGACGCACGGCGCGGCTCCGCCCGGAATGTGCCGTCAGGACCTACCTTGACCTCGAGGAGGGCAGCTGATGAGCACGGTCCTGCGTCCCGTCGGTCCCCAGCCGGACCGCGTCTACTGGGTGCGTCGCGCGGTCGTCCTGGCGGCGCTCGTCGTCGTGCTCCTCGTGGCCTGGTTCGCGTTCTCCGCGCTGCGGGGCGGTGGTGACGCCGACGCCGGGCAGGACGGGCCGGGCGAGGGAACCGTCGAGGAGGGCGCGACCGTGCCCGACGACGATGCCGCCGCGGCGCCCGAGGAGGGCGCCACCGGGCCCACGGTCTGCGCCGGCACGGACCTGACGCTCACGCTCACCGCCGACGCGCGGAGCTACGCAGCCGGCGTGCAGCCGGTGTTCGCGTTCGCCGTGACGAACACGGGCGCCGCGAGTTGCACCGTCGACATGGGCGAGGCGCAGCGTGAGGTCCTCATCACGTCGGGCACCGACCGGATCTGGAGCTCGCGCGACTGCCTGGCCGAGGCGCCCGAGCAGCTGCTCCTGCTCGAGCCGGGTGCGCGCAGCGACGCGTTCGTCCCCTGGGGGCGGGGCCGTTCCGCCGAGGGTTGCACGCAGGGCCTGCCCGAGCCGCGGCCCGGCACGTACAGCGCGGTCGTCACGATGCTCGGCGCGACCAGCGAGCCCGTGGTGTTCGACCTGGGTGAGTGATCGCTCGGCCGCGGGTGCCTGGGCGGCCGGGGCTGGGTGGCGGGTGTTGGGCGGCCGGGGCTGGGCGGTTGCTGGGCGGCGGTTGCTGAGCGGGGAACGGCGGGTGGTGGCGCTCTCAGGGGCCGTGCGTCAGCTCTTCGCGGTGAGCTCTGACGGTGTGCTGCGCAGGAGGCAGAACTCGTTGCCCTCAGGGTCGGCGAGGACGCGCCACGGGACGTCGCCCTGGCCGATGTCGACGGGTGTGGCACCGAGCCCGAGGAGGCGCGCGAGCTCGGTCGCCTGGGACGACCCGTCGGTGGGCCGGACGTCGAGGTGCAGCCGGTTCTTGATCGTCTTGGTCTCGGGCACGGCGACGAAGAGGATGCCGTGGAGGTCGTCCGTGCCGGCGTCGCCGGAGGCTCCGGAAGGGGGGCCGATCCAGGCCTCGTCGTCGTCGGCCTCGGGGTCGAGGCGCCAGCCGAGGACGTCGGCCCACCACGCGGCGAGGCGGCGCGGCTCTGCGGCGTCGACGGACAGCTGGCTGATGAGGATGCCCATCGCTGCACGGTAGCCATCGATCGCCCCGTCCACATCTGGATATCGCGGGGTCAGGTGGTGGGTTCTGCGACGAGGTGGGTGGTCGCTTCTTCGGCGGTGGTGGTGAGGGCGGGTGAGGTTGTGGTTGCGGTGCCTGGGATGGGCAGCCAGGGGCCGGTGCCTGCGATCTGGTACTCGCCGCTCCAGGCGGTGGTGAGCGTGAGGGTGTAGGTGCCGGCGCTGGTGTAGGGGTGGGTGACGCTCTGGTGGGGCCAGGGTCGGCCGGGGTCGGTGGTGGTCAGCGGTGGTGTGCCGTCGCCGAAGTCCCAGGTGTAGGTGCTGGGGGTGGCGCGCACGGTGACGGGGGTCCCGAGGACCTCGGTGGTCAGGGTCTGCGGGGTGGGGTCGGTGTGGGCGATGAGGTCGACGTTGACGAGGTTGCGGCCGTCGGCGGGCTGCACCGCGGGCTGCGAGGGTGTCAGCGGGAGCCGGCGGAAGTCTTCGACCGTGAAGACGACGGTGGTGTCGGGGTCTTCGGGGCAGCCGCCGTTGTCGACCTGCTCCCACGGGCTCAGGCCCATGCCTGTGGCGGGGTCGACCTCGCGGCGGAACAGGGGGTCGAGCGCCGTCGTGCCGTCCGCGCACGTGCGCACCACGGGGATCGAGTCGATCCCGTCGATGCAGGACGTGAAGCGCGGCATCGAGTCGAGGGAGCCGCAGCGGACGTGGGGTAGTCGGGCGTGCTGATACTGGACACCACCTTGCCCGGCCGGTGCGGCCCCAATCTCCGAGCCCTCTTGGTGCGCTGAGATCGTGATGCTGGCGTCGTCGACCCGGGGTCGGATCCACCCGTCTCGATCGGTCGCAGCCGTGGAGCTCCACGCCGAAACGCTCAGAACTGCGCCCGTCATCACCGCGACTGCTATCACGGGACATACACCGCGGCACCTCGTTCGAGGCTGACCTCGACGAGCGTCCAGCCGTTTGAGGAGTAGACGGTGTCGACGTAGACGGTCGCCTTCTCCTCAGGAAGAGCGTCGATCACTGTGCCTGCCGCGTCGAGCTCTGTCCCCTCCTCGACCGTGTACGAGATCTCCACGGTGTAGCCACCGAGCATGTCGTTTCGGCCCAGGACATTTCCCGGCTCGTGAGTGAGCGCACCACCCGTGAACCTGCCGCCGCTCGCGAAGACGGCTTGGACATCGTCACGGACACTCGAGCAGAACCCGCAGTCCTGAGCACTGATCTCGTCCCAGCGTGCGGTGTCCCCGGTACCCATGACGTAGGGAAAGAGGTCAAGGAAGTAGCCAGCGGCGGCCGCTGCGCCGATGTCGTCATCCCGCTGCATCTCGACGGGAGTCTCGGGCAGAGCGGCCGGCTCTTCAGCGGTCGTTTCGATCGGCGTCGGTTGGGTAGGTGTTGGGCTGGTCGCCGGGGGCGTCGGCTCAGGAGGTAGCTGTCGCGAGGTGCAGGCAGTCGCCGTTAGGACTGTCGCCATGATCAGGGTGACGACCAGCCTCGCGCCGGATTCGGGTTGGCGTCTTGCGCACCACGGACGTAGCCCCATCGCGCCAGTCCTCGCGCGGAGGTCGCCGACCATGACAGGGCGAGACCGCCCAGAGCCACGCGCCCTGGAGGATCCGTCCGGACTCACCGAACGTGACAGAACCTGCCAAATCGCCCCCTGCTTCATGCTGTGGACCCTAGCAACGACTTGGTCGTCGTCGGGGCGAGGCGTGTTCTTTCCTGTGGACAAGGGGCCCTGGCTCGCTCTCCCGGACAGGTCGGGTTGGCTGATCGTGGCGCCGCGGTGGCGATGCTGAGTGAGGCAGTGGCTGGCGGGCTGACGCGAGGCCAGTGCCCCCGCCGTCGCGCTCGGTCCCGTACGTCAGACGTAGCGCTCGAGGATGCTCGACTCGGCGAGACGTGAGAGGCCCTCGCGCACGGCGCGGGCGCGCTGCTCGCCGACGCCGTCGACGGCCATGAGCTCGTCGATGCCTGCGGCGAGCAGCTTCTGGAGGCCGCCGAAGTGGCCGACGAGGCGGTCGACGATCGTGCCGGGCAGCCGGGGGACCTTGGACAGGAGCCGGTAGCCGCGGGGGCCGACGGCGCCGTCGAGGGAGTCGTCGGCCGATGCGAGGCCGAGGATCCGCGCGATGTGCGCGAGGTCGAGCAGCTCGTTCGCGTCGAGGTTGGCGAGGGAGGTCTGCACCTCAGCGAGGTGCTTCGCGGACCGGCTGGCCTCGATGTAGTCGCGGATCACGAGCTGGCGGTCGGAGCCGATGCCGCCGACGAGCTCGTCGAGCTGCAGGGCCATGAGCCGACCGTCGGTGCCGAGCTCCACGACGTAGCCCGCGATCTCCTCGGAGATGCGCCGGACCATCTCGAGGCGTTGCACGACGGCGGCGACGTCCCGCACGGTGACCAGGTCCTCGATCTCGAGCGCCGAGAGCGTGCCGCTCACCTCGTCGAGACGCGACTTGTAGCGCTCGAGGGTGGCGAGCGCCTGGTTGGCCCGCGACTGGATCACGTCGGAGCCTTCGAGCACGTACCGCGAACCGCCCACGTACAGCGCGATGATCCGCATCGACTGGCTCACCGACACGACCGGGAAGCCGGACTGCTTCGCGACCCGCTCCGCCGTTCGGTGCCGGGTGCCCGACTCGGTCGTCTCGATGGTCGAGTCCGGCAACAGCTGGACGGCGGCGCGCAGGATGCGAGCCGAGTCGCGGTCGACGACGATCGCGCCATCCATCTTCGCGAGCTCGCGCAGGCGGGTGGCGGAGAACTCGACGTCGAGGGCGAAGCCGCCCGAGCACATCGACTCGACGACCTTGTCGTGCCCCAGCACGATGAGCGCGCCGGTGCGCCCCCGGAGGATGCGTTCGAGGCCGTCGCGCAGCTCGGTGCCAGGGGCGACGGCAGCGAGGGTGGAGCGCAGCATGTCCTCGGCGGAGCGCTCGGTGGTGACCACGTGCGAATCGTACGCGAGCGGCGGCTACGCCGACCGGAGGCGCGAGCCGCGGGAGAGCTCGAGTGCATGGCCGAGATGGCTCGCCTCGAGGAGCTCCAGTCCGTCGAGGGCTTGACCGGGCTCGACGCCTCCCACCGGGACCACGGCGCGCCGGAACCCGAGCCGTCGTGCTTCCGCGAGGCGTCGGGTGAGACCCACGACGGGCCGGATCTCCCCGGCGAGGCCGACCTCACCGACCGCCACGAGTCCGTCCGCGAGCGCGACGTTCTCCATGCCGCTCGCCGTGGCGAGCGCAACGGCGAGGTCGGATGCAGGCTCCGCCACACGGGCGCCCCCGATGGTCGACACGTAGACGTCCTTGTCGGCGAGCGGCACACCGGCTCGCCGCTGGAGCACGGCGAGGATCATCGCGAGCCGGCTCGAGTCGACGCCGCTCGTGGTGCGCCGGGGGTTGCTCAGCATCGATGGCACGACGAGCGCCTGGACCTCGGTGGCGAGCGGGCGTCGGCCCTCGAGCGTGACCGTGACGCACGTCCCGGCGACGTGGTGCACGGCATGTGAGAGGAAGAGCCCGCTCGGGTCCGCGAGCCCGACGATGCCGTGCTCCGAGAGGTCGAAGCACCCGACCTCGTCCGTCGGGCCGTACCGGTTCTTCGTCGCCCGGACCATCCGCAGCCGCGAGTGCCGGTCTCCCTCGAACTGGCACACCACGTCGACGAGGTGCTCGAGAGTGCGCGGTCCCGCGACGCTGCCGTCCTTGGTGACGTGGCCGACGAGGACCGCTGGGATGTCACGTTCCTTGGCGACCGCGATGAGCGCCGCGGCGACCTCACGAACCTGGCTGACGCCGCCCGGGGCCCCGTCGACCTGGGCGGAGCCGATGGTCTGGACGGAGTCGACGACGATCATCGTGGGTCTGCTCGCCTCGATGTGCCCGAGCACGGTCCCCAGGTCCGTCTCGGCGGCGAGGAGCAGGTCGGGCGCGAGCGCGTGGATCCGCTCGGCGCGCAGCCTCACCTGTCCCGCGGACTCCTCTCCCGTGATGTAGAGGACTCTCTGCCCGTCGGCCCTGGCGACCCGCGCGGCGACGTCGAGCAGGAGGGTCGACTTGCCCACGCCCGGCTCGCCGGCCATGAGGACCACCGCGCCCGGCACGAGCCCGCCGCCGAGCACGCGATCCAGCTCTCCGACGCCGGTCGGCCGTGCTCGCGCAGCCTCGACGTCGATCTCGCCGATGGGGCGGGCGGGCGCACGCGCCGCCGTCGTCGCGACCGTGCGGGGCCCCGAGGACGTGGGTGCGTCCTCGACGACTGTTCCCCACGCCTGGCACTCGCCGCAGCGACCGGCCCACTTGGCGGCGGTCCAGCCGCACTCGGTGCACGCGTAGCCGGGGCGTTGGGTCTTCGCGGTGCGCGCTGAGGTGGATGCCACGCCGGGAAACGTAGCTGGTGGGTCTGACACGCGAGGCCTCGCGCGCGGAGACGCGTGGGGCCATCAGGGGTCGCCACCGGCCGACGGGCGTGAGGCCTCGCGCGCGCGGACATGCTCGCCGGCTCGGGGGAGTCGGTGAACGCCTCGATCGCGAGGCCTCGCGCGCGCGGATGTTCTTGGGGAGTCCCGCTGGGAGTCGAAGCGAGAGGCAGGCGCCAAGCTGCCTCTCGCGGGAGCCGAAGGGCGGTCGGTTGGCGGTCGGCGCCGAGCGAGCGGACGGTCCTCGCGGATGGACTCACCGTCGAGCGGGGATGTCAGTGGCCGCCCGTAATGTGCCGGTATGTCCTCCTCGACGCCTGCCGAACCGGCCTTCGCCGGTCGGTCGTCGGCCGCGCACCACGCCGCCGACGCGGTGCCCACGGGCACGCTCGCGCGGGTCCAGGGCTGGGTCGAGCGTCACCCGCTGGCGGCTTCCCTCGAGGCGGCGGTGCCGAGCGGCGCGCTCGCTGCGGGTCTGAGCTCGCTCGACCTGGCTGCGATCGACGACGTGGCTCTCGTGGAGGTCGTCGCGGCGTGGGAGCGGATCGCGTCGTGGGTCGCGGCCGCACAGGCGACAGGCGTGGCGGAGCTCGTGCGGCGCGCTGCGGGGGGCGCCGGAGACGAGTTCGTGGCCGACGAGCTCGCCGCTCGCCTCGCCACGAGCCGGCGGTCCGCGGCGAACACGGTAGCCCTGGCGGTCGCCCTGGATGAGGCCCCGGAGGTCCACGACGCTCTCGCCGCGGGCCGCGTGGACGTCCGGAAGGCGCGCGTGCTCACGGAGGACCTGTCACACCTGCCACGCACTCAGCAGGTCGCGATCCGAGCGGCCCTGCTGCCCGACGCCGCGGCGCGGACGGCCCCGCAGCTGCGGCTGGCGGCGCGGCGGGCCGAGCTCGTCCTCGATCCCGACGCGGCGGCGCGGCGCTCCGAGCGTGCCGCGGCGCGCAGATGCGTCAGCCTGACGCCTGCGCCCGACTCGATGGCCTGGCTCACCGCGTACCTCCCCGCCGTGGATGCGACGACGGTGCTCACTGCCGTCGACGCGATCGCCGCGACCTCAGCCCCGGACGATGCGAGACCCATGGACGCGAGGCGGGCGGACGCGCTGGTGGATGTCATGCGCAGCGTGCTCGACTCGGGCGTCGCACCGCACGGCGAACCCCTGCCGGAGCAGCAGCGACGACGGCCGCACGTGCGGATCACGATGAGTGCCGAGACGCTCCTCGGTCTGAGCGCGCGTCCCGCCGAGCTCGCCGGCTATGGGCCCATCCCGCCCGACGTCGCACGCCTCGTCGCGACCGACGCGACGTGGCAGGGCGTCCTCACCGACCTTGCTCAGGGCGGGCGTCCGGTGGCTGCATCGGCGGGCTACCGCCCCAGCGCGGCTCTCGTCGAGGCGATCCTCGACCGCGACCCGACGTGCACGTTCCCCGGCTGCCGGGTGCCTGCCCCCCTGTGCGACGTCGACCACATCGACCCGTACCGGGCGCCACCCGGTCACCCCGCTGAACCGGGGCGGGGCGGACGCGCGCAGGCCGGTGTCGCTGCTGGGGTCGGGAGGCGTGACGCTCCCCGCCCGGCCGCAGCGCGCCGTCAGACGCGGGCCGACAACCTCCAGCCGCTGTGCCGACACCACCACCGGCTCAAGACGTTCTCGCGGTGGGGCTCGAACCTCGATCCGGCGACAGGCGTGCTCACCTGGACCGCTCCCAACGGAACGCAGTACACGAGGGAGCCGATCACCACGCTCGAGGTAGACCCCCCGTACCGGCGCACTCGTCTTCGGGCCCGCCCGGCTGACGCCCCGCTCGGCGCTCGACCATCTCAGGCGGGGCGGGAGCGCGGGGGAGAGGCGGGGCCGCGCAGAAGGGACGGGAGGAGGCCGCGCGATGACCGGCCACCCTTCTAGCGCTCGTGACCGCACGACGCCTCGGTCGCGCCCGCAGCGCGTCGCCGTGCGGCGCGAAGACGTATCCGCATCGCGTCACCGCGCGGCCCGGAGCCCCCGCAGCGCCGAGCCCCGGCAGAGCGTCACCGTGCGGCGCGGAGCCCCCGCAGCGCGTCGCCGTGCGGTGGGAGCCCCCGCGGCGCGGAGCCCCCGCAGCGCCGAGTGCGGGCCTGCGCCTCGCGCCCGCGCCGCAGTGCCGCACAGCCGCTGGCCCGTGCGGCAGGCGACCCCACCTACGCTTGCGGGCATGGCGGACCAGCAGCGCCGCGGGCGACGAGCGGGGGGCGAAGGTGCTCGGGGCGAGATCCTCGGCGCGGCGCGAGCCGAGTTCGGCGAGCGTGGCTACGACGCTGCGAGCATCCGGGCGGTCGCCCGACGGGCGGCCGTCGACCCGGCTCTCGTCCGCTACTACTTCCCGGACGGCAAGGCTCAGCTGTTCTCGGCGACGATCGCCGACCTCGGCCTCAACCCTGCGGACATCGCGGCCCGCATCGTCACCGGCGGGGTCGAGGGGCTGGGAGCTCGGCTCGTCGCTGCCGTCCTCGAGATCTGGGACGCCCCCGGCGGACGAGAGCGATTCCGCATGATCTTCGCCGCAGCGGCCTCGACCAACCAGGGGCAGACGATCCGCGAGTTCCTCAGCCGAGAGGTCCTGTCCCACGTCGCCCACATCATGACGGGCCCAGACGTCCCGTTGCGCGTCAACCTCGCGGCGTCTCAGGTTGCCGGTCTCCTCGTCGCGCGGCACGTGCTGCAGTTCGAACCACTCGCATCGGCCCCCGCCTCCCAGGTCATCGAGACGGTCGGGCGCGCCGTACAGACCTACTTCGACGACCCGTCGACCCCGACGAACTGAGCACTGGCACCGAGGGCGTCGCACGGCGTCGCCGAGCTGCTGAGCTGCCGGTCCGAATTGCGCCCAGCGGCTGAGCTGCCACGCTGCTGGCTCGCTGCGACGTCGGGGCTCCTGGGTACCCCAGCCGCTGGGTGCCGACTCACGCGGGCTGCGGATCGACCGGGCCGCCGAGTTGCCGGGCCGCGATCGACCGGACCGGACCGCGCCGGCCCGCGGATCGGCTGGACCGCCGGGTTGCGGATCGACCGGACCGCCGGACCTTCGACTCTCCGGGCCCTTCGTCCTTGTGCCCCGCGTTCGCCAGGTGCAGTATTCCTCACATGAGGAAAACCAGCGGCACCGCGGTGCGGATCTCGGGCCTCGGCGTCGTGCGCGGGTCCGGCAGGCGACGCGTCGAGGTGATCCGTGGCCTCGACGTCGTCGTCCCCTCCGGTGAGGTCGTCGGGCTCCTGGGGCCGAGCGGCAGCGGCAAGACGACGCTCATGCGCGCCGTCGTCGGGGTCCAGGACAACGTGACCGGCCTCGTCGAGGTCCTCGGGCGACCGGCCGGCCACCCGAGCCTTCGTCGTCGCGTCGGGTACGTCACCCAGGCGCCGAGCGTGTACGCCGACATCTCCGTCGTCGAGAACCTCCGCTACTTCGCCCGCCTCCTCGGCGCGAGCGAGGACGACGTCGTGCGCAGCCTCGCCGACGTCGACCTGACCCCGCTCGCGGACCGACGCGTGGGCGTCCTGTCCGGCGGCGAACGGTCACGCGTCTCGCTCGCCCTCGCGCTGCTCGCATCCCCGGAGCTGCTCGTCCTCGACGAACCGACGGTCGGGCTCGACCCCGTGCTCCGCCGCGACCTGTGGGCGCTCTTCCGCCGGCTCGCCGACCGCGGCACCTCTCTCCTGGTCAGCAGCCACGTCATGGACGAGGCCCTGCGGTGCGACCGCCTGCTCCTGATGCGCGACGGGCACCTCCTCGCCGACGGCACGCTGGCCGAGCTGCTCGCCCGCACCGGCACCGCCGACATCGAGGCCGCATTCCTCGCCCTCGTCGAGGACGAGCACCCCCCGGTGGGCGACGACCCCCACGACGAGGAGACCGGACGATGAACCCCACCTCGACCCTCGCCACCGCAGGTCGCGTCCTGCGGCAGATCCGCAACGACCCGCGGACGATCGGCATCCTCATCGCCCTCCCGTGCGTGCTCGTGGGGCTCGTCGCGTGGATGTTCGACGGGACGCCGGTGCTCGACCAGTTCGGCCCGCTCCTCGTCGGCCTGTTCCCGCTCATCGTGATGTTCCTGGTGACGAGCGTCGCCACGTTGCGCGAGCGCCAGTCAGGCACGCTCGAGCGGCTCATGACCACACCGGTCGGCAAGGCCGACGTCGTCGTGGGCTACGCCCTCGCCTTCGGGGCCATCGCCGTGCTCCAGGCGTGCGTGCTCGCGGCCTTCACCGTGTGGGTGTGCGGCATGGACGTCGCCGGCGAGCTGTGGGTGGTCCTGCTCGTCGCGGTGCTGGACGCCGTGCTGGGCACGGCCCTGGGGCTCGCCGCGTCCGCCGTCGCACGCACCGAGTTCCAGGCGGTCCAGCTGATGCCCGTCATCATCTTCCCCCAGCTGATCACGTGCGGGCTGCTCATGCCCCGCGACGCCATGCCGGCCGCCCTCGAGGCCGTCTCGCGCGTCCTCCCGCTGACGTACGGGATGGAGGCGCTGCAGGACCTGGCCGCCGGCGCCGGGTTCGCGGAGGTCCGCGGTGCGATCGGCGTCGTCGTCCTCTTCATCGTCGGCGCGCTCGTCCTCGGCGCCACGACCCTGCGCCGCCGCACACCCTGACGGCGCCCGGCGCGGCGGGAGGGGGTCCGGCGCGGATCCTGGGACCCGGCGGACGGGACGCGGTCCCTGACGGCGGCGCGCGGTGCGGCAAGGAGCGGCAAGCAGATGACGCGGTCCCTGACAGCGGCGCGCGGTGCGGCAAGGAGATGACGCGGCCCCCGGCCACGGCGCCCGGTGCGGTGGGGAGAGGACGCGGCCGCTGGCGACGGCGCCCGGCACCGCGGGAGGCGCCTCGCAGTCGGCGGATCCCGGGACCGGCCGGCGACGACCCGGCCCGGGCGACGACGCTCGACAGGCGAGCGGGGCCGGGTGCGGGGCGCCCGCGGGTGCAGGCCATAGGCTGGCCGCGCAGAGCACCGGCAGGGAGAGGCGAATGAGCGACAGCACCGGCAGGATCGGCGGCACCCTCGGGAACGGCTCCGGGGACGACGGTCGGGGCTCGTGGCCCTTCGACCAGATGGGCGGTACCGGCGCAGGCGCCCACGCCCAGTCCTCGGCGACGCCCCCGGGCACGCCCGTCTCGCGCAGCGACGCCCGGCGCGGCGCCATGCCCGCCTCGGTCCCGCCCGAGCGCGCGGGTCACGCCGGAGCGGTCGGACCGGACGACGACGGCCCCACCGGTCGTCGCCGGCCCCCCGTCTGGCTGCTCGCCGGGGCCGGTGTGCTCGTGGTCGGTGCCGTCGTCGCCGGCGTCCTGCTCATGAACAACCGTGGTGGCGGCGAGACGCCGGAGGCCGAGACGGTCACGCTCCCGGCCCCCACCCCGACGATCGCGCCCGTCGAACGTGCCGCCGGCACGGCGTTCTTCGACGCGCTCCCGTCCACCGTGCTCTCGTACGCGCTCACCGAGGCCGCGGCGTCCCCCGACCTGCTCGCCGCCGGCGCGCTCGAGAGCTACCGCCTCGTGTACTCCGACGGCGGCACGACGACCCTCACGACCCTCGCGGGTCAGTGGGCCACCGCAGAGGCCGCGACCGGCGCCTACCAGCGCGCCGTGACGCAGCTCACCGCCGCCGCGGGAGCCCCCGCCGACGACGCAGCCGCAGGTGACGACGCAGCCACCGACGACGCAGCCACCGACGACGCGGCGGCCGACGACGCAGCGGCCGACGACGCGGCAGCCGACGACGCGCTCACCCTCGAGGAGGGCGCCGTCACGGTCGACGGGACCGAGGTCGGGCGCTACACGTTCGTGCCGCGCGCCGACGGGACCGGCACCGTCGTGTGGACCAACGGGTCGGTCCTCGTGCAGGTCGACGGACCCGCCGAGGCCCTGCGCGACGTGCACGCGGGCTACACCCTCTGACGTGCCGGCACACCCGGCCGGGACGCCCGGCCCCTGACGGGGGCAGGCCGGCCGGGACACCTGGCCCCTGACGGGGGGCAGGCCGGCCGGGACGCCTGGCCCCTGACGGGGGCAGGTCAGCCGGCCCACCCCAGCACCACCAGCGAGGAGCACAGCGATGGACCAGGCAGCCCGTCCGCTCGGCCGTGTCGCCCTGCTGGGCGGCGGTGTCATGGGCGAGGCGATCCTCGCGGCGGCCCTGCGTGCAGGCGTCGACGTCGAGGACCTCGCGGTGAGCGAGCCGTCGGCCAGGCGTGCCACCGAGCTCGCCGAGCGCTACGGCGTGCGCGCCGCCGACGGCAACGCCAAGGTCGCGTCCCGGGCCGACCTCGTGGTCGTGGCCCTCAAGCCCAAGGACGTCGCGGGCGTGCTCGAGGAGGTCGGACCCGCGCTGCGGCCCGGCACGGTCGTCGTGAGCGTCGCCGCCGGTCTTCCGATCGCCTTCTACGAGAAGCGCCTGCCCGCGGGCACGCCCGTGGTGCGCGTCATGCCCAACACGCCGGCCGTCGTCGGGCAGGGTGCCGGTGCCATGAGCGCGGGGACCTCCGCGACCCCGGCCCACATGGAGGCCGTCGGCAGGCTCCTGGCCGGGACGGGCCTCGTGCTCGAGGTCGCCGAGAAGGACCTGGACGCCGTCACGGCGATCTCGGGCTCCGGCCCCGCCTACGTGTTCTACCTCGTCGACGCCCTCGCGGAGGCGGGCGTGCTGCTCGGCCTGACGCGCGAGCAGGCCTCCCGGCTCGCGCTCGCGACGTTCCGGGGCTCGGCCGCGTTGCTCGAGGAGACCGGCGAGCACCCGGTGATCCTGCGCGAGCGCGTCTCCTCGCCCGGCGGCACCACGGTCGCCGGCCTGCGCGAGCTCGACGCGCACGGCGTCCGTGCCGCGGTCCTCGCCGCCGCGGAGGCCGCACGCGACAGGGCGCGTGCGCTCGCCGCGGAGCTGGACGGGTGAACACGCCGCGCCCGCCGGCGATGAGCGACGTGGCCGCCGTCGCCGGGGTCTCGCACCAGACCGTCTCGCGGGTGCTCAACGGCCACCCGAGCGTGCGCCCCGAGACGCGGCAGCGTGTCCTCGACGCGATCACCCAGCTCGGGTACCGGCGCAACACCGCGGCGCGGGCGCTCGTCACGCGACGGACCGCGACCATCGGCGTGGTCACCTCCGGCTCCGCCCTCTTCGGGCCCACCAGCACGCTCATCGCTGTCGAGGTCGCCGCACGTGACGCCGGGCTCTTCGTGAGCGTCGCGACCGTGCCCCGCTGGGAGGCGGCGGGCATGCACGAGGTGCTCGAGCACTTCATGTCCCAGGGCGTCGAGGGCGTCGTCGTCATCGCTGCGCACGACGAGGCGATCGAGGCGGTGCAGGTCTTCGCGGCGCCCGTGCCCGTGGTCATGGTCGGCCCGAAGGAGCTGCCCGGGGGCCGCCTGCACACCGTCGCCGTCGACCAGTACGAGGGCGCGCGGCTCGCGACCCGGCACCTGCTCGACCTGGGGCACCGCGACGTCGTGCACCTCGCGGGGCCCGTCGACTGGCTCGACGCCCGCGCGCGCGTGCGCGGCTGGCGTGACGCCCTGGAGGAGGCCGGGCTGACCGCACCCGAGCCCATCGAGGGTGACTGGAGCGCGGGGCGCGGGTACGAGGTCGGCCTCGACCTGGTGCGCGACGGGCTCCCGTCCGCGGTGTTCGCCGCCAACGACCAGCTCGCGCTCGGCCTCCTGCGGGCGTTCGCGGAGCACGGCGTGCGGGTGCCCGACGACGTGTCCGTGGTGGGGTTCGACGACGTCGACGGCTCCGCCCACTTCTACCCGCCGCTGACGACCGTGCGGCAAGACTTCACCGCGCTGGGCCGGCGCTGCATGGACATCCTGCTCGCGGCGATCGAGGGCGAGCACCCGGCGCCCGAGCTCATCGAGCCGCGGCTCGTCGTCCGCGCGAGCAGCGGACCGCCGGGACGCTGACCAGACTCCGCCCGGACGCTGCCGACGCGCCCGCCCGACGGTGCCGACGAGCCCGCCGGACGCTGACCACGCGCCGACCCGGACGCTGCTGACCAGCCCGCTCGACGCCGCCCGCCGGCCCTGCGGCGAGTTCGCGCGTCACGCGCCGATCGCGAGGTCCCGGTGCCTGAACGCGGCGAAGCCCACCGCGGCGAGAGCGATCGCGACCGCCGAGAGCCACAGCACGGGCGTCGCGTCGAACGGCTCCGCGGGGACCAGTGGCACGTGCGTGAAGGGCGAGACGTCGAGCAGCCACTGCGGCAGCTCGAACAGCTTGCCCAGCTGGCCCATGACGAGCGCCGCGGCGAGGGCGAACCACGTGATCGGGCCCGCCCACCTGGGGAGCACCCCGAACACCGCGACCACGAACCCGCCGAGCGCGAGCGCGGCCGGGACCTGCACCGCCGCGGCGGCGAGAAGGTCCCCGACCCCCTCGGCCCACCGGCCGCTCGCGGCACCGTAGGAGAGCCCTGCGGCCAGACCGGCCGTGAGCAGCACCAGCGCGGTGCCGCCCGCGACGATCGCCACGTGGCTCGCGAGCCACCGACGACGGTCGACCGCGGCCGCCAGCACCGGCTCGACCCGGCCGGCCACCTCCTCGGCGCGCATCCGCAGGAGCCCCTGGACGACGTACCCGCCCGCTGCGACGCCGATGATCGCCATCGTGAGCACGTAGTACACGTCGACGGGGTCACCGCCGGGCGCGAGCGACTGGAGCATCGCGCGCATCGGCTCGTTGTCGGCGAGGTACGTCTCGACGCTGTCCCCGAGCGAGCCGAAGACCGCGCCGAACACGGCGAGCCCGGCGAGCCACACGAGCAGCACCCCGCGCTGGAGCCGCCAGGCGAGCCCGAACGGTGAGCCCAGCGACGCGGCGGCGCGCGCCGGCCCCGCGGGCGCGGGGACCATCCCGGGCCCGATGTCGCGGCGGTCGGCGAGCACGAACGCGATGACCACCAGGGCCACGGTCAGGGCGACGAACAGCCACGCGATCCACCAGTTGTCCTCGGCGTACGGCCGCACCTGCTGCCCCCAGCCGTAGGGCGAGAGCCAGGAGGGCCAGGCGCTCCGCACGACGACGCCCCCGTCGGTCACCTCGCCCGTGACGTCACCGATCGCACGCAGCAGGAACGCGCCGCCCAGGCACGCGGCGGCGGCGGCGTTCGCGGCGCGCGCGGTGCTGAACACCTGTGCGGCGACGGCGGCGGCCGCCGCGAACACCCCGCCCATGCCTGCGGCGGCCATGCCGACGGCCCACGCGCCCGCCCACCCGAGGCCGCTCGGTGCCGCGATCGCCACGGCGCTGACGGCCCCGACCGCCAGGCTCGCGCCGAGCGCCACGACGAGTGCGGCGACGAGCCGGGCGTGCCGGCCGACGGCGGCGGACCCGAGCAGCTCGGCGCGGCCGGTCTCCTCGTCCTGCCGGGTGTGCCGGACGACGGTCTGCGCGGCCATGAGCGCGGTGAGGATCGCGAGGATCTTCCAGCCCTCGACGAGGGCCATCGCCCCCAGCGACGTCCCCGACGCGGGCCCGTCGAAGACCCGGGCCAGGGGGCTGCCCGCGCTGAACGTCGCGGTCGCGACACGGTCGGCCTCGGTCAGGAGCGTCCCCTGGTAGCTGGCGACGACGCCCCAGGCGAGCCCGGCGACGGCCGCGACCCACACCGGCAGCACGACCCGGTCCCGGCGCAGCGCGAGCCGGACGAGGTGCCAGGTCCCCGTGAGCGTGCTCATCGGGAGCTCCCGTTCCCCGACGCGGCGACGGCGAGCGTGCCGAGCTCCTCGCCGTAGTGGCGCAGGAACAGCTCCTCGAGGGACGGCGGCGTGCTCGTGAGACTGATCACGTCCCGCGTCCCGAGGAGGTGCACGACGGCGCCGAGGCCCTCGGCCTCGACCTCGATGCGCGCGGTCCGGCCGCCGTCGGAGATCTTGAGCCCGTGGATCCCGGCGACGGAGCCGAGGTCGTCGAGGGGCTCCCGGGTGGTGACCTCGAGCCTGGTCCGTGTGAGGTGGCGGAGCTGGGCGAGCGTGCCGGTCTCGACGACGCGACCGTCGCGGATGATTGACACGGCGTCGCAGAGCGCCTCCGCCTCGGCCAGGATGTGGCTCGACAGGAGCACGGTGCCGCCCGCGGCGCGCAGCTCGCGCACGACCTCCTGGAACACCGTCTCCATGAGGGGGTCGAGCCCGCTGGTCGGCTCGTCCAGGAGGTAGAGCTCGACGTCGGCGGCCAGCCCCGCGACGAGGGCCACCTTCTGCCGGTTCCCCTTCGAGTACGCCGAGCACCGCTTGGTCGGGTCGAGCTGGAAGCGCTCGACGAGCTCGTCGCGGCGCGCGGTGTCGAGGCCGCCACGGAGGCGGCCCAGGACGTCGATCGCCTCACCACCCGAGAGGTTCGGCCACAGGTGGACGTCGCCCGGGACGTACGCCAGGCGGCGGTGCAGGGCGACGGCGTCGCGCCACGGGTGGCCGCCGAGCACGTCGACCCGGCCGCCGTCCTTGCGCAGGAGGCCGAGCAGCACGCGGATGGTCGTGGACTTGCCGGCGCCGTTCGGACCGAGGAAGCCGTGCACCTGGCCGGGCTCGACGGTGAGGTCGAGGCCGTCCAGGGCGCGGGTGCTCCCGAACGACTTGGTGAGCCCCTCGGCGTGGATGACGTGAGCCATGGCGATCTCCTCGATCGATCTGACAGCGGCTGTCAGTTGACGGTAGGCCGCGTGAAAGTCACTGTCAACAGACAGTCGATGTCAATCGAGAGTCTCCGTCACCGCGCCGCTAGCATGGCCGGATGGCGGATGACGAGAGCGGTGGTGGCGGCAGCCTCCGGGTGCGCAAGCGGCTCGCCGCGATGCTGCGGATCCAGGCGGTCGCGCTGGACATGTTCGAGGAGCGCGGCTTCGACGCCGTGACCGTCGAGGAGGTCGCCGACGCGTCGGACGTGTCGCCGAGCAGCGTCTACCGCTACTTCGGGACCAAGGAGGAGATCGTCCTCTGGGACGAGTACGACCACGACCTCGACCGCGTGCTCCTGCCGGCGCTGGCCGAGCGCGTGCCGCTCGACGGCGTGCGTCGCGTGGTCGTCGGGACGCTCGGGGCGCTCTCCGCCGACGGCGAGCGGCAGGTCCGGCGCCGCGTGGCCCTGATGATGAGCACGCCCGAGCTCGAGCAGGCGGCCTCGGCGCGCACGTACGCGTTCGCCGAGGTGGTCGGGTCCGCGCTCGCGGCGCGCCTCGGCCGGCCGGCCGTCGACCTCGAGGTCCAGGTGTTCGCGCACGCCCTCACCGGTGGCCTCCTGGGGATGTTCCACCACTGGCACGGCACGGGGTACGCCGAGCCGCTCCAGGACGTCGCCGAGCGGCTCTTCGCGATCTTCGAGGAGGGCCTCGACATCGTGACCGCGCCCGAGGCGCAGGCTTGACAGTCCCGGCATTGTGAGCGCTAACATCTTCACGCGGCAGACCGCTGCGAGGCAACGGGAGCAACGATGACCAACGACGACGGCGCCGCGCGCGCACGCACGCAGATCACCGCGGGGCGCACCTCCCTCGGCATCGAGCTGGGATCGACCCGGATCAAGGCCTGCCTCGTCGACTCGGACGGCACGCCCCTCGCGGACGGCAGCCACGAGTGGGAGAACCAGTTCGTCGACCGCGTGTGGACCTACTCGCTCGACGCCGTCTGGTCCGGCCTGCAGGCCTGCGTCGCCGCGCTGCACGCGGACGTCGAGCGCCGCTACGGCGTCCGCCTGACCGAGGTCGGCGCGCTCGGGGTCTCCGCGATGATGCACGGCTACCTCGCGTTCGACGCCCGCGACGAGCTCCTCGTGCCGTTCCGCACGTGGCGCAACACGAGCACGGGCCCCGCGGCGGCCGAGCTGAGCGCGCTCCTCGGCCACAACATCCCCCTGCGCTGGTCCGTCGCGCACCTGTACCAGGCCGTCCTCGACGACGAGCCGCACGTCCCCGAGGTCGCCACGATCACGACCCTCGCGGGCTACGTGCACTGGCGCCTGACCGGGCGCCGGGTGCTCGGCGTCGGCGACGCCTCCGGCGTCTTCCCGGTCGACACCGTGACCAAGGACTACGACGCCCGGATGCTCGCGCAGCTCGACGAGCTGGTCGCGGCGCGCCGCCCGGGCCTGCGCGTGGCGGACCTGCTGCCCCGGGTCCTCGTCGCGGGCCAGGAGGCCGGCCGGCTCACCGCCGAGGGCGCCGCGCTGCTTGACCCCACCGGGACGCTGCGCCCGGGTGCGCCCATGTGCCCGCCCGAGGGCGACGCCGGGACGGGCATGGTCGCGACGAACGCGGTCGCGCCCCGCACCGGGAACGTGAGCGTCGGCACGTCGATCTTCGCGATGGTCGTCCTGGAGCGGCCGCTCGAGGGCGTCCACGAGGAGCTCGACCTCGTGACCACACCCGCCGGCGACCTCGTCGCGATGGTGCACTGCAACAACGGTGCGAGCGAGCTGGGCGCGTGGGCCGAGGTCTTCGGCCGGTTCGCGACGGCGCTGGGCCACCCGGAAGCGCCCGACGCCGTCTTCGGCGCGCTGCTGCGCGAGGCCCTCGAGGGCGACGCCGACGGCGGCGGCCTGATCGCCTACAACTACCTCTCGGGCGAGCCGATCACGGGCCTCGCCGAGGGCCGACCGCTCTTCGTCCGCACGCCGGACAGCCGGCTCACGCTCGCGAACTTCATGCGCACGCAGGTCTACGGCGCGTTCGCGACGCTGAGCCTCGGCATGCGCGTGCTGGCGGCCGAGGGCGTGGAGCTCGACGTCCTGGCCGCGCACGGCGGCATGTTCCGGACGGCCGGCGTGGCCCAGCGGCTGCTCGCCGCGGCCGTCGACGCACCGGTCGCCGTCGCCCGCACCGCGAGCGAGGGCGGCCCGTGGGGCATCGCGGTGCTCGCCGCCTACCTGCACGCGGCGTCCGAGCAGAGCCTCGGCGACTTCCTCAGCACCCGGGTCTTCGCAGGCTCGGAGGTCGACGTCGTGCGACCGCTCGCCGACGACGTCGCGGGGTACGCGGCCTTCCTCGAGCGGTACAGCGCAGGGCTTGCGGTCGAGCGGGCCGCCACGGAAGCGATCTAGGGAGCGACATGACTGCCCACGGCCTTGAGGCCTACTCGAGCGAGGTGCGCGAGGAGGTCGAGCACGTCCGCGCGCTCGTCTCCGACCTGCACGCCGAGCTGCCCCGCTGGGGCCTGGTCGTGTGGACCGCCGGCAACGTCTCGCAGCGCCTGCGCTCCGCGGACCTGCTCGTCATCAAGCCGAGCGGCGTCACGTACGACCAGCTCAGCCCGGAGGCGATGGTCGTCTGCGACCTCGACGGGAACCTCGTCGACGGCGACCGCTCGCCGTCGTCGGACACGGCCGCGCACGCCTACGTGTACCGCCACATGCCCGAGGTCTACGGCGTCGTGCACACGCACTCGACCTACGCGACCGCGTGGGCCGCGCGCGCCGAGCCCGTCCCGTGCGTCCTGACGATGATGGCCGACGAGTTCGGCGGGCCCGTCCCGATCGGTCCGTTCGCGCTCATCGGCGACGACTCCATCGGCCGGGGGATCGTCGAGACGCTCCGCGACTCGCGGTCGCCCGCGGTGCTCATGCGCAACCACGGCCCGTTCACCATCGGCAAGGACGCGAAGTCCGCCGTCAAGGCCGCCGTCATGGTCGAGGAGGTCGCCCGCACGGTGCACATCTCGCGCCAGCTCGGCGAGCCGCTGCCGATCGCGCAGTCCGACGTCGACCGCCTGTACGACCGCTACCAGAACGTCTACGGCCGGTGACCCCCGACGGCCGTAGGACCAGCTACGCAACCCCGCACGTGACGAAGGAGTCCTCATGACCAAGCCCTACGCCGACCGCGAGGTCTGGTTCCTCACCGGGAGCCAGGACCTCTACGGCGAGGAGACCCTGCGCCAGGTCGCCGAGCAGTCCCAGGCCATCGCCCGGGAGCTCGAGGCAGCCGAGGCAGTGCCCGTCCGCATCGTGTGGAAGCCGGTGCTCAAGGACTCCGACGCGATCCGCCGCATGGCGCTCGAGGCGAACGCCGCCGACCGGTGCATCGGTGTCATCGCGTGGATGCACACGTTCTCCCCGGCGAAGATGTGGATCGCGGGCCTCGACGCCCTGCGCACGCCGCTGCTGCACCTGCACACGCAGGCGAACGTCGAGCTGCCGTGGTCGACGATCGACTTCGACTTCATGAACCTCAACCAGGCCGCGCACGGCGACCGCGAGTTCGGCTACATCCAGTCGCGGCTCGGCGTCGCGCGCAAGACGGTCGTCGGCCACGTGTCGAACCCGACCGTGCAGGCGCGCGTCGGCACGTGGGCGCGCGCGGCGGCCGGCTGGGCCGCGACGCACGAGCTCAAGCTCGCGCGCTTCGGCGACAACATGCGCAACGTGGCCGTGACCGAGGGCGACAAGACCGAGGCCGAGCTGCGCTTCGGCGTCTCGGTCAACACGTGGGGCGTCAACGACCTCGTCGCCGCCGTCGCGGCCGTGGACGAGTCCGCCGTCGACGCCGTCGTGGCGGAGTACGAGGACCTCTACGACGTGGCCCCCGAGCTGCGGGCGGGTGGCGAGCGCCACGACTCCCTGCGCTACGGCGCACGCCAGGAGGTCGCGCTCCTCTCGCTCCTCGGCGAGATCGGTGCGACCGCGTTCACGACGACGTTCGAGGACCTCGGCGACCTTCGCCAGCTCCCGGGGCTCGCCGTCCAGCGCCTCATGGCGAAGGGCTTCGGGTTCGGTGCCGAGGGCGACTGGAAGACCGCCCTGCTCGTCCGCGCCGCGAAGGTCATGGGTGAGGGGCTGCCCGGTGGCGCCTCGCTCATGGAGGACTACACCTACAACCTGGTGCCGGGCGACGAGAAGATCCTCGGCGCCCACATGCTCGAGATCTGCCCGTCGCTCACGACGTCGAAGCCCTCGCTCGAGATCCACCCCCTCGGCATCGGCGGCAAGGAGGACCCGGTCCGCCTGGTCTTCGACACCGACCCGGGCCCGGGCGTCGTCGTCGCGCTGTCGGACATGCGCGACCGCTTCCGCCTCACCGCCAACGCCGTCGACATCGTGGCGCCCGACGCCGCGCTGCCCAACCTGCCCGTGGCGCGCGCCGTGTGGAAGCCGAAGCCGGACTTCGCGACCTCCGCGGAGGCGTGGCTCATGGCCGGCGCGGCGCACCACACGGTCCTGACGACCCAGGTCGGCATGGAGGCGTTCGAGGACTTCTCCGACATCGCCCGGACCGAGCTCCTGTCGATCGACGACGGCACGACGGCCCGCGGGTTCGCGCAGGAGATCCGCTGGAACCACGCGTACTACCGCCTCGCGCAAGGCTTCTGAAGCCTCGGCGTGGCCCTGCCGGCCTGGCCCCCCGGGTCGGCAGGGCCAACGCCCGCCCCGCCCGGCTGAGCCGAGTGCACCTTTCGCGCGCTTTCGATATCCCCCATCTGGCCTAACCAAAGACCTCCGCATCCGGAGGTCTTTGGCGTGCCCGGACGGTAGAGGCGCAGGTCAGCGGCTCGAAGCCGGGACCAAGGGCCCACTCGCGCGGCCCGTGACGCGTCGTTACTGTTTCGCAATCAAAAGTTGGCTTCAAGAAGTTGACTCAACCCTGGCTCGCCCCGGACAGTAGGTGCGTGCTCAAGGAAGAGGTCGAGCAGCTGCCCGTGACGCTCCGTCGCGAACGCATGCTCCAGCTGATCGCCGAACGACAGTTCGTGCGCGTCGCCGACCTTGCCGACGCCTTCAGCATCTCCGACGTCACGGTCCGCACGGACCTCGCGGCCCTCGAGCTCTCGCACGCGGTCCGTCGCGTCCGCGGCGGCGTCATCGCCCCCGTCGGCGGCAACCGGACGGAGCCCACGTTCGAGCAGGCCGCCGTCGAGTTCGCCCGCGAGAAGCAGCGCATCGGCGAGCACGCCGCGGCGATGGTCTCGTCCGGGATGAGCGTGATCATCGACGTCGGCACGACGACGACGGCGATCGCCCGTGCGCTCGCCGCGCGCACCGACCTCGAGCAGGTCGTCGTCATCACCAACGGCCTCAACATCGCGCTCGACCTCGAGCGGGCCATCGGCCGGCTCTCCGTCGTCGTGACCGGCGGGACGCTGCGCCCGCTCCAGCACTCGCTCGTGAACCCGATGGCCACGCTCCTGCTGGAGCGGGTCCACGCGGACCTCGCGTTCATCGGCTGCAACGGCATCGACGTCGAGCACGGGGTGACGAACGTCAACCTGCCCGAGGCCGAGGTCAAGCAGCGGATCCTCACCGCCGCGGAGCACTCCGTGGTCGTCGCCGACGGCTCGAAGATCGGCCAGGTCCACCTCGGCCGCATCGCGCGCCTCGACCAGGTCCACCGCATCGTCACGGGGCCCAGCGCCCCGGCGGACGAGCTGCGGCACCTGCGGGCCGCGGGGGCCGAGGTCGTGCAGGTGGAGTAGCGCACAGACTTCCTGACCGGTCCGAGCAATCACGGTCAGGTCGCCCGGGCCGGCCCTGGAAGTCCCAGGTCGCCCAACATCAGGAAGATGCAAGTTCTCGAGGAGGAGAAATGAGCACCAGGAAGTTCGCCGCAGTCGCGGTGGGCATGACCCTCGCTCTGTCGCTCGCTGCGTGCAGCGGTGGCGGCGCGGGCGAGACCGAGGACGACGGCGCGGCAGGCGGCGGCACCGAGGAGACCGAAGGCGGTCTCATCGGTGTGGCGATGCCCACGCAGACCTCCGAGCGCTGGATCGCGGACGGCGAGGCCGTCAAGTCCGGTCTCGAGGAGGCCGGGTACGAGGTCGACCTGCAGTTCGCGGGCGACGACATCCCGACCCAGTCGCAGCAGATCGACCAGATGATCACCAAGGGCGCCGAGCTCCTGATCATCGCCGCCATCGACGGCACCGCGCTCTCCGGCCAGCTCCAGGCTGCCGCCGACGCGGGCATCCCGGTCATCTCCTACGACCGCCTGATCCGTGACAGCGACAACGTCGACTTCTACGTGACGTTCGACAACTACGAGGTCGGCGTCCAGCAGGCCACCTCGCTGCTCGTGGGCCTCGGCCTGCTCAACGCTGACGGCTCCGAGGGCACCGCCACCGGTCCGTTCAACGTCGAGCTCTTCGCCGGCTCGCTCGACGACAACAACGCCCACTTCTTCTGGCAGGGCGCGATCGACACGCTCCAGCCGTTCATGGACGAGGGCACGATCGTCGTCAAGTCCGGTCAGACGGACATCGAGCAGGCAGCCATCCTGCGCTGGCAGCAGGAGACCGCGCAGAAGCGCATGGAAGACCTCCTGACGTCCGCGTACAACGACGGCAGCGTGGTCCAGGGTGTCCTCGCCCCGTACGACGGCATCTCCCGCGGCATCATCACCGCGCTGCAGAACGCCGGCTACGGCTCGGGCGACAAGGCCATGCCGATCATCACCGGCCAGGACGCCGAGATCGCGTCGGTCAAGCTCATCGCCGACGGCGTGCAGTACTCGACGATCTTCAAGGACACCCGCAAGCTCGCCGAGCAGTCCGTCGTGGCCGCCAAGGCGTACCTCGCGGGCGACGAGCCGGAGGCCAACGACACCGAGACGTACGACAACGGTGTCAAGGTCGTCCCGTCCTACCTGCTGGAGTCGGACATCGTCTACGCCGACAACATCAACTCCCTCCTGGTCGACTCGGGCTACTGGACGGCCGAAGAGGTCGCCAGCGGCGTCTCCGAGTGATCTGACCTGACGCAGGAGCCGGTCCGGCGGGGCGACCCGCCGGGCCGGCACCGGCACGACCATCCGTGGCCACGACAAGAGTGAGGTAGAGGCCGCATGAGCAACAACATCTTGGAGATGCGCTCCATCACCAAGACTTTCCCCGGCGTGAAGGCGCTGCAGGACGTGACGCTGGAGGTCGCCCGTGGGGAGATCCACGCGATCTGCGGTGAGAACGGCGCGGGCAAGTCGACGCTGATGAAGGTGCTGTCCGGTGTCTACCCGCATGGCACGTACGAGGGCGACATCGTCTACGAGGGCAAGCACGCGCAGTTCGGGTCGATCAACGACTCCGAGCACGTGGGCGTCGTGATCATCCACCAGGAGCTCGCGCTGGTGCCCTACCTGTCGGTGGCCGAGAACATCTTCTTGGGCAACGAGCAGCGTGGCCGCGGTGGCCTGATCGACTGGAACGCGACCAACGCGGAGGCCGCCAAGCTGCTGGCCCGCGTCGGTCTGAACGAGAACCCGACGACCCCGGTCGGGACGCTCGGCGTCGGCAAGCAGCAGCTGATCGAGATCGCGAAGGCACTGTCCAAGCAGGTCAAGCTGCTGATCCTGGACGAGCCGACCGCGGCGCTCAACGACTCGGACTCCGAGCACCTGCTGGACCTGCTGCGCCACCTCAAGGGCCAGGGCATCACCTCGATCATGATCTCGCACAAGCTCAACGAGATCGCTGAGATCGCCGACCGCACCACGATCATCCGTGACGGGCGCACGATCGAGACCATCGACATGTCGCTGCCCACCTCGACGCAGGACCGGATCATCAAGGGCATGGTCGGGCGCGACCTCGAGCACCGCTACCCCGAGCGGACCCCCCAGGTCGGCACCGAGGTGCTGCGCGTGGAGGACTGGACGGTCCACCACCCGACCCAGATGGACCGCACCGTGGTCGACCGCGCGAGCTTCAACGTGCGGCGCGGCGAGGTCGTGGGGATCGCGGGCCTGATGGGCGCCGGGCGCACCGAGCTCGCGATGAGCCTGTTCGGCCACTCCTACGGGCGCAACATCACCGGCCGGGTCTTCAAGGACGGCAAGGAGATCAAGACCCGCACGGTCTCCGAGGCCATCGCCCACGGCCTGGCGTACGCGACCGAGGACCGCAAGAAGTACGGCCTGAACCTCATCGAGGACATCCGCCGCAACATCTCCGCGGCCAACCTCGACGCTCTGTCTTCGCGCGGCTGGGTCAACCAGAACGAGGAGCTCAAGGTCGCCGAGGAGTACCGGGCCTCGCTGAACATCAAGGCCCCGACGGTCATGGCCCTGACCGGCAAGCTCTCGGGCGGGAACCAGCAGAAGGTCGTGCTGGCGAAGTGGATCTACACCGACGCCGACGTCCTCATCCTGGACGAGCCCACCCGCGGCATCGACGTCGGCGCGAAGTACGAGATCTACACGATCATCAACCGGCTGGTCGCCGCGGGGAAGGCCGTCGTGGTCATCTCCTCCGAGCTGCCCGAGCTCCTCGGCATCTGCGACCGCATCTACACACTCGCCTTCGGCCGGATCACCGGCGAGGTCCCCGTGGCCCAGGCCAGCCAGGAACGGCTCATGGAGCTCATGACCCAGGAAAAGGAACAGGTGCAATGACTGGCATCGCAAACATCCGGGAGCTGCTGACCCGGAACATGCGGCAGAGCGGTATCTACATCGCGTTCGTGCTGATCGTGGGGCTGTTCGCCATCCTCACCGACGGTCTGAGCCTCAGCCCGAACAACATCTCGAACCTCGTGCTGCAGTACTCGTACATCCTGATCCTGGCCATCGGCATGGTGATCGTCATCATCGCCGGGCACATCGACCTCTCGGTCGGCTCGATCGTGGCGTTCACGGGTGCCATCTCGGCGACCCTCGTCATCAAGGGCGGCCTGCCGTGGTGGATGGGTGTGCTCGTCGCGCTCGTCGTCGGCTTCCTCGCCGGGGCGTGGCAGGGCTTCTGGGTCGCGTACGTCGGCATCCCGGCGTTCATCGTGACGCTGGCCGGCATGCTCCTCTTCCGCGGTGGCACGTACCTCGTGCTCGGCAACATCTCGCTGTCCCCGTTCGGTGCGCCGTACTCGGACATCGCGGCCGGCTTCCAGAACGGGCTCCTCGGCGGGCCCGGGTACGACGTGTTCACCCTGCTCATCTTCGCCCTGGCCGTGGTCGGCTTCGCGGTCAGCCAGTGGCGCAGCCGCTCGGCCCGCGTCGCGTACCAGCAGGCCGTCGAGGCGCTGCCGCTCTTCGCGCTGAAGATCGTCGCGGTCGCTGCGGTCGTGATGTGGTTCGCCTGGCAGCTCGCCAACAGCCGCGGCCTGCCGAACGTGCTCATCATCCTCGCGTTCCTGATCATGGCCTACAGCCTCATCACGAGCCGCACGGTGTTCGGCCGCCACGTGTACGCGATCGGTGGCAACCTGTCCGCCGCGCAGCTCTCGGGTGTGAAGGTCCGGCGCGTGAACTTCTGGGTCATGACCAACATGGGAATCCTCGCGGGCGTCGCCGGCGTGGTCTTCTCCTCGCGGTCCAACGGCGCCCAGCCGAGCGCGGGCAACATGTTCGAGCTCGACGCGATCGCCGCGTGCTTCATCGGTGGCGCGTCGACCACCGGTGGCGTCGGCAAGGTCACCGGCGCCATGGTCGGTGGTCTGATCATGGCCGTCATGAGCAACGGCATGCAGATCCTCGGCCTGGACCAGTCGATCCAGCAGGTCGTCAAGGGCCTCGTGCTCCTGCTCGCCGTCGCGTTCGACATCTACAACAAGCGTCGCGCGGTCACCGCCGGCTGATCCACGCGGTCCGGACCCCGGACCGACGACGTACCGACTGGGCCCGGTCTGCCTCGGCAGGCCGGGCCCAGTCGCGTGCCGTGACCAGAGCGTTACCAAGATGTGATGGTTTGCTCTTGATGCCCGGCTTGTGAGCGCTAACACTTGCCTCAGCGGATCGATGGCGATCTGCCCCCGCAATGCTGCGGGACTGCGACGGCAGGGGAGCGACGATGCGCTGACGGCCCCCACACCCGCGTCGGTCGCCCACCCGGACGGCGTGACGCGTCAGGCCCCGTCGTGCTGCGACGAGCCGGTCGTGCGGAGCACCCCGTCGGACGTCGTCGACCCCGGTCGCCCGGTCCTTCCCGCCGTGGGGACGTGCGAGGAAGAGGACGAACACATGAGACGCAAGCTTGCGGTTGCGGCCGCGGCCATGGCAGTGCTCACCCTGGCCGCGTGCGGTGGGACCACCGAGCCCGAGGAGCCCGCCACCGAGGACGTCGCCGAGGGTGGCGACGCCATGGAGGGCGACCTCGTCGTCGTCGGGTTCTCCCAGGTCGGCGCCGAGAGCGGCTGGCGCGCCGCCAACACCAAGTCCATCCAGGACAACCTGACCAAGGAGAACGGGTTCGACCTCAAGTTCTCCGACGCGCAGCAGAAGCAGGAGAACCAGATCCAGGCGATCCGCTCCTACATCGCGCAGGGCGTCGACGTCATCGCGTTCTCACCCGTCGTCGAGTCCGGCTGGGACGCCGTCCTCGAGGAGGCCAAGGCCGCGGGTATCCCCGTCGTCCTGACGGACCGTGCCGTCGACTCGCAGGACGACACGCTCTACGAGACCTTCATCGGCTCCGACTTCGTCCTCGAGGGCGAGATGGCCGGCGAGTGGGTCTCGGAGAACCTCGCGACCGAGCCCATCAAGGTCGTCGAGCTCCAGGGCACCACGGGCTCGGCCCCCGCGATCGACCGCAAAGAGGGCTTCGAGTCCGCCACGGCCGACAACCCGAACGTCGAGATCATCGCGTCCCAGACGGGCAACTTCACGCGCTCCGAGGGCAAGACCGTCATGGAGGGCTTCCTCCAGGCCCACGACGACATCGACCTCGTCTTCGCCCACAACGACGACATGGGGCTCGGCGCCATCGAGGCCATCGAGGCCGCCGGTCTCGTGCCCGGCGAGGACATCAAGATCGTGACGATCGACGCGGTCAAGGACGGCATGCAGGCGCTCGCCGACGGCAAGATCAACTACATCGTCGAGTGCAACCCCCTGCTCGGCCCGGACCTCGTCGACATCATCAACAAGGTCATGGCGGGCGACGAGGTCGAGAAGCGCATCGTCGTCAAGGACCTGGCGTTCGACCAGGAGGCCGCGATCGAGGCCCTGCCGGACCGGCAGTACTGACCCCACGTCCCACCGGTAGAGCCCGAGGGCTCCGGCCCCGGGAGCGCGCCTGCCACCACCAGGTCGCCCCCGGGGCCGTGCCCGCGTCGTACGGAGGTCCCGATGACAAGCCCGCAGCCCGTCGTGCAGATGACAGGCATCTCGATCGAGTTCCCCGGCGTCAAGGCGCTCCAAGGCGTCGACTTCCGGCTCCTGCCCGGCGAGGTGCACGCCCTGATCGGCGAGAACGGCGCCGGCAAGTCCACCCTCATCAAGGCGCTCACAGGCGTCTACGGCATCGACTCGGGGACCATCCTCGTGGGTGGGGAGGAACGCGTGTTCGCTGGGCCCGCACGGGCCCAGCAGGCGGGCATCAGCACCGTCTACCAGGAGGTCAACCTCTGCGAGAACCTCTCGGTCGGCGAGAACATCATGCTGGGTCACGAGCCCCGCAGGTTCGGCGGCATCGACTGGCGCACGCTGCGCCACCGGGCCGCGACCTACCTCGACCGCCTCGGGCTCGACATCGACCCCGCGTCGTCGCTGTCCGCGCACTCGCTCGCCGTCCAGCAGCTCGTCGCGATCTGCCGAGCCATGGTCGTCGACGCGCGCGTCCTCATCCTCGACGAGCCCACCTCGAGCCTCGACGCCGACGAGGTCGCACGGCTCTTCAGGGTCATCCGCGGCCTGCGTGACGACGGCGTCGCGATCCTCTTCGTGTCCCACTTCATCGACCAGATCTACGAGATCTCCGACCGCATGACGATCCTGCGCAACGGCGTCCTCGTGGGCGAGTACCTGACCCGGGACCTCCCGCGGCTCGAGCTCGTCTCGAAGATGATCGGCAAGTCCCTGGCCGTCCTCGAGCAGCTCGAGGAGGCGCCCAAACGCTCCGCGGTGCACGACGAGGGAGCCACACCCGCGCTCCAGGCCGTCGGTCTCGGGCGACGCGGGTCCGTCCAGCCGATCGACCTGGACCTGTACGCGGGCGAGGTCGTCGGCCTCGCCGGGCTGCTCGGGTCGGGGCGCACCGAGATCGCGCGCCTGCTCTACGGGGCCGACCGGCCCGACGCCGGCCAGACGGTCGTGGCCGGCACGCCGACACGGCTGCGCAACCCGCGGACCGCGATGGACCACGGCATCGCGTTCTCCTCCGAGCACCGCAAGGCCGAGGGCCTGGTCGGGGACCTCACGGTGCGCGAGAACATCATGCTCGGCCTCCAGGCGGAGCGCGGCTGGGCCAGGCGCATCCCGCGCAGGCGCGCCGACGAGGTCGTCGAGCGGTACATCGAGCTCCTGGGCATCCGCCCCGCCGACCCCGAGGCCCTCGTGCGGAACCTCTCGGGCGGCAACCAGCAGAAGGTGCTCCTCGCGCGCTGGCTCGCCACAGCACCCAAGGTGCTCATCCTCGACGAGCCGACGCGCGGCATCGACGTCGGCGCCAAGGCCGAGATCCAGCGGCTCATCGCCGAGCTCGCGAAGGACGGCATGGCGGTCGTGTTCATCTCCGCCGAGCTCGAGGAGGTCCTCCGGCTGAGCCACCGCATCGCCGTCATGCGCGACCGCGCCAAGGTCGCGGACCTCGTCAACGGCGACGACGTGGGGCTCGACGACGTCGTCGGGCTCATCGCGAGCGGGAGGGCGTCGTGATGGGCATCGTCCGGCACCGGCTCTTCTGGCCCGTCGCGGCGCTCGCGCTGCTCATCGTCGTCAACACGATCAACACGCCCACGTTCCTGCGGATCCGCGTCCGCGACGGGCACCTCTACGGCGCGCTCATCGACATCCTGCGCAACAGCTCGCCGCTGCTGCTCGTCGCCGTCGGCATGACGCTCGTCATCGCGACGCGCGGCATCGACCTGTCGGTGGGCGCCGTCGTCGCGATCGCGGGGGCCGTCGCGCTCACCTACATCGGCTCCGCGCCCGACCCCTCGTCGGTCGGCACCGTGATCACCGGCATCGGCATCGCGCTCGTCCTGTCCCTGGTGCTCGGCACCTGGAACGGGTTCCTGGTCTCCGTCATCGGCATCCAACCCATCATCGCGACCCTCGTGCTCATGACCGCCGGGCGCGGCATCGCGATGCTCATCACGGGCGGCATGATCACGACGATCACGAGCCCCCCGTACAAGGTCATCGGCTCGGGCTACTGGGCGGCCCTGCCCGTCTCGGTCATCGTCGCCGGGACGATCTTCCTCGTCGTCGCGCTCCTGACGCGCCGCACCGCGCTCGGGATGCTCATCGAGTCCGTCGGCATCAACCCCGAGGCGAGCCGCCTCGCGGGCGTGCGCTCGCGCAGCATCATCTGGACGGTCTACGCGATGTCGGCCCTGTTCGCGGGCATCGCCGGGCTCATGATCAGCTCGGGTGTGATGGCCGCCGACGCGAACAACGCGGGCATGCTCATCGAGCTCGACGCGATCCTCGCCGTCGTCATCGGCGGGACCTCCCTCGCGGGCGGGAAGTTCTCCCTCGCGGGCACGATGGTCGGCGCGATCGTGCTCGAGACGCTCGACCTGACCGTGACGATCCTCGGCATCCCACCCGCCGTGACCCCGCTGTTCAAGGCGATCGTCGTCATCGCCGTCGTCGTCATGCAGTCCCCGATCGTGCGCAACCGTCTCGCCGCCCGGCGGCGCGGGGAACCGGGCGACCCGCGCGGGGTGCACGGCGTCCAACCGGCCGAGCCGAGCAGTGCGGAGGTGACCGTCTGATGTCGACCGACCAGATCAGCAGCCGGACGGCCGGGGGTACGCCGGGCGTCGTCGCCCGCCTGGGCCGCGGCCTGCGGCTCGACCGGCGCTACCTGCCCGTCCTGGGCGCGCTCGCGGTGCTCGTGCTCATGCTCGCCGTCGGCCAGGCGCGCTACGGCAACTTCCTCTCGGGCCGCGTCCTGTCGAACCTCTTCATCAACAACTCGTTCCTCATCGTGCTCGCCGTCGGCCTCACGTTCGTCATCATCACGGGCGGCATCGACCTGTCCGTCGGGGCCGTCGTCGCGCTGTCCGGCATCCTCGCCGCGTCGCTCTTCCAGTCCGGCTGGCCCGCCGCCGTCGTCATCCCCGCGATGGTCCTCGTCGGCTCGCTCATCGGGCTCGTCGTCGGCGTCATGGTGCACGTGTTCGAGATCCAACCGTTCATCGCGACCCTCGCCGCGATGTTCCTCGCGCGCGGGCTCTCCTACGTCATCAGCCTGTCCTCGATCCCGATCACGGACCCGACGATCGTCTGGCTGTCCGCGTACCGGATCCCCGTCGGCGAGACCTGGACCATCACGCCCAGCGGCATCATCGCGCTGAGCGTCGTCGCGATCGCCTTCTACCTGCTGCACCACACGCAGTTCGGCCGCACGGTCTACGCGATCGGCGGGGGCGACCAGTCGGCGACGCTCATGGGGCTCCCGGTCGCCCGGACCAAGGTGCTCGTCTACGTGATCAGCGGCACGTGCGCGGGCATCGGCGGGTTCCTGTTCTCGGTGTTCTCCCGGTCCGGGTACTCGCTGACCGGCGTCGGCATGGAGCTCGACGCGATCGCCGCCGTCGTCATCGGCGGCACGCTCCTCACGGGCGGCAGCGGGTTCGTGCTCGGCTCGCTGCTCGGCGTGCTCGTGCTCGGCCTCATCCAGACGATCATCACGTTCGAGGGCACGCTGAGCTCGTGGTGGACCAAGATCGTGATCGGGGTCCTGCTGCTCGTGTTCGTCGTGCTCCAGCGGGTCATCGCCGTCCGCCGACGATGACCCGCGCGCGAGCGGCCTACGGGCGCGCCGCGAAGCGCTCGAGCAGGTCCGCGTGGCCCGAGACGATGAGCAGGTCGTTGGCCGAGATGCGCGTGTCCTCGGTCGCGTACACGAACTCCTCGCCGGGCGGCTTCACGCCGATGACCGTGACGCCGTAGCGCTTGCGGATCTGCGACTGGCCGACCGTGAACCCCTGGGTCTCGCGCGGCGGCCGCATCTTGACGATCGTGAACCCGTCCTCGACCTCGATGTAGTCGAGGAGCTTGCCCGAGACGAGGTGCGCGACCCGGTTGCCGGCGTCGGCCTCGGGGAGCACCACGTGGTGCGCGCCGATGCGCTGCAGGATGCGCGCGTGCTCGGCGGAGATGGCCTTGGCCCAGATCTGCGGCGTGCCGATGTCCACGAGGTTGCCCGTGATCAGGACGCTCGCCTCGAGCGAGGTCCCCACGCCGACGACCGCGACCGAGAAGTCCTTGGCGCCGACCTGCACGAGGGCCTCGGGGTTGGTCGCGTCCGCCTCGACGAGGGGGAACCGGCCCGTGTAGTGCTGGATGAGCGCGGGCGACCGCTCGACGGCGAGGACGTCGTGCCCCAGCCGGTCGAGGGTCAGGGCGATCGAGGACCCGAAGCGGCCCAGGCCGACGACGAGGACGCCCGCGTCGCGCACCTCCCGCTCCGCGTCCTTGCGGCTGCGCGTGGGGATGCGGGGCGGGTGCGCGTCGCCGGGGCGGCCCTCGAGGCCCGTCGACGTCACGTCCCCACCGAGGGGGCGGTGCGTCGCGGGCGGGGACGACGGCGGGTGGTGCTCGTAGCCGTCCTGGGTGGGTGTGTCAGCCAATGATCGGCCTCTCCTCGGGGTACCGGATGACCCGGCGCCGGTCACGCAGCGCCAAGGCGGCTGCGACGGTCATCGTGCCGGTCCGTCCGACGAACATCAGGACGGTCAGCACGTACTTCGCCTCGTCGGGCAGCCTCGGCGTGATGCCGGTGCTCAGGCCTACGGTCGCGAACGCGGACAACGTCTCGAACAGGACGACGTCCAGGCTCTCGCCGGTGATCTCGAGGAGCAAGAGGGTCGAGACGAGCACCGCGGTCGCGCCGATGAACACGACGGCGACGGCCAGGCGCAGGCTCTCGCGGGGGATGCGCCGGCCGAACGCCTCGACATCCCGGTCGCCGCGCGCCTCCGAGAGGATCGCGAGCAGCATGACCGCGAGCGTCGTGACCTTGATGCCGCCAGCGGTCGAGGCGCTGCCGCCGCCGACGAACATGAGCGCGTCCGTGAGCAGCCACGTCGCCTCGTGCATCTGCGAGATGTCCACGGTCGAGAACCCGCCCGACCGCGGCATGACGCCCGCGAAGAGGGACGCGAGGATCTTGGTCGGCACGTCGAGCGGGCCCATGGTCGCCGGGTTGCGTGCCTCGAACAGGCCGATGAGGAGGGAGCCGACGAGCACGAGCCCCACCGACGTCGTGAGCGTCAGCTTGGTGTGCAGGCTCCACCGCCGGGCGTTGGTGCGGCGCTGCGCGATGTTGAGGATGACGGGGAAGCCGAGGGAGCCGATGAACACGCCGATGAGGATCGGCATGCTGATCCACCAGTCGCCCGTGTAGGGCGCGAGACCCTCCGCGGTCGGCACGAACCCCGCGTTGTTGAACGCCGATACCGCGTAGAAGACGCCGTGCCACACCGCCTCGCCGAAGTCCTCGCCGACCATGGCGAAACGGGGGATGAGCGCGAGCGCGATGACCACCTCGAGGCTCGTCGCCGTGATGATGACCACGCGGAGCAGCGAGCCGACCTCGCCCAGCCCGGCCGAGCGCGTCTCGCTGGCCGTCAGCATCTTCTGCGTGAGCCCGATGCGTCGCGACACGGCGATGCCCAGCAGCGAGGCGAGCGTCATCACGCCGAGCCCGCCGACCTTGATCGCGACGAGGATGACGACCTGGCCGAACGTGGACCAGTAGGTCCCGGTGTCGACGGTGGTCAGGCCAGTGACGCACACCGCGGAGGCGGCCGTGAACAGCGCGTCGACGAACGGGGCCTGTCCCTCGCCCGCGCGCGCCTGGGGCGTGCTCAGGAGCGCCGTGAAGACGGCGATGACGCTCGCGAAGACCCCGAGCGCGAGCCGGGCGGGCGACTGACGGGCGACCTGGTCGACCAGCTCGCGCGCGCGCAGCATGGGGCTGGGGAGGGCCATGTGCACCGCGCTCCTGTCACCCCGGCCGGCGAGAACCCTGCTCGCCGGACCTGCCCGAACTTCCTGACCTGCCGCTCCGCGCGACCCGCTGCTGCCCGCCGACCGACCGCACAACTCTGGCACGCCGTCGGGCACCGTACTGCGTGGCACGCCACGGGAGGCGGGCGGGCCGCGTGCGGACGCCGGTGCGTGGACGGCACCTGCCTGCCGCCGGGGGGTTGCGGTTACGGTGAGGCATGGCCCAGACCCGAGTCGTGTGGTCCACCGCGATGCTCGGCTACGACTTCGGGCCCACGCACCCGATGGCGCCGCTGCGGCTCGAGCTCACGTTCCGGCTCGCCGGGGAGCTCGGCCTCCTCGACGCGGACGGGGTCGAGGTCGTCGGTGCGGAGGTCCCCCCCGACGCCCTGCTCGAGACGGCCCACACGCCCGAGTACGTCGCCGCCGTGCGCCGCGCGTCGACCCTCGGCGAGCCGGACCTCGACCACGGCCTGGGCACCGACGACGACCCGGTGTTCCCCGGCATGCACGACGCCGCGGCACGCATCGTCGCCGGGACCGTCGACTCGGTGCGGGCCGTCTGGCGCGGCGACGCGCAGCACGCCGTCAACCTCGCGGGCGGGATGCACCACGCGATGCCCGACCACGCGTCCGGCTTCTGCGTGTACAACGACGTGGTCGCCGGCATCCGGGCGGCGCTCGCGGAGGGTGCCGAGCGCGTCGCGTACGTCGACGTCGATGCGCACCACGGCGACGGGGTCGAGCGGGCCTTCTGGGACGACCCGCGGGTGCTGACGATCTCGATCCACGAGAGCGGTCGCACGCTCTTCCCCGGGACGGGGCACACGACCGACGTCGGTGGTCCGCACGCACGCGGCCGCACGGTCAACGTGGCGCTGCCCGCGGGCACGCGTGACACGGCCTGGTTGCGGGCGCTCGGTGCGATCGCGGTGCCCATGGTGCGGGCCTTCCGGCCCCAGCTCGTGGTGAGCCAGCACGGCTGCGACGCGCACGGCCTGGACCCGCTGACGAACCTGTCCGTCTCGGTCGACGCGCAGCGCGAGGCCATGGACCTCGTGCACGACCTGGCTCACGAGGTGGCCGACGGCCGGTGGGTCGCCGTCGGGGGAGGGGGCTACGCGGTCGCGCAGGTCGTCCCGCGCGTCTGGGCGCACCTGCTCGGCGTGGCGATCCACGCCCCGGTCCCGGTCGACGCGGAGGTGCCCCAGGCGTGGCGCGAGCACGCGGCCGAGGTGTTCGGGTTCCCCCTGCCGGTCCTCATGGGCGACGGCGGGGACGCCGCTCCGCCGCGTCCGTGGAGCGCGGGCTACGACCCCGCGGACGACGTGGACCGGGTGATCCTTGCGACCCGCCAGGCGGTCTTCCACTGGTACGACCTGGACCCCCTGTACGACTGACGGATTTCACTCTGATCACCCCTTTCACTCCAGCCCCAGCAGGCCCTAGGGTTTGGCGTGCTGCGGCGTCGTGCCGCGGCTGGTGGCAGCGTGCGGCGAGAGCTCGTCGCGACGCGGTGAGGAACGAGGAAGCATGACCGGTGGTCCTGAGCGGCCGCGACTGCGTTACCTCACCGTCGCCGAGGTGGCCGAGACGATGCGCGTCTCGAAGATGACCGTGTACCGGCTCGTGCACAACGGCGAGCTCCCGGCGGTCCGCGTCGGCCGGTCCTTCCGGGTGCCGCAGGACGCGCTGGACGCCTACCTCGCGGCGTCGTCCGTCGACCGTGACCGCATGACGTCCTGACCCCTCGCGCCTGCCCGCAGGCGGCGGCGACGCAGCCGGGCGCCGGAGCGGGTAGAGTGAGGGCCGGACTTTCCCGAGCGCGGGGCTGTGCCGAGCCAGTCGGCTCGCAGACCACGTGCAGAACCCGATTCGCATTGTGAGGACACACGTGGGCTCCGTCATCAAGAAGCGCCGCAAGCGTATGGCCAAGAAGAAGCACCGCAAGCTGCTTCGCAAGACGCGCCACCAGCGCCGCAACAAGAAGTGAGCCCCGCGCACCTCGTGCGCTGACGTCGTACCCGCAGGCCCGGCCATGTGCCGGGCCTGCGGTGCGTCCGGGCCCGGAGGGCCGTCGCGGTGGTGGTCGGCCCGGCCGGACCGTTCTGGCACAGTGGTGCCGACGCCGGGCCGCGTGCCGGCGACCGGGGGTCCGCCCCGGGGGCAGGACGAGAGCCGAGGAGGTCCGGTCGATGGCCGCGACCATGCACGACGTGGCGAAGCTGGCCGGCGTGTCGATCAAGACCGTGTCGAACGTCGTCAACGGCTACCCGTACATCCGAGAGTCGACGCGCGCGCGGGTGCTCGCCGCGATCGAGGAGCTCGACTACCAGGTCAACGTCGCGGCCCGGAACCTGCGGACCGGCCGAACAGGGATCATCGCGCTCGCGGTGCCGGAGCTGAGCCTGCCGTACTTCGCCGAGCTCGCGGACTCCGTGATCCAGGCGGCCGACGCCCAGGGCCTGACGGTGCTCATCGAGCAGACCGGGGGCCAGCGCGAGCGCGAGCTCGAGGTCCTCTCGGGCGCCCGACGCCACCTCACCGACGGCCTCATCTTCAGCCCGCTCGCCCTGGGGCCCGGCGACGAGGACCTGCTCGAGGTCGACTTCCCCATGGTCATCCTCGGCGAGCGGATCTTCCACAGCTCGGTCGACCACGTGACGATGCACAACGTCGAGGCGGCGCGCGCCGCGACGCGGTACCTGCTCGAGCTCGGCCGTCGGCGCATCGCCGTCGTGGGCGTGCACCCCGGTGAGGTCGTCGGCTCGGCGGGGCTCCGGCTCAAGGGGTACCGGCAGGCGATGGCGGACGCCGGCCTCGAGGTCGACGAGTCGCTCCTCGGCGAGGCGGGCCTGTGGCACCGGGCGACCGGCGCGCAGTCGATGGCCCGGCTCCTGGACGCTGGTGTGCGGCCCGACGCCGTGTTCGCGCTCAACGACGCGATGGCGCTCGGCGTGCTGCACGAGCTCCAGGTGCGCGGCGTGCGCATCCCCGAGGAGGTCGCGGTCATCGGGTTCGACGCCGTGGACGAGGGCAGCTACTCCAACCCGTCCCTGACGACGGTCGACCCCGGCCGGGAGCAGATCGCGCGCACGGCGGTCGAGATGCTCGCGGAGCGTGTCGCCGGGAAGGGGGCGCCGCACGAGGCGCGCCGGGTGTACGCCGACTTCTCGATCGTCGTCCGCGGATCGACCCAGGCCGACGCGGCGGCGCACGGTCGGCCGGGCCTGGCGGAGGGCGTGCGGACCGCCTGACGGGATACTGCTCCCGCGCTCTGGACGTCGCGCGGGCGTCGTGGCGGTGGCGCACGCGACCACTGCGAGGACGTCGGAACGATCCACGATGTGATCGCTCACATCGTGACCATTCCGTGATGCGACGCTGCTTGACCGGCCGTGCGGGACGGGTGGAAGGTGTGTTCTACAACGATGTAGAGTTGCCGATGCGGCAGCCACCGCATCGAAGCGGGAGGACCCCAGGGGGCCTCCGGGCGGCCCGCCGCACAGGCGGGCCGGCCGGTCGGCAACCGCGCAGTCGTAGGGACCCCGGGCGCGTCGTGCGCCCGGGACCGGATCAAGGAGGATTCGCATGCGAGGCATTCGTAGGTCGGGACGCGGCCGTTGGCTCGCCCTCGGCATCGGCGCAACGGTCGCCGTCGCGGGCCTGACGGCCTGCTCGGGCGGCGACACCGGCGACGGTGAGGGCGGCGGCGAGGCGGCCGAGGGCGCATCGGGCGGCGACGCCACGTGCACCAACGAGATCAAGAACCCCGACGCCGAGCAGGTCAGCGTCTGGGCCTGGTACCCCGCGTTCGAGCAGGTCGTCGACCTGTTCAACGACACCCACGAGGACGTCCAGATCTGCTGGACGAACGCCGGGCAGGGCAACGACGAGTACACCAAGTTCTCGACCGCCATCGAGGCGGGCAGCGGCGCACCCGACGTGATCATGCTCGAGGCCGAGGTCATCTCGAGCTTCAGCATCCGCGAGGCGCTCGTCGACCTCGCCCCCTACGGCGCGGCCGACGTGCAGGGCGACTACACCGAGGGCGCCTGGAAGGACGTGACGAGCGGCGACGCCGTCTACGCCATCCCGGTCGACGGCGGCCCCATGGGCATGCTCTACCGCCAGGACATCTTCGACCAGTACGGCGTCGCGGTGCCGACCACGTGGGAGGAGTTCGCCACGGCGGCGCAGCAGCTCAAGGACGGCGGCTACGAGGGCGTCATCACCGACTTCCCGACCAACGGCCGCGCGCTCAACACCGCGCTGTTCGCCCAGGCCGGCTGGGAGCCGTTCACGTACGACAACGCCGCCCCGACCGAGGTCGGCATCACCGTCGACGACGACAGTGCCAAGGACGTCCTGGCCTACTGGCAGGACCTCGTCGAGCGCGGCCTGGTCGCGACCGACGACGCGTTCACCACGGACTACAACACCAAGCTCGTCGACGGCAGCTACGCCGTCTACATCGCCGCCGCGTGGGGACCCGGCTACCTCGGCGGCCTCGCCGACGCGGACGCCGACGCCGTGTGGCGTGCCGCGCCGATCCCGCAGTGGGACGCGGCCGACCCGACGCAGATCAACTGGGGCGGCTCGGCGTTCTCCGTGACGTCGCAGGCGAAGAACCCCGAGGCCGCGGCTCTCGTGGCCAAGGAGATCTTCGGCACCGAGGAGGCCTGGAAGATCGGCATCGAGGAGGGCGCGCTCTTCCCGCTGTGGAAGCCGATCCTCGAGTCGGACTACTTCGCCGACCTCGAGTACCCGTTCTTCGGCGGGCAGCAGATCAACAAGGACGTCTTCCTGGGGGCCGCGGCGGGCTACGCGGGCTTCACGTTCAGCCCGTTCCAGAACTACGCGTACGACCAGCAGACCGAGCTGATCTACTCGATGGTCCAGGGTGAGCGTGACGCCGCCACGACGATCGAGGACCTGCACACCTCCCTCGTCCAGTACGCCCAGGAGCAGGGCTTCACCGTCACCGAGTAGGTGGTCGTGAGCTGAGCTCCCCGTCGAGACCTGGAGGGCCTGCCATGGTCACCACCACATCCCCGGTCACCGTCGTCGCGCGTCCGGGGCGCGCCGCTCGCCAGAAGGTGAGCGCGATGGACACGCACCGGCAGCGCTGGGGCTGGCTGTACGTCGCACCGTTCGCGGTCGTGTTCCTGACCTTCCTCGTCGCACCGCTCGGGTACGCGTTCTGGATGAGCCTGCACACCAAGACGCTCGCCCAGGGCGAGGCGTTCAGCGGGCTCGCGAACTACGAGAAGGCGTTCACCGACCCGATCTTCCTCGAGGGCCTGGTCCGCGTGCTCGTGTACGTCGCGGTCATGGTGCCGATCCAGATCGCCGTCGCGCTCGTCGCGGCGCTCGTGCTCGACACGCTCGCGACCCGGCTGTCCAAGGGGTCGCGGCTCGCGATCTTCGTGCCGTACGCGATCCCCGGGGTCATCGGGGCGCTCATGTGGGGCTTCCTCTACAGCCCCCGGTTCGGCCCCGCGACCGACTTGTTCTCGATGTTCGGGGCCACGGCACCGAGCTTCCTCGGCGAGGACATGATCTTCGCGAGCCTCGTCAACATCGTGACGTGGCAGTGGTCGGGCTACTACATGATCATCATCTACGCGGCCCTGCGCGGCGTGGACCCGTCCGTGTACGAGGCGGCGCGCATCGACGGCGCCTCGGGCCTCCAGATCGCCACGCGCATCAAGGTCCCGATGATCTCCTCGTCGATGGTCATGGTCGTGATCTTCTCGCTCATCGGCACGCTGCAGTTCTTCACGGAGCCGCAGGTGCTGCGCAGCGTCGCCCAGGGCGCGATCCCGACGTCGTACACGCCCAACATGTACGCGTACTCGCTCGCGTTCTCCTACAGCCAGTTCAACTACGCGTCCACGATCTCGTTCGCGCTCGGGATCGTCGTGTTCCTCGGCTCGTACGTGTTCCTGTTCCTGACGCGCAAGCAGAGCGGACTCAAGTGATGGTTGCCACGCTCACGACCGACCAGCCCACCCGGACACGCCGCCGCCACGAGAACGCGAGCGCCGGGCGCGGACCGCGCAGGCCACGCGTCTGGTCCCACGTCTTCCTCGTGATCCTCGCGATCTACTTCCTGGTGCCGCTGTGGTGGCTCCTCGTCGCGAGCACCAAGAGCAACTCCGGGCTCTTCACCGGCTCCGGCGGCCCCCTGTGGTTCGACGACGAGCTGAGCCTCCTCGACAACCTCGCGGGCCTCGGCACCCACCAGGGCGGCATCTACTGGGACTGGTTCGCCAACTCGTTCATCTACGCGCTCAGCGGCGGCGTCGGGGCCACGGTCCTCGCCGTCCTGGCGGGGTACGGGTTCGCCAAGTACCGGTTCCGGGGACGGGGCTTCGCGTTCTCGCTCCTGCTCGGCTCCGTCATGGTGCCGCTCACCGCGCTCGTCATCCCCACGTTCGTGCTCCTGAGCCAGCTCGGCCTCGTGAACACGCGCTGGGGTGTGATCCTGCCCTCGCTGCTCAGCCCGATCGGCGTCTACCTCATCCGCGTCTACACGCAGGACGTGGTGCCGGACGAGCTGCTCGACGCGGGCCGCGTGGACGGAGCCGGCGAGCTGCGCCTGTTCTTCCAGATCGCGCTCCCGCTCCTGCGGCCCGCGGTCGTGACCGTCCTGCTGCTCTCCGTCGTCGCGACCTGGAACAACTTCTTCCTGCCGCTCGCGATGCTCCAGAGCCCCGAGCTGCTGCCGGTCACCGTCGGGATCAACAACTGGCAGGCGCTGTCGAATGCCGGTGCCGGCGGCGAGCAGGTGTGGAACCTCATCGTCACGGGCGCGGCCGTCTCGATCCTCCCGCTGATCCTCTCCTTCCTGACCCTGCAGCGTTACTGGCAGGGCGGCCTGTCGCTCGGAAGCATCAAGTGACGCGCTGACCGTCCGCGCGGACCGCGCCCCGCACAGGCACCGCGGCCCGTACCCGCACCCGCACCCGCACCCCGCACCCCGCACAAGACCAGGCCGCGTCCGGCCCTGCCCGTCCACGGGCTCGTCGGCGCCTGCGCGCGGCCACCCGCCGGCGCGCCCCACGCCGTCCGTCCCGCCCGACGGGCCGGCGTGGGGCACGGCACCCACCCCACAGGAGCTCGCATGAACACCGCCACCATCGTCATCGACCCGGCCTTTTCGGTCTCGCCCGTCCGCCGACGCACGTTCGGCTCGTTCGTCGAGCACCTCGGCCGCTGCGTGTACACGGGGATCCACGACCCGGGTCACCCGACCGCCGACGCGGACGGCTTCCGCGGCGACGTCGTCGAGCTGACCCGGGAGCTGGGCATCAGCACCGTGCGCTACCCGGGCGGCAACTTCGTCTCCGGGTACCGGTGGGAGGACGCGATCGGGCCCGTCGACCAGCGGCCCGCGCGCCTCGACCTCGCGTGGCACAGCACCGAGCCGAACACCGTGGGCGTCGACGAGTTCATGCGCTGGGCCGCGAAGGCGGGCGTCGAGCCGATGATGGCCGTCAACCTCGGCACGCGCGGCGTCCAGGAGGCGCTCGACCTGCTCGAGTACTGCAACGTCGAGAGCGGGACGTACTGGTCCGACCTGCGTCGTGCCCACGGCACCGAGAAGCCGCACGCCGTGCGCATGTGGTGCCTCGGCAACGAGATGGACGGCCCCTGGCAGATCGGCCACAAGACGGCACAGGAGTACGGGCGCCTGGCGGCCGAGACGGCGCGCGCGATGCGCATGATCGACCCTGGCCTCGAGCTCGTCGCGTGCGGCAGCTCGAGCTCGGCGATGCCCACGTTCGGCTCGTGGGAGGCGACGGTGCTCGCCGAGACGTACGAGCACGTCGACCTCATCTCCGCGCACGCCTACTACTACGAGACCGACGGCGACCTCGCGAGCTTCCTGGCCTCGGCCGTCAACATGGACCGGTTCATCGAGGACGTCGTCGCCACCGCGGACGCCGTGCGCGCCGCGCAGGGGCACACCAAGCGGATCAACATCTCGTTCGACGAGTGGAACGTCTGGTACCAGGAGGCGACGCCGTCCGTCCCGCCCAAGGACACCTGGCCCGTCGCCCCCGTGCTGCTCGAGGACCACTACAACGTGGCCGACGCCGTCGTCGTCGGGAACCTGCTCATCTCGCTCCTGCGGCACAGCGACCGCGTGCAGGCCGCGAGCCTCGCGCAGCTCGTCAACGTGATCGCGCCGATCATGACCGAGCCCGGTGGCCGGATCTGGCGGCAGACGACGTTCCACCCGTTCGCCCTGACGTCGCGGTACGCGGTCGGCGAGGTGCTCCGGGTCGAGCTGGCCACGCCCACGTACGAGACGACCAGGTACGGGCAGACGCCCGTCGTCGACGCCGTCGCGACGCACGACGCCGCCACGGGCGCCGTCGCCGTGTTCGCCGTCAACCGCTCCCTGGCGGAGCCGACCGTCGTGGAGCTCGACGTGCGGGCCTTCGGCGCCCAGGGCGAGGGCGTCGAGGTCGTCGAGGTGCTCACGCTCGCCAACCCCGACCCGTACGCCCGGGCGACGGTCGACGACGACACCTCGCTCGTCCCGGTGCCGAACGCGTCGGTCGAGCACGCCGCCGGCGGGCACACGGTGCGCGTCGAGCTGCCGCCCGTCTCCTGGACCATGGTTCGGCTCGCCGTCCCGCCGACCGCGGGCTGAACCGTGCGCCGTCGGGCACAGGTGGTGCTCGCGGCGGGCCTCGTGCTCGCCGCGGGCGCGGGGGTGGCGTGGGCGACCGTCGGCCGCGCGGACGGGACGCCCGACGAGCCGGTCGCGCTCGAGCTCTCGGGCGACCTCGCGGCGCACGACCCGGCCCTCGCCGTCGGGCACGACGGCGCACCGTGGACGGTCTTCGCCACGGGCATCGAGGGCGACCCGGCGGGACCGATCCAGGTCCGCACGTCCCAGGACGGGCGCGAGTGGGCCTACGCGGGCCTCGTGTGGAAGCCACGCGACGAGCCCGCGTGGGTCGCGGACGTGGTGCCGGGGGTGCGCAGCTACTGGGCCCCCGAGGTCTACGAGCACGACGGCACGTACTACCTCTACTGGTCGGCCTCGACGTTCGGCAGCAACCGGTCGGTGATCGGCCTGCACACGAGCCCGACGCTCGACCCGGGGGACCCCGACTACGGCTGGACCGACCGGGGTGAGGTCATCCGCTCGGTGCCCGGCCACACGGACTGGAACGCGATCGACGCGGGCATCGTCGAGGACGCGGACGGGACGCCCTGGATGGCGTTCGGCTCGTTCTGGGGCGGCATCCAGCTGGTCGAGCTCGAGTGGCCCAGCGGCAAGCCGGCCGACCCCTCGGCCGACCCGGTGACCATCGCGTCCAGGGGTGCGCCGCCGAACGCGATCGAGGCGCCCTACGTCGTCGAGCGCGACGGCTGGTACTACCTGTTCGTGTCCAAGGACAGCTGCTGCCAGGGTGTCCGCAGCACCTACAACGTCGTCGTGGGCCGCTCGCGTGAGGTCACGGGCCCCTACGTCGACGCCCAGGGCGTGCCGATGCTCGAGGACGGCGGGACCCCGGTGCTCGCGACCGACGGGTCGATGATCGGGCCCGGCGGCCAGTCGGTGTCGGACGGCCACCTGGCGTTCCACTACTACGACGAGGACCTGGGCGGTGCGTTCCAGCTCGCGATCCGCGAGCTCGCGTGGGACGACGAGGGCTGGCCGGTCGCGACCGTCGACAGACTGACGGACTGACAGACTGACGGACTGACGGACTGGCTGGCTGACGAGGCGTCAGCCGCGCAGGGCCCGACGCGCAGCGCGCAGGGCGAGGCTCACGGCCCAGGCCAGGCCGGCCCAGCTCGCGGTGTACATGCTCCGGCGGGCGGCGGTGCGGCGTCGGCCACGGAACTCCCGGACCGGCCAGCCGACCGCGCGCGCGTGCCGCCGCAGCCGCGCGTCCGGGTTGATCGCGACGGGGTGGCCGACCGAGGACAGGATCGGCACGTCGTTGGTCGAGTCGCCGTAGGCGTAGCACCGCGACAGGTCCAGGCCCTGCGTCCGCGCGAGCTCGGCCACCGCCGTCTCCTTCGCGCGGCCGTGCAGGAGGTCGCCGACGAGCCGGCCCGTGTAGAAGCCGTCGACGTGCTCGGCGACCGTGCCGAGCGCGCCGGTGACGCCGAGGCGCCGGCCGATGAGCTCGCCGATCTCGACCGGGCTCGCGGTGATGATCCACACCTCGTGGCCCGCCTCGAGGTGCTGGGTCAGGAGGGCCTGCGTGCCGGGGAAGATGCGCAGGGACAGCACCTCGTCCCAGATCTCCTCGCCGATCGCCGCGATCTCGGCGACGGAGCGCCCCGCGACGATCGACAGCGCGCGCGAGCGGACCTGGTCGATCTGCTGCACGTCTTCGCCGAACGCGAGGTAGCGGGCCTGGTGGAACGCGAACCGGACGAGGTCGCGGGTGCCGAAGAAGCCCCGCCGTCGCAGGCCGACGGCGAGGTGGAACGCGCTCGCACCACGGATGATCGTGTTGTCGAGGTCGAAGAAGGCGGCCGTCCGCGAGGCGACATGCGTTCCGCCGACGGCGGCAGGGGTCGTCGGGGCCACCCGGCCACTGTATCGACTCCCCTAGGGTTGGACTCATGAGCGCACAGGGGACCGAGCGCGTGGTCCTGTACGTCCGCTCCGGCTGCCACCTCTGCGAGGAGGCCCGCGGGCTCGTGGACGAGGTCGCCGCCGAGGCCGGCGCGGGGGTCGCGGAGGTCGACATCGACACGTCGCCGGAGCTCGTCGCGAAGTACGGCGAGCTCGTGCCCGTCGTCACCGTCGACGGCGTCCAGCAGGGCTTCTGGCGGTTCGACGCCGCGCGTCTGCGCCGGGCGCTCGCCGGCGGGCGGGCATGAGCCCACGCCCCGTCCCGGCCTCGACCGTCGCGAGGCTCCCCATCTACCTGCGCGTCCTCGAGGAGCTCGCTGACGCCGGTGTCGCGACGACCGACTCGGGCCGGCTCGCCGAGCTCTCCGGCGTGGGGCCCGCCCAGCTGCGGCGCGACCTGTCCTTCCTGGGGTCGCACGGCGTGCGCGGCGTCGGCTACGACGTGGAGCACCTGCACGCGCACGTCGCCTCGGCGCTCGGCGTGACGGGGGACCTCGCGGTCGTCATCGTCGGCATCGGCAACCTGGGCCACGCGCTCGCGAACTACGTCGCGGGGGCCGGCACCGGGTTCCGGGTCGCGGCGCTCGTCGACGCGCTGCCCGACGTCGTGGGCACGCGGGTCGCGGGCCTGACGGTCGAGCACGTCGACGGGCTCGAGGACGTGGTGCGTCGGGAGGGGGCGACCGTCGCGGTCCTCGCGACGCCCGCGGGGGTGTCCCAGGAGCTGTGCGACAGGCTCGTCGCGGCGGGCGTCACCGGGATCCTCACGTTCGTGCCGCGCGTGCTCCAGGTGCCCGACGGCGTCGACCTGCGCTCGGTCGACCTCGCCACGGAGCTGCAGATCCTCGCGTTCCACGAGCGTCGCAAGGCTGCGTCCCGCGGCTGAGCGGGCGCTGCCGGGGCTCGCGCCCGCCTGGGTACGGCGACGCCGCCGGCACACGAGGTACCGGCGGCGTCGCGTCCGCGCCCCGCGCAGGGGGAGGTGCAGGGCGCTGGATCAGGGCCCCGTCGGGACGGGGCGGGTGGGGAGCCGGTGCTGCCCCGCGGGGGACGCGGGGCACCGCCGGGGCGCGGCCGTCAGGCCTGGGCGACGGCCTCGATCTCGAGGTCGATCGTGACCTTGTCGCCGACGAGCACGCCGCCGGTCTCGAGGGCCGCGTTCCACGTGAGGCCGAAGTCCTTGCGCGAGATCTGCGTGTGCGCGGAGAAGCCGATGCGCGAGGCGCCGAACGGGTCGGTGGCGGCACCGTTGAACTCGGTCGTGAGCGCGACCTCGCGCGTGACGCCGTGGATGGTCAGGTCGCCCGTGATGACGTACTCGTCGCCGGCGGCCGTGATGGACGTCGAGGCGAAGGTCCAGGTGGGGTGCGTCTCCGTGTCGAAGAAGTCGGCGCTGCGCAGGTGGCCGTCGCGGTTGGCGTCGCGCGTGTCGATCGTGGCCGGGTCGAGCGTCGCGGTGACGCTGGAGGAGGCGAGGTCCTCGCCGATCGTGATGACGCCCTCGGTGATCGCGACCGAGCCGCGGACCTTGGAGATGCCGGCGTGGCGGACGGTGAAGGTCGCGGCGCTGTGCGACGTCTCGACGGTCCAGGTGCCGGTGGTGAGCCCGGCGGGGAGGGTGGTGACGGACATGGTGTCTCCTCGTGGTTGTGGTGCTGCGGTGCTGCGGTCTGGCAGCGGTCCCCTGCTGACGATGTCGAAGGTTGAAGCATCAACCAACTGATTGACATTTCTACTACGGTTCACGAGGAAGCGCAACCCCTGTGCCGCGGGGCGCCGCGCCTCACCCGCCCGGACCCGGCTCCGGGCGCCGCCGACGTGGGAACCTTGGTCCCGACGAGGGGAGAGCGCATGCCGAGCAGCAAGGCCGCGGGGCCGACGACGCACGCGGACGAGGACGTCCGCTGGCTCACGGAGAGCCAGCAGAGGTCCTGGCGCGCCTACCTCAACGGCAGCGCCCGCCTGACGGAGGCGCTGACCCGGCAGCTCGACCAGGAGGCCCAGCTCTCGCTCAGCGAGTACGAGATCCTCGTCCGCCTCTCCGAGACGCCCGGCCGGATCCTGCGGATGTCCGAGCTCGCGTCGTCGCTCGTCCACTCACGCAGCCGCCTCACGCACACCATCAACCGCCTCCAGGCGCGGGGGCTCGTGAGCCGCCAGGCCAACCCCGAGGACGGCCGCGGCGTCGACTGCGTCATGACCGACGAGGGCTTCGCGCTCCTGCGCGACGCCGCCCCCGGCCACGTGCGCGCCGTACGCGCGAACCTCGTCGACGTCCTCACGGACACCGAGCTCGAGGTGCTGGGCCGCGCGATGGACCGCATCGCCCTGCCGCCCTCGGGCTCGGGCTCCGCCTGAGACGACGGCGGTCGGCCTGACCGCAGCACACGGCGGCGTAGGCGAGACTGGTGCCATGGTGTCCACGACCGTCCACCTCATGCGACACGGCGAGGTCCACAACCCCGACGGCGTCCTGTACGGCCGCCTCACCGGGTTCCGGCTGTCCGAGCGCGGGCAGGCCATGGCCGACCGCGTCGCCGCGCACCTCGCGGGCGAAGGCCCCCTCGGGCCCCGGCGTGACGTCGTGCACGTCGTGGCCTCCCCCCTGCAGCGCGCGCAGGAGACCGCCGCGCCCATCGCCGCCGCGTTCGGCCTCGAGGTCGCCGCGGATCCCCGTCTCATCGAGGCCGAGAACCACTTCGAGGGCATGACCTTCGGCGTCGGCGACGGCTCGCTGCGCCGGCCCGCGCACTGGCGGCACCTGTGGAACCCCTTCCGGCCGTCCTGGGGCGAGCCCTACCGCGTCCAGGTCGCCCGCATGCTCGCCGGTGTCGCCGCCGCACGCGACGCGGCCGCCGGGCACGAGGCCGTCGTCGTCAGCCACCAGCTGCCCATCTGGGTCACCCGCCAGGCCCTCGAGGGCAAGCGGCTGTGGCACGACCCGCGCCGCCGCGAGTGCTCGGTCGCCTCGCTGACGTCCCTGCACTGGGAGGACGACCGGCTCACGGGCATCACGTACCTCGAGCCCGCGGCCGACCTCCTGCCCGACGCCCCGATCGTCCCCGGGGCGTGACGCGCGTGGACGGACGCGGCCGAGCCGCTGGCCGCCGACGCGCGGCGCGCAGCACCTGGGGCGCGGTCGTCGTCGCCGCGCTCGCGGCCACGGCGGCGTGCGCGCCCGGCGTCGACGACGGGCGCACCGAGGACGGCGGCGAGGCCGGCTACATCTCGGGCGACCAGTCGGTGACGCTCTGGGAGGCGGGCGACCGCAGCGGCCCCGTCGAGATCACCGGCACCGACTTCGCGGGCTCAGCCGTCGACGTCACCGCGTGGCAGGGCGACGTCGTCGTGCTCAACACCTGGTACGCCGCGTGCCCGCCCTGCCGAGCCGAGGCCCCCGACCTGGTCGCCGCGGCCGATGAGTACGCCGACGACGGCGTGCACGTCCTCGGCATCAACTCGACCGACGAGCCCGAGGCCGCGCAGGCGTTCGAGCGCACCTTCGAGGTGCCCTACCCCTCGCTGCACGACACCGACAAGACGGCGATCGCGGCGCTGTCCGGGATCGTGCCCGTCCAGGCCGTGCCCACCACGGTGCTGCTCGACCGCGAGGGCGGTGTCGCCGCACGCATCCTGGGACGCGTCGACCCGTCGACCCTGCGCACGCTCCTCGACGACCTCCTGGCGGAGGACGCGTGATCGCAGCGGGCCTGGGCGACACCTTCAGCACCACCGTCCTGAGCGGGTCGATGCTGCTCGCCGTGCCCGTCGCGGTCCTCGCGGGCCTCGTCTCCTTCGCGTCGCCCTGCGTCCTGCCGCTCGTGCCCGGGTACCTGGGCTACGTGACGGGCATGGCGGGCGGCGGGGCGTCGGGCGGCTCGGCGGCGTCGGGCGGCACGCGGGCCCGCACGCTCGGCGAGGTCGGGCGTGGTCGCATGCTCGCGGGCGTCGGCCTGTTCGTCGCCGGGTTCACGCTCGTCTTCGTGCTCTTCGGCGTCGCCGCGGGCTCGCTCGGCGTCGCCCTCGCGCAGTGGAGCGACGTGCTCACGCGGCTGCTCGGCGTCGTCGTGGTGCTCATGGGCCTCGTCTTCACGGGCTGGGTCCCGTTCGCCCAGCGCGAGCGCAGGCTGCACCTCGCGCCGTCCGCCGGCCTGTGGGGGGCGCCGCTGCTCGGCGTCGTCTTCGGCCTCGGCTGGGCCCCGTGCATCGGGCCGACCCTCGTGGCCGTCTACACGCTCGCGCTCGACGAGGCGTCCGCCGGGCGCGGGGCGCTCCTGTCCGTCGCCTACTGCGTGGGCCTGGGCCTGCCCTTCCTGCTCATCGCGCTCGGCTTCGAACGGTCCACGCGCGCGCTGCGCGTCCTGCGCGACCACCGGGTGCTGATCATGCGCACGGGCGGTGTCGTCCTCGTCCTCGTCGGGCTCGCGCTCGTCACGGGGCTGTGGGGCGCGTGGACGGCCTCGCTCCAGGGCCTCATCGGCGGCTTCGAGACGGTCGTGTGATGGCGGGCCGCGAGGCAGGGCCGGCGTCGTCGGCCACGTACCGGCCCGAGGGGCTCGTCGACGACCCCTACGGCGGGCCCACCACGGCCGAGCAGCCGACGCTGCCGCGGCTCGGCGCCCGGGGCACCCTGCGCTGGGTGTGGCGACAGCTCACGAGCATGCGCGTCGCGCTCATGCTCCTCATGCTCCTCGCCGTCGTCGCCGTGCCCGGCTCCGTGCTCCCGCAGCGCCCGCAGGACCCGGCAGGCGTCGCGCGGTACATCGCCGAGAGCCCCACGCTCGGCACGTGGCTCGACCGCCTCGGCTTCTTCGACGTGTACGCGTCGGCCTGGTTCTCCGCCGTGTACCTGCTGCTGTTCGTGTCCCTCGTCGGCTGCATCCTGCCCCGCCTGCGCGTCCACGTCCGTGCGCTGCGCGCCCGGCCCCCGCGCACACCGCGACGGCTCGACCGGTTCCCGGTGCACGACGAGCTCGTGACGACCGCGACGCCCGCCGAGGTCGCCGCCGCCGTCCGGCGGACGCTCGTCGGGCCGGTCCGGGCGCTGCCCCGGTTCCGCACCCACGCCGGGACCGAGCCCAGCGGGGCGCTCACCGTCGCCGCGGAGCGGGGCTACCTGCGCGAGAGCGGGAACATCCTCTTCCACCTCGCGCTCGTCGGGATCCTCGTCTCGGTCGCGACCGGACAGCTGCTGCACCACCGCGGCCAGGTGATCCTCGTCGAGGGCCGCACGTTCGCGAACACCGTCACCGACTACGACACGTTCGAGGCCGGCACGGCGTTCGACGCGTCCTCGCTGACGCCGTTCACGCTCACCCTCGACGAGTTCACGGCCGAGTTCACGGCCGACGCCGACGCCAAGCCGCGCGACTTCGCGGCCGACGTGACAGTGGCCGAGCCGGGTCGCGAGCCGCGCGACGCCACGATCAAGGTCAACCACCCGCTGTCCGTCGACGGGTCCAAGATCTATCTCCAGGGCAACGGCTACGCGCCCGACGTCGTGGTCCGCGACGCGGCCGGCGAGATCGCGTTCGCGGGCGCCGTGCCGTTCCTGCCCGAGGACCCGCAGTACCGCTCCCGCGGCGTCATCAAGGTCCCCGACGTCTCCACGGGCGAGCAGATCGGCATCGTCGGCTACCTGCTCCCGACGGCGCTCGTGACCGCCGACGGCGCGCGGTCCGTGTACCCGCAGCCGGACAACCCGCTCCTCGTGCTCACCGTCTGGTCCGGCGACCTGGGCCTCGACGAAGGCGTGCCGCAGAACGTGTACGAGCTCGACACGGCGCGCATGACGCAGGCCGTCGAGGACGACGGGACGGCCACGACGTTCTTCGTCGAGGCCGGCCAGACGGTCGAGCTGCCCGACGGGCTCGGGTCCCTCACGTGGGACGGCCTGCCGCGGTTCGTCGCGCTCGACCTGCGCCACGACCCGGCACTGACGTGGATCCTCGTGTTCGCCGTCGCCGCGCTCGTCGGCCTCGCGATCTCCCTGTTCACCCCCCGCCGCCGCCTGTGGGTCAGGGTGGGCGTCGCACCGGCCGGTGCGCACGGGGCCCCGGGCGACGACGCCCCGGGGGACGGGGACACGGCGCGCGCACGTACAGTGGTCGCCGGCGCGGCACTCGCGCGCGGCGACGACATGGGGCTCGACGGGGAGCTCGCGCGTGTCATGGACGCCATCAGGGCCCTGGACGGAAGGCGGGACGATGAGCCTGGGTGAGCTCAGCACGATCCTGGTGTGGGGAGCGACGACCGCGTACGCCGTCGCGCTCGTCGCGTTCGCGACCGACCTCGCACGGCTCGCGGACCATGCCGCCGCGTCCGCGCGGCAGCGGGGCGCGGAGCTCGCGAGCACGGCCGGCGGCTCGACCGCCGTGCTCGAGCGCACCGACGCGGCCGTCGCCCCCGAGCGCCGCCGTGCGGTGGGCATCGCGATGTCGACGGCGACCCTCGGACTGCTGCTGCACGTGGTCGGCACCGTGCTGCGGGGCCTCGCCGCGGGCCGGGTCCCGTGGGCCAACATGTACGAGTTCACGCTCGTCGGGACGCTCGTCGCCGTCGCGACCTTCCTCGCGCTGTGCCGGTGGCGCGACCTGCGCTTCCTCGGGACCATCGTGCTCGGCCTGAGCGTCCTGGCCCTCGGGCTCGCGCTCGCCGCGTTCTACGTGCCGGCCGACGCCGTCGAGCCCGCGCTGCAGAGCTACTGGCTCGTCATCCACGTGTCGATCGCGACCATCGCGACCGGTCTGTTCACCGTCTCGTTCGCGCTGAGCTCGCTCCAGCTGCTCAAGGACTCGTGGGAGCAGGCCTCGCCGCGGCTGCACCACCCGCGCTGGCAGGTCCTCGGGTCGCTGCCGAGCACACGCGACCTCGAGGCGATCTCGTTCCGGATCAACGCCGTGGGCTTCGTCCTGTGGACGTTCACCGTCATGGCGGGGGCGATCTGGGCGGAGCACGCCTGGGGCCGGTACTGGGGCTGGGACCCCAAGGAGGTCTGGAGCTTCGTCGTGTGGGTCGTCTACGCGGCCTACCTGCACGCCCGCACGACGCGCGGCTGGTCCGGGCGCCGCGCCGCGTGGTTCGTGCTCGTGGGCTACGCCACGGTGCTCTTCAACTTCACGGGCGTGAACCTGCTGCTGAACGGCAAGCACTCGTACGACGGCATCCCCGAGGGCTGAGCGGGCGGAGCCGTCCCCGCGTCGGTGGTGACGTGCGCCTCCTCGGTTGTGCGACCACACCGGCGCTCCTAGCGTTCTCCGCATGACAGACGCCGCCGCCACCGACGCCCCCCTCGTCGCGACGGGGGAGCAGCCGACGCCTCCTGGCGTCGTGCTCACGCACTTCGCGGGCCGCGCCGGCGACCACAACGACCGGGCGATGGTCGCCTCCGGACACCTGGCGTCGGCGCTCGCGCAGCGCTACGGGACGACGCCGACGGTGGTGGGCGCGCCGGAGCCGGCGCTCTCGACCGGATGGGCCGAGGAGCTGTCCGCGGCCATGCCGACGCTGAGGGCGATGGCGCAGCACCTCGAGGTCGTCCTCGGTGCCGGCCGGGTGCCCGTCACCGCGTCGAGCCGGTGCGCGGTCGCGCTCGCGACCCTGCCCGTCGTCGCAGCCGCCCGGCCGGACGCGGTGGTCGTCTGGTTCGACGCGCACGCCGACCTGAACACGCCCGACAGCACGACGACCGACTTCCTCGGCGGACTCGCGTACAGCGGGCCCCTGGGCATGTGGGACTCCGGGCTCGGCGGCGGGCTCGCGCCCGGCAACGCGGTGCTGGTCGGCGCCCGCGACATCGACCCCGCCGAGGCGGACGTCCTCGACCAGGGCCTCATCACGCTCGTCCGGACCGGCCCCGGCATGGACGCCGAGCTGCGGACGGTGGTCGCGGGCCGCCCCGTCTACCTGCACCTCGACTGCGACGTCCTCGAGCCGGGAACCGTCGCGACCGACTACGAGGTCCCCGGCGGCATGACGCTCGACGACCTGCGCGCCTGCGCGGCCGTGCTCGCCGAGTCCGAGGTCGTGGGCGTGGAGGTCGCCGAGCTCGAGGCCGACGCGGACCGGGCGACCGTCGGCCTCCACGTGCAGGCCCTGCTGCGAGCCCTGGCGCCCGTGCTGGACGCGGCTGCCGCACCACGCAGTCAGGCGCGCCCGTCGCCGGGACGGCCCGGCTCGGCGTCCTAGTCGTCGGTGGGCGCGTCCCCCGACGGTCCGGTGGCTCCGGGCTCCTGCGTGCGGGGCGTCTCCGTGCCGGGTGCCTGCGTGCCGGGCTCCTGCGTGCCGGGCTTCGGAGTGCCGGGCTTCTGAGTGCCCGGTGCCTGCGTACCGGTGCTCGGGGTCCCCGCGCCGTCCGGACCGGCCTTCCGGCTCCGGCGTGCCTGTTGGTCGAGGCGCCACAGGAAGTCCGGGTCGTCGTCGGGTGCGACGGGTCCGGGCCTGCGTGACGGCGCGCCGGGCCGAGCGGGCCGACCGGGGCGCGAGGGCCCGGTGGCGCCGCCCGGTCGTCCGGGGCGCGTCCCGCCGGGGCCGGCCGCGGGCCGCGGGCCGGTCGACGAGCGCCGGCTGCGGCTGATGACGATCCACACGATCGGACCGACGACGGGCAGCAGCACGATGATCGCGACCCACGCGAGCCCGGGGAGGTCCGCGCGCTCGGCCGGCGTGCTGCGGGAGAAGTCGATCAGCGCGAACAGGGCCAGGGCGATCGGGACGATGTACGGCAGGGCGCGGACCATCCCCCCACCCTAGGTCGGCGGGCCTAGGCTGGCCCGATGCCGTTGGTCGTCTACTCAGCGCTCCGTCTCGGGCTCTTCGCCGCGGCGCTCGGGGCGCTCTGGTGGGTCGGCCTCGGCGGGTGGCTGCTCGTCGTCGTCGCAGCCGTCGTGGCCTGGGCCCTCTCCTACGTGCTCCTCGCCGGCCCGCGTGACGCGGCCGCGCTCTGGCTCGCCGGGCGGGCGGAGCGGCGTGCGGCCGGGCGGCGGTTCAGCGCGCAGGTCGAGTCCGACGCCGCGGCGGAGGACGCCGAGGCGAGCGTCGTGGAGGCGCGGGTCGTGCAGGCGCGGGTCGTCGAGGGCCCTGACCCGCAGGTCAGTGGTGCAGGAGGCGACCGTGTCGACGGCGGTGACGTTGCCGACGGCGGTGACGGTCGTACCGGAGCCGATGGTCCCGCCGACGGCGAGAGCCCCGCCGACGCGGACGGCGACGGCGCGGGTCCTCAGAGCGCGAGCCCGAGGCCCAGCAGCACCCCGTAGCCGAGCTCGAGCGCACCAGTGCCCGCGAGGACGGGGCGCAGCAGGATGCCACGCGCGCCGAGGCGGACGGTCGTCGCGAGGATGCCCGCGGGCAGGACCAGGAGCAGCACGAGGGCGGACCACGGCGCCGCGAGGGCGCACGCGAGGCCCAGGAGCAGCGCGAGCCCGAGGAACACGACGTACAGGCGGCGTGCGCGGTGCTCCCCGATGCGCACGGCGAGCGTCCGCTTGCCCGCGAGGGCGTCCGTGGGCACGTCACGCACGTTGTTGACCATGAGCAGCGCGCATGCGAGCGACCCGACGCCGACGGCCCCGGCGACGGCGGGCCACGAGACCCGGTCCGCCTGCGTGTAGGTGGTGCCGAGCACGGCGACGAGGCCGAAGAAGACGAACACGCCCACCTCGCCGAGGCCGCGGTAGCCGTAGGGCCGCGAGCCGCCGGTGTAGTACCAGGCCGCGCCGATCGCCGCGGCACCCACGGCGACGAGCCACCAGTGGCCGCTCAGGGCGACGAGCCAGAGGCCGAGCAGGGCACCGACGCCGAGCGCGGCGAAGGCCGCGAGGCGCACCTGGCTCGGCCGCGCCGCACCGGAGCCGGTGAGGCGCAGGGGCCCGACGCGGTCGAGGTCGGTACCGCGCACGCCGTCCGAGTAGTCGTTGGCGTAGTTGACCCCGACCTGCAGCGCGAGCGCCACGCCCGCGGCGAGGAGCGCGCGCGGCACGGACGCCGAGCCGAGCTGCGCGGCCGCTCCGGTCCCGACGAGCACGGGGGCGACGGCGGCGGGCAGGGTGCGCGGCCGCGCGCCCTCGAGCCATTCAGCGGGTGTTGCCATCGTGCTCCGTCCGGACGGGGGCCGTGGGGGCCAGGGTCGCGGCTGCCCGCCGCGTGACCTCGGCGCGGTCGATCTTGCCCGGTCCGCGCTCGGGGAGCGCGTCCACGAGCAGCAGGTGCCGGGGGGCGGCAGCGTTCCCCAGCGTACGGCTCACGTCGGCGCGCAGGCGCTCGAGCGACGGAGGCGCGGCGGGGTGCGCCGCGGCGACCACGACCGCGGTGACAGCCTGCCCCCAGGCCTCGTCGGGCACGCCGACGACGCACACCTGCCCGACGCCGGGCGCCGCGGCCAGGACCTGCTCGACGGCCGCGGGCGCGACCTTGACCCCGCCGGTCACGAGGACGTCGTCGGCCCGGCCCCGCACGTGCAGGACCCCGTCCACGAGCTCGCCGACGTCGCTCGTGCGGAACCAGCGCACGCCGTCGCGGGTCGTGAACGCGCCGCTTTGGGCCGCGGGATCGCCCAGGTAGCCCAGGTACCCGTGCGCGAGTACCGGGCCCGCGACGCTGATCACCCCGGCGTCGTCCAGGTGCAGCTCCACGCCGTCGAGCGGCACGCCGTCGTACACGCAGCCGCCGCTGGTCTCCGTCATCCCGTACGTCGTCACGACCCTCAGCCCGAGGTCCCGCGCGCGCTCGAGGAGCGGCCCGGACGCCGCCGCGCCGCCGACGAGGATCGCGTCGAGCCGCGTGAGGGGGTCGAGCGCGCGGGGCAGCCGACCGGGGCCGGCCGCCTCGACCACGCGGTGCAGCTGGGTGGGGACGAGTGACGTGTAGAGCGGGAGGTCGTCAGGGGCGGTGCGCACCGCGTCGGCGAGGCCGTGCGGGTCGAACGGGCCGCCCGCGTCGAGGACCAGGGGCGCGGTGCCCGCCACGATGCCGCGGACCAGCACCTGGAGGCCCGCGACGTGCGCGAGCGGGAGGGCGACGAGCCAGCGACCGGGCCCGCGCAGACGCGCGTGGGTGGCCTGAGCCGAGGCCATGAGCGCGGACCGCTCCAGCAGCACGCCCCGGGGCCGGCCGGTCGAGCCGGACGTGCGCACGACGAGCGCGACCCCGGCCGGCACGGTCGTGCCCTCCGCGGGCCCGACGGCCTCGACCCGGCCCGCGGGTCCGGTGCGCGTGGTCTGCGTGGTGGCCGACGGGCCCTGCGCCGCGACCGGCGCGACCGCCGGGCCGGAGCCGTCGAGGGCCGCCCGCAGGTGCCCGACGAGCATCGCGACCTCGTCGGCCGACGTCAGGCCGACGGGCACATACGTCAGCGCGCGGTCCACCATCCCAGCCTAGGTGCGCCGTACAGTGAGGGCCGTGCCCGGAAGAGCCGGGTCGTAGGACACCGCTCAGCAAACAGTCGTGCGCCGCACCCGGCGGCGCGATGAGGAGTCGCCCCGTGGGCCGTTCGACCACGCCCGTTGTGACCAGCGCCCGCGCAGCCGGCGCACCGACCCCGGGCAGCCGGTCCCGACGGCGCGGCGTCCGTGCGGCCCTCGTGGCCTCCGTCGCGCTCGCCCTCGCCGGCGTCGCCGGCTGCTCCGCCGAGGCGCCGCAGACCCCTGACCCGTCGACGGTGACGCCCACGATCGAGCCCTCGCGCGGCACGCCGCCCGAGCCGGTCGTCCCGATCGTCTGGCCGCTCACCGGCGTCGAGACCGCCGAGGTCGCCGCGCGTCCCGCCGTCGCGGTCAAGATCGAGAACACGTCCAGCGCGCGCCCGCAGTCCGGGCTCGAGCAGGCGGACGTCGTGTGGGAGACCATCGTCGAGTTCGAGGTGTCGCGGTTCGTCGCGGTGTTCCACTCGCAGGTGCCCGCCGAGATCGGCCCCGTGCGCTCGGTCCGGCCGATGGACCCGGCGATCGTCGCCCCGCTGCGTGGCCTCCTCGTGTACTCGGGTGGTCAGCCGGGCATCCTCGCCATGGTCAAGGGCAGCACCGTGCAGTCGATCAGCCACGACGCCGGCGCGGCGGGCCTGTACCGCGTCAAGCACCGCTCGGCCCCGCACAACGTCTACGGGTCGATCGAGACGTTCCTCACCGCGGCCGACGCCGAGCACAGCGCCGCACCCGGCCAGCAGTTCGCCTTCGCGCTCCGGGCGGAGCAGGCGACCCCGACGCTCTCGGGCACGCCCGCCGGCACGCTCGCCTTCACGCTCTCGGGTGCCGCGCACCCGACGTGGACGTGGGACGCGGCGAGCGGCACGTGGCTGCGGGCGGAGGGCAGCACGCCCGCGACCGTCGCGAGCGGCGCCCAGATCTCGGCCGTCAACGTCGTCTCGATCACGGCCGAGCACCCCAACAGCGGCTTCGGGGCGCAGAACGGGGCAGCGGTCCCGACGTACAACCTCGTCGGTGAGGGCGACGCGGTCGTCGCGACCGGCGGCAAGACCATCGCGGGCCGCTGGTCCAAGACGGCGGACGACGCCCCGATGCAGCTCTTCACCACGGACGGGCAGCCCCTGCTGCTCGCGCCCGGCAACACCTGGGTGGAGATGATCCCGGCCGGCTCGGGGTCGCTCGCCGTCAGCTGAGCCCGTCCTCGCACCGGTCGGCACGGGGAGCGCGCCGAGCACGGCGCCGCCCCTGGACCCGCCCTCCGCGCGTCGCCCTCATCCCCGGGGATGAGGGCGACGCCGCGTGGACCCACCTGCGGTGGACCCCGGCGTCGCGACGTCCATCCGCTGGGCCGATCCGCCGCCGAGGCGCAACGAGCAGGCTTGAGCCATGGCCCAGCTCACCATCCACCACGACCACCTCGAGAACGACGTCGTCCACCACCGGGCGCACACCGACCTGCGCACCCCGCAGGAGAAGGACGAGTCCCGCCGCGAGCGGCTGCGCTCCGTCCTGCCGGCCCTCGTGGCCGTCGGCCTCCTCGCCGCCGTTGCCCTCGGCGGCGTCCTCATGCTCCGTGACCTGATCGACTTCGGCGTCTGGTTCCTCAGCGCGCCGTGACCGGCGGGTCGCCCGACCGCCCGGCCGACCCCAGCCACCCGACCGTGGGTGGCCGGTCAGAAGTGGTACGGGAACGGCGACCAGTCCGGCTCGCGACGCTGCAGGAACGCGTCGCGGCCCTCGACGGCCTCGTCCGTCATGTATGCTAGCCGGGTCGCCTCGCCCGCGAACACCTGCTGCCCCATGAGCCCGTCGTCGGCCAGGTTGAACGCGAACTTCAGCATCCGGATCGCCTGCGGTGACTTCGACGCGACGGTCCGGGCGTAGTCCAGGGCGAGCCGCTCGACGTCGTCGTGCTCCGCGACCTCGTTGACCGCGCCCCAGCGCTCCGCGTCGTCGGCCGAGTACTCGCGCGCCAGGAAGAAGATCTCCCGCGCACGCTTCTGGCCCACCTGGCGGGCCAGGTACGCCGAGCCGTAGCCGCCGTCGAACGAGCCCACGTCAGCGTCGGTCTGCTTGAACCGACCGTGCTCGCGGCACGCGATCGACAGGTCCGCGACGACGTGCAGGGAGTGCCCGCCGCCGGCCGCCCACCCGTCGACGACGGCGACGACGACCTTGGGCATCGTCCGGATGAGCCGCTGGACCTCGAGGATGTGCAGGCGGCCCGCGCGCGCCGGATCGATCGCGTCGGCCGTCTGGTCGTCCGTCGAGCCCGTGTACCGGTAGCCGTCGCGGCCACGCACCCGCTGGTCGCCGCCCGAGCAGAACGCCCAGCCGCCGTCCTTGGGGCTCGGCCCGTTCCCCGCCAGGAGCACCGCGCCGACGTCGGGCGTCATGCGCGCGTGGTCGAGCGTGCGGTAGAGCTCGTCGACCGTGTGCGGTCGGAACGCGTTGCGCACCTCGGGCCTGTCGAACGCGATGCGGACCACGGGCAGGTCGCGCTCGGTGCCGGCCGCCTCGTCGCCACCCGCAGGCCCGGCGGTGCGCACGACCCCGCGGTGGTAGGTGAGGTCGGTGAGGTCGCCGAACCCCTCGACCTCGCGCCACACGGTCGGGTCGAACGTCTGGGACACCCGGGGGGGCAGTGCGCTCATGGCGTCACAGTAGCCAGCCCCGCGCGGGTTACCGTCGAGGTCCTGGTCCTGCGTGGAGGTGGCGTCGTGGCGTGGTTCGTGCTCATCGTGTCCGGCATGCTCGAGGCCGGCTGGGCCCTCAGCCTCAAGGCGTCCGACGGCTTCAGCCGGCTGTGGCCGAGCGTCGCCTTCGGCATCCTGCTCGTGCTGAGCATGCTGGGGCTGGGCTGGTCCCTGCGGACCCTGCCCGTCGGCGTGGCCTACGCGGTGTGGACCGGCATCGGGGCCGTCGTGACCGCGAGCCTCGGCATGGCCGTACTGGGCGAGGCGGTGTCCGTCGGCAAGATCGTCTCGATCGTCCTCATCGTCGCCGGCATCGTCGGCCTCCACCTCTTCGGCGGCGAGCCCAGCACTACGGTGGCGCAGTGAGCGAGCCCCTCCTGCAGCACGCCCCCCGCGGGCTGCACGTCTACCGGCTCGGCCTGCGCACCCGGTTCCGGGGCCTGACCGAGCGTGACGGCGTGCTGCTGCACGGCGACGCCGGCTGGGGCGAGTTCTCGCCCTTCTGGGACTACGACGACGACGAGGCGCTCGCCTGGTGGCGGGCCGCACGGGAGGCCGCCGACGAGGGCTGGCCGGCCGCGGTCCGCACCTCGATCCCCGTCAACGTGACCGTGCCCGCGGTCGACGGTGCGGCCGCACGGGCGATCGTCACGGCGTCCGCGGGGTGCCGGACGGCCAAGGTCAAGGTCGCCGAGCCCGGCCAGGGCGTCGACGAGGAGGTCGAGCGGCTCGAGGCCGTGCGGGACGCGCTGGGCAGCGCGGGCCGCATCCGCGTCGACGCGAACGGCGCGTGGGACGTCCAGACGGCGATCGCCCGGCTGAGGGTGCTCGACCGCGCGGCAGGTGGGCTCGAGTACGTCGAGCAGCCGTGCGCGACCGTCGCGGAGCTCGCCGCGGTCCGGCGCGCGCTCGACATCCCCGTCGCGGCCGACGAGTCGATCCGTCGGGCCGAGGACCCGCTCGCGGTCGTGCGGGCCGAGGCGGCCGACGTCGTCGTGCTCAAGGTCCAGCCCCTCGGCGGGGTGCGGGCGTGCCTCGAGCTCGCGGAGCGCGTCGGGCTGCCCGTCGTCGTCTCCTCCGCGCTCGAGACGTCGGTGGGGCTCGCCGCCGGCCTCGCGCTCGCGGCGGCGCTCCCCGAGCTCCCGTACGCGTGCGGCCTCGCCACGGCCCAGCTCCTGGCCGGCGACGTGGTGACCGACCCGCTCCTGCCCGTCGCCGGTGAGATCGCCGTGCGCCGCCCCGAGCCCGACGCGTCACGGTGCCGGGAGCACGTGGCGGGCCCGGACCTCACGGACCGGTGGCTGGCACGCGTCGCGTCGGCCACCGCGCTCGAGACGCTCGCCCGCGGGGACGACGCGTGAGCGCGGGCGGGTCGCCCTCGACCGTCGCGGCGCGGGTGCTCCTCCAGGCCCTCGCCCGCCTGGGCGTGGCGGAGGTGGTGATCGCGCCCGGCTCCCGGAGCGCACCCCTCGCGCACGCGCTCGCGGAGGCCGCACGGGACGACGCCGGGCGGGACGCCGCAGCCCCGCGGCTCACGCTCCACGTGCGCGTCGACGAGCGTGATGCCGGCTTCCTGGCGCTCGGGCTCGCGGCGGGCGCCCGGGCCGCGGGGCAGGGCCGGCCGGTCGCCGTCGTCACCACCTCGGGCACCGCCGTCGCGAACCTGCACCCCGCCGTGCTCGAGGCCTCCCACGCGGGCCTGCCGCTGCTTGTCCTGACCGCCGACCGCCCGCACGAGCTTCGCGGCACGGGCGCCAACCAGACGACCGACCAGGTCGGGCTGCTGGCACCCGCCGTGCGCGCGACGCTCGACGTGCCCGCGCCGACCGGACGCGCGGGCGAGGAGCGGGACCTGCGCGCGCTCGTCTCGCGCGCCGTCGCGACGGCCACGGGGGCGCGCACGCGTGACCCCGGACCCGTGCACGTCAACCTCGCGTTCCGGGACCCGCTCGTGCCCGACGGGAGCCCGTGGCCGGCGTGGACGCCCGAGGGCCTCACCGAGGTGGTGCCGCGGACGCCGGCCGCCGCGGTCGCGCACGGCGCACGCCTCGCGGCGGACCTGCCGACGGTCGTCGTCGCGGGGGACGGGGCAGGGCCGGACGCGCGCAGGGTCGCGGAGGTCAACGGCTGGCCGCTCCTGGCCGAGCCGTCCTCGGGCGCGCGCGGCGGGCCCGCCGCTGTCCCCGCCTACCGGCTGCTCCTCGGCGAGCCCGGGCTCGGCGCTGCGGTGCGTCGCGTCGTCGTGCTCGGCCGCCCCACGCTGTCCCGGCCCGTCCAGGGCCTGCTCGCCCGGCCCGACGTCGAGTCGCTCGTCGTCGCACCCGAGGGGTCCGCGTGGCCGGACGCCGCGCGCAACGCGTCGACCGTCGTCGCCGACCTCCCGCCGGAGCTCCTCACGGGGGAGCTCGCCGCCCCGACGGCGTGGCTCGACGTGTGGCGGCGCGCGGGGTCGGCCGCTGCCGCCGCGGTCCGGGACGTGCTGCGCGACGCCGAGGCCCTCACCGGTCCCGCGGTCGCCGCGGAGGTCGCGGGCCACGCGTCCGCCGGCGACGTGCTCGTCGTCGGGTCGAGCAACCCGGTGCGCGACCTCGACCTCGTCGCCGACTGGCAGGAGCCGCCCCTCATCCTGGCGAACCGTGGGCTCGCCGGCATCGACGGCACCGTCTCGACCGCCGCGGGCGTCGCCCTCGCGCTCGGACGTCCCGTGCGCGCGTACGTGGGCGACCTGACGTTCCTGCACGACGTCGGCGGCCTGCTCGTCCCCTCGCTCGAGCGTCGGCCCGACCTCCAGGTCGTCGTCGCCAACGACGACGGCGGGTCGATCTTCGCGACGCTCGAGCACGGGGACGACGCCCACGCGCACGCCTTCGAGCGGGTCTTCGGGACGCCGCACGGCGCCGACCTGGGCCCCCTGTGCGCCGGGTACGGGGTCCCGCACACGCGAGCGGCGACCCTCGACGAGCTGCGCGCCGCGCTCGCGGACCCCGTCGGCGGCACGAGCGTCGTCGAGGTCGTCGTGGACCGGGCCGGACGACGCGCGCTGGCCGCGCGGGTCGGTGACGCCGTACGCGTCGCCGTCCGGGACACGCTCGGGCGCTGAGGTCCGCCCTGGTCCGCGTTCTCAGGGAACTCCCAGGGAGGACCCAGGAGGGGGTCAGGCCCGCGGGGTCTGATGGGTGACGTCGAAGGAGGACGCCACCATGACCAGCACACCCGAGCAGCAGCCCACCCCCGGGGCGACCGAGGGCTACGCGCCCCCGCCGCCGCCCTACGTCCAGCCCGGCCCGGCCGGGCAGGCCGGGCAGGCCGGGCAGGCCGGCGCACCGATGCCGCACACCTCGATGCCCCACGCCTCGATGCCGTACGCCCGGCACCCGCACACCTCGATGCCGTACGCGACGCCTTCCGCGCAGCCGCAGGGTCCGGTGCCCGGCGGTGAGCCCGGCGCGGCGTCGGGCCCCGGCGCGGCGTTCGGCGCCTCGGGGGGCGAGCGGCGCCCGCGCACCCGGTGGCTGCCGCTCGTGAGCACCGCGACCGCCGCGGCGCTCCTCGCGAGCCTGGGCACCGTCGCCCTCACGGGGGCGTTCGCCGACGGCTCCGGGACCGAGCCCGCCTCCGTCGCGACGCTCGGCCGGCAGGAGTCGACGACCGTCCCCGTGAGCGGCTCCAGCTCCGACCAGCCCGACTGGGAGGCCGTGGCCGCCGCGGTCCGCGCGTCGGTCGTGGCCATCGACGTCCGGACCGCGTCCGGCAGCGGCACGGGCTCGGGCGTCGTCATCGACGACGAGGGCCGCATCCTCACGAACGACCACGTGGTCGGTGACGCCGTCGACGGCGGCATCCAGGTCACGCTCGACGACGGGCGCGTGTTCGACGCGACGGTCGTCGGGCTCGACCCGACCACGGACCTCGCCGTCATCCAGCTCACCGACGCCCCCGGGGACCTGACGCCCGCGGTGATGGGCGACTCGGACGCGCTCGCGGTCGGCGAGGCCGTCATGGCCGTGGGCAACCCGCTGGGCCTCGACAGCACCGTGACGACGGGCATCGTCTCGGCGCTCGACCGGCCCGTGTCGACGTCCGACGGCAGCGACGAGACGGTCGTGACGAACGCGATCCAGATCGACGCGGCGATCAACCCGGGGAACTCGGGCGGCCCGCTGTTCAACGCCCGCGGCGAGGTCGTGGGCATCACGTCGTCGATCGCGTCGCTCTCGAGCGGGTCGGGCAGCAGCGGGTCGATCGGCCTGGGCTTCGCGATCCCCGCGACCCTCGCCGACCGGATCGCCGCGGAGCTCGTCGAGGACGGGTCGGCCGGTCACGCGTTCCTGGGTGTCGGCCTCAGCGACGGGACGGCGACCGCCGACGGGACGACCCGCCGGGGCGCCGTCGTCGAGCAGGTCACCGCGGACTCGCCCGCGGCCGAGGCGGGCCTCGAGGCCGGCGACGTGGTCGTCGCGATCGGGGACGACCCGGTCAACGGTGCGGAGTCCCTCACCGCGTACGTGCGTGAGCTCGCCGCGGGCACGACGGTCGACCTCACGGTCGTCCGCGGCGACGAGGCCCTCACGGTCCCCGTGACCCTCGCGGCCCGCGAGGAGACCGCGACGACGTCGAGCGACGACTCTCAGGACGACGGCTCGGGCAGCTCGGACGGCTCGGGCAGCTCCGAGGACTCGGGCAGCTCGGACGGCTCAGGCTCCCTGCCCGGCTCGCAGGGCTGGCCGTTCGACCGCGGCTGACGCCCGTCCTGCCCACCAGCTCCGGCCCGGCGGTCTCCCCCTACCGCCGGGCCGGGCCCATGTCGGTGCGGCCGGGTCGAGGTCGGTCGGCCCGGGCCGTGGCGGTGCCGGTCAGCCGGTGCCGGTCAGTCGGTGCGCAGCGCGTGCCGCATCGGCTCGAGCTTGGCCTCCGACTCGGCCAGCTCGGCACTCGGCACCGACGCCGCGACGATCCCGCAGCCCGCGAAGAGCCGGAGGCGGTGCCCGTCCTGGCGGTCGAGCTCGGCCGAGCGGAGGGCGATGCCCCACTCGCCGTCGCCGTCGGCCCCGACCCATCCGACGGGCCCGGCGTAGCGGGCCCGGTCCATGCCCTCGATCCGGCCGATGAGCGCGCACGCGGCGGCCGTCGGGGTCCCGGCCACCGCGGCCGTCGGGTGCAGGGCCGCGGCGAGCGTGAGGCTGGAGGGCACGGGCGCCGCGCCCTCGGTCGACAGGACACCCGTGACGTCGGTCGCGAGGTGCAGCACGTTGGGCAGGTGCAGCACGAACGGCGTCTCAGGGACGTTGGTCGACGAGCAGAAGGGCGAGAGGGTGCGCGTGAGCGACTCGACCGCGTACTCGTGCTCCTCGAGGTCCTTGGAGGAGTGCGCGAGGATCGCCGCCCGGGCGAGGTCGGCGTCGTCGTCCCCGGTCCGGCGGATGGTGCCCGCGAGGACGCGTGAGGTGACCAGGCCCTTCTCGCTGCGCACGAGGAGCTCGGGCGTCGCGCCCAGGAGGCCGTCGACGGCGAACGTCCAGCACGAGGGGTAGTCGGCGGCGAGCCGGTGCAGCACCCACCGCGCGTCGAGCGGCTCCTGCGTGCGGGCGACGACGTCCCGCGCGAGCACGACCTTGTCGAGGTCGCCGGCGCGGATGTGTGCGACGGCCTCGGCGACCGCGTCCTGCCAGCCCTCGGCGCTCAGGGCACCGTCGGTGTAGGTCACGGCGCCGGGGGACGCCGGCCGCTCGTGCCGGGTGAGCGACGCGGGGCCGGGGGGCGCGCTCACGGCGGCGACGTCGATGGCGGTGATCCACGCGGTCTCGCCGCGGCGCCCGACGACCACGCTCGGCACGACGAGCACGCCGCCCGCGCTCGACGCGTCGGCGAACGCGAACGAGCCGAACGCGACGGGCCCGGTGCCGGGCAGGCGCACCTCGTCGCGCACGACGGCCCGCGCGGCCGCCGTGCGCCAGGCGGCCTCGGCGTCGGCGAACCGGTCGGGGCCCGACGTCGTGATCCTGGCGACCTCGCCCCACGCGACGAGGCCGTCGCCGCGTCGGAGCCAGCTCGTGCCACCGTCGGGCGGGAGCAGGTCCAGGAGGTCTGCGGGCAGCTCGGCGGGGTCGACGCGGACGGTGCGCGAGACGAGGGGGAGCGGGAGGGTGCCGACCGCGGGTGCGGCGCTCCCTGGCGCGATCGGGTCGGTGCTCATCGCCGTACAGCGTAGGACCGGCGCGGTGGTGCGGGCCTGCCAGACTGTCGCCATGCCCCGCGCCACCCTGGAGAAGCAGCCGCACGAGGTCGCCCGGATGTTCGACGCGATCGCGCGCCGGTACGACCTGACCAACGACGTCATCTCGCTCGGCCAGGACCGGCGGTGGCGCACCGCGACGATCCGCGCGGTCGACGCGCTGCCGGGCGACACGGTCCTGGACCTGGCCGCGGGCACCGGGACGTCGAGCGAGCCGTTCGACGCCGCCGGCGTGCGGGTGGTCCCGTGCGACTTCTCGGTCGGCATGCTCGAGGTCGGCAAGGCGCGCCGGCCCGACCTGCCGTTCACGGCGGGCGACGCGATGCGCCTGCCGTTCGCCGACGCGTCGTTCGACGCGGTGACGATCTCGTTCGGCCTGCGCAACGTGGCGGACACGACGGCGGCGCTGCGCGAGATGCTGCGGGTGACCCGTCCGGGCGGGCGGCTCGTGGTGTGCGAGTTCTCGACGCCGTCGTGGGCCCCGTTCCGGACCCTGTACTCGGAGTACCTCATGCGCGCGCTGCCCCCGGTGGCGCGTGCCGTGTCGCGCGAGCCGGACGCGTACGTGTACCTGGCGGAGTCGATCGCTCAGTGGCCGGACCAGCACGGTCTGGCGCGGCTCGTGCGCCGTGCGGGGTGGCGCGACGTCGCCTACCGGAACCTGTCCGGCGGCATCGTCGCGCTGCACCGGGCGACCCGGCCGCAGGACGCCGACCTAGGTCCCGACCTCGCCGGCCCCCCGCCCGCAGACAAATAGGACGAAGGTCCGTCAGGGTAGGTAAGCCTCAGCAGACATGCCCTGGAGCCGCGGATACACTGAGCCGGTTCGTTTCGTGAATCCCTTCACAAGGATGAGGCAGGGCGTGGGGACTGTGGGCCAGCACGATGACGCCGACGTCATCGTCGTCGGTGCCGGGCCTGCCGGCTCGACCGCCGCGTACTACCTCGCGGTCGCCGGCCTGGACGTCCTGGTCCTCGAGAAGACCGCCTTCCCGCGCGAGAAGGTGTGCGGCGACGGCTTCACCCCGCGCTCGGTCCGCGAGCTCGTCGCGATGGGCGTGCCCATGCGCGAGGAGGACGGCTGGATCCGCAACAAGGGCCTGCGCGTCTACGGCGGCGGGCACCGCCTCGAGCTGCCGTGGCCGGACCTGGACTCGTTCCCGTCCTACGGCGTGAGCCGCACCCGCAAGGACTTCGACGACACGCTCGCCCGGCACGCCCGCGCCGCGGGTGCACGGATCGTCGAGCAGATGAACGTCACGGGACCCGTGCTGCACGAGCGCACGGGCCGCGTCGTCGGCGTCACGGCGCGGCCGGTCGACGCGGACGGCCGGCGCGCGGGTGACGAGGTCACCTACCGCGCGCCCGTCGTGATCGCCGCCGACGGCGTCTCCGCGCGCCTCGCGCTGGCCCTCGGCATCGAGAAGAACCCGAACCGCCCCATGGGCGTCGCGGTGCGCACCTACTTCCGCACGCCGCGCCACGCGGACGAGTGGATGGAGAGCCACCTCGAGCTCTGGGACGGCGAGCCGGGCCGCTCCAACCTCATGCCCGGCTACGGCTGGATCTTCGGCCTCGGCGACGGGACCGCGAACGTCGGCCTGGGCAGCGTGAGCTCGCGCGCGACCGCGACCAAGATCGACTACAAGGACCTCCTGCAGCGGTGGGTCGCGAACACGCCCGCCGAGTGGGAGTTCACCCCCGAGAACCAGGTGGGCCCCGTGCGCAGCGCGGCCCTGCCGATGGGCTTCAACCGCAAGCCGCACTACACGCGCGGCCTGATGCTCGTCGGCGACGCGGGCGGCATGGTCAGCCCCTTCAACGGCGAGGGCATCGCCTACGCGATGCAGGCCGCGCGGCGTGCCGCCGAGGTGGTCGCGCAGGCGAAGGCCCGCTCGACCGACGCGGAGCGTGAGCGCGTCCTCGCGAGCTACCCCCGCGTCATGGCCGACGAGCTGGGCGGCTACTACACGCTGGGCCGCGTCTTCGTGAAGCTCATCGAGCACCCCGAGGTCATGCGCGTGTGCACCCGGTACGGCCTGCCGCGACCCGCCCTGATGCGGCTCACGCTCAAGCTGCTGTCCGACGTGTGGGAGCCTCGTGGGGGCGACCTCTCGGACAGGTTCATCGCGACCCTGACCCGGATTGCGCCCGCAGCATGACCCGACGACACTCGGCGGAGGCCACGGCTCCGGCGGCCTCGCCGAACCACGTACCTACCGCGCCGCCGACGCTGCGACCGCCCCGACACTGGAGGGCCCGATGAGCAACCCGTACGTCCCGATCCTGGTCCTCATGGGCGTCGCAGGCGTCCTGGCCCTCGGCGGGGTCGGCGCGAGCGCGATCATCGGCCCGCGGCGATACAACCGCGCCAAGCTCGAGGCCTACGAGTGCGGCATCGACCCGACGCCCCACGCCGTCGGCGGCGGCCGGTTCCCGATCAAGTACTACCTCGTCGCGATGACCTTCATCGTCTTCGACATCGAGGTCGTCTTCATGTACCCGTGGGCCGTCGCCTTCGGGGAGCTCGCGCTCTTCGGGGTCGTGGCCATGATGACCTTCCTCGTCCTCATCACGGTGCCGTTCGTGTACGAGTGGCGGCGCGGCGGGTTCGAGTGGGACTGAGCCCGGCGCACGTGCAGGTCGCACCGGACGCCAGCCGGGCGGACGCAAGGAAGGAAGGAGGAGGGCCATGGGTATCGAGGACGCACCGTCGGGGTTCCTGCTGACGACGGTCGAGGGCTTCGCGGGCTACATGCGCAAGGCGTCGCTCTGGCCGGTGACCTTCGGCCTCGCGTGCTGCGCGATCGAGATGATGGCCGCGGGCACGTCGCGGTTCGACATCTCCCGCTTCGGCATGGAGGTCTTCCGCGCGTCGCCGCGCCAGGCCGACCTGATGATCGTCGCCGGTCGGGTGAGCCAGAAGATGGCCCCCGTCGTGCGCCAGGTCTACGACCAGATGTCCGAGCCCAAGTGGGTCCTGTCGATGGGCGTCTGCGCGTCGTCGGGCGGCATGTTCAACAACTACGCGATCGTCCAGGGCGTCGACCACATCGTGCCCGTGGACATCTACCTGCCCGGCTGCCCGCCGCGCCCGGAGATGCTCCTCAACGCGATCCTCACGCTGCACGAGCAGATCCAGGCCGAGCCGCTCGGCGTGAACCGCGAGGCCGCGGCCCGCGCCGCGGAGGCCGCCGCGCTCGAGGCCACGCCGACCTCCCAGATGAAGGGGCTGCTGCGGTGAGCGAGACCCCCAAGGACGCCGCGGCCACGCCGGCCGAGGCGAAGGACGCCGCGGCCGCGGCCAAGGTCGGCAGCGGCCCGGTCGGCACGGACGCGGCGTCGACCCCGCAGAAGAGCACCGAGACCGCGCACGAGTCGGCCGCCCAGAACGTCCCCGCGCCCGCGGGCCCTGCGCACCCGATGCTCGAGGTCGTGCAGGTCCGTGAGGGCATGTTCGGCGTGCACGGCTCGGGCGACACGAGCGGCTTCGGCGGGCTCGTGGCGACGATCGCGATGCCCGGCCCGAGCGAGCGGCCCTACGGCGGCTGGTTTGACGAGGTCGTCGACGTGCTGGCCGAGGTCCTCGAGGAGGGCGGCACACCGTTCGACGCCGCGATCGAGAAGGTCGTCGTCGACCGCGGGGAGCTCACGCTCCACGTGCACCGTGAGCACGTGGTGACCGTGTGCCGTGCGCTGCGTGACGACCAGGACCTGCGCTTCGAGCTCGGGCTCGGCGTCTCCGGCGTGCACTACCCGCACGACACGGGCCGCGAGCTCCACGCCGTCTACCACCTCATGTCCGTGACCCACACGCGCCGCCTGCGGCTCGAGGTCTCGGTGCCCGACGCCGACCCGCACATCCCGTCGAGCGTCCCCGTCTACCCCGGGCACGACTGGCACGAGCGCGAGACCTGGGACTTCTTCGGCATCGTGTTCGACGGGCACCCCGGGCTCGCGCGGATCGAGATGCCCGACGACTGGCCGGGCCACCCGCAGCGCAAGGACTACCCGCTCGGCGGGATCCCGGTGGAGTACAAGGGCGCGCACATCCCGCCGCCCGACACGCGGAGGTCGTACAGCTGATGAGCAACTCCCAGACCCCCCACGCCAGCCCGCACATCGTGGACGAGGCCACCGAGGGCGTCCCGACCTTCGAGGCGACCGGTGGCGACTGGTCCGAGATCGCGGAGGAGGCGGCCCGGCTCGGCGAGGAGCGCATCGTCGTCAACATGGGCCCGCAGCACCCGTCGACGCACGGCGTGCTCCGCCTCATGCTCGAGATCGACGGCGAGACGGTCACCGAGGCGCGCTGCGGCATCGGCTACCTGCACACCGGCATCGAGAAGAACATGGAGTTCCGCACCTGGGTGCAGGGCCCCACGTTCTGCACGCGCATGGACTACCTCGCGAACATGTTCCAGGAGACCGCGTACTGCCTCGCGGTCGAGAAGCTCCTCGGCATCACGCAGGACGTCCCGGAGCGCGCGACCGTCATCCGCGTGATGATGATGGAGCTCAACCGTGTCGCGTCCCACCTCGTGGCGCTCGGCACGGGCGGCAACGAGCTCGGCGCGACGACGATCATGACGACGGGCTTCACGGCCCGCGAGGAGATCCTGCGGGTCTTCGAGCTCGTCACGGGTCTGCGCATGAACATGGCGTACATCCGCCCGGGCGGTGTCGCGCAGGACATCCCGCCGGGTGCCCTCGACACGATCCGCGAGGCGATCGTCAAGGTCAAGGACTACATCGGCCAGCTGAGCGACCTCATGCTCGCGAACCCGATCTACCTGGGCCGCACCGTCGGCATCGGGCACCTGAGCCTCGCCGGCTGCATGGCGCTCGGCATCACGGGCCCGGTGCTCCGCTCCGCGGGCCTCCCGTACGACGTGCGCAAGGCCGAGCCGTACTGCGGCTACGAGACCTACGACTTCGACGTCCCCACGTCGACGGACGCCGACTCGTACTCCCGCACCGTCCTGCGGATCGAGGAGTGCTACCAGTCGCTGCGGATCGTCGAGCAGACGGTCGAGCGCCTCCAGCACCTCGGCCCCGGCCCGGTGATGGTCGCCGACAAGAAGATCGCGTGGCCCGCGCAGCTCGCTATCGGCTCCGACGGCATGGGCAACTCGCTCGACCACATCAAGGAGATCATGGGCACCTCCATGGAGTCCCTGATCCACCACTTCAAGCTCGTCACCGAGGGGTTCCGCGTGCCCGCGGGCCAGGTCTTCCAGACGGTCGAGCACCCGCGCGGCGAGCTCGGGGTCCACCTCGTGTCCGACGGCGGCACGAGGCCCTACCGGGCGCACTTCCGCGACCCGTCCTTCAACAACCTGCAGGCCGTGTCCCTGATGTGCGAGGGCGGCCAGGTGGCCGACGTCGTCGTCGCGGTGGCCGCGCTCGACCCTGTGCTGGGAGGGGTGGACCGCTGATGGCGACCACCGGATACGAGCCCTACGAGGGCACCAAGCTCGAGCGCCTCGAGCGCGACGCCGCGACCGCCGTGGCGCGGTACCCGGAGCCGCGGTCCGCGCTGCTGCCGCTCCTGCACCTCGTGCAGTCCGAGGACGGGTACGTCAGCCCCGACGGCATCGCGTTCTGCGCCCGGACGCTCGGGCTGACGACCGCGGAGGTCTCCGCCGTCGCGACGTTCTACACGCAGTACAAGCGGCACCCCAACGGGGACTACACCGTCGGCGTGTGCACCAACACCCTGTGCGCGGTCATGGGCGGCGACGCGATCTACGAGGAGCTGTCGGAGCACCTCGGGGTCGGTCACGACGAGACGACCGCGGACGGGAAGATCACGCTCGAGCGGGTCGAGTGCAACGCGGCGTGCGACTACGCGCCCGTGATGATGGTCAACTGGGAGTTCTTCGACAACCAGACGCCCGCGACGGCCAAGGACGTCGTCGACCGGCTGCGCGCGGGCGACGAGGTCGCGCCGACGCGCGGTGCGGCGTCGGTCTGCTCCTTCAAGGCCATGTCGCGCGTGCTCGCGGGCTTCAGCGACGGCCGCGCCGACGAGGGCGCGGGCGCGGGCCCCGCGACGGTCGCCGGCACCGTGCTCGCACGCGAGAAGGGCTGGACGGCCCCGACGATGGACGGCTCGTCCTCCGCCGACGCCACGGAGACGTCGAACGCCCCGGCGGCAGCGAGCACGCCCCAGCCGGGTGGCGCGCAGTCGAGCGTCGACACGCCCGCCGCACCGCCCGCGGGCGGCACGTCCGACACCCCGACCGGCCGCGACGCGAGCGAGGAGGCCTGATGGCCACCACCCTGAGCCCCGTGCTCTCGCAGCACTGGGACGCCGACCGCTCCTGGACGATGGCGACGTACGAGGCCAACGGCGGTTACGCGGGCCTGCGCAAGGCGCTCGCGATGGCGCCAGCCGACGTCGTGACGGCGGTCAAGGACTCGGGCCTGCGCGGACGCGGCGGCGCCGGCTTCCCGACGGGCCTGAAGTGGAGCTTCCTGCCCGCGCCCGACGGCGGCCCGCGGTACCTCGTGGTCAACGCCGACGAGTCCGAGCCGGGCACGTGCAAGGACATCCCGCTCATGATGGCGACGCCTCAGGTGCTCGTGGAGGGCGTGGCGATCACGTCCTTCGCGATCGGCTGCCACCACGCGTTCATCTACATCCGCGGCGAGGTCCTGCACGTGTACCGCCGGGTCATGCGGGCGGTCGAGGAGGCGTACGAGAAGGGCTACCTCGGCAAGAACATCCTGGGCAGCGGCTACGACCTCGACGTCACGGTCCACGCCGGTGCCGGCGCGTACATCTGCGGCGAGGAGACCGCGCTCCTCGACTCGCTCGAGGGTCGCCGCGGCCAGCCGCGCCTCAAGCCCCCGTTCCCGGCGGTCGCGGGCCTGTACGCGCGCCCGACCGTCGTGAACAACGTCGAGTCGATCGCCTCCGTCCCGTCCATCATCACCGGCGGGGTCGACTGGTTCCGTTCGATGGGCACGGAGCGGTCCACGGGCTTCGGCCTGTTCTCCCTCTCGGGCCACGTCGAGCGCCCCGGCCAGTACGAGGCGCCGCTCGGCATCACGCTGCGCGAGCTCCTCGAGATGGCCGGCGGCGTCCGCAAGGGCCACGAGCTCAAGTTCTGGACCCCCGGCGGCTCCTCGACGCCGCTCTTCACGGCCGAGCACCTCGACGTCCCGCTCGACTACGAGTCCGTGGGCGCCGCGGGCTCGATGCTCGGCACGCGCGCGCTCCAGATCTTCGACGAGACGACGTGCGTGGTCCGGGCCATCACCCGATGGGCCGAGTTCTACGCGCACGAGTCGTGCGGCAAGTGCACGCCGTGCCGCGAGGGCACCTACTGGATGAAGCAGGTCCTCGCACGCATCGAGCACGGCCAGGGCACCATGGAGGACCTCGACACCCTCCTGGACCTGTGCTCGAACATCCTGGGCCGCGCGTTCTGCGCGCTCGGCGACGGTGCGACGTCGACCGTGACGTCGGGCATCGCGCTGTTCCGGGACGAGTTCGAGGCGCACATCACGGGCGGGGGCTGCCCCCTCGACCCGGCCGCGTCCGCCCTGTTCGACTACACGCCGCGCAACCGGCGAGCTGATCTGCAGACCCTCTCCGGGGTCCGGCCAGGAACGGTGGGAGCATGACCACGACGACGCCGCAGACGAGCGGGGCCGAGCAGGCGCAGGCCGTCCCGCAGGTGACCCTGACCATCGACGACGTCGAGGTGTCGGTCCCCAAGGGCACGCTCGTGATCCGCGCGGCCGAGCAGATCGGGATCGCGATCCCGCGCTTCTGCGACCACCCGCTCCTGCAGCCCGTCGGCGCGTGCCGCCAGTGCCTCGTCGAGGTCGCGACGCCGGACCGCGAGGGCACCGTGCGGCCCATGCCCAAGCCGCAGGCCTCCTGCACGCTCGAGGCGACGCCCGGCATGGTCGTGCGCACGCAGCGCACCTCCGCGGTCGCCGACAAGGCGCAGCACGGCAACCTCGAGCTGCTCCTCATCAACCACCCCCTCGACTGCCCGACGTGCGACAAGGGCGGTGAGTGCCCGCTGCAGAACCAGACCATGAGCAACGGTCCGGGCCGCAGCCGCTTCCACGACGTCAAGCGCACGTTCCCCAAGCCGATCGCGATCTCGACGCAGATCCTGCTCGACCGCGACCGGTGCGTCCTGTGCCAGCGCTGCACGCGCTTCTCGGAGGAGATCGCGGGCGACCCGTTCATCGACCTCCAGCAGCGTGGCGTGCGCCAGCAGATCGGCGTGTTCGACCCGGCCGTCCTCGGCTTCGCGGGCGCGGCGCCCGCCGAGGTGTACCGCGGGGTCCAGCCCGACGGGACCCCCGTCGACGCCTCGATCGGCGTCCCGGCCAGGGACGCCGCGGGACCCGCCGGCGACGCGGCCCTCGACACGTCGGGCCGCCCGTTCGCGTCGTACTTCTCCGGCAACACCGTGCAGATCTGCCCCGTCGGCGCGCTCACGAGCGCCGCGTACCGGTTCCGTGCCCGCCCGTTCGACCTGGTGTCGACGCCCGGCATCGCCGAGCACGACAGCAACGGTGCGGCCATCCGGGTCGACCACCGGCGCGGCGTCGTGCTCCGCCGCCTCGCGGGCGACGACCCGGCCGTGAACGAGGAGTGGATCAGCGACAAGGACCGCTTCGCGTACACGTGGCAGGGCATGCCCGACCGCCTGACGGTCCCGCTCGTGCGCGACCGCGGCGAGGACGGCACGCCCGGCGAGCTGCGTCCCGCGAGCTGGGCCGAGGCGCTCGAGACGGCGGCCGAGGGCCTCGCCGCCGCGCGCGGCGCGGGCGGCGTCGGCGTGCTCCCCGGTGGCCGCCTGACGCTCGAGGACGCGTACGCCTACGCCAAGTTCGCGCGCGTCACGCTCGGCACCAACGACGTCGACCACCGCGCCCGGCCCCACTCCGCCGAGGAGGAGGCCTTCCTGGCCCACCACGTCGCGGGCAGCCGCATGTCGGTCACGTTCGCGGACCTCGAGAACGCGCCGACCACGCTGCTCGTCGCGTACGAGCCCGAGGACGAGGGCGGCATCGCATTCCTGCGCCTGCGCAAGGGTGTCCTCGCGCACCGCAACCGCGTGTTCTCCGTCGCACCGTTCGCCTCGCGCGGCCTCGAGCGCCTGGACGGGACCCTGCTGCAGGCCGCGCCGGGGACGGAGGCCGAGGTGCTCGACGCGCTCGCCGCCGGTGCCCCCGGCGCCCTGGGCGAGGCCGCGGACGCGCTCGGCGCCGACGCGATCATCCTCGTCGGCGAGCGCCTCGCGACCGTGCCCGGTGGCCTCACCGCGGTGCTCGGCCTCGCCCGGCGCACCGGTGCCCGCCTCGCGTGGATCCCGCGACGCGCGGGGGAGCGCGGCGGCGTCGAGGTCGGCACGCTGCCCGCGCTGCTGCCCGGGGGCCGGCTCGTCACCGACGCGCAGGCCCGCGTCGACGTCGCGGCCTCGTGGGACGTCGAGAGGCTCCCGGCGCAGGCCGGTCGTTCGGCGGACGAGATGATCGCCGCCGCGGCCGACGGCACCCTCGGCGGCCTTGTGGTCGGCGGCCTCGACCCGGCCGACCTCGCCGACCCGGCTCTCGCCCGCACCGCGCTCGAGAAGGTCGGGTTCCTGGTGAGCCTCGAGGTCCGGGAGTCCGCCGTCACGCGGCTCGCCGACGTCGTGCTCCCCGTCGCCCCGCCCGTCGAGCGACCCGGCACGTTCCTCAACTGGGAGGGGCGCCCGCGCCCGTTCCCGCAGGCCCTGACGTCGACCGCGATGGCCGACCACCGCGTGCTCGACGCGCTCGCCGACACGATGGGCGCGGGCCTCGGCCTCGGGACCCTCGCGCAGGTGCACGCCGAGATCGACGGCCTCGGTGCGTGGGACGGGGAGCGCGCGCCCGCGCCCACGGTCCCCGCCGCGCAGCCGCCCGCCGTCGGCGAGGGCCAGGCGGTCCTCGCCACGTGGCACCTGCTGCTCGACGACGGACGCTGCCAGGACGGCGAGCGGTTCCTCGCCGGGACGGCCCAGCGCCCGGTCGCCCGGCTCTCGGCCGCGACCGCCGCCGGGCTCGGGCTGAGCACGGGTGAGGGCCTGACGGTCCGGACCGACGCCGGCCAGGTGACCCTGCCGCTCGCCGTGACCCCGATGCCCGACGGCGTGGTGTGGCTCCCGACCAGCTCGGTCGGCTCCGCGGTGCGCGCGACCCTGCGGGTCGACGCCGGCGCGGTCGTCAGCGTGTCCGCCGCCGCGCACGTGAACGAGGGAGAGGCACTCTGATGGCCGTGCTCGCCGGACTCGCGCCCGCCCTGGCGGCCCCGCTGACGTCGCCAGTGCTCGCGCAGGCGACCGACGCCGCCACCACGCCCGGTGCGGACTTCAGCAACGACAACGGCTGGATCGTCCTGCTCAAGGCGGTCGGCATCATCGTCTTCCTGCTCGTGAGCGTGCTCATCGCGATCTGGTTCGAGCGCAAGGTCGTCGCGCGCATGCAGATCCGGCCCGGGCCCAACGTGCACGGCCCCTTCGGCCTGCTCCAGTCGCTCGCCGACGCGATGAAGCTCCTGCTCAAGGAGGACATCAACGTCAAGGCGGCCGACAAGGTCGTCTACATCGTGGCGCCGATGATCTCGGTGTTCTGCTCGCTCCTGACGTTCGCCGTCATCCCGCTGGGGCCCGAGGTGTCGATCTTCGGCATCGTCACGCCGCTCCAGCTCACGGACTTCCCCGTCGCGGTGCTGTACATCCTCGCGGCGACGTCCGTCGGCGTGTACGGCATCGTCCTCGGCGGCTGGGCGTCCGGCTCGACCTACCCGCTGCTCGGCGCGGTCCGCTCGACCGCCCAGGTCATCTCCTACGAGCTCGCGATGGGCCTCTCGCTCGTGAGCGTGTTCGTCCTCGCCGGCTCGATGTCGACGTCGCAGATCGTCGAGTCGCAGACGCAGGTGTGGTGGTTCCTGCCCCTCCTGCCCGCGTTCGTCATCTACTTCATCTCGATGGTCGGCGAGGTCAACCGTCTGCCGTTCGACCTGCCCGAGGCCGAGGGCGAGCTGGTCTCCGGCTTCATGACCGAGTACTCGTCGATGAAGTTCGCCTGGTTCTTCCTGGCGGAGTACATCAACATGCTCAACGTCTCCGCGGTCGCGACGACCCTCTTCTTCGGCGGCTGGCGCGCACCGTGGCCGCTCTCGGCGATCAACGACGGGATGTTCAACGAGGGCTGGTGGCCCGTCCTGTGGTTCCTCGCCAAGCTCTGGCTCTTCATGTTCGTGTTCGTCTGGATCCGCGGGACGCTCCTGCGCTTCCGGTACGACCAGTTCATGAAGTTCGGCTGGAAGGTGCTCATCCCCGCCGCGCTCGTGTGGATCGTCGCCGTCGCCGGCGTCCAGGGCGTGCGCCAGTTCACGGACGTGGACCTGCGCACCCTGCTCATCGGCCTCGCGGTGGTCGCGGTCGTCGGCATCGGGCTGTCGTTCCTCATCCCGGAGCGTCGCGGCCAGGCCGAGGCCGCTGCGGGCGGTGAGCCGGAGCCCTTCGACGCGTTCGCGGCGGGCTACCCTGTTCCGCCGCTGCCCGGCCAGGTCCTCCCGCCGTCCCCGCGCCGCCTGCGTGCGCAGGCGCAGGGCGCGCAGGCCTCCGGGGCCACGGCGACGATCGAGGGCTCGCCCCGAGTGACCGACGACGAGCAGACCGACGACCAGGTGGCCGACGGCGAGGAGGGGATGCCCCGTGGCTGACAAGGACATCACGCGGCGCGAGAGCGCCGGTGAGGTCGGCGCAGGCGAGCAGCCGCACCGGTACGAGTCGCTCATCGAGCCCAAGAAGGGCCTCGGGGAGCTCCTCGCGCCCGTCGCCGGCTTCGGCGTGACGCTCTCGTCCATGTTCAAGCCGACCGTCACCGAGCAGTACCCGTTCGAGAAGGTGCCCACCAAGCCGCGGTTCCACGGCCGGCACCAGCTCAACCGGTACCCGGACGGGCTCGAGAAGTGCATCGGCTGCGAGCTGTGCGCGTGGGCCTGCCCCGCGGACGCGATCTACGTCGAAGGCGCCGACAACACGCCCGACGCGCAGTTCTCGCCCGGCGAGCGGTACGGCCGCGTCTACCAGATCAACTACCTGCGCTGCATCTTCTGCGGCCTGTGCATCGAGGCGTGCCCGACCCGCGCGCTGACGATGACCAACGAGTACGAGCTGGCCGGGCCGAGCCGGCGCGGGATGATCTACGAGAAGTCCGACCTGCTCGCTCCCATGGGCGAGGGCATGCTCGCGGCCCCGCACCCGATGGTGCCCGGCACGCAGGACACCGACTACTACCGCGGCAACGTCTCCGGTCCCGTGCCCGAGCAGGTCGACTGGGTCGCGCAGTGGCGTCCCGAGGACTCGACCCTGCCGAGCGCACGCCGGGCACCGGCCACGCCGCCGGCCGCGGACAGCCCGCACGGCGCGCACGGCCAGGTCGAGCGCACCCCCGCCGAGGCGAGCGAGGCCACGCGATGACCACGCCCCTGGGGCTCGCCGCCGTCGCGACCGGGCTCGCCGAGACCGGCCGCACGTCCGGCGGCGAGGCCACGCTCTTCTGGTTCATCGCGCCCGTCATGGTCATCGCTGCGCTCGGGCTGCTGTTCGCGCGCAAGACCGTGCACGCGGCGATGAGCGTCGTGCTCGTGATGATCTCGCTCGCGATCCTCTACGTCGCGCAGGAGGCGCCGTTCCTCGGCGTCGTGCAGGTGATCGTGTACACCGGCGCCGTGATGATGCTCTTCCTCTTCGTGCTCATGCTCGTGGGCGTCGACTCCTCGGACTCGCTCGTCGAGACGATCCGTGGGCAGCGCTGGATCGGCGCCCTGCTGGGCCTCGGCCTCGGTGCCGTCCTGGTCGGCGTGGTCCTGACGGCGGCTGACCTGGCCCCGGCGGGCCTGGTCGAGGCGAACGCGGACAGCAACCCCGTCGGTGTGGCGCGCGTCATCTTCAGCGACTACGTCTTCGCGCTCGAGGTCGTCGGGACCCTGCTGGTGGTCGCCGCGCTCGGCGCGCTCGTCCTCACGCACCGCCAGCGCCTCACGCGGCAGGTCGGCCAGAAGGAGCGGGCCGACGCCCGGATCGCCGCGGGCACGGTGCTCACGCCCCTGCCCGCGCCCGGCGTGTACGCGCGCAGCAATGCCATGGACGTCCCGGCCCTCGGGCCCGACGGCCGCCCGCTCGAGTCCTCGGTCCCGCGCGTCCTGCGCATCCGCGGCCAGGAGCGTTCCGTCGCCGAGGTGCACGCGGAGATCGGCGCCGAGGGCGTCGGCTCCACACCGCCGGAGCGCTCCATCACGGGTGAGGAGGAGGTCCGGTGAACCTGAGCAACTACCTGGTCCTGGCCGCGGTGCTCTTCACGATCGGTGCGACCACCGTCCTGCTGCGGCGCAACGCCATCGTCGTGTTCATGGGCATCGAGCTCATGCTCAACGCGACGAACCTGGCGTTCGTGACGTTCGCGCGGATCCACGGCGACCTCACCGGTCAGGTCATGGCGTTCTTCGTCATGGTCGTCGCGGCCGCCGAGGTCGTCATCGGCCTGGCGATCATCGTCGCGATCTTCCGCACCCGCCGCTCGGCCTCGGTCGACGACGTCAACCTGTTGAAGAGCTAGGAGCGCGCGACGGTGATGACGACAGCTCTTGCTGCCCTGCCGCTGGAGGCCGAGGGTGCGGTGGCCGCGGCCAGCGCCTCGGGCGCCTTCTCGGTGGCGTGGCTCCTCATCGCGCTGCCGATGCTCGGCGCCGCGGTCCTGCTCCTTGCGGGGCGGCGGTCCGACGCCTGGGGCCACTGGCTCGGCGTCCTCGCGTCCGGGTCGGCCTTCGTCGTGGGCGCGGTGCTCTGGTTCGCGATGATGGGCCTGCCCGCCGACGAGCGGGTGCAGGACCTGCACCTGTTCAGCTGGATCCCTGCGGGCGCCTTCTCGCTCGACGCCGGGCTCCGCGTAGACCCGCTCTCGCTCGCGTTCGTGCTGCTCGTGACCTTCGTGGGCACGCTCATCCACGTGTACTCCGTGGCGTACATGGAGCACGACACGGACCGGCGCCGGTTCTTCGCGTACCTCAACCTGTTCGTCGCCGCGATGCTGCTCCTCGTCCTCGCCGACAGCTACGTGCTGCTCTTCGTCGGCTGGGAGGGCGTGGGTCTCGCGTCCTACCTGCTCATCGGCTTCTGGAACCACGAGATGCCGAACGCGGTCGCCGCGAAGAAGGCGTTCGTGGCCAACCGGGTCGGCGACATCGGCATGATCGTCGCGATCGGGCTCATGTTCGCGACCTTCGGGGCCACGGACTTCTCGAGCGTGTTCGGCCGCGCCGAGGGCGCGGGCGAGGGCCTGCTGACCGCGACCGGCCTCATGCTGCTGCTCGCCGCGACCGGCAAGTCCGCGCAGTTCCCGCTGCAGTCCTGGCTGGGCGACGCGATGGCCGGCCCGACCCCCGTCTCCGCGCTCATCCACGCGGCGACGATGGTCACGGCGGGCGTCTACCTCGTGGTCCGCTCCGCACCCGTGTACGCGGGCGCACCCACGGCCCTGCTCGTCGTCGCGATCGTCGGCGCCATCACGCTCCTGTTCGGGGCGATCGTCGGCTGCGCCAAGGACGACATCAAGAAGACCCTCGCGGCGTCGACGATGTCCCAGATCGGCTACATGATGCTCGCCGCGGGCCTCGGCCCCATCGGCTACGCGTTCGCGATCTTCCACCTGCTCACGCACGGCTTCTTCAAGGCCGGGATGTTCCTGGGCGCCGGCTCCGTCATGCACGGCATGGGCGACTCCGTGGACATGCGCCGCTTCGGTGGCCTGTCCCGGTACATGAAGGTCACGTGGCTGACGTTCGCGGCCGGCTGGCTCGCGATCATCGGGTTCCCGGGCCTGTCCGGGTTCTGGTCCAAGGACAAGATCATCGAGTCCGCGTACGCGGTCGCGGACGGCGAGGGCTGGCAGCCCTGGGTGTTCGGCACGGTCGCGCTCGTCGGCGCGGGCATCACCGCGTTCTACATGTCGCGCCTCTTCTTCATGACGTTCCACGGTGACAAGCGCTGGAGCGACGGCCACGGCGAGGGCCCGGCAGACGGGCCCGTGCGGCACCCGCACGAGTCGCCCCGGCTCATGACCGTGCCGATGGCGATCCTCGCGGTCGGCTCCGTCGCGCTCGGCGGCATCCTCGCGTTCGGCGACTCGTTCGTGACGTGGCTCGAGCCGGTGACCGGTCACGCCGAGCACCACGAGCCCGTCCTGCCGATCTGGCTGATCATGGTCCTGACGTTCGTGCTCGTCATCGCCGGCGTGTTCCTGGCCTGGCGGCAGTACGCGGCGGCACCGGTCGCCGTCGTGCCGCCGCGCGGCTCAGTCCTCACGCGGGCGGCCCGCAAGGACCTCTACCAGGACGACGTCAACGAGGCGCTCCTCATGCTCCCCGGCCAGTACCTGACGCGCTCGCTCGTGTACGGCGACCGTCAGCTGGTCGACGGAGCCGCCACGGGCCTCGCACGCGTGGTCGCCGGCTCGGGCGAGATCGTCCGCCGGGTCCAGAACGGGTACGTCCGGTCCTACGCGTCCACCATGGTGGCCGGCATCGTCGCGCTCACGGCCGTCGTCCTGGCGTTCCAGATCTGAGGGAAGAGAACACCGTGCTGAACGATCAGAGCTTCCCCTGGCTGACCACGTTGATCGTGGTCCCGCTGCTGGGCGCCGGCCTCGTGTGGGCCCTGCCCGGCGCGGCACGCCGGCACGCACGGACCGTAGCCGTCGCCGTGTCCCTGCTGACCCTCGTGCTCGCCGTCGTCGCGGCGCTCGGCTTCGACACCGCGGCGTCCGCGACGCACCAGCTCGAGGAGCAGGTGTCGTGGATCCCGGCGTTCGGCGTCAGCTACGCGCTCGGGGTCGACGGCGTCGGCCTCGCGCTCGTCCTGCTGTCGGTGCTCCTCGTGCCGCTCGTCCTCCTTGCCGCGTGGCGGGAGCACCCCGACGCCGTCGCGACGGGCGGCGAGCGGATCCGGCACTACGTCGCCCTCGTCCTCGTCCTCGAGGCCTTTATGGTCGCGGTGTTCGCGGCGCGCGACGTGTTCCTGTTCTACGTGCTGTTCGAGGCGATGCTCATCCCCGTCTACTTCATGATCGGGGCGTTCGGCGGGCTCCAGCGGCGCTACGCGGCGGTCAAGTTCCTGCTCTTCTCCCTCGCCGGTGGCCTCATCATGCTGGCCGGCGTCATCGCCCTGTACCTCCACGGCCCGGGCGGGCCCGAGGGCTTCCTCGTCGAGAACCTCGTGGGCCTCGACCTGCCGGTCACGACCGAGCGCCTGCTGTTCCTCGCGTTCTTCCTGGCCTTCGCGATCAAGGCGCCCATGTGGCCCGTCCACACCTGGCTGCCCGACGCCGCCGAGCAGGCCCCCGCCGGCACGTCCGTGCTGCTCGTGGGCGTCCTGGACAAGGTCGGCACCTTCGGGATGCTCACGCTGTGCCTGCCGCTGTTCCCCGAGGCGTCCCGCTGGGCGGCGCCGGTGATCATCGTGCTCGCCGTCGTCTCGATCCTCTACGGCGCGCTCCTGGCGATCGGTCAGGAAGACCTCATGCGGCTCATCGCCTACACGTCGGTCAGCCACTTCGGCTTCATCGTGCTGGGCATCTTCGCGTTCAGCTCCGTGAGCATCCAGGGTGCGTCGCTGTACATGGTCAACCACGGCCTCTCGACGGGCGCGCTGTTCCTGCTCGCCGGCTTCCTGGTCGCGCGGCGCGGGACCGCCCGGATCGCCGACTACGGCGGCCTCCAGAAGGTCACGCCCGTCCTGGCCGGGACCTTCCTCGTCGCGGGCCTCTCGGCCCTCTCGCTGCCCGGCCTGTCGACGTTCGTGAGCGAGTTCCTCGTTCTCGTCGGCACGTTCACCACGAACAAGCCCGCGGCGATCGTCGCGACCCTCGGCGTCGTGCTCGCCGCGCTCTACGTGCTCCTCACCTACCAGAAGGTCTTCACCGGCCCGGTGCGTGACGACCTCGCGACGACCCCCGACCTGTCGACCCGCGAGAAGTGGGTCGTCGGCCCCCTGATCGCCGCGATGCTCGTGCTCGGGTTCTACCCCGCGCCGGCGCTCGACCTCGTGCGGGCACCGGCCGACGTGACGCTCGAGCAGGTCGGCGTGACCGACGCCGCGCCGGCCCACGGCTCCGCCGACGCCACCACCAGCACCACCGATGACGGGAGCGACCAGTGACACCGGCCTTCGTGGCGCCCGAGATCCCGTGGGCCCACCTGCTGCCCGTCGCCATCGTGCTCGTCGCGGGCGTCGTCGGCGTGCTCGTCGAGGCCTTCGCGCCCCAGCGTCTGCGCCGCGCCATCCAGCTGACCATCGCGCTCCTCGCGACGGCCGGCGCGGTCGTCGCCGTCGCGGCCCTGTGGGCCGGCGTGCGCGACACCGGTGGCACGGTGGTGCTCGGCGGCTCGATGATCATCGACGGCCCGGCGCTCGTGCTCCAGGGCGTCCTGGCGCTCCTCGGCCTCGTGAGCCTGCTCGTGATCGCCGACCGCACCGAGTCGGGTGAGGACGCCTTCGCGCCGTCCGCCTCCGCCGTCCCCGGGTCGGACTACGAGGAGCTCGCCCGCCGCAAGGGCCTCGCGCAGACCGAGGTTTTCCCGCTCGTGCTCTTCGCGCTCGGCGGCATGATGATCTTCCCCGCCGCGGGCGACCTGCTGACCCTGTTCGTCGCGCTCGAGGTGCTCTCCCTGCCGCTGTACCTGCTGTCCGGGATGGCGCGCCGTCGCCGCCTGCTCAGCCAGGAGGCGTCCATGAAGTACTTCCTGCTCGGCGCGTTCGCCTCGGCGTTCTTCCTCTTCGGCACCGCGCTGCTCTACGGCTTCGCCGGCTCGGTGCGCCTCGCGGACATCGCGGCCGCGACGAGCACCGTCGTCGGCATGGACGCGCTGCTCCTCGCGGGCGTGCTGCTGCTCATGGTCGGCCTGCTCTTCAAGGTCGGCGCCGTGCCTTTCCACTCGTGGACGCCCGACGTCTACCAGGGCGCGCCGACGCCGATCACTGGCTTCATGGCCGCGTGCACCAAGATCGCGGCCTTCGGCGCCATCCTGCGCATCGTCTACGTCGTCGTCCCGCCGCTCGAGTGGGACGTCATGCCGCTGCTGTGGGCGATCGCCGTCCTGACGATGGTCGTCGGCACGGTCGTGGCGATCGTGCAGACGGACATCAAGCGCATGCTCGCCTACTCCTCGATCGCGCACGCGGGCTTCGTGCTCGTGGGCGTCGTCGCGCTCACGTCGAGCGGCATCTCGTCCGTGCTCTTCTACCTCCTCGCGTACGGACTGTCGACGATCGGCGCGTTCGCGATCGTCTCGCTCGTGCGTGAGGTCAACGCCGGCCCGGGCGGCGCCGTCGTCGCCGAGGCCACGCACGTGTCCCAGTGGTCGGGCCTCGGCCAGCGGCACCCGGTGCTCGCGGCGTCGTTCGCGCTCTTCCTGCTGTCCTTCGCGGGCATTCCGCTCACGGCCGGCTTCACGGGGAAGTTCGCGGTCTTCTCCGCGGCCGTCGAGGGCGGGCTCACGTGGCTCGCGGTCGTCGGCGTCGTCGTGTCAGCGGCCGCCGTGTTCTTCTACGCGCGGATCATCGTCCTGATGTTCTTCACCGACCCGGCCGGCACGGCGGGGGAGACGACGACGGTCGTCCGGTCCGAGGGCTTCACGACCGTCGCGATCGCCCTGGGCGTGATCGGCACCATCCTGCTCGGCGTGCTCCCGTCGCCGGTGCTCGACCTGCTCGCGGACGCCGCGAAGCTCATCCCGTGACGTCCACCCCGCTGCCGCTCGCCGACGCCGAGCTGGCCGACCTCCTCGCCGGACGGCTCGACCTGGTCGAGGAGCGGCTGCGCGACGCCGTCGCGCACGCCGACGTCCTGGCCGACGCGACGTCGCGCCACCTCGTCAACGCCGGCGGCAAGCGTCTGCGTCCCCTGCTGACGCTGCTCGCGGCCCAGCTCGGCGAGGGGCACCGCCCCGAGGTCGTCGACGCCGCGGTCGTCGTCGAGCTCACCCACCTCGCGACGCTGTACCACGACGACGTCATGGACTCCGCGCCGGTGCGGCGGGGAGCGCCCTCGGCGCACGAGGTCTGGGGCAACCAGGTCGCGATCCTCACGGGCGACCTCCTGTTCGCCCGGGCGTCCGGCATCGTCGCGGGCCTCGGCCCGGAGGCCGTCCGGATCCAGGCGGCGACGTTCGAGCGCCTCTGCCTGGGCCAGCTCCACGAGACCGTCGGCCCGCCCCCGGGCGCCGACCCCGTCGCGCACTACCTGCAGGTGCTCTCCGACAAGACGGCGTCGCTCATCGCGACCTCCGCGAGGTTCGGTGCGATGTTCGCGGGCTGCCGTCCGGCCGTCGTCGACACCCTCATCGTGTACGGGGAGAAGGTCGGCGTGGCCTTCCAGCTCGCCGACGACGTCATCGACCTCACGTCCGACGGCGACCAGACCGGCAAGACGCCCGGCACGGACCTGCGCGAGAAGGTGCCGACCATGCCGGCGCTCCTGCTGCGCGAGCGCGCCCGAGGGCCCCAGGGCACCGCCGCCGACCGGGAGCTCGTCGCGCTCCTCGACTCGGACCTGGCGTCCGACGAGGCGCTCGCCGAGGCCGTCGCTGGACTGCGGGCCCACCCGGTCGTCGCGGACACCCGCGACCGTGCGGTGGCCTGGGCCCACGAGGCGGTCGCGGCACTGGGTACGCTTCCCCCTGGTGCGGTCAAGGACTCGCTCGTCTCCTTCGCGGAGGCATTGGTCGACCGCGCCTCCTGATCCGGCGTCCGGGGCTCATGTCCGGGTCGGCACGCGCCGATGGTCAGGGCAGGGAACTCGTCGCGGCCTCGGGTGCCGCGTCAACTGGACGGTGAACGGGGGACAGCTGTGCGCACGTCGTGGGGCTCCGCCACCGACCGCGGACGCGTACGCCGGCTGAACGAGGACTCGCTGCTCGCCTACCCGCCCATCTTCATGGTGGCCGACGGCATGGGCGGCCACGCTGCCGGTGACGTCGCGAGCCGGCTCGCCGTCGAGGAGTTCTCCCAGCTCGCGGGTCGCAGCGCCGCCTCCCCGGACGACATCCACGACTGCTTCCACCGCACCGCGACCCGCCTGCGCGACTCGATCGCCGCGGGCAAGATGGCCGGCACGACGGTCGCCGGTGTCGCGATCGCCGCGCACGACGGCGGGTCGTACTGGCTCGTCTTCAACATCGGCGACTCGCGTGTGTACCGGCTCTCGGGCGGCGAGCTCGAGCAGATCAGCGTCGACCACTCGGTGGTCCAGGAGCTGATCGACGCGGGCGAGCTCGACCCGGCGGACGCCACGGGGCACCCCGAGCGGCACGTCATCACCCGGGCGGTGGGTACCGGCGCCGAGCCGGAGCCCGACTACTGGCTCATCCCGGCCGGGACCGCGGACCGCCTGCTCGTGTGCTCGGACGGCCTCACGTCCGAGCTCGACGACGACGCCATCCGCGACGTCCTCGTGACCGCGGCCGACCCGCAGGACGCCGCGCAGATGCTCGTCGCGCGGGCGCTCGAGGCGGGCGGCCAGGACAACGTGAGCGCCGTCGTCGTGGACGTGGCCATGGCGCCTGGCGAGGCCGACACGGAGTCGACCCGGCGGGCGCCCAGCCGCGCCCTGCTGCTGGCCGAGGAGGCCAGCCCACCCGCTACCGCATGGGACGAGGAGATCGACGGAGTGACGATCCCGAGCCCCACCCGCGCCCGTGCTCCGGAGGTGAGCTGATGATCGTGCCCCTGTACGCCCCAGGCGAGTGGATCGCCGTCGTGACCGACGGCAGCATCGTGCTGCTCCCGCCGACCACCGAGGCCGCACTCGTCGGCGAGGTCTGGGCGTCCCTGCGCGACGGCGCCGGCCTGACGGCCCAGCTCCAGCTGCTCCTGCGCTCCGGGATCGCCGACCTGCCGCCGTTCGCGCTCGTGGCGCTCAGCGGCGGCCGGATGCACGCCGTGGTGCGCGGTGAGCTCGAGGTCGACGTCGAGACGCCCGAGGGCCGGCGCGTCGTCAGCGGCGCGCAGGTCTCGACCTGGGCCGAGGAGATCGTGTCCGACGTCGCGACCGTGACCGTCCGCACGCCCGGCCTCCACGGCGCCGAGGCCGTCGCCGCGCTGCCCGTGCTCTCGGCCGTCGTGCGCGCCGCGGGCGTGCGCGTCGCGCTGTCCGAGGTGGACGTCGACGCGCACTCCGATGCCGATGCTGGCCCCGATGCCGAGGTGCCGGCGGGTGCCCGCGGGGGCCTCCAGGAGTCCGAGGCGGCTGCCACGCCGGAGCCCGACGCGAAGCCTGCGCCCGAGCCCGCTCCCGCTCCCGCCCCGACCCCTGAGCCGGAGCCGGAGCCGGAGCCGACCCCCGAGCCGGAGCCGACCCCCGAGCCGGAGCCGACCCGCGCGCCGGAGCCGACCCGCGCGCCGGAGCCGCAGCCCGAACCTGAGCCTGAGCCTGAGCCGACCCCCGCGTCGGACGCGGTGACTTCTGCCGACGCCGACCGCAACCCGCGGCACGCCCTGCCTGCACCCCGGCCGCCCGTGACCGGGGCCTTCCCCTCGCAGCCCGCCACGAGCGGCGCGCCGTCGGCCGCCACCCCGGCCGACGCCCTCGGCGACCTCGAGCACACGCTGCTCGGCGCCGCACCGACTCCCCACCGGCCGCCCGCTCCACCCGCGCCCCCGGCGCCCGCCCCGGCCCCGGCGCCCGCACCGCCCACGGCGCCCGCACCGGCCACTGCGTCCGCGGCCCCGGCCCCCGCCCCGTCGACGCCCGCGCCCTCGGCCCCCGCCGCGACGGACGCACCTGCGGCACCGGCCGCGGCCGAGCCGGTCCCGGTGGCCGCCGCCGTGGACCACGACGGGATGACGGTGCTCAGCTCGGACGTCGTCGCGCTGCGTCGTCAGCTCCCGGACTGGGCCGGCGACGCCGTCCCGGGCCCGATCGCGGTGCCCACGCCGCAGAAGCCGCCGCCCGCCAAGATCCTGCTGTCCTCGGGCCTCGTCGTCTCGCTCAACCGGCCGGTTCTCCTGGGCCGGGCGCCGCAGGTCTCGCGCGTCTCGAACAGCGAGCTCCCGCGCCTGGTGACCGTCGCGAGCCCCAACCAGGACATCTCGCGCACGCACGCGGAGGTCCGGATGGACGGCGAGGACGTCTTGGTGACGGACCTGCGGTCGACCAACGGCGTGCTGCTGCTGCGCCAGGGCCAGGGCCCGCAGCGGCTGCACCCCGGCGAGCCCACCGTCGTCGAGCCGGGAATCGTCGTGGACCTCGGCGAAGGCGTGACCTTCATCGTGGAGCGGGGCGCGTGACAGCACGCCGCGAGCCGTCGGCACCACCCGTCATCCCGGGGCACGAGCCTGTCCGGCTCCTCGGGATGGGCGGGTTCGCCGACGTGTTCCTGTACGAGCAGCTCATGCCGCGGCGCTCCGTCGCGGTCAAGGTGCTGCTCGCGAGCCACCTGGGCGACGACGTGCGGGAGCGGTTCCGCACCGAGGCCGACCTCATGGCCCAGCTGTCGCACCACCCGTCGATCGTCACGATCTACCACGCCGACGTCGCGGCCGACGGCCGTCCCTACCTGGTCATGGAGTACTGCTCACGGCCGGGGCTCGGCCAGCGGTACCGCAACGAGCGCATGGGCGTCGCCGAGGTGCTGCGCATCGCGATCCGGCTCGCCTCCGCCGTGGAGACCGCGCACCGGGCGGGCATCCTGCACCGCGACATCAAGCCCGCGAACGTGCTGATCACGGACTTCGGCTGGCCCGCGCTGACCGACTTCGGCATCGCGGCCACGACCGGCTGGAGCTCAGGCAGCGCCGTCGGCATGTCCATCCCGTGGTCGCCTCCCGAGCTGCTCGCCGAGGACCCGACGGGTGACGTCCGCGCGGACGTCTACTCCCTCGCGGCCACCGTGTACTCGCTCCTCGCGCGCAGGTCGCCCTTCGAGGTCGCGGACGCGTCCAACTCCGCGGCCGACCTCATCGGACGCATCGAGCGCGCACCGCTCGCGCCCACGGGCCGGGGGGACGTGCCCGACAGCCTCCAGGCGGTCCTGGCGCGCGCCATGGACAAGTCGCCGCAGCGCCGGCACCACTCGGCGCTCGCGCTCGCGCGCGCCTTCCAGCAGGTCGAGGCGGAGCTCTTGCTGCCGCTGACCCCCCTCGACCTGCCCGAGGACATCACGGAGGCCGTCGGGGGCGCGGCGTCGGGCACGGGCGAGGACCTGGGCGACGCCGGGCAGGCCACGCGGCTCCGGCCGGTGCAGAGCGTCTCGCCCGACGCGCCGCCCGCCCCGCAGGCACCGCCTGCACCCGCCGGTGTGGCGGCCAACCCGCTCCTCTTCGCCGGTGGACAGCAGGCCGGTCCACCTCAGCCCGGCGTGCCTCAGGCGGGCGCACCAGCCGGCGCGCAGGCAGGCCCCGCCGGCGCACCGCTCGGCGGCGTGCCCGCGGCGTGGCAGCAGCACGCGCAGGCGGTCGGCGAGGTCCCGCAGGAGGCTCCCCGCCGTCGCGTCGGACGCATCGTCGCCGGCTCCGTCGGAGGCCTCGTCGTGGTCGCCGCGCTCGTCGTCGGCGGCATCCTCGCGTTCAGCCCCGACGGGCCGGACGACGGCCCCGAGGAGACGCCGAGCGCGACCGCGACGGTCCCGACGGTGCGCGCGGTCCCGACGCCGACGGACCTCGAGGGCACCCTGGGCGCCGACGGCGCCGTCTTCACGTGGGTGAACCCGGAGCCCGAGAAGGGTGACCGGTTCCTGTGGGGTCGCGTCGTGACGGGCACCGAGACGGCGATGACGGCCGTCGACGAGCCCACGGTGACGGTCTCACCGGTCGCACCGGGCGAGGAGGTCTGCATCGAGGTCTCCGTGGTGCGCACCGACGGCCGCTTCTCGACCGAGCCGGCGGTCGGGTGCGTGCAGGGATGACTGTGACGGGCATGACGGGCGTGACGGGCGTGACGCGGACGACGAGGGTGGGACGGGCATGAGCGGGACGGTCAGGAGCGCGAGCCGACGCGCGGCCGGGTCGCGCCCGCGCTGGCTCGCGCCCGTGGCTGCCGCCGCCGTCCCCGTCGTGCTCGCGACCCTCGCCCTGCTGTACCCGGGCGTGCCCGTGTCCCAGGTCGACCTCAACGACGGCTCGGTGTGGCTGACGAACACCTCCGCGCTCAAGCTCGGCCGCTACAACCCGGCGATCGAGGAGCTCAACGCGGGGCTCATCGCGACGGCGGCGGAGTTCGACGTGCTCCAGGACGCCGGCGACGTGCTGCTCACCGAGGCCGGGAAGGTCTCCACGGTCGACCCCGCGAGCGTCACCCTGACCTCCCAGACGACGGTCCCGTTCGGCGCGAAGGTCACGATGGCCGCGGGCACGGTCGCCGTCGCCGACGCCTCGGGCAACGTGTGGGCCCGCACCATGACCATGATCGGGTCGCTCAGCGTCGACTCGCAGGACCCGGACCTCGAGCTCGGGACGGGTGGCGGCGCCGTCGTCGCGCGCGACGGCACGGTGCTCGCGGCGAAGGCCGACGGGACGCTCCTGCGCGGCGAGGTGGGCGTCGAGGAGGTCGACGTCGAGGAGGCCGGGACCCTGGCCGGCGAGCCCTCGGGAGGGTTCGACCAGGTCACGGCCGTCGGCGACCAGCTCGTCGCGCTCGCGGGCCGCACCCTGCACACGCCGCGCGGCTCGGTCGACCTCAGCGCCTACGGCGAGGGCCTGACGCTCCAGCAGCCCGGCCCACGCGCCACCTCCGTCCTCGTCGCTTCGCGCACCGCTCTCCTCGAGATCTCGCTCGACGGCACCAAGGTGCACGAGCACGAGACCGGGGGCACCGGTCGGCCCGCGGCCCCGGTCGTCGTCGGCGCGTGCGGGCACGGGGCGTGGGCCTCGGCCACGGGCAGCTACGTCCAGCTCTGCCGGGGCAGCGACCCCGAGATCACCGACCTCCAGGGCATGACCAGCACGGACACCCTGGTGTTCCGCGTCAACCGCGACGTCGTCGTCCTCAACGACACGCTGCGCGGGCGCCTGTGGGTCCCCATGGAGGACCCCGAGCTGCGCGAGCCGAACTGGCAGGACATCGAGCCCGACGAGGAGACGCAGCAGGACGACGAGGAGTCCGAGAGCCGGCAGAGCACCGAGAACCTGCAGGCCGAGTGCAGCGCGCAGTCGTCGTCGCCCCTGGCCGCGGACGACGAGTTCGGCGTGCGCGCCGGGCGGACCATGGTGCTCTCGGTCATCGACAACGACGCGTCGTCGGACTGCGGCATCCTCGCGATCTCCGAGTTCGACCCCCTGCCCGCCGAGTTCGGGACCCTCGTCGCCATCCACGGCGGCCGGTCGTTCCAGCTCACGACGACGGCCGAGGCGACGGGCACGGCCGAGTTCACGTACACGATCACCGACGGACGGGGCACGAGCGCCCCGTCGACGGCGACCGCGCGCCTGACCGTGCGTGACCCGGCGCAGAACAGCGGGCCCGAGCAGCTCCGGGTCGGCTCCGTGATCGTCGAGCAGGGCGGCACCGTCACGTACGACGTGCTGCCCGACTTCCGGGACCCCGACGGCGACCACCTCATCCTCGCCGGCGCGGCCGCGGAGGGCGGCGGCACGGTCCGCACGCGGCAGGACGGCGAGCTCACCTACACGTCCGACGGCGGCACCCTGGGCCGCCAGACCGTGCACGTCCAGGTGTCCGACGGGACCGAGACCGCGGAGGGGACGCTGCTCGTCGACGTCCGCCCGGCCGGGTCCGTGACCCCGGTGATCGACCCGGTGCACGCGGTGACGTACGTCGACGAGCCCGTCGTCGTGAGCCCGCTCAAGAGCGTGCGCAGCGCGTCGCGCGAGCCCGTCCGCCTTGCCGGCGTCGACGAGCTCCCCGGGCTCACGCTCACCCCCGACCTCCCGGGTGGGACCTTCACGGTCACCGGCGCGCGCGCCGGCACCTACTACGTCTCGTTCCTCATCACGGCGAGCCCGCAGCAGGCGACCGGCATCGCCCGGATCGACGTGCTCGATCGCCCCGAGGTCATCCCGCCGCCCACGGCCGTCCTCGACACCGCGCTGCTCCCGCCCGGCGGCGAGGTCACCGTCGACCCGCTCGCGAACGACGTCGACCCCGCCGGAGGCGTGCTCGTCGTGCAGTCGGTCGAGGTCCCGGCGGAGACCGGTCTGCAGATCGCGGTGCTCAACCACCGCCTGCTGCGGATCACGTCGACGCGCGTGCTCGAGGCGCCCGTGACGGCGCGCTACACGATCTCCAACGGTGCCGCGTCCGCGACGGGCGAGGTCGTCATCCTGCCCATCCCGGCGTCCGCGACCCAGCAGCCGCCCGTCGTGCCCAACGTCTCCGTCTCCGTGCGGACCGGCGGCGTCGTGACGATCCCCGTGCTCGAGGGTGCGTACGACCCGGACGGCGACCCGCTGACGCTCCTGCCCGAGCTCGCGGAGGGACTCGGCTCGGGCGAGGGCCTCATGTTCGTCTCGGGCGACGTGCTGCGGTACCAGGCCCCCGACTCCCCGCTCCAGACGCACGCCACGTTCAACGTGAGCGACCCCGCGGAGAACGTGACGGCGGCGACCGTCACCGTCGACGTCCACACGTCGGACCCCGCGTCCAAGGCACCGCCGCGGCCCGAGGCGCTCACCGCGCGGGTGTTCACGGGCGAGACCGTGCGGATCCCCGTGCCCCTGACGGGCATCGACCCCGACGGCGACGGCGTGTACCTCCTGGGCCAGGACCAGGCGCCGACCAAGGGCCGCATCGTGGCTCAGGGCGCCGACTGGCTCGAGTACGAGGCGCTCCCGGGCGAGGTCGGCACCGACACGTTCACGTACGCCGTCGAGGACTGGGTGGGTCAGCGTGCGGTCGCGACCGTCCAGGTCGGCATCGCGGCGCGGCCCACCACGTCCGCGCAGGTCGTCAGCCGCAACGACGACGTGACGGTCCGGCCCGGCCAGTCCGTCGAGGTCCGCGTGCTGGCGAACGACACGGACACCGGCGGCGGCGAGCTGACCCTCCAGCCCGAGCTCGAGGTGCCCGAGGGCGTCGAGGCCGAGGTCGTCGGCCGGCGCATCGTCGTGCAGACGCCGAACGCGCCCGGTGTCGTCCAGATCGCGTACACCGCGACCAACGAGCGCGGCGGCAGCGGCGGAGCGGTCCTGACCGTGACCGTCGACCCCGACGCCCCGGTGCTCCCGCCCGTCGCCCAGGACGTCGTGGTGCCCGCGACCGAGACCATCAACCGCACGACCGTCGAGGTCGACGTGCTCGAGGTCGCGCAGAACCCCAGCGGGCCCCTGAGCGACCTCGCCGTGTCCGTCGACGGCTCCGTGGCGGACGTCGCGACCGTCAACACCAAGGGCAACGTCGTCGTGACTCTGATCGACCGCGCGCAGACGCTGCCGTACCTGCTCACGAACACGAACCCGGCCGCAGGCGGCCTCAAGAGCTACGCCTTCATCACGGTGCCCGCGCTCGGCGACTTCCCACCCATGCTGCGCCCGGGCGCGCCCGAGCTCGTCGTCATCGCCGGCGAGCAGCTGCGCGTCTCGCTCGCGGAGCAGGTCCAGGTCGCGCCGGGCCGCACCGCGGTGATCAGCGACGTGGCCAAGGTGACGGCGACCAAGTCGGACGGGTCGTCCCTGGTGGCGGACAACCAGACCCTCACGTACACCCCGCAGCGCTCCTACGCGGGCCCGGCGTCGATCTCGTTCGAGGTCGCAGACGCGAACCTCGCCGACCCGACGGTCCGCACCAAGGTGCTCACCCTGCCCGTCACGGTGCTCGCGGCCGAGGACTACCCGCCCGTGTTCACGCCCTCGGTGCTCGACGTCGGGCCCGGGGAGACGACCTCGGTCGACCTGGCGGTCTTCACGTCCGACCCGGTCGGGACCGCCGAGGGCGGCGCGCGGTACACCTACCGCCTGAGCTCACCCGAGCCGCCGGGCTTCCAGGTGTCGATCGCGGGCACAACGCTCACCGTCACTGCAGGCCCGACCGTGCCCAAGGGCACCGTGGGAGGCGTCGGCATCGACATCGGCTACGGGACTGACAGCAAGGTCGAGGCCCGTGTCGACTTCAAGGTCGTCGCGAGCAAGCGGCAGCTCGCACGCGTGGTCGACCACGCCGTGCCCGACGGCGTGGAGGGCGGCGCCTCGACGATCGCGGTCCTCACGGGCGCGTACAACCCGTTCCCCGAGTCGCCGATGACCGTGGTCGACGCGGTCGTCGAGACCCCCGGGGCCGGGACGGCCGGGATCACCGGCAACCAGGTGACCGTGCGCCCCGCGGCCGGCTTCATCGGCCAGATGGTCACCCGGTACCGCGTGCGGGACGTCACCGGTGACCCCGACCGTGAGGTCGAGGGCCGCATCACCGTGACGGTCCGCGGCCGCCCGGCCGCCCCGACGGCGCCGCGCGTCGTCGAGGTCCGCGACCGGACGGTCGTCCTCGCGTGGGACGCCCCCGCCAACAACGGTGAGGCGATCACCGGGTACCGCCTCACCGCGCAGCCCGGCGGCATCGCCAAGGACTGCGCGAGCACCACGTGCACGGTCGAGAACCTCACCAACAACACCGAGTACACGTTCACGGTCACCGCGCAGAACGCTGTCGGCGTGTCCGACGCAAGCCCGCCGTCCGGCCCCGCGCGGCCGGACGCGAAGCCCTCGGCCCCTGCCGCGCCCGAGCTCGTCTGGGGCGACCGGTCGGTCACCGCGAGCTGGACCGCACCCGCGAACACCGGTTCCCCGATCGTCCGCTACGAGCTCCAGATCAGCCCGACGCCGCCCGGCGGCTCGGCCACGGTCTCGACGCCCGGGACGAGCCAGACGTTCACGGGCCTGACGAACGGTGTCGAGTACCGCGTCCAGGTGCGCGCGATCAACCTCGCACCCGAGCCCGGCGACTGGAGCCCGCAGAGCCAGCCGCAGGTCCCGGCGGGCCTCCCGGGCGTACCGGCGCCGTCGGCCCAGCGCTACGACCAGAGCATCTTCGGCGGCGGACGCCTCGAGGTGACCTGGCCCGACGTCGAGCCGAACGGCGACGCGGTCGACCGGTACGAGGTCCGCGTCAACGGCGGCGAGGTCGTCACGCCCAACGGCGGCTCCACGCGTCACGTGATCGACCCCGCCGGCGCCGGCGACTACACGTTCGAGATCCGCGCCCACAACAAGGCCGGCTGGGGCCAGTGGTCCCCGCGCCTCGACGTGAGCTACGCGACTGTGCCGTCCGCCGTCGGGGGCCTCAGCGCGACGCCCGCCGGCGAGGGCACCGTCCAGCTCTCGTTCAGCGAGCCGGACTGGGCCGGCGGCAGCAACCGCAGGTACGAGGTCGCCGTCGACGGCGGTTCCTTCGGCGGGCTGCGCGGCGACCTGCAGGTCGGCAACCTGCGCGCCGGGACGCACTCGTTCGTCGTCCGCGCGTGCAACAGCGAGGGCTGCGGGCAGCAGAGCAGCTCTGCGTCGGCGGACGTCACGACCCGCCCGGGCACGCCCGGCACGCCGTCCCTCCCGCTGACCCCGTCGACGTCGCCCACCTCGTTCACCGCGACGTGGGGAGCCGCGGACAACGGCGGCATCCCGACCGTCGAGTACGGCTGGCAGTTCAGGTTCGAGCCGGACGAGCCGATGGCGCCGTGGGCGAACCCGTGGCGCAACTGGCAGGTCACCTCGCCCCAGGCGAACGCGCTCTCGACCGGCGCCGTGGCCATCCCTGACGAGATCCAGGGCGTCAAGGGAAAGATCCGGTTCGAGGTCTACGCGAAGAACACCCACGGGGAGAGCGGTGTCGCGTCGGGCGTCGCCGACGTCACCGTCACGCCGCCCGCGGACCCCGACCCCGGCGACACCGGTGGCTGACCCCGCGCACCGCTGCCCACGCCCACGCCCCACGGGCGCCCGGCGCCGCACGACCCCGAACCTCGCGCCCCGCGGCGCGAACCACCCGAGGAGAAGAACCCCGTGACCATGACCCCCGAGCAGAGCGCCTGGTTCGCCGAGACCTTCGACGCGCTGGTCGCGAACGTGGGCGAGGCCGTGCTGGGCAAGGACCACGTCGTGCGGCTCGCCCTCACGTGCATGCTCGCCGAGGGGCACCTGCTCCTCGAGGACGCGCCCGGGACGGGCAAGACGTCGCTCGCCAAGGCGATCGCCGCGACCGTGCAGGGCACGCACAGCCGCATCCAGTTCACGCCCGACCTGCTGCCGTCGGACGTCACGGGCGTCACGATCTACGACCAGAACACGCGCACGTTCGAGTTCCACCAGGGCCCCGTGTTCGCCTCGGTGGTGCTCGCGGACGAGATCAACCGCGCCTCGCCCAAGACCCAGTCGGCGCTGCTCGAGGTCATGGAGGAGTCGCGCGTCACGGTCGACAAGATCACGCACCGCGTGGGTCGCCCGTTCATGGTCATCGCGACGCAGAACCCGATCGAGCAGGCGGGCACCTACCGGCTCCCCGAGGCCCAGCTCGACCGATTCCTCATGAAGACGTCGCTCGGCTACCCGGACCACGCGTCGACCGTCGAGATCCTCGCGGGCTCGGCCGAGCGCGACCGCACGGCGCACCTCGTGCCCAAGATCACGACGCATGCCGTGGGTGAGATGGCCGAGCTCGCGTCGACCGTGCACGCGGACGCCGCGGTGCTCGACTACGTGTCCCGGCTCGTCGAGGCGACCCGGACCGACGCGCAGACCTCGCTGGGCGCGAGCATGCGTGGCGCCCTGGCGCTCGTGCGCTGCGGCAAGGTGTGGGCCGCGTCCCAGGGCCGCAGCTACGTCATCCCCGACGACGTCAAGCTCCTCGTGGAGCCCGTGCTCTCGCACCGCGTCATCCTCGACACCGAGGCCGAGTTCGCGGGCGTCACCGCCAAGCAGGTCGTCACGCGCATCCTCGCGGAGACGCAGCCCCCGGCAGCCCGGGTCTGACGTGCTCGTCCTGCTCCGGCGTACCGGCGCCCTCGCCGGCCGCCTCCTGCACCCCGTCTCGCCCCTGGGCTGGACGGCGCTCGCGTGCGCCCTCGTGCTCGGGGCGGGCGGGTGGTGGCTCGGCTGGGTCGAGCTCACCGTGCCCGCGGCCTGCCTCGTCGCCGCGGTCGTCGTCGGCCTGCTCCTCACGCTCGGGCGCTCCACGTACGCCGTCGACCTCGAGCTCTCCGAGAACCGCGTGACCGTGGGCCAGCGCGCCGTCGGGCGCATCGAGGTCCGCAACACCTCCCGCCGCCGCCTGCTGCCCGCCCAGATCGAGCTGCCCGTGGGCCGGGGCGCCGCGGACTTCCACCTGCCCTCGCTCGCGCCCGGTGCGGCGCACGAGGACGTCTTCGCGATCCCGACGACGCGGCGCGCCGTCGTGGAGGTCGGTCCAGTCCGCTCCGTGCGTGGGGACCCGCTGGGGCTCCTGCGCCGCCGGGTGCGCTGGACCGACGTGGTCGACCTCTACGTGCACCCCGAGCTCGTGTCCCTGCGGGGTGCGGCGTCGGGCGTGCTGCGCGACCTCGAGGGCCAGGCGACGCGCGTGGTCTCCGACTCCGACATGTCCTTCCACGCGCTGCGTGACTACGTGGCCGGCGACGACCGCCGCCACATCCACTGGAAGACGACGGCACGGGTCGGCGCGCTCATGGTCAGGCAGTTCGAGGACACCCGCCGCACGCACACCGCGATCGCGCTGTCGACGTCCACGGACGACTACGCGAGCGCGGAGGAGTTCGAGCTCGCCGTGTCCACCGCCGCGTCGATCGGCGTCCAGGCGCTGCGCGACGAGCGCGAACTCACGGTCCTGGCCGGGCACGGCGCACTGCGCGCCGAGAACCCGCCGCGCCTCCTCGACGACTGCTCGGCCCTCGAGGCCGGCGCCGACGGCCGGGGGAGCGCGCAGCTCGCGCAGTGGGTCAAGCGCGAGGCGGCCGACGCGACCGTCGCGATCCTCGTGACCGGCTCCGTGCCGAGCAGCAGCACCCTGCGCGCCAACGCGGCGCACATCCCGACGGGCGTCCGCACGCTGGTGCTGAGCTGCCAGGTCGGCGGGGCCGTCGAGGTCGCGTCGCACGGAACGCTCGCCCTCGCGCAGGTCGGCTCCCTCATGGACCTCCCGCGCGTGCTGCGACGGGTGGTGGCCGGATGAGCCACGCAGCCCCACCGGCGCCGCCGGCGCCCCCGATGCCCCCCGTCCCTCCGGCGCCGCCCTCGACGCCGCCCCCGGGTGGGCAGGCCGGGCCCCCCTCGCGGGCTCAGCGTCCGCCGCGCGCCGCACGACCGCCCCGCACCCGACCGGCGCGCGGCGACGGGGGCCGCGGCTGGCTCGACGTCGCCGTGCTCGCCTCCACCGTGCTGCTGGCGCTCCTGCCCCTGCTCCCCGTCTTCGGTGCCCGGGCCGCGCTCCCGCCTGCCGTGGGTGGCGTGGTCCTCGGGTCGGGCCTCGCGCTCCTCGCCGCGCGGCGCCGGTGGCCCGCGATGGTCACGAGCGCTGCCGCCGTCGTCCTCTATCTCGTGGCGGGCGCCGCGCTCGCCGCGCCGACGACCGCCCTCGCGGGCGTCGTCCCCACCCCGACCTCGCTCGCGCTGCTCCTCACGGGTGCCGTCACGGTGTGGAAGCAGGTCCTCACGCTCGACCCTGCGCTCGGTGGCAGCGGCAACCTGCTGGTCGCGCCCTACCTCCTGGCCTACGCGGGCACGGTCATCGCGGTGACCGTCGCACGCCGTGCGGAGCCCCGCCGCGCAGGTGCGTGGGCGGCGCTGGCCCCCGTCGTCGTGCTGGGCGTCTCGGTGCTCCTCGGCACCAAGGAGAGCGTGCAGCCCGTCATCGCGGGGATCCTCGTCGTCGCAGCCCTGCTCGTCTGGGTCGCGTGGCGGCGCGGCACGCTCGCACCCCGCAGGCTCGTGTCCCTGCTCGTGATGGGCGCGGTCGTCGCGGTGAGCGGTGCGCTCGTCGGGCCCCTCGCCGCCGAGCAGCGGCCGCGCTACGTGCTGCGCGACGAGCTCGTGCCCCCGTTCGACCCGCGCGACCACGCGAGCCCCCTGTCGTCCTTCCGCAAGTTCGTCAAGGACTGGAAGGACACCGACCTCCTGACCGTGCGAGGGCTGCCTGAGGGCGGCACCGTGCGGCTGGCCACGATGGACGCGTTCGACGGCGTCGTGTGGAACGTCGCCGGCGCCGAGTCCGCGGAGGGCTCGGGTCAGTTCAGGCGCGTCGGCGAGACCATCACGACGTCGGTGCGCGGCGACCGCACCGAGGTCGGGTTCGAGGTCCACCACCTGCCCATGGTGTGGCTGCCGACGGTCGGCTACGCCGAGCGCTTCGACTTCGAGGGCGGCGACGCCCTCGAGCTGTCCGGCGACCTGCGCTACAACGACGCGACCGGGACTGCGGTCCTCGCCGACGGCGTACCCGACGGCACGTCCTGGACCGTCGACGTCGTGGTGCCGCAGGAGCACGACGTCGAGACGATCGGGGCGGCGTCGGCCGGGCCCGTGCGCCTGCCCGAGCCTGCCGGCGTCCCCGAGGCCGTGCCGCTCTTCGCGGGCGAGCTCGCCGGGACCGCGACGTCGCCCGTCCTCATCGCCCAGACGCTCGAGGCGGGCCTCACGGAGCGCGGCTGGTTCAGCCACGGCCTGACCGAGTCCGGCGACTACCCGTCGTTGTCCGGCCACGGGGCCGACCGCATCACGGTGCTGCTCACCGGTGACCTCATGGTCGGCGACGGTGAGCAGTACGCCTCCGCGATGGCGCTCATGGCCCGCGAGATGGGTCTGCCCGCGCGCGTGGTCCTCGGGTTCGTCCCTGACGAGGAGCAGGCGGGAGCCGAGGAGATCACGATCACGGGCGACGACGTCCAGGCCTGGGTGGAGATCAACTTCACCGGCTACGGGTGGGTCGCGTTCCACCCGACCCCCGACGAGACGAAGACCCCGCGCGAGGACACGCCGCAGGAGCAGTCCGAGCCGCAGCCCCAGGTGCGGCAGCCCCCGCCGCCCCCGGAGGACCCGGTCCAGGCGCCCGAGGACGACACCGAGCAGCCGCGCACCGAGGACCCGCCGCCGCAGGAGCAGCCCGATCCGACGCTGCGGGCGCTCCTGACGGTCGCGGCGACCGTCGGGATCCCGTTCCTCGTGCTCATGACGCCGTTCGTGCTCATCGCGGCCGCCAAGACGCGGCGTCGCAAGCGCAGGCGCACGGCCGGCCGGCCGGTCGAGCGCGTCGTGGGCGGCTGGGAGGAGCTCCTCGACCAGGCACGCGACCTGCGTCGTCCCGCGCCGCCCAAGGCGACGCGGCGGGAGACGGCCGTGCACCTGGCGGGGGCCTTCGCCCAGACGAACCCGCGCCGGCCCGCGGCGGCCCCGGACGACGCGGCGACGCGCCGGGCGGCCGTCGTCGGCGGACCCGTCGCGGGCCTCGCGGCCGGTGCCGACGCGATCGTCTTCGGTCCCGGTGAGCCGACGCCCGAGCAGGCCGAGGCGTACTGGGCCCAGGTCGAGCTCGCCGTCGAGGCCATGCGGACCGCCGTCCCGGCACGCCAGTGGTGGCGCTCACGCTGGTCCCTGGCGTCGCTGCGCGCCCGCCGGGTGGCCCGCCGCTCGACCCGCCGGGCCCGGCGGGCGGACCGTGCAGGCCGCGCGGGGCGCAATGCGGAGAGCGCAGCGCGCGAGGACGCCTGAGCGTCGGCGCTGCGCGCGAGGACGCCTGAGCGCCAACGCCGCGCGCGGCGACGCCTGAGGGTGTCTCCGCGGCGCCGCCCTCGGCGACCGGGTGTGCCGAGGGACCGCGCGCGGGCGACAGGGTGCGCCGATGCGCCGGCGCCGGGCGGGTACGTGGGCTGCGAGGTGTCCGCAGGGGCATACGCCCGCGCGCCGCCGCCGGGTCTCGCCAGCGGCGGCGCGCTGCTAGAGCGTCGCGGGGTCGAACGCGAGCTGGACGACCTCGCGCCCGCGGTCGCGGGTCACGAGCTGACCGCGTCCGGGGACGCCGGGGACGGGCTTGGCGCCACCGATGAGCGCGCCCTCGTCGGGGCTGCCGGACAGGACGATGCCGGGTGCCGCGAGGTCCTTGAGCGCCTGGAGGACGGGCTCGTACATCGCGCGGCCGGCGCCACCGGTGCGGCGCGTGAGCACGAGGTGCAGGCCCACGTCGCCGGCCTGCGCGAGGAGCGGCACGAGGGGCGTCAGCGGGTTGCCGGTGGACGTAGCGACGAGGTCGTAGTCGTCGACGAGCACGAACACCTCGGCGCCGGTCCACCAGGAGCGCGACCGCAGCTGCTCGGGCGTCACGTCGGGCCCGGGCAGGCGGCTGCGCAGGTACTGCGCGAGCCCGGCGATCTCGGCCTGCGCCTGCTCCTGGGTCGTGAGGTAGCCGGCGAGGTACTCGTCGGGGATCTCGCCGAGCAGGGACCTGCGGAAGTCGATCGCGAAGATCTGCGCCTGCTTGGGGTCGTAGATGCGGCGGACCTCGGACGCCACGCCGCGCAGCAGCGCCGACTTGCCGGAGCCGCCGTCACCGAACAGGTACAGGTGCGGGTCTTCGCTGGGCTGGATGCCCACGGGGCCGAGGGAGGACTCGTCGACACCCAGGAGGATGCGGCTGGTGTCCCCACCGGCCATGGACCGCACCTGGTCGAGCGAGATGTGCTCGGGGAGCAGTCTCAGCTTGGGACCGCTGGGCCCCTGCCAGTGCGCGTTGACGGTCTCGATGAAGTGGTCGACGCCCGTGCCGAGGGTTCCGGCGTCGCCCGAGCCGTCGATGCGCGGCAGCGCCGTGAGCACGTGGTGCTTGCTCATGGTCAGGCCGCGGCCGGGCCGGTCCTTGGGGACGTTGACGGCGACCTTGCGGTCGATCTCGGAGTCCATCGGGTCGCCGAGGCGCAGCTCGAGCTTGGTGCCGAAGACGTCCTTGACCTGCGTGCGGAAGTCCATCCACCGGTTCGCGGTCGCGATGAGGTGCAGGCCGAACGTGAGGCCGCGCCCGGCGAGCGCCTGGATCTCAGGCTCGAGCTCGTCGAACTCCGCACGCACGGTGCTCCACCCGTCGACGACGAGGAAGATGTCGCCGTACCCGTCGTCGGCCCGGCCCTGTGCCCGCCGCTGGCGGTAGGTCTCGATGGAGTCGATGCCGTTGGTGCGGAAGTACAGCTCGCGTGCGTCGACGATGCCGCCGATCTCCGCGACGACGCGCCGCACGACGTCGGGCTCGGCGCGCGAGGCTACGCCCGCGACGTGGGCGAGGTTGCGCAGGGGGCTGAACGTGCCGCCACCGAAGTCGAGGACGTAGAACTGCACCTCGAGCGGGGTACGGGTCAGGGCGAGCGAGGCGACGACCGAGCGCGCGGCCGTGCTCTTGCCGGTCCGCGGCCCGCCGACGATCGCCATGTGGCCGGCGGCGCCGCCGAGCGCGATCGCGAGGTTCTCGCGGCGCTGCTCGAGCGGACGGTCGACGATGCCGAGGGGGATGACGAGGTCGCCGGCCTGCCGCCACGCCGGGGACACGAGCCCCAGCTGCGGGTCGGCCGTGAGGTCGGGCATCAGCTGGTCGAAGGACTGCGGGACGACGAGCGGCTCGAGCCACACCTGGTGCGCCGGGCGCCCCTTGCCGCGCATGCGCTGGACGGCGATGTCGAACGTCGCCCGCGTCTCCTCGGCGTCCTCGACGACCGGTGCCGGGGCGTCCTCTGTCGGCGCCGTCATGAGCACGGGTGCGGCGGTGAACGGCTCGAGACGAGCGCCCGCGGTGCGTCCGCCGCCCGCGGCGGCCGTCCGCCGTCGGGCGCGTGGCGGGCCCGAGACGTACGACGCGCGGAACTGGATCATCGTCGTCGTGTCGGGCTTGAGGTAGCCCATGCCGGGGACGGCGGGCAGCGTGTAGGCGTCCGGGACGCCGAGGACGGTGCGCGACTCCGCTGCCGAGAAGGTGCGCAGGCCGATCCGGTAGGACAGGTGCGAGTCGAGCCCGCGCAGGCGGCCCTCCTCCAGGCGCTGCGAGGAGAGCAGCAGGTGCATCTGGAGGGACCGGCCGAGGCGGCCGATCGCGACGAACAGGTCGACGAACTCGGGCTTCGCGGACAGCAGCTCGGAGAACTCGTCGGCGACGATGAGCAGGGCTGGCAGCGGCTCGAGGTCGGTGCGTCCGCCGGTCCGCGCCTTCTCGTAGTCCGTGACGTTGGCGAAGTTGCCGGCGGCGCGCAGCAGCTCCTGGCGGCGCGTCATCTCGCCCTGGAGGGCGTCCTGCATGCGGTCGACGAGCGTGAGCTCCTCGCCGAGGTTGGTGATGATCGCCGAGACGTGCGGCATGTCCGCCATGCCGGCGAACGTCGCGCCACCCTTGAAGTCGACGAGGACGAAGTTCAGGTCCTCGGACGAGTGGGTCAGGGCGAGCGCGAGGACGAGCGTGCGCAGCACCTCGGACTTGCCGGAGCCTGTGGCGCCGATGATGAGGCCGTGCGGGCCCATGCCCTGCTGCGCGGACTCCTTGATGTCGAGCGCGATCGGCTGGCCCTGGGACGTGAGGCCGATCGGCACGCGCAGCCGGTCGCGCTGGAGCCGGGGGCGCCAGTGCACGGCGGGGTCGAAGTCCCGCACGTCGCCGAGGCCGAGCAGGTCCACGAGCTCGGCGGAGACCGCGGGGGAGTCGTCGCGGCGGGGACCGGACTCGAGGTAGAGCGGCATCAGGCGCCGGGCGGCGGCCTCCGCGTCGGCCAGAGACATCTGGTCCGCGATCGCGTGCACGGGCGAACGCCCCAGGTGGAGCACCTGCACGGGCAGCCGGCCGCGTCGGGCGCCCGAGAGACCCGCCGCCGCGCCGAGGGTCAGGCGCAGGGTGCCGGGCTCGCTGAGCTCCTCCCACCGCTCCGGCAGCTCGAGGGACGTGACGCCGAGGACGCCGTCGGGCGTGAGCACGGCGTTGCCGGGGTGCACCTCGCCGCCGTCGACGACGACGAGCACGTGCGGGACGAGCGGGGACTCGCTGTGGCCGAACCGGGGGCGGTCCGGCAGCCCCTCGGGGAGCAGGTCCTCGAGCTCCGCGAGCGTGCTCGCGATCATGCGCGCGGGCCCGACGGCGTCACGCACGCGAGGGCTGTGCGTGTGGGGGAGCCACTTGGCCCAGTCCCAGTCGGCGAGCGCGGACGGGCTCGCGAGGACCGCGATGCGCAGGTGCTCGGGGGAGTGGAACGCCGCGAGGTGGCTCACGAGGGCCCGGGCGAGGCCGCGCGCCTCCTGCTCGTCGCCGGTGATCTCCAGGCGCGCCGCGGACCGCAGGTCGACCGCGAGCGGGATGTCGTGCTGCACCTGGTGCGTCACGAGGAAGCGGTGGGCGGCCGAGGCCGAGACCGGGTCGAGCTGGGCGAGCGGCGGGGTGTCCGGCGGGTCGAGCGTGAGGCACAACGGCTGGTCCGACTGGCCGACGCGGACGTGCAGGAAGTCGGCGTGGTCCGGCTGGCGCTCCCACACGCGGCTGCGCTCCTCCGCGATCACGGGGAGCGAGCGCGGGTCGGGGTTGTTCCACTCGGCGTTGCGGCGCTGCTGACGCGCGGCCTGGCGCACCGTGGTGCGCAGCTCGGCGAGGTAGGCGAGGTACTCGCGGCGCGCGCCGACGATGGTCGCCTGGTGCTGGGACCGCTGCCGCCAGCCGTTGACTCCCACGAACCCGAGGGACGCGACGAGGAACATGCCCGCGGCGATCATGCCGCGCCCGTTGGGCTGCGACATCGCGACGAACACGATGCTGCCGACGCTGCCGAGCATCGGCAGGGCGCTGGAGAGCATGCCGCTGATGCCGTCGGACGGCGCGATCTCCGGGGGCGGGAGCACGGTGACCTGCCCTGTCGGCACCGTCGGCGGGGTGACCCGCTGGCTGTGCGTGGGGGCTGCTGTCATCGTGGTGCTCGCTCTCGGCCGGCGCCGCCTGGGTGCTGAGCCGAGCCCGACACTCGCAGCACGGCCGAGGGGCGTGCTGCCCCCGGCGCACACCCTAATATGAGCGCGTCCAGGCGTGGCGCGGCTCTCAGGGGGAAGACGGTGTGAATGCACCCGTTCGGGCCCGCGTAGGGCTGCGCGTCGGCTCGCGCACCGTCGACGTCGCGATCCCCTCGGGGGTTCCGCTCTACGAGGTGCTGCGCGAGGTCGACGTCGACCTCGACGACCCGGGACTGACGATCGTCGACTCCGCGGGCCGGCAGGTGGACCTGTACTCCACGACGGGCGACGAGCTGCCCGACGGCGCCGTGCTGCACGTCGTCACGCGCACACCCGTCGCACGCGCCACGCAGGGCGGCCACGCCGCGCACGACCCCGCCGTGTCGAGGCCCGTCGCCTCGCCCTGGTGGCTCGGGGTCGCCGGCGCCGGAGCGGTCGTCCTGGTCGCGGTCGTGGCCCTCGGCATCGTCGACGGCTCGGCGGCGTCGAGCGCCTCCGACCGTCTCGGGCTCGCTGTCGGCGTGGGCCTCGCGGCGCTCGCGCTCGCGGTCCTGCCGAGCCGGCCTGGCGCCTTCGGTGCGACGTGGCCGACGGTCGTGGCGACGCTCGCCGGTGCCGCCGCGGGCGCCGTGACGGTCGACCCCGCGCTCGCGGCGTCGGGGCGCCTCATGGCCGTCGCGGCCCTGGCCGGTGCCACGGCGGTCGCGGCCGCCCGGTGGGGTACGGCGCGTCGCACGCGGGACGCCGCGGCAGACCTCGCCGTCGTGCTCGTCGTGGTGCTCGGTGTCGCGGCAGCGGCCTGCGCCGCGACCCTCCTCCTCGCCGTGCCCGCCGCGCTCGCGGCCGCCGTGCTGCTCGGCGGGGTCCCGCTCGCGCTGCGTGCGCTGCCGACCCTGTGCGTCGACGTCCCGGACGACCAGCTCGTGGACGTCACGCACGTGGCGCGCACCGCGTTCGCTGTGCGCACCCCCGTGCGGGAGCCCCTCGGTGCCGTGAACGACCGGATGGTCCGGCGCACCGTGCGCAGCGCCGAGCAGCGACGCGACGCGGGCACGGTCATCCTGAGCCTCACCGCGCCGCTGAGCGCCCCGTTCCTGCTCGCCGCCGCGGAGCCCGGGACCCTCACCGGGTGGGCGGCTCTCGGTGCGTGCGTCCTGGTCCTGCTCGTGCTCGCCTTGTCTCCCCGCACGACGCGCGGCGTGCTCGTGCGCTGGGCGCCCCGCGTCGCCGCCGTCGCGCTCCTGCTCGAGCTCGCGACGCTGGGCACGGTCGGTGCCGGGGACCGTGCGCTGCTGGGCACGGTCGTCGCGCTCGGCCTGGGCCTCGGCGTCGTCGCCCTGAGCCTGCCGATCGGGCGAGGGTGGCGGTCGGTCGGGTTCTCCCGGTTCGCGGACGTCCTCGAGGCCCTCGGCATCGCGCTCGCGCTCCCGGCGGCACTCGTCGCGGCGGGCGCGATCGAGACCTTCCGCCTCCTGACGTCGGGCTGAACGGCGCCCGCCCGGTGACCGCGCGCGTTGCTACGCTGTGGCCGCTCGGGGCAGCCTCGAGCGCCGCCCCGCGTGACCAGGAGGGGGACGCGTGAGCGCTCCGACGGCGCAGCAGCACTGCCCGACCTGCCAGGCGCCTGTCGCGCCCGGCAGCGCCTTCTGCACCCGCTGTGGCGGGCCTCTCGCAGCCGTCACTGTCATCGCCCCGGTCGTCGACGACGGTCAGCAGTGGGGTGGACGACGCCGCGACCGGCGGTCCACCCGCGGCGCCGGGCACGGTGCTGCCGCCGGCGAGGCGGCGCGCGGAGCGGTCGCCACCCAGCCGGGGACCCAGGGCTACGGCTACGGCGCCGGTGGAGCACCCCAGGGCTACGGCGCGCAGGGGTACGGCACCCAGGGCTACGGCGCGCTCGCGGGTGCGCAGGACCCGTTCTCCGCGCTCGGCCCCCAGACGGGTGGGTTCGTGCCGGGGCCGCCCGCCCCGCCCGGGTCCCACCACGCACCCGGGCAGACCGGTGCGTCGGCTGGCGCGTACGTGCCGGCGCCCGGCGCCCCGGCTCCCGCCCACCACATCTCGCTCGGTCCAGCGTTCGACGGCGTCACGCCCGCCGGTGCAGGACGCCGCGTGGGGGCCTACGCCCTCGACGCCCTCGCGGCCGGCATCGTCTCGGGTGCCGTCCTGGGGCTGACGCAGAGCCCGGTGTACGCCGCCCTCGCCGCCGGCGAGCTCGCCGCGGGTCTCGTCGTGTGGGAGGCGCGCAGCGGGCGCACCATCGGCAACGCCGTGCTGGGGTTGCGCACGGCGAAGCTCGAGACGCCGTACGCGCCGGGGCTGGGCCGGGCCGTCGGCCGGGCGCTCCTGCTCGGCGCGAGCCACCTCGTGCTCGGCGTCGGGCAGTGGTTCCTCGTGGCCTCGGGCGCCTTCGACGCGACGGGCCGGCGTCAGGGGTGGCACGACAAGGCGGCGCGCACGGTCGTCGTCGACGTGCGGGCCCTGCGGATCACGGACGTCGCGCCCCCTGAGTTCGTCCCACCCGTCGTCGTGTCGGCGCCCGACGTCGTCGCAGTCGCTCCCGAGACCTACGCCGGGCCTGGGGCCTACGCGGAGCCTGAGGCCTACGCGGCGCCTGGGGCCTACGTCGGGCCCGCGGTACCCGTCGGGGCGCTGGTCGGCCCCCCGCAGTCGCTTCCACCGGCACCACCCAGCCCCGGTCCTGCGGGTCCGGTCGGCCCTGCGGCTCCGGTGGAGCCCGTCGCGCAGCCGCTCCCTGTTGCCCCGGCCGCACCGGTGGCGTCGGCACCGGCGCTCGGAGCTGCGACGTCGTACGTCGTCACGCTCGACACGGGTGTCGCGATGACGGTGTCGGGAACGGGTTACGTCGGGCGTCGTCCGCAGGCGCCCGAGGGCGAGGTCGTGGACCACGTCATCGAGATCGACGACCCGGGACGGTCGCTCTCGCGCACGCACGCGCGGTTCGGCCTCGACGCCGGTGGGTTCTGGGTGGAGGACAACGGCTCGGCCAACGGGACGTTCGTGCTGGGCGCTGACGGGTCGTCGCTCCAGGGCGTTCCCGGTGAGCGCCTGACCGTGCCCGAGGGCGGCACGGTTCGCCTCGGCGAACGCACGTTCACGGTGCACGCGATCCGCTGAGCCGCCCCACGGCTGCCGCCGTCGCTCAGGGTGCTCGTGGTGCGGTGTGTGTGGGTGGGTTCGGTGGGCCGGGTCGCTGGCGGGAGCGGACGACGGCGACGACGACTCCCGCGACCAGGGCGAGGGCCAGGACGCCTGCGCCGACGAGCAGCAGGGGGCTGAGGCCGTCTGTGTCGGTTCGCTTGTCGTCGCGCTCGGGCTTGGGTGCGGCTGTCGGGGTCTGTGTCTGGTCCGGTGCGGGTGTTGCGGTCTGGCCTGCGCCGACCACGTCCTCGTAGGAGGGCTCGAGGCCCTCGCCCTGCAGGAGCAGGGGGTTGGTGTCGGGGTAGGTGGTGGGGTCGGTGGTGACCATGGCGTCGACGTTGACGACGCCGTAGCCCCAGGTGTCGTCGCGTAGCAGCTCGCCGTTGTGCCCGGAGGTGGTGCGCAGCAGGGACTGGATGATCTGGTTGGCGGTCGCGTCCGGGTGCGCGGACCAGGCGAGGGCGAGGGCACCGGCGGTCCAGGCGGTCGCGTTGGAGGACCCGTTCGTCAGGTCGTAGGTGTTCCAGGCACCGTCGGACCAGCGCAGCGAGCGGATGCCATCACCAGGCGCGACCACGCCCAGCTGAGGGCTCGCCACGGCGGCGTCGGGCAGCTCGAGCGAGGCATTGGCGGACTCGACGGCGATGACCCCGTTGGCGCTCGCCGGCCACTCGAACCGGCCGGAACCATCCTGCTGGCTGGCCGCGACGATGATCACCCCTTCACGCTGGGCGAGAGCAAGCGCAGCGTCCCACTCGTCAATGCCGGCCATCGTGCTCCACGAGCTGCTGATGATGTCCGCCCCGGCGGCGATGGCGTCCTCGACGGCGAGTGCGAAGCCGTCGAAGGTCCCGTAGCAGGACTCCTCGTCCGTCACGGGATAGTGGAGGACCCGTGCGCCGGGCGCGACGCCCAGCACGCCCGGGTGGCCGTCCGCTCCCATGCCGTTGCCGATGATGAGCGACACCATGCTGGTCGCGTGCTCGGCCTCCGCGCTGTTCGAGGCGTTCGAGGGGCCCTGTCCCTCGCACCTGGCGAGGGGGTCTGTCGCGAGGTCGGTGCCGACGAGGCTCGGTGCGTGCGCGTTGATCGCTCCGTCGAACACGGCGACGGTGATCCCGTCGCCGGTGACCGACTGGTGGATCTCCTCCAGGCCGGGGGCGGTGTAGTACCACAGGCCCTCGGCGTTCGGGTCGACCGCGGTCGCGAGAGGCGACGCGGACGCGCTGGTGCCCGCCGCCGAGGGCTGGGGCGCCGCGACCGCCGAGGTGCTCGCGAGGGTCGCGGCGCACGTAGAGGCGAGCCCCAGCAGGGCCGCGCGGGCCAGGGTGCGTGCGGCGTTCGGGTGCCGTCGCAGCGGCGCGCGATGAGCGGTCATGTGGGTTCCTCTCGTCGCTCACGGTGCTCGTGGTGCGGTGAATGTGGGCGGGTTCGGTGGGCCGGGTCGCTGGCGTGAGCGGACGACGGCGACAACGACTCCCGCGACCAGTGCTAGGGCCAGGGCGCCGCCCCCGACGAGCAGCAGGGGGCTGAGGCCGTCTGTGTCGGTTCGCTTGTCGCCGCGCTCGGGCTTGGGTGCGGCTGTCGGGGTCTGTGTCTGGTCCGGTGCGGGTGTCGCGGTCTGTCCCCCACCGAGCACGTCCTCGTAGGAGGGCTGGAGGCCCTCGCCCTGCAGGAGCAGGGGGTTGGTGTCGGGGTAGGTGGTGGGGTCGGTGGTGACCATGGCGTCGACGTTGACGACGCCGTAGCCCCAGGTGTCGTCGCGTAGCAGCTCGCCGTTGTGCCCGGAGGTGGTGCGCAGCAGGGACTGGATGATCTGGTTGGCGGTCGCGTCCGGGTGCGCGGACCAGGCGAGGGCGAGGGCACCGGCGGTCCAGGCGGTCGCGTTGGAGGACCCGTTCGTCAGGTCGTACGTGTTCCAGGCACCGTCGGACCAGCGCAGCGAACGGATGCCCTCACCCGGGGCGACCACGCCCAGCTGGGGGCTCGCGACGGCGTTGTCCGAGCGCTGGAGCGAGGCGTCCGCGGACTCGACGGCGATGACACCGTTGGCGCTCGCCGGCCACTGCAGAGCGTCGGAGCCGTCGTGCGGGCTGGCTGCGACGACGATCACTCCCTCGCGCTGGGCGCGGGCGAGGGCCTCGTTCTCGATGTCGGTGCCGACGCCGTACTCCCTGCTCCAGGAGTTGCTGATGATGTCGGCGCCGGCGGCGATGGCGTCGTCGACAGCGTCGGCGAAGCCCGTGAAACTGTCGTTCGGGCCGTAGCACCCATCCTCGTCGTACCGGGAGAAGTGCAGGACCCGCGCGCCGGGGGCGACGCCCAGGACGCCCGGCTGGCCGTCGGCACCCGCACCGTTGCCGATGATGAGGGAGATCATCCCCGTGGCGTGCTCGGCACGGACGTCCGTGGACACTCCTCCGCCCGCGCCCTTCGAGCCGTCCTCCTCGTCACACCCGGACCGTGGCTGTGTCACGAGGTCGGTGCCCACGAGGCTGGGCGCCTGGACGTTCACCGGTCCGTCGATCACGGCGACGGTGATCCCCTCGCCGGTCACCGACCGGTGGATCCCCTCCAGGCCCGGGGCGGTGTAGTACCACAGACCCTCGGCGCTCGGGTCGACCACGGCCGCGAGTGGCGACGCGGACGCGCTGGTGCCCGCCGCCGAAGGCTGGGACGCGGCGACGGCAGAGGTACTGCCAAGGGTCGCGGCGCACGTAGCGGCGAGGCCCAGCAGGGCCACGAGAGTCAGGGTGCGCGGGGCGCCACGGTGCCGTCGCAGCGGCGTGCGATGAGCGGTCATTGCCTGTCTGCGCACGTCTTCCTCCATCGTCATCCCCCTGTCGGCGGCGGTGGCGCCTCGCCCCCGACACCTGGCGGGGTCGGGAGCGATCGTCACGAACACCGGGTCCGTCGGGCCCCGTGGCCCCTGACGGACGCGTACGTCGTACGTCGTGCGGCGGCGGTCAGAACTGTGGCCAGGCCACTGTGCGTCTCCATCTGCGTCTGCTTCGAGCGTGCCGTCGGCTGCAGAGGCTCCGCGAGCCGTAGCCGCCTCCCCTGCGGCGCGTAGCGGGCCAATGAACTGTGCACACCTGGCCGGTCGACACCCCTCCGGAACGCACTGAGCCCCGGGGTCCGTGTGACCCCGGGGCTCGTGTGCAGACCTACCAGCTCTCGTCGTCGATCTCGACGGGTGCGGCCTCGACGCGGGCCTGGCCACGGGAACCTGCGCGTGCGCCGGCGCCGAGGGCGGTCGTGCCGGGCTCGTCGTCGATGTCGACGTCGGGCGCGAGGTATCCGCCTCCGCTGCCGCGGCGCGACTTCGAGCTTCCGCCCGCCGCTCCGCCGCCGCCACCCATGCCACCGGCCATGCCGGTCGCGCGTCCACCGGCCGCCGAGCCGTTGGCCGCGCCAGTGGTCGAGCTACCGGCGACGAGCCCCGACTGTCCGCTCGTGGTGCCGCCGAGGCCCGATCCGGTGCGTGCACCCGCGCCGAGGCCGGCTCCGGCGGTTCCCGAGCGGCCTGCGGAGCTGCCGAGCGAGCCGGCGCCGAGGCCAGTGCCGCCGCGGCCACCCGAACCCGCACCTGCGCCCCCACCGACACCGCCCGCGGATCCTGATCCGGCGCCGCCCAGGATGCCCCGCATGCCGCGGCCGAGGGCCGCTGCTCCGAGCGCCGCGCCGCCGATGCCCACGCCGCCCGCGAGTGCGCCGCCGGCGCCCCCGTATCCCGCGCCGTAGCCGCTGCCGCCTACGCCGGTGCCGGCGCCACCCGTGCCGTTGCCGCTGCCACCAGGCACCGTGCCGGTGACGTCACCGTCTGCGTTCCCGTCCCCGGGGGTCCAGGGGTTGGGGTCGATCGCGACGTTCGTCCAGTCCGGGGTGGTGGGCGTGTCCACGTCAGGGTGGTTCCACGTGGGGTTGTCGGTCGCCACCGGGTCGAGGGAGATGAGGTCGCCCATCTCGTGGGGGCCTGTGATCACCGAGGGGCCGTCGGGGTTCCACGGGTTCGGGCTGGGCATCGGGTAAACGGGCGGCCTTGTCCCGTCCGGGGGAGTCGTGCCGTCCGATCCGGCGTCGTCGCCAGCGTCGTCACCGTCCCTGCCGCGGTGCGTGACGCGTGACGAGGCGGGCGTGGGCATGGCAGTCGCTGCGGACTGCAGATCCTGCTCGAGCGCGGCGAGGGCCTTCTGGGCGGCGGCTTCCCGCTCCTTCTCCCGCTCGTTGCCCCAGATCTCCGCCGCGACCGCACCGGTGACGGCGCCCGCGGGGCCCGCCACGACCATCCCGCCGCCGGCGATCGCCACCTTCTGCCAGGGCTCGAGGTCACCCGAGGGCAGGTCGGCGTAGGCCTGCTGGGCGCGCTCGACCGCGGCCTCCGCCTTCTCGGCGACCTTCGCGGCTTTGGTGAACTCGTCCGCGCGCGTGTTCAGGTCCTTCGCGACGGCGACGAACTCCTCCCAGCCTGCGTCGGCGCTGATGCCGGTCATGCCCAGGTCGCCCGCGATACGCCGGAGGTCAGCGGCTGCTGCGTCGAGGGTCTGCGCCGTGCTCAGCACGGCGCTCGTGTCCTTGATCGCAGGGGTGAAGGACATCGCCCGTGCGAGCCGTTCAGAGGGCTTGGCCATGTGGGTTCCTCTCGTCGCTCAGGGTGCTCGTGGTGCGGTGTATGTGGGCGGGTTCGGGGGGCCGGGTCGATGGCGGGAGCGGACAACGGCGACGACGACTCCCGCGACCAGTGCTAGGGCGAGGGCGCCTGCGCCGACGAGCAGCAGGGGGCTGAAGCCGTCTGTGTCGGTTCGTTTGTCGTCGCGGTCCGGCTTGGGCGCGGCTGTCGGGGTCTGTGTCTGGTCCGGTGCGGGTGTCGCGGTCTGTCCCCCACCGAGGACGTCCTCGTAGGAGGGGTGGAGGCCCTCGCCTTGCAGGAGCAGGGGGTTGGTGTCGGGGTAGGTGCTGGGGTCGGTGGCGACCATGGCGGGAATGTTGACGGCGCCGTAGCCCCAGGTGTCGTCGCGGAGCAGCTCGCCGTTGTGGCCGGAGGTGGTGCGCAGCAAGGACTGGATCATCTGGTTGGCCGTCGCGTCCGGGTGCGCCGACCACGCGAGGGCGAGGGCGCCGGCGGTCCACGCGGTCGCGTAGGAGGACCCGTTCTTCAAGCCGTAGGCGTTCCAGGCGCCACCGGACCAGAGCAGCGAACGGATGCCCTCGCCCGGGGCGACCACGCCCAGCTGAGGGCTCGCGACGGCGGCGTCGGGGAGCTCTAGCGAGGCGTTGGCGGACTCGACGGCGATGACTCCGTTGGCGCTCGCCGGCCACTCGAACCGGTCGGAACCATCCTGCTGGCTGGCCGCGACGATGATCACCCCTTCGCGCTGGGCGAGAGCGAGCGCGGCATTCCACTCGTCGGAGCCGGCAGGGGTGCTCCACGAGTTGCTGATGATGTCCGCTCCAGCGGCGATGGCGTCCTCGATGGCCTTGGCGACGCCGCTGAGGGTGAAGCACTCGGCCTCGTCGGAGTAGTGCAGGACCTCCGCGCCCGGCGCCACGCCCAGGACGCCCGGTTGGCCGTCGACGCCCTGGCCGTTGCCGATGATGAGCGAGACCATGCTGGTCCCGTGCTCGGCGTTCTCGTCCGTGGACACCCCGCTGGACCGCCCCGTCTCGTCTTCGCCGGTGCACGGGGGATCAGGCCGTGTCACGAGATCGGTCCCGATGAGGCTGGGCGCCTGCACGTTCACTGGTCCGTCGATCACGGCGACGGTGATCCCCTCGCCGGTTACCGACTGGTGGATCCCCTCCAGCCCCGGGGCGGTGTAGTACCACAGACCCTCAGCCGCCGGGTCGACCGCGAAGCTCGTCCCGGGCAGGCTCGGCCCCGCCGCCGGCACCAGCGGTGCGGCGACGGCCGAGGTGCTCGCGAGGGTCGCGGCGCACGCAGCGGTGAGCCCCAGCAGGGCCATGCGGGCCACGGCGCGCGGGCCGTCGGGGTGCCGTCGCAGCGGCGTGCGATGAGCGGTCACGAAGTGGCCGCGCTGTCGCCCCAGCTCGTGGGGGCCGGAGCGGAGGCGGCCACGGGAGGAGCGGAGGTCACCGGCGCCGCGGGGGTAGGCGAAGGCGTCGTGGCGCCGCCGTCGAGCTTCGTCAAGATCGCGTCCATGCGCGCCTTGGCGTCCGCATCGGTCGCGAGCAGGTCAGCGGCGTTCTGGGCGAGCGTGGTCGCCAGTCCCTCCGTGTACATGCGGAGCTTGGATAGGCAACCACCCAGGTCGCCAAGAGTGGTGGCGTATGCACTCGCGAACGTGCCGGCACCTGGCAGCGAGGCCCAGCGTTCGCTCGTCTGCTTGGCCTGGATGCCCTGGATCTGGGTCGTGATCTCGTCGAGCTCGGTGAGCAGCGCCTGGATGTTGTCCAGCCGCTTCTCGACGACCTCCATCGTGAGAGTGACCTGTCCGCCCACGTCTTCCTCCATCGTCATCCCCCTGCCGGCGGCGGTGGCGCCGCGCCCCCGATCCCTGGCGGGGTCGGGGGCGAGCGTCACGAACACCGGGTCCCTCAGGCCGGGTGAGGCCTGAGGAACGCGTACGTCGTACGTCGTGCTGTGGCGGTCAGAACCGCTTGGCGTTGCTCGACTCGGCGGACTGGTAGTCCTGGCCCGAGGTGTCCACCGCGCGGCCGATGTCCGAGAGGAGGGCCTTCATGTCGGTGATCGCGGCCGTCCACTTGGCCTTGGCGGCCTCGTACGACGACGCGGCCTCGCCCGACCAGTTCGCGCGCAGCGGCTGCAGCGAACGGTCCATCGCGGCGAGGGTCGCCTCGAGCTGGTTGGCGCCGGTGCCGATGTCGGCGGCGGCCGCGTTCACGCTGGAGAAGTTGACCTTCAGATCGCTCATCTGTCCTGGCCTTTCGTCACTGGGTCCGGTCAGCCGAGGCGGCTGGTGAGGTTACGCATCGCCGACGACTGCGCGTCGTCGGTCGCGGTGTAGGTCGTCTGCGAGGAGATCAGGTTCGCCTCGAACTCGTTGAGAGCGCTGACGATCTTGTTGGCGTCCTCACGCCACCGGCCCATCAGGGTGATGAACGCCGTAGCGCCCTGACCCGTCCAGGACGATCCGATGCCGGCGAGCCGGCCCTCCAGGACTCCCAGCTCACGCTGCAGCTCGCTGCGCGACTGGGCCACTGCGTCTGCGCCTGCCTTGAGCGCACCATCGGCTGCGGAAACTTCGCCAGCCATAGCCACCTCCCCCTACCACGACCCGTCGCGGGCCAACGAATTGCGCGCAACCGGACGGTCGACGCGTACCCCCCGGAAACAGGGCGCCGCGGCCAAGACTAGGGGAACGTGATCGACGCCGCGCAAGTGTGCACATGCCCGGTGCGCCGGATTGGCCCCATTCGGGTGAAGGCGTGAGCTCACCCGTTCGCCGGCCAGGGCCGACCGGGGGAGGGCGGGCGCGGCGGGCCCCGGACACGGTGACCCCCGGTCCTCACTATGCTGACCGCCGACGTGACCGACCCGCTCGAACCGACCGAAGGACCGGGATGACCGCAGCCACCTCGACACCCGGCGCGCTCGGCACGCTGGTCCGGGTGTCGGTCACCGCCGGGGGGCGGACGGTCGACCTCGGTGCGCCCGGCAGCGTCCCCGTCGCCGAGCTCGTGCCCGGCCTCGCGCGCACCCTCAACCTCCTCGACCCGACGACCGTCCACGGGGGCTTCCGCCTCGTGCGGTCCGACGGGATCGTCCTCGACTCCGACCGCAGCCTCCAGGCGCAGAACGTCGACGACGGGGCCCTCCTGACCCTCGAGTCGGGCGCCGAGGTCGCGGACGTCCGCGTGTACGACGACGTGGTCGAGGCCGTCGCGGACGCCGTCGAGGGCCAGTACGCCCCCTGGACGCCGCACGACTCCGCGCTCACGGCCGTCGTGGCTGCAGCCGCCTTCATCCTCACGGGTGCCGTCCTGCTGCTCGGGGCCGACGCCGCCTCGCTGTTCCCGCCCGTCATCGCCGGGGTCGGTGCCGTGCTGGTCGTCGCCGCCGCCGCCGTCGTGGCCCGCGTCGGTCGCCACGACCTGGGCGCACGTGCCCTCGTCCTGACGGCGACGGTCCTCGGCCTCGTCGCGGGCCTGACCGCCGGGACGGGCGCCGTCACGTGGGGCTGGCCCGTCGCGTTCGCCGGCGTCGGCATGCTCCTCGTCGCGGCCCTCGGTGTGCCCGCCCTCACCTCGGGCCGTGAGGTATGCGTCGCACCCGGCGCGCTGGGCCTGACGCTCGCGGCGGTCGGTTCGATCGTCGGCGGCACCGGCGCGGCCGCGGGTACCGTCCTCGCGGTCGTCGTGGCGATCGTCGTGACCGCGGGCAACGGCATCCCCTGGCTCGCCCTCGCGAGCACCCCGCTGCGGGTCGTGTCGCCGCGCAGCGACGCCGAGATCCTGCTCGACCCGCCGCCCGTCGACCCGTCACAGGTCCGCGAGCAGTACGGGCGCGGTCACCGCCTCCAGGTCGCGCTCCGCGTCGCGGTCGCCGCCCTCACGCTCGTCGCGGCCCCCGCCGTCGTCGGCACGGGCGTGCCCGGGACGCTGCTCGTGACCGCCGCGTTCGTCGGCATGCTCCTGAGCGTCCGCCAGACCTACTCGCGGCAGGACGTCCTCGTCGTCATGGGTGCGGGCATCCTCGGGCTGACCCTCACGGGCGTCCTCGCGGCCGGCGCACACCCGCACTGGCGGCCCGCGCTCGCCCTCGTGTCGGGCGGCGCCGCGGCCATGGTCATCGCGCTGAGCCTCGTGGCGCCGCGCCAACGCGTCGCGATGGGCCGGACGGCCGACACGCTCGAGCTGCTCTGCCTCGCCGTCCTCCTGCCCCTGGGCGTCGCCGCCGCCGGGCTGGTCTGACGCCGTGGCGAGCAAGAAGGACCTCGTCGAGGCCCAGACCTTCAGCCGACGTCGCCTCCTGACGGCGTTCGTCTCGGGCGCACCGGGCGGTCGCGAGCTCGAGCCCACCAAGCCCCTGCGCGCGGTGGTGAGCGGCATCGCCCTGACCGGCCTCCTCGTCGTCGGCAGCCTGGTCGCGGGCCTGCTCAAGCCCAGCCTGCCCGACGGGTGGGACCACAACACGCTCGTCGTGACCAAGGGGAGCGGGTCCCGGTACGTCGCGCTCGACGGCGTCCTCTACCCGGTGCTCAACACCACGTCCGCCCGGCTCCTGGTCTCCGGCGGGCTCGAGGTCGTGCAGGTCGACGAGAAGAGGATCGCCGAGACGCCGCGAGGGATCACCGTCGGGATCCCCGGGGCGCCCGACGAGCTGCCGGCACCCGACAGCCTCATCGGCACCGCCTGGCTCGCCTGCACCGATGCGCAGGGCGCGACCACGACGGTGCTCTCGCGAGGGGAGCAGCCCGAGGCGCTCGCCGCGGCGGTGACCGCGCAGGACGCCCCGGCCGAGGCCGGCCTGCTCGTGCGGACCGGCGGCGACCAGTACCTCGTGACGAACGGGCGCAGGCACCTCGTGCCGCGAGCAGAGACCGTCGCGGTGCTCCGCGCCATCGGCCAGGAGACCGTCGTGCCCTGGGACGTCAGCGCCCAGTGGCTCAACCTCTTCGCGCCCGGTGAGGACCTCGAGCCCATCGTCGTCGAGGGCGCCCGGTCCCAGGTGCCCGCAGGCACGGCGGCGCCGCCCGACGCCGTCGTCGGCTCGGTGCTCTCGGTGTCCGACGCCGACGGCCGGCGCTACGTCGTCGACTCCCGCGGGGAGCTCGCCCCGCTCAGCGACTTCGCCGAGCAGCTGTACCGCCTGGGCTCGGGAGCCGACGTCGGCCCGGACCTCGAGGTCACCCTGGCGCAGATCCAGGGCATGCCCACGTCCGCCTCGCCCGCAGGGGGCGCGGACTGGCCCACCGAGGTCCCCGCGTCGCTGCCCGACGGCGAGCCCGCGTGCGCCTTCCTCCTCACCGACACGCAGGACGAGGGCGTCGAGCCCACCGTGCACCTCGTCTCCGGCCCGGACGTCGCGATCGAGCAGGAGGCGGCCACGGTGTGGGTCGAGCCCGCCGGTGGCGCGCTGGTCCGCGCCAGCGGTGGCGCCGGTGTCGCCGGCCCCGTCCAGCTCATCGACCAGACAGGCCGCGCGTTCGCCCTGCCCGATGCGAGCGACGACGTCCTCACGCGGCTCGGCTACACGAGCGAGGACATCGTCACGGTGCCCCAGACGTGGCTCTCGCTCTTCCCCACGGGCCCCGCGCTGACGGTCGCGGCCGCCCAGCAGTCCGCCACGGTCTCGGCCGGATGACGGCCGGCGTGCCGCGCGTCGGACGCCGTGGCAGGGCGCGCGCCCTCGTGGCGGTGCTGGCGCTCGCCGGTGCCCTGGGGCCGCTCGGTGCCTCGGCGGCGGCCGCAGTCGCCGCAGGCCCGCCGACACCGTCGCTCCTGCCGACCGCAACCTCTGAGTGCACGCCCGAGGTCGTCACCTACGTCGAGGCGACGCCGCCCGCGCTCACGCGCCTGGGCGCGGCCCAGGCGTGGGACCTCGCGACCGGCGCGGGCGTCGTGGTCGCCGTCGTCGACTCCGGCGTCGACACGGGCAACGTCCACCTCACGGACGCGGTGCTGCCGGGCGTCGACCTCGTCGAGGGAACCCCGGCCGGGCACACCGACACCGCCGGCCACGGCACCGCGATCGCCGGACAGATCGCGGCTCGCCCCGACGAGCGCTCGGGCGTCATCGGCCTCGCGCCGGGCGCCACGATCCTGCCCGTCCGGGTCTACGTCGCCGACGACGACCAGGCGCGGGAGCTCGGGACGGCACCACGGACCGACCGCATCGCGGAGGGGATCCGCTACGCCGTCGACAACGGCGCCCGCGTCATCAACGTCTCGATCAGCTCGACGGTCGACGACCCGGCTCTGCGCGAGGCCGTCCGCGTCGCGACCGAGCGGGGCGCGCTCGTCGTCGCGAGCGCGGGCAACCGGAACACCGCCCAGGACACGAGCGACTCCCCGCGCTACCCCGCCGCGTACGACGAGGTGCTCGCGGTCGCCGCGCTCGACGACGCCGACCGGGTCACCGACGACTCGATCCACGGGGCGCACGTGGACGTCGCCGCGCCCGGGACCAACGTGCTGACGACCTACCACGCCGCCGGCGACTGCATGCTCGCCGGTGGTGAGGCCTCGACGAGCTTCGCGACGGCCTACGTGTCGGCGGCCGCCGCGCTCCTCGTGGAGCGGTTCCCGGACGAGACCCCCGCGCAGTGGGCGCACCGCCTCGAGGTCACGGCGGCGCGCTACGACGTCGACGCGCGCGACGACCGGTGGGGCTGGGGGGCGATCCGGCCCGCGCTCGCGCTCGCGTTCGTCGACGACGGGAGCGCCCCGGGCCCGCCCAGCCCCGTCCACGAGGCGCCCCCGGCGGTCGAGACGGAGCCCCAGGTGCTCGGCCTCGGGGTCCACGAGGACGCGCTCGCTCCCGCCCAGGACCTCACCGTGTGGTGGGTGCTCGGGGTGTCCGTGGTGTGCGTGGGTGCGCTCCTCGCCTCGCGGCTCACACCCCGCCGCGCCCGCCCCCGCCCCTCGGCAGGCAAGACCGGCCCCTGACCCGGACCGGACGGCGTCGGCGTCACACCGCGCGCCATTTCGGGTGAGGATGGGGTCTCAGGTCGGCGTCGCTTCGTGCCGATGCCTCCAGGGGGCGCGCCGCGCGCCACGCGTCGGTGTGCCCTGCAGCAGGATGCGACGTCGAGGACCGAGCAGAGAGGTGCCGAGGACCGGATGCCGACTCCAGGAGCAGTGCCCGCGAGCATGGGCAAGCGTCTGCTCGCGTACGTCATCGACTCCGCCGCGTACATGATCATCGGCGGCGGGTTCGTCATCGGCGGTCTCCTCCCGCTCCTCGCCGGGATCACTGACCCCGGCCGGTCCCAGGTGTCGCCGTCGCCCCTGCTCGCCGTCGGCTGGCTCCTCGTGGTCGCCTTCGGCATCGTCCAGTGGTGGCTTCTCGGGACGCGCGGCTTCACGGTCGGCAAGCGCCTCGTCGGGCTCCGCGTCCTGTCCGCCGTCGACGGCCGGCCCATCGGCATGGGCCGCGCCTTCCTCAGGCTCCTGATCCCCGCGGCCGGCAGCCTCGCGGCCGGCATCGGGCAGCCCCTGGTCTACGCGTCGCCGTTCTTCGACTCGAGCGGACGCCGCCAGGGCTGGCACGACAAGGTCGCCGGCTCGATGGTCTTCGACGTCACGGTGGGCGTCGACCCGTCGGCCGCACCGGGTGCGTCAGGGCCCGACGCCGCACGCCGCATCGACGGCCTCCTGCGCGCCCAGGGCGTGCCCCCTGTCGCGCCGGGCGCTCCCGCACCGGGCGCCCCCGCACCGGTCGGCCCGCCGCGCGGCGAGCAGGAGGCGTACCTGAACCGGCCTGCCGGCGTGCCCGGCCCGCCGCCGCCACCGCCTGCCCCGCTCCTGCCCCCGCGCGTCCCGCCGACGCCCGCCGGCGGCATCCCGGTCGCCGGCTCGGCGCCCGTCCCGCCGCCCGCTCCGGCACCCGCGACGAGGAAGAGGAGGTTGATGCCGTTCCCGAGGAAGATCACGCCGAGGAGCACGCGGGACAGCGAGCGCTC
>NZ_VTTP01000004.1 GCF_008364845.1 Actinotalea subterranea | reverse complement strand
CTGGACGCACCACTCGACATGACCCCGATCCCAACCCTTCCAAGGACTGAAGTCTCCGGACACGCCGGGGCGGTTCAGGTCGAGATGGCGTGGGTGACCGTGCGGCGGGCCGAGGACGGCAAGAAGCGATACCAGGGCCGCTACCGCGACGCCTCAGGAGCCAAGCGCACCGTCGGGACTTTCAGCACCGACAAGGCCGCCATGCAGGCCGCTGTCCGCGCCGAGATCGCGCTCGCCGAGGGGACGTGGATCGACCCACGGGCGGGACGCATCACCTTCAAGGAGGACGCCCAGAACGTCTGGTTGCCCTCACGGCACCTGGAAGTCACCACCTACGCCGCGTACGCCTCGAACCTGCGCATCCACTTCATCCCCTTCTTCGGGGACTATCCGATGGCGCGGATCATGCCCGCCCTGGTCCAGGAGTGGGTCAACCAGGCGGGCATACCTACGACGATCGCCGGCAAGCGACGCAAGGGCCTGTCCGCGCGGTCCATCGTCAAGTACCACGTGATGCTGCACGCCGTTTTGCGCGAGCCGTGGCTGACCGGATCATCCCCTTCAACCCCTGCGCGGCGACCGACCTTCCGAAGGTGATCACCACCAGGACCCGCACCCTCACCCCGGATGAGTACACCCAGCTACTGGCCCAGATCCCGCCGCGCTTCACGGTCATGGTCATGACGGTCATCGAAACCGGCATGCGATGGGGTGAGCTCGTCGCGCTACGACCCCGGCATGTGGACACCGAGGCACGCGCGGTCACCGTGCAGGACACCATCGTGGAGGTGTCCACCAAGGACTCGCCAACCGGGTGTCGCATGATCGTCAAGCGCTACCCCAAGGACGACGAGCCGCGCACCGTCACGGTCTCCCAAGATCTGATCGACGCCCTCCTCGTGCGGATCGATGACCTCGGCCTGGGACCGGACGACCTGCTCTTCCCTTCCCGTGAGACCGCAGGAGGCACACCGCTCTCGCGGGGCACGTTCAACACCCGCTACTGGCGGCCCGCCGTCCAACGCTCCGGCATCGACTTTCCCGCTCGCATGCACGACCGACGTCACGCACACGCGTCCTGGCTCCTGGCCGGAGGAGCGGACCTCCTCTCCGTCATGGAGCGCATGGGCCACGCGCAGATCCAGACCACCCAGACGTACCTGCACACCCTCGACGACGCCGACCAGCGCGCACTCGCCGCCTTTCACGCCACCCGAGCGCGCGCCCGCGCCTCGAGGTGACCCACCCCGGGGCGTCAAGCGGGCGGTTCCGCGGGCCTCCGGCGCCTGGCGTGCTCAGGTCCGGCTGGAGCTCGCGCGCACAGGTGCGCCGCCGAGACACGCACTACCCGCGTTGCTGACCCACCGCGTCCTCCCGGCCGGTGTCACGGAGATCGTCCGCAACGGGTGGCGTCGAGTTACCGCCGGAGACGCCTCCGTGCCGGGCGAAGTGTTCGACGTCGACCATGATGAACACCGCGCTCGACGTGGCCACAGTGCGTTCGTCGAGGTCGCTCACGGTGGCGGCGACGAAGACCTTCCGGTCCTCCCGGCTCGTCACCGTCGCCTCGATGCGGTAACTGACTCCGACGAGCACCGGTGACAGGTAGTCCACTGTGAGCTGGCGCGTGACGGCCGGCGACCCCACCAGGTAGGGCAGGAATCCGAACAGGTCATCGAGGACGGTGGCAAGGGCGCCGCCGTGCACGACTCCGGGAGCTCCGACGTGGCGCTTGTCGAAGACGTGGTCAACCATCACCCCGTCCCCACGGCGGTGGACCTGGAGGTGATGGCCGTGGGGGTTGTCCGGGCCGCAACCAAGGCACCGTTCATGGTGCGGTGGCAGGAGCGCGCCCTCCGAGTGAGGCCCGGCCCTCTCGGCCCAGTGCGCGAGCATCATTCCCATGTCAGGTATCAACTTCGTTGACCTTTCGCCATTCCGCGACCAGCGCCGCAGTCCGTGTTCGCCGGAGGGATCGGGTGGTGGCGGCCAACAGTACGACCGCGAGGACCCCTCCGCGGACAAGCCAGATCGGCTGCACCGAAGGGGCGGCCGAGTCGGTCACCGTCAGTGGCGCGGAGGCCAGGGAGCGTCGCCGAGGGCTCGCCTACGTCCTCACTGTCAGGCGGTAGGGGCATTGGTCAACTTCTTCATCACCTCTCCAAAGATCTGCCCGATCTCGGGGTCGGGGCGACCGACGCCGCCACCTGCGACCCAACCGCCATCAACGACCAGGTTCGCACCGGTGACGTAGTCGGCCTCGTCCGAGCACAGGTACACCGCTGCCATCGCGATGTCCTCGGGTCGCCCGACGCGGGGGTTGAGCAGCGCGCGTTCGACAGGTTGACGCCCGCCGGCCTCCAGCAGCGGTCGGGTCGCGGGGGTGTCGATGAACCCTGGCGAGACTGTGTTGACGCGGATGTTCCACGGTGACAGCTCGACGGCGAGATTGACGGTCAGGCGCAGGACGGCGGCTTTGGCCACGTTGTGCACGAGGTTGCCCGCGACGTTCCCGGGCATGGCCGCGCCGACCATCGCGGCGACCGAGCCGGTGTTGAGGATCGTGCCACGGCCCTTGCGCTTGAAGACCGGCAGAGCTCTCTGGATCGCCAGGAACAAGATGGTGACCTCATTGGTCATGTCGAAGTCCCAGTCCGCGCGGGTCAAGGACTCGATCGTGCCGCCGCGGACACCCGAGGCGTTGTTGTACAGGATGTCGAAGTCGCCGTACTGCTCGACGGCGAAGTCGATCCAGCGCTGCACCGCGGCTTCATCGCCCAGGTTCAGCGGCTGCATCGAGACCATCTCACCGCCCTGCGCCCGGACGAGCTCGACGGTCTGTTCGGCTAGCTCCGCCTTGAGATCGCACCCGACGATCTTCGCGCCTTCAGCGGCGAAAGCGAGGGCGGCGGCCCGTCCCTGACCGTCCGCCGTACCGGTGATGAGGGCAATCTTGCCCTCGAGTCGTCCCGCCATGAGGCACTCCTCCTTGAGTGATCTTCGGATCCGGCGCGGACCCGAGAGCCGGACCGCGGCGTCTTTGCCCGCTCAGGTTTCCGCTCTGAGCGAACGCGTCGAACCAGTTGCGTAGGCGTAGGACGCCCGGACGAGGTCGGCGGCGATGTCCGCCTCGTGTGCGTCACGTGGCGCGTAGACCATGACCGCACCCGGCGAGATCAGCCCAAGGCGGGCGATGGGGTGCTGCTCGGCCCAGCCAGCGTCGATGGCGGCTTCGGCGGCCGCCGGCGGCAGTACAAGGTGAAGGGAGTGGTCAGGTGCCGGGTGGAGGTGGGCGAACTCGGTGTCGATCATGAACGCATCGGGTGGCCCTCGGTGTGGGGCCCGAGGCAGCGTGAGCGCTTGTGCATCCGGGACGGAGATCTTCGAGGCCCCCCAGACCACACCCGGCAGGTCGGCGAGCTGCCCGATGAGGCGCTTTCGTGGTCCTTCGTCCCTCGGCTGCTGGTCGAGCTGGGTGTGCGGGTTGGTCGGGGTCGTCGAGGGTCGCGGGCCCGGGCGCTCGGGCATGGCCACGGGGACCGCGTCGCTCACGACAGTCTGAACAACGGGCCGACCAGGACAAGGCCCAGATCGTCGCCGAGGTAGGCGAAGACGGCGAACATCACCAGGGCCGCTCCGGCCAGGGCCAGGTCTTTGAGGAACTGGGTCTGCTCCATGGCCTTGGCACCGGGGTCGGTCTCGTTCCAGAAACCGTGCATGATGAAGGCTGTGGGCACCAGGAAGGCCACCAGCAGGAGGGCACCGACGTCGGGCCAGATCCCCAGGGCCACCATCAGTGCGCCGGCCAGGAGCTGCAGCCCCGTCAGCGGGACCATCAGGTTGGCGGCGGGCACTCCCTTGCCGGCGGCGTAACCGGCCATCATCTTCCGCTGTGCGAGGTGTCCGTAGCCTGAGCCGAGGAAGAGCAAGGCGAAGACCATCCTGCCGATGAGCACCAGGACCTCCACGTCACCCTCCCAGGTTCGCGGCTTACTAGAAGTAAGTGATTGAGGTATAGCAGTACCCTGGGCGCGGGTCAATCATGTCAACGCCGGGCGAAAACTGACCCCCTACTGCCGGGGTGGTTTCCAGCCGTCGTCGCAACACGTCCTCCAGAATCGGGGTTCGTGTTGTCGACCTCTCGCCGTGTTCCGAAGGGTCCTGGCCGTCGCCGTCAGTCGGCCAAGCAGGCCCAGTTCTTCCGTCTCCTGGCTCGTGGATGGACGGCCGCGGCCGCGCGCCGGGAGGTCGGCGTCTCCCGCTCCACGAGCCGGAACTGGCGCAACGGGTTCAAGGTCTACCGCGATGGCGAGGTCGTCGGGTTCGTCCCGCCCATCGACCGCCTGGCGGCCTCGCCGATCAGCCCGCGGTTCTTGTCCCAGCATGAGCGGATCGAGATCGCCGACCTGCACCGCGCAGGCCAGAGCGTGCGCGCGATCGCGGCCGCAGTTGGTCGCTCGCCCTCGACCGTGAGCCGAGAGCTGCGTCGCAACGGCCGGCGCGACGGGCAGTACCGGCCCTTCGAGGCTCATCACAAGGCGGCGATGCGGCGGCGCCGACCACGTCGGCCGCGCTGGCTCACGACCCCGGCGCTCGAGTCGTTCCTGCTCGAGCACCTCAGGCAGCGGTGGAGCCCGCAGCAGATCAGCCGCGAGCTGGGCCTGCGGTTCCCGGGCGATGCCGCGATGAGCCTGTGTCCAGAGTCGATCTACCAGGCCATCTACCGTCCTGGCAGCCCGCTGACCAGGCCACCGATCGCGCGTCACCCGGCGCGGTCTCCGCTGCGCACCGGTCGTGACCACCGACGCGCGCACCGGCGCCTGGAGCAACGCCGACATCGGTTCACAACGCCCGGCCTGACCGTCCACGATCGCCCGTTCGACCCCACCGACCGCACCGTCCCAGGTGCGTGGGAGGGCGACCTCATCGTCGGGCCCGGTCACCGGTCCGCGATCGGCACCCTGGTCGAGCGCCAGACCAGATTCGTCAGGCTCATCCACCTGCCCAGACAAGACTCCCGCGCCCTGGCCGACGCACTCATCGACGACCTCGCCAGCTTGCCGACCCGCCTTCGCTCGTCGATCACCTGGGACCAGGGCACCGAGATGTCCCGGCACCAGGAGATCACCCACGCCCTGGGGACCCGCATCTACTTCTGCGACGCGCACTCACCCTGGCAGCGCGGCAGCAACGAGAACACGAACGGCCTCCTGCGCCAGTACTTCCCCAAGGGCACCGACCTATCCCGGCACACCCCGACCGACCTGCAAGCCGTCGCCGACGAACTCAACGCCCGACCCCGAGCAGTCCTCGACCACCGCCCTCCAGCCGTCCTCTTCAGCGCACTGCTAGCCTCGCCCAACCACCTGCCGTTGCGATGACCGCTGGAAACCACCTCGGCGCCAGGGGGTCAGTTTTCACGAAGCGTCGACAAATCACGCTTGAGTGGACGTGGAGGGCGAGGTGGCGGACGAGGCGGTCGGTCCCGCGGGCGATGACTGCGGCCGCTACTGTCCGTCGTTTCACCAGACCGTCGAGCTGCTCGGTCGACGGTGGAACGGTGTCATCCTGCACGCCCTGATGGCCCACGCGGAGCGCTTCAGTGAGATCCGCGCCGTCATCCCCGGGCTCTCGGACCGCCTGCTGGCCGAGAGGCTACGGGAGCTGGAACGCGAAGGGCTCCTCTCGCGCACCTGCCCGGTCGGAGCAGGCGCCCCGCGATACGTGCTGACGACCAAGGGGAGAGCTCTCGGCCCGGTCATCGACGCGATATCTTCCTGGGCTACAGAATGGAGCCGGGCGGCTGACTAGCCCGGACCCGGGTCCTGCCTGCTGTCTTCCGCCAGGTGATGATGGCGGCGACGACGACGGCGCCGCTCAGCGCATGGTGACCCTCGCCGTGGCAGACGCGCCCTAGCGGGACGAAGTCCAGGAGTGCTCAGGGGATCAGGACGGCACGGCCCTGGACCTGGCCGGCGGCGAGGCGCGCGAAGACGTCGTTGATCTCGCTCAGCGGGTGCCGCTCGATCGTGGAGACCAGGCGGCCGGTCCGGGCCATGGCGAGGACCTCCTCCAGCTCGTTGCGGCTGCCCCAGCTGCTGCTGGTCAGCGTCGCCTGGACGGGCAGGGAGAAGAACGAGAACGGGTAGGAACCTCCCGCCAGGCCCACCAGGACGAACAGGCCCTGCGGGCCAAGCGACGAGGCCCCCAGCCTCATCGTCGCGTCGGCCCCGACGAAGTCCAGTGCGACCGCTGCGCCTTCGCCGTGGCTGGCGGCCTTGATCTGCTCCATGGCGTCGGCGTCCGACGGGTCGACCACCTGGTCGGCGCCGAGGTCCAGGGCGAGGCGCCGCTTGTCCGCCGAGCTGTCGACGACCACCACCGCCGCCGGGGAGAGGAGCTTGAGGAACTGCAGCCCGTACTGGCCGAGCCCACCGGCGCCAACCAGCACCGCGGTGGTGCCGGGCACCAGGCGCGGGAGGGCCTTCTTCACCGCGGAGTACGGGGTGAGTGCCGCGTCGGTCAGCGGGGCGGCGAGGGCCGGGTCCAGGTCGCCAGCGGCCAGCAGGTGCCGGGTGCTCGGCACGACCATGTAGTCGGCGTAGCCACCGTCGGGGCCGATACCGCCCCACCGCATGGTGTCGCACAGCTGCTCTTGGCCGCCCAGGCACACACGGCAGCGGCCGCAGCCCCACCCGCCGAAGACCACGACGGGTTCACCGATCTCAAAGCCCTCGGCGCCCTGACCGATGGCGTCGACCCACCCTGCGTTCTCGTGGCCCAACAGGGCGGGAAGGTGGACGGGGATCTCCCCCGTCCGGACGTGCAGGTCGGAGTGGCAGGCGCCCGACCCGCCGACGCGGACCCGCACCTCACCGGGACCGGGCTCCGGCGTCGGAACCTCCTCCACCACGAAGTCACCGCCAAACTCGTGCAACCGCGCTGCCTTCATCGCCAACCCCTTCGTTGAGGTCGTGCTGCCGGGAGCCTGACGCACTATCCCCGGACGGTCCGTTGATCGTGCCACGGTCAAGGCGGCGGTGTGAAGGTCCGCGAAGTCGTCCGGGACCGGTAACTGAGGCCGGGGTGGCGCTGGCACTCGAAGCTCGCCGAGGCGCGCTCGGCCTGGTTGGCCCAGGTGCGCCGGTGCAGGAACCCCGCTGCATTGGTCGACCGGAACCACTGTGAATCATGGGCTGCCGGACACCGCCGTGAGGTGTCGGGTGTCATACCGGGAGGGTGGTGGCCCTCCGGCGGCCTCGGCGCTCACGCAGGGCTGTGCTGGCGTGTTCGGTGAGGTTGTACAGGACCGGGACGAGCACCAGCGTCAGGAGGGTGGAGGTGGTCAGCCCGCCGATGACCACCAGGGCCAGCGGCTGGGAGATGAACACGCTGCCGCCTGTCAGTCCCAGTGCCATGGGGGTCAGAGCGCCGATGGTCGCCGCCGCGGTCATCAGGATCGGCCGCAGCCGGTACCGGGACCCCTCGATCACCGCGTCGACCACACTCAGGCCCTGTTCGCGCTTCTGGTTGACCAAGTCGATGAGCACGATCGCGTTGGTCACCACGATGCCGACGAGCATGAGGAGCCCGATCAGCGACGGCACACCCAGGGGGGTACCCGTGACCAGGAGCAGGGCCAGCGCACCGGTGGCGGCGAACGGAACCGACACCAGCAGGATGACCGGCTGGAGCAGGGAGCGGAATGTGGCGACCATCACCAGGTAGACGATGGCGATGGAGGCCAGCAGGGCCAGGTACAGGTCGGCGAATGCGGACTGCTGCTCGGCGCTGACGCCTGCGATCTCGGCTTCTGCTCCGTCGGGCAGGTTGAGGGTGTCGAGCTGTTCTTGCAGGCGGGTGGTGATCCCGCCGAGGTTCTGATCGGTCGCGGTGGCGGTCACCGTGGCGGTGCGCTGCCCGTCCTGGCGGGTCAGGCTGGTGGGCTGCTGGACCTCGCTGACCTCGGCGACCTGCCCCAGGGGGACGATCCCAGTGCCGGTGGGGATGGGGGTCTCGCGCAGCGCCTGGACGTCGGCGGGGGCCTGGCCCAGGAGCACCACGACGTCGGTGGTGCGTCCGGCGATGTCCGCCTGACCGATCGGCGCGCCACGCAGCAGGCCGGCCATCGCCTGCCCGATCGCGCTCTCGCTGGTGCCGGCCTGGGTGGCCGCCTCGCGGTCGACCTGGATCTGCACGGCTGGCGCGTCTGAGGCCAGGTTGTTCACGACGTCGGTCGTGCCCCGGACCTCTGCCATGGCCCCGGCGACCATGTCGGCGGCTTGGCGGAGGGTCTGGTCGTCGTCGGCGCTGACCACGACCTCCACCGGCGGCAGACCGAACCCGGCCTGGCCGGTGGTCACGGTCAGCTCCCCGGCGTCCTCCACGTCCGCGATCGCGGCACGAAGGTCCTGCTCGACGCGTGCCTGGTCGGCGTCCAGGTCGGTGGTGATCGCGAAGGTGGCCGTGTTCGACCCGCCGCCACCGCCCAGGAAGGCGGTCTGCAGTCCGCTTCCACCCGAGCCCACGGTGACCTGGTAGGTCTCGACGCCGTCCAGCTCGGCGATGACCTCCTCGACCTGCCGTGCGGCGGCATCGGTGACCTCCAGGCTGGTCCCGGCAGGCAGCTGCTGGTTGACGCTGAGCGTGTTCTGCCCGGCGTCGCCGATGAAGTTGGTCTCCAGGCGCGTCGAGGCTGCGACCGTTCCACCGAGCACGGCCGCTGCGATCACCAAGGTGATCACCGGGTGGCCGAGGGCTCCGCGCAGCACCGGCAGGTAGCTGCGCTGGAGAAGTCCGTGGCGTTCGCGCTCCTCGACGCGGTCCCGGTCCACCTGGTCGCCTGCCGGGGCGCGCAGGAACCAATAGGCCAGCACCGGGATGATGGTCAAGGACACCAGCAGGGAGGCCAGCAACGCGACGGCCACGGTGAAGGCGAAGGGCCGGAACAGCTCACCGACCTGACCGCCGACGATCCCGATGGGCACGAACACCGCAGCGGTGGTGATGGTCGAAGACGTCACGGCGCCGGCGACCTCACGCACCGCGGTCAAGATCGCCTGCGCCTTGGGCTCCCCATAGCCGAGGTGGCGCTTGATGTTCTCGATCACCACGATCGAGTCGTCCACGACCCGCCCGACCGCGACCGTCAGCGCCCCCAGGGTCAGGATGTTCAGGGAGTACCCACCGACCAGCAGCCCGGTCATCGCGATCAGTAACGACAGCGGGATGGAGATCGCCGTGACCAAGGTGGAGCGCAGCGACAGCAGGAACAGCATGATCACAATCACGGCGAAGATCAGGCCGAGGAGGCCCTCGGTGCTCAGGTCCTCGATGGACTTCTCGATGAACGGGGCCTGGTCGAAGACCACGTCGACCGCGGCCCCCTCGCCCAGCGCCGCCTCGATCCCCGGGATCAGGTCCCGCACGTCATGGGAGACGCTGACGGTGTTGCCGTCAGGGGTCTTGGTGATCGCCAGGGCGATGCTCGCTTGGCCGTTGGTCCGGGCATACGAGGTGGCGGGAACCTGTGCCTGCTCGACCGTGGCCACGTCTCCCAGCACGACCGGTGCCCCGGAGGGGTCAGCGGTGGGCAGCGCGATCGACGCGATGTCCTGCACCGAGGACAACCGCTGGCCCACCACGACGTTCAGGCTGCGCTGCCCGTCGGTGACCGTCCCGGCCGGGATCACCACGCCGTTGGCCTGCAACGCGGAACTGAGAGCATCCAGGCCGATCCCCGTGGCCGCCAGGGCCACCGGGTCGGGCACGACCTCCACCCGCACCTCACGCGCCCCCGACAGGGTGACCTCCCGGACCCCCTCCACCCCGCGCAACCGCGGAACGACCTCCTCCTCCACCCGGGTCACGAGCTCCTGCTCATCCAGCTGCGGGGCAGCCACCGCCAGCTGCACCACCGGAAGCTGGTCGATGCTGCCGGTGATCACCGATGGTGTGACGCCCGGCGGAAGGCCGGTGCCCGCCCGAGTCACGGCCTGCTCCAGGTCCTGCTGGGCCGCCTGCAGGTCGGTGCCGTAGGCGAGCTCGACCGACACCACAGACAGGCTGTTGCTGCTCGTGGATTCGGTCCCCTCCAGACCTTCAACACCGCTGACGGCAGCCTCGACCACCTCGGTCACCTGCCGCTCCACGACGTCCGGAGCCGCGCCCGGAAGCGGAGTCACCACGACCGCCAGCGGGATCTCCAAGGAGGGGATGAGCTCCTGCTTCAGCGACGTGGTCGACAACACGCCCGCCACGACGAGGATGAGGGTGGCCAGTGCCACCACGGCGCGGTTGGCAAGGCTCAGCCGGGCGAGGCGAGTCATGGAGATCTCCCGTATAGTCGGTCTGAGATGAATAGTACGGGCTTACCGAAGAACCAGGTGACTACGGTGGAACGCGACGCGGCGATGGCAACGATCGCCGCCGACGAGGCGGCGCTGATACGCCTCTTCTCACGCGTCCAGTTCACCGCCCTGCTGCAGACGACCTTGACGATGCAGCAGCTCAAGGTCCTTTTGCTGCTGCACGCCGACGGCTCCCTCATGAGCCACGAACTCGCCGACGCGCTGAAGATCACCCCAGCGTCGGTGACCGGGCTGGTGGACAGGCTCGAAGACCGAGGCCTGGTCGAGCGTGTGGCCGACCCGACCGACCGGCGCGCCAGACACGTACACCCCACAGCTCAAGGCACAGACCTGGTCGAGCAGCTAATGGCCGAAGGCGCCGGACATCGAGTCGCACTCCTGTCCCGGCTGGACGACGACAGCGTGCAGACCATAGCCACGGCGTTCGCGGCGCTGCGGCGAGCCGCAGAGCAGGTCTACGGTGACGAGGCCGGTGGAACGCCGGGCAGGCAATCGGGGCAGGCGACACCGTCAGCCAATGCCGACCGAGCACGGCACCCGGCCCGAGATGTCGCCCGCGCTACCAGCACGTGACCGACGATCCGTGCACACGTGTGAGCTCGCCACGCCCGCGGCTCCGGTGAGCGGGGTGCGCGCGGCTCGAGCCCGAGAGAGTTGCCCGCGCTGAGCGACCAACTCCATCGCGGGCGGCCCGCTCAGGGGCCATCGCGCCACCCGCTGGCACCGCCGGGGCGGGAATGCCCGTTCTCGCCGCGGTGTTGAGGACGCATGGCGATCGACGACATCCCGGTCACGACGATCGACGGCGAAGTCACGACCCTGGCCAGGTACGCCGAGCAGGTCAGGCTGATCGTCAACGTCGCCTCGCGGTGCGGCCTCGCACCCCAGTACGACAAGCTCGAGGCCCTCCAGCGCACCTATGGGCAGCGAGGTTTCACCGTGCTCGGGTTCCCGAGCAACCAGTTCCTGCAGGAGCTGGGAACCGAGGACGCCATCAAGGAATACTGCTCGACGACGTGGGGCGTGACCTTTCCGATGTTCGAGCGGGTCAAGGTCAACGGTAGATCACGGCACCCTCTCTACGCCGAGTTGACCCGCACCCCCGATGCCAGCGGGAAGGCGGGGCGCGTCACCTGGAACTTCGAGAAGTTCCTCCTCACCCCCGACGGCCAGGTGCACCGATTCCGGCCCAAGGTCGAGCCAGACGCCCCCGAGATCATCGACCTCATCGAGGCACACCTCCCCGAACCTGACCGTGAAGGCTGACCTCCATCGGTTCAGTGGCCGAGGGCGTGGGAGTGCCGCGGGTTGTCGTTGATCGCCAGCCCGGGAGCACCATCGGCGGGTGCGCCAGGATCGGTGAGCAAGTCAGCGAGGACATTCGACCGGTCACCGCAGATCGGTCGCGGCATCCGGACGGACTGCTCAACCGGCCGCAGATCGTGTTGACGGATGACCACGCCGCGATCGCGACGGCGGCGGCATCGGCGGCATCGGCGGACGCTTCCGTTGCGCGGCGCATCGTGGCAACGTTGCTGACACGCCCCGGGAATGGCCCGGTGTCGCGTCGCGAGCCGATGCGCCTTGCGAGACCCCGGGAAGAGGGGTGCCATGGTGTTCCGCCTCCGCGCCAGGCTGTACCTATACACCCTGGCCACCTGGCTGCTGGGAGCGGCCCGTCTCCTGGCGTGGTGCCTGATGACCGGAAGCCTCGCGATGGGCACCTTCTGGTACGCCCGTCCAGCGGTTCTGACCACGTGGCTGGCGGCCGGGCCCCCCGCCTGGCCCGGACCCGATCACCGGCCCATCATGGTCACGCTGGAGGCGGCCCGTGGGGTGGCGGCAATGGAGTGCTGGATGCACCTCGGGTGTCCCCCGTTGGCGGATCGCCCCGGGCGACAACGCGCGGGACAGCCGGACGCAAGCGACTGACCTTGCCCGGCGCGCTGGCGGGCCGGGCAAGCTGCGGCGCGTGCCCCCTGGACGCGGCGACGTGCGGGCCGAGCGAACCGCCCCGGCTTCCATGGAGGCTCTGGTGTGTGCCGGGTTCCGTGGAGCCGGGTTGCTGGAGTCTAGGCCACGGTGATCGGTTGTCTCGTCTCGAGCTCTAGGGGCGTGAGCCATCCGAGGGCGGAGTGCCGGCGCTGGCGGTTGTGGAAGATCTCGAGGTACTCGAAGATCGCGTTCGCCAGCTCCAGCCGGGTGCGCCAGCGCTGGCGGTCAAGGAGCTCGACTTGCATCCGGGACCAGAACGACTCGATGACAGCGTTGTCTTAGCAGTCCGCGATCGAGCCCATCGAGGGCACCAGCCCGGAGTCCTTCGCGCCGCGGGTGAATGCCCAGGACCCGACCTGACCGGATTCAACCGGTCGATGCAACACCGGCTTGTTGGGCCAACAGTAGGTGCTCGTCGAGCGCTTCAGCCGGGGTCCTCCAGCCGAGGGTCTTGCGGGGCCTGGTGTTCAGGGCGTGGGCGACGGCCTCGAGGTCTTCGGCGGACCAGCGGGACAGGTCGGTGCCCTTGGGGAAGTACTGGCGCAGCAGCCCGTTGGTGTTCTCGTTCGTGCCGCGCTGCCAGGGCGACTGCGGGTCGGCGAAGAACACCGGGATGCCGGTGGCGACCTTGAACAGGGCGTGGGCGGACATCTCCTTGCCGCGGTCCCAGGTCAGCGATCTGGTCAGCTGCGCCGGCAGGGTCGCCATCGTCGCGGCGAGGGCCTTGCTCATGGTGATCGCGCCGTAGCCGGCCAGCGCCGGGCCGTTCTTCGGGGTCTCCTTGTGCCGGTAGCCCTCCTCGCGTGGCAGGTGCACCAGCATCGTGAACCTCGTGCTGCGCTCGACGACGGTGCCGATCGCCGATCGCTCCAGGCCGATCAGCAGGTCGCCTTCCCAGTGCCCGGGGATGGCGCGGTCGGCGACCTCGGCGGGGCGTTCGCTGATCAGGGTCTCGGGTGTCACGTGCGCCCAGGTCTTGCGCCTGGAGCGTTCCCGCGGGGCGCGCAGCGCTCGCCCGGTGCGCAGGCACCAGACCAGCTCGCGCTTGAGCGCGCCGCGGCCCTGGATGTAGAGCGCCTGGTAGATCGCCTCGTGGCTGATCCGCATGGACTCATCGTCGGGGAAGTCGAGGCGGATCCGGTTGGCGATCTGCTCCGGGCTCCAGGCCTGCACCCAGGCCCGGTCCTTGCGGTGCGGCTTGTTCTTGCCGGTGAACTTCGGCAGCTGAGGTCCGCCGACCGGCGTTCCGTCGGGCCGGCGAACCTGCCCCGACAGCCGCTCTTGGACATAGGCGTGCAGCCGCTGGTCGGCGACCAGCTTCGGCGTCTTCGGTCGACGTGCCGCCATGTCGGCCTTCCACTGCGCGACCGACGCCCGATACTCGAGCTTGCCGCCGCGGGTCGCGGCGTTGCGGCGCAGCTCACGAGAGACCGTCCCCGGGTCGCGCCCGACCACCCGGGCGATCTCGCGAACGCCCTTGGCCTGAGCCCTGAGCAGAGCGATCTCCTCGCGCTCAGCGAAGGACAGGTAGCGGCCCGTCGGCCGCGCTTTGAGGTCGAACGGCGGCATGCCGCCACCGTTGTGGAACCACCGCTGACCCACCGGCTGCGACACACCGATCACGGCCGCCGCTTCGATCGGCAACAACCCCTTGGCGATCTCCGCCCAGAACGCAGCCTCGACCTCGCGCTGGAACTTCGGGTGACCCGGCGATCTCAGTTTCGGGCGAACCGCCCGATCCGCTGCCTGCTGCCGACGAACCATCGAACACCTCCACGTCCTCGAGGTGTTGCGACGACCGATTGAATCCGCCCTGCACTCCATGATCGGAATGGATGATCGTGCCCGGCGGTGGGCGCCGGGAGTCGATAGCCATTCCGAGGGCATTGGTCACCAGCACAGCGGTCGGCGAGGCGTCGATGGACCAGCCCACGACCCGCCGTGAGCAGACGTCCAGGACGACGGCGCAGTAGACCGTGCCCTCGCGAGCTTGGATTCCAGCGATCGTCGCAACGCCCTTAGTGAGGAGTGGTGATGTCGGTGACCCACAGCTGGTCCAGACCCTCACGGCGGAAGCGCCGGTCGACTAGGTCGGCGGAGATCAGGTCCGGGTGCGGACGACGCCACTTCGGCCGCCCACCGATGCCCTTCAGTCCCGCACGCTGCATGAGCATCGCCACCGTTCCTTGCCAGACGCTGAGCCCACGGCCGAGGCTCAGCTCGGCGTGGACCCGGCGGACACCGTAGATCCCGCGCGAGCCGGCGTGGATCTCACGGATCGCGTCGGCGAGGATGACGTGCCGGATCGCCCGGGCCGCCGGGGCGCGGGTGCGCCAGGCGTAGAACCCCGACTCCGAGGTGGCGAGCACGCGGGTGGCAACCTGGACCGGGAGGCCCTCCTCGGCCATCACCGCGATGGCCTCGAACCGCCTTTTGGGGGCACCACCTTCCCCAGCAGCTCACTGGCCCGCCGGTGCACCGCCAGCTCGGCCTCGAGCTCGGCGATCCTGCGCTTGGCCGAGGTCAGCTCGGCCTTCTCCCCGACGTCAGCCCCGGCGCGAGGCCACGGTCGACGCGGTCCTGGCGGCGCCAGGTGTAGATCGACTCGGTGCTGATCCCGAGGTCGCGCGCGACGTCCGCCACCGAGCGTCCGCCAACGACCAGGTCCAGCACCTTGCGCCGGAACTCCGGCGGATACCCACGACGTCCCACGAGGCCCTCTCCAAGGGTCAAGTGGCACCAGAGTCCAGGAATCCGACTCCACCGAACGCGGGACACACCACTCCACTAAACCCGGGATGCTTCTATGTCGCGTCAAGCCGCTGAGGTGATCAGCTCGGGAGTCGGGTGCGCGGTAGCCAGGGCGCGGTAGACCTGCCGGGTGGTGTAACGCTTGAGGCAGCGGCGGATCTCCTTGGTCGTCTTGCCCTCGGCCCGGCGTCGGTCGATGTAGACGCGGGTGTCGGGGTCAATGCGCATGCGGGTGAGCACGATCGTGTTGAACGCCCGATTGAGCCGACGGTCGCCGCCGCGGTTGAGTCGGTGGCGGACCGTGTTGCCGGAGGATGCCGGGATCGGGCAGGTGCCGGCGATCTGAGCGAACGCGGCCTCGGTCCGGACCCGGCCGGGGTGGGACCAGACCGTCAGGATCACGGCGGCGGTGACCGGGCCGACGCCGGGCAGGTCAAGCAGCTCGGGTGCCTGCTCAGCGACGATCTCGGTGATCTGGTCGCGGTTGTGGCCGAGCTCGGCGGTGAGGTCGACGATCCGCTTGGCGAGGCGAACGGCTTCAGCCCGCGCCGTCGCCAGGCCGAAGTCCTCGTCCCGGCGCCGCCAGCCGGCGATCGCAGCGACCTGGGGTGCTGTCAGAGCGCGCCGTGCGTCGAGCCCGAGGTCGTGGCTGCGCACGAGCGCGGTGAGCGCGTTGATGCACCGCAGACGGTCGGCGTTGAGCTGGTCACGTGCCACGGTCAGCACCGCCAGCGCGGCCTGGACCTGGCCCGCGCGACGATCACGCAGCATCGTCACCGGCAGCACCATCGTCGCGCGGGCGGCGAGTACCGCGTCCAGAGTGTCGGTCTTGCCCCGGCCCCGCTCACGCTTGGGCGTCGGTGCCTCCACGACTCGGTAGCCGGCCTGGCAGAGCACAGCACTCAGGACGGCACCGTAGGAGCCGGTGCCCTCTGCAGCGACCAGCACGGCGTCGAGGTCACCGCCGGTGCGCCGCGCGATCCATGCCAGCGCGCGACGCAACCCTGCTGGCGAGGTCGGGAAGGTGACCTGGTCCACCAGGGCGCCGTTCGGGGCAGCGACGACAGCGAAGGTGTGGGTAGCGGCGTGGGTGTCGACCCCGACGACGAACCGGTAGATGTCAGCCACGATGGCCTGCACACTGGACACGACGATGCTCTCCTCACTCGTTGGGACGAACGTCGTTGTCGGCGTCGGCCCGGGGCGAGAAGTCACTACGAGGCAGGCCTGTAATGAGCCACGTTGTGGAGACGGCATCTCCGCAACGGACATGCTTCTGATCAAGCCATCGTGGTGGGCCAGGGTCGGCGTCGGCACCCAGCGCCGAGCGGACAGATCCCGGGCATGACACCCGCGAGGGGTCAGGCGATTCAGGGGTCACACCCGCCGCCGAGCGACGACACCAACCCTGCCAGCCAGCCCCAGGCCAGCCACCACGAACACTTACAGGCGGTTCACGCCTGCACGGCTACCTCGTCGACGTCCCACCCACCAAGTTCGAGGCCGCGTTCTACGCTGGCCACGGGAGCGACCAGACCATGGTCGCGATGTCTTAGCCCGAGCCTCCATCAGACCTAGGGCGATCCATAGATCACCTGAGGGTGCTTCACATCAGCGCGGCGCCAGCATCTCCGTGATCTCGCGCTGCTGGTAGGCCGCAGGCTCGTTGGCGATGAAGTCCATACCCGTCTGTCGCGGAGACCGATGCTGGACGGGGATGTAGTACACGCTCGGGTCCGTCCCCATCTCCGGCTGCAGCTGCACCGCACCCGTCTCCTGGATGAGACGCGACACCTCGGAGTCCGGGTCGTTCAGGTCGCCGACGAACCGGGCGCGCGCCGGGCAGCTCTCGATGCAGATCGGCAGAGCTCCGGCGTCGATCCGGTCGACGCAGAAGTCGCACTTCTCCACGGTTCCCCTGACGCCCGACGTCACCGCGATGGAGCCCAGGGCGTGCGACGTGGCTCGCTCCGGCTCCCGGAGGTTGAAAACCCGGACGCCGTACGGGCACGCCTGGATGCACGACCGACAGCCGATGCAGTCCTCGGAGTGGATGCCGACGATGCCGTCCTCCCGCTTGTAGGTCGCCCCGGTGGGGCAGACGGGCAGGCACGCAGGCTCGGCGCAGTGCTGGCAGGCCAGAGGGAGGAACGAGATCGACGGGTGCTCGACGTCGCCACCCACGACATCGATCTCGTCACCGCCGACCGTCAGGACCCTGTTCCACCAAAGCCCCTCGGGCAAGTTGTTCTTGATCTTGCACGAGACCGCACAGCCTTGGCAGCCGATGCATCGATTGAGGTCGATCACCATGCCCCACCGGCGCGGTCGAGTCGTGGTGCTGGACTTCCTGGTCATGATGCCTTCCCGTTGATGATCGCAGGGCCCGCCTTGCGCTCTTCGGCGGGAATGGAAGGAACCGATGCAGGGTCGACCTTGGCGACCTCGACGAGCACGTCGAAGAACGAGCAGCTGTAGTGCTTGGTGTTCGCCTGCTCGTGCGTGAGCTCCTGATAGCCGCCAGCGAGGAACTGGTGCCGCTGCCAGCCCTTGTTGATGTTGCACGTGTCGTCGGGGAAGGCGTTGTTCGTCCGCACGTGGAGGAATGCCTCACCCCGGTCGTTGAAGACGCGCGCGACGTCTCCGTCCCTCAGGCCACGCTTGGCCATCTCGCGTTCGTTCAGCTCGACCAGCGGCTCGGGGTCCATCTCCCTCAGCACCGGGACCTCGTAGAAGGTGCTGTGGACCCGGAACCGGGAGTGGCGCTGGTTGAGGATCAGGGGGAACTTGGCGAACTTGGGGTTGCCGTGCCAGGCCTCGAACGGCGGCTCGAAGTGCGGCAGCGGGGAGACGCCCTCGGAGATCGGCAGCCGCAGGGCCGGCGACATCTCGGGGAAGTTCACCACGACGCCCTCGGCATAGAACTCGGCCTTGCCTGACGGTGTCCAGAATCCGCCCTCGCTCAGCGGGATGTAGCCCGAGTCGAATAGCCTGGCCACGCCGTCGCGGCGGAAGTCGGTACTGACCTCCGGCCGCTGGAGCACCTCGGCCACCTTGTCGACGATCTGGTCGATCCACTGCTCCGGGGTCTGGGTGAAGTACTCGCCCTTGCCCAGGCGGCTCGCGATCCCACCGAAGATCTCGTAGTCCGACCTGGCCTGCCCGACGTTGGCAATGGCCTTCTGCTGGCGCATCAGGAAGGGGTGCATGCCCCCGACGACGTCGTCGTTCTCGAACCAGCTGGTCACCGGGAGCACGTAGTCGGCCATCCGGGCCGTGTCGTTCATCACCATGTCCAGGTGGACGACGAGCTCGAGGTTCTCCTCCGCGAGCATCTCTTTGCGGATACGGTTCTGGTTCGGGAAGTTGCTGACGAAGTTCGACGAGTTGAAGATGATGGCCTTGACCGGCCACTCGACGGGTTCAGGGGTCGAGGAGCGCGGTCCTGCGAAGCCGTTCGAGGGGTCGTTCGGCACCCATTGCTGGATCACGCCCTTGGCCACAGCGTCGTACAGGAGCAGGTAGTTCAGCTTGGCGGTGGGCTCGCCCGTCGGCTTCGTCCACTCGTCAAGCACACCCGGGGTGAACATGACGCTCATCGCCGTGCCGCCCATGAGGGATCCGAGCGGGGTTGCGCCGGGCTTGCCGATCTGGCCGCAGATGACACCGAGCGTGGCGATCCCGCGGCCGACCAGGTCGGCGTTGTCCCAACGATCGATGCCCATGCCCGAGTAGACGAACGACGGACCCGCGGTGGCGTACCGGCGGGCGACCTCCCGGACGAGCAGGGGATTCACGCCCGTGATCGACTCGGTGTCTTCCGGGGTGTGGCGCGCAGCCTCGTCGGTCAGGATCTGGAAGGCGGGACGGACCACCACGGGACCGGTCGCCGTGGCGACGGTGTAGACACCCGTGATGGCGCTGGTCCCCGTGTTGGGGTCGGCCGGCACCGGCAGCCCGGTCTGCGGGTCCATCGCCAGGACGACCGCCTCCCCAGTCGGGTCGAGGTCCGTGGCCCGCAGGAAGAGGCCCGTGTCCTCCCGGACCAGGTAGGTGGCCACCGTGTGGGCGCGCAGGTAGGCCTCGTCGGTGAGTCCCTCCTCGATCACGGTATGCACCATCGCCATCGCCAACGCCGAGTCGGTACCCGGTCGCAGCCTGACCCAGATGTGTGCCTTCGCAGCCGCCTCGCTGTACCGGGGGTCGATGACGATCAGTTTGGCGCCGTCGTCCAGCGCGTCGGCGAAGAAGTGCCAGTTATGGATCTGCGATTCGGTGACGTTGGTACCCCAGGCGATGATCGTCCGGGCGTTTGCGATGTCCTCCGGCTGGTGGGCGAGCATCCACGCCGCCATGCCGGTAGCGACGTTAGCGACCACCTGGGTCTCGCCCGTAGCGAGCCCAAGGTCGATGGAGTCGACAGCCAAGGTGGCCCCCACCACGTTGGCGAAGCGATGCCCGGACCCGGCGATCGCACCGTTGATGATGGAGTAGTTGCCGGACAACGGCGCGACGCAGACCGCCTTGTTCCCGTGATGCTGCTGGATGTCGGCCAGCTTGGCACCGATCTCATTCAGCGCCTGGTTCCAGGAGATCTCCTCCCAACGGTTCTCGCCCCGCTTGCCGGCGCGCTTCAGCGGCGTCGTCACCCGGTTCGGGTCGTAGACGCGTTGCGGGTGGCTCAGGCCGCGCAGGCAGATGCGGTTGTACCGCGGGTCCGGGAAGGGCGCCGCCGTCGTCTCGACGAGCTTGCCGTCGCGGACATGGGCGTAGATCCGGCAGTTCATCCAGCAGTTGGGGGTGCATGCCTGGCTGAACACCTGCTCTCCCTCATTCGGCAGGAGCGGCAAGAGGGCCGACTGAGTCATGTTCGTTCTCCTCGTGTGGTGACGTCGTCGACGGCCTCAGCCGAGCGGGCTGACCTTGATCCCAGAGCACAGCTGTGCGTACCGGAACTGAAGACTTCCCACGACGCACAGCACCCCGCCGATCGCGAGCAGCGGGCCCGCAGAGTCGGGCGAGGCCAGCGCGACGAGGGTGAGGACCATGGGGATGGCGAAGCCGAGCACGACGCTCACCCAGAAGTGCATGGCCATCTTCCCCCGCACCAACCGCTCGACGCCGGCCCGTGCCGCCGGGCCGTGCTCGTGGGAACGGTCAATGAGGTACATGTGGGTGATGCCGAGAGTGGCGACGAGGGTGACGAGGAACCCGATCGCCAAGGGCGACCGGTAGTCCCCCAGGCGGTCCCCCGCGACGAGCACCAACAACGTGAGGCCGATCGACGACGAGAGCGCGTGCGCGATGAACTGCGCCGGGACGAGCGCCGAGTGCCAAAGCCGAATGGACAGCGACTCGTACAGGACCATCCCGGGATAGGCGATGATCAGCGCCGCAGCGAGAAAGGCGATCGCGATCATCACCTGCGCGAGGAGCTCGGCCTCCAGGAACGGTGCATCGGTCCAGGGCAACGAGGGGACCCAGCCGGGCAGCACGTACACCGCGCCGACGATGAGGAACACGAAGTCGGCGATCGCACCACGCGCGATCCACGAGCGGTCGGGCCTCCTCAGGGCTTTGAGCACACGCTCGGGCCGACCGAGGTCCAGGATCAGGATGAGGCCACCGATCCCGACGAGGACCAGTCCCAGTACGTCGAGGAGCGGGAGGCCGAGGACCGTTCCCGCGTCCCGCACCGAGAACACGTGCCGCACCATGAACGTCCCCGCGCCGAGGCCCATGGCCCAGAACCACAGGGCATGCGGGAAGTGCCAGTAAGGCTGCGCCACGAGGTGCAGGGAAAAACGGTCGACCGTCGACTCGGACGACAGTACGGCCCCGTAGGGTGACGCCGACCGTGTTCTGGCGGTGGTGATGCTCGACTCGGTCAAGTCATTCGCGCCCATGTTCGACCTCCTGGGTCTGGGTCGTGCGTGCGCCCTTGCGAACGAATTTTCTCCTGCTAGCGACGCTTGTCGGTAGGACGGAGGTCCTGGCACGCCCTACGCACCTGAGTGAAGCCACGGTTCGCTGGGCCGACCACGGGCGCGCAAGGTGCCTGTCCCGTGGCGGGCGTGCGAGGCTGGCGCCGAACGCTGCGCATCGGCGCAGCCGGAAGGACGAGAAGAAGGACGGACCATGGACCCGATGGCGGAGATGGACCGGTGGCTCGGCGTGCTCGGGTCGGAGCTCGGCCTGCCCGACGAGGTGCTGGCACAGGTCAAGGAGCCCCTGCTGGGTCTGGTGCGCGACGTGGCGCACGGGGTGGCGCGCCCTGCGGGCGCGATGAGCGGGTTCCTCGTCGGGCTGGCCGCCGGGCTGGCCACCCCCGACGGCGACGCCGCCAAGGCCGCACAGGAGGTGCTGGCACAGATCGAGCGCGTCGACGCGCTCGTGGCCGGGTGGGTCGCGCCCTCCTGACCCGTACCGGGTCAGGAGGGCGGAGCGCCAGCGGGACGGTCCATGCGCCGGGCTGCGCTCGCCCGGGCCCGCGCCAGATCGGCGGGGTCGTCGACATCGAGACCTTCATCGGCGTCGAGGTCGAGAAGCGCGCGGGAGATACCCGCGAGCGTGGACCGGACGGAGTCCCCGCTGCGCACCTGCGGCAGAACGCGGGCCATCTCGTCCGCACGGTAGGCGGCGAGCAGGGGCTGGGGGTGACCGTCGGCGTCCCGCCCGAGCACCGCCCCCACCGCCGGGTCGGCGCGTAGCGCGGCCACGAGCCGCGGCACGGCGGCCGCGGCGAACGGCTGATCGCCGGCCAGCACGACGACGACAGCGGTCGCTCGCGGCAGGGCGGCGACACCGGCGGCCAGTCCCGCCGCCGGTCCCCCGCCCGGCGGGTCCTCACGCGTCCACACGACGTGCGCAACCTCACGGGGCAGCCGTGGTGGTGGTGGGCCGACGACGACCGTCGGCACCTGCGGCAGCCCGGTCAGCAGCCCGACGAGGATCGACCGGCCCCCCACGTCCAGCGCGGTCTTGTCGCGGCCCCCCAGCCGTGCGGAGGTCCCCCCCGCGAGGACCACGACGCCGACACCCTCCATGCTCACGCGGCCCAGTCTGCCCCGGCGCCGAGAGAGACGCCGACCCGTCTCACGCGGCCGGTCGGCCGAGGGCCAGCGGCACCACGCGGTCGGCGAGCGCCGACGCGTCGGCCGGGTCGTGCGTCACGAGCACCACGGGCCGCACGTCGTCGAACACGTGCTCACGCAGCAGGGCGTGCACGGCTGGCCGTGCGGTCACGTCGAGGGCCGCGAACGGCTCGTCGAGCAGCAGCACATCGGGTTCCGTGGCGAGGGCGCGGGCGAGAGCGACCCGCTGCGACTGCCCGCCGGACAGCCGCGTGGCGGGAGTGTCCGCATGCTGGGCGACGCCCAGCCGCTCCAGCCACTCCCTCGCCCAGGCACGGGCGTCCCGGCGCCCCACACCGCGCGCCCGCAGCCCGAAGGCCACGTTCTCGGCCGCGCTCAGGTGCGAGAACAGCAGGTGCTGCTGGAAGACGAGCCCACAGCGTCGCTCCTCCACGCTCATGTGCTTGCGACCAGTGGCGTCGTCCAGCACGCGGTCGCCGAGCCGGACGTAGCCGTCGTCGAGCTCGACGAGTCCGGCGACCGCATGCAGGTACGTCGTCTTGCCAACACCGTTCTCGCCGACGAGCGCGACCACCTCGCCGGCCTCCACGGTCAGTTCCAGGTCGAGCGTGAAAGCAGCCCGGCGCACGACGACGTGCGAGTCGAGCCTCACGACGCCACCCCGATGAGTCCGGACACCCAGCGGGACCGCAGCCCGATCAGCACGGCCAGCGACACGGCCATCAGCACGAGCGACAGGGCGAGCGCCGTGCTCGGGTCGTCCTGCATCGCCAGGTAGATCGCCAGCGGCATGGTCTGGGTGGTGCCGGGAAAGTTCCCTGCGAAGGTGATCGTCGCGCCGAACTCTCCGAGGGCCCGGGCGAAGGACAGCAAGCCGCCGGCGGCGACCGACGGGCCCACCAGCGGCAGCGTGACGCGCCGGAAGACGTACCAGGGGGAGGCGCCGAGCACGGCGGCGGCCTGCTCGTAGCGCAGGTCCGCCGAGCGGAGCGACCCGTCGACCGACAGCACGAGGAACGGCAGGGCGACGAAGGTCTCGGCGATGACCACCGCGAGTGTCGTGAAGGGGACGGTGAAGCCGAACGCCGTGTCGAGCAGGCTGCCGAGCAGGCCACGGCGGCCCAGAAGGCTGAGCAGGGCGACGCCGCCGACGACCGGCGGCATGACCAGCGGCAAGGTGACGATCGAGCGCACGAGGTTCTGGCCTGGGAACGAGGTGCGAGCCAGCACCCAGGCCAACGGCACGCCGAGGATGAGGCACACCACGGTGGCCGCCGTCGCCGTGCGCAGCGACAGCCACAGTGCCTGGAGGGCGCCCTGCGACGTGACGAGTGAGCCGAGGTCGCCCCACGGCGAGCGCACCAGGAGCGCGACGAAGGGCGCGACGAGGAAGAGGAACCCCAGTGCGGCGGGGACGAGCAGGGGGAGCGGCGCGCGCCGACGACGGGCGACCCGCGGCGCGGGCGAGGTGGTTTCGTGCCCGCTGCGGGTCCGGTCCGTCATGAACACGTCGCTGCCGGCCGGGGCACTCACGTGGGGTCGAAGCCGGCGTCCGTCAGCACCGTCTGGCCGGCGGGCGACAGCACGTGGTCGACGAATGCCTGCGCGGCATCGGCGTTCCGGGTCCCCTGGACCACGGCGATCGGGTAGTCGTTGACGACCCCGGCGGCCTCGGGGAAGGTGAGGGTCTCGACGGCGGAGCCCGCGGCGATCGCGTCGGTCTTGTAGACCAGCGCCGCGTCCACCTCACCGGAGGTGACGTAGGTGGCGGTCGCCCTGACGTCCGGGCCGAGGGTGTCGGGCATGGCCGTGATCCCGGCGTTCGCGAACACCGTTTGGGCCGCGGCGCCGCACGGCACGGACGGGTCGCACAGCGCGATCTTGAGGTCGGGGTTCGCGAAATCGGACAGGCCCGTGACCTCGCGTGGGTTGCCCTTCGGGACGACGATGACCAGCGAGTTGTGTGCGAAGAGCGCCGGCTCGCCGACGACCTCCGCGGCCGTGGTCATGGTCTTGGCGCTGGCCGAGGCGAAGACGTCCGCGGGGGCGTCGGCCAGCAGCTGCTCGGCCAGCGTGCCCGACGACCCGAAGTTGAACGTGATAGTCAGGTCCGGGTTCGCCGCCATCATCTGGTCGCCGATCTCGGCGAAGGTGTCGGTGAGCGAGGCCGCCGCGAAGACCGTCAGGTCGCCGCTGATGGCCGGTGCAGCGGGCGTGGTCGTGGCAGCGGGCGGCGACGCGCTCAAGGAGGCGCCGGCGTCATTCGCGCCGGACGAGGAGCAGCCGACCAGGGCGAGGGCCGCCACGAGGGCGACGGGCGCGCGGCGACTCACGGCTGACCCCCGGGTCTCTCGACGATGACCTCCGTGGCCTTGATCACGGCGACCGCGAGGACGCCGGGCTCGAGGCCGAGCTCGTCCGCCGCCCCGCGGCTGATGAGCGAGACCAACCGGTGGGGACCGGACTGGATCTCGACCTCAGCCATCACGGTGTCGCGCAGCACGCGCGTGACGATGCCCGTGAACCGGTTGCGGGCCGACACGGTGCGCCGCAACCCGTCCGTGGCCGGCGTCGCCAGCTCCTGGGCGAGGTGGGCGAGGTCCTGCCCGTCGACCATGAGCGGGCCACCGGCATCGGACTTGCGGGCGGGCAGCCGGCCGGCCTCGATCCAGCGGCGGACGGTGTCGTCGCTGACGCCGAACAGCAGCGCGGCCTCGGAGATCCTGAACTCGGGCATGGCGACGATTGTGCCCCTACTCGCGTCCGTGGCTGCGGGTCCAGGGTCCCAGCCGCGACCGCATCTGCGTGTTGCAGTCCCTTTGTAGCGCCGCATCTGCGCACGCTGACGGACGCCCCGGGCGGGCCGCCACCGCGGCACTACGACGACAGGTCCCGCCACGTTCCCCTCAGCAGTGCCTACGCTGGCCGCGTGCACCCCGACCACGACGCGGCAGACCCCGCCCCCACCCGGCTGGTGCCGGCGGCGCGAGAGGTGGCGCGCGCGACCGTCACGACCGAGGCGCTCGACGTCGCCGAGCACGCCCGGCTCGTCGGGCGCGACGCGGCGGGTGCCGTGGTGACCTTCGCCGGGGTGGTCCGCGACCACGACCACGACGTCACCGTCTCGTGGCTGGAGTACACCGCGCACCCGGGCGCCGGCACGATCGTCACCGCGATCGCGCGCGAGGTCGCCTCGGAGTTCGCCGTCGACGCGGTCGCGGTGACCCACCGGGTCGGCCGGCTGGAGATCGGGGACTGCGCGCTCGCGGTCGCCGTCTCCTCGGCACACCGTGCCGAGGCCTTCGCCGCGACCGCCGAGCTCGTCGAGCGCGTCAAGCAACGGCTGCCGGTCTGGAAGCGCCAGGTGTTCACCGACGGCGCCGCCGAGTGGGTCAACAGCCCCTGAGCCTCAGCCGCCGGCGAACGGCGGCAGCACGTCGACGGTCACCCCGGGCGGCAGCACCCGGCTGCGGCGCTCGTCGAGCTGTCCGTCCACCAGCACGCTGCAGACCGGCAGGACGCGACCCAGCTGCGGGCCGTGCGCATCGACCGCGCGCGCCAGCAGCGCCTGCGTCGTCGTCGCACCGTCCACCTCGAGCGACTCCTCCGGCCGTCCCGCCGCCTGGCCGGCGGCGGCGAACCACCGCACCGTCACGGTCCCGGCCACCTCAGCCCCCGATCCTGCTCATCGTCCGCGCCGGTGGGACGAAGCCCGCCCGCCCGAGCCCGCCGTGCCACAAGGGCTTGGGCCGGACCGCGTCCGTCCACAGCTGCGCGATCTCCTCGTCGTCCGCACCCGCACGCATTGGGCCGAGCAGGTCGGTCTCCTCCTGCGCGAACAGGCAGTTGCGCACCTTCCCGTCGGCGGTCAGCCGCACCCGGTCGCACGAGTCACAGAAGGGCCAGCTGACCGACGCGATCACCCCGACGGCACCCGGCCCACCATCGACGAGCCAGGTACGGGCCGGCGCCGGGCCGCGGGCGGCCTTCTCCAGCGGGGTAAGGGTGAAGCGTTCGGCGAGCCGGTCCAGGATCTCCTGGGCGGTCACCACCTGCGAGGGATCCCATGCGTCAGCCGGGCCGATCGGCATCTGTTCGATGAACCGCAGGAAGTACCGGTGGTCCAGCGCGAACTGCACCAGGTCGCCCGCCTCGTCGTCGTTCACCCCGCGCAGGAGCACCGAGTTGAGCTTGACCGGCCGCATCCCGGCGGCGCGTGCGGCGGCCATGCCGTCGAGGACGTCCGACAGCCGGTCACGGTGGGTCAGGGCGGCGAAACGCTGCGGGACGAGGGTGTCGAGCGAGACGTTGACCCGGCCGATGCCGGCGGCCGCCAGGTTGGCGGCCCGCCGCGCCAGCCCGATGCCGTTCGTCGTCAGCGCCAGGTGGGGCGCGGCGCCGTCCGGGCCGCGGAACGCGGCGCTCGCAGCGACGATCCCCTCCAGGCCGGTGCGCAGCAGCGGCTCGCCGCCGGTGAACCGGACGCTGCGGATGCCCAGCAGATGCACGCCGATGCCGACCAGGCGCACCACTTCGTCGTCCGTCAGCAGGGACCCGCGCGCCATCCAGGGCAGCCCCTCCGGCGGCATGCAGTAGGTGCAGCGGAGGTTGCAGCGGTCGGTGAGCGAGACGCGCAGGTTGCGGGCGACGCGACCGTGCTCGTCGGCCAGCCCCGCCTGCCGCGGGAGATCCTTGCCGAGCCTGGTCATGGAAGGATCGTAGACACAGCTTGCGGGCCTGACCCGTGACCAAAGGTCGCCCGGGGTCGCGGCCGGTCGCCGTTACGCTCACTGTCATGGGCATCGAAGCCGACCCGGCTCTGCGCGCGGCGCGCATGCGTTCCGTCGAGGAGCATGTCGCCGCCGTGCTCACCGGCGCCGGGCCGACCCCGGTGGAACGGGTGCCGCTCACCGACGCGCTCGGGCTGGTGCTCGGGCAGGATGTCGCCTCCCTCGTCGACCTGCCGGGCTTCGACAACTCCGCGATGGACGGCTACGCGGTGCGGCTCGCCGACGTCGCGGCGGTGGCGCCCGGCGAGCCCGTGGTGCTGCCGGTGTCGGACGACGTGCCGGCGGGGGACGGGCGGTCCGTCGTGCTCGCGCCCGGGACCGCGGTGCGGATCATGACCGGCGCGACGGTGCCGGAGGGGACGGACGTGGTTGTCCCGTTCGAGGACACCGACCGCGGCACGACGACCGTCGCGATCCTCGCCGTCCCCCGCGCCGGCCGGCACGTGCGGCTGCGTGGGGAGGATGTGACGACCGGCGCGACGGTGCTCACCGCCGGGACCGTCGTCGGGCCCGCCCAGGTGGGTCTGCTGGCGGCGTGCGGGCACACGCACGTGCCCGTGCACCGGGCGCCGCGCGTCGTCGTGCTGTCCACCGGCTCCGAGCTGGTCCCCGCCGGTCGCCCCCTCGCGCCCGGTCAGATCCATGACTCGAACCGGCCGATGCTCGTCGCGGCGGCCCGAGCCCTGGGCGCGCTGGTGACGACCGCCCCGGCGATCCCCGACGTGCCGGGCGCCCTGGCGGCCGCCGTGCGCGAGCACCTGGAGGGTGCCGACGTCGTGATCACCAGTGCGGGGGTCAGCGCGGGTGTGTACGACGTGGTGCGCGAGGACCTCGTGACGCTCGTCGACGCCCCCGCCGACGTGCAGCTCGTGCACGTCGCGATGCAGCCCGGAAAGCCCCAGGGGCTGGCCTGGGTCGGCGAGCGGCGGGTGCCGGTGCTCGGGCTGCCCGGCAACCCGGTGAGCGCCTACGTCTCGTTCCACCTGTTCGCCCGGCCGCTGCTGCGGCTGCTGGCCGGGCACGTGACACTGTCGGCGCCGGTGGTCGGCGCGCGGTTGACCCAGGCGGTGTCGCACAAGTCCGGCCGTCGCGCCTACCTGCGGGTGCGGCTGACGGCGGGCGCGGAGGGCTGGCTGGCGACGCCGGTCGGCGCCAACTCCTCCCACCTGCTCGGTGCGCTCGCCCATGCGGACGCCCTGCTCGTCGTCCCGGAGGACGTCACGCACCTGGAGGCGGGTTCGTCGGCGCGCGTCGTCGTCACCGAGCCCGGCGCACTGGAAGGGAGGGTCCCGTGACCGACGAAGCCCGTCTGACCCACGTGGACGAGCACGGGGCGGCCCGGATGGTCGATGTCGCCGGCAAGGCGGTCACCCTGCGGACGGCGACCGCCCGCGGGCGGGTGATCGTGTCCCCTCGCGTCGTCGCGCTGCTGCGCGGCGAGGGGGTGCCCAAGGGTGACGCGCTCGCGGTGGCGCGCATCGCCGGCATCCAGGCGGCCAAGCGCACGCCCGACCTGGTCCCACTCGCTCACCCGATCGCGATCCACGGCGTCACGGTCGACCTCGAGGTGACCGACGAGGGCTTGGAGATCACCGCGACGGTCCGCACCGCCGGCCGCACCGGCGTCGAGATGGAGGCGCTGACCAGCGTCGCGGTCGCCGGCCTGGCGCTGGTGGACATGGTAAAGGCCGTGGACCGTGGCGCCGTGATCAGCGACGTCCGCGTCGTCGCGAAGGCGGGCGGGAGGTCGGGCGAGTGGCTCCGACCGGGCGAGTGAGCCGGCGGGCGCTGGTCGTCACCGTGTCGACACGGGCCTCGGCCGGCGTGTACGCCGACGAGTCGGGGCCGGCCGCGGCCCAGACGCTGCGTTCGCTCGGGTTCGACGTCGGCGACGCGGTCGTCGTGCCGGACGGGCCGGCGGTCGGATCCGCGCTGCGGGACGCCATCGACGAGGGCTACGCGCTCGTCGTCACCACGGGCGGCACCGGGCTGGCGCCCGACGACGCCACGCCCGAGCAGACCGCGCCGCTGCTGGACCGGCCCGTGCCGGGTCTGGCGGAGGCGGTGCGGACGGCCGGCGTCGCGGCGGGTGCGACCGCGGCGGTGCTCTCCCGCGGCGTCGCGGGGCTGGCGGGCCGCACCCTCGTGGTCAACCTGCCGGGGTCGACGCGTGCCGTCCTCGAGAGCCTGGCGGCGGTCGGGGCGGCGCTGGTGCATGCGACCGAGCAGGTCGCGGGCGGCGACCACCCGCGGCACGGGCACGGTCCGGCCCGGTAGGGCCGTCGTTCAGTAGCGCGGCAGAGCCGGGTCGACCTCGTCCACCCAGGCCAGGACGCCGCCCCCGAGGTGGCTCGCCCGGGACAGGCCGCGTTCGCGGGCCCGGCGCAGCACGTCGGCGGAACGCACGCCGCTGCGGCAGTAGAGGATGACGTCCCGGTCGCGTGGCAGCTCGTCGAACGCCTCGTCGTCGGCGAACAGCCCCTGCGGCACCAGACGCGACCCGGGGATGGCGACCAGCGCGTGCTCGTCGGGCTCCCGCACGTCCACCAGGTCGAAGTCCTCCTCGCCGCGCTCCCGGGCCGCCAGCCGGCCCGCGAGCTCCGTCGCCGCGATCGTCGGGAGCGCGACGTCGCACACCTCGTCCTGGTCGGTCAGCTCGGTGATCACCGGCGTATCCGGCGACGGCCGCAGCGGGACGTGCCGCCACGTGCCGGCCAGAGCGTCGAGCACCGCCATCCGGCCGAGCAGGGGCTCGCCGACGCCCATGACCAGCTTGAGCGCCTCGATCGCCATCGCCGACCCGACCGCGCCGCACACGGCACCCAGCACGCCGGCCTGCGCGCACGACGGGACGGTGCCGGCGGCCGGGGGGCGCGGGAAGACGTCGCGGTACTGGATGGCGCGGTGCCCCTCCGGCGGCGCGGACCAGAAGACGGTCACCTGCCCGTCGAACCGCAGCACCGACCCCCACACCAACGGCTTGCCGGCGAGCACGCACGCGTCGTTGACCAGGTACCGCGTCGGGAAGTTGTCGCAGCCGTCGACGACGAGGTCGTACCGGCTGACCAGGTCGAGCGCGTTCGAGGCGTCGAGGCGGATCGGGTGCCGTTCGACCACGACGTGCGGGTTGGTCCCGGCGACCGTCTGCGCCGCGCTGTCGACCTTGGGGAGGCCGACCGCCGACGTCGGGTGCACCACCTGGCGCTGCAGGTTGGAGGTGTCGACGGTGTCGAAGTCGACGATCCCGAGAGTCCCCACGCCGGCGGCGGCAAGGTAGAGCAGCACCGGGGAGCCCAGCCCACCGGCGCCGACCACGAGCACGCGCGCGTTGCTCAGCCGGCGCTGGCCCTCGTCACCGACTCCGGGAACCAGGACGTGCCGCGAGTACCGCGTCAGCTCGGCCGTGCTGAGGGACGGGCCGGGCTCGACGAGCGGCGGCAGGGGCATCGGGAACTCCTTCGGGACGGCGCCGTGGGTGGCGACGGCTTGACGCTAGGCACGCAGCGGCGCGACGGCGCGGGCCGTACGTCCCGCGCGTCCGTCGTCGGGTGTGCGATCCCTGCGCGGATCGACGCCCCCGCACGGCATTCAGAGGTGGGCGGCCAGGAGCTCGGCGAGGTGGCCCCCCTGCACGCCTGCCGGCTGGGCGGCCTGGCCGCGGCAGGAGTAGCCGTCTGCCAGGTACACGTCGCCGGGAGCCGCGGCGTCCAGGGCGTCAGCGGCGCGTGGCGCGCCACCGCGACCGAGACATCGTAGTGGCCCTTCTGCATGCCGAAAGTTGCCCGCCGGGCCGCAGGCCGCAGCACCCGGCCAGCTCGGGGAACTGAGCGCCGGCCTGTGTGAGCAGCGTGCGGTCCGCGGTGTACGTCATCACCGAGTAGTGGTGGTAGTGCGGCTGCACGACCGCGGTGACGGATGTCAGTGGGGCAGTCTGCAGCTGTCCCCCGGGCCCACCGGCGACGGGGCCGTGAGCAGTTCGGCCGTGGTGCGTGTCTCCCGGGCCACGGCGGCCGCCCGGGGGTCGTCCGGCAGCAGCTCGAGCAGGTCGCTGCGCAGCACGCCGGTGCACGACGGCTCCAGACCGACGATCGGGATGCCGTTCACCGCGAACGGGCCGAGCACCTCCAGCAGGTGCCGCAACCGGCTGCGGGCGCCGTCGAGCGGACCGGTGGTGATCCAGGTCAGGCCGCAGCAGGCGCCATGATCACTGACCAGCACCTCGAACCCGGCGGCGCGCAGCACCGTGACCGCGGCGTGCGGCACGGACGGGCTCATCGTGTCCGAGAACGAGTCGGTCCACACCAGCACCAGCCGGCGGGTGGCAGGGATACCGGCGTCGGTCGACCCGACCCGGCCCCGGCCGGGTCCTGGCCGATCGCCGCCGGCTCGTCGGGGCTCGACACGATGCGGACGTCCGGCGACGAGCTCGCCGCCCCGCGACACGGCTTGGTCGCGAAGTCGGCCATGTGGCGGCGGGTGTCGAGGCCACCGGCCCTGAGCACGGCCCGGTCGAGCGGCCGGGCCCGCAGCAGGGCGTTGACCACGGACGGGAGCCCCGACGCGGCCGTCACCAGCCGGGTCCACACAGCAGCCGGCCCAGCACGTGTGGTCCACCGGTCGCAGCCGCCGCCGAAAGGGTGCGGTAGAGCACCTTGGCCTTGTAGGCGGCCATGTCGACCTGCGCCGGGCAGTCGGACGAGCAGGCCTTGCAGGCCAGGCAGAGGTCGACTGCGTCGTGCACCTCCGGCGACGACCAGCCGCGGGTGACGAACGTGCCGGGCCAGGTCGGTGTGCAGCGACTTCGACAGCTACCATCCGATCACGCGCCGGGAGAACACGTCGATGACGAACGCCGCGCGGGCCCATCCGGAGAACGTCCGGCAGTACGTGATGTCCGCGACCCACAACTGGTCCGGGCCGGTCGCGGTGAAGTCCCGGTCGACCAGATCCGGGCGGGTGTCCGGCCCGGCGCCGGGGACCGTCGTGCGCGAGGCCCTTGGCGCGGGTGATGCCGCGCAGCCCGGCCGCGCGCATCAGCCGGTGGACCGTGCAACGTGCGACCCGGTGGCCTTGCCGGTTCAACTCGGCGTGGATCTTGTTAATCCCGTAGACGCCGTAGTTCTTCGCATGCACCTTCTTGATCAGGGTGGTCGTCGCGGCGTCGCGGATCGACCTGGCCGACGGTGGGCGGGTCTTGGCGGCGTAGTAGGTGCTCGGGGCGACCTGCAGGCAGATCGGCTCGACCCCGAGACGGTCCTTGTCCTCGTCGAGGCCGACGATCACTTCAATCGGCGGTCGAGCTCCGCCGCGGCGAAATACGTCGACGCCGTCCGCAGGATCGGCGGATTCAAGCGGTCGGTGCAACGGGCCCTGTGAGATGAGGCGGAAGCCGATCACGGAAGGGTCCGGATGCAGGGTAAGCATGGTCATCTCAGTCGGGAGCAGAAGCAGCTCGCGCTGCGGTTGCACGCGAAGGGCTGGCGGCTGGTCGACATCGCGCGGGAGATCGGGTGCAGTGCGCCGATGGTCGGGCTCATGGTCCGCACCGGTCGCCACATGGGCGCCAAGCCGTTCGGGTGGATCCGCGGTCGGGGTGCCTGACGATCGCTGAACGTGAGCAGATCCTGGTGGGACTGGCTCAGGGCCTGTCCTTGACCGCGATCGCTGGGCGGCTGGGCCGTGCGGTATCGACCATCAGCCGGGAGGTGGCCCGCGCCGGCGGCCGGGAGAAGTACTCGGCGTGGGGCGCCCACGAACACGCCCGCGCCCAGGCCCGACGCCCCAAGCCGTTCAAGCTCGCGACGGGCCTGCTGCTGCAGGAGGTCGCCACGAACCTCGAGCAGCTGTGGTCGCCGCAGGAGATCTCCGCCCGCCTATACGGTTGGAGCATCCTGGCGCCCCGGAGATGCACGTGAGCCACGAGACGGTCTACCAGTCGCTGTTCGTCCAGGGCCGCGGACAGCTGCGCCGTGAGCCGCTCGCTGCCTGCGCTCGGGGCGGACCGCGCGCAAGCCCCGCACGGCCGTGGACGGACGTGGACGGATCCCCGGCATGGTCATGATCAGCGAACGTCCTGCCGAGGTCGAGGACCGCGCCGTTCCCGGGCACTGGGAAGGTGACCTCATCCTGGGCGAGCAGAGCCGCAGCGCCGTCGGGACGCTCGTGGAGCGTTCAACCCGACTCACGCTCCTGCTGCCCCTGGGCGAGGGCAAGAGCGCCGAGCAGGTCGAGGTCGCGATGCGCGAGGCGATCACCGCGCTACCGGTGTCGCTGAGACGCACGATCACCTGGGACCAGGGCGCGGAGATGGCCAAGCACGTCGCGTCCACCGCCGCGATCGGCATCCCGATCTACTTCTGCAACCCGCACTCACCCTGGCAGCGCGGCAGCAACGAGAACACCTATTGGTGCAGGCTGAGAACGCGGGACTCCCCCGATGGGAGGAGTCCGGCGGGACCGTCGGGTGACTCTGAGAACACGTGCCGGAAGGCTCGCCGTTGACATGTCCACGACGGTCCACAGGGCGAGGGCCCTGGCCGGGAGTGACTTGATAGAAGCCTGCTGAGCCGTCAACTCGCAATAGGTCTGTCCCCCGGTCACGGCCCTCGCGTCTGCCCCGTCATCGGCGACCTCAGACAGGAGGACATCTCTCGGCGCTTTCGAGATCGCGGGCTATGACGTCGCCAGCCCAACGGCCTTGTGGCGACGCCACCGCGCCCACGCAGGCATCGGCAGGCAGGCCTTCCGGGACTACTACCGAGGCAACCACCAGGGAGTCGGCATCCTCGTTAGGGACCCGCGACGCCTCGTGCGCGCTCTTCGCCTGCAGGACCTCGATCCGACGCTTCGCCCTCCACAGTCGTTCCAGTACGTGGACCTGGCCCCGTGGCGGAACGCAACAGTGCCTGGCGTTCTAGCCAAGGGGCCGCGTCCCCGGCTCACGCACGCGAACTGGTAGCGGTCCAGTAGGGCGTGCGTCCGCCAGATCGGTCAGGGCCGATCTTCACGCGGTACTCCGTCGGGGGTGCCCCGTCCGCGGCACTGCGTTGTGCGCGAGAGGGGGTTGCTGCAGACCCGCGCGTCAGCCTGACGCACGCCGTCCACAACTTGCCTGACGCGCCGGGTCATCCACGACTCTCCGGTCCGTCAGGCATTTGTCGAGGCTGACTGAGGAGCGTTCCAGGAGTCCGTTCGACTCCTGGAGGCCACGATGTCCGCCGTCCCCGACCCGATCGCCCGACCGTCCCGGCCAGCCCCACCGGGCCCGGAAGCGCCCGCCCCAGCCATCCCGCCGCCAACACTCACCCAGCCGCGCGAGAACAGCACGCTCCTCGCCTGGCTCGCCCAGATCGACCTCGACGGCTGGCACAGCGAGGCCGGCCGGGTGCTCATGACCTACATCCGCGAGTCGCTCGTCCGGCCCCTCGCGGTCGACCTGGGCATGCGCGGGGCAGCCTCGGGTCAGGCGGAGGCCTCCGCATGGGAGGACGTGTGGGAGGTGCTGACCAGCCCGTCGCTGCGCTCCGCCGCCTCACCGTGGGGCGTGGTCTGGTCCGCCGCTCGACATGCGATCCTGACCGAAGCGACCTGCGCCCGCTACCCGACCTCCCCGCGCAGGGCCTGGCAGCTCGCCAACGCCGACGGCGGCGAGGCCACCAAGCCCGTGGTCCGGCTGGACGATCTGAGGCAGGCCGAGATCCCGCAGGTCGGGCGGGACGGGAACCGGCTGCGCAACACCGACGCGATGGACACCGCCATCGACGCCCTGGTCGCCGCCGGCTGGCCCGAGGGCCAGGCCGCCGTGATCGTCGAGGACGTGCTCCACGACACCCCGACCACCCGGAGCACCCGGTGGACCCGACGCGCGCACGGCTGGACGACCTACGGCTGGCGGGTCATGGCCGATCGGCTCGGTCTCCCGGCGTGGCAGGCCCGGCGCCTGGTGATCGTCCTGCGCGGCACGGCGGACAACCCTGGCCTCCTGCCCCGCCTGATAGGGGCTGGCGGCTCGCTCACCATCGACGATGAGCTGCGCGCCGCGCTGCGCTCGACGCGGGTACGCAACCGTCCCTCGCCGGTGCTGCCCCTCCCGGATGACGAGCTGACCAGCGCGATCCGCGCCCGCGCGAGCTGAGCTCGCCACCGCTCCATAGGCAGGACCCCTCATGTTGGTCGTCCTCGCGCACCCCTTCATCTATGGGGCTCACACGACGACGAACGGCGGCACGGCTATCCACAGACCGTGGAAGCACGGTTGCGCCATGGTCAAACCGGGTGTGTCATGGGGGCTTCCGACCGCAGGGCGCCATGGGGCGGCGCCCTGAGGACTGGCGGCCGATCATGTCGCTGAACAACTTGTCCAAGGTCATCGCGGGGGCGCTCATCGTGTCCACCGCAACCCTTCTCGCGGCCTGCACCGGGCCGGATGACACGCCCATGACGACGCCGCCCCCCAGCCCCACGACAACCGCGACTGCAACCCCCAGCCCGACGCCTACGACCGACCCGGACGTCGCAGCAGCAGAGGTGGCGATCCTCGAGGCCTACCGGGGCTACTGGGCGACCAAGGTCGCGATCCTCGCCGACCCTGCCGTCGAGCCCGATGGGACACTCGAGGCCTACGCGGTCGACACCGCCCTGACCGACGTCTACTCGACCGTCCTCGACTTCAGGTCCGACCGGATCATGATGGTCGGCGAGCCGATCCTGAGCCCGACGGTCACCGAGGTCGTGACCGGACCCGAGGGCACCGCGACGATCGCGGATTGCGTCGACGTTGCCGACTGGCAGCCGGTGTTCCGCGACACGCTGGACTCAGCCGCTGCTCCCGGGCAGGCGACTCGCGTCTCCGCGACGGCCACCGCCTACTTCTACGACGACCGCTGGACCATCCGGACCTACGTCGTGGACCGGGAAGCGCCGTGCTGACCGCCGCCGTGCTCGCCCTCTCGGCCGCCCTGGGCATGCCGTCGGCCGCCGCCACCGAGACCACCGTCGTCTGCGATCCGCACCGCGAGACCTGCACCGTCACCGTGGTCACGCCGCCGACCCCCGGCGGCTCGACCGGCGGCGGCGACACTGGCGAGGCGCGAATGTGCACCTGGCACACCGGAGAAGTCGTTCCGTGCTTCTCCGAGACGTTTGGCTGGTTCAACGACGCAGACCGCTGCTACTACGACCTGCTCACGCCTCAGCCGGACGCGTCGAACCTCGCCTGGGATGGTCACTACCCCGACGGCGCGATCTATGTGGTGACCTGCAGTGGGCTGCCGTTCGGTGGTTCCGGAGGGGGCTGGACCTGGCTCGCCACCACGCCGCCGGGTTTCGGCGACGTCGGGATCACGCCGGCGCAGATGGCGCAGCGGGCGGTCGACCAGATGCGCCTGACCGGTCCGGCGATCCACCTGACGATCGCCTCGGACCAGACAGGTCTGGTCGGCGTCCCTGTCTGGCTCTGGACCGACGTCACTCCGACCACGTGGGGGCCGAACTCGGCGACCGCGTCCGTGCCGGGCCTGTCAGTGACCGCCCGCGCGCAGGCGACGCAGATCGTCTGGGACATGGGCGACGGGAACACCCGCGTGTGCACCGGACCTGGCACGCCCTACAGCGACGGCGCCGTCCGCTCCCCCACCTGCGACTACCAGTACGAGCGATCGTCGGCCGGCCTGCCGGACGACGCCTACCCCGTCACCGCCACCACGACCTGGGAGGTCACGTGGTCCGGCGGCGGCACATCAGGGTCGCTGACCGTGACCCGGACCTCGGCGACGACGGTCCGCATCGGCGAGCTGCAGGTTCTCGTCACCGGCTGAGCACCACCGACGTGGAAGGGGCCCGACATGGCTACCACGACAACCACCGGTACCCGCACGACGGGCGCCACCCACCAGCCCCGCCTCGCCGCTGCGCGCCCGCGCCGTCGCCGTGGCGTGATCGCCGGCGGGTTGATGGTCACCGCCCTCGCGGGTGCCCTCGTGGCCTGGCTCGTCGGCGCGGCCGGCGGACGGACTGATGTGCTCGTGGTGGCACGCGACGTCCCCTACGGCCAGACGCTCGTCGCCGGTGACCTGACGCTCACCGCCGTGGCGGTCGACACCCTGGTCGAGACCGTTCCGGCAGACCAGCTCGACGCGATGCTCGGCCTCGTCGCGGCAACCGACCTGCCGGCCGGCGCCCTACTGTCGCCCGCCCAGGTCACCGCCGATGCGCCGCCGGGCGACGGCGAGGTGCTCGTGCCACTCCCGGTCAACTCCGAACGACTGCCTGCCGGCGGCGTCCAAGCCGGCGACCGCCTCCTCGTGGTGGACGCCCCGACTGCCGGCGCGGACCCGCTGCCCACCGCACCGCGGACCTTCGAGGTGACAGTGATCCGCCTGGGCGAGCCGGACATGAATGGGCTGAGCGTGCTCGACGTCGCTGCCGACGAGAACGACGGCGCGGGCCTGGCCGCGCGCGCGGCGTCGGGTCGGTTCGCCCTGGTGCTCCTGGACGCCGGGGACCGGCCGTGACGTGCCTGGTGCTGTGCTCGGCGTCGGGGGCACCGGGCGTGACGACCGCGGCGCTGGCTCTGACGTGGGTGTGGCCGCAGGTCACGGACCGACGGGCCCTGCTGGTCGATGCCGATCCGTCGGGCTCGGGCCTGCTCGGTGGCGCGCTCGCGGCTCGGGTCGCGACCGAGGCCGGGGTGCTCGCCCTGGCCGGTGACGTCCGCGCCCCGGACGCAGCCGACGTCCTCGCGCACACCGTCGCCCTCGATCCAGATGCCACCCGCCTGGTGCTGCCCGGGATCAGCGACCCGGTCCAGGCACGCTCGCTGGCCGCGTTGTGGGCGGCTCTGCCGGACCTGGCGAGCGACCTGCATCACCAGGCCACCGACGTGATCGTGGACGCCGGTCGGGTAGGGCACGCCGAGGAGCCCACTGGCCTGCTCGCCGAGGCGGATGCGCTGCTGCTCGCGGTGAGCCCCACTGTTCCGGCCGTCGTGGCCACCGCTGCGGCCATGCGTCGCCTCACCGCCCTGCGTGCACCTCGGCCCACTCCCGTCCCGCTCGTCGTCGGTGAGCGGCACCCCTACACGGCTCGTGAGGTCGAGCGAGCGTTGCGGACACCGGTGGCGACGCTCGCCCTCGAGACCCCGGCTGCTGACGCACTCAACGCCGGCGAGGCGCCCACCGGGCGATGGGAGCGTTCCGTGCTGCTGCGCTCGGCTCGCGCCCTGGCCCAGTCCGTGCTGGCCGGGCTCCCGGCAGGGGTAGCGCCATGAGCGACCACGACGAGCTCCCCCGGCGCGACCATCGCGGTGCGCCCGAGCCCCGACCACTGCACGCGGTGCCGACTCCACCCGAGCCGGATGATGCCCCGGACCCCGCCGTTGTCGCCGACGTCCGGCGCGTGGTCGCCGAGGCCCTGGCCGCCCGTCTGCAAGCCGAGCCGGTCAGCGACGACGCCGCGCGACGCGAGCTGGCCCGCGGACTGATCGCCGGCGAGCTCGCCGAACGGCGCCGCGCCCGGGTCCGCGCCGGTTCCCCGACGTGGTCCAGGCAGGCCGAGCTGCGCACGTCGGCGGCGGTGATGGCCGCGCTGTTCGGCGTCGGACGCCTGCAACCCCTAGTCGACGACCCCGACGTGGAGAACATCGAGGTCGACGGGCACGCCAACGTGTGGGTCTGCTACGCCGACGGCCGTGAGGTCGCGCACCCCCCGATCGCCGACTCCGACGCCGAGCTCATCGAGATCCTCCAGCTACTCGCCGCTCGTGCCGGTGGCGCCGAGCGGATGTTCTCCCCCGCCCACCCCGCCCTCCACCTGCGTTTGCCTGACGGTTCCCGCCTGGCGGCCGTGGCGTGGACCGTGGCGCGCCCGCAGGTGGTCATCCGTCGTCACCGGGTCCGGGACGTCGACCTCGACGACATGGTCCGCCTCGGCACCCTCGACACGGTGCTGGCCGCCTTCCTTCGCGCCGCGGTGCGAGCGGGGCGCAACATCATCGTCACCGGACTGCAGAATGCCGGCAAGACCACCCTGATCCGGGCGCTGGCCAACGAGTTCGGCCCGCAGGAGCGGTTTGCCACGATCGAGAAGGAGTACGAGCTCCACCTCGACGACCTGCCGGGTCGCCACCCCCGGGTCGTGCCGATGGAGGCGCGCGAGGGTTCGGCGGAGACCGATGCCGCCGGGCGTCGCGCCGGGCAGGTCACCTTGTCGGACCTGGTGACGGATGCCCTGCGGCTGAACCTGCGGCGGATCATCGTCGGGGAGGTGCGCGGCGCCGAGGTGCTGCCGATGCTCGAGGCGATGTCGACCGGCGACGGGTCCTTGTGCACGCTTCACGCCCGCACGGCGCAGCACGGCATCGACCGGATCGTCACGTTGTGCCTGTCGGCCGGGATCCAGATGACCGAGACCTTCGCCTACCGGTTGCTGGCCGGGTCGGTCGACCTGATCGTGCACATCGAGCTGCTTGACGACGAGGCCGGCAAGCACCGTTTCGTCTCCCAGGTCGTGGAGATCAACGGTCTGGGCGAAGGCTCACGGCCCACGACGACGACGGTCTTCGGCCCCGGCGAGGACGGTCGCGCGGTCCCGCTGCACCATCCCGAGTCCCTGGCCCGGCTGGTGCGCGCGGGCTTCGACCCGAGCCTGCTCGCCCACCGGGCCGGCACGTGGGCGCCCTGGCCGCTGCACAGGGGTGATCCACGATGAGGCCACTGCTCGGCGGCCTCGCGGGTGCTGCCGCCGTGGCGGGCCTGCTCCTCGCGTTCGCCGGATGGCGCGGGACGACCGACCTGCTGCCACCTCTGCCTCGTCGCACACGACGCACCACACCGACGGCCGGCTGGGCACGGTGGCGTTGGCCCATCGCGCTCGCCGCGGGCGCGTTTGTGTGGGCGATCTCGCGCTGGCCGGTCGCCGGAGCCTTGACCGTGACCGCCGTCGTCGGCCTGCCCGTGCTGCTGTCCACGACCAGTGCCGCGCAGGCACGGATCACTCGGGTGGAGGCGATCGAGGAGTGGACCCGGCGCCTGTCTGACGTGCTCACCTCCGGCACCGGGCTGGAGCAGGCGATCACCACCACCGCGCGTTCCTGCCCCGCACCGCTGCGCACCGAGGTCGGCGCGCTCGTTGCTCGGCTTGCAGCAAGGTGGCCCACCGAGCGGGCGCTCCGCGCCTTCGCGAGAGACCTGCACGACCCGGCTGGAGACCTCGTGGTCGCCGCACTCATGCTTGCCGCGCACCGGCGCGGACCGGGTCTGGCCTCGGTGCTCGCGGGTGTCGCCGGTTCGGTCGGTGAGGACGTCGCCGCCCGCCGACGGATCGAGGCGGAGCGGGCCCGGCCGCGCACGACGGCGAAGGCCGTGACCGTGATCACCCTGGGGATGCTCGCCGTCGGTGCGGTCAACGGCTCCTACCTGGCGCCCTACGGCGACCCGCTCGGCCAAGTCGTGCTCGCGGTCATCTCCGCCGGCTTCGTGGGCTGCCTGCTGTGGATGCGACGCCTCGCGCTGCCCGCCCCCGAGCCTCGCTTCCTCGCACCGACCAAGGAGCCCACATGACCGCCTACCTCGCCCTCGCCGCAGGGCTGCTGCTGGCCGTCGGGATCGGCATGGTCGTCGTCGGCTTCACTCCCCGACGACCGGATCTCGCGTCGGCCGTCACCCTGTTGCTGCCCGACCCTGACGCACCCATGGCCCCGTCTGTCGACGCCCACGTCGGCGCGCGCGGGTGGCTCGTGCGGGTGCTGCTCCCCGGGGCCGCCGAGCGTCTGGGCCTCGCCCGGTTCGGCGCCGACCTGCGCCTGCTGGACCGCACGGTGGAGCACCTCGCGGCCCAGAAGCTCGGCTACGGGTTGCTCGGACTGATCTTCCCGACCGTGCTCACCGGTCTGCTCACCGTTGCCGGGATCCGCGCCCCGGCGGCCGTCCCGCTGGCGGTGGGCATCGTGCTGGGTGGTGTGCTGTTCTGGATCCCCGACCTGATGGTGCGCCGCGAAGCCACTGCGACCCGCTCCTCGATGCGCGCGGCCATCGGCGCCTACATCGACCTCGTCGCCCTGGAGCGGCTGGCTGACGCCGGCACCACCGAGGCCCTGGATCGGGCCGCCGCCATCGGCGAGTCACCCGAGTTCGACCGCTTGCGAGACGCACTCCTGCGCGCCCAGCTGGCCGGACGCCCCGCATGGACCGGCCTGGCCGAGCTCGCCGAGCGGACCGGGGTCGTCGAGCTCGGCGACCTCGCCGACATCATGGCCGTCGCCGGGCACGACGGCGCCGCCGTCTACGCCACCCTGCGCGCGCGTGCCGCCTCGCTGCGGACCCAGCTCCTCACCGCGCAGGTCGCCGACGCCAACGCCGCGAGCGAGCACATGGTCGTCCCCGTGTCCCTGCTCGGCCTGTGCTTCATGGCGCTGGTCGCCTACCCCGCCTTCGTTCGCATGATGTTCGGCTGACCTCGAGAGGAACGACCATGCCCCTGACAGTGATGCTCACCGTCCTGACCGGCTACCTCGCCAGCGCCCGCCGCGCGGTCCGCGAGCGGGTCGGTCCCGCCGACGACACCGGGGCGTCGACCCTCGAGGTCGTCATCCTCATCCTCGGGTTCATCGCCCTCGCGGCGGCCCTGGTCGCCGTGGTCACCGTGGCCGTCAACCGTCGCCTGGACCAGATCACCTGACCATGGGTGACCACCGCGAGCGACTGCGCGCAGCACTGCGGCGCGACGACGGATCAGTCAGCCTCGAGCTGGCGATCGTCTTCCCCGTGCTGCTGCTGATCGTGGTCGCCCTGCTGCAGTACGGCCTCTGGTTCCACGCGCGCACCCTGGCCCAGGCCGCCGCCGCCGAGGGCGCGACGGCAGCCCGTACACAAGGGGCGGTCCTGGACGACGGTCGTACTCGGGCCGAGGCGTTCCTCGCCGAGCACGCCGGGGACCTGGTGCTCGATTCAGCCGTCAGCGTCACCGCCCCGAGTCCCGGGCACGTCGCCGTCGAGGTGCGCGGACGCTCCCTCTCCCTCCTGCCGCTCGTTCCTGGTCCGCAGATCGTCCAGTCCGCCCAGGGCCCCGTCGAGCGATTCACGACCCCGGGCGAGCCCTGATGCGCGCCCTCCGCCGTCGGCTGCCCGCCGCAAGGGACGACCGCGGGTCGGTGACCCTGGAGCTCGCCATCCTCGCGCCGGCCCTGCTGCTCGTCCTCGGAGCGCTCATCCTGGCCGGACGGGTCCAGGTCGCCGGCGGAGCCGTCGAGCAGGCCGCTCGGTCCGCAGCCCGCGAGGCATCCCTGGCCCGTACCCCGGACCAGGCCCGCGAAGCCGCCGTCGCCGCGGCCGACCGCGAGCTCGCCGCTGCCGGGATCGACTGCGCCACGACGGCGGTCAGCGTCGACGTCACCGGCTACCGGGCGCCGGTGGGTCAGGACGCCGTCGTCCGCGTCTCCGTCGAGTGCTCGGTGTCGATGGCCGATCTGGCCATCCCGGGCCTGCCTGGAAGTCGGACGATGGGCGCCGAGGGCGTCTCTCCGCTGGACAGGTTCAGGTCACGATGAGCCGCGCCAGGCAGTGGGTGATCCGGCGGATCGGCGCAGCCGGCGGTCCTGAGCGAGGTTCCATCTCAGTGTTCGTCGCCGTCAGCATGGTGGGGCTGCTGCTCATCATCGGCCTGATCGCCGACGGTGGGGTGAAGGTGCGGGCCGTTCAGGAGGCCGACGCCCTCGCCGCCGAGGCCGCCCGAGCAAGTGGGCAGGCCATCGACCTACCGGCTGCAGTCGGCGGCGAGCCGGTCCGGGTCGACCGGCAGGCAGCCGCCAACGCGGCGAACGCCTACCTCACCGCCGCCGACGCTCCGGGACAGGTCTCAATCTCCCCGGACGGCCGCGACCTGGAGGTGTCCGTGACCCTGACGCGCCCCACTGCCTTCTTGTCCCTCATCGGCATCACGCAGGTCACCGTCACCGGGCACGCCTCGGTCACGCTCGTCCACGCCGTCACCGGAGACCAACCATGACGACCACCCACCGCGCCAGCACCGCACGCTCACCCCAGACGAGAACGCCGTCGCGAAGGCGAACTCCGCGGCAGACGGCGGCCGGGCTCGGTGCAGCTCTCGCGCTGCTTGTCGGCGTCGTCGGCGTCCCACTCGTGCTGTGGATGGTCGCGCCGATCGGGCTGCCACAGGCATGGCCGGTGTGGAGCGAGGTCCTGCACATCGTCATGCGTCCCGACGACGGGCGACTGGCCGTCGCGGCGATCCGCCTTGTCGCCTGGCTGGCCTGGGCAGCGTTCACGTACGCCGTCGTCATCGAGACCCGCGCTGCGCTGCGCAACACCACCGCCCGACCGGTTCACGCCCTCGGGCTCGTCCAGCGCACCGCCGCCACGTTGGTCGGGGCTGCGCTGCTCACTCTGGCCGGCCCCACGCAGAGCCCGATGGCGGTGGCCGGCCCTGAGACTGTCGCTGTTCAGCTGGTGCCTGACGCGGCCGGCGGCCACGCCGTCAGCCTGACGCGCCCACCGTCGGCGATCCGCAGCGAGTCTCCTCCGGCGCCCGCTCCGCGTGCGGAGGATCGGTTGCCGGTCGTCACCGTCCAGGACGGGGACAGCCTGTGGTTCCTCGCCGAGCGTCATCTCGGCGCTGGCGGCCGCTACCCCGAGATCCTGACCCTGAACCTGGGGCGGGCTCAGTCCGACGGGCGGGCCCTGACCGACGCGCACGACATCGAGCCCGGCTGGCAGCTCCGGCTGCCCGCCGACGCCGTCGACGTCCCGGACGCGCCAGCGCCATCGGCCACCGCTGAGCCGCCAACACGCGTGGTCGTCGTTCCAGGCGACACGCTCTGGGACCTCGCCGCGACCCACCTCGCGGATGGTGCGCGGTACCCCGAGATCGTCGCGCTCAACCTTGGCGTGCGGCAGCCTGACGGAGACGCGCTCACAGACCCCGACCTGATCCGCCCCGGCTGGATCCTCACCCTGCCGTCGGCGGTCGAGGGCGGTCAGGCTGACGTGGCCGTCGTCGAGCCGCCCACCTCCGCGCCTGTGCCTGACGCTGACTCGGGTATCGCCGGCCAGCCTGACGCGCCGCCGGCGGACTCCGTCGTCCCCGAGCCTGACGCTGCCACGTCCGCTCCCTCACCCCTTGTGATCAGCCAGCCTGACGCGCTCGACCATGTGCCTGACGCGCACGCGGACCAGCCTGACGGGAACGGCGCCGCCAGCGACGGCGAGCCTGACGCTGCTGCTGTCCCGTCGGGTTTGGTGCTGGGCCTGACGAGCCTCGCGGCCGCTGGCTTGATCGGCGAGCTCGCCCGACGCCGTCTCCTCCAACGCCGAGTCCGCCGCACCGGCAGGCAGGTGCCTCGACCCGTGCCGGGCTCACCGGCCGACGACGCCGAGCGCACCTGGCGATCCACCCCCACGCCGCTGTCGCTCGCGCAGTTGCGCACTGCTCTCGACGACCTCGCCGACGCCTGCTTCGCGTCCGAGCGGGACCTGCCCCGAATCGGCGCGATCGAGGTCGGCCCCCAGCGGGTGGTCCTACACCTCGTCGACGAGGACGCACACCCCGTTGCACCGTTCATGAGCGACGGCCCAGCCACCTGGACCGCGCCCACCGCGACTCTCGCCGCTCTCACGTCGGTCGACCGCCGAGATGTCCCCGAGCCCTACCCCGCCCTCGTTGCCCTGGGCCACACCGACCACTCGACCGTGCTGCTCAACCTCGAGGCGGCGGGCACCCTGCGGGTTGTCGGCGACGCAGAAGCGGCCGGCGGTGTGCTGCGCGCGATCGTCGCGGAGCTCGCCACCAGCGAGCTCTCCGGCCGGATCGGGCTGACCGCAGGTGACGAGTTCGCTGCCCTGGCCCGCGCCTGCGCACCGTCCCGACTCCAGGCCCCGCCCCCGCCGGGGGCCGCCGTCCAGCTCGCCGATCGTCTCTCCGGCACCACCCGGACCCTGCACGGTCAGGGTCTCGACGACACCCTGCAGGCACGGTCGGATCGGATCAGCCCCGATCAGTGGCTCCCAGTCGTGTTCGTCGACGACGTGCCTGACGCCGCTCCCTGCTCGCCGTGGAGCGGCTCCGTCCTCATCACGCCCGCCCCCGGCCCGGGCGGGTGGACTCTGACCGTTGAGGGCAGTGGCAAGGCGCGCCTCGACGCCCTGGGATTGCCCTTCTTCGCAGCCCGGCTCGAAGCGGCCGGACTCGACCTGATCACCGAGCTCCTCGTCACCGCAACGCCGCCTCCCCTTGATGCGCAGCCCTTGCTGGAGCCCGACTCCTACCCCGGGGCCCGAGCCGCACTTGGCTCCCTGCCTGCGCCTCGCCCGCCGGCCGCGTCGGACCCGTACACCGGCGACGAACCGCCGGGCCTGCGGATCAACGTGTTGGGTGTGATCGACATCCAGAACATCCCCACCGGCGAGCACCTCACCGCCCGGCAGACCGAGCTGCTCGTCTATCTCGCCCTCAACGGGCAGACCACCGGTGCTGCAATTGACGAGGCCCTGTGGCCCGGGACACGGACCGACGGCGTCGCTCGCTGGGGCCTGGCGTACCGGGCACGCCGGATCGTCCTAGAGGCGAACCTCCCCCGGACTGAGAAGGGAGAGTCGCTGCGTCTCGGCGACGCCGTCACTACCGACTGGGACGACTTCCGGAGGCTCGCGCTCGGCGGCCTCGACGCCGGGCCGGAAGGTCTCGACGAGCTCCGGGCCGCACTCGCGCTCGTCCGCGGTCGACCGCTCACTGGGATCCCGCCCGACGCCTACGCATGGGCCGACCGCGACATCGACTCGATGATCAACACGATCGCCGACGTCGCCCAGACGGCAGCCCGGCTGCTGCTCGACACCGGCGACTCCCGCGGCGCACTGAGCGCGGCCCGGGCCGGACTCAGCGTGGACCCTTGCTCCGACGAGCTCTGTGATGCCGCAGTGAGCGCCGCCCTGGCCCACGGGGATCCGGACGAGGCCGCGCGGATCAAGGCGCGCCAGACGGAGGTGCTCGCCGAGCTCGATGGCGAGTACGCGTAGCGGCAGCTCCACTTGCGCCTTCGGCGAAGGACGCTCGGCGCGCCAATGCGGCCGGAGATGTCGGCGGCCGGTCGTACTGTCAAGTGTGGGCCGAGGGCACCTCGTCCTTGAAGAGTGAGGAGCCAGCGGTGGCGACCAAGACGGTGTTCTACTCCTTCCACTACAAGCGCGACGTGAGCCGCGTTCAGCTCGTGCGCAACATCAACGCGCTGGAGGGCCAGCCCCTGCTCAACGCCCAGCAGTGGGAGGAAGTGAAGCGACGCGGCCAGAAGGCCGTCGTCGACTGGATCGACACCGAGATGCGCCACAAGCGCGCCGTCGTCGTCCTCATCGGGCAGGAGACGGCCAGTCGTCCGTGGGTGATCTACGAGATCCAGAAGGCGTGGAACGAGAAGAAGCCCCTGGTCGGGATCCGCATCCACAGCCTCTCGTCTTTCGGCAGCGCCGACCGCCCGGGCGCGAACCCGTTCGACAAGGCTTCCGGCGTCAGCGGAGTCCCGATCTTCGATCCTACGAGGACGGACTGGCGAGGGGACGTCGACACGAAGGCGAGCTATGCGAACCTCGTCAGCAACCTGGAGGGCTGGGTCGCCCAGGCGAAGGCCCGCATGTGGTGAGCGTGCCGTGCGAGTTCTGCGCGATTGTCGAGCGCGACGATCCCGACGTCCGGGAGGTGTATCGCGACGAGAACGTGGTCGCATTCTTCCCGACCGAGCCCGCAACTCTCGGACACGTTCTCGTCGTGCCTCGACGGCACGTGCCGGACATATGGCGGCTTGAGCCCGATGAGGCGTCCCAACTCTCACGGGCGGTGCTGCTGCTGGCCGATGCGATCCGCGAGGCACTGATGCCGGAGGGACTCAACGTCATTCAATCGAGTGGCGCGGTCGCCACGCAGACGGTTCAGCACCTCCACGTCCACCTCGTGCCTCGCCGGCCAGACGACGCGATGGGGCCGATCTGGCCGGTGCAGGCAAGCTACTCGGAGGCATCGAAGGATCACGCGATGTTCGGGGTCCGTAGCGCAGCGCAGCGACTCAGAGCAGCAGCCGAACCGCCGCTCGCCCCGGAGGACCGGCGCAAGCACCTCGACTACATCCAAGCCGTGGTCACCAGGCAATCGGCGGCTTCTTCGTCGGCGAAGGGTTGGCTGCTCCCTATCATTACGGCCACGTTCGGTTTCGCGCTCACTCAGGGCTCCTGGCCGCTGGCAGCCCTGGGCATGGTGGCCGTGGTGCTGTTCGCGTACCTCGACGCCAACTACCTCCGGAGCGAGAGGCAATTCCGCAGGCTCTACAACACCGTCGCGCGCTCCAGCCGCCGGGTCCCGCTGTTCACGCTCGACCCCATTGATGCCGATGAGCCCCTTCCTGCCGACGCACAGGCGGTCTCGAAGTGGAAGAGGGCCGTTCACAACTACGTGCCGGATCGGCCGATCTGGGCCTCGTGGTCGATCGCCCCGTTCTACATCGCACTGCTCGTGGTGGGTGCGGGGGTCCTTCTCGTATCGGCCTTCTAGGACCGGCCGTGTGGTCCCCCGATGCCTCAACACTTCCCAGTTCGTCCGCGCTCCGAGTGCGCAGGCACGAGCGCGACCTGCCAGCGCGCGGGCGGACCCCGTCGCCATCGCTAGTGCAGAGCTTCGGTCTCCTCGGTGTCATCGGTGGTGCCCTCTGGCTCTGGGAGAGGCAGGCGACGACGCTCACGAAGCTGGCGAACGTCGACGTGCTGAACGACTGGGGTGACGTCGAGGATCTGGTAGAGCATGGCGTCGAGGAACTGGTCCGGCCGGAGCGACGCCGGGACGTCGTCGACGTTCACGGTGACAACACGATCGGACACGGGCAGGGTGTCGTCCCAGTGGACGAGGGCGAGGCCGGTGGCGGTATAGCCGCCCCTGGCGTCGGTGTCGCGAAGCTTGCTCATCATGTCCTTGGTGCGCTCCCACGCATCCTTCTCGGTGGTGAGGATGGTGTCGCGCTGCAGGAAGAAGAAGCCGGTTGCAGCGAGGGGGTACCGGCCGCGGAGGTTTGCCGCGTCGCCGTAGGCCTCCTCAAACCGGTTAGGCAGGTTCTTCCCGAACGAGGACACCTGCGCCTTGGTGCTCAACAGCAGTTCCGGGCCGCGGTCCCATCGTGCGATGCAGACGTCGATCTGCTTGTAGTACGCCCGGCCCAGGACCCTGGCATCTGAGGGCCCCACAGCCGTGATGCGTTCGAGGTGAGGCCTCACCTGATCGCCTAGCCCCTTGGGGAGCTTCTCAACGAAGAGCACGACGTCGCGTGGCAGAACCCGGGGCCGGGTGGCCCGCGGCCACACCTCGTCGGAGAGGAAGCCGGCCCGACGCAGCTCGTGTGCAAGCCAGGCGTCGATGCCCTTGGCGAAGCGTCCGGACTCCGACACGCTGCCGCTCTGGATCGGGTACGTGAGCAGCCGGCCGAGCAGGTCGTAGTCGGGCCCATAGCGGGGTGGCTCCCCTTGCTCGTGCAGCCAGGGGTCGCTCAGGATTGTGGCGGCAAGCTCTGCGTCGAACGCGCTGAGGGCGTCTTCCTTGCTCACGTTGTGCCTCCCTTCCCACGCCCGGCTAGCACCATGGCGTGCGGTGAGACGCTGTCTCTTGCACTCGCGCCCCGGGCACGCCTCCGCGCGGCGAGCATTGCATAGGCCTGCTCAAGCTCGCTGATGCCAGCGGAGTCGAGGGCCACCCCGTCGTGCAGCACGATTCGGTCGACGAGTCGCACGGCGTCCAGGAGCCGACCGGCGCGTAGGTAGTCGCGCACGCGCGGACGAATCGCTCGCAGAGCGTCGGCGCACCTCTCCACGCACCCCGGCGACGGCACCGGCAGGTCGTCAGCCTCGCGGGGTTCGAGCTTGAGCATTCCGCCGCCGTACGCGCGTCCGACAATCTCCGCTCCGACGAGAGTGACCGAGTTCAGCGACGCCAAGGGCAGGAGCTCGCGTCCAAGAACCCGGTTCTCCTCGGTCAGGTAGACGCCGTGCACGCTGTTCAGGTGACGTGCTCCGGCCGTGTTGGTCGTGAGCCGTGGAGTGTCGGCGTTCATGTACGTCAAGAGCAGGTCGGCGGGCGCGACCAGGGGCACTCGCCACCACGGCGTGCGCACCCGGCACTTGTAGGCCGTGTCGACTCCGCGCTTCTCGCCCTCGTGGATGTACGCGCGAGCGGCAGTGCCGGGTTCGCCGCTCGGGCGGAAGAGGAGTGTCGCCGAACCCTGAATACCGAGCTCACTGCGCATGTGCGCGGTGAACGAGAGCCCGCGCAAGTGCCGGCTCCCGGGGGGGCTCAACTCCAGCAACTCGTCGGCCGCGAGACCAAGGTCGGCAGCCTGGCCGGGCGAGAGCGTGAAGAACTTGTTCGCACCGGTGACCATCCCGAGGGTGGTCTCACCCCAGGTGTGGAGCGTTGAGAAGGCCTCGCCCGCGGTCGCGGCCGCGTAGGCCGCCGCGCTAGCGGACGGCAGCAGGGCCGAGGTCCACTTCCCGCTGGTCGTAGCGGGCGTCCACAAGGAGGCCGTGTCCGGGTCGAGCGCAGCAAGAGCATCGGCATCCTGCACCTGCAGCAGCTCGCAGTGGTCGGTTCCTCCGGTGCCCTCGGCGAGTAGCAGCACAACGTCCTCGAGCACTCCAGGAAAGATGCGCTCTGTGAACAGCACCAGGCGGACACGGGCGAAGCGCCGCATCAGAAACCCGCGTACCTGGGCCGCGTAGTTGACGGAGAGCAGTTCCGCGGGGAGCACAAGCCCGAGGCGCCCGCCCGGCTTCAGGAACAGCGCGGAGTGCACCGTGAACGCCGCCCAGGAGGAGGCGAGCCCAGTAAGGGCAACCCCGGCGTGCAGCGCGGCACGCCGCGATGCGGCACGATCCGCGCCCGCGAAGTCCTGGTACCGGACGTACGGCGGATTGCCGATCACGGCGTCGTACACGGGAGCAGGCTCCACTGTGAAGAAGTCGCTGACGCGGATGCGCGCATCGGCGCCCGCATCGTGCAACACCACGCGGGCGGCACGCGCCGATGCGTCGTGCAGCTCGACCCCGTCGAGAGATCCTTCGCCGCCCTCGGTCGGTAGTGTCGCGAGCCGCTGGTGTGCGGCGAGCAGGAAGGCGGCTTCACCGCATGAAGGCTCGAGCACCCGGTCGGTCGCGGTCCGCACCGCCCAGCGGACAACGTAGTCCGCAACCTCTGGTGGGGTGAAGAAGGCCCCGCGCGACTTCCTCAGCGCGTCGGTGTCGACCTGCTCGGCGATGCTCACGGTCGAAGTCTCGCCTACGCGGGCGCCTGGTCGTCGCCGTACGGCCCGGTTGCGGGCGTCGTGTCTCGGAGAGGCGTGTCGGCGGGGAGGTTCTTGGCCAGTCTCACGACCTCGTCGCGACTGAGAGGACGGCGCAGCGCGTGGTAGAGCGGCGCGCTGGCCACCTGAGTCACGCCTTGCGGTGCGCCGCGACGGGGAGCCGTTGTGCCCTCCCAGGTGCACGCCAGATCGGCTGCCGACATGTGAGGCACGACGCGGATGCCCGCCGGCGCGAGGTGGTAGCGCTCAAACTGATCGAACTCGTCCGGGCAGGCACAGACGCGCGCACGCCATGACCCCGCCTTCGTCCAGGTCAGCTCGAAGAGCACAGCCCCGTCTCTGCTCACGAATCCCGACACAGAGCGATCTTCGCAGCGACTACCGACACTCCGATGGTCGTGCGCCGCACATCGCCCCCCCAGATTGGTCGCCCCCCAGGTTGGTCGCCCCCCATGTTGGTCGCCCTCTCGCACCCCTTCACGTAGGGGCTCCCGCACTCCGCGGGGCCCACGGGGTACACGGAGGCGGCCATGGTGGCATCGGTGCTGGTTGAGGCGCTGCGCGCGGAGGACCCGGGGATCACCCCCAACTCGACGGGACTTCCCGGCCTGGCGGTCGTGCAGCAGGTCGTCGGCGCACTCCTGACCTGGGGACTGGTCGCCTGTGTCGCCGGCCTCGTGGTCTCGGTGATCATCTGGGCACTCGCCCATCACCAGGGCAACTACGCCTACTCCTCCGGCGGCAAGACCGGCGTGATGGTCGCGGCGGGCGGCGCGCTGCTGATCGGTGGCGCTAACGCGATCGTGACGTTCTTCTCCGGCCTGGGCGCGGGGATCTGACGTGCTGGCCGACGTCGACCCGTGCGTGGGTCCGATCGGACTGGTCTGCGACCTCGTCACGAACGCCGCGACGGCGGCGCAGGGCGCCGCCTCCGACTACGTACTCGGGGGGCTCGGGGCAGCGTTCATGGGCTCGGCGGCCTCGCTGGGCGACCTCGCGTTGGCCGCGCTGGACGCGACCACGACGGTCGACCTGTCGGCTGACTGGTTCCGCTCGAACCTGACGCTGATGGCAACGATCACCCTGCCCGTGGTGGTCGCGCTCTTCGTCGCGCAGGTGATCTCCTCGGTGCTGCGCCGGGAGCCCGGCGGGCTGGGCCGTGCGGTGCTCGGTGTGGGCAAGGCGACGCTCGGGGCTGCCCTGGCGGTGGCCGGCACTCAACTGGCGCTGACGGCGGTCGACGGCATGTGTCACGCGATCGCGCAGGCGTCGGGTACGACGGTCGGCGCCGCGGGGGCGCGGTTCTTCCGGTTCGCGGGGCTGGCGACGGCCACGTCACCGGCCCTGCAGATTCTGCTCGGCACGTTGCTCTCGGTCGGCTTCCTGCTGCTGTGGGGGGTGCTGCTGTTCCGCAAGGCAGCGCTCGTGCTGATCGCGGTGTTTGCGCCGGTCGCGTTCGCGGGAGCGGCGTGGGACCAGACGCGGGTCTGGACGCGGCGCTGGCTGGAAGTGGTCGCAGCCCTGGTGTTCTCCAAGCTCGTGATCGTCGTGGCATTCGTCGTGGGCGCCTCGGCGTTCGGCGGGGCGGGCAGCACGGGCGCGACCGGGACGCCGGCCGCGCCGGGTGCCGAGCTGTCCGATGCTCTGGTCGGGGCTCTGCTGCTGGCGATCGCGGTGTTCGCGCCGTGGTTGACGTGGCGGTTCGTGCACTGGTCTGGCATGGAGGCGGCCGGGATGATGCATGCGACCGTCGCGGCCAACCCGATCAGCCGCACGGCCGGAGCAGCCGGGCGGACGACGAAGATCGCCGCGCAACAGGCTGTGATCACCACCGTGACCAGTGGCGCGGGCAGCGCCTTGGCCGGTGCGCGCGCCGCTCGGGCCGGCGGAGCAATGGCGGGTGCGACGGGCGCGAGTGGGAGTGCGGGCCCCGTGGCCGGGGCGCGGCCCGGGCCGTTGCCTGCGACCGGACGCAGCGCCCCGCCGAGCGGGGGGCGGCGGTGAGCGCGCGGCAGGCCGACACCGATCGGGTGGTCGCGCAGTTCGGGCGCCTCGAGCGCCGTGGTGTGCTGCTCGGGCTGTCCGGCGAGCAGCTGGGCCTGGTCGGCGCGGCGTTGTTCGTGCTGGTCGCTGCGGTCCGGGGCGCCGGGGCCGTGGGCGTGGCTGTCGCCGCACCGGTGTGGGTCCTGCTGCTGACGGCGGCGCTGGTCACCGTTCACGGTCGCACCGTGCCGGCGTGGACTCCGGTGCTGGCCGGGTGGGGTGCGGCACGGGCCTCTGGGCGAACACGCGCGGCGAGCATTCAGGCAGGTGCCGAGGACGTGCTGAACCTGCCCGGGATCCGTGGGTCGCTCGATCTCGTGGCCTGCCCTGCATTCGGCGCAGTCCTCGTCGCCGACCGCCGCTCCGCGACGGTGACCGCCGTCGCCCGCATTCAGGGCTCGGGCATCCTTCTGGCCGACGACGGGGTCCAGGCACACCGGACGGCTGGGTGGGGCCGAGTGTTGGCCTCGCTGGCGCAGGTCCCGTCGGTGGTCCGCGTCCAGGTGCTCACGGCCGTCATGCCGGGCGGGCTGAGCCAGGCGCGACGCTGGTGGCGCGACCACTGCACGCCGTCCACCCCCGGCCCGGCCGCCGCATTGGCGGACCTGCTCGATGCCGGGTTCGCCGGCAGCAGCCGCCGCGAGCACCTGGTCGCCGTCGCGATCCGTAGTCCGCGCGGGCACCGACCGTTGACCGCCGACGCGGTCGACGCCGTCGCGGGTGTGCTGTCCGGCGTGGCCCAGTCGCTCACCGGGGCCGAGCTCGCCATCGGGAGCTGGCTGGACGAGGGCGAGCTCTCGGTTGCGATCCGCCGCGCCTACGACCCTCACGCCACCGCCCGAGCCGAGGATGTTCCGCTGCGCGTCGCCTCGCCTGTGGGTGTGGCCGAGGAGTGGGACCGGCTGCGCACGGGCACCGCGTGGCACGCGACCTACTGGGTCGCGGAGTGGCCGCGCACGGCCGTGGACGCCACGTTCCTGCAGCCGCTACTGCTCGGCGAAGTCGGCACCCGGACCTTGAGCATCGTCGCGGAGGCGGTGCCAGCCCGCGAGGCTCTGCGGCAGATCCGCCGCGCGCGGGCCGAGCACCGCGCCGACGCCGCTCAACGCCAGCGCATCGGGCAGGTCGAGGACCGCGCGGTGGTCGCCGAGGTCGAGGATCTCGACCGTCGCGAGGCCGAGCTCGTCGCGGGCCACGGCGACCTGCGGTTCTCCGGGCTGGTCTCGGTGTCGGCGCCCGATCGCGCCGGGCTGGACGACGCATGCCGGTCGGTCGAGTCCGACGCCGCCCGCGCGATGTGCGACCTCGTGCGCCTGGTCGGCCAGCAGGGCGCCGGACACCTCGCCAGTGCCCTGCCGCTGGCGCGAGGTGTGCGATGACACCGCGCACCGGGACCCGTCAGCGGCGGTTCGCCACGCCGCCAAGCAGGGTGCGCCCGTGGCGGCCGCTCGGCCTCCCCTCGCACCGGGCGTCGACCGCCACCCTCGCGGCCGCCTACCCCTTCCTGGTCCCGCCCGCCCTGCAGACCGGTGTGCCGGTCGGGCTGGATGCGCTCGGCGGCGGAGTGTTCTGCTTCGACCCCTGGGCGCTGTACGCGGCGGGCGAGCTGACCAACCCGAACGTCCTCCTGGCCGGCGTGGTCGGCTCGGGCAAATCGGCGTTGGCCAAGTCGCTCGCGCTGCGCTCGGTCGCCGCTGGGCGGCGGGTCTACGTGCCGGGCGACCCGAAGGGCGAGTGGGCACCGGTCGCCCGAGCTGTCGGTGGCGTCGTCGTCGAACTGGGACCGGGGTCGCCCACACGCCTCAATCCGCTCGACGCCGCGGACTCCCCCGAGGCTCACGGCCAGCGGCTCCGGCGACTGGCGACCGTGGCTGCCACCACCCTGCACCGTGACCTCCGGCCGGCCGAGCACTCGGCCCTCGACGCCGCCCTGACCGCAGCCGAGCACGCCTCCCGGCCCACGATCGGCGGCGTCGTCGCAGCGCTGGTCCGCCCGGACGCGACAGCCGCGCGCCGAGACGGCGTCACCGTCGCCGACCGGTCCCACGACGGGACCGACCTGGCGCATGGGCTGCGTCGCCTGCTCAGCGGGGACTTGGCCGGGATGTTCGACGCGCCCACCACCGACCCGCTGGACCACGCCGCGTCGATGGTCGTGCTGGACTTGTCCCGCCTGGGCGCCGATGACGATGCCCTCGCGGTTGCCATGACCTGTGCCGCTGGGTGGTTGGACGCCGCGTTGGGCACGGCCCGCACGCCTCGGTGGGTGATCTACGACGAAGCGTGGCGGCTGCTGCGTCAGGTCGCCGTCGTTCGATCGATGCAGGCCCAGTGGAAGCTCTCCCGCGCCCTGGGCGTGGCGAACCTGCTGATCCTGCACCGGCTCTCAGACCTGGACGCCGTCGGCGCGGCCGGATCCGAGGCACGAGCCCTGGCCGAGGGTCTGCTGGCCGACTGCTCGACCCGGATCGTCTATCGCCAGGAGTCCGACCAGCTGACCGCGACCGCCCGAGCGCTTGGCCTCTCGGGCCCCGAGCGCGACCTGCTTCCCGCCCTGCCCCGTGGGACGGGCCTGTGGAAGCTGCCACGCCGGACGCACGTCGTGCACCACCTGCTGGCCGGGCCGGACGAGATCCGCCTGATCGACACCGACACCGCCATGCGCGAGGAGGAGTGATGGACGAGGACACCGTGATGCTCGCCGAGCAGGCCACCCTCGGCGCCCTGATGCTCGACCCGGCCGGCATCGACCGGGTGCGCGGGTGGACGCGACCCGGCGACTTCGCCGACTGGTGGCACAGTCAGGTCTTCACTGCCCTGCTCGAGCGGCACGCTGCCGGTGAGACGGTCGACGTCGAGGCGATGGCCCCGGTCATGGTCGACCGGCTCGGCGAACGCTCAGGCGGACGCCTGCGCCTGGTGGACCTGATCTCCGTCGTGCCCGCGCGACCCGACCCGGCCGTGTACGCCCGCCTGGTAGTCCAGGCAGGCAGCCGCCGGGAGGTCGCCGGGCAGGGTGTGCTGCTGCGCGCCGGAGCGCTGCAGTCGATGCTGTCGGAGAGCGCTGGCCCGGTCGCCTCGGCCTGCCTCATGGTTGACGCCACCCTTGACGGCCTCGCCGCCCGCTGGGCCGCCGCGACCGGACACGCACCCGCGCCGACGACGACTCCGATCCCGCTGCGACCGGCGGCGCGACCACTCGAGGTCCGGGCCGGCGCGGACAAGTACCTGCGCGCCCGCCCCGCCCGCAATCAGGCGGCCGAGCGCGACCACGTCGTGACCCTCATTGGGTCCCTCATCGCGCATCCCGACGCGATCCCGACGGTGGCGACGTGGCTCCGTCCCAGCCAGGTTCCCGATCCCGGGTGGCGTGCCGTCTACGCCGCTGCGACGGACCTGGCCGCGCGGGGTGAGCACGTCGATGTCGTCACGGTCGCCTGGGCGGCCCAGGCGCTGACCGAGCACGCCAGCCCCGCTCCGTCAGCCCGTCAGCTGCGCGAGGCGGCCGACGCCGGGTGGTTCGACCACCCAGGGCAGGCGGCGCGGATCGTCGCCGGCGAGCAGCTGTGCGCGCTGGCCGACCACGCCGCAACCCACCTTGCCGGTGCCGCGGACAACCCCGTACTGGAGGTCGAGGAGGTCATCGACACCGGCCACGTCCTGACCAACGCCCTGCGGCACGGGGCGACCGGTTTGCCAACCCGGGGCGTCCTCACCCCGTCGGTCGAAGCCCCGCGTGCGACCCGAGGACCGGTGGCAGGGTGAGGCCTCCGCCGGGACCACGCCGCCCGCCCGTGCGCCCGCAGCCCGGCCCGGGCCTGGACCTGACGGACATCGGGCTCGCGGCTGGTGCTGTCGTGTTCGGGTTCGCCGGGGTGCTGTGGTGCGGTGCCGCGCTCGCGTGCCTGGTCACCGGACGTCCGACGCCGACAGGCGGCCCGCTGTCCGCCCTGCGCGCCCTCGGCACCTTCGGCGACCCGGCGTCCGTCTGGCCGAACCCCACCGAGCTGCCCGGCCCGGTCCCGTACTGGGGCGCGACCCTCGTCGTCGTCCTCGCGCTGATTGGCGCCGTCGTCGGTGGGTGGGTGCTCGTGCGCCGTCGGCGCGACCGGCAGCCGACCAACTCGGCCGCACTACGCAACCTGCCGGGACTGGCTCGACCCGGCGAGGTCGCCGCTGCCGCGGGGCGGCGCGAAGTGATCCGCCGGGGAGCCGTCGCCCGACCGTCCACCGGCGCCCACCCGGCCCCCGAGGAGGTCGGCTACCGGTTGGGGGCGATCGGTGGGCGCGACCTGTGGTGCTCCGTCGAGGACTCCGCCCTGCTGGTCGGCCCGCCACGGATGGGCAAGGGCCTGCACGTGGTCATCCCGTGGGTGCTCGACGCCCCGGGGCCGGTGGTCGCCACCTCGACCCGACCGGACACCCTTGCCGTGACGTCCCACGCCCGCGCAGCCCGGGGCGAGGTCTCGATCTTCGACCCGCAGCGCCTCGCCGGTCTGCCCGGCGGACTCGCCTGGTCACCGGTACGCGGCTGCGAGACACCGCGAACCGCCCTGGTGCGCGCCCGTGGCCTGGCCGCAGGGGTCGGGTTCGGGAGCACGCTGTCCGACGGCGACTTCTGGGCCGGGCAGACTGAGACTGCCCTGCGCTGCCTGCTGCACGCCGCGGCGCTGGACGGGCGCCGGGCGATCGACCTGTACCGGTGGTCGCTCAATCCCGTGCTCGCCGAGGACGCCGTGACGGTCCTGACCCGCTCATCGGCAGCCGCCGAGGGGTGGGCCGATGCCCTGGACGCCGTCATCCACACCGACCCGCGGACCCGCGACTCCGTCTGGCTCGGCGTGCGCCAGTCCCTCGCCGCACTGGCCGACCCCGACGTGCTTGCCGTGGTCGACCCCGCGCCGGGCAACGAGTTCAACCCCGTCGCGTTCCTGCGCGGCTCGGGCACCCTCTATCTGCTCGCCTCGGCCGTCGCGTCCGGGTCCTCCGCACCGCTGATCGCCGCCTTCGTCGAGGACATCACCGAGACCGCCCGCACCCTGGCGGCCCGCTCCCCCGCGGGGCGCCTGGACCCACCGCTGCTGCTCGCGCTGGACGAGATCGCCAACCTCACTCCCCTGCCGTCACTGCCCCAACTGATGGCCGAGGGCGGCGGGTCAGGGATCACAACGCTTGCCGTGCTGCAGTCGCTCGCGCAGGCCCGCCACCGGTGGGGGGAGCACGCCGCAGACACCCTCTGGGACGCAGCGACCGTCAAGCTCGTGCTCGGCGGGCTGGGCAAGTACCGCGACCTGGACGACGTCGCCCGCCTCATCGGCGAGATCGACGAGCTGGTCGAGACCCGCACCCACCGCACCGGGGACCGCTCGACCTCCACCTCGGTCCGCACCGTCCCCGTGCTACCCGCCTCCGCATTGCGAACCCTGCCGTCCGGGACCGGCGTGCTGCTGCTGCGCCAGGCCCGACCCGCCGTCATCGACCTCGCGCCCTGGACCAAGCGACCCGACGCCGACCGCCTGCGCGCCGACCAGGCGGCCGTCGAGCACGCCAGCGCCCATCCGACCGGAGGTGCCCGATGATCCGATCACTGCTCGCCCTGGGCGGACTCGGGATCGCCGCCGTCCCCGCCCTGGCGATTGTCACAGCCCTGTCCGTCGGGGCGTCGACCACGGCGTGCATCGAGACCTCCGCCGGTGGCGTGCTCGCCGCCGACGCACCCGTCCCGGCCGGCGCCCGTGCGTGGGTCGCCGCGACCAAGACCGCGTGTCCCGACCTGCCCGAGGCGTGGATCGCCGCCGTCATGGCCCAGGAGTCCGGCTTCCAGCCCGAGGCCTACGCGGACGACTCGAACGGCGGGACCTGGGGACTGTTCCAGATGAACGCCTCGGTCTGGGCTGGCGCGTACGGGCACCCGTGGTCGACTGACCTCAACGGCAACGACGTCTGGGACGTGCGCGAGGGCGACATCCACGCCCGCGTCGGCGGGGAGTACCTGTGCGACCGGCTCGACGGTGTGCGTGCGATCCGCGCCGAGCATCCGGATTGGGCCTCGTCCGAGCTGCCGGTGCTCGACGCGCTGATCATCGCCCACAACGCCGGCGAGTCCCGGCTGCGCACCTACCCGGCCATCCCGGCGGTGACGGCTGGCTTCATCGCCAACGTTCACGAGAGGGTGGCTGGCTGGAGTACCGTTCCGACAGCCGCAGACGCACCCGAGCCTCAGCTCGACGCACTGCCCGGCTCCACGGACCACTCGGTGTCCGACGCGACAGCCCCCCTGCACGCGTCGGGCACCGGGTGCCTGCCCGGACTCGGTGGTGACGCCGGCGGTGTCGTCGTCCCGCCAGGCACCCCGCACGACGTCGCCACCGCGGTAACGACTGCGCTGTCCTACGTGGGAGTGACCTCGGGTTGGGACGGGTTGTGCGATCGGCTCGCCTGCCGCGCGTACGGCTATGTGGGCTCCGGGTACTACTCGGCTGCCGTCCACTGGGCCGCGATGGTCGAGGTGGGCCAGGCGCACCCGGGAGAACGTTGCCCCCCGCTCGGGTCCTTCGTGTTCTTCGAGACCGGGCGCATCTACGGGCACGTGTCCGTCGTCGTCCAGACCTCACCCACCTGCGACTGGGACCAGACCCTCGTCACCTCGAACGGCGCCTTCGACGCGGCGACCGGGAACCACGGCGGCGTGTACCTGCTCTCGCTCGCGAGGCTCAACTCGTTCTACCTCGGCGGGGACGGGTACCTCGGGTGGTCGAACCCGGTGTGCGCGGGGGCACGACTCTCGCCTGATGCGGTGCACCCGGCGCCCTCCGGTTGGTGAGTGTTCCGTCGCCTACGGCAGTTGCGGGCAGGCCCTTCCAGGCGGGAAGCCTGCCCCACGTGATAGGCACACCAGGTGACGATCCCGCCGGTGCCTGCTCAGCCCGAAGACGCGCAGCAAGTCCTGTTCCTGCTTCTTGGCGCTGCGATCGCCCAGGCACAGATTGCCGAGGCAAAAGCGAGGGGCATCCATCAGTTCCTGCTCGGCCACAAGGCGCCACCACGGGCGACCCTCGGGTCGACGGTCCGCGGCTTCCGAGACCTGCTTCCGCCCGAGGTGGCTTCCGACTACAACTCCCTGGTCGAGCGTCGCAACTACCTGGCACACGAGGTGCTATCAGACTGCGGAGGCTGGGCAGGCTTGCCCGAACTGGATCCGCCATCCAAGTACTCGTGTCTCTACGAGAAGATCGTCTCGGCCAGGGCCGAGATCCAGCGTGTGGACTCCGTCCTGAACCAGTACCTCGTCGATCTGCGGACGGGGTACGCCGTATTCGAGTTCGGCACTGACGGAGTCCGTCAGCTCCAGCCTCGAGAGAGCAGCAACGAGCAGTCCCCCCACTAGCCCGAACACGACCATCGGCATGTCGTGGTGCCGTCGGCCCGACGAAGGGGCACGCTGAAGTGGACCCCACGTCACCGCACGTACACGACCGTCATCTCCGGTGTTGCGCTCCTCGGCACCCGCTCCGCGCTACCGCGTCACCCAGGCGCTCTCGCGCGAGGTTGAAGTGTTCGTGCCACAGCAGGGGCGCGTCCCCGTGGGCGAGTTGGCCGTAGGCGGCCTCCCAGGCGAGGTGTAGGGCGGCGAGCTCTTCGATGAGTTCGCCGTGCTTGGGCCAGCACGGCGGGATGGTCCGGTGGTCCAGCCGGTACCGGTCGGTCAGCCAGGCGACCCAGTCGCCAAGGAGCTCGAGGCGGTGGGTTTGCTCCTGTAGGGGCAGTGAGGTGAGCACTGTCGGTGGCAGGGCGCCCAGCGGCTGGGCAATGGGCGGCCTCCCGCGGCCTTCCTCGTTCTCGGGCTGGCTCATTGGGCCTCCAGACGCTCAGTGGATCGGTGCACGCGGCGGCGTGGAGGCCAGGGTCGGGGTACGGGCCGGCTCGGGGGCATGGTCGAGGCGAGCGGTGGTGGCGGCGACGGCGTCGAGCCATGCGGCGCGCCCTTCGTCTTTCGTCGGCTCTGGGCCGAGCGCCGCCAGCCAGGCTGGGCGCTCGTCGAGCACCTGCCCGGTCAACGCCTCGACCCTCGCGGCGATGGCGTCGTCGACCTGGGCGAGCAGCCTCTGCCCGTCAACGTCGAGGCCGACCGCACTGGTGGTCGGGTGGACGTCGTGGGGGTCGGGGACGTGGCGGTCGAGCCAGTCCATCGCGGCGAACCGCAGGCTGACTGCGTGCTCGATCCCGGGCCGAGCCCCTGCCTTATCGACCAGCTGTCGCAGGACGGGTGCGACGTCGTCGGCGACGGCGTCGATGCGCCCGAGTGCGACTACCAACGCCCCGGCGTTCGGGGAGGTCATCGCGGTCCGCGCTGCCTGCGGGTCGAGGCCTGCGTCGATCAGCGCGCCGGTCCACCGGGTGTGGGCGGCGTCTGCCAGCAGGGTGCGGCGGATCGGTTCGAGGCGGCGCAACGACTCGGCCTCGTCCAGTCGCGCGGCGATCGTCGCGGTCGCGGACTGCTGGGCGCCGGGAGCGCTGAGGATGCCTGTCAGGACGTGGTGGGCGTCGGTGGGGGCGTGAACGTCGGGCAGGGCGTCGCAGTCGGGGTCGATCGCGTCAGCGGCGACGTAGACGTGGTTGGCCTGGCGGCCACGGGTCATGGCGACGTAGAGGTTCTCCCGGGTCATCCCGGCGTGGGCCAGAACGTGCGCGGTGTCGGTGGTGATGCCCTGCGCGCGGTGGGTGGTGGTGGCGTACCCGTGCTCGACGTGGTCGGCGGCGTAGCCGGCCGGGATGCGCACGGTCCCGCCCGGGCCGCGTCGGCCGGGGCTGGTGGCGCGGATGAGGGTGAGGGAACCGTCGTGATGGGTGGCGGTGACGTCCCACAGGTCGCCGTTGCGGACCCACCCGCCGCCGTCCACGCGCAGGCGCCGGTCGTTGGTGCGGGTCACGACGCGGTCGCCGACGCCGATCTCGGTGCCGATGTGGGTGGTGATCCCGTCGGGGGTGACGAGGCCGTCGGTGACGCGGTCGCGGTGGGCGCGGGCGTTCAGCGCGGCGACGGAGGCGGTGTCGGGGGCGATCAAGACGGAGACGACGCCGTGCTCGGTGTCGGTGGTCCAGGCGGTGTAGGCGTCCTCGAGCATCGCCTCGGACGGCCCGTCGTGGATCCGCCCGTGGTCGGCGTAGGTCTCCAGGACCCGCGGGTTGCCCTCGCGCAGGGCGAGGGTCGCGTCGGCTTCCCAGGCGTGGGCGAACCGCCACAACGACGTCAGACGGGCGGGGTTGGTCCGCTCGGCGAGCAGGGCGAACGACCCGCCGGCGTCGACCGCGGACAGCTGGGCGTCGTCCCCGACAAGCAGCACCTTCGCCCCGGCGGTGGTGGCTTGGGCGACGACCGCGTCCAGGGTCGCGGTCGAGGCCAGGGACGCCTCGTCGACGATGACGAGCTGGCCCTCGCGCATCGTCCAGGTCGCGGCCTCGCCCGTCAGGCTGCGGATCGCGGTGTCGGCCGTCCTTGCGCGCGTCAGGTCACCAGTCGTCATAGCTGACGCGCGTGCCGTGTGCAGGTGGCCCAGCAGATCGGTGCGGGTGGTGGCGGCGGGGCCGGTGGACTCGTGCAGCCACTTGGCGGTGTTCTCACACGTGATCCCCAGCGCGGTGGCGAGCTGAGCGGCGGCCGTCGACGACGTCGCCAGACCGAGCACCGACCCGCGCCCGTGGGTCTGCTCCCAGACGCGGCGCAGCGCGAGCAGCGTTGTCGTCTTGCCGGAGCCGGCCGGGCCGACCAGCACGTCCACCCGGCGGCCTGACGCGGCGACCTCGCGTACCGCGTCAGCCTGATCGACGGCCAAGCGTGCGGTGGCGGTGCCTGACGGTGTGGTCGCCACGGGGGCGGTGTGGTCGTCGGTGGCGGCGAGCAGGCGGGCCTCGGCGGCCAGGATCGCCGGGTGGCTGTGGGCGTTCTCCCCGATCCGGTCGAAGACGCTGGAGCCGTCCGGACGGGCATAGCGGCCGGACACCGCCAGGACCGCTGGGGCCTCGACGGACACGCACTGCGTCAGGACCGCGTCGGTCACGCGGTCCAGCAGCGCGATCCGGTCGGCAGGCGTGGCCATGGTCAGGGCGCGGGTGGTGCGGGCGACCTCCGCCAGCACGTTCCACCGTGTCCACGTCGAGCGGCGGGCCATGACCTGCGTCAGGACCGGACCTGCCAGGTGCTCGATCACCGCGTCAGGCACCCCGGCAACCGTCAGCGGCCGAGTCTGAGCCTGACGCAGCACCCGTGCGGTCAACTCGGCCGGCGTCAGGCCGGTGCGGGCGGTCGCCCTCTCCCGCCACGCCTCCAGGAGCTCGGACAGGGGGCGGACCTTCTTGCCCGGGCGGGTCGAGCGGGTCACCTGGGCGCGCAGCTTGACGACCTCGACCCGGTTCGGGCCACGACCGTGGACGGCGTAGAACTCGGCCAGACGAGCCGTCATCGCCTCGTCGATCTGCGTCGTGCGTGAGGAGAACTCACCTAGCAGCGCCGGGTCGGTCCCGCCGAGTTCCAGGCCGAGCGAGCGGCGCGGACCCTTGGAGCGCCACTCCCATCGGACCGGCAACGCCCGCGACAGGGCATCGGCGAACAGGGCGTCGTAGGTCTCCGACGCCGCGACCACCGCGTGATGCAGCGCCCGGGAGTCCACCGACCGCCATGCGCCATCGGCGCCGCGGACCTTGTTCGCGACCACGACGTGGGTGTGCAGGTTCGGGTCCCCTGCCCGGGAGTCCCAGTGGTCGAACGCGGTGTCGATCATCCCCGCGGTGCGCTCCTGCCGGCACCCGGCGTGGCCGGTGCGCGTGAACAGGGCACGGTTGTCGATGAACGCCAAGGTCTGCTCCACGGCGGCGCGGTGCGCGGCGTGCACAGCAGTCCGGGTGCGTCCGTCGCCCAGCGCCCACAGGGTCGACACCGACTTCGGCGGCGTGAACGTCAGGTCGAACCCCGCAACCGCCCGTGGCACCGGTCGGGCCATCTCGACCTTGGCGATCGTCTCCTGCGCTGCCCGCCGAACCTCGCCCGACATGTGCGCCGGAAGCTTTGCGACCGTGGCGGCGATCCGCTCAGCAACCGGAACGACCTTCGGGTACGGGCGACCAAGGGGCGCACCCGTCACGGGGTGGCGACCCGCACCGAACAGGTGCGCCATCGCATCCTCGGTCACGACCGTCCCGGCGGCGAGGGCGCCCGTGCCGGTGACGTCGTTCAGGGAGGACAGGCCCGAGCCCAACCAGCGGCCCGGCGGGTTGCCCGACTCGCTGTAGTACGCGACCAGGGGCTGCGCCCCCGACCGGTCGCAGTCCCCCGAGGCGGTGTGCTTGAGCAGGTACTGGTACCCCGCGCCAGCAGTGAGCCGGTGCAGGCCCATCACCAGCGATCACCCGCCCGACGTGGAGTCCCCATGCTTGAAGGGGTGCGCGCCGGCGACCAACATGAGGGGCCCACCGCGTTGCACCAGATGCGACATCGCGGGGCCGGCCGGCCGTGGTGCCAGAAGTGTTATCGCTCTCGTTCTTGATCACCTCGACGACGTCACGCCGTCCGGGCTCGGCGTCCGTCGATGTCGGCGGCGGGGGCGATGCTGTGCCGATGGACGTCCTTCGGGTGAGCACCAGTCCGCGGTCAACGTGGCTCTGGGCGGAGGATGACATCTTCGCCGCGTGGGTCAGAGACATCCTCGTCGCAGCTGGCGCCGACTGGAGGCCGGCGACCGCACTGGGCGCGGAGGTCCTCGAGGCGACCGACGTCGGTATCGGCGTTGAAGCGCTCGATGCGTGCACCGCACTGGTCGCAGCCGGCTTCACTCTCGAGTGGCACCCCCTCCAGGACCCGCGCAACCAGTCCGAGACCTTCCTCGGCCTGGCGATCACACCAGCGGCCGAGCCTGACTAACGCTCGGCCCGACGCCCGTCCTCCGGGATCACGACGAGCCGGTTCGGTCGCCGACCACGGGCTCGGCTCGCCCGGGGAATGTCAGGAGGGGCCGGTCCGGCTACCGTGGGTTCGTGACGATCACCTCGGTGCGGCTAGCGCGGCAATGGCCGCGCATGTCATCGAGGAGTGCTCATGCGTCGCATGTGGTGGACCTACCGCGAGTGGTGTGGCCGGTGGCCGACTCTCGGAGTTGATGAGTGGCAGCGGCGGACCCTGGTGGTGCCGTGGCCGTGGACTCGCCGCATCGACAGCGATGAGGGGTGGGCGCTGCACCGGGCTGTGACGATCGTGGTCGGGCCCTGGTGGGCGACGCGTGAGGTCAGACGGGCGTCGTACCGGCGGTGGGTTCACTGGACCCGCGCACTCGTAGCCGAACTGAGAGACGCCAGCGAGGACGACGTCGACCGCGTGTACGCCCGTTTCGTCGCGGCCCACGGCACGGAGCCCGACCCGCACTGGTCCTGAGCGTTCATGGGGGCGGGCAGGTCCAGCCCGCCCCCATGACCTCACCTACCGCCGCCGGACGTCCTGTGCGGCCAGCCAGACGCCGAGCACTGGCCAGCGGACGTCGTTGATGGCGACCAGGACGTCGCGACCGGCCCATGCCTGGGCTGTGGTGTCCAGGAGCTCAAGGCCGTCGCGCTCCCAGACGAGCCACGCGGTGACGTCGATCGGCGGCTTCGCGGCGACCTGACGGCCGGCGGGTGGGATCGGTCGGGCGTTGCGGATCGCCTGGTGGTGGTGGGCGTGGACGTCCGCGCCGAGCACCTGCTGGGCACGTAGGAACGCCGCCAGATCCTCAGCCACCCGAACAACTGTTCTGGGTATCTGCTTGAGTGAAGTGCCCAGTTCAGGGGTTTGTGTTCTGGGTGCCGCCGATCAGGGTGTCGAGGGGGTGCGGGTCGGTGGCGATGGCCTGCTGCAGGAGCCGGTAGAACAGCAGGCCGCGGGAGCGTGAGTCGCGCCGGTTGAACCGGAAGGTGAACTCGTCGAGGTAGTAGGGCAGGTGCTCGGCGGCGATGCCGTAGTGCAGGGTGGCGATCAGCCAGCGTTTGAGTAGCGAGGCGACCGTGTGCAGGCCGGGCAGCACGGTGGCGGGGTCGGTGGCGCGGATCGCGACGGTCGGCTGGTGGGCGTAGCCCAGGTCGGCCAGGCGTCGCAGCAGCGGGGCCCCGTCGGTGCGCACGGTGGTCCCGGGGGCGATCACCTCGGCGGCGAAGTCCAGGATCGCCAGGGACCCGGGCCGGGCGGTGACCCGAGCGCGGATGCGTCCGAGCTTGCGCCCGCGCTTCTCCACCGCGAGCATCACCGGCACCTTGGCCTTCCACAGGTCGACGCCACCGCGCGTGACACCGTCCAGGAACGTCTCGTCGAGCTCGACGAGAACCCCGGGACCGCCGAGCAGGTCCCGGTCGGGACGCACCATCGCCCGGCGCAGCTTGTGCAGCCACGCCCACGCCGTCTCATACGAGCCGAACCCGAGCACCCGCTGCAACCCCTGGGCGGAGACCCCGGTCTTGGTCGAGGTGACGAACCACACCGCGGCGAACCACGTGGTCAACGGGGTGCGCGTGCGGTGCAAGACCGTGCCCGCGGTCACCGACGTGCGCCGCCCGCACGCCACACACATCCACAACCCGGTCCCGGTGCGCCAGTACTCGCCCGCCCCGCACGCCGGGCACCTGAACCCCTCCGGCCAGCGCAGCCGGCCCAGGTACTCCAAGCACGCCGCATCGTCGGCGAACCACTCCAGCAGATCCGCATACGTGCGCGGGTAGTCCACCCCCGCCTCGGGACGACCATCCTCCACGGCCATGAGACTACTTCACTCAAGCAGATACCCAGAACAACTGTACGACTCCACCCGGACCGGCGAGATCGCCGGAACGTGGCCTGCCAGCGCTACCCCTCATGTTGGTCGCCTCCGCGCACCCCTTCACGTAGGGGCCTCCTGACTCGGTCAAGGCAGGCCAGTCGGTGGTGGCGAGCGGGAGGTGCGCGATGGACACGATGACGTGGCCCACGGCCAGGGCGCTGGACGTGGCTGCGGGGGTGGGGTGGGGCGGGCTGTGGTCGGTGATGTTCACCGCGCAGCGCGCGGTCGGGGCGCTGGTCCAGGTCACCTCGTTCGCCGAGGGCCTGGACCTGATCTGGCTCGCAGAGGAGCTGCGCGCCGCGTGCGACGACGTCGCGACCCGCCACCCCGACGCGGTCACCACGGCGATCGCTGCTGACCTGGGACCGCTACCGGACGTGGGCCAGGCGGCTGCGGGCCGGGCGGTGGTCTCCGGGCTCGTGGGGGCAGTGATCTGCCGCGCCGACGAGCTGCTCGTGGCCGACCCGACCGGTCCGGACGCCCGGTGGCTGTGCGCGACGACGTCGTTGCTGTTCGCCGCCCGGATCTACCTGACCGCGGCCGGTGCCCGGTGACCGGGATCACCTACGCCGACCTGCTCACCACCGCAGGCCAGCACCTGGTCACCGGGGCCACACACCTGCGCCAACGGCCCTTCGACAACCCAGCCGAGGCCCGGACGGCGTTGCAGGACTTCCACGCCGTGCTCGACGCGATCGAGACCCACACCTGGGCGCTGATCGGCCCGTCCCGACTCGCCGGGATCAGCCCCGCGACGCGCGCCGAACCTGTCGTGGCCCGCGCGATCGCGATGGTCGACGGGATGCGCGACCTCGTCGGCGCCGACCGACCCCACCCCTCAACCCTCGAACTGACCGACCGGCCATGGGCACTGGCCGCGCTGCAGGTCCGCGGCGCCAGTGACCTGCTCGCCGTGCACCTCGGCCCGTGGGGCCAGCAACGCTCCCCCGACGCCGCCACGATCGCCGACCCCGCCGCCCGCGACGGCGCCCTGGTCCGAGTCGCCGGACACTTGGACACCCTGCTCGCCGCCGAATCTGCCCTCGCGCTGCGGAGCCTGCAGGCCGGCCTCGGCAAGGTCGAGGTCACGCGTGCACTCCCTGGCCTGGACGGCAACCGCGCTCACGCGACCGGCCTGGCCCACGAGTCGGGAGTTGCGGCGACGTCGGCGATGGACCGGGTGCGGCTTGTCGGCGAACCCCTGCGCACCGACGACCCCGTCCTGCACGCCGGCGACCTGACCCACCGCCTCCGCCAGGCAACCTGGGCACTGCGCACCCAACCCGACTACTCCGTCGCAACCCTGTCCGACCTGGCCACCACCGGCCTTCTCCTCAACGCCCACGCGGCCGCCGCGCGCGGCGCGAACCTCACCCAGAACCCACCGACCATCCCGCCCGACGCCGCGCCCCTGGCCCGCCGCGCGGCCGTGTGGCGCGACCTGCGCACCGACCTGGCGACCTACCAGGCACCCGGACCTCCCGACCCGCACATCCGCGCCGACGTCCTCGCGCTACGCGACCTGCTCCCCCACCTCGCGCCCCTGACCGGCACCCCGCCGGCCGACCCGAGAGCAGCCACCCTGCTCCACGCGGCGACCGGCGCGACCGAGGAGATCGCCACCACCGCCGGTGCCGCGTTCGACCGCCTCGCCGCCTCCGGGCACGTCCGCCTCCAAGCCCGGCACCTGACCAGCGACCAGCTCGGCACCGACCCCGACCTGATCACCGCGCACGTCACCGGCGCCACCATCACCGCACCCCCCACCCGGTGGAAGGCCACCACCAACCTCTGGTCCGCCGCCGCCGGCCACGCCGACCTCCGCTTCACCCCCGTCGAGCAGTCCCTCGCCGCAGCCCACCGCACCGACCACGCCCACGTCGCGACCCGCACCCCGCTCGAGAGGAGCACCCGATGAGCGTCCATCTGGTACTGAACGCGGCTGAGACCGCCGAACGGCTGCGCGCCTGGGCCGCCGGGAGCCATCCGCTAGTGGCCGCCGTCGAACTCCTCGTCCGCGCGTTCGACGGCCGGTTCGCCCAGCCGGGCCAGCCCTGGATCCGGATCGAGGCCAACGGCTACGTCTGGCTTGACGACGAGGTCTTGCATGCCGGCCTCGGCCCGTTGTCCAGCGGCGAGCGTCGAGTGCTCGACGTGGTGTGCGCGCTCGCCGAACCCAGCCGCACACTGCACCTCGCCGACGCACTCGTGGGCCTGGACCGACGCCACCTCGACCTCGTCCTGGCGGCATGCGCTCACGCGGCCGGCTCCCACGAGCACGCCGAGCTCAGCGTCGACCCGGCAACCCGGGAGGTGCGGGTCCGACACCTTGGGTCCGCGCACCCGTGGCCGACGACGGCCCGTCCCGACCCGGCACTCCTGTCGACCTCGCCGCCCGACCGCACGATCTAGGGAGAACCCATGGCCATCCAGACACTCGACGAGCGGCCCGGGCCAGCACGCCGCTTCTACCGCGTCAAGGAAGCAGCAGCCGTCCTCGGCGTCCCCCAGCGCACCCTCTACCACCTCGCCGAGACCGAGCAGATCCCCTGCCGACGCCTCGGCAACGTCATCCTGCTCCCGGTCGCCTGGGTCGACGCCGAGCCACCGCTGCCACGGCGCCGCTGATGTCCGTCGAGAAGCGCAGCTTGCCCTCTGGCCGGGTGGTCTGGCGTGCCCGGGTGTACTTCCAGCACCGGGTGATCACCGAGAAGTCGTTCGAGCGCAAGACAGATGCGAAGCGCTGGGAGACGGACCAGCTCGCCAAGCTCAAGACCGGCGGATGGATCGACCCGGCGAGAGGCAAGGTGACGTTCGGGGTGCTGGCCGACGAGTGGCACGAGAGCCGATCCCAGCTCGCCGTACGGAGTCAAGAGACGACGCGCTTCATGCTCGACGCCTACGTCGTCCCCGTCATCGGGAAGCTCCCGGTGAGTGCCGTCTCGGCCAACGACGTCGATCGAGTCCTCACGAAGATGACCGAACGCGGCCTCGCGACGGCATCTCGACGTCGAGCACTCTCGGTCATGCGGCTCGTGCTCGACTACGCAGTGCGTGACCGACGAATCTCGGACAACGTCGCGCGAGCGGTGACGTTGCCCCGCGGCGCCACCCGGCACGAGCCTCGTTGGCTCCGCGCGGAAGAGCTTCGCAAGCTCGCAGACGCGACCCCGATTGCGTGCCGAGCCGTCGTCCTGTTTCTCGGCCTGACCGGCTGTCGCTTCTCCGAGATGGCGGCTCTGCGGATCGACGACGTGATCCACACCCAGCACGGACTCGGCGTACGGATTCACCGCGCGGCACCTCAGTCCAAGAGCACCCACGCAGCGATCATCGGGTCGACCAAAACTCACCAGACGCGCACGGTGCCGGTGCCCACCACGCTCGACGACTACGTGCGCACCCGCGCAGCCGCGGCGTCGCCCGGCGAGTACCTCTTCCCAAGCCCGACCGGCGCGATCTGGACCAACACCAACTTCCGCAAGCGCGCGAAGTGGGCTGAGACGACGGCCTGCGTCGGACTGTCGGGGACGCGCATCCACGACCTGCGCCACACGGCCGCGTCACTGCTCATCGCCGCCGGCGCCGACGTCAAGGCGGTGCAGACCATCCTCGGGCACGCCTCCGCCACCATGACGATGGACCTGTACGGCCACCTGTTCTCCGACGCTCCGTGGGTCGCGATGGACAAGCTCCCCGACCTCAGAGGTCCCGACAGCCAGTCGCCAGAGACGCCGCCTGATCAGGGCGCGCCCAGGTCCTTTTGAAGTGCTCCCGGAGCGGCTGCATCCCATGTGCACCCCACAGAGGCTCGATGGCCCCTTGCGGCCGTGGCGTCGCTTGCACCCGCAGCCCGCTTGACCTGCACAAACACCCGGTGCGCCTGGGCAGATTCGAACTGCCGACACCCGCTTTAGGAGAGCGGTGCTCTATCCCCTGAGCTACAGGCGCTAGGCCCGCATCGGGCCGTAGCAGCCCGCACGGCCGAGCCGGCGGGCACGCGCAAGCCTACCGGCGCGGAGACGGGTACGGCCTCGACACCGTCCGAACCCGCCCGCGCCGTCGTGCGCCCTGTCCTCCTCGCCACCACCAACCCACCCCGACCCCCGGCTCACCGCTGCCGAGTAGGCCGCACCACGATCTCGTTCACATCCACGTCCGCCGGCTGGTCGATCGCGAACGCCACCGCCCGCGCGATCGCGTCCGCCGGGATGCTCGCCGCGCGGTACGCGGTCATGGCCTCGGCCGCGTGCGGGTCGGTGATGTGCTGCGCGAGCTCCGATTCGACGACGCCGGGGCTGATGGTCGTCACGCGGATCCCCGGAGCCGACTCCTGGCGCAGGCCCTCCGTCAGCGCCCACGCCGCGTACTTGGTCGCCGAGTACACGGCCGACGTCGGCACCACCTCGTGCGCGCCGACGGAGGCGATGGTGATCACGTGGCCCGAGCCCAGGCTCGTGAAGCGCGGCAGGGTGGCCGCGATCCCGTGGAGCAGCCCCCGCACGTTGACGTCGAGCATCTGGTCCCACTGGTCCACGAGCAGCGCGTCCAGCCGCGACAGGAGCATGACGCCGGCGTTCGCGACGAGGACGTCGATCCGCCCGCGCTCGTCGACCACGGACGCCACCACCCGCTCGAACGCGTCACGATCCGTGACGTCGAGCGCGTGCGCCTGCGCGCTGTGCCCCGCCCGGCGCAGTTCGTCGACGACGGCGTCCAGCCGGTCGGTGCGCCGCGCGGCGAGCACCACGTGGTGCCCCTGCGCGGAGAGCCGCCGCGCGATGCCCTCGCCGATGCCGCTGCTGGCGCCCGTCACCAGGACCACCTTCCGAGGCCCGACGGGCGGGGTCCCGACGTCGGGCGTCGTCGTGCTGGGGTTCGTGTCCGTGTGTGTCATGCCGCCCATGCTTCGCGCGGCCGCCGCGGTGCCGGAAGGCCGCACCTCCCCTAGGACCGGCGCACCCAGTCGGGCGAAGCCGATCGGCCACCGGCGCATCAGCCGGAAAGGCGACGACACTGTCGGTGCCCGTCGGCAGGATGGGGACGTCCCGACGTCGCTCCCCGGAGGAGAGCCGTGACCGCCCAGCCGACCGCACCCGTCGAGCACCGCATGACCGTGGCCCCCGGCATCGAGCTGTGGGCGCAGGAGCGCGGGGAACCCGATGCCACGCCCCTGCTGCTGGTCATGGGCGCTAACGCGAGCGGGCTCACGTGGCCCGAGCACCTCGTCGACCGCCTGGCCGCCCACCACCGCGTCATCCGCTACGACCACCGCGACACCGGCCGGTCGACCGCGGCGTTCGCCACGGCCCCGTACGCGATCCGCGACCTCGCCGATGACGTCGTCGCGCTGCTCGACGCCCTCGGCATCGAACGCGGGCACCTGGTCGGCGCGTCGATGGGCGGCACGCTCGTCCAGCTGCTCTTGCTCGACCACCCCGACCGCGTGCTCAGCGCGACCCTGTACTCCACGTCGGCGCTCTGGTCCCCGGCCGACGGCACCTGGGCGGACTCCACGACGCTGCCCAACCCCGACCCGCGCCTGCTCGAGCTCTGGACGCACCTCGGCGACCCACGCACACCCGAAGAGGAGCTCGCCTTCCGCGTCGAGCACTGGCGGCTGCTCAACGGCGACGAGCTGCCCTTCGACGAGGCCGAGTTCCGGGACCTCGAGGAGCGCATCGCCGCCCACAGCGGCACCTGGAAGGCCCCGACGGCGCACGCGCTCGCCGACCCGTCCGGGCTCGACCGCGCCGCCGAGCTCGCCGGCATCACCGTGCCCACGCTCGTCGTCGAGGCCCCCGCCGACCCCGTCAACCCGCCCCCGCACGCGACCCACCTCGCCTCGTTGATCGGCTCCGCCACCCTCACCACCATCCCCGGCATGGGCCATGCGACCAGCCGCGCGATCCTCGACCCGCTAGCCGACGCGATACTTGCCCACACGACAGCAGTGGACGGTTGACGCAGGGGGCAAAGGAACCGATGAACGCTTCCGAGGACGCGGGCAGGCAAGCCGCCGCAGGACCGGGCACGACGACGCCCGGGCCGCCCTCCCGCCGCGCAGCCCACCGCCCCGCAGCCACCCGGTCCGCACGCCCACGCCCGACGCGCGCCCTCGCCGCCTCAGCCGTCCTCCTCGCCGGCCTCGCGCTCACCGCGTGCACGTCGGTCAACACCGACGAGGAACGCGCAGCCCAGGACCTGGTGCTCGGCCTCCTCAACCGCACCGCGATGAGCTCCTACACGCAGGACATCAACGGGTTCGCGCGCGCGGCCGACGGCGCCGACGGCTCGGGCACACGCCTCATCGCGATCGACGCGTCCACCGACGGCGACGTCCTCGGCCGGCTCACGTTCGCGGTCTCGCTCGACGACGCCATGTACACGCAGGGCACCGGCGGGTTCTTCCAGCCCTCGGCGGACGACTGGGACCCCGGCCCCTACTGCTTCCGCGTCACGTTCGACGCCTACGGCAAGATCGGCGAGTTCGGCACCGCCGACGGCGTCGACATGGTCCCGTGCCCCGACGACACCACTGCGATCACCCCGCCGCCGTCCACCGACCCCCTCCTTGCTCCCGAGTCCCGCGACGCCGCGCACAGCATCCTCACGGCCCTGCCGACCACGCAGGAGCCCGACACCGACGCCATCGCCGCCCAGATCAACGCCCTCCTGCCCGCAGAGGTCGACGGACGCCCCGCCTTCCAGGCCACCGTCGCCCTCGACGGCTCGGACATCGGCGTCGCCCTCGGGTTCGGCAGCGACTGCGTGCTCGTCGCCCGCCTCGACGGCGCCGTCACCGACGTCTACCCGCCGGACATCTACCTCCAGCCCGGCGAGCTCGGCTGCGGCCCCGACACAGCCCTCATCCGCGACCTCCGCCCCCCGCACTGACACGCTGCACCCGCGAGACCCGCGAGCGCCGCGCTGAGCCGCCGCACCCGGCAGACCGCGAGGCCCGCAGGGAAGGCGAGACCCGCGAGCGCCACGCCACGCGCACCCGTCACGCGTGCCGCGCGAACCACAGGTTCAGCGGGCTCCCCGGGTCCCCCTCCCCCGCCAGCTCCACGTTCGTGCGCGTCATCAACGCCCCGTGCACGGCGGTCGGCAGCTCCTTGCGACCATGCCGCCACCCGGCCAGCGCCTCCGGCGAGTCGACGCCGTGCTCGAGCAGCGCCGCCACGACCACCACGCGCAACGGCGCGAGCGCACCGTCCACCGACTCGACCAGCCGCGCCACCCCCGTCAGGTGCGCCGCGGTCATCGGCTCCACCTTCAGCGCCGCCGCCAGCCGACTCGGGGGCAGCACCGCGAGACGCTCCGCGGACGTCAGCCCCAAGGCCTTCAACGCCGGCGCGTGCGCGGCGAGCGGGCCGAGCGTCAGCACGTCCGTCACCGGCTCGGCGTTGAGCGCCTCCCGGAACGCCTGCGTCTGCCGGAGCTCTGCGAGCCACGGATCCTTGTGCATCCACTCCGCGAGCCCCGGCGACGTCGCGGCGAGTCGCAGGTGCGCGATCGCCTGCTGGTGCGCGCTCGTCGCGACCTTCCAGCACGCGTAGTTGTAGTGCCCGTGCGGGCCGAGCGTGTTCGGCTTGCCCAGCCACAGCTCGGCCGTCGCCCGAGCGGTCGTGACCCGCGCGTCGCGGTCGGCGACCGCGAGACGCTCCGCCCGGAGACGCCCGGCGTTGTGGTCCAACGCGCTGAGGAACGCCCCGGCCGCGGTCTGCCGCATCGACAGCGCGAGCGGGGCCGTCGCCCGCGACGCCTTGAGGGTGCGCAGCAGGTCGACGAGCTCGACGCCGGCGAGGATCGCGTCGTGGCTCACCTGCGTGTCCTTCACGGCCGCGAGGTTGCCTCCCGTGACGAGCGTCGTCAGCAGCACCCGGGCACGCAGCGCCTCGGCGTGCTCCCCGTCGAGCCGGGACCGAATGTCGAGGAGGAAGGCCAGGTACGCCTCCAGCACGTCCCCGTTTTGCGCGCGCCGCCCCTCCGCGTGGCGCAGCGCGACGAGGGCGGGCAGGTTCTCCGGGGCGAGCTGCACCGCACGCGCGAGCACCGCCCGGGCCGCGTCGCCGTCGTCGGGCGCCGCGTAGTGCTCGACGCCCACGTACTGCAGGCCCACGCTGCGCCAGTCCCGCACGCCGAACAGGCCCTCGAAGCCCCGGTAGGCCTTCGCGAGCTCGACGATGGTCATCGCCGCCGCGAACACGTGCAGGTCAGGCAGGTCCGCCGCCGACTGCTCCGGGGTCGGCTTCGCGCCGTCGGCCACCAGGCGCGCCCTCGTCGTACGCAGTGCGAGCACCTCCCGGTCGACGACGCCCGCCGCCACCGTGTGACCGTTGCGGCTCACGACGACGCTGTGCCGGTCCGCCGACTCCACGTCCACTCGTACGAGCCACGGCGTGACGCCGAACACGAGCTGCCACAGCCGCGCGACCGCGGCGAGCACCTTCGCCTCCGGTGCCGCGCTGATCGGCGCGCCGTCGAGCGCCGTCACGTCCGCCCCGCGCGGCACCTCGAGCCCCCGTGGGGACTCCGCACCGAGCTGCGCGAGCAGTGCGATCACGTGCCCCGTGGCGGCCTGGTCCACGTCCCCGCCCGACCCGTACACCTCGACGGTCATGCGCAGCCGCGTCGCCATCCCCATCGCGAGCAGGACCACCGCGACGACCGCAGCGGTCCCGCCCAGCCACGCGGCACCCGCCCACGCCACGCCCGCGCCGGCCGCCACCCCGGCCTCGGCAGCACCCGCGTCGGCCCCGGCCCCGTCAGCCCCGGCACTAGCGGCCTCGGCAACCCCCGCGACGAGCAGCCACGCCGCCAGTACGCCCGCAGCCACGCCGCCGGCCCACAGCACCGACCGGAACGCGTCCGACGTGCGCGGCCACCGCACGGGCAGCACCAGCAGCATCCGCGCGAGCACGAGCAGCACGGCGAGAACCGTGAGCATCGGCAGCACGACGTCCTGGAGCGGGCTGAGGACGTCCGCGAAGAACGCGTCCCACGCCTCCTTCAGCGCCGGCGGGCCCGTGGGCTCCGTGGCGTCAGGCTCGGCGCCGATCTCCTCGCGCACCTCCGTGGCGGTGACGTTGTCCGCGTCGGCCTGAAGCGCGTCACCGGCGGCGTCCCACGCGGCGGCCGGGGCCTTCGCGACGTCCGCGAGCGCCTTCTGCGCCGTGATCTCCGCGTCTGCGATCGCCGTCTGCGCGGCCTCGGCCTGCACGTCGAGGCAGTCCTCGGCGGCGGTGTCCCGGGCGTCGACGAGCGCGAGCGCCCGCTGCGGCCGACCCGCCTCGGTGAGGGCCTGCGCCGCGGCGCACAGGTCGTCGGGCGGTACCTCCGCGGCCCCGACAGCGGCCGAGGCACCCCCGAGCGCGCCGGTCGCCGCGACGACCATCACCATGACGGTTCGACGGATCCTGGTCCTCGCCATGGGAGCCCCTTGGTCGTGCCGCTGTGCACGGACCCCACCCACTGTCCTCGCACCCGGGTGACACCACAAGGACACCCGAAACCCGCCCGAACCGGGCAGCGACGAGGCCCGCCCCCGGGAGCAACGCTCCCCGCGGCGGGCCTCCGAACGCCCTCGGTCAGCGGGCCTCGCGACCCGGTGCGAGCGCCAGGTCGACAGGGTGCGACCCGGTGCGAGCCCCGCCTCAGCCGGCCTTCCGACCGGTGTGCTCCCCCTCGGCGATCTCCTCGACGAGCTTCGCGTTGAACGCGGGCAGGTCGTCCGGGACGCGGCTGCTGACGAGCCCGGCGTCGACGACCACCTCCTGGTCCACCCACGTGGCGCCCGCGTTGCGCAGGTCCGTCTTGAGGCTCGGGTAGGAGGTCAGGGTCCGGCCGCGCAGCACGTCCGCGTCGGTGAGGATCCACCCGCCGTGGCAGATGACCCCCACGGGCTTGTGCGCGTCGAACACGCCCTTGACGAACGCGACGGCGGCCTCGTCGAGCCGGATCTTGTCGCCGTTCGCGACACCGCCGGGCAGCACGAGCGCGTCGAAGTCCCCCGCGGCGGCGTCCGACGTCGTGCGGTCGACCTGCGCCTCGTGGCCGTTCTTGCCCGTGATCGTGCCCGCCTCGGTGGACACGAGCACCGCCGTGGCGCCGTGCTCGGTCACCGCCTGCCACGGGCTGGTCAGCTCGCTGTCCTCGAAGCCGTTCGTCGCCAGGAACGCGACGGTCTTGCCGGTGAGGTGCGTCATCGTGCGGAGCTCCCTCCATCTCGGGATCGGTGCCCTTCGACGGTAGGTCGCCCTCCGCGGGTCGGCACCTCGAGAGCGCGCGCCGCCGTCGGGCACTGCACCGACCCGCGCGGCTCAGGCGCCCGGGCCGGAGACGCGGCCCGGCCGCCGTCGCGCCCCGCCCGGCACGACACCCCCGCACCCCCGTGCGACGATCGACGCCATGTCCGAGCTGCAGCACACCGGCCCTCACCACCCGGGCACCGAGGTGGCCGTGTCGAGCGTGACCGGCATCCCGTTCGTCGACGCCGCGTTCGACAAGGCCGTGTCCATCCCCTCGGCCGTCATCCACGCGCACGTGGACCGCCTGCGTCGCCGCAACCCGCACGCGAGCCCCGCGCAGATCATCCGGCTGCTCGAGAAGCAGTACCTGCTGGCCGTGTCCGCGTCGGGTGGCGCAGTGGGGGCCGCCGCCGCCGCGCCGGCCATCGGCACGGGTGTGGGCGTCGCGCTCACGACGAGCGAGGTGGCGTCGTTCTTCGCGGCGTCGTCGGCGTTCGCGCTGGCCGTCGCGGACGTGCACGGCATCGGGATCGAGGAGACCGCCCGACGCCGCACGCTCCTCCTCGCCACCGTGCTGGGCGAGCAGGGCTCGAAGACCGTGGGCGCCGAGGCCGGGATCAACACCAAGGCCTGGGCCCGCACCCTCCTGGTCAACATGCCGACCCAGACCATCAAGCGCGTCAACAGCGCCCTGACCCGGCGGATCCTGCGCCGCCAGGCCGCGAAGCAGGGCGCGCTGGCGTTCGGGCGGCTCGCGCCGTTCGGCATCGGCGCCGTCATCGGCGCGACGGGCGCACGCGCCATGGGCCGCACCGTCGTCACCGGCGCCTACCAGGCGTTCGGCCCGCCGCCCGAGCGGTTCCCGCAGATGATCGAGCTCGCCGTGAGCGGCACGGACGACTCCGCGCCGCCGCTGCACCGCCTCGAGGCCCGCCTCCCCCAGGACGCGCCCGACGCCGGCCCCCTGGGCTGATCAGGGCCGGTCCGCACACCTCAGCGCGCACCCGCCCCACGACAGCCGGCCGGCACCCGGGGCTCGCCACCCCGGGCCACCGGCCATGCGTCACCGGCCGTCGATCACCGACGCCCCCTCGCAGAGGTCGTCGGATCACCGATCACCAGCGACCGTGCACGTGCTCCCGGATGCGCTCGTCGTACACGCGCTCGAGCGCGTCGAGCTGCTCGGCCGTGAGCGGCGCCAGGTCGGCCGCGGCCGCGTTGTTGCGTGCCTGCTCGGGGCGGCTCGCACCCGGGATCGCGGCGGTCACGCCAGGCTGGTCGACGATCCAGCGCAGGGCGAGCTGCGCCGTCGTCGCGCGGTCGGGCGTGAACCGGGCGACCTCCTGAGCGGCCGCGACACCCACCTCGTAGGGCACGCCGGAGAACGTCTCGCCCTGGTCGAACGCCTCGCCACCCCGGTTGTAGGTGCGGTGGTCGTCGGCGGCGAACGTCGTCGCGGCGTCGAACTTGCCCGTCAGCAGGCCGCTGGCCAGCGGCACGCGCGCCAGGATGCCGACGCCCGCCTCGGCGGCCGCCGGCAGCACCTCCTCGAGCGGCTTGCGCCGGAAGATGTTGAGGATGATCTGCACGGACGCGACGTTGGGTCGCGCGATCGCCTGGAGCGCCTCGTCGACCGTCTCCACGGAGACGCCGTAGGCGGCGATGCGGCCCTCCGCGACGAGCGTGTCGAGCGCCTCGTACGTCGCGTCGCGGCCGAACACCTCGGTGGGCGGGCAGTGGAGCTGCACGAGGTCGAGGGTGTCGACGCCCAGGTTCTCGCGCGAGCGGTCCGTCCAGGCGCGGAACGCGTCGAGCGTGTACGCGTCGGCGACGTGCGGGTCCGCGCGGCGACCCATCTTCGTGGCGACGGTGAGCCCGGCGTCGGGCCGCTTCGCGAGGAGCTGCCCCACGAGGCGCTCGCTGCGCCCGTCCCCGTACACGTCGGCGGTGTCCAGCAGGGTCACCCCCGCGTCGACCGCGGCGTCGAGGATCGCCAGCGCCTGCTCCTCGCTCACCTCGCCCCAGTCGGCACCCAGCTGCCAGCACCCCAGACCGATCACTCCGACGGGACGTCCAGTGCGTCCCAGCACACGCTTCTCCATGGGTCCGACGCTACCTTTGGTCGGAAGCCGCCGCCGACCACTCGGCGGGCCGTCCGACGTCAGGAGCACCGTGGCTCACCCCCGGATGTACGACGACGCCGACGCCCTGCTCGTGCGCCTGCGCGCCCTGTGCGAGGCCCTGCCCGGCACCGTCGAGAAGGAGTCCTGGGGCCGCCCCACGTTCCGCGCCCCGACCAAGATCTACGCCGTCTACGGCTCGGGCACCGACCGCCCCACGGCCCTGCTCTTCAAGCCCGACGACGACGAGCGCCCCGCCCTCCTCGAGGACGACCGCTTCTTCTCCCCGCCGTACTTCGGCCCCGCGGGCTGGCTCGCCCTCGACCTGCACGACGACGCCGACTGGGACGAGATCGCCGAGCTCGTCACGTCCTCCTACCTCCAGGTCGCCCCGCCGACGCTCGCCCGCGAGCTCGACCCCGCCCGGCTCCCCGGAGCGCAGCGGTGAGCGGCGAGCCGAGGCCCCGGACGGGCGCCGCTCGCCCCAGCGCGACCGACCCGAGGCCCGGCCTGGCCACGCGCGGCGTGCGCGCCACACGCGTCGTCCCCCTCCCCGCGGACGAGGCGTGGCGGCTCGTCACCGACGTCCGCAACCACGAGCGCTGGATCCCGCAGACGCGCATCGACGCGCCCGCCGACCTCCCCGTCGGCGCGGCCTTCGTCGCGGTGAGCGGACCCGGCGCGACGAGCGGCGGCGTGGGCGTCGTCGACCGCATGGTGGTCGAGCGCTCGGACCCGCCGCAGCCGGCCCACGGGTCGACGCCCGCGACACCCGGTGTCGCGGTCTACCGCAAGGTCGGCCCCGTGCTGCTGGGGACCGCCGAGGTCCACGTGCGCCCCCTCGGCCCCGGCCACAGCGCACTCACGTGGGTCGAGGACGTCCACGTGCGCGGGCTCCCCGCACCACTCACGCGCCCCTTCGTCGGGCTCTTCCTGCGCGGCATGCTCGACCTCGCGCTGCGCCGCATCACCGCCGAGCTGGCGCCCACCAGCCGTCACTGAGGCGCCGGGCCCACCAGCGCCTGTCCAGCCGCGAGCGATGGGAGCAAGCAGACGCTCCGCGGAGGGGCGACGCCCACGCCACGGCCTTGATCGCTACCGTGGCCTTGCCCTCGGACCGGCCGCTGCAACGAAGGACCACGAGACAAGCCATGGACGTGAACCCCGACCTCTTCCCCGGCGCGAGGACCGACCTGAGCCTCTCGGGCTCGGGACCGACGGTGACAGCCGACGACGTCCGCGCGTCGCACGCCGAGTGGGCGAAGGCCTCAGGGGCACTCGACGAGTACGAGCTGCGGGTGGCGCTCCTCCGCTCGAGCGAGGAGGAAGGGAGCACGAGCGAGGCCGCGCGCGACCTTCTGGTGATGGGGAGAGCGGCGGAGGCCGCCGAGGTGCTAGCCGCGTCGGGAACGTCCCTGGCCCCCAGCGGGCGCGACGGCCTGACCTGGCCGCTCCTCGTCCGGACGGCGACCGACGCGGCGTGCGGCGACGACGACGCGTTCGGACGGCTCCTCTCGCAGACCTCCCGTCTGACCACGCCGCAGGAGCGCGCGCTCGTGCTCCCACTCCTCGGGGCTGCGGCCGACGCGCAGGGTGAGGTCCGCATCGCCGACGACGCCTGGACCGGCTACGTCGGCGTCGTCGGCGCGACGGAACGGCGAGCGACCCGGCGCGCGTGCGTCGCCGCCCTCACACCGCGCCCTGGGACCGGCGCGCTGCCGAGCACCGACGACATCGCGACCTGCGCCGGCCTGCTGTCGTCGCTCACACCCTCGCCCGCGCAGGATCCGAGCACGGTCCTCGAGACCGTGGACGGGCTCGTCCGACGAGGGGCCTTCCCCGCCGCGCGCCTCCTGCTGGTGGCGGTGGACCGCCTGAACCCGGACGTGCCGGAGATCCAGCAGGCCATGAGGCGCCTCACGGGTGGCCTCCCGGCGCCGCGCATGGTGGCCGTGATCGGGGCGGTGGCCAGCGCTCTCGTTCTCCCGGCATCCGTGCAGGTCGCGGTGGCTCTGGCCGTCGTCCTCCCCTTGGTGCTCAGCGTGATCGCCCTCGGCTTCTGGCTGAGCCGGGGAGTGTGGTGGTTCGCCCCGGGAGAGGAGGGCCCGCACAACGCGCTCGCCAAGCTCGCTGTCAACCCGGTCGACGGGACAGCCCGCCCCCTCGCCCGCGTGACACCCGGTCCGGGGACCGCGGCCATCCTCGGGTTCACCGCCTCGGCGCTCGTCGCGCTGCCCGTCGTGCGCATCATCGACGGGACGCCTGGCCGTGGCCCTGCGGAGCCGATCTCGACGTACCTGCAACCCATGGTCCTGCTTCTCGCGATCGCCGGCGTCGGCACGCTCGTGGCCCTCGCGATCCAGCGACGCCGTGCCTCCCAGCGCACCCGTGCGATCGCGGCACGCGACGCTGTCGAGGAGGTGAGTCTCCGTGACCTGGCGGGTCACTGCCGCTGCTGGAAGGAGATGGCGCTGTCAGGCCGCCGCGCCGAGCTCTACGTCGATCTCCACCTGGTCCCGGTGCCGGAGCCGATCGCCGTGGGCGTGCGGGGGGTGGTGGGAGCTGACGCTGTCGTGGCGCTCTGCCCCCTCACCCGTCGGTTGTGGCTCGCGGGGCCCCTCGGTGCACACGGACGAGTGGTCGCCCTGCGCGGCGCCGAGGCGGAGACCGCGTCCGACGGCCCAGCCAACCGGGGCTTCTACCTGTAGCCGCACGCCGATCCGGTGCGGCGTCGTCGGCCCGTCAGGCCTCGCGACCCTCCGCCTCGTCGCCGGTGCCCCGCGCCACGAGGTAGGTGCTGCCGTCGGGCCGTGTGAGCCTCGTCAGGCCCGCGTCGAGCTCCGTCGCGCGGCGCCGCTGCTCCTCGGTCACGGGCGTCCGGCGGCGGCTGTCGCCGACCTCGGCGGGGCCCGTGAACGGCAGGAGGAACCGCTCGGTGAGCCGCATGCTGCGGGACTTCCGGGGCTCGGCCTGGGTCACCGTCCCAGCGTAGGCGAGGCGGCGCGAGCACCCGTCCGCGCCGCCAAGCGCGCGCCCCGTCGACAGAGCCGTAGGTCCCGGACGCGCAACGTTCAACCGTGGCACCTCGCCCGCGCGCAACGGATCGCGGTTCGACACGCACGGTTGCGATGCGCCGTCCGGGTGCCCACCGGCCTAGCCTCGAACGAAGGCGACGGCGCCTACCCGGCCGGCCGTTCGACCGACCTCCCACGGACACTCGACAGAGCGCAGAGGACCCATGACGACTCGCACCTCGACCCCGCGGCACTACCTCATGTGCAAGCCGACCTTCTTCGAGGTCAGCTATGAGATCAACCCGTGGATGGACGTCACCCGGGAGACGTCGGCCGAGCTCGCGGTCCAGCAGTGGGAGGTGCTCCACCAGACGTTCCTCGACTGGGGGCACACCGTCGAGCTCATCGACCCGATCCCCGGCCTGCCTGACATGGTGTACGCCGCGAACGGCGCGACCGTCGTCGACGGCCTCGTGTACTCCGCGAAGTTCCGCTACCCCGAGCGCGCCGCCGAGGGCCCCGCGTACGAGAAGTGGTTCGCCGACCACGGCTACGTCACGCAGACCGCGGAGGAGGTCAACGAGGGCGAGGGCGACATCCTCATGGTCGGGGACGTCATCCTCGGCGGCTCCGGCTTCCGCACCGACCCCGCGTCGCACGGCGAGCTCGCCCGGCTCACCGGCCGCGAGGTCCTCACGCTCGAGCTCGTGAACCCGCACTACTACCACCTGGACACCGCGCTCACGGTCCTCGACAGCGACCCCGCGCACCCGCTCATCGCGTACTACCCGCCGGCCTTCTCCCCCGCGTCGCTCGCCCTTCTCGAGGAGCGCTACCCCGACGCGATCATCGCGACCGACGCCGATGCCGGCCACCTCGGCCTCAACGCCGTCTCCGACGGCCGCCGCATCGTCGTCGCGCCCGGCGCCCTGCACTTCGCCGAGGCCCTGCGCGCGCGCGGGTTCGAGCCGCACCCCGTGGACACGTCCGAGCTCCTCAAGGGCGGCGGCGGCGCCAAGTGCTGCACCCTCGAGATCCGACGCTGACATGACCACCACCGGGACCGCCGCGCCGCCCCTGACGAGCCACCTCGCGGGCAACTACCACCCGCTGCCCGTGGTCCTCGCGACCGGCGAGGGCTCGTGGGTGACCGACGTCGGCGGCACCCGGTACCTCGACCTGCTCGCGGGCTACTCGGCCCTCAACTTCGGCCACCGCCACCCGGACCTCATCCGGGCCGCGCACGAGCAGCTCGACCGCCTGACCCTCACGTCCCGGGCCTTCGACCACGACCTGCTCGAGGCGTTCGCGAACCGCCTGGCCGCGCTCCTAGACGTCGACCTCGTGCTCCCCATGAACACGGGCGCCGAGGCCGTCGAGACCGCCATCAAGGCGAGCCGCAAGTGGGGCTACGAAGTCAAGGGCGTCCCCGCGGACCAGGCGACCATCGTCGTCGCCGACGGCAACTTCCACGGCCGCACCACGACCGTCGTCTCCTTCTCCACCGACGACGACGCGCGGCGCGGGTTCGGGCCGTTCACGCCCGGCTTCCGCGTGGTCCCCTACGGCGACACGGCCGCGCTGGCCGCCGCGATCGACGCGACGACGGTCGCGGTGCTGCTCGAGCCCATCCAGGGCGAGGGCGGCGTCATCATCCCGCCCGCCGGCTACCTGCCCGCGGCCCGCGCCCTGTGCGACGAGCACGACGCGCTCCTCGTCGTCGACGAGATCCAGTCCGGGCTGGGCCGCACGGGCACGACACTCGCGAGCGACCTCGTCGGCGTGCGCCCCGACCTCGTGACGCTCGGCAAGGCGCTCGGCGGCGGCATCGTGCCCGTCTCCGCCGTCGTCGGGCGCCGCGACGTCCTCGGTGTCCTGACCCCGGGCACGCACGGCTCGACGTTCGGCGGGAACCCGCTCGCGTGCGCCGTGGCGCTGGCCGTCGTGCGGCTGCTCGAGACCGGTGAGCACCAGGCGCGCGCCCGCGAGCTCGGGGCGCACCTCGCCGAGCGGCTCGACGCGCTCGTCGCCGAGGGCCTCCTCGCGTCCGCACGCTCCGTGGGCCTGTGGGCGGGCATCGACGTCGACCCCGTACACGGGACCGGCCGCCAGCTCAGCGAACGCCTCATGGCACGGCGCATCCTCGTCAAGGACACCCACGGGCAGACCGTCCGCCTCGCCCCGCCGCTCACCATCACGCGCGAGGACCTCGACTGGGCGCTCGACGAGCTCACCGACGTGCTGCGGAGCACCGTCACCGGCTGAGCCGGCGCACCGCGCACGGCGGCCCCGAGGGTCGGGCATGCTTGGCCCATGCACGCCGACGCCGAGGTGGTCGAGCCGACCCCGTCCGGTCCGCTCGACCGCATCGACCTCGCGATCCTCGACCAGCTCGCGCACGACGCCCGGTCGAGCTTCGCGCGCATCGGCTCCCAGGTGAACCTCTCCGCGCCCGCGGTCAAGCGACGCGTCGACCGGCTCAAGGCCCGCGGGGTCATCGACGGCTTCACGGTGCGCCTCGACCCCGCGGTGCTCGGCTGGGCGACCGAGGCGTACGTCGAGGTCTACTGCACGGGCTCCACGAGCCCCGCGACCATGCGCCAGGCGTTCGACGCCTACCCCGAGGTCGTCGCCGCCAGCACCGTCACCGGCGAGGCCGACGCCGTGGTCCAGGTGCGCGCGCACGACGTGCGCCACCTCGACGAGGTCGTCGAACGCATCAACGCCGAGCCCTTCGTGGTCCGCACGCGCTCCACTGTCGTCCTCACGCCGCTCGTGCGCCGCCCGGACCTGCCCGCCACACCTCGCTGAGGCCGCCACGCCCCGCTGAGGCCCGCCACGGCCCGCTGAGGGCCCCGCAACGCCCCGCCGAGAGCCAGGCGCCTACCCGGCGACGGACCCGGGCGCCCAGCCCTCGTCGCGCACGGCCGACCGCACGACCATGACCGGGCACGACGCGTGGTGCAGCACGGTCTGGCTCGTCGAGCCGAGCAGCAGGCCCGCGAACCCGCCGCGCCCGCGCGAACCCACGACCACGAGGTCCACGGCCGTCGAGAACTCGGTCAGCAGCGCGGCCCCCGTGCCGTCCAGCACGTGCCGGCGCACGGACACGTCCGGGTGCCCCTCGAGCGCGCGATCGACGACCACGTCCAGGCCCTCCGCGACGTCGCGCAGGACGGTCTCGTGGTCCACGGCCGCCGGGAGCCACGCGAGCAGCCCCGCACCGGTACCGACCGGAACCCCCGCCACGGCGGTGAGCTCCGCGCCCCACGCCTCGGCCTCGCGCAGCGCGACCTCGAGCGCGGCCTCCGCGGCGGGCGAGCCGTCGACACCCACGACGATGCGTCGCACCTGGGAGTGCCCCGTCGCCACGGGCCACATCGCCGGGTCGGTGCCCTCGCCGTTGGCCGCCCGGAACGGCACCACCACGGTCGGGCAGTGCGCGTGCGCGGGCAGCGCCGAGGAGACGGTGCCCAGCAGGCGCTCCGCGAACCCGCCACGGCCCCGCGTGCCGACGACGATCGCCGCCGCACCCCGGGACAGGTCGATGAGCACGGCCGTCGCGTCACCGGTCGCGACGGCGGACGTCACGCGCAGGCCGGTGGGCACGAGCCGCGCCACGGCCTCGTCGAGGACCGCACGCGCGCCGTCGGCGATCGCCGAGTCGTCGAGCGCCGCGTAGCCGCCGTCGAGCGCCGCAGCGGTGAACGACGGCACCGCGTACGAGCACACGAGATGCAGCCCCAGGCCGTGCGCGCGCGCGAAGGCCGCAGCCCAGTCCGCCGCGTGCAGGCTCGCCGGTGAACCGTCCACACCGACCAGGACCACGTCGTCGTGGGTCATCTGTACCTCCCGCCGCGGAGCTCCTCGGACACCCCCAGTGTGCCCCGGATCACCGGCACAGTCCGACGTTCGACGCGCGGGCCGGCCCGCCGAGGGTGCCGCCCGACGCCGCCGACGCTCCCCGGCGTGCCCGCCGGGACCCGTCGGGGTCCCCCAGCAGACGCCCCTTCCGGCACCCGTCGAGGACCGTCAGGCGTGCAGCAGGTACGCCGACCAGGACGGGTGCGGCCGGACCGCCGCCGCCAGGACCGCGGACGTCCCGCGAGGCGCGCCGGGCGTCACCAGGAGCTGCCACCCGATCTCCGACAGCAGCCGGTCCGCCTTGCGGTGGTTGCACCGCGAGCACGCCGCGACCACGTTGGTCCACTCGTGCAGGCCACCGCGGGACCGCGGGTGCACGTGGTCCACGGTGTCCGCGGGCGCCGCGCAGTACGCGCACCGGTACGCGTCCCGCTGCAGCACGGTGCGGCGCGTGGGCGGGACCGTGCGCCGGTACGGCACGTGCACGTACCGCGTCAGGCACAGCACGTTCGGCGCAGGCAGGCTCATGCGCTCGGAGCGCAGCAGGCGGCCGTCCGACTCGAGGACCACGGCCTTGCCGTTCAGGACGAGGCTCACGGCGCGGTGCACGCTCACGACGCACAACGGCTCACGGCTCGCGTTGAGGAGCAGCGCACGGCGCAGGGCCTCGCCCGTGACCGGGGTGCCGGTGGGTCCGGCATCCACGGGGTGACGGGCGCCCTCGGGTGCTGCCACGGCGTGACGTGCGCCGGTGGCGGTCTCACGGGACATCAGCACGGCAGTCTCCCTGACCAGAGCGGTCGGGCCCGGCTGGCTGCCAGGTCCGGCTGGTGGAGCAGCGTTGCCAGAGTACGCGTCGCCTCCGTGCGGCGTCCGCACGCGCGCTGGGACGACGACGGCCCCGGACCGTGTGGTCCGGGGCCGTCGATCATCCGTGGCGTCAGCCGGTGACGCGGATGAAGATCGGGTTGCTCTGCCAGATGTCGCGGAACTGGACCGACTTGCCCGGGCGGGGCGCGTCGATCTGCTGGTTGCCGCCCGCGTAGATGCCCACGTGGCCGGGCGACCAGATCAGGTCACCGGGCTGCGCCTGGTCCCTGGAGACCTCGACGCCCGCGTAGCGCTGGTCGGCCGAGCTGTGCGGCAGCGTGATGCCGAGCTGGGCGTACACGTACGACGTGAAGCCCGAGCAGTCGAACCCGTCGGGCGTCGTGCCGCCGGAGACGTACGGGGTGCCCACGTAGCGGGCCGCGATCTCGAGGACCGCGTTGCCGGCGACGGACTGCGGGACGGCCGACTCGACGGCGGCACGCGTGCTCGTCGTGGACCGGGCCGTGGCGGCCGAGGCGCGGGTGACGACCGGCTCGGGCTCGGGGTTCGCGGTGACCGTGATCGCCGGGGCGTCGAAGCCCCAGGCCGCGTCGACCGGGACCGAGACGACGGGGGACGTCGCCAGTGCGGCACGCGCCTCGGCGGTGAGCGCCGAGACGTCGACCGCGGGGAGGGCGTTCGCGGGGCCCTCGGCGGGCGCTGCGGCTGCGGGAAGGGCCATCGTCATGACGAGGCCACCGGAGGCGGCGACGACGGCGGAGCGGCGGCCGACGGTCGCGAGGCTGCCGGTGGCAGCGAGTGCGAGGTCGTCGAGCGGGGTCACAGGGCGACGCGCTGCACGATGCCGGGCGCGCTGGGGGCTAACGGTCACGCGGTACCTCTCCGAACGCCTGCGAGGTGAGCTGTCGGGTTCGGGTGGGAGATCACCCGGCCTCGATCACACCGTCTCCGGTGCTCACGCGGCTTCACCCCAAGGGCGCCGGACCGTCAGACGGCCAGTGCCCGGATGTGGTTCCCCCGCTCCTGCCAGCGAGTCGTACGGACCTCAGACGGTGGCAGGACTTGGCGATCCGACCGAGGGCTTCTCGGAGGAGGGTTCCGTGAAGCAAGCCGACAGTACCGAGCGTTCGCGTCAATGTCACGTTCAGGTCACGAGCAGGAAGCCGCGAAATCCGCCGGACCGGGTCGAACCGGGCGTTCCGACGCCCCCGGCCGTGACCTGACAGGGCCCAAGGTCCCGTCATGCGCCGCGCGCGGGGGTGCTCAGACGAGCGGGTTGACCACGAAGATGTGCCGCGCGACGTCCTCGGGGAGGTCGAGCACGATGTCCGCACCCGGCGCCCCGACCGTGACGATCCCCTGGCCCCGCTCGACCGTGACCGTCGCCCCGGGCATCACGCCCGCCGAGGACAGGCGCTCGAGCAGGTCGATGTCGGTCTGCAGGGGCTCGCCGAGGCGCGCGACGACGGCGTCCACCACGTCGGGCGCCTCGTCCGAGATCACCGCGGCGCGCGCGTACGCGACGAGCGAGACCACGCCGTCGAGGAAGCCCTCCGCGTCACCGGCCTCACCGAGCTCCGCGAGACCCGGGATCGGGTTGCCGTACGGCGAGTGGTGGGGGTGGTCGAGCAGCTCGACCAGGCGCCGCTCGACGCGGTCGCTCATGACGTGCTCCCACCGGCAGGCCTCGTCGTGCACGAAGGACCACTCGAGGCCGATGACGTCGGTGAGCAGACGCTCCGCGAGGCGGTGCTTGCGCATGACCCGGGTCGCCTTGAGGTGCCCGGCCTCCGTGAGCTCCAGGTGCCGGTCCCCGCTCACGACGACGAGGCCGTCGCGCTCCATCCGGGCGACAGTCTGGGAGACGGTCGGGCCGGAGTGCCCGAGACGCTCCGCGATGCGCGCGCGCAGCGGGACGATCCCCTCCTCCGCGAGCTCGTAGATGGTCCGGAGGTACATCTCGGTGGTGTCGATCAGGTCGCTCACGCGTGGCGCTCCTCGTCCGTGGGGCCGTCTGGCCCAAGGTTACGTGGCGCACGGCCCGGCAGGGTCCGATGATCACCCGGCCGAAGTCCGGACGACCCCCGGGCGGGCACCCGCCGGGTCCTAGAGTGGCGTCGTGACCGACCCGAACGCGATCGAGCTGCCCGCCCACCTGCTCCCCGCGGACGGCCGGTTCGGTTCCGGGCCCTCGAAGGTCAGGCCGGCCCAGGTCGAGGCCCTCGCCGCCGTCGGGCGGACCCTGCTCGGCACGTCCCACCGCCAGGCGCCCGTGCGCGGCGTCGTGCACCGGGTGCGCACCGGCCTCGCGGAGCTGTTCTCGCTCCCCGACGGCTACGAGGTCGCGCTCGGCAACGGCGGCTCCACGGCGTTCTGGGACCTCGCGACGTTCAGCCTCGTCGCCGACCGCGCCCAGCTGTGCACCTTCGGGGAGTTCGGCTCGACGTTCGCGCGCGCCGTGGAGCGCGCCCCCTTCCTCGCCGCGCCGAGCGTGCGCCAGGCCGACGCCGGGAGCCTCGCGCTCCCCCTCGCCGAGGCGGGCGTCGACACGTACGCGTGGCCGCACAACGAGACCTCGACCGGCGTCGCCGCCCCCGTCGAACGACCCGAGGGCGCCGACGCCGACGCGATCGTCCTCGTCGACGCGACGTCCGGCGCGGGCGGGCTGCCCGTGGACGTCTCCCAGACCGACGTCTACTACTTCGCCCCGCAGAAGTCGTTCGCGTCCGACGGAGGCCTGTGGCTCGCGCTCGCCTCGCCCGCGGCGATCGAGCGCGCCGAGCGGATCGACGCCGACGGGCGGTGGATCCCGAACTTCCTGTCCTTCACCACGGCGCTGACGAGCTCGCGGCTCGACCAGACCCTCAACACCCCCGCGATCGCGACCCTCGTGCTGCTCGCCGAGCAGATCGACTGGCTGCTCGACCACGGCGGCCTGCCCTGGGCGACGGCCCGCACCGCCGAATCCTCGGCGCACCTGTACGCGTGGGCCGAGGCGCGGCCGTGGGCCTCGCCGTTCGTCGCCGACCCGGCCGCCCGCAGCGCCGTCGTCGGCACCATCGACCTCGACGCCTCGGTGGACGCGCCCACGGTCTGCCAGGTGCTGCGCCGCCACGGCGTCGTCGACATCGAGCCCTACCGCAAGCTCGGGCGCAACCAGGTGCGGGTCGCGATGTTCCCAGCGGTCGACCCCGCCGACGTGCAGGCGCTCACCGCCTGCATCGACCACGTCGTCGAGCAGCTCCCGTGACCGCCGGGGCGTCGCGCTTCGTCCGCGACCGCCTGACGGTGACGCTCTACACGCCCTTCATCACCTGGGGCTGGTTCCTGTACTGCTTCTCCCCCGCCGTGCCGCTCATCGCGGACGAGCAGGGCATCTCGCGCGGCCTCGCGGGCCTGCACGGCACGACCATGGCCGCGGGGACCATCGCGACGGGCCTCTTCAGCTCCCGGGTCGCCGAGCGGTTCGGCCGCAAGACGCAGGCCCTCGCCGGCGGCGTCGTGCTCGTCGTCGGGATCCTCATGCTCGTGAGCGGGACCACGCTCGCCGCCACGCTCCTCGCGTGCTTCGTGACGTCCGTCGGGGGCAACCTCACGATCTCGGCCGCCCAGCCCGCGCTCGTCGTGCACCAGCACGCCGCGGGCGCCGCCGCCGTCACCGAGGCCAACGCGATGGGTGCGGCCATCGGCCTGCTCGCCCCGCTCGCGCTCGGTGCCTGCGTGGGCCTCGGGTGGGGGTGGCGGCCCGCCGTGGCGTTCGTCGTGGTCCTGGCCGTCGCGGCCGCGCTCGCGCTCGTGCCGATCCGGGGCGAGGTCGCGCTCGACCGCGGTGAGCGGCGCCTCGTGGGCCCCGTGGCGGCGGGCGCCGTGGGAACCGTGATCGACCTGTCCGACGACGACGCGCCCGCGGAGGCCGTGGCCGGCCCCGCTGCCGGGCCGGCGCCGGCGACGACCGAGGGGTTCGGGCGCACGTTCTGGATGTTCTGGGTCGCCATGCTCTGCGGTGTCGCGATCGAGTTCTCGACGACCTTCTGGGCCTCCGACCTGCTGATCGCCCGCACCGACGCCCCGGCGTCCGTAGCGACCGCGTCGGTGTCCGCGCTCGTGGGCGGGATGGCCGTGTCACGGTTCATCGTCGGGCCGCTGTCGGTGCGCAAGGCGCCCGAGAAGCTGCTGCTGGTCGGCTTCACGGCCGCGGGCCTCGGCTGGCTCGTGTTCTGGCTCGCGACGTCGCCCGTGGTCGCGGTGGCGGGCCTCGTGCTCGCGGGCCTCGGCTACGGCACCCACTACCCGCTCACGGTCGCGCTGGCGCTCCGGGCGTCGGGCGGTCGACCCGACCGCGCCCAGGCGCGCGCATCGCTCGGCACAGGAGGCGCCGTCGCGGTGGCGCCGTTCCTGCTCGGCGCGCTCGCCGACTCCTTCGGGGCGCACCAGGCCTTCGTGCTCGTCCCGGTCCTCATCGTCATCGGCGGGACGGCCGTCCTCTTCGGGATGCGCTCCGTGCGACGCGACGGCCGGCTCGCACGCGCCGCGCTCTGAGCACGACGCACGCCGAGCACGCCTGACGCACCCGAACAGCCCCGGCTCGCCTCGCTCGCCCTGCTCACGTTCGCCTCGCGCCCCGTCGCTCACTGCGCTCAGCCCGCGGAACCCCGCTCGACCAGCCCAGCCGGCTCTCTTCCGGGGCCGCCCCTGCTCACCCCAGCGAGTCCGCCGGCGCTCGACGCGGACAAGCGCGAGACCACCCGACGGTTCGGTCGGGTGGTCTCGCGCTCGAGGGGTCGGACGGGCCGTTCGGTCTAGTGCTCGTGCGCCGTGCGACGGGTGCGTGCCACGACGAGCGCGAGCCCGCCGAGGACGACCAGGCCGCCCGCGCCGAGGAGCAGCGGCGTGACGGTGGCACCCGTCGCGCTCAGCACTGCCGCACCGGCCGCTGCGTTCGCCGGACCGCACGCGACGGTGGCCGGCGGGTAGGTCACGACGGTGGTGGCCGTCGGGTTCACCGTGAACTCCACGCGGACGGTGGGCCGGGTCCAGCTGAACTCGTCACCCTCGACCCACGTGCCGCTCGCGTCCTTGGTCCAGCCGGGCCAGTCCGTGGTGCGGCCGTTCGCGTCGACGACCGTCCCCGGCCAGCGGACCTCGCCGGTCAGCGGCTGGTCGGCCATCACGATGTCGTCGCCGTTCGGGTTGACCCAGCGGATCGTCACCGACGAGGCCGTGGTGCCCCGCACCACGCCGCTGTAGGCCAGGACGGGTACGTCGCCGTCCTCGCAGACAGGCGTGACCTCGACCCGCAGGTCGCAGATGCCGCTCGGGGTGTACCCGGCCTCAAGCTCCTGGCAGGGCGTCAGCGCGTCGTCCGGCGCGGCCGTCGCACTGCTCGAGATGCCGACGACCCCCCCGACCAGCAGCGCCGCACCGACAAGGGCTCGTAGTGCTCGCTTCATGTCCGTCTCCCTCTCGCGCGCCGACGTCATGGCGGCCCTCACGGCCACCCACGCAGGCGGGACTCCTCGCGTCCATCATGTCACGAGATGTCCGTTTTGAGAGGGTTAACGGGGGTTGGGGACAACTTTCACCCGGTCGGCGGCGGCGCCTACGAGCAGCTCGCGGCGGGCACCGCCCCCGGGCCTGCGAGCGTCGGCGTGGACCACACGGCGAGCCCCTCCTGGTCCGTCGGGAGGGTCACGTCCACCTCGTAGCGCTCGGCACCGCCGGGGTCGAGCCGTGAGGTGACGACGACGACGTCGCGCCCCGCCTCCTGCCCGCGCCACGCCCCGACGACGGCGGTCCCGTCGTGCACCTCACGCACCTCGCCCAGCGCGCCGCCCACGGGCGCGTAGACGGTCACGTTGGTCTGCAGCGCCCCGCTCGGCGGTCCTTCGGATCCGTTCCACGTCATGTACGACGGAACGGTCGACGGGTCGGCAGGCACCTGGGACGTCAGGTCGATCGACAGCACGGCCGTGGCCGGCGCACCGTCCGCCGGGCATGTCACCGAGAGGACCTCCACGCCCGTGCCGAGGAAGTAGTCGAGCTTGGTGCCCGTGCCGTCGTCGAGGAACACCCCCGCGCGGTCGTCCGCGGCACCGCTGAGGAACGCGCCGCCCACCGTGGTCCCACCGATGAGCCCCTGCTCGTCCGGGTGCGCCGACCAGACGGCGACGCGCCGCTCGGAGGCCGCCTGCACGAGCGCCGGCACGAGGGCCCGTGCGTCGCCCTGGCCGGAGGAGATCGCGTCGAAGACGGAGGCCGCCGCACCCGCGAAGAACGCGTCGGCGTCGCGGCTCTCGGGGAACCGCTCGTACGCGTCGTACAGGAGGGTGCGCACCGCACCCTGCTCGTCGAGGACGGTCCCGTCGGGGGACTCGACCGGCCCCGTCGCCCCCAGCACGTACGACAGGGTCACGGGGTCCGTCGCGAGCACGCCGTCGACCGGCTCGCCGCCCGTGCGCGCCCACAGCTCGACCGCGAGCTCCGCGGTGCGCGGGAAGTCCGGCGTCATCGTGACGTTCTGCATCAGGCGCCCGAGCTGCCGGGTGTGCACGGCCTCCTCGTCCGCCGTCAGCGGCAGCACCGCGGACTCGAACTGGGGCAGGTCGCCCGCCGCGACCTGACGGTTCAGGGACATCGAGCCGCCGTCGGCCGTGAGGAGCGCGACCGAGGCGACGATGCCGCCGGTGCTGCGCAGCTCGGCCGGGTTGAGCACCAGCAGCAGGTACGTGCGCGCACCCTCGGCCCCGAGCATGGGGGGCACGAGGGTTGCCGCGGTGCTCGCGACCTCGAGGGTCGACGTCGCACCCCGCAGCGACGTGCGGGCCTCCTCGACGGCGTCGGCGAGCGGCTCGACGAGGCCCGCCGTGTCGATCGCGTCCACGAGCCCCTGGGCCCGCGTCGCCGCCTCGGACGCCTGCTGGAGCTGCGGCGCGGCGGCGGCGAGCGGCGCGAGGTCGACCGTGCCGTCGACGGGCGCGAGCGACTCGGGGTCGATGCTGCCGGCGACCTCCGCGAGCACGGGCACGACGTCCGTCGCGAGCAGGTCGACCGCGGCCACGACGTCGGTCACGGCGCCGAGCTGGGCGCCCACCCACGGCAGGTGGGACGCCGCGCGCCACACCGGGTCCCCGGTGGCCGCCGTCGCTCGCGCGGACTGCTCCTGGAGCGGGCCGAGCGCCGTCGTCGCCTGCTCGACGTCGCCCGCGGCCAGGTCGTCCTGGAGGGACACGACGGCGGGCCGGATCTGCTCGAGGGCGTCGACGACCTGCAGCCCCCGCCACGCGAGCCAGCCGGCGAGCGCGAGGACCACGACGACGACCGCGAGCACGACGAGCAGGACGCGCCGCCGCGTGCGCCGCCGCGGCCTGGCCGCACGCCGACCGGTGGCGCCGCCGGTGGGCTCGCCCGTGGGGTTGCCGGGGGTGGCGCCCCGCATGGGGCCGTCCGTGGACGCGTCAGCAGTCGCGGCTCCGACGGGCGCCGCCTCCTGCGCGGCTGCGTGCGCCCGGTCCGGGTCCCCGTCCCGGTCCGGGGCAGGCTCGGCGGGAGACGGTGGGGTGGACACCCCTTGATCGTCGCATAACGGACATGCCGACCCGTGCGCCGCCGGGCACCCACCGGGCCACGGGCGGGTGAAGTCAGGCCGTCGTCGCCCGGTCCGTGGCGTCCTGCGCGCCGAGCGCACGGGCGGCGTCGGCGCGCGCCTCCTCGAGCTGGCGCTCCCGGTCGCGGTAGCGGACCTGGAGGTGCGGCCTGGCACCGAACCGGTACCTGACCTCGAGGTTCCAGTTCCGCACGGCCCACACGGCCGCGGCGCCGGCGACGAGGAGCGCGGCGATGGAGCCGACGCCGATCGACCAGCGCGCACCGAACGTCTCAGCCACCCAGCCGACGAACGGCGATCCCACGGGCGTCGCGCCGAGGAACACCACCATGTAGAGGGACATGACGCGCCCGCGCATGGTCGGGCTCGTGGACATCTGGATCGTCGAGTTCGCCGCGGTGAGCATCGTCAGGGAGGAGAAGCCCACCGGGATGCACGCGAGCATGTACGTCTCGTACGTCGGCATGAGCGCGAGCACCGCCGTGGAGACGCCGAAGGCCAGGGCCGAGCCGATGACCAGGCGCACCCGCGGTCTCTCCCGGCGCGCCGCGAGCAGGGCACCCGTGAGCGAGCCGATGGCCAGGACGGAGCCGAGCAGGCCGTACTCCTGGGCGCCGCGGCCGAACTCCGTGCGGGCCATCATCGCGCTCGTGAGCTGGAAGTTGAGCCCGAACGTGCTGACGACGCCGACGACGGCCATGACGACGAGGATGTCCGTGCGGCGGCGCACGTAGGCGATGCCTTCCCTGATCTGCCCCTTGCCACGGGGGCTGTGCGGCACGGTCTGGAGCAGGTCCTTGCGCATCCGGGTGAGCGCCAGGATCGTCGACGCGAAGGTGACCGCGTTGATGACGAAGACCCAGCCGATGCCGACCCACGCGATCGCGAGGCCGGCGATCCCCGGGCCCACCAGACGCGCCGCGTTGAACGAGGCGCTGTTGAGGCCGACCGCGTTGGAGAGCCGCTCGGGCGGGACCATGTCGGCCACGAAGGTCTGACGTGCGGGTCCGTCGATCGCCGAGACGCAGCCCAGCAGGCCCGCGAACACGTACACGTGCCACAGCTGGGCGTGGCCGCTGAGCACGAGCAGGCCGAGCGCGCCCGCGAGCACGCCCTGCGCGACCTGGGTCGCGATGAGGAGCTTGCGGCGGTCGAGGCGGTCGGCGAGCAGACCCGCCCACGCGGACAGGAACAGGACGGGGCCGAATTGCAGCGCGGTGACGACGCCGACGGCGACGCCCGAGTCCTCGGTCAGGACGGTCAGGACGAGCCAGTCCTGCGCGACGCGCTGCATCCAGGTGCCGATGTTGGCGACGAGCGCGCCCGCGAACCACAGGCGGTAGTTGACGTAGCGGAGGGAGGCGAACGTGGGGCTCACGAGGAGGTGAGCCTCCCCAGGATGACCGAGGCCTGCGCGAGGACCTCACGCTCGGCCGGCTCGAGGGTGGCCAGGCGCTTGGCGAGCCACTCATTGCGGCGCCGACGCGTCTCCCGGACCTCGGCCTGCCCTGCGTCGGTGATCGACACGACGACCTGGCGGCGGTCCGTCGGGTGCTCGTCGCGGCGCACGAGCCCGGCCTCGGCGAGCGCGTTGACGATGCGCGTCATGGGCGGCGGCTGGACGTGCTGGTCGTCGGCGAGCGCGGTCGGCGTCATGGGCCCGCGGTTGGAGAGGGCGGCGAGCGCGGAGTACTGGCCGTCCGTGATGCGCTCCGAGCTGCGCTCCATGCGCAGGCGGCGGACGGCACGGGTGAGCGAGACGCGCAGGTCACCCGCGAGAGCGGCGGGGCGGCAGGCCGCGGCCGACACCGCGGGCGGGCCCGCCGTCGCCGTGGAGGACGCAGGAGCGGGAGGCATGTACCAATCTTAGGTCATTACCTCGGGTAAGGATACGTGCGACGGTGTGACCTCCGTCGCGCGACGAACCGCGCACATCGGCCCACACCGGACGTACGGCACGCGCGGCAGGCCCGCGCGCCGGCTGCGCGCCACTCGGACCGGCCCGAGCACGCCGGTCGCGCACCGCGCGTGCACCTCAGCACGCGGCGGGCTTCGGCGTCAGGGGCGACCGAGCGCGCGGTACACCCAGCCGGCCGCACGCCACTGCGCGGGGTCGAGGACGTTGCGGCCGTCGACGATGCGCTTCCCCGCGACGACTGCGCCGAACTCCACGGGGTCGAGCTCGCGGTACTGCTTCCACTCCGTTGCGAGCACCACGACGTCCGCGTCCTTGGCCGCCTCGTACGCGGTCGCGGCGTACGTGAGGTCCGGCCACACGCGCTCCGCGTTCTCGAGGGCCTGCGGGTCCGTGACGACGACCGTCGCGCCCTGCAGACCCATCTGCGCGGCGACGCTCAGGGCGGGCGAGTCACGGATGTCGTCGCTGTCGGGCTTGAACGCGGCACCGAGCACCGCGACCCGCCGGCCGACGATCGACCCCTGGCAGACCTCGCGGGCCAGGTCGACCATCCGTACGCGGCGGCGCATGTTGATCGAGTCGACCTCGCGCAGGAACGACAGCGCCTGGTCCACACCCAGCTCGCCCGCACGGGCCATGAACGCCCGGATGTCCTTGGGCAGGCACCCGCCCCCGAACCCGAGCCCCGCGTTCAGGAAGCGGCGGCCGATGCGCTCGTCGTGCCCGATCGCGTCGGCGAGCTGGGTGACGTCGGCGCCCGTCGCCTCGCACAGCTCGGCCATCGCGTTGATGAAGGAGATCTTGGTCGCGAGGAACGAGTTCGCCGCGACCTTGACGAGCTGAGCCGTCGCGTAGTCGGTCACGACCTGCGGGGTCCCGTCAGCCAGCGGCGTCGCGTACACCTCGTCGAGCAGCGCGCGCGCCCGCTCCCCCGCCGGACCCGGCGGCAGGCCGTAGACGATCCGGTCCGGGTGCAGCGTGTCCTGGACCGCGAAGCCCTCGCGCAGGAACTCGGGGTTCCACACCACCGTCGCCTCGGGCTGGACGGCCGCCACCTGCTCGGCGATCACCTCGGCAGTGCCCACGGGCACCGTCGACTTGCCGACGACGACGTCGCCGGGCGCGAGGTGCGGCAGCAGCGCCTGGACGGCGGCCTCGACGTAGCGCAGGTCCGCCGCGTGCTCACCACGCTTCTGCGGCGTGCCGACGCACACGAAGTGCACGCGCGCGCCCGCGACCTCGGCCGGGTCGCTCGTGAACCGCAGCCGGCCCGTCGCCATCGACTCCTGGAGCAGCTCGGGGAGCCCCGGCTCGAAGAACGGCGCCTCCGCGCGCGTCAGCCGGGCGATCTTGGCCTCGTCGACGTCGAGACCGACGACGTCGTGGCCCAGCTGCGCCATGCACGCCGCGTGCACCGCACCCAGGTACCCACAGCCGATGACAGAGATGCGCACGTCAGCCTCCTCAGGTCGCGCCCGAATCGTCCCATACCGGACACCCGTGAACGGCTCCGGGAGCCCAGGTTCACCCGGTCGCCACGGGTCGGCCTGCGCATGACGACGGCCCCGGCAGCACGTGCTGCCGGGGCCGTCGCGGGAGGTCAGAGGCCGATGAGGGCCTTGATCGGGCCGAGCGTGAAGTACGCGACGAACAGCAGCGCCGCGACCCACATGAGCGGGTGGACGGCCTTGACCTTGCCGACCGCGACCTTGATGACGACGAACGCGATGAAGCCCGCGCCCATGCCCGCGGTGATCGAGTACGTGAACGGCATGAGCACGATGGTCAGGAACGCGGGGATCGCGACCTCGTAGTTCTTCCAGTCGATGCCCGAGACCTGCATGACCATGAGGAACCCGACGACGACGAGGGCCGGCGTCGCCGCCTCGAACGGCACCATGTCGACGACCGGTGACAGGAAGGTCGCGAGCAGGAACGCGATGCCCGTGACCACCGAGGCGAGACCCGTGCGCGCGCCGTCGCCGACGCCCGCCGCGGACTCGATGTAGCTCGTGTTGGAGGAGACGCTCGCCGCGCCACCGGCCGCCGCGGCCACCGAGTCGACGATGAGGATCTGCTTGGACTTCGGCGGGTTGCCGCCCTCGTCGAGCAGCCCGGCCTCGCCGCCGACGGCGACCATGGTGCCCATCGTGTCGAAGAAGTCCGCCAGCATGATCGAGAACACGAGCAGCAGGACCGCGACGATGCCGACCTTCTCGATCGAGCCGAACAGCGAGAACTGACCGAGCAGGCCGAAGTCGGGCGTCGCGATGAGCCCGTCCTCGGGGATCGCGGGGGTGTTGAGCTCCCAGCCGGTGGGGTTGACCGGGTTGCCCGCCTCGTCGAACGACTGCGGACCCACCTTGGCGACAGCCTCGATGATCACCGCGAGCACGGTCGAGGTGAGGATCGCGATGAGGATGGCGCCGCGCACCTTGCGGACCATGAGGATGATCGCGAGCAGGAGGCCTACGACGAAGACGAGGATGGGCCAGCCGGAGAGCGAGCCGCCGAGCCCGAGCTCGACGGGCGTCGCCTGGCTCCCCGGGATCCGGATGAAGCCGGCGTCGAACAGGCCGATGAACGCGATGAAGAGGCCGATGCCGACGCTGATGGCCGTCTTGATCTCGATCGGCACGGCGCGGAACACGGCCGCCCGGAACCCCGTGAGGACGAGCACCAGGATGATCAGGCCCTCGAGCACGACGATGCCCATCGCGTCGGCCCACGTCATGTCCTCGAGAGACGCGATCGAGTACGCGACGACGGCGTTCAGGCCCAGGCCCGCCGCGAGCGCGAGGGGGAAGTTCGCGATGACGCCCATGAGGATCGACAGCACGCCGGCGACGAGCGCCGTCGTCGCGGCGACCATCGCGATGTTCGGCGCGTCCCCGCCGCCGAGGAACTGCCCCGTACCGTCGGGCACCGTCCCGATGATCAGCGGGTTGAGGACGATGATGTAGCTCATCGTGAAGAAGGTCACCAGACCACCGCGGACCTCGGTCCCGATGGTCGAGCCGCGCTCGGTGATCTTGAAGAAGCGGTCGAGGCCACCCACCGGGCGGGTCGACGGAGGGGTGGAGGTCTGCGTCATGGCGCCAAGAGTGGCAGAGATTTGTTACAGCCGCGTGCAGGTTCATGCATGAGCGCGCGGACCCGGACCGTGCTCCTGCGGGTGCTCCTCGTCGCCTACCTCCTCGTCGTCCTGCGCCTGACGCTGTGGCCCCGGCTCGGGGACGAGCCCGCGTTCGACTGGCTCGACTCCGTGCTCGCGTGGGCGCACGCCCACGGCCTGCCGCAGGCGATCGGAGTACCCGTCGTCGAGGCCGTCGCCAACGTTGCGATGTTCGTGCCTTTCGGGCTGCTCGTCCCTCCCGTGACCGGCGTCCGCCTGCGGGTCGCCGTGCTGCTGGGCGCCGGCTCCTCGGCCCTCATCGAGCTCTCGCAGCTCGCGTTCCTCCCCGAACGCGTCCCGACGCTCCAGGACGTCGCCATGAACACGCTCGGCGCCGCGACAGGTGTCGCGCTGCTCGCGCTCCTCGCACGGCGGACGGCTGCACGCACGGCATGCACGGCGGACGCGGGTGGACAGGACGCCGCAGGCGACACCGTGAGCCGGACGGGGGGCGCCGTGAAGCCCGACGAGGCCGCCCGCGCCGCTCGATAGGCTGGCCACGTGAGCACCGCGCCGCAGGACCGACCGGACGCTCGGCCCGCGCGTCGGACGAGGCTCGCGTCGCTCGCCGAGCCCAGCTCGCTCACGCCCGTCGAGATCGACCTGCGGATCGTCTTCTGGATCGGCATCGGCGCGTGGTTCGTCGCCCTCGGCGTCGCGGCCGTCCTCGCGCTCCAGGGCGAGGTCACGGGCCGCAGCGTCGCGACGTGCGCGACGGGTGCCGGGCTCGGCTTCCTCGCCCTGCTCTGGGAGCACCGCCGCCGTCGTCGTCGCTGACCGGCTTCCCCAGAGGCCACCACCGCACCCCCTGCGTCAGCCGTCCGCTGCCGTCGGCGGCGCACCCTGCTCACCCGGCGCACCCTGCTCACCCGGCGCACCAGGCCCCCGCGTCGCGTGCGCCGAGAACCGCGGGGCCCAGCGCGCCAGCCCTGCGGCGCTCGCGACGCTCACGCCCGCCATCGCCCAGATGCCCGCGGCGAGCGAGCCGAGCGCCGCACCGCCCGCCACGAGGAGCGGACCCGCCGCACCGCCCGCGTCCTGGCACAGGCGCCAGATGCCGAGGAACTGCGCGCGCACGGCCGGTGGCGCGACGTCGGCGCCGATCGTCATGAGGATGCCCGAGCCCATGCCGTTGCCCAGGCCGATGAGCATCGCGGCCCAGGCGATCGTCGTCACCGAGGAGCTCAGGGGCAGCAGCGCGAACCCCACGGCGAGCACGAGCATCGACGGGATCGCGGTCCACAGCCGCCCGCGCAGGTCCATGAGCCGGCCCGCCGGGTAGAAGAGCAGCATGTCGACGGCGCCCGACAGCCCGAAGACGAGGCTGGTCGTCGCCGGCGAGAGGCCCAGGTGCTCGGCCCACAGCGGCAGCACCGTCTGGCGGCTGCCCCGGACCGCGCCGACCATGAGCACCGCGAGCCCGAGGGTCGCGAACACGTGGCGGTGCTCGCGCAGCACCTGCCAGGCCGGCACACGCGGGCCCGTCCGGGCCGTGTGGTCGCCGTCGGGCACGAGCGCGACCACGAGCGCCGCGACGAGCGACGTGGCGACGGCGAGCCACCACGCCGCACGCAGGCCGTACAGGTGCATGAGTCCCGCGCCGAGGAACGGGCCCAGGAACGTGCCGATGCGCTGGAGCCCGGCGAGCGTCGACAGGGCGCGGGCGCGCTCGAGGACGGGCGTCGTCTCCGCGAGGTAGGAGTGGCGCGCGAGCATGAACACGGCGTTGATGGCCCCGAGGACGAGCAGGCAGGTCGCCAACGCCCACAGCTCCGTCGAGAGCGCCGCACCCGCGAGCACCACGACCGAGGCGATCGCGGCGACGAGCATCGCCCGCCGGTCACCCAGGCGCGCGGCCACCGCGCCCGCGGGCACGTCTCCGACGATCTGCCCGACGGCGAGCAGCGACACGACCAGCCCGGCCTCCGCGAGCGAGGCACCGAGCCGCGTCGCGCTCAGGGCGATGACCGGCAGGATCGCGCCGATCCCGACCTCGAACACCATGACGGGGAGGTAGACCCCGAGCAGGAGGCGGCGGCGCCTCACGCGACGGGCCCGACCGTTCGCCCCGGGCCGTGGCCGGGTGCGTCCCCGGCGCGGTCGCCCGGGGTGGCGTCCTGAGCGTCGCCCACGCTGCGTGCGTCATCACCGGCCGCGTCGAGCAGCGCGGCGTCACGCGCCCCCGGGTCCGTCAGCAGCGCGCCGATCAGGTGGCGGTGCGACCAGCCGGCCACGTGGGCGAGGCCGCGTGCGAGGCCCGCGGTGGTCGCCGCGTGGACCTCACCGGACGCGTCGACCCACCACTCGACCTCCTGGCCGTCGACCCGCAGGTCCTCGTGCTCGACCCAGCGCTCCGGCACACCGGGCACGGCGGCGCGCACGACGGCGGGGGTCGTGACCACGCGCGCGTCGTCGGCCCCGTGGTCCACCGACGGCCCGGACGTCCGCTCGCTCGCGAGCTCGAGGTCGAACGCGTCGGCCACGCCCGCCTCGGCACCGTCCGGGACGACGACGACGGGCCCGACCGACGCGAGCTGCGCCCACATCGGCGACCCCACCGCGACGTCCTCGGCCGCGACCATCGTCGGCGCGCCGTCGACGATGGCGGGCAGCCGGTCCACGTCGAGCTCCAGGCCCTCGTCGGCGACCCGCACCAGCCCGCGCCACACCTGCGTCGCGGTCACCGCGTCGACGGGCCGACCGACCGGCGGGAGGACGTCGAGCACGGCCGGCCAGTCCGCCGCCGGCAGCGCGTCGACCGACGTCACGCCGCCGAGCGCGCGCAGCACCGCGTCGTCGAGGCCCGCGAGGACGGCGGGCGGTGGCCCGAGCAGCGCGACCACGCCGACCTGAGCGTCCGCGCGGGCGGCCCGGCCGGACCCGTGGGCGGGCCGCTCGGAGGTGTCGGGGCCTGGGCGGGACCCGTCGGTGGCGCGCTCGGACGCCTCGGCGAGGAACGGTCGGCCGAGGCCGAGACCCGAACGCTCGCGCAGCCACCACGCCGTGTACGACGGCAGGCCACCGGGTGCGCGCCGCGCGTCGGGCGGACGCACCCGCTGGAGCAGCGCGCGTCGCGCGTCGCCCGAGGCGAGTGCGACCAGCACGTCCACCCACCGCTCGGGCCGCACCGCGTCGAGGTCGGCGACGGCCAGGAGCTCCAGCTCGGTGACGTCCTCGACGCCCGCGTCCTCGAGCAGCGCGACGTACCCGTCCCAGCCGGGGAGCGCCTCGGTCAGCAGCTCGTCGTCCTCCTCGAGGCGCTCGCCCGGACCCGTGGCCTCCGGCCCGGCGCCCGCGCCCGGGTGCGCGCCGGTCCGCGCCGACGCCGCAGGGGCACCGAGGCGCACCACGGTGAGGCCGCTGCGGACGCCGACGACATCGAGCGCGGGACCCCAGCGTTCGACGAGGTCCGCGGCGACCTCCGGCAGAACGTCGGGGTCGAACCAGTGCGCCGCGTCCGACCCCGGCCGCACGAGCCCGCGCGCCGGTGCCATGTCGCCGTCGTCGGCGCGCAGCAGCAGCTCGCCCCACCAGGGCGCCGGGTCGAGGTGGACGCCGGCGTCGAGCGCCGCACCCACGAGCCCGAGCACGACCTCGGCCACGGGCTCGTCGCCCGGCAGCTCGTCGTCCGGCTCGTCGGGGTCGGCGTCGAGGACCTGCTGCCGCACGACCGGGTGCCGCAGGAGCCCTGCGACGCCGGCGCGCGTCGCGCCGAGACGCTCGAGGACCGGGTGCGCCGCGCCCGGGTCCACGATGCGCAGCCCCCAGGCCGCGAGGGTCCGCAGGACGTCAGCCGGGACGTCCGCGTCGACGAGGACGAGCCCGCGCGCGCCCCGCACCGTGCGCCCGTCGACGAGCGGCACGGGCAGGGTCGCGAGCTGCTCGAGGGTCGCGGCGTCGGCGTGCGCGAACGCCTCGTAGAGCACGCGCTGGCGGGCGGGTTCCAGGGTCGGCAGGCCGTGCACGACGTCGGCGAGGTCCGTGCGGGCGATGCGCAGGACACCGACCAGCGTGCGGTGCCGGGGGTCGAGGTCCACGAGGTTCGGCACCCAGGCCCCGACGGCCTCGACGACGGCGCGGTCGTCGGCGCCGGGACCGTCCAGCACGAGGGCGTCTCGCGCGGCGAACGCGGGGCCGCCGTCCACGGGCAGGAGCACGGGGGCGGTGCGGCTCGCCTCGACCACGACCTCCCGCAGGGCCGCGTCGAGCGCGCCCGCGGGCAGGCCCGTGGGGACGAGGTCGAGCGGGTCGGGTGCGGGGTCCTCGCCGGCGTCGCGGCACGCCTCGAGCAGGTCCACCCAGACCCGGCCGGCGTGCCCGACGAGTGCGTCGGTCAGGCCACCCGGGGCGACGTGGCGTCGCGCGGGGTCGAGCGGGAACGTCGCGACGAGCAGCGCGGGCACGGTGCACGGCTCGTCCGTGGGCGTCGGGGCGTGCACGACCGCCGGCCACGGTGCCGTCGTCGCACGTGCGAGCTCCCCGCCCGTCGGGCGCGGGACGGCCCAGGTCACCTGCCAGGCGCGGCGGTCACGCTCCTCGACCGGGCGGTCCGCCAGGAGCGAGGTGTCGAGCAGGCCGGAGCGCGTCGCGACGACCCAGCGGCGGCGGACGTCGGCGACCACGCGGAGGTCGCCGTCCGCGTCGGCCTCGACCGTGTCGAGGCCCGGGAGGGCGAGGAGGAGCGGGTCGCCCACGGCCGCGAGCTGGTCACGGACGGCGCGCACCGCGGACGCGTCGCGCAGCTCCAGGACGACGGCGGTGTCCCACACGCCCTCGAGCACGTCGCCGCCGACGCCCTCGTGGGGTCCTGCGAACGGGAGGCGCAGGGCCGGCAGCGAGCCGCCGCGCCGCGCGACCTCGGCCGCGAGGGCCGGGGCGGCGGATCGCAGCGCCTCGGCCGTGCGGGCGACCGAGAAGTGCACGGCCGTGTGGGCCGGCGGTGCCGTTGGGGATCCGTCGGCGCGGGTGACGACGGTGACCTCGTCGGCGACGGCGCGGACGGCGGCGAACCCCACGCCGAACCGACCAACTGTGCCGGTGTCCACCGCGGGCACGGTGCCCATGGCGCCTGCGCCCCCAGCGCCCCCAGCGCCCGCAGTGCCCGCAGTGCCCGCAGTGCCCCGCGTGATCGTCGCGTCGGCGTCGCGCTTGGCGGAGGCGCGCAGGGACGCGAGCGACGCGACGCCGTCGGCGTCCAGGGGAGCGCCGGTGTTGAGCGCGACGAGCGTGCCGCGTCCGTCAGGCGTGGTGCGCAGGCGCAGGAGGAGCCGCCCGGGGACGCCGCGGCGTGCGGCGGCGTCCCGCGCGTTCTGGGCGAGCTCGACGACCACACGGTCGCGGTAGTACCCGCGGGCGTGGTCCTCCTCGGCGTTCGCGTCCTCCCGGAAGCGTGCGGGGCTCGCGGACCAGGCGTCCAGGACGGCGGAGCGCAGGCGCGCCGTGCCGAACGGGTCCGCGGTCACTCCTCGTCGGTGACCGGCTCCGGCTGGACCGGCTCGTCCGTACCCACCGCGTCCGTCGGCACCTCGGCCTCAGGGACCGGCAGGGCTGCGACCGTGGGCTCGGCGTCGACCGGGGTCCCGGCCTCCAGTGCGTCGGGCTCGGCGTCGACCGGGGTCCCGGCCTCGGGCACCTCCGGCTCAGCGGCGGCGGCGGTCTGGGCCTCGTCGTCGAGCAGCTTGACGATCTCGAGGTCCATCTCGTCGACGATCGGCGCGGGGTCGGGCCAGTCGCTCGGCCCGGCGGCGACGTCCGTCTGGGAGTGGGCGCCGCAGCCGTGGTCCATGCTCACGACCCGGCCGTCGTCGGGCGACCACTCGTTGGCGCACACGCCGAACTCGGTGCGGAGCGAGCCCGCCATCAGCACGAGGAACGCGCACGTGGAGCACGGGGCGCTCGCGGCGACGGCCGTGGGGGCCATCGGGCCGTGGGAGCCCGCGTACCAGCGGCGCGCGGCCTCGGAGCGGCCCCACGGCGACAGCACGCGCTCGCGGCCGAGGCCCAGCTCGAACAGCGCGAGCTCGTCGGAGTCCGCCTCGCCCGTGGCCTCGTAGCCCTGCTCGAGGCGGTCGTCGTCGGCCAGGTAGGGCAGCACGTCGCCGGGGCCCAGGTCGCCCGGGCGCAGCCGCTCCGACCACGGGACCCACGGCGGGGCCAGGATCGCGTCGTCGCCCGGCAGGAGGTCGATCTCGCAGATGGTCGCCGTGCGGGCCCGCGGCGCGCGCGCGACGGTCACGGCCCAGTGCCAGCCGCGGTAGCCCGGCGCCGTCGTCGCGAACCGGTGCGACACGAGCCGCTCGCCCTCGACGACGAGGCCGAGGTACTCGCCCACGAGCTCGGGGCGCTCGGCGACCTGCTCGGCCGCGGCGCGCGCGGCGTCGACGGCCGAGGCCAGCACGGCGTCCTTCGTCACGGTGGCCATCTCAGGCCTCGAGGTCGTCGGCGACGGCGCGCAGGAGGGTCGCGACCTGGGTCGCCTTCGCCTTCTCGGGGTACCGGCCGCGGCGCATGCCGTTGCCGACCGAGTCCAGGACCTTGATGAGGTCCTCGACGATGACCGCCATGTCGTCCGCGGGCTTGCGCTGCGCCTTGACGACGGACGGCAGCGGGTCGAGCACCGTCACGGACAGCGCCTGCGGGCCCCGGCGGCCGTCGGCCACGCCGAACTCGACCTTGGTCCCGGGCTTCGGGGAGGCCGACCCGGCAGGCAGCGCGGACGCATGCAGGAACACCTCATCGCCCTCGTCGCTGGCGATGAAGCCGAAGCCGCGCTCGGCGTCGAACCACTTGACCTTGCCGGTTGGCACCAGAACCCCTGACGGATCGTCGGAAACGTACGGGGACCAGGCTACCGGCCGCCGCCGACCCTGGTCCCCACCATTGCTCGCGCGCGGTCCGTGGCTGTGCTGCCCGGCCGCGCGGCGCCCGTCACCAGAAGACGGCGACGACCACGTTGAGCAGCGTGAGGCCGCCGACGGCGCCCCACACGGCGGTCGAGACGCTCTGCGCCTTGCGGTTGCGCCACACCAGGGCCGTGATGACCAGGAGCACGACGAGCTTGGTGCCGACCTTCGGGTTGTTCACGTCCGCGCCCAGGGCCTCGTTGATCCCGACGAGCGCGAGGCCCGTGACGAGCTGCGTGAGCGCGCCGTGGAACATCGCCGCGTCGATCCGCTTCGTCGGCGCCTTCATCTGGACCATGAAGGCCCCGAGGATGCTCGCGAGCCCCACGAAGTGCAGGACGAGGGCGACGTTCTTGAGGATCTCCACGGTGGCTCCCAGGGTCGAGACGGGTCGAGGTGCGGCGGGCCGGTGCCGACGCAGGAGGGCGACGTTTGTCGACAGCCCTGTCGGTATCCTAGGCGCACGTCAGCACCGGCGGACCGCACAGCCCCGTGCGGACCCGACCGGTGCGCCATGATGACCGTCCGATGCCCAGGATCACCGAGCCCACCGTCGCCGAGCACCGCGCCAAGCAGCGCGCGGCGATCCTGCGCGCCGCCGAGGACCTCGCGCTCGAGCGGGGCGGGGCAGCGGTGACCGTCGCCTCCGTGGCCGGGCGCACGGGCCTCGCCCGCCCCTCGGTGTACGCCTACTTCTCCTCGGCCGAGGACATCCTGGCGACGCTCGTCGTCGACGGCTTCGAGCGCTGGCACCGCACCCTCCAGGAGACGACGCGCGAGACGGACTCCCCCGAGGACCTCGTCCGCCTGTACTTCGCCGCGGCCGCCACGAGCGCCGCCCAGGGCAACCACCGGCTCGCCGCGGCGCTCGCCGGCGTGCGGCTGCCCGAGGCCGTGCGCGCCTCGCTCATGCGCGGCCACCAGGACACGGCACGCCCGCTCCTGGACGCCGCGCGGTCCCTCGGCGTCCCGGACGACCGCGACGAGCAGGTCGGCGCGCTGCTCATGGCCCTGGTCAACCACTGCATCGCACGCGTCGAGGCGGGGCACGACGCCGCCCGCGAGGCCGACCTCGCGGCCGTCATGGCCGTCGGCGGCATCCAGCGCCTGGCCCACGGCCCGCGCTGAGCCGGACGCGCGCGGCCCCGGGCGGCCGGCCCAGCGGTCGGTGGCGCGGTCCGCGGCAGCGTCGGTGGCACGGTCGGCGGCGCGGACGACCCCGCACGCTGCGTATCGTTGTGCGGATGGCCACGTTCACGCAGCACCTGCGCGCACGCGGCGAGGACGGGCTCGCCGCGCTGCTGGCCGCACGCCCCGACCTGGCGTCCCCGCCGCCGGCCTCCGTCCGCTCGCTGGCCGCCCGAGTCGCGAACCGCGGGAGCGTCGAGCGGGCCCTCGCAACCGTCGACGCCGGCGTGCTCACCGTCCTCGAGGCCGTCCTCGCGCTCGACGGCGTCGCGGGGGCACCCGACCCGTCGGGCGTCCCGCTGCCCCGGCTCGCCCACGCGACCGGTGGGGACCTCGACACCACGGCACGCGCCGTCGACCAGGCCCTGGGTCTCGCGCTCCTGTGGACCGAGCCGGACGCGCCCCGCACGGGCGGCCGCTCCGCTACGCCGTCGAGCACCCTCGTGCACCCCGCTCCCGGGCTCGAGGACGCCCTCGGGCCCTACCCGGCCGGTCTCGGCCCGCGCCTCGTCGCGACCCTCGCGCGGCGCGCGCCCCAGGCCCTCGAGGGCCTCACCGCCGACGTCGGTGCCCCCGAGCCCGACGCAGCGGTGACCACGGTCGAGGCGCTCGCGGCGCACCTCGCCGACCCCGAGACGGCCCAGCGCCTGCTCGCGGACGCGCCACCCGGGGCGAGAGCCGTCCTCGACGCGCTCGCCTGGGGACCGCCCGTCGGGCGCTCCCCCGCCGCCGGGAACGACCAGGGGCCGGGCCGAGCGGCCGTCGAGTGGCTCCTGCGGCACGGCCTGCTCGCCGTCGGCGACCCGCAGCACGTCGTGCTCCCGCGCGAGGTCGCGCTCGCGCTCCGGGCGGGACGCACGCACCGCGAGCCGCCCCTCGCACCGTCGCCCCACGGCCGGTCCACCCCGCTCGCGACCGTCGACGCCGAGTCCGCACGCGCCGCGGAGGACGCCGTCCGCCTCGTCGCCGCGACCGTCGCCGCCTGGGGCGCCGAGCCCCCGCCCGTGCTGCGCGCCGGAGGGCTGGGCTCACGCGAGCTGCGCCGGCTCGCCGCGCGCCTCGACGTGACCGACGCCGTCGCCGCGCTCGTCGTCGAGGTCGCCGGCTCGGCGGGCCTCGTCGCCGAGGACGGCGAGGACCCGCCCTCGTTCGCCCCCACCACGTCCGCCGACGACTGGCTCCGCCTCGAGCTCCCCGAGCGCTGGGAGGCGCTCGTCGAGGCGTGGCTCGCGTCCGAGCGCGCGCCCTGGCTCGTGGGCACCCGGGACGAGCGCGGCGGGCTGCGTGCCGCGCTCGACCCCGAGACCCGCAGGCCCTGGGCGCCCCGGCTGCGCCGGACGGTCCTGGAGGTCCTCGCCGCCGCCGGCACCGAGTCCCTGCCGGCCGGGCTCGCGGCCGAGGAGGTGCACGACGTGCTGCGCTGGCGCTCGCCGCGATCCGCGCCGCCCCTGCACGCCGTCGAGGCGGTGCTGACCGAGGCGGGCCTGCTGGGCATCCTCGGGGCCGGCGCGACGAGCACCGCGGCACGCGCCCTCGTCGTCGGGCACGCGGACGGCGGCACCGGGCACCCGGGCGGGGGCGACGGGCACGCGGTCGCGGGTGCGCACCCCGGCGGCGGCGACGGTGGGCCGGGGGCGGACCCCGGCCCGGCCCGCACCCCCGCGGCCGCGCTCGCCGGCCAGCTGCCACCACCGGTCGACGAGGTGCTGCTCCAGGGCGACCTCACCGGGATCGTCCCCGGGCGGCCCTCGCCCGCCCTCGCCGACGTCCTCGAACGCATGGCCCACGTCGAGTCGCGCGGCGCGGGCCTCACGGTGCGGTTCACCGAGGCGAGCATCCGCTCCGCGCTCGACCTCGGCCGGACCGCCGAGGACCTGCTCGCCGAGCTGTCGCGGCACGCCCGCACGGGGGTGCCGCAGCCCCTTGAGTACCTCGTGCTCGACGTGGCGCGTCGCCACGGGCGCGTGCGCATCGGCGTCGCGTCGTCGTACCTGCGCGCCGAGGACCCCGCCCTGCTCGCCGGGCTCGTCGAGGACCGGTCCCTGCGCGCCCTCGGCCTGGTGCGGCTCGCACCGACGGTCATCGCCGCACAGGCACCGCCCGTCGCGCTGCTCGCCGCGCTCCGCGAGCGCGGGCTCGCCCCCGTGACGGAGGACGCCACGGGCACCGTCGTGGTCGCCGCGCCCGACGTGCACCGCGTCCGGGCACCCCGCGGCCAGCGACGCGCCCAGCCGGGGACCGCCGCTCGCCAGGCACCGTCGGCCGAGGAGGCCCGTGACCGTCGCCTGCGCCGCGTCGCCAAGGACCTGCTGCGGGCCGACCAGGCCGAGAACGCCGTCATCGCGCGCGGCGGGACGCAGGGCCCGGACGGCACCGGCGACGGGGACGGCCCGGACGGCGGCACGGGATCGGGAACACCCGACCCCGTCCTGGCGTTGGCGCTCCTGCGGGAGGCGGCGGCCGAGGGACGCGAGGTGTGGCTCGAGATCGTCGGGCCCGCCGGGACGACCACGCGACGCCGGGTCCGCCCGCTGCGCGTCGACGAGGGCCGCGTGCGCGCCGTCGACGCGGAGCGCGAGGCCGAGCTGACCGTGGCGGTGCACCGCATCGCGGGCGTCGCGCCCGCATGAGCCGAGCCGCCGCCCGCCCCACCAGCATGACCCGATCCCCCGCCGGGGACCGCGGACCCTCCGCCGAGGAGACAGATGACTGACGGCCCGCTCATCGTGCAGAGCGACAAGACGCTCCTGCTCGAGATCGACCACGAGGCGGCGGCCGCGTGCCGCCGCGCGATCGCCCCCTTCGCGGAGCTCGAGCGCGCGCCCGAGCACGTCCACACGTACCGGCTCACCCCGCTCGGCCTGTGGAACGCGCGTGCCGCGGGGCACGACGCCGAGCAGGTCGTCGCCGTCCTGCTCGAGTACTCGCGCTACCCGGTGCCGCACTCGCTGCTCGTGGACGTCGCCGAGACGATGGCGCGGTACGGCCGGCTCCAGCTGCTCAGCCACCCCGTCCACGGGCTCGTGCTGCACGCCCTCGACCGCGCGGTCCTCGAGGAGGTCCTGCGCTCGCGCCGGACCGCGGGCCTGCTCGGCACGCGCCTGGACGACGACGACGTCGTGGTCCACCCGAGCGAGCGCGGCCACCTCAAGCAGGTGCTGCTCAAGCTCGGCTGGCCCGTCGAGGACCTCGCGGGCTACGTCGACGGCGAGGCCCACCCGATCGAGCTCGACGAGACCGGCTGGTCGCTGCGGCCCTACCAGCGCCAGGCCGTCGAGAGCTTCTGGCACGGCGGGAGCGGCGTCGTCGTGCTCCCCTGCGGCGCGGGCAAGACGCTCGTCGGGGCGGGCGCGATGGCCCAGTCCCAGACCACGACCCTCATCCTGGTGACCAACACCGTCTCGGCGCGGCAGTGGCGCGACGAGCTGCTGCGCCGCACGAGCCTGACCGAGGACGAGATCGGCGAGTACTCCGGTGCCCGCAAGGAGATCCGCCCCGTCACGATCGCGACGTACCAGGTCCTCACGACGCGCCGGAAGGGCGTCTACACGCACCTCGAGCTCCTCGACGCGCGCGACTGGGGCCTGATCCTCTACGACGAGGTCCACCTGCTGCCCGCGCCGATCTTCCGGATGACCGCCGACCTCCAGGCGCGTCGCCGGCTCGGCCTGACGGCGACGCTCGTGCGCGAGGACGGCCGCGAGGACGAGGTGTTCTCCCTCATCGGGCCCAAGCGGTTCGACGCGCCCTGGAAGGACATCGAGGCCCAGGGCTACATCGCGCCCGCCGACTGCGTCGAGGTCCGGCTGACGCTGCCCGACGGCGACCGCCTCGCCTACGCGACGGCGGAGCCCGAGGACAAGTACCGGCTCGCCGCGAGCGCCGCGGGCAAGAACCGCGTCGTCGAGCAGCTCGTCGCGCGGCACCCCGACGACCAGGTGCTCGTCATCGGCCAGTACCTCGACCAGCTCGAGCTCCTCGCCGACCACCTCGACGCGCCCCTCATCACGGGTGCGACGACGGTCCGCGAGCGCGAGCGGCTGTTCGCGGCGTTCCGCACGGGCGAGGTCACACGCCTGGTCGTCTCGAAGGTCGCGAACTTCTCGGTCGACCTGCCGGAGGCCGCCGTCGCCATCCAGGTCAGCGGCTCGTTCGGGTCACGCCAGGAGGAGGCGCAGCGGCTCGGCCGGATCATGCGCCCCAAGGCCGACGGGCGCACGGCGCACTTCTACGCGGTCGTGTCACGTGACACGGTCGACCAGGAGTTCGCGGCGCACCGCCAGCGGTTCCTCGCCGAGCAGGGCTACGCGTACCGGATCATCGACGCGGAGGACCTCGTCGCGGGCTGAGGCGTCACGCGGGGTCGACGGCCGGTGCGGGTCGCCGGCCGGCGCGCCTCGCCGGCGCCCGTGACAGCCGGGGGCGCGGGGTCAGCGGGTCGCCGCGAGCGCCGCGTCGAGTGGGAGCCCGGCGGCCCGGCGCACCACGATCTGCGCGAACCGCTGCGCGATCGCCCGGCCGCCGGCCTCGACCTGGTCGGCCCGGTCGCGGTACTGCGCGACGAGCGCCTCGGCGTCGACGTCGGGCGTGGTCTGCGCCCACCCGGCGAACGTCTCGACGGACGTCTCGGGGTGGAACTGCAGGCCCCACGCGACCTCGCCGACCCGGAACGCCTGGTACGGGTAGAGCCGCGACGACGCGAGCCACACCGCGCCCGGCGGGAGGTCGACGACGGCGTCCGCGTGCATCGAGGGCATCGCGGCGAGCACGCCCCCGGCGAGCGGGTGGTCGGCGGGGACGTCGGCCGCGAGGCCGCCCAGCAGCGGGTCGCGCGCGGCGTCGGGCCGCGGGTGGACGTCGATGACGCCGGCCTCGCGCCCGGGAGGTGCCGCGACCTGGACCCTCCCGCCCGCGGCGACCGCGAGGAGCTGGGCGCCGAGGCACACGCCGAGCGTCGGGACGCCCGAGCGCACCGCGTCCGCCAGGAGCTCGCGCGTGGCCGGCAGCCACGGCGCGGCGGTGTCGTCGTACGCGTTCGCCTCGCCGCCCAGCACGAGGAGGCCGTCGCCGACGTGCGCGGCGTCGACGGGGAGGGCGTCGCCGTCCCACGCCCGAACCACGTGCACGGTCAGCGCGGCCTCGGGGGCGGTCCCGGCGGGGGTCGGCAGCCACGCCGCGAACCGGTCCAGCGGGGCGGTCGGCGTCTGCTCGATGACGGTGAGGATCACGCGTAGGACTGTAGTGGGAGCGCGGTCAGGTCGAGCGAGCCCAAGGGCCCGACGTCACGCACGCCACACCGGCCGCGCCCGACGCGCCCTCACGCCGGCTGGGCGGCTCCTGTGAGTCCGCCGCGCACGGTGCCGGGCAACGCCCTGGCCGTTGCGGGTGGGGTGGAGGTGGTCAAGTATCAAGGGGTGGCCCACCCCCTGCGTCTCCCGGCGGCGTCCGAGCCCGGCCCGCACCGCTCACGCCGACCGGGCCGCATCGGCGGGGCCCTCGGCGTCGCCGGCACCGTGGCCATGGCCGCCGCGCTCGCCGTCGGCCTGCTGGCGACGCCCGCCGCAGCCGAGCCGCCCGTGGTCGCGCAGGACGAGATCACGGACAGCGCAGGCGTGCTCGGTGACCGCACCGACGAGGTGCAGGCAGCGCTCGACGAGCTCGCCGACACCACGCGGTACCAGCTCTTCGTCGTGCTCGTCGACAGCTTCGACGGCGCCGACCCGCTCGACTGGGCCAACGAGAGCGCCACGCGGTCGGGCCTCGGCACCGACGACCTGCTGCTCGCCGTCGCCGTCGAGGACCGCGCCTACGGGGTCTCGGTCGACGACGCGATCGCCCTGAGCGACGACCAGCTGCAGGCCGTGTCGAGCGAGCGCATCGAGCCCGAGCTGCGCGCCAGCGCGTGGGCCGACGCCGCGATCGCCGCCGCCCAGGGCTACCAGGACGCGGCCGACGGCGGCACGGGCACCGGGACCGGCGGGGGCGGTGCCGGCTCGCTCCTCACGTGGCTCCTCGTCGGGGCGGGCGTCATCGTGCTCGTCCTGGTCATCCGCTCCTTCCGGCGCAGCGGCAGCAGCAGTCAGGCGGGGGGTGCCCGGGCTGCGGGGGCCCAGGGCGCCGCAGCCCTGCCGACCGACGAGCTCAACCGCCGCGCGAGCCGCGCGCTCGTCGCGATCGACGACGCGCTCAAGACCTCGGAGCAGGAGCTCGGCTTCGCCCAGGCCCAGTTCGGCATCGAGGCGACCCGCACGTTCGAGCAGGTCATCGCCGCCGCCAAGCAGGACGTCGCCGCCGCGTTCACGCTGCGCCAGCAGCTCGACGACTCCGTGCCCGAGGGCGAGGAGCAGCGCCGCGCGATGCTCCTGGAGATCCTCGGCCGCTGCGAGCGCGCGGACACCGCGCTCGACCAGCAGACGGAGGCCTTCGACGAGCTCCGCGACCTCCAGGCGCGCGCACCCGAGGTGCTCGAGGACACCGACCGCCGCGCCGTCGAGGTGCAGGGCCGCCTGCCCGCCGCCGAGGCGACCCTGGCGGGACTCGCGACGACGTACCGGCCCCGCGCGCTCGCGTCCGTGTCGGGCAACGTCGACCAGGCACGTCGGCTCCTCGACGCCGCACGGGCCGGCGTGACGCAGGGCAGGGGCGAGGTGGAGCGGGACAGGGGTGCGGCCGTGGCGCTCGCGCGCGCCGCCGAGGACGCCGTCGCCCAGGCCGTGACGCTGCTCGACGCCGTCGCCCGCGCGGGCCAGGACCTCGCGCAGGCCGGCACGAGGATCGACGCAGGCATCGCCTCCCTCACCACCGACGTCGCCGACGCCGCGCGCCTGGCTCCCGGGGACCCGGTCGTGGCGGGTGCTGTCACGGCGGCGCAGGCCGCCCTCGAGACGGCGCGCACCGAGCGGACCAGCGGTGACCCGCTCGCGGCCCTGCGGCGCCTGACGGAGGCCGAGGCGGCGCTCGACGCGGCGCTCGCCCCGGCGCGGGAGCAAGCCGTCCAGGCCGAACGCGCACGCGACCAGGTCCAGCAGGTCCTCGGCCGGGTGGGCTCGCAGATCCGCGCGGTGGGTGACTTCATCGAGACGCGTCGCGGAGCGGTCGGCGCCGAGGCCCGCACCCGCCTCGCCGAGGCGTCACGCCTCGCGCACGAGGCCGGAGCAGCCGGCGCGGACCCGGTGCGTGCCCTCGGGCTCGCCCGCCAGGCCGAGCAGCTCGCGACAGCCGCGCAGCAGCTCGCGGAGGCCGACGTGAGCCGGTGGGAGCAGAGCCGCGGCGGCGGCTACGGCCCGGGCCCCGGGTCCGGCGGCCTGGGCGGCAACGCCGGCTCGCTCATCCTCGGCGGCATCATCCTCGACCAGATCCTCGGCGGGGGTGGCCGGTCCGGCGGGTTCGGCGGCGGCTCGTTCGGGGGCGGGGGGCGCTCCGGCGGCCGGTCGGGCGGGTTCGGCGGCTCGTTCGGTGGCGGGCGGTCCGGCGGCCGGTCCGCCGGCAGCTTCGGCGGCGGCGGCAGCCGCGGCCGCCGCGGAGGAGGTGGCCGCTTCTGACCCGCCCACCGACGCCCCACAGCCCACCCGCTCGTCCGACCACACACAGGGAAGGCACCACCGATGGCTGAGAAGCAGACGATCCTGGGCCGCATCGCCCAGCTCGCGAAGGCCAACATCAACGCGCTCATCGACCGGGCCGAGGACCCGGAGAAGCTCCTCGACCAGATGATCCGCGACTACACGAACTCGATCGCCGAGGCCGAGGACGCCGTCGCCCTGACCATCGGCAACCTGCGGCTCGCGGAGGCCGACCACGCGGAGGACGTCGCAGCCGCCGCCGACTGGGGCCGCAAGGCGGCTGCCGCGTCGACCAAGGCCGACCAGCTCCGCGCGGCCGGCAACGCCGCGGACGCGGACCGGTTCGACAACCTCGCCAAGGTCGCCCTGGGCAAGCAGATCGCGTTCGAGGGCGAGGCACGCTCGGCCGAGCCGATGATCGCCTCGCAGACGGACGTGGTCGCGAAGCTCAAGGACGGGCTGGTCCAGATGAAGGACAAGCTCGAGCAGCTGCGCTCCAAGCGCGACCAGCTCGTCGCGCGGGCGAAGTCCGCCGAGGCCCAGGCGCAGGTCCACGACGCGATCGGCTCGATCAACATGCTCGACCCGACGAGCGAGGTCGCGCGGTTCGAGGAGAAGGTGCGTCGCGAAGAGGCGCGCGTCGCCGGTCAGCAGGAGCTTGCGGCGTCGTCGCTGGACGCCCAGTTCGAGGAGCTCGAGGCCGACTCCGGCGCCGTGGAGATCGAGGCACGCCTCGCGGCCCTCAAGGCCGGCGGCCCGGTCGCCTGACGGTCGCGGCAGGGCTCGGCGCCGCCCGGCGTCGGGCCCTGCGCACCGTGGGTTCACAGGAATCTCCCAGCCCGCGTCCAGGTCGCGCCGGGCCACGGGGACCACACTGGACCCATGGCCGATGCCGCACGCACCCCCGAGGCCCGGCTCGTCGTGGTCGACGACGAGCCGACCATCCGTGAGCTCCTGACGACCTCGCTGCGCTTCGCGGGGTTCGAGGTGCACGCCGCGGCCGACGGCACCTCGGCCCTCGCCCTGGTCAAGGACGTGGAGCCCGACCTCGTGGTCCTCGACGTCATGCTGCCCGACCTCGACGGCTTCGCCGTGACGCGGCGCATGCGCGAGCGCGGCCAGCAGGTGCCCGTCCTGTTCCTCACGGCGCGCGACGACACGGCCGACAAGGTCACCGGCCTGACCGTCGGCGGCGACGACTACGTGACCAAGCCGTTCAGCCTCGAGGAGATCGTCGCGCGCATCCGCGCCGTGCTGCGCCGCACGAGCGCCGTCGCCGCGGCGGACACCTCGGTGCTCCGCTACGAGGACCTCGAGCTCGACGAGGACTCGCACGAGGTCCGACGCGCGGGACGGCCCGTCGACCTCTCCCCCACCGAGTTCGCGCTCCTGCGCTACCTCATGCTCAACGCCGGACGCGTGCTGTCGAAGACCCAGATCCTCGACCACGTGTGGCAGTACGACTGGGGTGGCGACGGCAGCATCGTCGAGTCCTACATCTCCTACCTGCGACGCAAGATCGACCGTCTCCCGGCCGGCGAGGACGGCCCCGACCCCGAGCCGCTCATCCACACCAAGCGCGGCGTGGGCTACGTGCTGCGCCGCGCACCGGGGACGCGATGAGGCGCTGGTCCCGCCTGCCCCTGCGGACCCAGCTGACCGTCGTGTTCGCGGGGCTCCTGGTGGTCGGCCTCGGGCTCAGCGGGGTCGCGGCCCTGACCCTGCTGCGCCAGTCGCTCGTGACCCAGCTCGACAAGCAGCTCTACACCGCGGCCGAGGAGTACATCGAGCGGAACCCGAGCCGCGAGACGGGCATCGGCGGCGAGCACGACCTGAGCGAGTACCAGGCCGTCGTCTTCTCGACGTCGGGCGAGGTGCTCGACGAGCGCGCGGCGTCCGTGGGCACCGACGCGGCCCCGGACATCCCCGCCCTGACGGCCGCCGAGGTCCTCGAGCTCGACAGCCAGGGCTTCACCGTGAGCTCGACGGACGGCGAGGTGACGTGGCGCGTGCTCGCCCGGCCCCTGGTCACCCAGGACTCGCAGGTCGTCGGCTCCGTGGCCGTCGCACTGCCCATGACGTCGGCCCACGCGACGCTCGAGCGCATGCGCACCGTCCTGCTCGTCATCGGCGCGACGGTCGTCGGCCTCGGCGCGTTCGCGGGCTCGTGGGGCGTGCGGCACTCCCTGCGGCCCCTGCGCCAGATCGAGGACACCGCGGCCGCGATCGCGGACGGGGACCTGAGCCGTCGGGTGCCCGACGCCGAGCCCAGCACCGAGGTGGGCCGCCTCGCCGTCGCCCTCAACGGGATGCTCACGCAGATCGAGCAGGCCTTCGCCGTGCGCACCGCCTCGGAGCAGCGCATGCGCCGGTTCGTCGCCGACGCGAGCCACGAGCTGCGCACCCCGCTGGCCACGATCCGCGGGTACGGCGAGCTGTACCGCATGGGTGCGCTGACGGGGCCCGACGACGTCCCGCGCACGATGGCGCGCATGGAGGACTCGGCGAAGCGCATGGGCACCCTCGTCGAGGACCTGCTGCACCTCGCCCGCCTCGAGGAGGGGCGCACCCTGCGGCACGAGCCCGTCGACCTGGCCGTGCTCGCGGGCGACGCGGTCGCCGACCTGCGCGCGCTCGACCCGACGCGCCCCGTGCGGATCGAGCCCCTGCCGGGCCGGGCGTCGATCGCCGGTGCCGTCGCCCTCGGCGACGAGGACAGGCTGCGGCAGGTCGTGAACAACCTGGTCGGCAACGTCGTGCAGCACACACCGGCGGGGACGGCCGTGGAGCTCGCGGTGGGACCCGTCGCGGGGACGCCCCGGGCCGACGGGGTGGCACAGGTGCGCATCGAGGTCCGGGACCACGGGCCCGGGATCCCGCCGGAGCACGCCGCTCGGGTCTTCGAGCGCTTCTACCGGATCGACGCGGCACGGGGCAGGGACTCCGGCGGCGCGGGCCTCGGCATGGCGATCGTCGCCGCGATCGTGGACGCGCACGGCGGCTCGGTCGAGGTGGACCGCACGGCGGGCGGCGGGACGACAGTGCGCGTGACGCTCCCGGGGGCCACGCCCGCTCCGGGACCCGGACCGGGCGGGCCGGGCGGCCCGGGCGCAGCGGCGTCGACCCAGCCCTGAGACCGTCGGCGGGCACCCGTCCCACCCCGCGACCACGCACCCGTGCGCCGGGCGGCAGCACCGTGGTGGCGGGTCTACCATTGCGACTCGTTGTCCCCGACACGATGAGGCACGGCGATGGGCGTCAGTGACGCACCCCAGTGGTTGATCTCGGCCTGGACACGGGCCTGTGTGGCAGCCGGAGCGACGGCATCCCGGGACGAGGTGGAGAAGGTCGGCGAGGCGCTCCTCGACCGGTGGTCCGAGCCCGGTAGGCACTTCCACAACCTGCGACACCTCACGGACGTCCTCGCACGCGTGGACGAGCTCGCCGAGGAGACGCACGAGCCGGACCTGGTGCGGCTCGCCGCCTGGTACCACGGTGCGATCTTCGACGCCGCCGAGCGGGCCTCCTACGCGCACCGCGGCGGTGAGGACGAGCGCGCGAGCGCCGCCCTGGCGCGGCGGGAGCTGGTCGACCTGGGCCTGCCGGAGCACGCCGTCCAGCGCGTCGTCGAGCTCGTCGAGGCGCTCGCCCGGCACGCGCCGGCGCCTGAGGACTTCGACTGCGCGGTGCTCTGCGACGCCGACCTCGCGATGCTCGCGTCCGAGCCGCAGAAGTACAAGGCGTACCTGGCCGAGGTCCGCGCCGAGTACGCGCACCTGCCGGTCGAGCAGTTCGTCCGCGCCCGGATCAAGATCCTGCGGCGCCTCGCCGAGCGGCAGAACCTCTTCGCGAGCCCGCTCGGTGCCGCCTGGGAGGAGTCCGCCCGGCAGAACGTCGGTGCGGAGCTCCACCGGCTCGAGAAGGAGCTCGCGCGCATCGAGGTCGACCGCGCGACGGCGACGAGCCGGCCCGACGGGACGGACGCGCACGCGGCATCGGTCACGTCCGGCGCCGACAGGGGCACCGCAGCACCTGGCGCCTGAGCGGCGGGTCCCTGGACGGCCCCTCTCGTCCACAGCCCCCGCGCTCGCGCCGTCCGTCCCCAGGCGCGACGGCCGCACGGCCCGCGCCGTCCCTCGGCTCCCTAGCGTCGGCACCTCCGAGCACAGGCCGGCCCGACGCCGGCCAGGACCCAGGAGGACGCATGAGCAGGTACGAGGTCGACAGCGCACAGGTCGCCCAGGCGAGCGCCGCGGCGAGCACGTCGGTCGCCGTCATCCGGACGGAGGTCGCCGCGCTGCTCAGGCACCTGACGGACCTCCAGGCAGGCTGGCGCGGCAGCGCGGCCGAGGCGTTCGGCGGGGTCCTGGCCGACTGGTCGGCGACCCAGAAGCACGTCGAGGCGAGCCTCGACCAGATCACCGCGTCGCTGGGCACCGCCGCGCAGCACTACGCGGACGCGGAGCAGCAGGCCTCGCGGCTCTTCCTGCGCTGAGCGCCGACGGCGGCCGCCCGGGCGGGTGGCCGCCGTCACCCCTCGGCGTCCGCCGGGTGGCCGCCGTCACCTCTCGGTGGTGTGGGTCCGCACGGTCGACCCGACCTCGACGAGCCCGTCGAGCGACGCCCACGCCCCCTCGTGGAGGAACCCGCAGGCCGTCACCGGCCACTGCGGCCGGACCGCCCTCCCGGCCGCGTCGACGAGGTAGATCTGCGGCTGGAGCTCCGCCATCGCCGGGCAGGCCTGGTCCTGCGGAACCGGGTCCGACGGACGCGCGAGCGCGACGAGCAGGGGCGCGAGGTCGCCCTCGAACGTCACCTCGAGGACGGTGAGGACGTCCGTCGGGGTCGGCGCCTCCTGCCCGCCACCGTCCGCACCCGCCAGACCGGGGTCCGCGTCCACCTGCCCACCGTCTGCGCCCGCCCGCCCGCCGAGCTGGTCGGACAGGTCGACCTGCGCACCGTCCGACGGACCGACCAGGTCCGGCACGACGACCGGTGGGACCGGCTCGAGCAGCGTCAACGCCGGCCCACGGCACATGACGACCTGCACGGGCTCGAACCCGACGGGGACGCTGCCGGCGCTCGGCGCCTGGCGGCCGGTCCTGACCTGGCTGCCCAGCACGCCCGCGAGGACGTCGTCCGCAAGGCAGTCCGGGCCGCCGTCAGCGATCTGCGCGGGCGGGGACGGTGTCTGCGGCGAGGCGGTCACGCGCGCGTGCACGCCCACCGCGACGAGGACCACCACGGCGACGACGCCCACGGTCGTCGCTGCGGCACGGTCGCTCACACGTCCCACGGCGCACCTCCCCGACGGCCTGCACGGCCCCACCCGGTTCGTGTCCCGACGCGGCCTGACCTTGCACACGTGCGCCGTGGACGCGACATACGTGCGTCGTGGACGCCGGCGCACTCATCCCGCGAGGCGCCCGCGCGGGCGCGCCGTGGTTGGATCACCGGATGTCCACGGCCCCGTGCGGCGGGGTGCCCGACGAGACAGGCAGGGAGGTGCAGCGCACCGTGACCGTCCTGCTCGACCCTCCGCTGTGGCCGCGCCACGGCACCGTCTGGGGTCACCTCGTGAGTGACACGTCGCTCGAGGAGCTCCACGCGTTCGCGGCGCGCGCCGGTCTCCCGCGTCGAGCCTTCGACCTCGACCACTACGACGTGCCGACGGACCGCTACGAGGAGCTGGTCGCCCTCGGTGCGACAGTCGTCGGCACCCGAGAGCTCGTCCGACGCCTGCGCGCCTCGGGCCTGCGCGTCACGTCGCGGGACCGCCGCGCCTGAGGCAGACGACCCGGGCACACGTGGCCGGGGACGACGAACGGCGGGCGCCCCCCGAAGGGGACGCCCGCCGCTGGACTGCTGGGGTCAGGAGCGATGACCGGACCGGGCCGAGGCCCGGGAGCCGATCAGAAGTCCATGCCGCCCATGCCGCCGTCGCCGCCCTGAGCCGGCGCGTGCTTCTCCGGCTTGTCGGCCACGACAGCCTCGGTCGTCAGGAACAGGGCCGCGATCGACGCCGCGTTCTGCAGCGCGGAGCGCGTCACCTTGACCGGGTCGTTGACGCCCGCGGCGAGGAGGTCCTCGTACACGCCGGTCGCGGCGTTGAGGCCGTGACCCGACGGGAGGTTGCGGACCTTCTCCGCCACGACGCCGCCCTCGAGGCCGGCGTTGATGGCGATCTGCTTGAGCGGCGCGTCGACGGCGAGCTGCACGATGCGTGCACCCGTCGCCTCGTCGCCCTCGAGCCCGAGGATGTCGGCCTGCTCGAACGCGAGCTTGCCGGCCTGGATGAGCGCGACGCCACCACCGGCGACGATGCCCTCCTCGACGGCAGCCTTCGCGTTGCGGACGGCGTCCTCGATGCGGTGCTTGCGCTCCTTGAGCTCGACCTCCGTGGCCGCGCCGGCCTTGATGACGGCGACGCCACCGGCGAGCTTGGCGAGACGCTCCTGGAGCTTCTCACGGTCGTAGTCCGAGTCGGAGTTCTCGATCTCGGCACGGATCTGCGCGACCCGGCCCGCGATGGCCTCGGCGTCGCCCAGGCCCTCGACGATCGTGGTCTCGTCCTTCGTGACGACGATCTTGCGCGCCTGGCCGAGCAGCTCGAGCCCGGCGTTCTCGAGCTTGAGACCGACGGTCTCCGAGATGACCTGGCCGCCCGTGAGGATGGCCATGTCCTGGAGCATCGCCTTGCGGCGGTCGCCGAAGCCGGGGGCCTTGACGGCCAGCGACTTGAACGTGCCCTTGATCTTGTTGACGACGAGGGTGGCGAGGGCCTCGCCCTCGATGTCCTCGGCGACGATGAACAGCGGCTTGCCGGACTGGATGACCTTCTCCAGCAGCGGCAGCAGGTCCTTGACGTTGGCGATCTTGGACTCGACGAGCAGCACGTAGGCGTCCTCGAGGACGGCCTCCTGGCGCTCCGGGTCGGTGACGAAGTACGCCGACAGGAAGCCCTTGTCGAAGCGCATGCCCTCGGTCAGCTCGAGCTCGAGGCCCAGGGCGCTCGACTCCTCGACCGTGATGACGCCTTCCTTGCCGACCTTGTCCATCGCCTCGGCGATGAGCTCGCCGATGGCCGGGTCCCCGGCGGAGATGCCCGCGGTCGCGGCGATCTCCTCCTTGGTCTCGACCTCCTTGGCGGCGGTGAGCAGCTGCGCGGTGACGGCCTCGACGGCCTTCTCGATGCCGCGCTTGAGGGCGATCGGGTTGGCGCCGGCAGCGACGTTGCGCAGGCCCTCGCGGACGAGCGCCTGGGCGAGCACGGTGGCGGTGGTGGTGCCGTCGCCAGCGACGTCGTCCGTCTTCTTGGCGACCTCCTTGACGAGCTCGGCGCCGATCTTCTCGAGGGGCTCCTCGAGCTCGATCTCCTTGGCGATGGAGACACCGTCGTTGGTGATCGTGGGGGCGCCCCACTTCTTCTCGAGCACGACGTTGCGGCCCTTGGGACCGAGGGTGACCTTGACGGCGTCGGCCAGGGCGTTCATGCCCCGCTCCATACCGCGGCGGGCATCCTCGTCGAAGGCAATGATCTTGGCCATTCGGAATGATCCTCCGGTTGTGGCGGTGTCCTGGACGTGGCGCCCGCGACGGACGGCCCGGGCCCGAGGCGGTCACGTCCCGCCACCGAGCCCCGGACCTCACCAGGCCCAGGTACGTTCTGTCACTCTCGGGTCGAGAGTGCTAACTCATTATTGGCACTCGGCACCGGTGAGTGCAAGCGGCGCGCACACCCCACGAGGGGGCGTTCGCCCAGCGCGCAGCCGGCACGGCCCCCGGCTCTCACGGAGCGAGCGACGGGGGGCGTCGGATCCCGAACACGTCGGCCAGCACGCGTCGGGCGGCGTGCCACCCGCCCATGCCGTGCACGCCCGGCCCGGGCGGGACCGCGGCGGAGCACAGGTAGACCCCGTCACCCGCCCGGTACGGGTCCCAGCGCGGCGCGGGCCCGCCGAGGACACGGCGCAGCGTCACGGCGCCCGCGGCAATGTCGCCCCCCACGTAGTTCGCGTTGTCGTCGGCCATGCGGGCGGCAGGCACGCACCGCGCCGCGACGACGACGTCCCGGAACCCGGGCGCGTACCGCTCGACCTGCGCGGTCACGGCCTCCGTCACGTCAACGACCGACCGCGCGGGCACGTGCGCGTACGTCCACAGCGGCCGGGTGCCGTCGCGGCCGAGCCGGCCCGGGTCCGTCAGCGACGGGTCGCTGACGAGCACGACCGGGTGGGCGGCGTGCCGACCGCGGGCCACCGCGTCCTCCGCCGCGGCCATCTGCTCGCGCGTCCCACCCAGGTGGACGGTCGAGGCGCGCCCGACGCCGTCCGCCGCCCACGGCACGGGCCCGGACAGGACGAAGTCGACCTTCGCGGCCCCGGCGCCGTGCCGGTAGCGCCCGTACGCGGCGGCGACGCCCGGGGCGAGGTGCCGCGGCAGCACGCGCGCGACGAGCGAGGGCACGGTGTCGAACACGTACGCGCGCGCCGCGGGCAGGTCGTCGGACGTCCGGACGGCGTGGCCCGTCCGCACGACGCCGCCGTGCGCGGCGAGGTCCGCGAGGAGGGCGTCCGTGATCGCCTGCGACCCGCCGCGCGGCAGCGCCCACCCGCCGGCGTGGGCGAGCGTGCTCAGGAGCAGCGAGGTGCCCGCGGCCGGGATCGAGGGCAGGCGCGTCGTGGTGTGCGCTGCGACACCCGTCAGGAGCGCCGGCGCGACGGGGCCCCGGAACCGTCGGCCCCACGTCGCGCCGAGGCCCTGCTCCGCCGCCCGCAGGGCGAGGCGCAGCGCGGTGGGCAGGTCGGCCGGGACGTGGCGGTGGTCGCCCAGGAGCAGCGCCACGAGGCCGTCCACGTGCTCGACCAGGGGCGCCATGAGGTCGAGCCAGGCGGCGCCGTCGACGCCCAGCCCGTCCGCGGTGCGGCCGAGGTCCCGCAGCGCGAGGCCGGCCACGCCACCGTCGAGGGGCTGCGCGTAGGACACCTCGGGGACGGCGAGCTCGACGCCACGCGCCGCGAGGTCGAAGCGCCGGAAGAACGGCGAGGCGAGCGCGAGCGGGTGCACCGCGCTGCACACGTCGTGCACGACGCCCGGACCCAGCCCGAGGTCGGCCGTACGCGCGCCCCCGCCGGCCGTCGGCTGCGCCTCGAGCACCTCGACCGCCAGGCCCGACCGCGCGAGCGTCACCGCTGCGGCGAGGCCGCCCGGGCCCGACCCGACGACGACGACGTCCACGACGCGGCCGGCCCCGGCGTCAGATCGCGCGGACCTGCTCGGCCTGCGGCCCCTTGGCGCCCTGGCCGACCTGGTACTCGACCTCCTGGCCCTCCTCGAGCGCGCGGTAGCCGTCGGCCTGGATCGCACTGAAGTGGACGAAGACGTCCGGACCGCCGTCGGCCTGGGTGATGAACCCGAAGCCCTTCTCGGCGTTGAACCACTTGACGGTGCCCTGAGCCATCGCTGCTCCTGTCGCGCTGAACGAGTGATGCCGTGAACGGCCGAGCCTAGCGGGGTCGCTCAGGAGCGGTAGTCGGCGGCGAGCACGACCACGATGCCCTCGGGCGCCTCCTCCGCCGACTCCTGGACCGCGGTCAGGCCCAGGGCTGCCGCGGCGGCCTGCGCCGTGGCGACGTGGTCGGCGTTCGGGTAGTACACGACCGACGTGTCGAGGTCGGCGCCGTCCCAGTTGCCCGCCTCGACGGACGTGAAGCCGGCCTCCTCGAGACGGTCCGCGGCGCCGCCGGCGAGGCCGGAGCGCGACGTCGCGTTGAAGACCTCGACGGGCGTCGCCAGGTTCGCGACGGGAGGCGGGGGCGCCTCGACGGTCGGCTCCGCGGCGGGCGTCTCCTCCGTGGTCGCGCCGTCGGCCGGGGTCTCCTCGGTCGCCGTGTCGTCCGTCGCCGGCTCGTCCTCGGCCGTGTCCGTCGTGTCGGTCGTCGTCGTGTCGGCGCCGGGGAGGCCCTCCCAGTCGGACAGCCACGTGACGATCCCGTACGCGAGCGCAGGGAAGACGACGAGGACGACGAGGAACGGGAGCCAACGACTCAGCCGGCTCCGCGGCCTGCGGTGCGCTCCGCGCGGACCACCTGCCACGTCCGCCGCGTCGAACTCGTCCGGGGGGTGGGGGTAGTCGCGGGCGCTCACGGCGGCAAGGCTAGCGGTCGCGCCGGTGGGTCAGCCGTCGATCCCGAGACGACGCGCGGTGCGGGCCCGCTGACGGGTGGTGCGCATGCGGCGCAGGCGCTTGATGAGCATCGGGTCGTACGCGAGGGCCGCGGGCGAGTCGATGAGCGCGTTGAGGACCTGGTAGTAGCGGGTGGCGGACATCTCGAAGAGCTCGCGGACGGCCTGCTCCTTGGCGCCCGCGTACTTCCACCACTGGCGCTCGAAGGCGAGGATCTGCTGGTCGCGCTCGGACAGCTCGCTCGCGGCCGCGGGCTCGTGGCCCCGCTCGGCCAGCGTGCTGATCGCCATGGCGTCCATGCGTGCTCTCCCGTGCTCGTCCTCGTGCGGCGCTGCGTGCCCCACGACCCACCGACGCGCCTGGCTTCCTCGACCCCTCGTCGGGGTGTCGTGCCGCCATCCGCGCCGTCCTCATGCTACGCCGCTAATCACAGCCATGTCATTCCCCGGGCGAGTCGCGCGACGGCGCTAGGGTCCACCCGTGCCGCGCCTGCCGCTCGACCAGATCATGGCGCCCGACTGGGCCGCCGCGCTCGCCCCCGTCGAGCCGAGGCTGCGCACGATCGGCGACCTCCTGCGGGCCGAGACGGCGGCGGGGCACCGCTACCTACCCGCCCCCGACGCGGTGCTCCGCGCCTTCGCGCGGCCCATGGCCGAGGTCCGCGTGCTGGTCGTGGGCCAGGACCCCTACCCGACGCCCGGGCACGCCGTCGGGCTGTCCTTCTGCGTGGCGCCCGACGTGCGACCGCTCCCCCGGTCCCTGCAGAACATCTACCGTGAGCTCGCCGACGACGTCGGCTGCTCGCCCGGGCCGTCCGGCGACCTGACGGGGTGGGCCGAGCAGGGCGTCCTGCTGCTCAACCGTGTGCTCACGGTGCGGGAGGGCAGCCCCGCGTCGCACCGGTCGCTGGGCTGGCAGGAGGTCACCGACCGGGCCGTCGCGGCCCTCGTCGAGCGCGGCGGACCGCTGGTCGCCGTCCTGTGGGGCCGGGACGCGCAGGAGCTGCGGCCCGCGCTCCACGGCGTGCCGCTCGTGCAGAGCGTGCACCCCAGCCCGCTGTCCGCCGCGCGCGGCTTCTTCGGCTCGAAGCCCTTCTCGCGCGTCAACGCGCTGCTCGCGGAGCAGGGCGCGCCGCCCGTGGACTGGGCCAGGCACGCGGGTACGGGCGCCGGCGCGGTAGCGCTCGAGCCGCCAGCGGGCGCCGACCAGCCGACCCCGGGCGCACCGACCGGTGCCGCTCCGTCCCCACGGAGCGGCACCACGTCAGTGGGCTGAGGTCTAGGCCTCGGCCTCCCTGAGCACGATGCTCACTCCCGTGAGCTGCTCCGCGCTCACCGGCGTCGCCGCCGGCACCACGACCGCCATGTCCGGCGCGTCCACCACTGCGGTGATGTCGGCCAACGAGACCCCCCCGGGTCCGCTGAGGGTCACGACGACGTCGTAGCCCTGGCAGCGCTCGTCCAGCCCCGACAGCCGGGCAGCGCTCACCCCGTATCCCTGCAGCGACGCGTCGTACGCGACGTCGTAGTCGATGTCGACCTGAGAGGAGGAGCACCGCTCGGTGCTCTGACTCCCGATCAGGATCTGCTCGCCACCCAGGTCGAGCCCGGCCGCGGACGCGGCACGGACGCCCACGAGGGCGAGCGCGACGAGGGCCACCGATGCGGCCTGTCGATTCTTGCGGCTGATCATCTGTCCCCCTCCTGGGTCCGAGATGGTTCCTGCACTCCCTGAGCCGGACATCCGTGTCCGGCGTTCGCCCCGTGGTCGCGTCCTGCGGCCTGGGGCGGGATGCCTCGAGGAGGCTAGGGGTGGCGGCCCGGTTCAGCGCCGTGCGCTGGGAGGGAGGTGGCCCACGTGGGTGACGTGATGCTCATGATCGGCCTCTTGTCGTTCGGTGGCCCGGCTGACCCCAGGGGTCCCGTGGCTTTGCGTCCCCACCTCACGATGGGTTTGCCTCTTGTCGCTGACCTGCCCAGGATGACCCACAGGGGACACATCGTCCATACCCGGGAAGGACAGGGGCGTCCGGTTTGGGCACGTACGGGGCATCGGAGCACACTCGCAGGATGGATTTCACCCGGTCCGCAGGCGCGGATCCCTCGACGCCTGCCGATAGGGCGCCCTCACCGTGGCGGCGGTACGTCGCGACCGGCGACTCCTTCACGGAGGGCCTGTGGGACGTCCCGGGAGGCGAACCACCCGTGCGCACCGAGACCGTCGACCCGACGCTGCCGTGCCGGGGCTGGGCGGACCTGCTCGCGGCCCACCTCGCCGAGCGCTCGGGCGGCGAGCCCGTCGCGTACGCGAACCTCGCGATCCGCGGGCGCCTCCTCGCACCGATCCTGCGGGACCAGGTGCCGGCCGCCCTCGACCTCGGCGCCGACCTCGTGAGCCTCGTCGGCGGCGGCAACGACATGCTGCGGCCCGCGGCCGACCCGGACCGCATGGCGGCGGCTGTCGAGCGCGCTGTCGTCCGCCTGCGCGCGGCGGGCGCGGACGTCCTGCTCGGCACGGGCATGGACGCCAAGGACAGCCCCGTGGTGCGTCGCACCCGCGGACGCGTCGCCGTGCTCAACTCCCACGTCTGGTCGATCGCCCGCCGCCACGGCGCGCACGTGCTCGACGTGTGGGGCATGGCGTCGCTGCGCGACTGGCGCATGTGGGCACCCGACCGGATCCACCTGACCACCGAGGGTCACCGGCGCGTGGCCCAGGGCGCGCTCGTCGCGCTGGGCCTCGAGCCCGACGACCCGGCGTGGGACGACCCGATGACACCGCTGCCACCCCTCCCGCGGGCAGCCCAGCTGCGCGAGGACGCCGAGTGGTTCCGCGCCCACGCCTACCCGTGGGCGACGCGGCGACTGCGTGGCCGCTCCTCGGGTGACAGCCGCCGGCCCAAGCGGCCCGCGCTCGAGCCGGTCGACGCCGGCCCGGCACCCGGCGGCCCTGGCGGGCCGGTCGGCCCGGCCGGGCCGGGCGGCCCGGGCAGCACGGGCGTCAGGAGCAGCTGAGCAGGTTCTGGTTGCCGCCGATCCAGCTGTTGGCGATGAGCGTGAACGTCTGGGGCGCCGACGCCGTCGCGCCCGAGCCGGTGACCCGGTAGACGGGCAGGTCGGCGCAGCCCGTCTGGCTGGTCAGGGTCGTCGGACCTCCGAGGTCGGAGACGGCGCGGAACCCGGGCGCCGCGAAGTTGAAGGTCAGCTCCCACGGCTCGGCCGTCGGGGTGCTCGTCGTGACACGCACGGTGATGTCGTGGCGGTCGGGGTTGAGCCACTCCCACCAGTTCGCCGCGTCGGTCGCGGTCGCCGTGCAGGTCGCGGCCGGGTTGCCGGGGATGCGGCAGGAGACGGCGGGGAGCATCGATACCGGCAGGCCCCAGCCGCTGACCGTCGCCCTGACCGTGGTCGCGGTGCCCACCGTGTAGGCGCCGCTGAGCGGCACGGTGTAGCGCGTCGCGGTCGGCGAGGCGGCCACGGCCGTTCCGGTGCGCGCCGTCGAGCCGTTCACCACCGCGACGTTCACGGGACGGCCGGCGCACGCCTCCGGGACGGTGACCGTGACGGCCGTGTACTGGTTGCCGGAGCGGGTCGCGGGCACCGCCGTCGCCGTCCCCGGGCAGGGATGGGTCACGTGCATGGCCTGGAGCGTGCGGCTGGTCACCGCGAGGCTCGCGGCGCTCGCGTGGCCAAGGGTCGCCGTGACGCCGAGCAGGAGCACGACGGCGAGCAGCAGGAGGCGCCTCACGCCGTCACTCCTCTCGTCGTGGGACCGGTCGCCGGTCCGCCGACCGGGAGGGCGTCGTCGTCCGCGTCGTGCGGTTCGTGCGCGCCGTGCGCGTCGAGCGGATCGTGCGGGTCGAGCAGGGGGCCGGGTGCGTCGTCGTCCGCGTCGGCGGGCTCCGCGGCAGGCGTCGCAGCACCCTGCGCGGCGTCGTCGTCGGCGTCCGGCTCGTCGCTCGGCCAGATCACGACGGCGAGCGCCACCACGAGCAGCGAGATCCAGGTGAGCGGGCTCAGCAGGATCGACGCGAACCGGCCGACCTGCGGAAGGTGCAGCACGGGGGAACCGAGGATCTCCTCGGCGCGTGGTTCCCACGGGTCGACGAAGTCGTTGTTGTCGCCTTGGACGAGCCACCCGTCGTCGGCCGAACCGCCGATGACGCGGTGGATGATGCGCGCACCGCCGGTGTCGGCCGGCTGGTAGACGATCACGTCGCCCACCTCGACCTCGCCGCAGCGGGACACGACCAGGTCACCGGTGTAGTACGTGGGTTCCATCGACTCGCCGGACACGATCGTCACGGTCGTGCAGCCGCCGAGCGAGCTCGGCCACAGGAACCAGCCGAGGACGACGGCGCCGACGAGCCACAGGGCGCCCGAGGCGTGGCCGAGCAGCCGGCGCGGGAGTCCCGCGCCGGCTGCACCGGACACCTCGTGGGTCGCCACGACAGGGCTCGTACGAGCCACCGTCACCGGGTCACTTGGTGATGACGACCGCGACGTCGGTGATGGCGTCGGCCGGGATCGCCGCACCGAACGCGGCGGCGGTCGGCGTGAAGGTGCCGCCCGAGATGCTCGTGCCGGTGACCTCGCGCGTGGTGCCGCCTGCGATCACGGTGACCTTGATGGTGCCGCCGTCGCACGCCGCGGCGATGTCCGTCACGGACAGGCCGGTGGCGTTGTACGAGCCGGCCGCGAACGCCGACGTGTAGTCGACCTTCACGCCGTTGTCGTCGCACTTGCCGACCGCGACCTTGCCGGCCTGGAGCGTGCTGGTGTTGACGGTCAGCTGGGCCGCGGAGGCCAGCGAGAGGCCGGCGATGCCGACGACGGCGAGAGCGATCGCGGCGGACTTACGGCGCGTGGAAGCCATGAGGGTGTTCCTTCGGTGTCGGGTTCGGCGACGTTGGGGGACGCCGCCGCAAAGGGGGGTAGGACCGGCGTGGCCGGCCGTCCTGGGTTCCACGGTTGGGGACCCGGGGCCAGGACCCGCCAAGTCTGGCCCGCGTGATCATGCGTCAGGGGGCAGGAACGGGTGTGACGTCGCAGGTCACAGCGATTTCACCCGCTGGAGCCGGGCATTTCCGGACACTTCGGGCGGGCGGTTCGCCGCTCCATCACCCGTTCGGGTGAGCGGCGTGGAGCACATGTCCGGGTTTGGCGCCGGGTGGGGCCTTGGGGCCGGATGGAGCCGCCTGTCGGATTCGAACCGACGACCGTCCGCTTACAAGGCGGGAGCTCTACCACTGAGCTAAGGCGGCGCGGCGCCGGCGAGCCGGCGCGGCGTCAAGTCTGCCAGAGCGGCCCGGCCCCGCCTCGTGACGGGTCCGGGCCGCTCTGCCGTCAGCCGAGCAGGCTCGGCCCGTACTTGAGGGCGACGAGGCCTGCGAGCGCGATGAGCCACAGCCACACCACGACGACGTCGACCTCACGCGCGATCGCCGACCGGGCGACCGCGGAGGCCCGGGGCGGGAGGAAGAGGTTCCCGTCCCGGACGTTGACGTGCGTGAGCGTCGTGAACACCAGGGTCGTCGAGACCGTCACGAGCAGGCACCACGGGCACAGCGCCCCGATGACGAACATCGACTGCGCGAACAGCCAGTACGCGAAGATCACGCCCAGCGTGTAGACGACCTGCGCCGAGAACATGAACCAGCGCGGGAACCGCACCCCACCCAGCGACGCCACCGCGATGGTGATGACGACCGGCTCGGCGACCATCCCGAGGAACGCGTTCGGGAACCCGAACAGGCTCGCCTGCCACGACTGCGCGACCGCCCCGCAGGACAGCGTCGAGCTGATGTCGCAGGACAGCAGCTGGTCCGGGTTCTCCGCGAGCAGCAGGGCGTCGACCGAGAGCACGAACGACGCGAACAGGCTCACGCACGCCGAGATGAGCATCGTCGTGAAGATGAACCGGTTGTCGTGCCGGATCCGGAAGGCGCGCGCGACCAGGCCGTCGCGGTCCTGGGGTTGCGTCGCCTCCTCGGCGGCGTCCTCGGGCAGCGTCATGACGGGCGCGCCATGGTCAGCCACGGACCTGCTCGATCGCGGCCTCGAGCGCACCCTCGATGCGCCAGTCGACCCCGAGGTCGGTCAGGTTCTGGCCGTCGATGAGGATGGTCGGCGTGCCGAAGCCGTCGGGGAAGTCGCGCGAGGCCTGCTCGCTCGCGGCCAGGACCCACGGCTCGAACGAGTCGTCACCCTCGACGTAGCTGCCGTCCTCGATCGCCGCGGCGACCGCCTCGTCCACACCCGCGTCGCGCGCGATCGTGGCGATCTCCTCGTCGGACAGGCCCTGGGTGTTCTCGGCGGGCTGCCCCGCGAAGAGCGCCTCCGTGAACGCGACGAACGTCTCGGGGTCCTGGTCGGCGACCAGCGCTGAGGCGGTCGCGGCACGGGTCGAGAACTCGGTGCCCTGCGAGTAGCGGTCGAGGATCGAGACCGGCCGGTACTCGACGACGACCTCGCCGTTCTCCCTCAGCTCGGTGAGCGTCGGCCCGTTGAGCTGCTCGAACGCACCGCAGAGCGGGCACATGAAGTCGGAGTACACGACGACGTCGATCGGGTCGTCGCCCGAGGCGTCGTCGCCCGCGACGCCGTCCTGCCCGACGCGGATCCCGCCGGCGTCGGTCGCCGTGGCGGGCGCCGAGACGCTGCCCAGCGGGTCCTCGACCTCGGAGAAGTCGGGTGCCGGCTCCGGCATGTTGCTGAAGATCCAGAACACGATGCCGCCGACGACGAGCAGGCCGACGGCGAGCAGGCTGATGGCGACGGTGCGCTGGCGCTTGGCGGTGCGCTGCTGCTCCTCGCGGAGCTTGAGCGCCTGCGCGCGTGCGTCGTCACGACGCTGCGCCTTGGACGGGTTGGACATGGGACTCCTCCTGGACGGTTGGGTGGCCGGGGCCTGCCCTGGGTCTGGTGCACGGCCAGCAGCCGCCGTGCGGTCGGCCGTCGGTGGCCGGCCGACGTCCCGGGTGGGCGCGGACCGGGCCGTGACGACCTCGGTGGGTGCTGGGGTCGCGTCGGTGGGCCGACGCGGCGGGGCCGACGACGTCGCCGTGCGGCTCGGCCACGAGGGACGAGCCGTACGACGCGAGGCGTCAGACCGGAAGGGCCACCGGCGGGCCGCGCCGGCGCAGGGACGTGGTGGTCAGCGCGCTGACGACCGCGTGGAACGACGCGACGGCGGGCGCGGAGCGCGGGGTCGCGGGCACGGTGGCGGGGGCCACGACCCGCGGGCCGACGTGACGCAGGGCGTCGGCCGCCCCGCGGAGCACCCGTGCGAGCAGGGCGAGGAGCGCGACGCCGACGCCGAGCCCTCCCAGGTGCGCGAGGAGGACGGGCAGGGCGACCATCGCGACGACGCCCATGACCTGGCGGCCGTCACCGCCGATCGCGAGCGCACCGGTGGGGCAGTCCCCGTCGACGCGCAGCAGCGCGAGGCGCAGGCCGAGCCAGCCTGCGGCGCCGTCGGCGGCGACGCACTGGTGGACCATGACCGCGCCGCCACGGACGAGCACGGCGAACGCCGCGAGGACACCGCCGAGCGCTGCCCCGAGGGTCGCCGAGAGCACCCAGCGGGGGCTCCACGGCCGGCGGCTCATGCGCGCAACGATACGCGGGCGCCCGCCGGGCGGGACAGGGACCTGCGAGCGGACGTCAGCGCAGCTCGGGCGGGCCCGGGAGGGGCCACCACACGACGTCCTGGCCGACGACCACGAGCGTCACGAGCGCCGCGGCCGCCGCGAGCGCGAGGATCGTCAGGGTCGCCGCACCGGGCAGCCCCGGCGCGAGGGCCCCGAGGGTCCAGCGCGCACCGAGGCGCGTGCTGCGGCTCATGGGCCCGAACCACAGCATGAGGAGCCCGACGGTGACCGCGAGCGCGAGCAGCGCGGGTGGAACCCACGCGGCGTTGCGCGCGAGCTCCCCGGCCGTGCTGCCCGGCTCCGGGGCGGCCACGAGCACGTGGCCCGAGTCGACGAGCCACCAGCCGACGCCCGCGACGACCACCACGGTGCTCGCGGCCACGAGGGCCGCCGGCACCACGCCGACGAGCGCGCGCAGCAGGTACCAGGGCCACCCGACGACGGCGCCGACCGTCCCGGCTCGTGACGTGCCGCGGCGGGCCCGGCGGGCGTGCAGAGCGGCCACGTCGAGCCCGACCGAGCGGACGAGCACCGCGAGGACGAGCGCGACGAGCAGGGCGATGCCGGGACGGGTCGCGCCCGCCGCTGCGAGCAGCAGGCCGAGCGCCAGCACGGTCCCCGTCCTGCGGGGCGGCTCCGGCTCGACGACGTCCTCGACCTCGTCGTCGTCGGGCGCGCCGTCGTCGTACGGGTCGTCGTCGTGGGCGTCGGGGTACGGGTCGCCGCGCCGGTCGTCGCCGTCCCCCGGCAGGACGCCTGCGCCGTACGCGGGGACCACCTGCGTCGCGTCGGGGGGCGGCGGGGGAGGAGGCCGCTGGGGTGGTGCGGGCGGGGGCGGCGCCGTCGCGAGCACGCACGTGCGGCCGTCCGAGCCGACCAGCTGGGTCTCCGTGAGGTCGTCCCCGTAGGCGTCGTCCCCGTAGGCGTCGTCGTCGTACTCGTCGTCGGGCAGGTCGTCGTCGGGCAGGTCGTCGCCGGGCAGGTCGTCGTCCGCGAGGCCGGGTGCGGCGCCGGCCGTGAGCACCCGCGTCCCGACGTCGTCCGCGGACGCGGCGGCCGCCTCGGCGTCGTCGAGGTCGGGCTCACCGCCCGCGCTCCGGCGCAGCTCGGCGACCACGGCCTCGGGCGTCGCGCGCCGGGACGCCTCGGTGCGCAGCGCCGCGCGCAGCGCCGCCGCGGTCCGGGGCGCCACGCCGTCGAGGTCGGGTTCGCCCGCGCGCGCCCGGGCGAGCACCGCCTGAAGCGGTCGGGTACCGAACGGCGGCCGGCCCGTCGCCGCGAACGCGAGGAGCGCGGCCCAGCCCCACCAGTCGCCGTCCTGCGACGGCTCGGCGCCCTCGAGCAGCTCGGGAGAGAGGTAGCCGGGCGTCCCGACGACGAGGCCGGTCGACGTGACGCGCGCGTCGTCGACCGCCTGCGCGATGCCGAAGTCGATGAGCACCGGGCCGCGCGGCGTGACCATGACGTTGCCCGGGGTGAGGTCGCGGTGCAGCACACCCGCCTCGTGGACGACGGCGAGTGCCGCGCGGAGCCGCTCGGCCACGTCGGCGAGCTCGACGGGCGGCAGCGGCCCGCGGAGCCGGATGCGCGCGCCCAGGTCCTCGCCGTCCACGAGCTCGGTCACCACGAAGGCCTCGGTCGACTCGATCTCGGCGTCGACCACCCGCGCGACCCCGGGATGACGCACGCGCTGCAGGTGCGCGACCTCGCGCCGCAGGCGTTCGCGCGCGTCGGCGTCGGCCGCGAGGTGCGGGTGCAGCAGCTTGAGCGCCACGACGGTGCCCTCGCCGTCGACCGCACGGTAGACGGCGCCCATCCCGCCCTGACCGAGCGGGCCCAGGACCTGGTACCCGCCGATCTCCGTGCCCGGGGCGACGCCGATGCGCTCCATGCCGACACGCTAGCCCGGGGGGCCGCTCGGCCCGGCCAGGCGCGCGCGGGCCGCACGCCGCGCCGGGCGGCCCGCACCGCTGCACCGAGCGGGCCGGGCCGGGCGCCGATAGCCTCGACCACAGACCCGAGGAGCTGAGGTAGTGACTAGGACGCAGTACCAGCTGGTCGTCGTGGCCAACCGACTTCCCGTGGACGTCACCGTCGAGGAGGACGGCAGCCCGAGCTGGCGCCGCTCCCCCGGCGGCCTCGTCTCCGCGCTCGAGCCCGTCATGCAGGCGGCCGACGGGGCGTGGGTCGGCTGGAGCGGCTCCGCCGACGTCGACGTCGAGCCGTTCGACGGCGACGGCATGCACCTGGTCCCCGTGACGCTCACGGCCCAGGAGGTCGCGGACTACTACGAGGGCTTCTCGAACGACACGCTCTGGCCGCTGAGCCACGACGTCATCAGCCCGCCCGAGTTCCACCGCCACTGGTGGGACGCGTACCGGCGCGTGAACCGACGGTTCGCGGAGGCCGCCGCCGAGCAGGCCGCGCAGGGCGCGACCGTCTGGGTGCACGACTACCAGCTCCAGCTCGTCCCGGCGATCCTCCGGGAGCTGCGACCCGACCTGCGGATCGGCTACTTCCACCACATCCCGTTCCCGCCGCTCGAGATCTTCGCGCAGCTCCCCTGGCGCCGACAGGTCGTCGAGGGGCTCCTCGGGGCCGACCTCGTGGGCTTCCAGCGCGGTGGCGACGCCGCGAACTTCGTGCGCGTGGTGCGCCGCATGACGGACCTGCCGACGCGCGGCCAGTTCGTGACCGTCGGCGACCGGCTCGTGCGGGCCGCGGCCTTCCCCATCTCGATCGACTCGGCCCGGTTCGACGCGCTCGCCCGGAGCGAGTCCGTGCGGGCGCGCGCCCTCGAGATCCGCGCCGACCTGGGCGACCCCAAGGTGCTGCTCCTGGGCGTCGACCGCCTCGACTACACCAAGGGGATCCGGCACCGCATCAAGGCGTACGGCGAGCTCCTCGCCGAGCACCGCCTCGACGTGCCGGACGCGGCGCTGGTCCAGGTCGCGAGCCCGAGCCGCGAGAACGTCGAGGCGTACCAGCAGCTCCGAGAGGAGGTCGAGACCCTCGTCGGGCGCATCAACGGGGAGCACGGGAAGATCGGCTCCGCAGCGATCTACTACCTGCACCACTCGTACCCGCCCGAGGAGATGGCCGCGCTCTACCTCGCGGCCGACGTCATGCTCGTGACGTCGCTGCGCGACGGCATGAACCTGGTCGCGAAGGAGTTCGTCGCGGCGTGCGTCGACGAGCGCGGGGTGCTCGTGCTCAGCGAGTTCACGGGCGCCGCCGACGAGCTCGCGGGCTCGATCCTCGTCAACCCGCACGACATCGACGGCCTCAAGGACGCGATCGAGCGCGCCGCGCGCATGGAGCCGAGGGAGATGCGCCGCCGGATGCGCAAGCTGCGCCGGCGGGTGCTCGACGACGACGTGACCAAGTGGTCGCAGCGGTTCCTGACGACGCTGGGCAGCGCGCACGAGCCCGACGCCCCCCACGAGCCGACCGGCCTGCGCCACGCGCACCAGCCCGCCCAGTCGGGCCCGCGCGACGCCGTGCGCCGGGCGGCGCACGACGAGCACCCGGACCTGGGTGAGGACGCCGGTGAGGACGCCGGGCCGTACCCGGCCGGCGAGGGGACGCATGACGACGTGGCCGCGCTCGAGTCGGGGACGCGCAGTGTCTGACGGCGACGCGCGCCGCGAGCAGGCCGACGTCGCGCCCGGCCCGGCACCGGACGTGAGCCGCGGGGCAGGCGCGACGGACGGCGCGACGCCCGCAGCGGACCTCGCATCCGCCCTCCGCTCGTTCGCGGACGAGGCGCGCGCGGGCGGCCCGGTGCTCGTCGCGCTCGACTTCGACGGTGTGCTCGCCCCCCTGCGGGACGACCCCGACGAGAGCCGTGCGCTGCCCGAGGCCGTCGCGGCGCTCGACCGCCTCGGCTCGGCCGACGGCGTCGTCCTCGCCCTGGTGAGCGGGCGGGCGATCGACGACCTCGCCGTGCGCGCCGAGGTGCCCGACGGCACCTGGCTCGTCGGCAGCCACGGGGCGGAGCGCGGCCGGTGGGTCTCCGGACGCCTCGAGCGCTCCGACCTCGCGCTCGACGCACCGACGGCCGCGCTGCACGCGGAGCTCACCGAGGTGCTCGTCGAGGCCGTCGCCGGCTCCACGGCGCGGGTCGAGCACAAGCCTGCCTCCGTCGTGCTCCACACGCGCACCGCGGCGCCCCACGACGCCGAGCGCCTGACGGCGCTCGCGCTGGACCTCGGCGGACGGCCGGGGGTCGACGCGATGCGGGGCAAGGACGTCGTCGAGCTCGCGGTGCTGCACGTGAGCAAGGGCGAGGCACTCGCGACGCTGCGCGGCGAGCTGGGCGTGGGCACGGTGCTCTACGCGGGCGACGACGTGACCGACGAGCGGGCCTTCCGCACGCTGCGCCCTGCTGACGTGACGGTGAAGGTGGGCCCGGGCGAGACCGCTGCCCGGCTGCGCGTCGCCGACCCGAGCGCCGTCGCGGGCGCCCTCGCGCACCTGGCCGACCTCCTGGCGCCAGGCGCCTGACACCTCGCGCCGGCCGGCACAAGGGACCTTGGGGGACGCGGACCGGACCGCCCGATGTGGCAGGATGAGCCCGTCGCACGGGTGACCTGGACCACAGTCGGTCTCCGACGGGGCCTCAGGCCTCCCGTGTCGGTGTCGCAGACGACACCATGACACTCCCATTCACGACGGATCGTCCGGCACGTACCTGCCGGTGAAGGGATCTTGCATCATGGCAACGGTCACGTTCGACAAGGCAACTCGGATCTACCCCGGCACGGAGCGCCCCGCGGTCGACGCGCTCGACCTGCACGTCGAGGACGGCGAGTTCCTCGTCCTCGTCGGCCCCTCCGGCTGCGGCAAGTCGACCTCCCTGCGCATGCTCGCGGGCCTTGAGGACGTCAACGCGGGCCGCATCCTCATCGGCGACCGGGACGTGACCGACGTCCAGCCGAAGGACCGCGACATCGCGATGGTCTTCCAGAACTACGCGCTGTACCCCCACATGTCCGTCGCGGACAACATGGGCTTCGCGCTCAAGATCGCCGGCACGCCCAAGGCGGACATCCGCAAGCGGGTCGAGGAGGCGGCGAAGATCCTCGACCTCACCGAGTACCTCGACCGCAAGCCGAAGGCCCTCTCGGGTGGCCAGCGTCAGCGTGTCGCGATGGGCCGCGCGATCGTCCGTCAGCCGCAGGTGTTCCTCATGGACGAGCCGCTGTCGAACCTCGACGCCAAGCTCCGCGTCCAGACGCGCACGCAGATCGCCTCGCTCCAGCGCCGCCTCGGCGTCACGACGGTCTACGTCACGCACGACCAGACCGAGGCCCTCACCATGGGTGACCGCATCGCGGTCCTCAAGGACGGCCTCCTGCAGCAGGTCGGCACCCCGCGCGAGATGTACGACACCCCGAGCAACGTCTTCGTCGCCGGCTTCATCGGCTCCCCGGCCATGAACATCGGCACGTTCCAGCTCGTCGAGGGTGGTGCGCAGCTCGGCCAGACGCGCATCCCGCTCGAGCGCAGCGTCATCTCCGCGGTCTCGCCGGAGGACAAGGGCCAGATCACGATCGGCTTCCGGCCCGAGGCGCTCGACGTCGTGACCCAGGCCAACGAGGGTGCGATCCCCGTCAAGGTCCTCCTCGTCGAGGAGCTCGGCTCCGACGCGTTCGTGTACGGCGAGCTCGCCGGTGCGGGCGCCGCGGCCAAGGAGATCCACTCGGGCGCCGGCGACGCGCAGATCATCGTGCGCGTCGACCCGCGGTCCGTCCCGATGAAGGGTGACACCCTCTGGGTCGCCATCCGCCCGGGCGAGCGCCACGTGTTCTCGTCCGCGACCGGCAGCCGGATCGACGTCTGACCGACCCGGACCACCAGCACCGCGGAGGGCGGGACGGCACACGCCGTCCCGCCCTCCGCGTCGAAGGAGCACGCATGGCGCAGTCCCTGCAGATCACGGCGGCGGCGCCCGACCCTGCCCTGCTCGACCTCCCCTGGCACATCCCGCTCGAGGACTGGCCGTCCGAGAACCTCGCGGCCCTGCCCCGCGGCATCTCGCGGCACGTCGTCCGGTTCGTCAAGCTGTCGGGCCGCGTCATCGCGGTCAAGGAGATCGGCGAGACCGTCGCCTACCGCGAGTACGAGCTGCTGCGTGCCCTGAGCCGCCTCGACGTGCCGAGCGTCGAGCCCGTCGGGGTCATCACGGGGCGAAGCACGCCCGACGGTGAGCGGCTCGAGGCCGTGCTCATCACCAAGCACCTGCAGTTCTCGCTCCCGTACCGCGCGCTCTTCAGCCAGACCCTCCAGCCGGACACGACCGGGCGCCTCATCGACGCGCTCGCCGTGCTGCTCGTGCGTCTGCACCTCACGGGCTTCTACTGGGGCGACGTGTCCCTGTCCAACACCCTGTTCCGGCGCGACGCCGAGACGTTCGCCGCGTACCTCGTGGACGCCGAGACGGGCGACCTCCACCAGCGGCTCAGCGACGGGCAGCGCGGGTACGACCTCGAGGTCGCGCGCGTCAACATCATCGGCGAGCTCATGGACCTCGAGGCGGGCGAGCTGCTCGAGACCGGGGTCGACACCGTCGAGGTCGGCGCTCGCCTCGTCGAGCGGTACGAGGAGCTCTGGGCGACCCTCACCGACGCGGAGTCGTTCGGCTCGGCCGAGCGGTGGCGCGTGGCCGCGCGCATCGAGCGCCTCAACGAGCTGGGCTTCGACGTCGGCGAGCTCGACATCACCACCGACGTCGACGGCACGACCGTCCAGATCCAGCCCAAGGTCGTCGACGCCGGCCACCACTCGCGCCGGCTCATGCGCCTCACCGGCCTCGACGTCGAGGAGAACCAGGCCCGCCGCCTGCTGAACGACCTCGACGCCTACCGGGCCGCGACCGACCGCCAGGGCGAGGACGAGGAGTTCGCGGCCCACGACTGGCTGACCACCGTCTTCGAGCCCGCCGTCCGGACCGTGCCACGCGAGCTGCGCGGCAAGCTCGAGCCCGCGCAGATGTTCCACGAGATGCTCGACCACCGCTGGTACATCTCGAGCGAGCAGGGCCGGGACGTGCCCATGGCCGAGGCCGTGACGAGCTACATCGAGAACGTGCTCCGGCACCGGCCCGACGAGAAGGCCGTGCTCGGCGTCGACACGGCGATCATCCCGCAGGTCGAGTAGGCGCCCGGTCGCGGGCGCGCCCGACCGTCACGCGGGTCGAACCCGACCGTCACGTGGACCCCACCCGACCCGCGCGGTCCACCGGGCGGTCACGCGCAGGCGCGACCGCCGGGCGGACCGGCGTGGTCAGGCCTGCCGACGCAGCCGGGCCACCTCGTAGAGGCTGATGCCCGCCGCGACCCCGGCGTTGAGCGACTCGACCGCGCTGCCGATCGGGATCGACGCGACGACGTCGCACGTCTCGCGGACCAGGCGCCCCAGGCCCTTGCCCTCGGAGCCGACCACGAGCACGACCGGGTCGACGGCGAGCTGGAGGTCCGCCACCTCGATCGTCCCGCCGGCGTCGAGCCCCACGATGAAGCAGCCCGCCTGACGCAGCTCGCCGAGGGCGCGCACGAGGTTCGTCACCCGGGCGACGGGCACCCGGGCGGCCGCGCCCGCGGACACCTTCCACGCCGACGCCGTCACGCCCGCGGCACGCCGCTCCGGCACGACGACGCCGTGGGCGCCGAAGGCACCGGCCGACCGCAGAACGGCACCCAGGTTGCGCGGGTCCGTCACGCCGTCGAGGGCGACGAGGAGCGCCGGCTGACCCGCCCGGCTCGCGCGGGACAGGAGCGCGTCGAGGTCCGAGTAGGGGTACGGCGGGACCTGGATCGCGACGCCCTGGTGGACGAGGCCGTCGGTCAGGCGGTCGAGCTCCGGCTTGGTGACCTCGAGCAGCGGGAGGCCCCGGTCGGACGCGATCTTGAGGATCTCGCGGACCCGCTCGTCCGCGTCGATGCGATGACCGACCCACACCCCGGCGCACGGGACGCCCGCACGGAGCGCCTCGACGACCGAGTTGCGGCCCGCGACGATCTCCGCGCCACCCGTCGCCGCCTTGGGGCCGCGCCCACCCGCGGGACGACCGCCGGTGGGACGACCGCCGGTGGGACGACCCGTCGGTGTCGCGGAAGCGGCACGCGCGCTGCCGGCCCCGCCCCGCTCGGTGGCGGGCGCCGCACCCCGGCCGCGCCCCTTGGCCGCGTCGAGACGCTCGGCAGCCGCCTTGCGCTTGGCTGCCACGTGGTAGGGACGGTCCTCCGCCTTGGGCGTCGGGCCCCGGCCCTCGAGCGCGCGGCGGCCCTTGCCACCCGTGCCGACGGTCGCGCCCTTCTTCGAACCGGTCTTGCGTGTCGCGCCGCGGCGCTGTGAGTTGCCTGCCATCAGATCTCCTCGTCCTGGGCGAGTGACCAGCGGGCACCCGTCGGTGAGTCCTCCACGACGACGCCGGCGGCGGCGAGGCGGTTACGCACGGCGTCGGCCGTCGCCCAGTCCTTGGCGGCGCGCGCCTGCGCGCGGACGTCGAGCTCCGCACGCACGAGCGCGTCGAGCGCCCCCTCGGCCCGGGAACCGGTCTCCGCCGTCTCCCACCGGGCCGGGTCGAGCCCCAGGACGTCGAGCATGCCGCGGACCGCGACCAGCTCGGCGCGGACGTCGACCGGGTCGCCGCCCGCGAGCGCGGTGTTGCCGCGGCGCACGTGCTCGTGCACGACGGCGAGCGCCGCGGGCACGTTGAGGTCGTCGTCCATCGCGGTGACGAAGTCGGCCGGGAGCGGCGCGACCTCCACCTCGGCGTCGGGCACCGCACCCACGAGGTCGACCGCGCGGGCCACGAACCCGGCGAGCCGGTTCCAGGTCGCCTCCGCCTCGTGCAGCGTCTCGGGCGTGTACTCGAGCATCGAGCGGTAGTGGACGGCCGTGAGGGCGTGGCGCAGCACGACCGGGCGCGTGGTCTCGAGGATCGCGCCCACCATGAGCGAGTTGCCGAGCGACTTGCTCATCTTCGCGCCGCCCTGCGTGACCCACGCGCTGTGCATCCACAGGCGCGCGAACCCCTGGCCGGCGGCCCTGGACTGGGCCTGCTCGTTCTCGTGGTGAGGGAAGCGCAGGTCGAGGCCGCCGCCATGGATGTCGAACGTGTCGCCGAGGTAGCGGTGTGCCATCGCCGAGCACTCGAGGTGCCAGCCGGGGCGACCCCGGCCGTAGGGCGTGGGCCAGGAGGCCGTGGCGGGGTCGGTGGGCTTGACGCCCTTCCAGAGCGCGAAGTCGCGCGGGTCGCGCTTGAGACCGGCGCCGTCACCGGCCGACGCGTCGTCGGTCCCGTCGGTGCCCGTCGTCGGCAGGTCGTCGGCGGCCGGGGGGAGGTCCTCGGGCCGCTGGTTGGTCAGGGCGCCGTACTCGGGGTAGGAGCGCACGTCGAACCAGACGTCGCCCTCGCCAGTGACGTACGCGTGGCCCGACTCCACGAGCTGCGCCATGAGCTCGACCATCTCGGTCACGTGGCCCGTCGCGCGCGGCTCGTACGTCGGGGGCAGGACGCCGAGCGCGTCGTACGCCGCCGTGAACTCGCGCTCGTGCCGCTGCGCCCAGGCCCACCACGGCACGCCCGCCTCCGCGGACCTCGCGAGGATCTTGTCGTCGATGTCCGTGACGTTCCGCACGAGCGTCACGGCGTACCCGCTGCGCCGCAGCCACCGCACGAGCACGTCGAACGCGACGGCCATGCGCATGTGGCCGATGTGCGGCGAACCCTGGACGGTCGCACCGCACACGTAGATGCCGACCTCGTCGTCACGCAGGGGGACGAACGCGCGCAGGTCGCGCGTGGCGGAGTCGAACAGGTGCAGGCTCACCGCGCAAGGGTACCGGCGCCCGCCCGCACGCTCAGCCGAAGGCGAGGCCCAGGCCGCGGTACGTCGGGACCGCCTCGACCGCGGCCTCCTGCGCACCCTGGTCCCCGCCGACGAGGAGCACCTCGCCGAACCGCTCCATGACCTCGCCCGCCTTGGCGTGCCGCAGCCACACACGGTCCCCGATGGAGAGCGCGTCCGCGGCGCGGCCGTGCAGCGGCGTCTGCACCTCGCCCGCACCCTCCGAGCGGCTCAGGTGCAGCCCGGGCGGGAGCACCGGCCGCGGCGAGCGTGCGCGGCCGGGCGGGCCGGACGCGATGAACCCTCCGCTGAAGACCGTGACGACGCCCGGCGCGGGCCGGCGCACGACGTCGAGGCCGATGAACGCGGCGGGCCGCAGCGGCGTCGTCCCGCGACCGGGGCGGTACCCGTCGAAGAGGGTCGGGGCCAGGAGGCCCGAGCCGGCCGTGAGCTCGGTGACGGCCTGGTCCTGCGCCGTCGCCTCGAGGGAGCCGGTGCCTCCGCCGTTGACGAGCGCGAGGGGGTGGCCCAGCCGTTCCTCGACGGCTGCGACGACCGCGCGACGCCGTACGCCCAGCTCCGCGAGCGACACGCGCTTGACCGCGCGGACGGCGGGCGAGGAGTCGGGCAGGCCCGCGACCTGCGCCTCGTAGAACATGAGCCCACGCACGTGCACGCCGCCGCCGTCCTGCGCGCGCCCCGCGAGCGCGGCGACGTCGTGCGGCGTACGCAGGGGCGAGCGTCGCACCCCGAGGTGGGCGCGCCGCCGCGCGGGCAGGCCCGGCCCGAGGCGCAGGGACGCGTCGACGTCGAGGCAGACCTGCACGCGCGTGCTCGCCCCGCCCTCGGCCGCGACGGCCTGCCGCACGAGCCGGAGCTGGTCCTCGTCGTCGACCATGACGGTGACCGCGGCCAGCGCACGCGGGTCACGCACCAGCTCGGCGAGCGCGCCGGCGTCGACCGACGGGTACCCGACGAGCACGTCCGGGGCGCCGCGCGCGGCCCACCACAGCGCCTCACGCAGCGAGTACGTCATGAGGCTGGCGAAGCCGCCTGCGAGCGCGCGGTCCACGAGGCCGGGGACGCGCACGGACTTGGTCGCGAGGCGCACGGGCTTGCCGCCCGCACGGCGCAGCAGCTCGGCGCAGTTGTGGTCGAACGCCGCGAGGTCGACGGCGACGCAGGGTGCGGGGCGCCCCGCGGTCGCGGCCAGCCGTGCCTGGAGGTCCATCCGCCCATCTTGACGGCCGGGTGCGCTCCCCCGATAGTCGCCGTCATGACCCGGCGTGCAGCGCAGTGGCACAACTGGGCCCGCACGGTGACGGCCGACGCACGCCGCTACCTGCGGGCCCGTGACGAGGACGACGTCGTGCGGGTGGTGCGCGCGGCCGCACGGGCCGGTGAGCGGGTACGGGCCGTGGGCGGCGGGCACTCGTTCACCCCCGTCGCCGTGACCGACGGGACGCTCCTGAACCTCGACCCCCTGTGCCGCGTCGAGACGGTCGCCCGCCGGCCCGACGGCGGCGCGGACGTCACGGTCGGTGCCGGGATCCGGCTGCGGGCGCTCAACCGGGAGCTCGCCGCGCGGGGCCTCGCGCTCGAGAACCTCGGGGACATCGACCGGCAGTCGATCGCGGGAGCGATCTCGACCGGGACGCACGGGACGGGTGCGCGGCTGGGCGGGCTGCCGACGCAGGTCGTGGGCGTGCGCGTGGTCCGCGCCGACGGCTCGGTCGTGGACGCCGACGCGACGCACGAGCCCGAGCTCTTCCAGGCGGCCCGGCTCGGCCTCGGCTGCGTCGGGGTGCTCGTCGCCGTGACGCTGCGCACCGTGCCGGCGTTCACGTTGAGGGCCCGCGAGGAGACGTGGGAGCTGACCGCGGCCCTGGACCAGCTCGACGGGCCCGACGGCTGGGTCGAGCGCACCGACCACGTCGACCTGTACTGGTTCCCGTTCACGCGGCGCGCGCTCGTCAAGCGGAACGACCGGGTGCCGGCCGGCACCGGGCCGTCCCTGGGACGGCTCCGGGGATGGGTCGAGGACGAGCTCGTGTCGAACGCCGCCCTCGGCCTGACGAGCCGGCTCACGGCCGCCGCGCCCGGCACCGTCCGCGCGGTCAACGCGGTCGCCGCGCGGGCGCTCGCGGACCGGACGTACTGCGCGCCGTCGGCGGACGTGTTCGTCTCACCCCGGCGCGTGGTGTTCCGGGAGATGGAGTACGCGGTGCCGCGCGCGGAGCTGCGCCCCGTGCTCGAGGAGATCGACGCGTGGCTGGCCCGCACGCGCGAGCCCGTGCACTTCCCGCTCGAGGTGCGGTTCGCCGCGGCGGACGACGTGTGGCTCTCGACCGCCCACGACCGCGACTCCGCGTACATCGCGGTCCACCAGTACCACCGCCTCCCGCACGAGAGGTACTTCGACGCCGTCGAGGCCATCGTGCGCAGCGTCGACGGTCGCCCGCACTGGGGCAAGCTGCACGGCCTCGACGCGGCACGGATCGGCGAGCTCTACCCGCGTCTGCCGGACTTCGGCGCCGTCCGCCGCGCCGTGGACCCCGAGGGTGTCTTCGCGAACGCCTACACCGACCGCGTGCTCGGCCCGGTCGGAGCGGTCACCCCGGGCTGAGCGGTCGGCGGCGTACCCGTCCCCGCCGACCCTGGACCTTCCCGCCGGGCCGGGACATGATCGGGGTATGGCTCGCGCGGTGGTGGCAACGGCGTACGGCGACCCGGGGGTCCTGGCCCTCGTGGACGTGAGGAACGGGAGCCCCGGCCCGGGGCAGGTGCTGCTGGAGGTGCGGGCCGCGGGGGTCAACCCGTCGGACTGGAAGAGCTACTCGGGGGCGTGGGGCACCGACCCGGGCAAGCTCCCCCTGCGGCTCGGTCACGAGGCGTCCGGCGTGGTGCTGGCCGTCGGGCCGGACGTGGAGGGCGTCGAGCCGGGCGACGAGGTCATCGCGTACCCCGTCACGGGCGCCTACGCCGACCGCGTGCTGGTCCGCGCGACGTCGCTCCTGCCCAAGCCGGCCGGCCTGAGCTGGGAGAAGGCGGCGGGGCTGATGGTCGCCGGTGTCACGGCAGCGCACACCCTCGAGGCGACGCGCGTCGGCGCCGGTGACACGGTCCTCGTGCACGGGGCGAGCGGCGGCGTCGGGGCCATGGTGGTCCAGCTCGCCCACGCCAAGGGCGCGCGGGTCATCGGCACGGCGGGCCCCGTGAACCACGAGTACGTCTCCGACCTGCACGCGGTGCCCGTGGCCTACGGGCCCGGCCTCGCGGACCGGGTGCGTGCGGCCGCCCCCGGGGGCGTGTCGGCCGCGATCGACACCGCGGGGACCGACGAGGCCCTCGACACGTCCGCGACGCTGGTCACGGACCGCCACCGGATCGCGACGATCGCCGGCTTCCGGCGGGGCGCCCAGCTCGGCGTGCACCTGCTCGGCGGGGGCGAGGGGGCCGACCCGGGCAAGGACGTGCGGATGAAGGCTCGGGCGGCCCTCGTCAGGCACTGGGAGAACGGCCACCTCGACGTGCGCGTCGGGGCGACCTACCACCTGGCCGACGTCGCGCGCGCGCACCGGGCGGGGATCGACGGCAAGGTCCAGGGAAAGATCATCCTCAAGCCCTGACGTCGCCACCGGCCCGGCCACCGATGGCTGCGGCCTCGGCCCGCAGGTGCTCGAGCACGTGCCGCACGACGAGGCGCTGCGCACGGTCGGGCCGCAGGAGCGCCTCGACCTGGCGGCCCGCCCGGACGCCCGCGAGCGGCACGAGGCTGAACCGGGCGCCGTCGCGGTGGTCGGCCGTGTGCCGCGGCAGCAGCGAGATGCCGTGCCCGGCGGCGACGAGAGCCTCGACGACGTGGAAGTCGTTGATGCGCTGGACCACGCGGGCCGGGGCCCCGCCCAGGAGCGCGACCTCGTCGAGCACGGCGGCGACGGGGAAGCCCTCGCGCACGGCGATCCAGGGCTCGTCGACCAGGTCACGCGGTGACACGCTCGCGCGCCCCGCGAGGCGGTGCCCGGGCGGGAGCGCGACGTCGAGCGGCTCGCGCAGCAGCGGGACGACGTCGACCGCGCTCCCCCACGGCTGCTCGCCGTCGGGCCGGTGCGCCACGACCACGTCGAAGTCGACCGTCAGCGCCGGGAAGTCGCGCTGGGCGACGTCCTCGTCGGAAGCCTCGACGCGGATCCCGCCGGCGTCGGACACCCGGCGCAGCAGGCCGGGGAGCAGCATCTGCGCGCCGCTCTGGAACGCGGCGACCCGCACGGTCCCCTCGGGCCTGGCGAGGTAGCGCTCGCACGCGGACTCGGCCCGGCGCAGGGCGACGGCGACGTCGACCGCGACGTCCGCGAGCTCGGCGCCGGCGGGCGTCAGGCGCACGCCACGACCGACACGCTCGGTCATGGGGACGCCCGCCTGCCGTCCGAGCACCTTGAGCTGCTGCGAGACGGCGGAGGGCGTGATCCGCAGCGCGTGGGCGGCGGCCGTGACGCCGCCGCGGTCCCGGACGGCCCGCAGCGTCTCGAGGTGGATCGGGTCCATGAAGGGATGCTAAAGGAACGGTCCAGGAAGATTCGCTGGTGCTGCACGGCCGGGGCTGACCAGACTCCCCCCATGACGCCGCGTGACCGCCTCCTCGCCTGCCTCGTCGCCGTGCTCTGGGGCGTCAACTTCACGGCCATCCACGCGTCCCTCGCGCACTTCCCGCCGTTCTTCCTCGTCGCCCTGCGGTTCGCCCTGATCGCGGTCCCGACCGTCCTGCTCGTCCCGCGCCCCGCAGTGCCGGTGCGCTGGCTCCTCGGCTACGGCCTGGGCTTCGGTGTGCTCCAGTTCGCGTTCCTCTACCTCGCGATGGACCTGGGCATGCCGGCGGGGCTCAGCTCCCTCGTGCTCCAGGCGTCGGCCCCGTTCACGGTGCTGCTCGCCGCCGTCCTGCTCCGCGAGCGCCTCTCGCCGCGCACGGCGGCCGGGGCGGGGCTGGCCGTCGTCGGGCTCGCGGGCATCGCGGTCCACCGCGGGCACCTCGGCGGGGACGCCGCGCTGGTCCCCGTGCTCCTGACCCTCCTCGGGGCCCTGGGCTGGGCGCTCGGCAACCTCAGCTCGCGGCTGGCGGCGCCCGACAGCCCCCTGCGCCTCACGCTCTGGATGTCCGTGGTGCCGCCGCTGCCGATGCTGGCGCTCGCGCTCGTCCTGGACGGCCCCGAGCGCATCGCGACGTCGCTGACGACGCTCGGCGCGTCGACGGGCGCCCCGGCTCTGCTGGGCCTCGCCTACACGGTCGTGGTGGCGACGGTCGTCGGCTCGGGTCTGTGGACGACGCTCATGAAGCGCTACCCGTCGAGCACCGTCGCACCGTTCTCGATGCTGGTCCCCGTCGCGGGCCTCGCGACGTCGTGGCTCGCGCTGGGCGAGCGGGTGCCCCTCGCGGAGCTCGGGCTGGGCGTCGTGGTGGTCGCCGGCGTGCTCGTGGCGTCCGCGCGCCCGCGTCCGCGCGCGGGCCTCGCGACGGCGCCCGACCCGACGGGGGTGCCGGGCCCAGCGGCGCTGCCCGACCCGGTGGGAGCCGGGCGGACCGGTGGGACCCGGGCGGCGCGCAGCCTCAGCGGGTGACGACGAGGGCCGTGGCGATCGCGGCGACGCCCTCGCCACGGCCGGTGAGGCCGAGCCCGTCGGTCGTGGTGGCCGAGAGCGAGACGGGCGCGCCGCACGCCTCGGTGAGCGCCGCCTGCGCCTCGGCGCGTCGCGCGCCGATCCGTGGGCGCACGCCGATCACCTGGACGGCCACGTTGCCGATCGCGAACCCGGCCGCACGTACCCGGCGCGCCGCCTCGGCGAGCAGGGATGCGCCCGAGGCTCCCGCCCACGCCGGCTCCGCCGTGCCGAAGTTCGAGCCGAGGTCGCCGAGGCCGGCCGCGGACAGCAGGGCGTCGGCGGCGGCGTGGGCGGCGACGTCCGCGTCGGAGTGCCCGACGAGCCCCTCCTCCCCCGGCCAGAGGAGGCCGGCGAGCCACATGGGCCTGCCCGACCCGGGTGGCGCGAACGCGTGCACGTCCACCCCGATGCCGGTCCGCGGCAGCGGGACACCGCCCGCGGTGGCTGAGTGGCTCGTCGTCATGCGTCCTCCTTGACCAGGGTCCGCGCGACGGCGAGGTCGCGCGCCGTGGTGATCTTGAACGCCTCGTCGGCTCCGTCGACCGTGGCGACGGGCTCGCCGAGGGCTGCGCAGAGCGACGCGTCGTCGGTTGCTGCCTGGCGCTCGTCGTGGGCGCGGTCCGCGGCGGCACGGTGGGCCCTGTCGAGCAGCGCCCGGTCGAAGCCCTGCGGTGTCTGCACGGCACGCAGCGTGGTGCGGTCGACGGTGCGGACGCCGTCGGGCCCCACCTCGACGAGGGTGTCGGTGACGGCGACGGTCGGCACGACGGCACGGTGGCCGGCGCGGACGGCCGCGACGACGCGCGCGACCATCGCGGGGGGCGTGAGGCACCGCGCCGCGTCGTGCACCAGGACCACGTCGACGTCGGCGGGGAGCTCGCGCAGCCCGGCGGCGACGGACGCCTGCCTGCTCGCGCCGCCGACCACGAGGGTCACGGGCACGTCGGGCTCGAGCTCGCCAGCCGTCAGGGCCGCGGCGAAGGCACCCTGGTGCTCCGCCGGGACGGTGACGACAAGGAGGTCGACGACGCCGGAGGCGAGGAGCCCCCGCGCGGCTCGCACGACGACCGTGGCGCCGCCGAGGTCGACGAGCGCCTTGGGGAGCTCGTGCCCCAGCCTGCTGCCGCTGCCCGCGGCAGTCAGGACGGCGGCGACGCGCACGGGTGTGCCGTTGCTGGACGAACGGCGCAGGTCAGGAGGCCAGGACCTCGTCGAGGATGGCCTCGGCCTTCTCCTCCTCGGTGTGCTCGGCGAGTGCGAGCTCCGAGACGAGGATCTGGCGCGCCTTGGCGAGCATGCGCTTCTCGCCCGCGGACAGGCCGCGGTCGGCGTCCCGGCGGGAGAGGTCACGCACGACCTCGGCGACCTTGATGACGTCGCCCGACGCGAGCTTCTCGAGGTTCGCCTTGTAGCGACGCGACCAGTTGGTCGGCTCCTCGGTGTACGGCGCGCGCAGCACGTCGAAGACCTTCTCGAGCCCGTCCTGCCCGACGACGTCACGGACCCCGACCAGGTCGACGTTCTCGGCGGGGACCTCGATGGTCAGGTCGCCCTGGGCGACCTTGAGCTTGAGGTACAGCTTGTCCTCGCCGCGGATGGTCCGGGTCTTGATCTCCTCGATCAGTGCTGCGCCGTGGTGCGGATAGACAACGGTCTCGCCTACGGTGAAGGTCATGTGGAGGCGTCCCCTTTCGCGGATGCCCATCTTACCATGCCTTTTGCCTGCACCGACGGCCGACCAGGACCGTTTGCCCAGGTCAGGGGCGCACGCGAGGGTGAACCCCCGGCCGAGCACTAGTCTGGGCCTCGATCCGCTGCCGTCCTCGTGCCCCTCCTCGCCGCGTCCCAGGAGCTCCCCGTGACCAGTCGTCGTCGCCCCGTCCCCGCCCGCGCCGCGATGCGCACCGGCCTCGTCGTCGGCCTGGGCCTGGTGCTCGGCGCGGGCCTGAGCGCGTGCTCGGCGACGAACACCATCACCACGGACCGCTCCTACCAGGCGTCCGACGGCGTGGGCGTGGACCTGGGTGACGTGACGGCCACCAACCTGATCGTCCTGGCCGCCGAGGAGGGTGCGCCCGGGACCATGCTCGGGGCCGTCAGCAACGCGGGCTCGTCGGACGCCGAGCTCACCTTCACGACGCCCGACGGCGGCACGCCCGTGAGCATCGACGTGCCCGCCGGCGAGACGGTCGTCCTCGGGCCGGACGACGAGGCGGTGGACCTCGAGGAGGTCCCCGTCGCACCCGGCGCGTACCTGGAGGTCTCCGTCTCGACCGACCAGGGCGGCACGTCGTCCGTGCGCGTCCCGGTGCTCGACGGCGCCCTGCCCGAGTACGCCGACCTGGTGCCCGACGCGGGCTGAGGCTCCGGCAGGCCGCGAGCCCCGGGGGGCACGAAGGTCCCGTCCCAGGGCGCGCCAAAAGTCGTACGTTTCAAGCGTGGCTGAATCAACGAGCGTTGAGGTGACACCCCGCACCGAGGTCTCGGAGCGCCCCGCGGAGCTGGCCGACGCGATCGCGGCGACGGCCGCACCTGCACGCGGCACGAGCCCCGACGCCGCAGAGGCAGGCGCGCGCGACGACGCGCTGACGGTGCTCCAGGCCCTGGCGGACCCGGTCCGCTGGACCGTCCTGGACGCGCTCGCCGAGCAGCCGCGCTGCGTCTGCGACATCCAGGAACGCGTGCCGGTCGCGGGCAACCTGCTGAGCTACCACCTCAAGGTCCTGCGCGACTGCGGCCTGGTGACCACGAGCCGCCGCGGCCGCTGGGTCGACTACTCGCTCGCCCCCGACGCCCGCGGGCGCATGGTCGCGTCCCTCCCCGGAGCCGGCGGCACCCCATGACCCTCGTCGAACGCCTCCGGCCCACGACGCCCGTCCTGCGGGTTGCGGCGCTCGTCGGCGCCGCGGCCGTGTGGTTCGCGGCCTACGAGCTCAACCGTCCGCTCTGGGACGCAGTCGTCTTCGACCTCGCCGGGCAGGACCCCGAGAGCCGCCTCGGCTCCGGCATCCACTTCTTCCTCTACGACACCGTGAAGATCGTCCTGCTGCTCGCGGGCATCATCTTCGTGGTCACGGTGCTCCGCTCGTTCATGAGCGTCGAGCGCACCCGCGCGCTCCTCGGGGGCCGTCGCGAGGGCGTCGGCAACGTGCTCGCGGCCGCGCTCGGCGTCATCACACCGTTCTGCTCGTGCAGCGCGGTGCCCGCGTTCATCGGCTTCTTGGCCACCGGCGTGCCGGTGGGCGTGACCATGAGCTTCCTCGTGGCGAGCCCGCTGATCAACGAGGTGGCCATCGCGCTCCTGCTCGGCCTCTTCGGCGTCGGGCCCACCCTCCTGTACGTCGGTGCAGGCCTCGTCATCGCCATCGTCTCGGGCCTCGTGCTGGGCCGGATCCGCGCCGAGCGCTGGATCGAGCCGTTCGTCTTCGAGACGCGGCTCGGCGGTCAGCTCATCGACTCGACGGTGCGGCTCACCTGGGACCAGCGCATCCAGATGGGCGTCGAGGAGGTCGGCACGATCCTGCGCCGCATCTGGCCGTACCTGCTCGTCGGCATCGGGCTCGGCGCCGTGATCCACGGCTGGGCACCCGAGGACTTCTTCGCGACGTACGCCGGGCCGGGCAACCCCGCCGGGGTGCTCGTCGCGGTCCTCATCGGGGTCCCGCTCTACTCCAACGCGGCAGGTGTGCTCCCGCTCGTCGAGGCGTTGCACGACAAGGGCCTGCCCATGGGGACGCTGCTCGCGTTCATGATGGCCGTCGTCGCGCTGAGCCTGCCCGAGATCATCCTGCTGCGCCGCGTGCTGCGGCCCCCGCTCATCGCCGCCTTCGTGGGCGTCGTCGCCCTCGGCATCATCGCCGTGGGCTACCTGTTCAACCTCGTGCTCGGCTGAGAGGAGCTGTCATGATCATCAAGGTGCTGGGGCCCGGGTGCGCCAACTGCGTGAACCTCGAGCGCGTCACGCGCGAGGCGCTCGAGCAGCTCGGCGTCGAGGCGACCGTCGAGAAGGTCACCGACTTCCCGACCATCGTCGGCTACGGCGTCATGAGCACGCCCGGACTCGTCGTCGACGAGCAGCTCGTCCTGTCGGGGCGGGTCCCGACGGCGGCGCACGTCCGCGAGATCCTCGAGCCGCTCGTCCGCTGACCGAGCCGACCGAGCCGTCCTGGGACGGTCCCACGGTGTGCGGCGCCGCTCGGGCGCCGCACACCCGAGGCGTCACCCGAAGCGGCCGGAGATGTAGTCCTCCGTCGACTTCTCCGTCGGCGTCGAGAACATCGTGCGCGTGTCATCCATCTCGATCAGCCGGCCGGGCTGACCCGTGCCGCCGATGTTGAAGAACGCCGTGCGGTCGCTCACGCGCGCCGCCTGCTGCATGTTGTGCGTGACGATCACGATCGTGTAGTCGTCCTTGAGCTCCGCGATGAGGTCCTCGATCGCGAGCGTCGAGATCGGGTCGAGCGCCGACGCGGGCTCGTCCATGAGCAGGACCTGGGGCTTCACCGCGATGGCGCGTGCGATGCACAGGCGCTGCTGCTGACCGCCCGACAGCGAGGAGCCGGGCCGGTCGAGACGGTCCTTCACCTCGTTCCAGAGGTTCGCGCCGACGAGCGACTGCTCGACGACGTCGCGCGCGTCGGACTTGGAGATCCGCCGGTTGTTGAGCCGGATGCCCGCGAGGACGTTCTCCGCGATGGACATCGTCGGGAACGGGTTGGGCCGCTGGAACACCATGCCGACCTGGCGGCGCACCGCGACGGGGTCCACGTCCGACCCGTAGAGGTCCACCCCGTCCATGGTCAGGCTGCCCTCGACGCGCGCGCCGGGGATCACCTCGTGCATCCGGTTCAGCGTCCGCAGGAACGTCGACTTGCCGCACCCGGAAGGTCCGATCAGGGCCGTGACCGAGCGTGGCTCGATGGCCATCGTGACGCCCTCCACGGCGAGGAAGCTGCCGTAGTAGACGTTGAGGTCCTTGATGTCGATCCGTTGTGCCACTGGGGGGTCTCTCTCTCGGAACCGGTCTGGGTCGGGCTCTCGCCCGGCCTAGTGGCCGGTACGGGGGGCGAAGAACTTGCTGATCATGCGGGCCGCGAGGTTGAGCAGCATCACGATGAGGATGAGCGTCAGCGCGGCGGCCCAGGCGCGGTCGATGTTGATCGTCGCGATGCAGTCGGTGGCCCCGTCGGCGCACGGGACGAGGCCCTGCGCGTACTGACGGAACACGTACACCGGGAGGGTCATCATCCGGCCCTCGAAGACGTTCGTGTTGATCGAGTCGATGACCCCGACCGTGACCAGCAGCGGAGCCGTCTCGCCGATGACCCGGGCCACGGCCAGCATCACCCCCGTGACGATCCCGGCGATCGCCGTGCGGACCACGACCTTGAGGATCGCGAGCCACTTGGGCACGCCGAGCGCGTACGCGGCCTCACGGAGCTCGTTGGGAACGAGCCTGAGCATCTCCTCGCAGGAGCGGACGACCACCGGGATCATCAGCACCGACAGGGCGACCGAGCCGACGACGCCGAACCGCACGCCCGGCCCGAGGAACAAGGAGAACAGCGAGTACGCGAAGAGGCCCGCGACGATCGACGGGATGCCCGTCATGACGTCGACGAAGAACGTCACCGCGCGGGCGAGCGGGCCGGTGCCGTACTCCACGAGGTAGATCGCCGTCATGATGCCGATCGGGACGGAGATGAGCGCCGCGACCCCCGTGACCAGGACCGTGCCCAGGATCGCGTGGTAGATGCCGCCCGCGTCCATGCCACCGAAGACGCCGCGCATCGAGACGCTCAGGAAGTACGGGCTCAGGCGTCCGATGCCGTTGCTCAGGACGGTCCAGGACAGCGACAGGAGCGGGATGAGCGCGACGACGAAGGCCAGGGTGACGACGACCGCCATGACGCGGTCGGTCGCCTTGCGTCGGGTGTCGCCGCGCGTCAGCAGCTCACGCGTGGTGGGCCGGTCCGAACGCGGCTCAGCAGACTGCTCGAGGGTGGCCATGTCAGTTCGCTCCCGAGAAGTCCTTGCGCCGGGCGACGACCCAGCGGGCGGCCATGTTGACCGCGAGGGTGATGACGAAGAGCGCGAGGCCCGTGGCGATGAGCGTGCTCACGCCCAGGGGGTTCGCCTCCGGGAACTGGTTCGCGATGTTCGCGGCGATGGTCTGGTGCTGCCCGGCCTGGAGCAGGGCGAGCGAGTAGGTGAGGCCGGGCGACAGGATCATGAGGACGGCCATGGTCTCGCCCAGCGCGCGCCCCAGGCCGAGCATCGAGGCGCTGATCAGACCGGACTGGCCGAAGGGAAGCACGGCCATCCGGATCATCTCCCACCGCGTCGCGCCCAGCGCGAGGGCCGCCTCCTCGTGCAGACGCGGCGTCTGGAGGAAGACCTCCCGCGCGACCGCCGTGATGATCGGCAGGATCATCACGGCCAGGACGATGCCGACCGTCAGGATGACTCGCGGAGGGTTGGCGGCCGGGCCCTCGAACAGCGGGATGAACCCGAGGGTCTCGGACAGCCACGCCCAGGCCGGCTGAAGCCTGGGCGCGAGCCACGCGACACCCCACAGGCCGTACACGACGCTCGGGATCGCGGCCAGCAGGTCGATCAGGTAACCGAGGGCGTTCGCCATGCGACGCGGCGCGTAGTGCGAGATGAACAGCGCGATGCCCGTCGAGACCGGCACGGCCACGGCCAGGGCGATGACCGACGCGAGGACCGTGCCGAAGAGCATCGGCCCGACGAAGCCGAGGAGGGTCGTGCCCTCGGGGAACCACTGGATCCCCTCGGTGAGCTCCTCGGGCGAGGCGGACAGCGCAGGCCAGGCGCGCAGCACGAGGAACACAGCCACTGCCGCCAGCGTCACCAGGATGGTGCTGCCGGCGACGGTCGCCGCCGTGGAGAACGCACGGCCGGCACGGTCCCGGTGAGGGTGGCCGCGGACCGGCGTGCGGGGCCCGTCACCCGGGGCCCCGGACGAGGGTGCCGGGGCGGCGACGGCCGCGGTCTCGGCGGCAGTCGGGCGGGCGAGCTGGGGGCTGTTGCTCACAGGTGCTCCGTGGGGCGGGAGGTGCGTACGGGGTGTGCAGGGCCTGGCGGTCCGGGCAGGCTCACAGGTTCAGACGGTACGGCCACTGCGGGACGTACGGCCGCCGGTGGCCCACCCGAAGGGTCGGGCAGGCCACCGGCGGTCGAGTCACGCGGGTGTCAGGCGATCGCCTCGATCACCGCGAGGGCCTCGGTACGCAGCTCGTCCGAGATCGGCGCGGAGCCTGCCGCCTCAGCGGCGGCCTGCTGCCCCTCCTCGCTGGCGATGTAGGAGTAGAACGCCTTGACGAGCGTCGCGTCCTCGCTGCTCTCGTACTCGGTGCACGCGAGGGAGTAGGACACGAGCACCAGCGGGTAGGCGCCGGGCTCCGTCGTCGTGCGGTCCAGCTCGACCACGAGGCTGGCCTCGGGCCGGCCCTCGGCCCGCGGGGAGGCGTCGACCACGGCGGCCGCGGCCTCGGGCGAGTACGGGACGTACTCGTCGCCGACCTTGATGGCGACCGTGCCGAGCGAGCCGGCCTTCGAGGCGTCCGCGTAGCCGATGGTCCCCTGGCCGTCCGTCACCGTCTGGACGACGCCCGACGTGCCCTGGGCCGACTGACCGCCCGCGACCGGCCAGTCACCGCTGGCCTCGTGGGGCCAGGCCTCGGGGGCCGTCGCCGCGAGGTACTCGGTGAAGTTCTCCGTCGTGCCCGACTCGTCCGAGCGGTTGACGGGCGTGATCGCGAGGTCCGGGAGCGTGACGTCGGGGTTCTCCGCCGCGATCTCGGGGGCGTTCCAGTTGGTGATCTTCTGGTCGAAGATCCCCGCGACGGTGGCGGGCGACATGTTCAGGGAGTCGATCCCGTCGAGGCTGAAGATCACCGCGATCGGCGAGATGTAGAGGGGGAGCTCGGCGACCTCGCCGCTCACGCAGCGGTCAGCCGCCTGGGCGAGCTCGTCGTCCTTGAGCGCGGCGTCCGAGCCGGCGAACTGCGTGCCGCCCTCGAGGAACTGGGTGCGACCGCCGCCCGAGCCGACCGGGTCGTACGCGACCGAGACGTCGGGGTTCTGCGACTGGAAGCCGGCGATCCATGCCTGCATCGCGGACTCCTGCGAGCTCGCGCCCGCACCTTCGAGCTGGCCGGAGAGGGTGGAGGCCTGCTCGGCGTCAGGGGTGCTGCCGGCGGCGTCGTCCTCGACCGCGTTGTCCGAACCGCACGCTGCGAGGGTCAGCGAGAGCGCGCCGATGGCTGCGACCGTCGCCATCCGGCTGTGTCGGTTGAGCTTCACTGTGTTCCGTCCTGTCGATCCGTGTCAGCGCGGACTGCGCCCGACCGAGACAGACGGTAGGAGCCTCGGGTGACCGACCGGCCGAGGGCCGGTGAACGCGAGATGAACAGCGGTGGACGACTCGCGCCGACGCCCGCCGCTCAGTCCGCGTCGGCGAGCTTGTAGCCCAGGCCGCGCACGGTCAGCAGACGTACCGGGTTCGCGGGGTCGCCCTCGATCTTCGCGCGGATGCGCTTCACGTGGACGTCGAGCGTCTTCGTGTCGCCCACGTAGTCCGAGCCCCACACCCGGTCGATGAGCTGACCGCGCGTCAGGACACGGCCGGCGTTGCGCATGAGGAGCTCGAGCAGCTCGAACTCCTTGAGCGGGAACGCCGTCGCGTCGCCCTCGACCTCGACCGTGTGGCGGTCGGGGTCCAGGCGCAGGCCGCCCACCTCGAGCACCTCGTCGTCGACGGGGCCCGCGTCGGACTGCCGCCGGAGCACGGCCCGGATCCGGGCGAGGAGCTCGCGCGAGGAGTACGGCTTGGTCACGTAGTCGTCCGCGCCGATCTCGAGCCCCACGACCTTGTCGATCTCGCTGTCCTTCGCGGTCAGCATGATGACGGGCACGGTGCTGCGCTGCCGCAGCTGGCGGCACACCTCGGTGCCGCTCAGACCCGGGAGCATCAGGTCGAGGAGGACGAGGTCCGCGCCGCCCCTGTCGAACTCCGCGAGCGCCTCCGGCCCGGTCGCGGCGACCGAGACCTCGAAGCCCTCCTTGCGCAGCAGGTAGGACAGCGGGTCGCGGTAGGACTCCTCGTCCTCGACCACGAGGATGCGCGTCATCGACGAACTCCTTCAGAGGGTGCGGCGCTCGGGCCCGCGAGCGGGAGACGGATGGTGAAGGTGGACCCCTGACCCGGCTCGGACCATACCGTGACCTCGCCGCCGTGGTCCGCGGCCACGTGCTTGACGATGCTCAGGCCCAGGCCCGTGCCGCCCGTGTCGCGCGAGCGAGCCGGGTCCACCCGGTAGAAGCGCTCGAACAGGCGGGACTGGGCCTCGGCCGGGATGCCGATGCCCTGGTCGACGACGGCGACCTCGACGAGGCCCTCGTCCACCTTGACGGTGGTGCCGACCGCGATGCGCGTGCCTTCCTCGGAGTACGCCACGGCGTTGTCCAGGAGGTTGCGGACCGCCGTCACGAGCAGGTCGTGGTCGCCCCACACGTGCGCACCCGAGTCACCGCCCGCGTGGATCTCGATGGACTTCGCGCTCGCGCCCGTGCGTGCCCGGTCCACGGCCTCGCCGACGACGGCGTCGAGCGGAACGGCGTGCGCCTTGCCGAGGGGCTCCTCGACCTGGAGCCGGGACAGCTCGATGATCTCCTGGACCAGGCGGGACAGGCGGGTGACCTCGGTCTGGATCCGCGTCGCGAACCTGCGGACGGCCTCCGGGTCGTCGGCCGCCTGCTCGACCGTCTCGGCGAGCAGCGACAGCGCTCCGACGGGCGTCTTGAGCTCGTGGGACACGTTGACCACGAAGTCGCGGCGGATCGCCTCGACGCGACGCGCCTCGGTCCGGTCCTCGGCGAGGAGCAGCAGGTGCCGGATGCCCAGCGGCGCGGCCCGTAGCTGGAGGAGGACGGTCCCTCCGCCGAGCGGTCCACGCGGCAGCTCGAGCTCGGCGTCGCGGATCTCGCCGTCGCGCGCGACGTCCCCCAGCAGGTCGCGCACGGCGTCGTGCACCACCCTGTCGTCACGCACGAGGCCGTACGCGTGGGCCGCGGCACTCGCCCGCAGCACGCGCCCGTCCGTCGTCGTCACGACAGCGGCCGAGCGCAGCACCGCGAGCACGGCCGTCGTGCCGTCGTCGACCTCGGGCTCCGGCGTCGGGGGCCCCGCCTGCTGCTCCCGCTCGCTGAAGCGGAATGCGAGCGCGGCGACGAGCCCGACGGCAAGACCCAGCAGACCCGCGACGAGCGCGGTCATCCCATCGATCACGCGCTCACAGTACGGTCGCTCGACCCCGCCGTGGTGCTCCCGGGCAGGTCACCGGGGATGCCGGGGTGAGAAGTTCACGCGCCGGCGGGGCGCCGTTCACCGGCGCGTCACCAGGTCGCCCACTGTGCCAACAGCGGTCCACCGCGGCCCACGGAGCGACGTCGCGGACCCGTGCGGTCAGCGGCACTGCGTGGACAGGGCGATGAGGTCGTCCGACGGGCGGCCGTACAGGGACTCGCCGCTGCCGTTCGTGTCGTACCCCATGCCGATCGCCCAGGCCGTCGCCCACGTCTCGGGCTCGCCGTTGAACGAGGTGCTGAACATGTCGTAGCACTTCGCCGCGATCGCGTGGCCGACCTCGTGCACCGTGACCGCCCGCCCCGCGGGCTCCGTGCCCCAGCTCGCCGCGATGCTGTCGGAGAGGGCGATCGTCGTGAAGCCGCCGTACGCCGGGTCCCACGTGGCCGTGCCGCCGTGGCTCCCGCCCTGACCGAACCCGTTGACGATCGTCGCCCAGTCGAAGTCGAGCGGCACGCCCCCGGCGATGGACCGCGCGAACGTCTCGACCTCGATGCGGCGCTCGCGCAGCGGTCCGGCCTTCTCGGCCTCCTCGGCCGCGTGCGACTCCTCGACGGCGTGCGCGGCCGAGACGTACGTCGCGACGGCAGCGGCCGCCGCCTCGTCCCAGTCGTCCGCCGCGGGCAGGGTCTCGACCACGTCGAGCAGGCCCAGCCGGGCGAGCTGACCCGTCGAGGGGTTGGCCGCGAGCACCGCCTCGGCGGCGGCGGGCAGACCCGCGGTGAGCGCACCACCGGCTGCACGCGTCGCCTCGACCGCGGCCTGGACCGCCGTGACCTGCTCGGCGTCGGCCTCGGCGGCCTGCTCCAGCTCCGCGCTCCGCGCCCGCAGGGACTCGGCGAGAGCGAGCGCCTCGGCGGCGTCGTCGGGCTTCGACCGGCGCGTGGGCTCGAGCGGCTGCGGGGCCGCGGCCGTCACGACGTCGGTCGCCTGCTGCGCGGCGGTCTGGAGTGCGGTCTTCTCCGCCGCGGGCACGTAGCCGTCCTCGGCGGCCGCGAGCGCGGCCTGCGCCACGGCGAGGTCGGCGTTCGCCGCGTCGACGGCCTCCGCCAGCCGCGCGGACGCGTCCTGCGCCTGCGCCGCCGCTGCCACGACCTCCGTCGCCGCGGCCCGGAACTCCTCCTGCGCGTCCGCGAGGCGGCGCTGGCCCGCGAGGCCCGACAGCCCCAGGGCCACGACGAGCACGAGCACGAGCGCGGCGACGCCTCCCACCAGGAGGTTCCGTCGCCGTCGCGACACCCGCCGCGCCCCCACCGGCTGCTCGTCCATGGCGCAAGTATGGCCGTTGCGACCCGCGCCCGCCCCGCCGTCCGCCCGGCCGTCCGCCCCGCCGTCCAGCGCCACAGGCGACCGCGTGCTCCTCGAGCAAGTACGGTCGTGCCAGGTCCGGCCCACGGCCGGGCGGCGGGTCGACGGTCGTTGGCCCGCCCGTGCGCCGATGTTCACCTGCGGGTGGCTCCGCGTTCACCTGCCCGACCGCCGGCACTGGCACGGTTCTGGCTGCAGCGAACGGAGAGGGATCGGATGCGGGACATCTTCACCGCCGAGCTCACAGCGCTCGGCGAGGACCTGACGGCCATGAGCCGCCTGGTCGAGTCGGCCATCTCCTCGGCCGGGACGGCTCTGCTCACGGCAGACCTCGCCCTCGCCGAGAGCGTCATCGCCGACGACCACACGATCGACGCCATCGAGCGAGACCTGGACGAGCGCTGCGTGCTGCTCATCGCCCAGCAGCAGCCCGTGGCGCGCGACCTGCGCGTGGTCGTCTCCGCCCTGCGGATGAGCTCGTCGCTCGAGCGGATGGGTGACCTCGCGCGGCACGTCGCCGCCGTCGCACGCCTGCGCTACCCGGCCAAGGCGATCCCCGCGGACCTCGAGAGCACGTTCGCGGAGATGCACGCGAGCGCGGTGAGCGTCGCGCAGCGCGTCACGACCGTCCTCGCCTCGCACGACCTCGCACTGGCCGAGGAGATCGAGCGCGACGACGACAAGCTGGACCGCCTCCACGCCGAGACGTTCGGCGCGACGCTCGGCGGCACGCAGTCGCTCACGGCGCAGGAGACCGTCGACGTCACCCTGTGCGCGCGGTACTTCGAGCGTTTCGGTGACCACGGCGTCTCCGTGGCACGGCGCGTCGTGTACCTCGTCACGGGCGACTTCGCCGACGACCGCGGCTGACGGCGACCCTGGGCGGGCCGCGCCGACGCGTGGTCCGGCCCGGGGAATCCGCGCCCGGGCAGCCGGCGTTGCCCCAGCATGACGACTCCTGACGACGACGCCCGGGACACGACACCGGCCGCGGTCCGCGAGCTCCGGCTCGTGGTGACCGCGCAGGACTACGACGCGGCCCTCGCCTTCTACCGGGACGCCCTCGGGCTGCCGGAGCGCGCCGCGTACGCGAGCGAGGACGGCCGCGTGACGATCCTCGAGGCCGGACGCGCGACCCTCGAGATCGCGGACCCCGCGCAGGCCGAGTTCATCGACGACGTCGAGGTGGGGCGCCGCGTCGCGGGTCACGTCCGCGTCGCGTTCGAGGTCCCCGACGCGACCGAGGCGACCGGCCGCCTGGAGGCCGCGGGCGCCGAGGTCCTCGCACGGCCCACGCGCACGCCCTGGCGCTCTCTGAACGCGAGGCTCGAGGGGCCCGCGGGCCTCCAGCTCACGCTCTTCGAGGAGCTCGGCCCGGCGGACGGCACCGAGCCGGGCGCGGCGGACGGCGCCGCGGCCGGCTGAGAGCAGCCGACGACGGCTCAGCGGCCGATGTGCGCCGCGGCCGCGATCGCCTCACGCGCGGCACCGGCGTCCAGGTACACCCCGCCGGGGACCCGAGGCTCGAGCGACACCTCGTCGAGGTCGTAGCGCAGGGGGATGCCGTTGGGCACCTCGAGCGCCGCGATGGCCTCGTCGGAGATCCGGTCGATGTACTTGAGCAGCGCCCGGATCGAGTTGCCGTGCGCCGCGACGAGCACCACCCGACCGGTGCGCAGGTCAGGCACGATCGCGTCCTGCCAGTACGGCAGGGCCCGGGCGACGACGTCACGCAGCGCCTCGGAGAGGATGGTCGGCTCGCCCGTGGGCCGGGCGTGGCCCGCCGCGAGGTCGGTCTGCGCGGCCAGTGCCGGGTCGAGCGCGGGCGGCGCGGTCGCGTACGAGCGACGCCACGCCTGGAACGCGTCGTCCCCGTACTCCTCGCGGACCTGCCGCTTGTCCTTGCCCTGGAGCGCACCGTAGTGGCGTTCGTTGAGCCGCCAGCTGCGCGCGACCGGGATCCAGTGCCGGTCGGCCGCGTCGAGCGCCAGGTTCGCGGTCGTGATGGCGCGGCGCCGCAGCGACGTGTGGACCACGTCGGGCAGCAGACCCGCGTCCGCGAGGAGGTGGCCCGCCCGGCGGGCCTGGTCCAGGCCCAGCTCGGTCAGCGGCACGTCCTGCCAGCCGGTGAACACGCCCTGGGCGTTGCCCTCGCTCTGGCCGTGCCGCAGCAGCACGAGCGTCAACGTCATCGCAGCTCTCCTCGGTCGGGCGGAGGACCGGTGGGCCGGGTGAGGCACGACGGCCCGCCGCCGTGGGGGGCGACGGGCCGTCGTACGGTCGAGCGGTGGTGCCTACCGGCCCTGGTTCGCGACAGCCTTGATCGCCTCGGCGGCGGCGTCGGGGTCGAGGTACGTGCCACCCTTGGTGACGGGCTTGAAGTTCTCGTCCAGCTCGTAGAGCAGCGGGATGCCCGTGGGGATGTTGAGCCCGGCGATCGACTCGTCGTCGATGTCGTCGAGGTACTTGACGATCGCGCGCAGCGAGTTGCCGTGCGCGGCGACGAGGACGGTCTTGCCCTCCTGGAGGTCCGGCACGATGTCGCTGGTCCAGTACGGCAGGGCGCGCTCGAGGACGTCCTTGAGGCACTCGGCGAGGACGGGCTCGATCCCGGCGTAGCGCGGGTCCGTGTCCTGCGAGAACTCCGAGCCGAGCGCGATGTCCGGCGGCGGGACGTCGTAGGAGCGGCGCCACAGCATGAACTGCTCCTCGCCGAACTCGGCGAGCGTCTGCTTCTTGTCCTTGCCCTGGAGCGCACCGTAGTGACGCTCGTTGAGGCGCCAGCTGCGCTTGACCGGGATCCAGTGGCGGTCGGCCGCGTCGAGCGCCAGGTTCGCCGTGGTGATGGCGCGGCGCAGGAGGGAGGTGTGCACGACGTCGGGCAGCACGCCCGCGTCCGTCAGGAGGGTCCCGCCACGCGTGGCCTCGGCCACGCCCTTCTCGGAGAGCGCGACGTCGACCCAGCCGGTGAACAGGTTCTTCGCGTTCCACTCGCTCTCGCCGTGGCGGAGCAGCACAAGGGTGTAGGTCATGCCTGCCATCCTGCCGCATCGGCGCGCGGCAGGCTGCGGGACCTCGGGCCCGTGGGCACGTCCCGCGAGCGTGAGCGCTCGTCGGCGAGGCGGCCCGCCGCGAGGTCGTAGACCTTGAGCATGGAGGCGGCCGCGGCGTCCCAGCCGAGGCGCCGGCCGTTGCGGGCGGCACCCGCGCCGAGGCTCGCGCGGCGCGCGGGGTCGGCGAGCAGGTCGCCGAGCACGCGGGCCCACCGGTGGGGGTCGTGCCCGCGGACGAGCTGACCGGAGACGCCGTCGGCCACGACCGTGCGCAGGCCGCCGACGCCCGCCGCGACGACCGGTGTCCCGCAGGCCTGGGCCTCGGCCGCGACCAGGCCGAACGACTCGCTGCGCGAGGGCACGGCCACGACGTCGGCCGCCCGGAACCAGCGCGCGAGGAGGCCACGCTCGACGGGCGGGTGGACGTGGACCCGGTCGGCGACCCCGAGGCGGGCGGCGAGCGCGTGCAGCTCGTCCAGGCCGTGGCGCGCCCCGCTCGGCCCGCCGAGGAGGACGAGCCGCGGGACGGGCCGGCCCCGCTCGCCGAGCTCCGCGAGCGCCCGGACCAGGACGTCGGGCGCCTTGAGCGGCTGGATGCGACCCGCGAAGAGCACGAGCGGCTCGTCGGCCGCCAGACCGAGCTCGGTCCGCGCCGTCGCCTGCGCGGACGCCAGGCCCGCGGGTCCCAGGTCGGTCGTGCCCGGGTGGAAGAGGTCGAGGTCGACGCCGGGTGCCACCACGTGCACGGCCGCGGGGTCCGCGTCGTACAGGTCGACCAGGTCGGACGCCTCCTCGGCCGTGCTCGCGACGAGCGCGTGCGCGGCGGCGACGACCTGCTCCTCACCGATGACCCGGCCCGCGGGCTCCGGCGCGTCGCCGGGCGCGAGGGCCGCGTTCTTGACCTTGGCGAGGGTGTGCATCGTGTGGACGAGCGGGACGTCCCACCGGTCGGCCGCGAGCCAGCCGACGTGCCCGGACAGCCAGTAGTGCGAGTGCACGACGTCGTAGGACCGCGGTGCGCGCGCCGCCTCGGTGCGCAGGACACCCGCGGTGAAGGCGCACAGCTGACCCGGCAGCTCCGTCTTGTCCAGGCCCTCGTACGGCCCGGCCGGCACGTGGTGGACGACGACGCCGTCGCTCACGGGCACGATCTCGGCGAGCTCCGACGAGGTGGCGCGCGTGAAGATCTCGACCTCGGCGCCGCGTGCCGCGAGGGCCTGCGCGAGGCCGGTCACGTAGACGTTCATGCCACCGGCGTCACCGACACCCGGCTGGTCCAGCGGCGACGTGTGCACGGAGAGCATGGCCACGCGCGTCCCCTCGCGGGTCATCGCGTCCCTCCCGGTGCCTCGACGGATGCTGGCGGCGCCCGGGCGTGCGTCCGGGCACTCCCAGTATCCGTCGGCACGGCGCACAGGCGCGTCCGACGTACGGCCCGCGGACGCGCGCACCGCGGGGCCGCGCCCCGCAGTGTGCGCAGGATCACCCCGGCGGGTGTCCGGTCAGCGCGCCTCGAGGACGCACGCCGGGAACGGCACGTCGAGCGCGCCGTCCCCGGCCTGGCCGCCGTGGGGCGCCGCGGTCAGGCCCGCGTGGTCGTGCGCGAGGGACGTGAGCCGGCCGCCGTTCTGCACGGCGACGACGAGCCAGGTGCGTGGGCCGGTGCCGACTGTGCCCGCACCGGCGTGGGCACCGACCGCGCCCGCACCGGCGAGCGGCTCGCCCCCGACGTCGACGGCCGCGACGTGGCGTGGCCAGGCGCCGCCCACGGAGACGTCCCGCACGTGCGCGAGGCGCCGACCGCCGTCGTGCAGCACGTGCTCCGCCACGACGTCCGCCCCGCGGACGGTCACGAGCAGCCGGTCGCCGACGACCACCGGGTGCGCGGGGTACTGGTGGGTGCCGCTGACGACCGGGCTGTGGCACGCCGGGACGGTCGCGAGCTCGGTCGCGGTCCCCGTCGCCGCGTCCCAGGCGAGCACGTGCAGGGTCGCGGTGAGCTCACCGACCACGTAGAGGTGGTCTCCGGGCCCGACCGCGAGGTGCCGGGGGCCCGTGCCGGGCGCGAAGCGGCAAGCGACGCCGTCGGCGGCGAGGAGGCCGTCGTCCAGGACGCGGTACCTGCGCAGCTCGTCCGCGCCGAGGTCGGCGACGAGCACGTGCCGCCCGCCGGGCGCGAGGAGCGCGAAGTGCGCGTGCGGTCCCTCCTGGCGGTCGGCGCGCGGGCCCGACCCGGCTCCGTCGAGCACCTGGACAGGCCCGCCGGCCCGCTCGACCTCGTGGGAGAACGCGCCGTCGGCCGCGAGGGGGAGCACGGCGAGGGAGCCCGACCCGTAGTTGCTCACGTACAGGGTGCGGCCGTCCGGTGCGACGACGACGTGGCAGGGCGAGTCGCCCCCGCTGCCGACACGCCCGCGCAGCGCGAGCCCGCCGTCGGGCAGCACGTCGAACGCCGTGACGGTGCCGGGCACCGTCTCCCCCACCGCGTAGAGCGTCGCACCGTCGGGGCTCAGGGCGAGGAACGACGGCGCGGGCGACCCGGTGACCAGGTGCCCGGCGAGCGCCCCGGTGGCCGGGTCGAGCAGCACGCGCCAGATGCCCTCGCCGCGGTCGGGCTCGCCCTCCGGCCCGTCGGGCGGGTAGGTGCCCACCCACAGGGCGCGCGGTCGGCGGTGCGGTCCGTCTGCCGGTGGAGTCACCCTCGAAGCCTACGGTCGCGGACCTGCGCGACGCCCGCGGTCGCCGGGTGGGGACAGCACGAGGGGCCGGGACGACTGCGACGCGTCCCGGCCCCTCGCACGTGCGACGTCAGGCGGACGGCGCCCGACGCTTGTTGAGCAGGTCGAACGCGACCGCGAGCAGGAGCACGAGGCCCTTGATGGCCTGCTGCCACGCGGCGTCCACGCTCATGATCGACAGGCCCATGTTGAGCACGCCCATGATGAGCGCACCGACCATGGCGCCCGACACCTTGCCGATGCCGCCGGTCACGGCCGTGCCGCCGATGAAGCACGCGGCGATCGCGTCGAGCTCGTAGTTCTGGCCCGCCGCCGCGATGGCCGCACCCGCCCGGGACGTCGTCACGACGCCCGCGATGCCCGCCAGGACGCCCATGTTCACGAAGATCCAGAAGTTGACCTTGCGTGTGTTCACGCCCGAGAGGATCGCGGCGTGCAGGTTGCCACCGATCGCGTAGACGTGGCGGCCGAAGACCGTCTTGCCCATGACGAACGTGTAGACGATCACGAGCACGCCGACGATCACCAGGACGATCGGCGTACCGCCCGCGCTGCCCGCGAGGATCCAGGTGAGGAACCCGATGAGCGCGGAGAAGAGCACGAGCTTGCCGATGAAGGCCCCGAACGGGTCGACCTTGAGCTCGTGCTTGACGAGGTCGCGACGCGCCCGGATCTGGGTCACCGCGAGGGCCGCGATCGTCGCGGCGCCCAGGAGCAGCGTCACGATGTCACGGTTCGCGAGGTAGCCGAGCCCGTTGGGCACGTAGCCGTTGGAGATCTGCACGAACGGCGCCGGCAGGCCCGCGATCGTCACGCCCACGAGCACGATGGCGAGACCCCGGAAGATCAGCATGCCCGCGAGGGTCACGATGAAGGCGGGGATGCCGACGTAGGCGACCCAGAAGCCCTGCCACGCCCCCACGAGGGCGCCGAGCAGCAGGCCGATCCCGACGGCGACCAGCCACGGGAGCCCCGCGTCGCTCATCGCGAGCGCCGAGACGCCGCCGACGAACGCGACGACGGACCCGACGGACAGGTCGATGTGGCCCGCGACGATCACCATGACCATGCCGATCGCGAGGATCATCACGTAGGCGTTCTGGCCGACGAGGCTCGCGACGTTGTTCGGCAGGAGGAGCTTGCTGTCCGTCAGGACCTGGAAGAGGATCACGATCACGACGAGCGCGGCCATGATCCCGTACTGCCGGACGTCACCGCCCAGGCTGCGCTTCAAGCTGGTCATCGGGACACTTCCTTCTCCATGGTCATGTAGCGCATGAGGGACTCCTGGGTGGCCTCGGCTCGGGGGACCTCGCCGGTGATGCGGCCCTGGCTCAGCGCGTAGATGCGGTCGCAGACGCCCAGGAGCTCGGGGAGCTCGGAGGAGATGACGATGACGGCTTTGCCGGCCTCCGCCAGGGCGTTGATGATGGTGTAGATCTCGTACTTCGCACCGACGTCGATGCCGCGCGTCGGCTCGTCGAGGATGAGGACGTCCGGATCCGCGAAGATCCACTTGCTCAGGACGACCTTCTGCTGGTTGCCACCCGAGAGCGTCCCGGTGATGACGTCCACCGACGGCGCCTTGATGTTGAGGTCGGCGCGGTACTTGCCGGCCACCTTGGTCTCACCGCTCGCGTCCATGACGCCCCACTGCGAGACCTTGCCGAGGGCCGACGCGGAGATGTTGCGCTTGATGTCGTCGATGAGGTTGAGGCCGAACCTCTTGCGGTCCTCGGTCGCGTACGCGATGCCGGCACGGATGGCCTGGCCGACGGAGTGGAGCGTGAGCTCCTTGCCGTCCTTGATCAGACGACCCGTGATGTGGCTCCCGTACGACCTGCCGAACACGCTCATCGCGAGCTCGGTGCGCCCGGCGCCCATGAGACCCGCGAGGCCCACGACCTCGCCCCGGTGGACGTTGAGCGACGCGTTGTCCACGACGACGCGGTCCTGCTGGAGCGGGTGGTGCACCGTCCAGTCCTCGATCCGCAGCGCCTCCTCGCCGATGACGGCGTGACGTTCCGGGAAGCGGTGGTCGAGCGAACGCCCGACCATGCCCCGGATGATGCGCTCCTCGCTCACGGGCTCGTCGCCGCGCATGTCGAGCGTCTCGATCGTGCGGCCGTCCCGGATCACCGTCGTGGAGTCCGCGATGGACGCGATCTCGTTGAGCTTGTGGCTGATGATGATGCAGGTGATGCCCTGGCCACGCAGGCTGCGGATCAGGTCGAGCAGGTGGGCGCTGTCCTCGTCGTTGAGCGCCGCGGTGGGCTCGTCGAGGATGAGGAGCTTGACCCGCTTGGAGAGCGCCTTGGCGATCTCGACGAGCTGCTGCTTGCCGACGCCGATGTCCACGATCTTGGTGTCCGCGTGCTCGTCGAGGCCGACCCTGGCCAGCAGCTGCGCGGCCTCGACGTTGGTCTTGGTCCAGTCGATGACGCCGCGGGTCTGACGCTCGTTGCCGAGGAAGATGTTCTCGGCGATCGACAGGAAGGGGCTCAGCGCGAGCTCCTGGTGGATGATGACGATCCCGCGCTCCTCGCTGTCGCGGATCGTCCGGAAGTTGCAGGGCTCGCCCTCGAAGAGGATCTCCCCCTCGTAGCTCCCGTGCGGGTAGACCCCGGACAGCACGTTCATCAGGGTCGACTTGCCTGCGCCGTTCTCGCCGCAGATCGCGTGCACCACGCCGCGCTCGACCTCGAGCGTCACGTCCTGGAGCGCCTTGACGCCCGGGAAGGTCTTGGTGATGTTCCGCATCTCGAGGATGGTGCTCTGGCTCGACATGTCAGCTCACAGTCTCTTGGGGACGGGGACCGTCGGCGGTTCGCCGCAGGGCGTGGCCTGCCCGGTGCGTGCGCACCGGGCAGGCCACGTGCGGGCCGCTGGACGGCTCAGAGGCCGAGCTGGTCGGCGGTGAAGTAGCCGGACTCGACGAGGTACTGCTCGATCGTGTCCGGGGTGACGACCTGCGGCGGGAGCAGGTAGGTCGGGACGACCTTGTTCCCGTTGTCGTAGGTCTCGGTGTCGTTGACGTCGACGTCGGCGCCCGTGACGACCTGGTCGACCATCGTGGCGACCTGCTGCGCGAGGGTGCGCGTGTCCTTCCAGACCGTCATCGACTGCTTGCCGGCGATCATGTTCTTCACGTTGGCCTCGTCGGCGTCCTGACCGGTGAGGATCGGGTAGCCGTCGCCGGGTGCGTAGCCCGCGCTCTCGAGGGCCTGGGCGATGCCCAGCGCGAGCGAGTCGTTGGGCGACAGGACGACGTCGACCTTGTCACCGCCGCTGTAGAACGAGTTGAGACGGTTCTCCATCTCGGCCTGCGCGTCGTCGGAGCCCCAGCCGAGGATGCCGATCGAGGCCCAGTCGTCGTTGCTCGCCGGCGCCTTGCCCGACGGCGTCACGAGCTGCCCGGACTCCACGTAGGGGAGCAGGACGTCCCACGCGCCGCTGAAGAAGAACTTCGCGTTGTTGTCGTCCGGGGAGCCGGCGAAGGGCTCGAGGTTGAACGGGCCCGCGCCGTCGGCGAGACCGAGCTGCTCCTCGATGAACTTCCCCTGCTCCTGGCCGACCTGGTAGTTGTCGAACGTCGCGTAGTAGTCGACGTTGTCCGTGTCGTTGATCAGGCGGTCGTACGCGATGACCTTGATGTCCTTGCTGGCCGCGTCCTCGAGCACCGGGCCGAGCGCGGTGCCGTCGATCGAGGCGATGACCAGGACCTCGGCACCAGAGTTGATCATGTTCTGCAGCTGCGTGATCTGCTGGTCGACCTTGTTGTCCGCGTACTGCAGGCTCGTCTCGTAGCCCGCGTCCTGAAGCAGGGTCTCGAGGTTCGACCCGTCCTTGTTCCACCGCTCGAGGCTGCGCGTCGGCATGGCGATGCCGATGAGGCCGCCACCCTCCTCGCCCGCCGCCGCGGTCTCCTCGTCGGCAGGGGTCTCGGTCCGCTCGGCGCTGCACGCCCCGAGCCCGAGGAGGAGCGCCGTGCCCGCGATCGCGGCAAGCGCCCTGGTCTTTCGTGTCGACATCGTTGTCACCCTTCGGTCCGGTTCTCCGCCGGTCAGTCCGGCGCGCCGCGCCTGCCGTCGCCGCCACCGTCACCCCTCCTCGGGTCACGGCGGCGCTGCGCGACGGCGTTTTGTTGTCTGGCTGAACTTATTGCGGCTGGCTTAACATATTGAACGCAACGCGTTCCATGCAAGGGGCTGGTGCGCCTGGGCGGGTCACGATCCGGTTACGGATCGTGGGCGCCGAGCGGCGGCGGCGAGCGGCCGGTCAGGACCGACGGGCGGGCGGCGCGCCGGCGACGAGGGGCATCGCGGACTCGTCGCCCGCCCACCCGGCCGGGTCGTCGACGAGGCTCTCGAGCACCGAGATCGCGCCGCCGGTCATCGCGGGGTACTGCCCGGCACGCGCCACGCTCAGCTCGACGCTCGACCAGGGGGCCGACAGCACCCGGCGACGCAGCTGCTCCGTGACCGCGTCACGGACATGCTCGGCGAGCTCGGCGTAGATGCCGCCGAGCACCACGTGCTCGACGTCCACCACGTTCACGACGTTCGCGAGGGCCGCACCCAGGGCCGCTCCCGCGACGTCGAGCGCGGCGAGCGCGGCGGCGTCCCCCGCGGCGACGGCCGCGAGCAGCGCGGCCAGGGGCGCGGTCCTCGGCAGACCCGCGCGGGCCAGGATCGCGTCCTGGCCGGCGTAGCTCTCGAGCGTCCCGCCCTCCCCGAAGGCGCCCGCGGTGCCCAGGACGGTGTGGCCGATCTCACCGCTCCAGCCGTGCCGGCCGGCGAAGATCTGCCCGTCGAGCACGATCGCGCCACCGACGCCCACCTCACCCGAGACGTACACGAAGCTCGAGGGGCCGGTCAGCCGGCGTGCGTGCGCCTCGGCGCGTGCGGCGAGGTTCGCCTCGTTGGCGAGCCGCGGGGGCAGGCCCGCCAGCACGGGGTGCGCCGAGAGCATCCCGACGACGTCGACGTCGCGCCACCCCAGGTTGGGGGCGAGCCGCAGGGGGCCGGTGTCGCTGTCGACCAGGCCGGGGATCGCGAGCGCGAGCCCGACGAGCGCGACGCCGTCGGCCGAGAGGAGCGCGACGGCGGAGCCCGCGAGCTGCGCGAGGCGGTCGAGGACCACGACGGGGTCGCTCCCCCGGAAGTCGCCCAGCTCCACGCGCTCGGTCACCACGCGGCCCGCGAGGTCCATGGCGCGCACCCCGAGGTAGTCGACGTTGACCTCCATGCCCACGGCGGCGACCGTGCCGCGCGCCGGGACCAGCGGGACGGCGGGCCGGCCGGCCCGCTGGGCGGCCACGGGCTCGAGCTCGGTCACGAGACCCGCCGCGATGAGCCTGTCGACCAGGGCCGAGACCGTCGCCCGCGTCAGGCCCGTGGCGGCGGCGATGTCGGCGCGCGACACGGGCTCGGGGGCGTCCATCACGTGGCGCAGGGCCAGGCCGAGGTTGTGGTGGCGCAGGCTCTGCTGGCGCGCGGCGCGCGCTCCCCCGGCCGGTCCGGCGCTGCGGTGGGGACGCAGCGGGGCCGACCCCCCGGCACGCTGCACCTGCGTCATGCCTTGACCCTATCGGGCATCGCGGATAAGTTCAGCCATACAACAAATGGCTGGCCGCCGGGCCTGCCCGAATCGTTCTCACCGAGGAGAAGCCAGCATGGTGCGCAAGCCCACCCCCGAGGACAAGTTCTCGTTCGGCCTCTGGACCGTCGGCTGGGAGGCGCGTGACCAGTTCGGTGACGCGACCCGCCCGTGGACCGACCCCGTCGAGTCCGTCCACCGTCTCGCCGAGCTCGGCGCGTCGTTCGTGACGTTCCACGACGACGACGTCGTGCCGTTCGGCTCCGACGCCGCCGAGCGCGACCGCATCCTCGCCCGCTTCCGCGGTGCGCTCGAGGAGACCGGCATCCAGGTCGAGATGGTCACGACCAACACGTTCTCGCACCCGATCTTCAAGGACGGCGCGTTCACCTCGAACGACCGCCGCGTGCGCCGCTACGGCCTGCGCAAGATCATCCGCAACGTGGACCTCGCAGCCGAGCTGGGCGCCAAGACGTTCGTCATGTGGGGCGGCCGCGAGGGCGCCGAGTACGACGCCGCCAAGGACCTCTACGCCGCGCACGCCCGGTACGCGGAGGGCATCGACACGGTCGCCGGCTACATCAAGGAGAAGGGCTACGACCTGCGCATCGCGCTCGAGCCCAAGCCCAACGAGCCCCGTGGCGACATCCTCCTGCCCACGATCGGCCACGCGCTCGGCCTCATCGCCAAGCTCGAGAACGGCGACATCGTCGGCCTCAACCCCGAGGTGGGCCACGAGCAGATGGCCGGCCTCAACTACACGACGGGCCTGGCCCAGGCGCTGTGGGCGGACAAGCTCTTCCACATCGACCTCAACGGCCAGCGCTCCATCAAGTACGACCAGGACCTCGTCTTCGGCCACGGCGACCTCTTCTCGGCGTTCGCCACCGTCGACCTCCTGGTCAACGGCTTCCCGAGCGGCGGCCCCCGCTACGACGGCCCGGTCCACTTCGACTACAAGCCGTCGCGCACCGAGAACATGCAGGGCGTGTGGGACTCGGCCGCCGCCAACATGGCGACGTACATCCTGCTGGCCGACCGCGCGCGGGCCTTCCGCGCCGACCCGGAGGTGCAGGAGGCGCTCGAGGCGTCGGGCGTCTTCGACCTGGCTCAGCCGACCCTCGGCGAGGGCGAGACGCTCCAGGACCTCCTGGCGGACCGCAGCGCCTACGAGGAGCTCGACGTCGAGGAGGTCGCCGCGCGCGGCTTCCACTTCGTCCGGCTCAACCAGCTCGCCCTCGAGCACGCGCTCGGCGCGCGCTGACCCTCACACCCACCTGGCCCCGGGCGGCAGCACGCCGCCCGGGGCCCGCCCGTCTCCCCAAGGAGGAGCGATGACGCTCGTCGCCGGCGTGGACTCGTCCACCCAGTCCTGCAAGGTCGTGGTGCGCGACGCCGACACCGGTGCACTCGTGCGCACCGGCCGTGCGAGCCACCCCGACGGCACCGAGGTCGACCCCCGCCACTGGTGGGACGCCCTGCAGTCCGCGGTCGCGGACGCCGGAGGTCTCGACGACGTCGCGGCCCTGGCCGTGGGAGGCCAGCAGCACGGCATGGTGGCCCTCGACGCGGACGGGGCCGTCGTCCGCGACGCGCTCCTGTGGAACGACACACGCTCCGCCCAGGCCGCGCTCGACCTCGTCGAGGAGCTCGGGGCCGGGTCGACCCCGGGCACCACGGGCGCGCGCGCGTGGGCCGAGGCGACGGGCTCCGTGCCCGTGGCCTCCTTCACGGTCACCAAGCTGCGCTGGCTGCGCGACGCCGAGCCCGCCAACGCGGCCCGGGTCGCGGCCGTCGCCCTGCCGCACGACTGGCTGACGTGGCGCCTCGCGGGCCACGGCCCCGGCGCGGGCGCGGCCCTCGACCAGCTCACCACCGACCGCTCCGACGCGAGCGGTACCGGCTACTGGTCGCCCTTCACCGACGACTACCGGCGCGACCTCCTCGTGCTCGGCCTCGGCCACGACGCGGTCCTGCCGCGCGTCGTGCACCCCTGGGACGCCGCGCACGTCGTCGAGCGCCCCGGCGCAGCACCCCTGCTCCTCGGGGCGGGTGCGGGCGACAACGCCGCTGCCGCCCTCGGGCTGGGCATGCGCCCCGGCGACGTCGCGATCTCGATCGGAACCTCCGGCGTCGTCTCCGCCGTGTCCGCCGCACCGACCGCTGACGCCTCGGGCCTGGTCACGGGGTTCGCCGACGCCACCGGCGCCTTCCTGCCGCTCGCGTGCACGCTCAACGCCTCGCGGGTCCTCGACGCCGCGGCGCGCATGCTCGGCGTCGACCACGCCGGGCTGAGCGCCCTCGCCCTGTCCGCACCGGCGGGCGCGGACGGCCTCGTCCTCGTCCCGTACCTCGAGGGCGAGCGGACGCCCAACAAGCCTGACGCGACGGGCGCCCTGCACGGCATGCGGCTCGCCAACACGACGCCCGCGCACCTCGCCCGGGCCGCGGTCGAGGGCATGCTCTGCGCCCTCGCCGACGGCCTGGACGCGCTGCGGGCGCAGGGCGTGCCCGTCGAGCGCGTCCAGCTCATCGGCGGCGGTGCGCAGTCCGAGGCCGTCCGCCGCATCGCCCCCGCGGTCCTCGGCCTGGACGTCACGGTGCCCGAGCCCGGCGAGTACGTGGCCGACGGCGCCGCACGGCAGGCCGCGTGGGTCCTCGCCGCGCAGCGGGCCGTCGGCGGGGGCACCGGTGCGCCCGTGCCCGCCCCCGCGTGGGCGGCGTCCACGGCGCAGGTCTTCACGGCCGACGCCGCGCCGCAGGTCCGCGAGCAGTACGCGGCGGTCCGCGAGCTCACGGCCCGCCGGCCCTGACGGGTGCGGGGGCGGCGCGGGTGTGCCGGCGGCGGGTCAGCCGCCGCCGGCTCCGCGTCCGCCGGACCGCTGTCCGTGGCGCGCCGGCCTCACGTACCCGGACGCGCGAGAGCCCGCCTGCTCGGAGCAGGCGGGCTCTCGTCGCGGCGTGCCGGGTGCGTCAGCGGGCGTCGTACGCGGCCTTGACCTCGGCCGGGATGCGGCCCCGCTCGTTGACCGTGTAGCCGTTGGCCCGGGCCCAGTCGCGGATCTCGGCGCTCTGCCCCCCGGAGGCGCGCGTGGAGCCGCCGGTGGACCGGCGTGCGGTGCGTGTACGGCCGCCGACCCGACGCGCGTGGCCTACCCACGAGGCGAACGCGTCACGGAGCGCGGCCGCGTTGCCGGTGCTGAGGTCGATCTCGTAGGAGACGCCGTCGAGCGCGAAGGTGACGGTCTCGTCAGCCTTGCCGCCATCGATGTCGTCGACGAGGACGACCTGAACCTTCTGTGCCATCGAGTTCTTCTTTCCGCAGTTCCAGGGGTGACCGGGACCCGTGCACAATACCGCCGCTCACCACTCCTCGCGCGCTTTGTTCCGCGAACAGAGGAAAATCAGCTCGACGAGCTGTGACGATCAACAGACGCGTCGTTCCGCGATTCCGCATCGACACCGCCGTCAGCGGGCTGCGCGGAGACCGCCGTCGGCTCGCTCGCGTTCCCGCGCGCCGCCTCCTGCGCGTCGAGGCGCGCCATGGCGAGCCTTTCGCGTCGGTCGGCGCCGATGATCGAGCGCATCGCGAGCCAGAAGAGGAATGCGACCCCGGCGGACGGCAGGAGCGCGCCGAGGACCTGGAGGACGGGGTTCACGTCCTGATCCTACGTCGGGCCGCGTGAGGGCTCAGCGGCCGGGCTCGAGAGGCTTCACCAGGGGGAACAGAATCGTCTCCCGGATTCCGAGGCCCGTCATCGCCATGAGGAGCCGGTCGATGCCCATTCCCATGCCGCCCGCCGGCGGCATCGCGTACTCCATCGCGGTGAGGAAGTCCTCGTCGATACGCATTGCCTCGTCATCACCCGCCGCGGCGAGCACCGCCTGGGCCTCGAAGCGCCGACGCTGGATCACCGGGTCCACGAGCTCGGAATATGCGGTGCCGATCTCCATGCCGCGGATGTACAGGTCCCACTTCTCGACGACGCCGGGGACCGTTCGGTGGTCACGCGTCAGCGGGCTCGTGTCGACGGGGAAGTCGCGCACGAATGTGGGCGCCACGAGCGTGTCGCCCACGTGGTGCTCCCACAGCTCCTCGACGAGCTTGCCGTGGTTCATGCGCGCCGCGTCGATCTGGAGGTCGAACCGCTCGACCAGGGCCATGAGGTGGGGCACGGAGGTCTGTGCCGTGATCTCCTCGCCGAGCGCCTCGGAGAGCGAGTGGTAGAGGCTGAGCGACGTCCACTCGCCGCCGAGGTCGTACTCGGTGCCGTCGGCGAGCGTGACCGTCGTCGAGCCCAGGGCCTCGCGCGCCGCCGTCTGGACGAGGTCGCGCGTGAGCTCGGCCATCGTCGTGTAGTCGCCGTACGCCTCGTAGGCCTCGAGGGTCGCGAACTCGGGCGAGTGCGTGGAGTCCACACCCTCGTTGCGGAAGCTCCGGTTGATCTCGAAGACCCGCTCGACACCGCCGACGACGGCCCGCTTGAGGAACAGCTCGGGAGCGATGCGCAGGTACAGCTCGAGGTCGAACGCGTTCATGTGGGTCGTGAACGGGCGTGCCGCGGCGCCGCCCGGCTGGGTCTGGAGCATCGGCGTCTCGACCTCGAGGTACCCGCGGCGATGGAAGTTCTCCCGCAGCGACCGCATGACGCCGGCGCGCAGCCGCACCATGTCGCGCGCGGCCGGACGGACGATGAGGTCGACGTAGCGCTGGCGTACGCGCGCCTCCTCGGACAGGTCCTTGTGCAGCACCGGCAGGGGGCGCAGGGCCTTCGCGGCGATCTGCCAGTCGTCGGCGAAGATGCTCAGCTCGCCGCGACGGGAGCTGATCACGCGCCCGTGCGCGAAGAGGTGGTCACCGAGGTCGACGTCGGCCTTGAACCTGTCGAGCGACTCCTCGCCCACGACGGCCTGGCTGAGCATGACCTGCAGGCGGTTGCCCTCGCCGTCCTGCACGGTCACGAAGCAGAGCTTGCCCGTGTTGCGCAGGTAGACGACGCGCGCGGCCACGCCGACGACGACGTCCGTCTCCTCGCCCGCCTCGAGGTGGGCGTGGTCCGCGCGCACCTGCGCCACGGCGTGGGTCACGGGGACCGCCACGGGGTACGCCTCGCGGCCCTCGGCCAGGAGGCGCTCACGCTTCTCGCGGCGGATGCGGATCTGCTCGGGCAGGTCGTCGGTCTCGACGGCCTGGGCGTCCGGGTCCTGCGTCGTGGGGCGGTGGTCCGCGGGCTGGCTCACCGGCCGATCCTACCGACCGGCGGAGGCGTCCCCGTCGGCCCGCTCACCCGGCCGACGCGCTCACCCCGTCCGTCCGGCCACCCGCTCGACGCGCTCACCCGGTCGACCCGCGGGCCGCCCGCCTACCGGGGGTCCGGCTGCGCGTCCTCGAGGTCGAGCGCGACGTCGAGGATGGGCGACGAGTGGGTCAGACCGCCCACCGAGAGGTAGTCCACACCCGTGCCCGCGACGTCCGCGGCCCGGTCCAGGGTCAGGTTGCCGGTCGCCTCCAGCTCGACCCGGCCGGTCTCGGCCTCGCGGGCACGGACGGCGGCGACGACCTCGCGGAGCACCGGGGGCGCCATGTTGTCGAGCAGCAGGAACCGGGCACCGGCGTCGATCGCCTCCATCGCCTGCGCGGGGGTGTCGGCCTCGACCTGGACGGCGACGTCGGGGAAGCGCGCACGGACCGCCTCGACCGCGGCCGTCACGGAACCTGCCGCGACCACGTGGTTGTCCTTGATCATCGCGACGTCGTAGAGGCCCATGCGCTTGTTGGTGCCGCCGCCGCAGCGCACCGCGTACTTCTCCAGGGCACGCAGGCCGGGCGTCGTCTTCCGGGTGTCCAGCACGGTGGCGCCCGTGCCCGCGAGCGCGTCAGCCCAGCGCCGCGTGTGGGTCGCGACGCCCGAGGCCCGGCTCACGACGTTGAGCAGGGTGCGCTCGGCCACGAGGAGCACCTGGACGGGGCCTTCGACGACCGCGAGCTCGTCGCCCGCCCCGACCCGCGTGCCGTCCTGGACCGTGAGCCGCACGGTGGCCCCCGGGAGCCCCAGCCGCGTGGCGACCTGGTCGAGCACCTCGGCGACCGCCTGGAGGCCGGCCACGACGCCGTCGGCGCGCGCGACGAGCCGCGCCGCACCGTGCGCGGCGGGGGCGACGGTGGCCTGCGTCGTGACGTCGCGTCCCGGTGCGGCCCCGAGGTCCTCGTCGAGCGCGGTGGCGACGACGCGGGCCAGGGCCGCGCCGTCCAGCCCCGGCACGTCCGGCACCGCGCGCGCAGGCGCCGTCGCCGCGGGTGCGTGCGCGTGTGCCGGACCGGTGCCGGGCTGCTGCCCGAGGGGTGCCTCGTCGGCTCGCGCAGCAGCGGTCGTGGTGGTCGCTCGGTCCATGCCCTCACCGTACCGAGCGAGCGACCCGCCCCGGCCCGGGCCGCGGACCTCACGACCTCGCCAACGGATACCCCATGGGGTATCCTGGCCCCATGGCATCCTTCCTCGACCGTCTCCTGCGCCGCGACCCGACCGCGCTGCCCGCAAGCGTGCGCGTCGACCGTGCGATGACCCTGCTCGACGAGGGCGCCGTGCTCGTCGACGTCCGCGAGCCGTCCGAGTGGCGCAGCGGCCACGCACCCCGCGCGCGCCACATCCCGCTGGGCACCCTCGCACGCGAGGCGCGGCGCCTGCCGAAGGACGCACCCGTCGTCGTCATGTGCGCATCCGGGATGCGCTCGCGTGGTGCCGCCGCCCAGCTCCGTGCGGCGGGATATCGTGCGACGAGCCTGTCCGGGGGGCTCGGGGCCTGGCGCGCCGCCGGCGGGCAGGTCGTGACCCGATGACCTCGGCCGGGCAGGGTGCCCCCGCACCGACACCCGAACCCGCACCACCGACGACACCACGGAGAGCCGGCATGCAGCTCGACCCGGAAGAGATGACCTCCGTCATCAACCGCCTGCGCCGCGCACAGGGCCAGATCGGCGGCGTGCTCAAGATGCTCGAGGCCGGCGCCGACTGCGCCGACGTCGTGACCCAGCTCTCGGCCGCGTCGAAGGCCCTCGACCGCGCGGGCTTCGCCATCATCGCCACGGGGCTCGAGCAGTGCATCGTCCGGGGCGACGAGGAGGCCGGGATCGACCGGGCCAAGCTCCAGAAGCTCTTCCTCTCCCTCGCCTGACCAGGCCGGCCCTCTCCCCCGACCCGCGCCTGGGCACTCGCCCGCCAGGCACCCGCTCGTTCGACCGGCAGACGCTCGTTCGACCTGCCCGCACCCACTCGCCCGCGAGCCCATGCCCGCCCGCGCCCGACTCACACCCCGCACCCGGGGTCGGCCGTCACCTCGGCCAGGCGTCCGCGCCCCGAGCGCGCACCCTGGCCCCCGCGCGACTCGGGCCGATGGTCCCGCCGGGAACATATACCCCCCGGGGTATCGTTCTCCTGTGGCCGGCCCTGCGCCGTGCCAGTCTCGTGAGAGCGCCCCGGTGCACCCGGCGGCGCCACGCACGGACCGTCACCACCTGACCGAAGCACGTTGCACCGGGGCCGGACGCCCCGTCTGACCTGAGGACGGAACATGAGGATCGTGATCGTGGGCGGGGTCGCCGGCGGGATGAGCGCCGCTGCACGCGCCCGCCGCCTGGCCGAGGACGCCGAGATCGTCGTGCTGGAGCGCGCCGACTACGTCTCGTTCGCCAACTGCGGCCTGCCGTACCACGTGAGCGACGAGATCACCCGACGGTCGGCCCTGCTCCTGCAGACCCCCGAGTCGCTACGGGCCTCGCTCGACCTCGACGTCCGCACCGGCCACGAGGTCGTCGCGATCGACCGCGACGCCCGGACGGTCACCGCACGCCGCACCACGGCCGCCGGCGTGGACGAGATCACCCTCCCGTACGACGCGCTCGTGCTCGCCCCGGGGGCCGCGACCGTGCGTCCCCCGATCCCGGGCCTCGACCTCCCGCAGGTGCACACCCTGCGCACCGTCCCCGACGCGGACGGCCTGCGCGCCGTCGTCGGTGAGGGCGCCCGGCGGGCCGTCGTGCTCGGCGCCGGGTTCATCGGCATCGAGACCGCCGAGGCCCTGCGGGTCCGTGGGCTCGACGTCGACCTCGTGGACCTCGCACCGCACGTGCTGCCTCCCCTCGACTCCGAGCTCGCGAGCCTCCTCGACGCCGAGCTCCGCGACCACGGGATCCGCACCCACGTGGGCGTCGCCGCCGAGGCCGTCACGGCCCTCGAGTCCCACGACAGCGACGAGAACGACGGGAGCTACGCCGGCGACAGCGCCGACGGCGCCGTCGAGGTCCGCCTGTCCGACGGCACGACCCTCACCGCCGACGTCGTGGTCCTGTCCGTGGGCGTGCGGCCGGACAGCCACCTCGCCGCGGCCGCGGGCCTCGAGCTCGGGCCCCAGGGCGCGATCGTCGTCGACGCCCGCCAGCGCACGTCGGACCCGCACATCTGGGCGGTGGGTGACGCCGTCGCCGTGCGCCACGGCGTGACCGGGACCGTCGGCCCGATCCCGCTCGCAGGCCCCGCCAACCGGCAGGGCCGCCGGGCGGCCGACGCGATCCTGGGCGCGCTCACGCCCGCGCAGGAGGCCCGTGGGGTCCTGGGCACCGCCGTCGTGCGGGTGTTCGGGCTCACCGCGGCCATGACCGGCGCGAGCCGGCGCACCCTCGAACAGGCGCACATCGAGCACCACGTGGTGCACGTGCACCCCGGTGACCACGCCGGCTACTTCCCCGGTGCGGAGCAGATGCACCTGACGATCACGTTCGCGCCCGACGGGCGGCTGCTCGGTGCCCAGGCCGTCGGCCGCGCGGGCGTCGACAAGCGCATCGACGTCCTGGCGACCGCGCTCGCCGCGGGCATGACCGTCGACGACGTCGCCGAGCTCGAGCTCGCCTACGCACCGCCGTACGGCTCGGCGAAGGACGCGGTCAACATGGCCGGGTTCGTCGCCCAGAACGTGCTCGCGGGGACGCTGCGCCTCTGGTACCCGGAGGACCTCGAGAAGGTCATGGCCGAGGCCCTCGTGCTCGACGTGCGCTCGGCCGGCGAGTTCGCCTCGGGCCACCTGCCCGGTGCGCTCAACGTCCCGCACACCCAGCTGCGGGCCCGCCTCGACGAGGTGCGCGACGCCGCGGCCGGACGCCCGGTGCGCGTGCACTGCGCGAGCGGGTTCCGCTCCTACCTCGCGCACCGCATCCTGGACCAGGCGGGCGTCGACTCGGCGAACCTCTCCGGCGGGATGCTCACGCTGCGCGCGGCCCTGCCGGACCTCGAGCTCGTCACCGACTGACGGACCAGCCGCCCCTCATCCCGACGACAGGACGGACACCATGGAGCAGATCGACGTCACCGCGCTCCGCGCGGCCCTCGGAACCCCGGCGGGGAGCGACACCGGCGAGGCTTCGGGCCCACCCGTCGTCGTCGACGTGCGTGAGCCGCACGAGTTCGACTCCGGGCACGTCCCGGGTGCCGTGAACGTGCCCATGAGCCAGGTCGTGGACCGGGTGGGTGAGATCACGTCGCTGACCGGGCCGGTGTTCCTCGTGTGCCAGTCGGGCGGCCGGTCGGCGCAGGTCGCCGCGTGGCTGGGCCAGCAGGGTCACGAGGTCACGAACGTCGCCGGCGGGACGCTCGCCTGGAAGGCTGCGGGCTTCCCCGTCGAGTGAGGGCCGGGCACCGCGCGCACCGGTGACCCGGCCGGCTCATCGACCCGTCGCACGCCCCGCGCGGAGGTGCTCCTCGCGACGCAGGGCGAGCGTCCCGTCGGTCCCGAGGCTCGCGACGAGGTGGGTGCGCCATGCGTCGTCGGGTTCCGGGTGGTCCTCCCGGAAGTGCCCGCCGCGGCTCTCCGTGCGCGCGGCCGCCGTCGCGGTGAGGACCGAGGCGACCTGGTGCAGGTTGGTCGTCTCCCACTCCGCGGTCTGCGGCGCCGCGACGACGCCCGGGACCTCGTGCGCGGCCGTCGGCACGGCAGCGAGGGCCTCCGCGGCGGCGGCGAGCCCCTCGGCGCTCCGGATGACCCCGGGCCCGCGCTGGGCGATGCGCTGGAGCCGGCTCCGGGCTGCCGCGGCGACGAGGGCCGCCGGTCCGCCTCGCTCGACCGGGTCCCGGTGCGGCAGCTCGCCCGCCGCGACCCGCTCGGCGATGTCCCGGGCGGCGCGATGGGCGAAGACCAGGCCCTCGAGCAGGGAGTTGGACGCGAGCCGGTTGGCCCCGTGCACGCCGGTGCACGCGACCTCGCCCGCGGCGTACAGGCCGTCGAGGGAGCTCCGGCCGTCCAGGTCGGTGACGACGCCGCCCGAGTGGTAGTGCTGGGCCGGTGCGACAGGCACGAGGTCCGTCGCGAGGTCGAGGCCCTCGGCCATGAGCCGCTCGTGGATCGTGGGGAACCGGTGGTGCAGGAACTCGGCGCCCAGGTGCCGTGCGTCGAGCAGCACGTGGTCGGAGCCCGTCTGCGCCATGCGCCGGACGATCGCGTGCGCGACGACGTCGCGCGGCGCGAGCTCGGCGAGCGGGTGCACGGCGGGCATGAAGCGCACGCCGTCGGTGTCCAGGAGCATCGCGCCCTCGCCGCGCACGGCCTCCGAGATGAGCGCGAGCTGGCCCTTGACGCCGCTGCCGAGCCACAGGACCGTCGGGTGGAACTGGACGAACTCGACGTCCGCGACCTCGGCGCCCGCGCGCAGGGCCGCCGCGAGGCCGTCGCCGGTCGCCTGTGCGGGGTTGGTCGAGGACTGGAAGACCTGCCCGATGCCCCCCGTGGCGAGCACGACGGCGCGACCGAGCGCGGCGCCGACGCCGTCCCGCGTGCCCTCGCCGATGACGTGCAGCGTCACACCGCACACGGGGCCCGGGCGGCCGTCGGCGTCGGGCTCGGCGGTGAGCAGGTCGAGCACGAGCGCGTGCTCGACGACCTCGATGCCGGGGTCCGCGCGCACGGCGTCGAGCTGGGCCACGAGCGCACGGGAGATCTCGGCGCCGGTCGCGTCCCCGCCTGCGTGCACGATGCGGTCGGCGCCGTGCCCGCCCTCGCGGGTCAGCGCGATGCGCCCGTCCGGGTCGGTGTCGAAGCGTGCGCCGCGGCCCACGAGCTCACGCACGCGCGCCGGACCCTGCGTGACGAGCACCTCGACGGCCGCCTCGTCGCACAGCCCGCCGCCGGCCACGAGGGTGTCCGCGAGGTGCGCGGCCGGCGAGTCGGCGGGGTCCAGCGCGGCCGCGATGCCGCCCTGCGCCCAGACCGTCGAGCCGGACGCGAGCGCGCCCTTGGTCACGAGCAGGACGCGCGGCACCCGGGTGCGCAGCTCGAGCGCGGCCGTGAGCCCGGCGATGCCGGAGCCGACGACGACAACGTCCGCGACGGCCGTCCACCCGGGTGTCGGTGCGGCGAGGCGCCGCGCGAGCCTCACCGGGTGGTCGCGGTGGTCGCGGTCGTCGCGGCCGTCCCCGTGCTCGCGGGTGCCGTGGTGCTGGCCCACGCGATCGCGGCGCTGCGCAGCCCCGCGGGGGCCTCGCCCGGGTCGGTGCCGAGGCCGGCGATCCGGTTGTCGGCGTCGACGTGCACGACGCGCGGCGCGTAGGTGCGCGCCTCGGCGTCGGGCATCGACGCGTAGGCGATGAGGATGACCACGTCGCCCGGGCGCACGAGGTGGGCGGCGGCACCGTTGATGCACACGACGCCCGACCCGGGCTCCCCGGCGATCGCGTACGTCGTCAGCCTGGCACCGTTCGTCACGTCGACGACGTCGACCTGCTGCCCGGGGAGCAGGTCCGCGGCCTCGAGCAGGTCCGCGTCGACCGTGACCGAGCCCACGTAGTCGAGGTCGGCCGCCGTGACGGTGGCCCGGTGGATCTTGCCGACCATCATGGTGCGCATCCAGCTGCTCGTGCTCATCGGTTCTCCTCGTGCTGCGGTGACCGGGCGCCGTCCGCCAGGTCCACCACGACGTTGTCGATCAGTCGGGTCGCGCCGACGCGCGCGGCGACGGCGAGCAGGGCCGGGCCTGCGTGGTCCGCGGGGACATCCTCCACCGTCGCCGGGTCGACGAGCGCGAGGTAGTCCAGGGCGACGCCCGGCTCGGCGTCGAGGACCGCACGCGCGGCGGCGAGCACGCTCGGGGCGGAGGCGCCGTCGCGTGCGACGTCCTGGGCACACGCGAGGGCACGCGACAGGGCGCGCGCGCAGGTGCGCTCACCGGGGTCGAGGTAGGCGTTGCGGGACGACAGCGCGACGCCGTCGGCGTCCCGGACGGTCGGCACGGCGACGACCTCGACCGGCACGTCCAGGTCGTGCACCATCTGCCGCACCGCCGCGAGCTGCTGTGCGTCCTTCTGCCCGAAGAGCGCGACGTCGGGCCGCACGAGGTGCATGAGCTTGAGGACGACCGTGAGCACGCCGTCGAGGTGGCCGGGCCGCGAGGCGCCCTCGAGGACGTCGCCGAGCCGCCCCGCGACGACCCGCACGACGGGCTCGCCGCCCGGGTAGACCTCGGCGACGTCGGGCGCGAAGACGACGTCCGCCCCGGCCCCGCTCAGCAGCGCGACGTCGCGGTCGAGGTCACGCGGGTAGCTCGCGAGGTCCTCCTGGGGGCCGAACTGGAGCGGGTTGACGAACACGGTGACGACGACCTGGTCCGCACGCTCGCGCGCCGTCCGCACGAGCGAGAGGTGCCCCTCGTGCAACGCACCCATCGTCATCACGACGGCACGGCGGCCGGCGCCGCCCTCCGTCAGGGCGGCGTCCAGCTCTTCCCGGGTGCGCACCACGCGCGGCGTCGTCATCGGTCCTCCGGTCGGTCGTCCGCCGAGGGCTCGGCGAGCAGGTCGAGCAGCTCCTGCGCCCGGTCCGTGGAGATCCGGTGGCCCAGGAGGGCCCGCGCGGTCGCCGCCCGGGCAAGCGCGCGGTAGGTCGGCGCGATGTCGGCCGCGCCGGGCTCGCGTGCCGCGAGGGCGCCGAGCTGCACGAGGTGCGCGGCGACGGTCCCGACGTCCCCCCGCACCACCGGTCCCGTGAGCGACGCGACGCCGCTGCTGCCCACGGCGGTGCCGGACGGCGCCGACGCGGCCCCGCCCACGGCGCTGTCCAGCGCGGCGCCGAGCAGCGGCCCGAGCACGCGGTCGGGCCGCTCGACGCCCGCCGCGGCGAGCGCCTGCGCGGCCTGCGCGACGAGCACCACGAGGTGGTTCGCGCCGTGGGCGAGGGCCGCGTGGTAGAGCGGCCGTGCCTCCTCGGCGACGACGACGGGCTCCCCGCCGATCTCGACGACGAGCGCCTGGCCGATCGGCAGGACGGGGCGCGGACCCGTGACCGCGAACGTGCAGCCGACGAGCCGACCGAGGTCGAGGGACGTGCCCGTGAACGTCATCGCCGGGTGGATCGCGAGCGGGATGACGCCCGCGGCGCGCGCCGGCTCGAGCACGTCCGTGCCGAAGGCGCCCGCGGTGTGCACCACGATCTGGCCGGGTTGCCAGGCACCGAGCCGGGCGAGCCCGGCGACGAGGTCGGCGAGCGCGTCGTCGGGCACCGTGAGCAGCACGAGCTCCGAACGCTCGACGACCTCGCGCACGTCGAGCGCGGGCACACCGGGCAGGAGCGTCGCGATGCGTTCGAGGCTCTCCGCGGAGATGCCGCTCGCGCCGACGACGGCGTGGCCCGCGGCGCGCAGCGCGCTGCCGAGCACGGCACCGACGTGCCCTGCGCCGACCACGCCCACGCCCAGGCGTCCGGGCTGGGTCACGGCCGGGGCACCTCCGGCTGGTGGGTCTCCGGCTCGACGGGCTCCGGCTGGGACGTCACCGGCGGGGCCACCTCCGGAAGGCCGAGCTGCGCCTCGACGCGCTCCGGCTGGGGCGCGTCGGGCTCGACGGGCTCCGGCTGGGGCACCTCCGGCTCGACGGGCTCCGGCTGGGGCACCTCGCGCTCGACGTCGACGGTCGCGCGCGCGGCCTGCGCGCGCAGCTCACGCATCCACCGCTCGGGCCCCGCGCCGGCCCGGGCCGTGCGGGCACGCGCCGCCTGCTCGACGAGCAGCGCACCCGCGACCGACTCCTCGAGGTGCACGACCTGCGGGGCCACGGGGCCCGGCGTCGAGTGGAGCAGGACGGTGGCGACGCCCAGGCGCCGCTGGAGCGGGCCCTGGGACAGCGCGACGGACTGTGTGCGCTCGTGCGGGACGACGACGAGCTGCCGCACGAACCGCCCGCTGCGCACGAGCAGCGCCCGCTCGGTGACGAGGTAGCCGTTGCGGGACCAGGACCAGGGGTCGAGCCAGCGCGCGGCGCGCGGGCTGGTCGTGAACGGGTCCTCGCCCGCGCCTCCCCCGCCGGCGAGCGCGGCGTCGAGGACGGGCCGCGGGTCGGCCGCACCGAGCTCGGGCAGCACGAGCCACAGCGCGAGCAGCGCCTCGTCGCGGTCACCCACGGGCAGCAGGACGTTCTCGGTCTGCTGCTCCTCGACCTGCCCGTACCCGGCGACGTTGATCTGGACGCGCCACCAGTCCTTGCGGCGCCACAGCCAGGCCTGGCTGATGCGGACGGCCTGGACGCGCCCCGGCGGGACGGTCTGCGACCGCGACTCGAGGAGGCCGTGGCGCAGCCGGATCCCGTCGGGCGACTGGGCGGCGCGGAAGTTGAACTCGCCCGCGAAGCGGCCCCACAGGTAGCCGCCCGCCGCGAGCACCAGCGGCAGGAGGCCGAACGCCGCGCCGATCTCCCGCGAGACCACGGCGACGACGATCGCGGCGATCATGCCGAGGAGCAGGAAGACGATGGCCACGGACCGCACGAGGGAGCCGATGAGACGCCCGGCCGACACGGCGAGCACCTCACGCTCGGGCGCGACGGGCGCCTCGGGCTGCTCCTCGGTGCCGAACTCGACACCGGCGGCGCGGGCGAGGAGCTCGTTGCGCAGCTGCTGGGCCTGGTCCTCCCGCAGGAACGCGAGGCGCACGGCCGAGTCCGCGCCGCCCGCGACCTCGATCTTGAGCTCGGCGAGGCCGAAGAGCCGGGCCAGGAGCGGCTGCACGACGTCGATGGCCTGCACGCGGTCGAGCCGCGCCGTGCGCTGCTGGCGGAACAGGACCCCGGTGTGCAGGTACACGGCCTCGGAGTCCACGGCGTACCGCGTCATGCGCCACGCGATCGCGGCGTACACGAAGCCGACCACGGTCGCCGCGGCGACCACGGCGGCGACGGGACCCCAGCCCACCGTGCCGACCAGGTCCTGCGCCTCACCGATGTTGGTCCCCACCTGCTGGACCGCGATCGCGAGCAGGACCGCGAGGACCTTCCAGCCCTTCACGGCAGGGGTGACCGGGTGGACCCGGTTCCAGACCGGGCCGGGCGCCTCGGTCACAGGCCCGCCAGCTGCGCCTCGCCGCGCGCCGCGAGACGGTCACGCAGCCGTGCGGCCTCGGCCGGGACCAGCCCGGGGATCGCGGCGTCGGTACCCGGCGACGCGGTGTGGAGCTGGACACGCGCGATCCCGCCCCACCGGTCCAGCGGGCCGGCCTGGACGTCGACGAACTGCATGCGGCCGTACGGGACGACGACGAGCGTGCGGAACATGACGCCCTTGCGGATCAGCAGGTCGTCGTCGCGCTCCGCGTAGCCCCACGCGCGGACCTGACGGGGCACGACGACCGCGATCCACAGCCCGACGGCGAGCACGACCGCCGGGATGGCCCACAGACCCGCGAGGCCGCTGAGGACGGCGGCGACGACCCCGCCCGCGAACGGGAGCAGGAGCCAGACGCCGGCCGAGATCAGACGGACCGTGGTCAGGCGTGGGGAGACCGGCTGCCAGGCGACGCCGACGGGGTCGAAGACCCGCGCCGCATCGGTGCCCGGGCGCGCGTCGAGGGGTTCGGTCATGGTCTCCATCCTTCCACTCCCGGACGACACGACCGGCCGCGGCTCAGGCCGTGCTGCCCGACGCGGCCGAGGTGCCCGGGCCGGGCCCGTCGTCGTCGTCGCGCGGGCGCACCTCGCACCACCGCTCGACGACGAGCCCCACGACGGCGAGCGCGACCGTGCACAGGAGCGCGAGCCCCGCGGCCTGGGCGACGTCCCGCCGCGCGGCGATCTCGAGGTCGCCGAGCACGAGGACCACCTGGCCGCCGTACCAGCCGCTCAGGAGCGCACCCGTGTAGGCCGACGCGGTCGCGAGCACCACGGTGCGGGCCGCCAGGATCGGGTCGAGCCCGGGCCTCTTGCCCTGCGTGTACTGCCGGACCGCCCAGCCGAGGGTCAGGACGACGGCCGCGATGAGCAGCACCACGAGCGAGGACAGGACGGGCACCGGCAGGAGCGTCGCCCCGCGCGACTCCGCGACCCGCAGCGCGCCGTAGGACACGACCGTGCTCCCCGCCGCGACGAGCAGCAGGCGGGCCCACGGCGTCCGACGCATCAGCTGCCGGCCTCCGGCGCGCGCCACCAGTCGAGCGCGATCCAGCGGATCCCCTCGCGGTCCGGCGCGGTCTGGGCGAGCGCGGCGACGGGCCCGCCGCCGAGGCCCGGGAGCACGGCGTCGGGCGCGACCTGCGCCCAGGGCTCGAGCACGAAGGCGCGCTCGTGCGCCCTCGGGTGCGGCAGCTCGAGGTCGTCCGCGACGGCGATCGTCGACCCGTGGACGACGATGTCGATGTCGATCGTGCGGGGGCCCCAGCGCTCCTCGCGCACGCGGCCGTGGGCGTTCTCGACGGCCTGGCACGCGTGCAGGAGCTGGCGGGCGCTCAGCCGGGTGCGACCGAGGACGACCGTGTTGAGGTAGTCGGGCTGCTCGGGGCCGCCGACGGCCCCGGTGCGGGCGAGCGGCGCGACGGCCGTCAGCTCGAGCCCGTCCACGGAGTCGAGGTCCTGCACCGCGCGACGCAGGATCTCCTGGCTCGCCCCCACGTTGGAGCCGAGTGCCAGGACGACGTCGACCGGCTCCGCCGGGACGAGGTCGAGGCGGTCCGCGGGCTCGACGAGGGCGACGTGCGCGGGCGCTGTCGACGGGACGGGCGTGGGGACCGCTGCCGTCACGTCGGGGCCACCCGGCGCGGCCGGGGCCTGCACGTGGGCGCCCGCCTCGGGGGCGCGGTGGCCCGGGAGGTCCGCGACGACCTCGGCCAGCGTCACCATGGGCCACTCGGGCGTCGCGGGCCCACCCGTCGCGGGCCACACCGGTGCGGGGACGGGCACCGGGGCCCCGGGGGCCGCGTAGCCCACGGGCGGGACGCCCCCGGAGGCGGCCGCCGCCGCGGCACCTGCCGCAGCCGCGAGGACGCCGGCCGGCGCGCCGTACGGCTCCTCGGCGAAGCCCGGGACGTCGACCGGCGGAGCGTCGTGCGCGGGCACCGCCCCGTGCGAGCCGAGGTCCGAGCCGCGCGAGTCGACGACCACGGGCGGCGCCGCGACCGCGGGCACGTGCATGCGGCCCCGGTGGATCTCGATGCGCACGTCGGCGAAGGGGACCGTGACGGGCGCCTGCGGCTTGTGCAGGACGACGTCGACCTCGTGCACGCCGGGATGGGTCAGCGCGACGGCGGCGACCCGCTCCGCGACGGTCTCGACGAGGTCCGCGGGCTCGCCCGCGAGGACGGCCGCGACCTGCTCGGCGAGCACGCCGTAGTCGACCGTCAGGTCCAGCCGGTCCTCGGCCGCCGCGGCCCTGCTGTCGACGTGCACGGTGACGTCGGCCACGAAGGTCTGGCCCTCCAGACGCTCGTGCTCGAACACCCCGTGGTAGCCGATCGCGGTGATGCCGGCGACCGTGATGCGGTCGAGGGGTCCGTCCGTTCGTGCGTCAGACACCGTGCTCTCCGTCCTGACGGGGCGCCCCTGCGGCGCCCGTCCCTGTGCCCACCGTCCCGGATGGGTCGACCGTGCCCCCTGACCTGCCCCCTGACCTGCCCCCTGACGCGTGCGTGCCCCCCGACCCGTGGGCGCCGCCTGACCCGTGGGCGTCGGCGCGTGCCGCTGCCCACGCGTCCGCGACCCGGACGGCGTCCGCCGAGCCTGCCACGTCGTGCACCCGCACGCACCAGGCTCCCGCGGCGGCCGCGAGCGCGGACACCGCCGCCGTGGCCCCGTCGCGACGCTCGGGCGGGGCGGGCCGGCCGTCCGCGTCGGCGAGCAGGTGGCCCAGGAACCGCTTGCGCGACGCGCCGACGAGGACCGGCCTGCCCAGCGCCGCGAGCACGTCGAGGTGCGCGAGCAGGGGCCAGTTGTCAGAGCCGGGCTTGGCGAACCCCAGGCCGGGGTCGAGCACGACCTGGGCCGGGTCGGCACCCGCGCCGACCAGGGCGTCGAGCCGCTGAGCGAGCTCGTCCCGGACGTCGAGCACGACGTCGTCGTACGTGGCGAGCGAGTCCATGACGTCGGCGTGCCCGCGCCAGTGCATCGCGACGTACACCGCTCCGGTCTCGGCGACGACGCGGTACATGTCGGGGTCCGCGAGGCCGCCGGAGACGTCGTTGATCACGTGCGCCCCCGCGGCGACCGCGTCGGCGGCGACCCGCGCGCGCGTCGTGTCGACGCTGACCACGGCTCCCGCGGAGGCGAGCTCGGCGATCACGGGCAGCACGCGGCGGCGCTCCTCGTCGACGGGTACGCGCAGGGCGCCCGGCCGGGTCGACTCGCCGCCCACGTCGAGCAGGTCGGCGCCGTCCGCGAGGAGCTCACGCGCGTGGGCCACGGCGGCCGCGGGCTCGTACCACCGGCCGCCGTCGCTGAAGGAGTCGGGCGTCACGTTGACGACGCCCATGACCAGGGTGCGGCGCAGGTCCGTGAGAGCCGCGGGGAGCGGGCTCGGGTGTCGCGTCACGGGCCCCAGCGTAGGACTGCACACGGGCGCTCCCGTGCGGTCAACGGCCCAGGATGAGGCTCATCGCCTCGGCGCGCGTCGTCCCGTCGCGCATCTGCCCGCGCACGGCCGACGTGACGGTCCTCGACCCCGGCTTGCGGACGCCACGCATGGACATGCACAGGTGCTCGCACTCGATGACGACGAGCACGCCGCGGGGCGCGAGGATCTCGACCAGCGCGTCGGCGACCTGCGACGTCAGCCGCTCCTGGACCTGCGGGCGGCGGGCGTACAGGTCGACGAGGCGGGCGATCTTGGACAGACCCGTGATGCGGCCGTCGGCGCTCGGGATGTAGCCGACGTGCGCGACGCCGTGGAAGGGCACGAGGTGGTGCTCGCACGTCGAGTACACCTCGATGTCCTTGACCAGCACCATCTCCTCGTGGCCGAGGTCGAAGGTCGTGGACAGCACGTCGCGCGGGTCCTGGTAGAGGCCCGCGAACGTCTCCGCGTAGGCGCGGGCGACGCGGGCGGGCGTGTCCCTCAGCCCGTCCCGGTCCGGGTCCTCGCCCACGGCGATGAGGAGCTCACGCACCGCACGCTCGGCGCGCTCGTGGTCGTACGCGACCGTCGGCCGGCCGAGCTCGTCGCCGCCCACCACGTCCGCGTGGCGCAGCCCGACGTCGCCCTCGCTCGGTGGGGTGGGGACGTCGTCGGGCGTGTGGCTCACGGTCAGGCCTCGTCCCACCGGGCGCGGTCCACCGGGTCGGCGGGCGGGACCTCGCCGATCGGGGCTGCGGGGTGCTCGTCCTTGGCGGCGGCCGCCTCGTCCTGCGGGATCACCGGCTCGCCGTTGCTCGCGGCCTTCTCCTGGGCGGTCTGCACCGGCGGGATGTCCGAGACGGCGCGGTCCGGGCTCGAGAGCCACACGTCGCGCGGCTCGCGCTTGGCGACGGGGGCGAAGATCTCGGCGAGCTCGGCCTGGTTGAGCGTCTCGCGCTCGAGGAGCTCGACGACGAGGGCGTCCAGCACCTCACGGTGCTCGTTGAGGATGGCCCACGCCTCGTCGTGCGCGAAGTCCACGAGCCTGCGGACCTCGACGTCGACCACCGCGGCGACCTGCTCGGAGTAGTCGCGGCCGTGACCCATGTCGCGGCCCATGAAGACCTCGCCGCTGTCCTGCCCCAGCTTGACGGCGCCGATCTTCTCGCTCATGCCGAACTGCGTGACCATCTTGCGGGCGACCGCCGTGGCCTTCTCGATGTCGTTGGACGCGCCGGTCGTCGGGTCGTGGAAGACGATCTCCTCGGCGACCCGGCCACCCATCGCGTACGCGAGCTGGTCGAGGAGCTCGTTGCGCGTCGTCGAGTACTTGTCCTCGGCCGGCATGACCATCGTGTAGCCGAGCGCACGGCCGCGGGGAAGGATCGTGACCTTGGTGACGGGGTCCGTGTACCGCAGGGCCGTCGCGACGAGCGCGTGACCACCCTCGTGGTACGCGGTGATCTTCTTCTCCTTGTCGTTCATCAGCCGGGTCCGCTTCTGCGGGCCGGCGATGACGCGGTCGATCGCCTCGTCGAGCTCGTGGTTGCCCAGGGCCTGCTTGCCCGTGCGGGCCGTCAGCAGCGCGGCCTCGTTGAGCACGTTGGCGAGGTCGGCGCCCGTGAAGCCGGGCGTGCGCTTGGCGACCGCGTGCAGGTCGACGTCGGGCGTGACGGGCTTGCCCTTCGCGTGCACCTGGAGGATCCGCTCGCGGCCGCGCAGGTCAGGGGCGTCGACCGAGACCTGCCGGTCGAAGCGACCGGGACGCAGCAGCGCCGGGTCGAGGATGTCCGGACGGTTGGTCGCCGCGATGAGGATGACGTTCGCGTTCACGTCGAACCCGTCCATCTCGACGAGCATCTGGTTGAGCGTCTGCTCCCGCTCGTCGTGCCCGCCACCCATGCCGGCACCGCGGTGGCGCCCGACGGCGTCGATCTCGTCGATGAAGATGATCGCCGGCGCGTTCTGCTTCGCCTGGTCGAAGAGGTCACGCACCCGCGAGGCGCCGACGCCGACGAACATCTCGACGAAGTCCGAGCCGGAGATCGAGTAGAACGGCACGCCCGCCTCGCCCGCGACGGCCCGCGCCAGGAGCGTCTTGCCCGTGCCGGGCTGGCCGTACAGGAGCACGCCCTTGGGGATCTTCGCGCCGACGGCCTGGAACTTGGCCGGGTCCGCGAGGAACTCCTTGATCTCCTCGAGCTCCTCGACCGCCTCGTCGACGCCCGCCACGTCCGCGAACGTGACCTGCGGGGTCTCCTTGCTGACGAGCTTCGCCTTGGACTTGCCGAACTGCATGACGCGCGAGCCGCCGCCCTGCATCCGGGACATCAGGAACCAGAACAGGCCCAGGATGATGACGAACGGGAGGATCAGCGAGAGCAGGCTGGCCCACCACGACGTCTGCGGGACCTCGGAGTTGAAGCCACCCTCGGGGTCCGCGCTCGTGACCGCGTCGACGACGTCGGGCCCCTGCGGGGCGACGTAGTAGAACTGGACGTTCCGGCCCTTGTCACCGAAGTCCTCGGTGAGCGTCAGGTCGACGCGCTGCGCACCGTCGACGATCTTGGCCTGCTCGACCTTGCCGTCGGCAAGGAGCTCGAGGCCGTCAGAGGTGTCGATCCGCTGGATCCCGGTGCTCATGAACGAGGACGCCCCGAGCCACAGGATCATCATCGCGACGACGATCCAGATCGCAGGGCCGCGGGCAAGGCGCTTGAGGTTCATGGGTGAGGGGGCCGGGGCCCTTCCCTCCTGGTCGCTGGGCGGGTCTGACGTGCACGTTACCCGGTGCCCCTGGAGGTACCGGCCGGTGTTCGCCCAGGGCGCTAAGGGGAACCTGGGACGGGCGTCGGACGTACCGACCGCGCGCGCCCCGCGCGCTCACCCGCACGGGCCCGCAGGCTCACCCGCGCCGGCCCGTGTGGTGCGGGCGCCCGCACCCTGGCGGACAGGCGCCTGCCCAGGCCCGCCTCGAGGCTCAGTCGCCGTAGACGTGCGGGGCGAGCGTGCCGACGAACGGCAGGTTGCGGTACTTCTCGGCGAAGTCCAGGCCGTACCCGACGACGAAGTCCGTGGGGATGTCGAAGCCCACGTAGCGCACGTCGACCTCGACCTTGGCCGCCTCGGGCTTGCGGAGCATCGTCGCGATCTCGACGCTCGCGGGACCCCGGCTGCGCAGGTTCGACAGGAGCCAGGACAGCGTGAGCCCCGAGTCGATGATGTCCTCGACGATGAGCACGTCGCGGCCCGTGAGGTCCGCGTCCAGGTCCTTGAGGATGCGCACGACGCCGGACGACGTGGTGCCGGCGCCGTACGAGGACACCGCCATCCAGTCCATCTCGACCGCCGTGTGCAGCCGTCGCGCGAGGTCGGCCATGACCATGACCGCGCCCTTGAGGACGCCGACCATGAGCAGGTCGCGGCCCGCGTAGTCGGCGTCGATCTGCGCGGCCATCTCGTCGAGGCGGGCCCCCAGCTGCTCCTCCGTCAGGAGGACCCGCTCGAGGTCGTCACCCATGTCCGCTGGATCCACCGCGCGCCGCTCCTGTCTGCGTGTCCGTCAGCCGTCGGACGTCAGCCTGCCATACCGGCGACGCACCGCGCCCCCGCCGGGCACGGCGACGGGACCCTGCCCGCGCCAGTCCTGCACGAGGGCGTCGACGGCCTCGACGTGGACGCGGTGCACCGAGCCGGACGGGGCGCCCGCCGCGACGAGCGCCGCCCGCAGCGCGCGCCGCCGCACGGCCGTCGGCGCCTGGGCCAGCACGGCGCAGTCGAGGTCGAGGCCCCGGGCGTCGCCCCCCGCGCGGGCACGGGTCAGGAGCGCGTCGGCGAGCGCGTCGAGCGCGTCCGCGTCCTCGCGGAGCTGGTCCGCGGACCGCGCGAGCGCCGCGCGAACCCCCGGGCCGAGGACGTCCTCGAGGACCGGTAGCACGTGGTGACGGACGCGGCTGCGCAGCGGCGCACCGGAGTCCTCGGGCCCGGCGGGCGTGTTGGTCGGGTCGTGCCAGGGCTCGAGCCCGAGCGCGGCGCACGCGCGCGCCGTCTGCTCGCGCGTGAGCCCCAGCAGCGGACGACGAAGGAGGTCGCGGCGCGGCGCCATCCCTGCGAGCGACCGGGCACCCGACCCGCGCGCGAGCCCCAGGAGCACCGTCTCCGCCTGGTCGTCGAGCGTGTGCCCCAGCAGCACCGCGGCCGCCCCGAGGTCGCGCGCCTGGTCCTCGAGGGCCGCGTAGCGCGCCCGCCTGGCGCTCGCCTCCGGGCCTCCCCAGCCGTCCCGCGCAGCGACGCCGGCCGCCTCCCGGACGTCGACCCGCACGACCCGCACGGGCGCGAGCCCCAGACCCTCGCAGGCCTCGCCCGCACGTCGGGCCACCTCGGCGCTGCCCGCCTGGAGCGCGTGGTCGACGACGACGGCACCGGCCCGGTAGCCGGCCCGCGACGCCACGAACGCCGTCGCGGCGGCGAGCGCCAGCGAGTCCGTGCCGCCCGAGCAGGCCACGAGCACGAGCCCGTCGGTCGGCACGTCGGCGAGCGCCTCACGTACCGCCCGCCGTGCCGCCGCGACCGCCGGGTCCGGCCCGCTCACCCGTGGACCCGACGGACCCAGGCCCGCGGGTCCGCGATCTCCCGGGGCGTCGGCAGCGCGTCGGGTCCCGTCCACGCGGCGTCGAGCGCGTCACGCCCACCCGCCCGACGCGCGGCGCGGACGAACGCGGCGCCCCGCCGGTACTGCGCGAGCTTCGCGTCCAGGCCCAGCACGCGCCGCAGCACACGGTCGAGCCCCCCGGACGTGCGGCGGGCGTCGAGCCTGGCCCGCAGGCGGCGGGCACTGGGGATGGTCCGGACGCCGACGCTGTCCATGCTGACGTCGGCGTGGCCCTCGAGCAGCGACATCACGGCCGTGAGCCGGTCGACGCGGGCCCGCTGCGCGGGGTCGAGCGCCGCACCCAGGATGCCGAGGTCGTCGCCGTCGGCCGCGTCCTCGCCGCGGATCGCACGGGTCGTCGCGCGCACCGCCGCCCCGAGGCCGGTCTCGACGCCGGCACCGCCCAGCTCGGCGACCAGCGCACCGATCTCGCTGCGCAGGTGGTCCGCGAGCCACGGCGCGGCCGCGAACTGCAGGGCGTGCGTCTGCTCGTGCACGCACACCCACAGGCGGAAGTCGGCGGGCTCCGCACCCATCGCCCGCTCGGTGCGCAGCACGTTCGGCGCCACGAGCAGCAGGCGACCACCGGGCTCGTCGTCGGGGGCGCCGCCGAACGGGTCGAACTGCCCCAGCACGCGGCCCGCGAGGACCCCGAGGAGCCCGGCGACCTGAAGGGTCGCCCCACGGTCGGTCGCGGACGCCGCGGCACCCTGCGCGGCCCCGGCCGCGGTGCCGGGCGCGGTGCCGGCTGCGGTGCCGGGCGCGACCGCCAGGGCCGCGAACGACTGCCCGGCCGCGCGCGCCCAGGTCGACCGGTCCACCACGTGGACGGCGGCGCGCACGTCCGAGGCACCCGCGGCCTCGACGGCACGGGCCAGGCGCGCGGCACGCAGCGCGAGCGGCACGGCCCGGCGAGCCGCGTCGTGCAGGTCCTCGACGAGCCGGACGAGCTCGTCGCGGTCGGCACCCGGGCCGGGCGACGCGAGGCGACCGCCCCAGCGACCCGCCGCCGCCCAGTCCACGTCGAGCGCGGGCGACGACCCCGGGTCAGCGGCCGACGCGTCCGCCGACGCGCCCCGGCCACGCAGGCGGGCACGTCCCTCCGCCGCCGTCCGGCGAGGTGAGGGCAGCGGTCTCATCGCCTCACGGTACTGCGCAGCCGCACGCGGCCAGCTGCTGCACGAAGCCGTCGATCGTCGCGCGCGGGGTGATCTGGCCGCCCACCGGTGTCGCCTCGGCGATCACGGCGAACACGAGGAGCCTGCCGTCCTGCGTCTGCACCGTCCCCGCGAGCGAGGTGACGTTGGGCAGGCTGCCCGTCTTGGCACGGACGAGCCCCTGGGCCGGCCCGGTCTCGAACCGCTCGGCGAGCGTGCCCTGCCACCCGGCGATCGGGAGGTCGAGGACGACGGGGAGCAGCTCGGTGTGCGCAGCGTCGGTCGCGAGCAGCAGCAGGTCCGCGAGGAGCGACGCGGGCAGGGCCGAGCCGGTCGCGAGGCCGCTGCAGTCCGCGAGCACGGCGCCGGTCGTGCCGATCCCGGCCGAGGCCGCCTCCGCGAGCACCGCCGTCGTCGCGCCCTCGAAGCTTCCCGGCAGGCCGTGCTCGACGGCGACGAGGCGGCCCAGCACCTCCGTGATCGTGTTGTCCGACTGGTGCAGCGCGTACCGCACGACCTCGCGCAGCGGCGCCGACTCGACGCGTCCGATCTCGAGGGCACCGGCGCCCGAGGCCCGGCCGACGGCGCCCGTGACGGTGATGCCCTGCTCGGCGAGGACCGTCGCGAACGTCTGGGCCGTCTGCAGCGCCGGGTCGGCGAAGCGCGGCGGGTAGGGCGCCTCACGTGTCTTCGCGACGTTGATGCCCAGCGGCGCGACGGCCGCGACGTAGCCGGCGTTGACGTCGCCCGGCTTCCAGCCGGGGTTGACCGACGGCCCGCTGAAGAGGGTGTCGTCGACGCCGAGCACGACCTCGGTGGTCCCGACGAGCTTCAGCGCGCGGGCCGTCTGGGCGGCGAGGTCGACGAGCCCCGCATGCCCGTTGGCCTCCCCCGGGGCGCCCGTGCCCGCGGACAGCATCATGTCTCCGCCGCCCACCAGCACGATGCGTCCGGGCTCGGGCTGGACCACCGTGGTCGGCAGGGTCCGCTCCGGCCCGAGCGCCGTCATCGCCGCGAGCGCGGTGAGGAGCTTCGCGGTCGACGCCGGCACACGCGGTCGCTCGCCGTCCGCGTCGGCGAGGACCTGACCCGTGAGCACGTCGGCGACGACGACGCCCGTCGACCCGCCCATCCGCGGGTCGGCGACGAGGGCGTCCGCCAGCGCCTGGACCTGCGCGGCACCCGGCACCGGGGCGGCCGGGTCGAGCTGGTCGAGCGTCGTCGTCGGGTCGGGAGCAGGTACCGCTCCGGGTGCCGTCGGGAACGGCTCCGGGGGCTCGGCGACGGGGTCGAGCGTCAGCACGCCCGGGGCGACGTCGTAGGCGTCGGCGGCCACGTAACCGCCTGCCGCGAGGACGAGCGTCAGGGTCAGCGCGACGACGACTCGTCCCGCCCGGCCGCGCCGCGCCATCGGCCCACTCCCGTCTCCGGCGCCCCGCGGAAGACCCGCCGGGCGCCACCATCACCGCTGGTGCGCCAGACTAGTGCCAGCCACGCGCGGTGGGCGCGGCCTGACCCGAGGGAGAGCTGTGGAGTTCGACGTCACGATCGAGATCCCCAAGGGGCAGCGCAACAAGTACGAGGTCGACCACGTCACGGGACGCATCCGCCTCGACCGCATGCTCTTCACCTCGACGCGGTACCCGGACGACTACGGCTTCATCGAGGGCACCCTGGGCGAGGACGGCGACCCGCTCGACGCGCTCGTGCTGCTCGAGGAGCCGACGTTCCCCGGGTGCCTGATCCGCTGCCGCGCGCTCGGCATGTTCCGCATGCGCGACGAGGCCGGCGGCGACGACAAGGTGCTGTGCGTCCCCACGGGCGACCAGCGCGCCTCGTGGCGCCAGGACATCGACGACGTGAGCGAGTTCCACCGCCTCGAGATCCAGCACTTCTTCGAGGTCTACAAGGACCTCGAGCCCGGCAAGTCCGTCGAGGGCGCCCACTGGGTCGACCGCGCGGCCGCCGAGGCGGAGATCCAGAACTCGCGTCAGCGCGCCATCGACACCGGGTACTACGACACCCACTGACGCACGCCGGCCGGCGTGGCGCGTGCTGGCGGGCCGGGCGCGTGCTGGCGCCCCGGGGCACCTCTCCGGCGGGGCCGACGGACGCGCAGCCGGTCAGGGCCGTCCGGCGTACGGCATGGTGCCCGCCCAGCGGATCTTGGTGACCCGCACGTTCACGCCGGGCCTGGGTGCCTCGACCATCTGGCCGTCGCCGACGTACATCGCGACGTGCGTGATGGTCGACGGGTCGGCCCCGTTGGCGCCGTAGAAGATCAGGTCGCCGGGCCGCATGGTGTCGTACGCGATCTTGCGCACCTGCCGGTACTGGCTGCGCGAGTCCCGGTTGATGCCCAGGCCGGCCGCGTTCCACGACCGGTTCGTCAGGCCCGAGCAGTCGAACGCGTCGGGGCCGGTCGCCCCGAGGCTGTACGCCTTGCCGACCTGCTGGATCGCCCAGGCGACGGCGGCCGCGCCCTGCTCGGCCGAGCCACGCTGGGAGCCCGTGCCGAGCCCGTACGGGTCGGTGGTGGGCGGGTTGACCACCGGGGGCGGGTTCGTGACGGGGGGGCTGGTCACCGGCGGGGCCGTCGACGGCGGCGTGGTGGCGGGCGGCGTGGTCGCCGGCGGCGTGCTCGTGGCCGGGGGCGTGCTCGTCGCGGGCGGCGTCGGCGCGCCCGAGCCCGCGGCCGGCGTGACGCCTCGCGACGCGGCGGCTGCGGCCTCGGCACGCGCGGCGCGGTCGGCGTCGCGCTGGGCCTGGCGGGCGGCCTCGACCTCCACGGACGTCTGGCGGTACTCGGCGAGCTGGACGATGAGCTGCTCGCGCTGCGCGGTGGCGGTCGCCACGGCGGCCTCGGCGTCGGCCTGGCGGTCCTGCGCGGCGGTCAGCGCATCCTCCGCGGCCGTCGTCGCGGCCTCGGCCACGCTCGCGGCCTCCTCGGCCCGCTCGCCGAGGGTCGTGGCCACGAGCTCGGCCGCCTCGAACGTCTGCACCGCACGCTGCGCCTGCTCGCCGAGCCGGTCGACGGCCTCGCTGCGCGCGAGGAGGTCCTCGAACCCGTCTGCGGAGAGCATCGCACCGAGCGAGTCCATCGAGCCGCCGGAGCGGTACGCCTCGAGGGCGATGGCGCCCAGGTCGTCGCGTGCGAGCTCGACCTTCTCGTCGGCCGCGGCCTTGCGGTCCGCCGCCTCCTGGGCGGCCAGCTTCGCGGCGTCACGCTCGCCGAGGGCTGCGGCGTAGTCCTCGGCGGCGCTCGCGACCTCGGCCCAAGCGGTGTCGAGCGCGGCGCTCTGCGTGGCGAGGTCGACCTCGAGCGACGCGATGGCCGCGGCGGTGCTGGTGACGGCGCTTCGGGCGTCGCGGACGTCGTCGTCGGTCACGTCCGGGTCGGCGTAGGACGCCGTCGCCGTGACCGTCCCGACCAGGACCGCGACCGTCGCCGCGGCCACGGCGCGGCGCACCGTCAGCCTGGTCATCCTCGTGTGCATCGCTGTCCCGTCCCGCTCGTCGGAGCCGCCCGTCGGCCGCACGGCCGCGGCGCACGCCGGTCACCCCGTCGGGCGCAGCTCTCCGCGACCGACGCTACTCACTCCTGCCACAGATAGGAACACCTGTCACACAGATCTCACCCGCAACTCTGGTCACACAAGTCACATGAGTCACATGAGCAACAGGTCTCGTTCGTCCATCGGCACGCATTAGCGCCCCCTTGACGTCCCGGGCCACGCCGTCGCCGGCACCCGTCTCACCGGTGCCCAGATGGCGAGACGGCCGTTCCGTCGCGCGGACACCGGGCCGTACGCTCGGGCCATGTACTCCTGCCGAATGTGCCGCTGACCCGCGCACGTTCGGTGGTGTGCCCGCTGACCGGGAGGACCAGCACGCTCACGCGTGACTGAGTCGCAGGACCGGCCGGGCTCCGAACCTCACGTGCACCCACCTGTTCCAGCCCCCTCGCGGGCCGGCCGGGGTCAGTGCGCTGGCTGTGGCCTCTCCCGCGTCCCACACCTGAGGAGCCACCATGAGCAACGAGAGCTGGTCGTTCGAGACCCGTCAGATCCACGCGGGCCAGAGCCCCGACCCGACCACGGGCGCCCGCGCCCTCCCGATCTACCAGACGACGTCGTTCGTCTTCCCCGACGCCGACACCGCCGCCGCGCGCTTCGCGCTCGCCGACCTCGGCCCCATCTACACCCGCATCGGCAACCCCACGCAGCAGGCCGTCGAGGACCGCATCGCCTCGCTCGAGGGCGGCGTCGGCGCGCTCCTGCTGTCCTCCGGCCAGGCCGCCGAGACCTTCGCGATCCTCAACATCGCCGAGGCCGGCGACCACGTCGTCGCGAGCCCGAGCCTCTACGGCGGCACGTACAACCTCCTGCACTACACGCTGCCGAAGCTCGGCATCACCACGACGTTCGTCACGGACCCGCACGACCCGCAGGCGTGGCGCGACGCCGTCCGGCCCAACACCAAGCTCTTCTTCGGCGAGACCATCCCGAACCCCCAGGCGGACATCCTCGACATCGAGGCCGTCGCCGCCGTCGCCCACGAGGTCGGCGTCCCGCTCATCGTCGACAACACCGTCGCGACGCCCTACCTCATCCGCCCCTTCGAGTTCGGCGCCGACGTCGTCGTGCACTCCGCCACCAAGTACCTCGGCGGGCACGGCGCCGCGATCGGCGGCGTGATCGTGGACGCCGGGACGTTCGACTACGCCCGGCACCCGGAGCGCTTCCCCGCGTACAACACGCCCGACCCGAGCTACAACGGCCTCGTCTACGCGCGTGACCTCGGCGTGGGCAGCGCGTTCGGCGCGAACCTGTCGTACATCCTCAAGGCGCGCGTCCAGCTGCTGCGCGACCTCGGCTCCGCCATCTCCCCGTTCAACGCGTTCCTCATCGCGCAGGGCATCGAGACCCTGTCCCTGCGCGTCGAGCGTCACGTCGCGAACGCCCAGCGCGTCGCGGAGTGGCTCGAGGCGCGTGAGGAGGTCGGCACCGTCCACTACGCGGGCCTGGCCTCGAGCCCGTGGAACGCGAACGCGCGCAAGTACGCCCCGCGGGGAGCGGGAGCCGTGGTGGCCTTCGAGATCGAGGGCGGGGCCGAGGCGGGCAAGCGGTTCGTCGACGCGCTCGAGCTGCACTCCAACGTCGCCAACATCGGGGACGTGCGCTCGCTCGTGATCCACCCGGCGTCGACGACGCACAGCCAGCTCACACCGCAGGAGCAGCTCCTGTCCGGGATCACGCCCGGCCTCGTGCGGCTCGCCGTCGGCATCGAGCACATCGACGACATCCTGGCGGACCTCGACGCAGGCTTCCGCGCGGCCAAGGGCGCGTGATGTCGACGCCCTCCCGCCTGCCCGCGGACACGCAGCACCGCCGGACGCAGGGTTCCGTAGGTTTGCACATCGTGCAGAGCCCCACGGTCACCCGCGCCGACGACGGCGGCGTGGCGCCCACGCAGGGTCCGGTGCCCGCGCGCACCGCGGCGCCTACGTGGGTCACGTCCGGGCCCCCGGTCCCGGCGTCCGCGGCATGGCGGGAGGGCGACCCGGCCGGGTCGCGGCAGTTCCACGACATCGGCCCCCTCGACCTCGAGGCAGGCGGCCGTCTGCCGCAGGTCACGATCGCCTACGAGACCTGGGGCACGCTCTCGCCGAGCGGCGACAACGCGGTCCTCGTCCTGCACGCCCTGAGCGGGGACTCGCACGTCACGGGACCGGCGGGCCCCGGCCACCCCACCGCGGGCTGGTGGGACACCCTCGTCGGCCCCGGCCTGCCCATCGACACGGACCGCTGGTTCGTGGTCGCGCCCAACGTCGTGGGCGGCTGCCAGGGCAGCACCGGGCCGGCGTCGACCGCGCCCGACGGCCGCCCCTGGGGCGGGCGCTTCCCGTACGTCACGGTCCGCGACCAGGTCGCCGCGGAGATCGCACTGACCGACGCCCTCGGCATCGAGAGCTGGGCCCTCGTGATCGGCGCGTCGATGGGCGGCATGCGCGTGCTCGAGTGGGCCGTGACGGCACCCGGGCGCGTCCGCGCGATCGCACCCATCGCGACGACCGCCCGGACCACCGGCGACCAGATCGCGTGGGCGCACGCGCAGCTCGCCGCGATCCGGGCCGACCCCGGCTGGCGCGGCGGCGACTACTACGACCTGCCCGACGGCGAGGGGCCGCACGTCGGCCTCGGCATCGCGCGGCAGATCGCCCACACCACGTACCGCAGCGCCGTCGAGCTCGACGAGCGCTTCGGCCGCGCCCCGCAGGACGGTGAGACACCCCTGGGCGGGTCCGGGCGCTTCGCCGTCCAGTCCTACCTCGACCACCACGCCGGCAAGCTCGCGCGACGCTTCGACGCGAACGCGTACCTGGTGCTGACGGAGTCGATCCTGTCGCACGACGTCGGGCGCGGCCGCGGCGGGGTGGAGGCGGCGCTCGCGGGCGTCGACGCGCGCGCACTCGTGGTCGCCGTCGACACCGACCGGCTCTACCTCCCGTCCCAGGCGCACGAGGTCGCCGCCGCGCTGCCGGGCGCCGACGGCGTGCACCTCATCCGCTCGGACTTCGGCCACGACGGGTTCCTCATCGAGTCCGACCAGCTCGGCACGCTCGTGAGCGGGTTCTTGGGCTGAGCACGCTCGTGCGCGGGTTCCTCGGCTCGGCACCCTCGTGAGCGGGTTCCTCGGCTGAGCACGCTCCTCGGCCGAGCCCCGTGCCCCGCGGGGCGACGACGGGCGCCCTAGCCTGGGCGCATGACAGGACCCCGCGGCACGACCGACCTGACGACGCTCGAGGACCTCCTGCGGGCGCAGTGGATCCGCCTGCGCACGTGGGTCGGCGAGCTGGACGGCGCCACGCTCGCGAGGCCGAGCACGCTCCCCGGGTGGTCCGTCGCGGACCTGGTCGCACACCTGGCACGCTCGCTCGACGCGCTCGCCGCGTGCCAGCCGGCCGAGGCGGGCACCGTGCCGGCGAGCCTCGGCGAGTACGTCAGGCAGTACCGGGGCGACGCCGAGCACATCGACCATGCCACGCGCGAGACGGCCGACGCGATCGCCGACGACCTGCCCGGGGGCCTCGACGCCCACGCCGCGGCCGCGCTCGCCCAGCTCCAGCAGCTGCGCGACGTCGTCCCGGACCCCGTGGTGCGGGCACGCCGCGGCCCGATCCTGCTGTCCGACATGGTCATGACGCGCCTCCTCGAGCTCGTCGTGCACGCGGACGACCTGGCCCGCTCGACAGGTCGCCGGGCCCCGATCGAGCCCGCGGCGCTCGACGCGGTGGCCGGGGCGCTGCTGGGCGTCGTCGTCGAACGCGGCGGCTGGGACCTCGAGGTGCGCGACGCGTCGACGTGGCTCCGGCTCGCCACGGGCCGTGAGCCGTACGACACCGACCTGCTCACCGCCGCTCTGGCGGCCCGGCACACGTCCGACTCCGTGCCCGACCTCGGCGCGATGCTGCCGCTGCTGTAGGGGCGCCCGCCGCGTCCGTGGACCGGGGTTCTGGGACATACCGCGCGTTCGGTACGGTGTCCCGCGACCGAGCGCGCCGCGGGTCACGGCGGGCCGAGGGCAGGCCCGTACGTCCGCCTCCGGGCGTCGTCGGGAGCACGACCAGGCGTCCGAGCGAGCACAGCAGGGGGTGAGGGCCGTGCCCTCCTACGACTTCGAGGTGGACCTGCAGGTCCTTGCCGAGGCCGCGCAGGGCCTGGCGGAGGCCGTCCAGCTCTTCAAGGACAAGGACGTCGAGGACCTCGTGCCCTCGCGGTCCGACATCGGCCACGACGTCGTGTGGGACGCGGTCGCCGAGTTCAAGGACCGCTGGGAGCAGGGCATGAACAACCTCACGGGCGACGTCGAGGAGATGGCGGGGCGCCTCGGCAAGATCGTCATGAACTACGCGGAGAACGACCAGGAGGGCGCGACCGCGCTCGGTGTCGTCGCGGCGGACACCCAGGCCGTCGTCCTCATGGGCCGGTGACGGGCCGCCATGCCTGACTTCACGATCGACGGCAACCCCGCGGGCATCCGGGCGTCCGCGGCGACCGCGCGCACCAAGGGCCAGTCGTTCGTCGACATCGGCGACGCGCTGGCCCGGGTGACCACCGACGGGTGGACCGGACGCGCGGCCGACGCGTTCCGCGACGCGCTCGACACCGAACCGAACCGGTGGCGCGACGCCGGCCAGGGCTTCCTCACCGCGGCCGCGGCCCTCGAGACCTTCGCCGACGCGCTCGCCGCCGCGCAGAGCGCCGCCACGAGCGCGCAGTCCGAGTACGAGCGGGGCGACCGCGTGACGGACTCCGCGCGCGACGCGTGGCAGGCCGAGACGAACCGGGCACGCCAGGAGGCGTTCGACGCCAACCCGTTCGCACCCCTGACCCTCACGCCGTTCCACGACCCGGGCGAGGCGATCCGGGACGCCGCCGTCGCGTCCTACGAGCAGGCGCGCGACACGCTCGACGCGGCCGCGCAGGTGTGCGCCGACGGCGTCCGCGCGGGCTGCACCGCGGCTCCGGAGAAGCGCGGGTGGCTCGAGTCCGGCCTCGCATTCATCGGCGGCGTCTTCGTGGGCGCGGGCGAGGCGATCTGGGACCTCCTGACGATCGTCCCGTTCAGCCCGGTCAACATGCTCCAGGACTCGTACGCGCTCGTCACGGGCGACCTCACGCCGGAGGAGCTCGCCGTGAAGTACCGGCTGAGCGCCGAGGTCCCGGGGCAGATGCTCCAGGCCCTCAAGGACGACCCGCTCGAGTTCGGCATCAACCTCGGCAAGGGCCTTCTCGACTGGGACACGTGGGCCGACGACCCGGCCCGGGCCATCGGCCACCTCGTGCCGGACCTCATCGCGTCCGTCGCGACCGGCGGCGCGGGCGGCCTCGCGACGCGCGGGGCCCGGGGCGGCGCCGACGCGCTCGACGCCCTGGGCGACATCGCCCGCGCGGGCAACCGCCTCGACGACCTCGGCGACCTCGGGCGGCTCGACAACCTCGACGACCTCGGGGACCTGGGACGGCTCGACGACCTGGACGACCTCGGGGACCTGGGGCGCGTCGACGGGGCCGACGACCTCGGCGACCTCGGGCGCGTCGACGACACCGGCGACGTCGGGCGCGTCGACGACGGCGGCGCGCCGAAGACGGACCCGCCGGGCACGGGTGAGCGCAGGCCCGACCAGGACACGGGCCGCGACGCGGACGCGGACGGGGACGTCACGCCCGGCGACCGCACGCCTGACACGGACACCCCGGGCGACCGCACGCCCGACGACGACACCCCAGGCGACCGCACACCCGACGAGGACGCGGGACCGGACAAGGACGGCGACGGGGACACGGACGGCGACGCCGAGACCGACAAGGACGGCGACGCGGACGGCGAGGACGGGGACCCCACGCCCGACCCGGACGCCGACGCCGAGGCACCGGGTGTCTACCCCGAGTACGCCGGCCAGCCGGGCTTCACCGCCGAGGGGGCCATCGACCCGGTCGCGTTCAGGACGGAGCCCGACGAGGCGTTCTTCTGGTCCGGCCGCACGGACGGGATCGGCGGCGAGGAGCTCGCGGGCGTGCGCGCGGCCGAGGGCGGCGGCACGACGCTCGAGCGGCTCATGGCCGATCGCGGCATCGAGCTGCCCGAGTGGAACCCGCTCGACCCGAACGTGCAGAAGATGTGGTCGGAGGCGTCGGCGGCCTACGCGAACGGCGTCACGGGCGAGGTGCGTGCGGTCGTCGGCGCGGAGCTGCGCGAGGGCAACATCTGGCAGAACGTCGAGCTGCCCAGGCTGATCGACAACCCGCTGGTCACGAAGATCACCGAGATCGACCCGGTGACCGGAATCGAGAGAGTGGTGTACCCATGACGACGACGGACAACCCCGGCACGGGCGTGGACGAGGAGCTCAGCGCCGCGGTCGTGACCTACTTCAGCCGGGGGCGCTCCTCGTTCCCCAAGCACGACCCGGAGGCCGTCGTGGCCCTGGCCGCCGCCTGGCCCGCCGACGCGCTGCTCGCCGCGGTCCGCGCCCTCGAGGCCGAGGTCAACGCGGTCCCGATCGACTGGTCGACGACCGACCTCGCCGGCGCGTGGCACCAGACGTCGGCGGTCATGGCCGAGCGTCACCCCGAGCTCACGCCGCACGCCGTGGAGACGCTCAGCTGGGCGTTCACGTACGCCTGGCGCTGATCGGCGTACGGCGGGCGTCGCGGCGCCCGACACGGACGGGCCGCGCGCCGAACCGCTCCTCGGCGACCGCCCAGCGCCTACGGTGACGTCATGACCATGCTCGCGGCCGTCGCCGTCCGTACCGATCCCGACAACCCCCTCGACGGCCTCGAGGTGCGCCAGGTCCCGCGCCCCTCCCCCGACCAGCACTGGTCGGTCGTCGACGTGCGTGCGGCGAGCCTCAACCACCACGACCTGTGGTCCCTGCGGGGCGTCGGCCTGCCCCCGGACCGCCTGCCGATGGTGCTGGGCACCGACGCCGCCGGGACGGTCGACGGCCGCGACGTGGTGGTGCACGCCGTGATCGGGGCCACCGGCCACGGGGTGGGGCCCGACGAGCGTCGCTCGCTCCTGTCGGAGCGCTTCCCGGGCACCCTCGCCGAGCAGGTCGCGGTGCCGACGTGGAACCTGGTGCCCAAGCCCGCCGAGCTGAGCTTCGAGGAGGCCGCGTGCCTCCCGACGGCCTGGCTCACGGCGTACCGCATGCTCTTCGTGAGCGCGGGCGCCAGGCCGGGCGACCGTGTCCTCGTGCAGGGCGCCGGTGGTGGCGTGTCGACGGCCGCGGTGATGCTCGGCGCGGCCGCCGGCGTCGAGGTGCTCGTGACCGGCCGGGACGAGGGCAAGCGCGCGCGGGCCCTCGAGCTCGGCGCGTCCCTCGCGCTCGAGACCGGCGCGCGGCTGCCCTTCCGGGTCGACGCCGTGCTCGAGACCGTGGGCGCCGCGACCTGGCGCCACTCCGTCGCCGCGCTGCGCCCGGGCGGCACGCTCGTCGTCGCCGGCGCCACGAGCGGCGACCAGCCGGGTGCCGAGCTGACCCGCGTGTTCTTCAACGAGCTGTCGGTCGTCGGCGCGACCATGGGCTCGAAGGACGACCTCGCGGCACTCCTGCGCTTCATGGCCCGCACGGGTGTGCGCCCCGTCGTCGACTCGGTGCACCCCCTGTCCGCCGCACGCGACGCGCTCGCGCGCATGGAGTCGGGCGCGCACTTCGGCAAGATCGTCGTCACGGTCTGACGGGCGTGGCACGCGATCGCGGGCCGACGACCGGCCCGGCGGGCCCCTGGGTCCCTGACATCCTCGGCCCCGGCTACGAGGCACGCACCATCCCCCTCGCGGACGACGACGAGGGCGCCGTCGTCGCGACGCTCGTGCGCTACCGCCCACCGGTCGCCGAGGCGACCCGGCCTGCCCGGGCGGTCCTGTACGTCCACGGCTGGAACGACTACTTCTTCCAGACGGCGCTCGCCGAGTACTGGCACGCCCAGGGCGCGGCCTTCTACGCGCTCGACCTGCGCAAGTACGGCCGCAGCCTGCGTCCCCACCAGACGCCGAACTACGTCGACGACCTCGACACGTACGACGAGGAGCTCGACGCGGCCGTCGCCCTGGTGCGCGGCGACCTCGGGCGCAGGGCCCGCATCATGTTCATGGGCCACTCGACCGGCGGCCTCGTCGGGGCGCTGTGGGCACGCCGAAGGCCGGGCGTCGTGAGCGCGCTGGTCCTCAACAGCCCGTGGCTCGAGCTCACGGGGTCCTCGTTCATGCGGACGCTGAGCACGCCCGTCGTGCAGCAGCTCGCCCGGCTCCAGCCCCGCACACCCATGCTGAACATCGACCCGGGCTTCTACGCGCGGACGATCCTGGCCGAGCACGGCGGCGAGTGGACGTACGACGCCGCGTGGCGTCCCACGCCGTACTTCCCGATCCGGCCCGGCTGGCTCCAGGCGATCCTCAACGGGCACGCGCAGGTGGCGCGCGGGCTGCACCTGCCCGTCCCGGTCCTCATGGGCGCGTCGACGCGCAGCGTGATCCTGCCGCGCTGGCGCGAGGAGATGCGGGAGGCCGACACGGTGCTCGACGTCGACCTGCTCGCGCGGCGCGCCGTGCTCCTCGGGCCCGTGGTCACCGTCGTCCGGATCCCCGACGGGCTGCACGACCTCACGCTGTCCGCCGCGCCGGCGCGCACGCGGTTCTACGCCGAGATCACGCGCTGGTCCGCGGCGTACGGCTGGGGCTGAGGCGACGGGCAGGCCGGGGCGCGGGCCACGGTCGACGTCGCAGGGCGTCGCCCCGTGCGATGCGGTGCGGCTGATCATGTGCGAGCGTGAAGGCATGCGCACGACGACTCGCACGTTCCTCGTGGCCGGTTGTGTCCTGGCGCTCGCCGCCTGCACGGGCGAAGGGTCCGGGTCGAGCACCACCGCGCCCCCGAGCACGACACCCGGGACCACGCCGGCCACGCCCGCCGCGACCGCGAGCCCCGAGGCACCCGCGACGCCGGGCGACGTGCCCGCCGACGTCTTTCTCCCCGAGGCCGCGTGGGCACCTGTCGCAGGGCCGCGCCAGGAGTCCCGCGGGATCACCGACTGGCGCCTGCCCGAGGCCTGCGCTGCGGGCATCGCCTCGACCGCGCTCGACATGGCCACCGTGACGCAGGGCGACGGGGAGCTCGAGGCCCAGGTGGGCGTGCAGCAGGTCGCCGTGTTCGCCGACGCGGACGCCGCGGTCGCCGAGGCCGACCGGCTCGCCGCCGCGATCGACGGCTGCCAGGGCACCGCCGCCGACGGCTCGACTGCGTACGTCCGTGAGCCCCTCGAGGTGGGCGCGCAGGGGCTGGGCCTCGCGACCGACTACTACGGCGCCTCGGCCGAGGGCGCCGTCGACGACGGCGCCCTGGGCAGCTACCTCGCGCTGACCCGGCGCGGAACGGCCGTGACCCTCGTCGCCCTCGAGGGCGGCGAGAGCACCGTCGGCACCGCCCGCGAGACGGTCACAGGTCACGCAGGCCAGGCCTGGGAGCTGCTGTGCCGGTACGACTCGGCGGGCTGCGCCTAGCTCCTCGGCAACGAGGTCAGCGACGCTGCGAGGTCAGCGGTGCAGGTCGGCGGCCACGTCCGCGAGCGACCGACCGTCGGCGCGGTCGATGCGCCACACGGCCCAGCCGTCGACGGCGATCTCTCCCCCGGTGATGGCGTAGGCGGCGGCGTCGGGGTCGAGGTGCCGCGAGCCGTCGGGGAGCTCGATCGCACCGTCGGGGTGCAGCAGCGCCTCGTGGAACTCGCCGCGGCGCTCACGTGCCCAGACGAGCGCGGCGGGAGCCCCGACCGCGCGCGCGACGTCGGCGATGCGCCGGTCCGCAGCCGCGCCCACGGGCGGCGGGGTGACGCCCGTGAACGCGTAGGGGAGACCGGGCGGGGGCGCGGGGTGCGAGGCGGCAGGGCCGGCGCCGACCGTGCGGGTGGGCGCGGTGATCGGGGCAAGGGTCGGTGCCGACGCCCAGCCCGAGGACGCACCGGCCGGCGCGGCGGCGTAGCCCGGCTCGTAGCTCGCGGTCGACGTCCACGCGGGGGTCGGCGACGCCGCCTCGGGCGCCTGCGCCGGGGGTCGTGCGGCACCCGACGGCTCGCCGACGCGGACGGCGAAGGGCGGCGCCACGACGGACGGCACGTGCCGCGGCAGGTCCGTCCCGTCCAGGATCGACGCCGGCCGCTGCAGGGCGGGCGTGCGCACCGGTGGCCCCGTGGGCGGCCGGTGGCCGAACCCTGCAGGCGGCGGGCCGCCGAGCGGGACGCGCGAGAGCCCCCCCGGGGGCGTGGTGCGCAGCACGCCTCGCGGCGGGGTGCCCGGGGAGCCCGGGACGTCGGCCGACCGCACGAGCCGGAGCGACGTGGGTTCCATCGCGCGGCGCGCGGGCGGCGTGCGTCGGATGGGCGAGACGTCGACGATGCGGGCGCCGTCGGCACCCTCGATCACACCGACCTGGAGCACCTCGACCTGCCAGCCCGGCTGGAGCAGGAACTCGACGACCTCCTCCATGCCCTCGTCGATGTCCGAGCACACGAGGAGCAGGCGCGCCCCGCCACGCACGGACGTGGAGAGCAGCGACGTCGCGGGGACGGTCTCCCGGAACGCCGCGAGGTGGGTCGCGAACCGCTCCTGGCCGCCGCGGTAGGCCCGGGCGAGGTCCTGCGTGCTCAGCCGCGCCGCGCGGCCCGCGTAGCGCAGCGCCCGCAGCACCGCGACCTCGTCGAGCAGTGCGACGACCTCGACGACCACGGGCTGACCCGCGGCGTCGACGGCGAGCAGGTACGGCTCGTCCGCGTCGAGCTGCCGGATCCGCAGCGGGAGCAGCTTCTCACCGAGCAGCGTGTCCAGGTGGTCGGCCACGACCACGGGGGTCTCGGCCCCGAACGACGAGCGGGCAGGCCGGAGCGGGTGCACTGCCACCGACCGAGAACCCTCGACCTGGAACATAGGCATGCTTTTCCCAACGCCCCGGACGTGCCACGTAACGTAACGCGCCCGAGCCTACGGCCTGGGTGGCTTGCACCGAAATGCCCCATTCGTGTGAGTCTGCTCAGCCCCCGGCCCGTGCGGGCAGACGGTCCGCGAGCAGCTGGGCGAGGTGGGTGCCCTGCTCGCCCGCGAGCTGGTCCGCCTGCGTGCGGCAGGAGAAGCCGTCGGCGAGGAAGACGGTCCCGGGCGCCGCGTCACGGAGCGCGGGGAGCAGCGCGTGCTCCGCGACGGCGACCGAGATGTCGTAGTGGCCCTTCTCCATGCCGAAGTTGCCGGCGAGCCCGCAGCAGCCCGACAGCGTCGTGACCTGCGCGCCCGCCCCGGTGAGCAGCGCACGGTCGGCGTCCCAGCCCATGACGGAGTGGTGGTGGCAGTGCGGCTGGGCGACGACCGTGACGCCCTCGAGGCTCGGCGGCTCCCACCCCTGCGGGCCGATGGGTCCCGGGTCCGTCAGGAGCTCGGCGAGCGTGCGGGTCGCGAGCGCGACGGCGCGGGCCCGCGGGTCGTCCGGCAGCAGGTCGACGAGGTCGGACCGCAGGACGGCCGTGCACGAGGGCTCGACGCCCACGATGGGGACCCCGTTGACCGCGTACGGCCCGAGGACCGTGAGCAGGTCCGCGAGCCGCGACCGCGCACCCTCGAGCTGGCCGGTGCTGATCCACGTGAGGCCGCAGCAGGCGTCCTGGTCGGGCACGATGACCTCGTAGCCGGCGTCCTGGAGCACGCGGATCATCGCGCGCGGCACGTCGGGGTCGAAGGCGTCGCTGAACGAGTCGGTCCAGAGCACCACACGGCGCACGGCGTCCGTCCCGCCGGTCGCGCGCGACGGGGTCGTCCCCTCGCCCAGCCCCTGGGTGCTGTGGGTGCGTCCACGCTCGCCCTGGCTCGCCCACCACGTGCGGAACGGCGTCCGCGAGAACTGCGGGATCGAGCGTCGCGGGTCCATCCCGCCGACGCGCAGGACGAGCCTGCCGAGGGGCCGCCAGCCGAGGGCGGCGTTCGCGAGGCCGGCGAGGTGCAGGCGGGCGACCAGGCGCGTCCAGCGCGGGAGCCAGCCGAGCGCGTAGTGGTTCATGGGCCGCAGCCGCCCGCGGTAGGCACGGTGCAGCACCTCGGCCTTGTACTGCGCCATGTCGACGCCCGCGGGGCAGTCGCTCGAGCACGCCTTGCAGCTCAGGCAGAGGTCGAGCACGTCGTGCACCTCGGGCGAGCGCCAGCCGCCCGTGACGAGCGTCCCGTTGGCCATCTCCTGGAGCACGCGCGCGCGGCCGCGGGTCGAGTCCTTCTCGTCGCGCGTCGCGAGGTAGGAGGGGCACATGAAGCCGCCCGACGCCGAGGAGTCCGCGCGGCACTTGCCGACGCCGACGCAGCGGTGCACGGCCGTCGTGAAGTCGCCGCCGTCGTGCTCGAACGCGAAGCCCGACGCCTTGCCCAGGGGCGTCGCGTGCGGGCGGCGCAGGTCGGCGTCGAGCGGGCGGGGCGCGACGAGGACGCCGGGGTTGAGGCCGTCGGCCGGGTCGAACACGTCCTTGACCGCGGCGAACAGGTCGATGACCTGGGCCGAGTACATGATCGGGAGCAGCTCCGAGCGGGCGCGACCGTCGCCGTGCTCGCCGGAGAGCGACCCGCCGTGCGCGGCGACGAGCTGGGCCGACTCGGTCATGAACCGGCGGAACCCCGCGACGTCGTCGGCCCGCTCGAGCGGGATGCCGAGCCGCACGTGGACGCACCCGTCCCCGAAGTGCCCGTAGGGCAGGCCGTCGACCCCGTGCGCGGCCATGAGCTCCTCGAACTCGCGCAGGTAGGCGCCGAGCCGCTCGGGCGGCACGGCGGCGTCCTCCCAGCCGGGCCAGGCCTGGGCGCCATCCGGGGTGCGGCCCGCGAGGCCGGCGCCGTCGGCACGGATCTGCCACATCGCCGACGCCTCGGCACCGGGCGGGATCACGCGCGCCGACGTCGTGCCCGCGTCCGCCGCCATCGCCCGGGCACGCGCGAGCGCCTCGTCGCGCGTGGCGCCGCCCATCTCGACCATGAGCCAGCCGCCACCGGGCGGGAGCTCGGGCACGTGCGCCTCGCCGCGGTGGCGGCGCACGACGTCGACGAGCCGCGCGTCGAGCCCCTCGATCGCGAGCGGGGCGTGCGTGAGCAGCGCGGGCACCGCGTCGGCTGCCGCGGGCATGTCCGGGTAGCCGAGCACGACGAGCACGGCGGCGTCGGCGATCGGGACGAGGTTCACGGTCGCGCCGAGCAGCGTCACGAGCGTGCCCTCGGTGCCGACGAGCATCTTCGCGAGGTCGCCGCCGCGCTCGGGCAGCAGGTGCTCGAGCGAGTAGCCGGACACCTGCCGGCCGAACCGGCCGAGGTCGGTGCGCAGCACCTCCAGGTTGGCGTCGACGAGCGCGCCGAGGCCGGGCACGGCGTCGAGGGAGCCGGGGCCGCGCCCGGCGGTGAAGCGGCGGCCGCGGCCGTCGACGACGTCGAGGGAGACCACGTTGTCCGCCGTACGCCCGTAGGCGACTGCGTGCGGGCCGCACGCGTTGTTGCCGATCATCCCGCCGAGCGTCGCGCGGTTCTGCGTCGAGGGGTCAGGGCCGAACCGCAGGCCGTGGGGCCGTGCGGCGGCCTGCAGGTCGCTCATCACGACGCCGGGCTCGACGACGGCGGTGCGCGCCTGGGGGTCGATCTCGCCGATGCGGCGCAGGTGGCGCGACGTGTCGACGACGATGCCCGTGCCGACCGCGTTGCCCGCGACCGACGTGCCCCCGCCCCGCACGGTCAGCGGCACGCCCGTCGCGCGCGCGACCTCGGTGACCGCGAGCAGGTCGTCGGTGTCCACCGGGAAGACGACGACCTGCGGCACCACGCGGTAGTTCGACGCGTCCGTCGTGTACTCGGCGCGGCGGCGGGACGACCCGTCGACCTCGCCCCGGACCGACGCGCGCAGGGCGTGCAGCAGGTCGGCCGCCGGGGTGTGCGTGGCGACGTCGGCGCCGTGCGCCTGGGCGCCCTCGAAGGGTCCGTCAGAGCGGGTCGCGGTGGACACGCGCCGATCCTCCCACCAACGCGCGGCGCCCGGCCTGGGACGTCCAGGTCCGGGATGCGGATGGCCTGCCCACCTTGTGGACGGCACGCGACGGCGCGCGCCGTCGTACGCCGTCGTGCTGCGCCGTGCGGTGCCGCACCCGTGCCCGCTGCGCCGCCGGCGCGCACGCATCGTCCATGCACCCGCTCGACGTGCGGGCCGCCCGCTCCCGGGTGAACCTGTCGCAGACGACCCGACCACGGAGGACCCGATGCGCGCACTGACCTGGCAGGGCACCGAGAAGCTCAGCGTCCAGACCGTTCCCGACCCGACGATCCAGGAGCCCACGGACGCCGTCGTCCGCGTGACGTCGACCGCGATCTGCGGCTCCGACCTGCACCTGTACTCGACGCTCGGGATGTTCCTCGAGGCGGGCGACGTCCTCGGCCACGAGGCGATGGGCTACGTCGAGGCCGTCGGCCCGGGCGTCACGCGGCTCAAGGTCGGCGACCGCGTGGTCGTGCCCTTCGTCATCGCCTGCGGCGACTGCCTGATGTGCCGTCAGGGCCTGACGACGCAGTGCGAGACGACCCAGGTGCACGAGCACCAGAAGGGCGCCGCGCTGTTCGGCTACACCACGCTGTACGGGCAGGTCCCGGGCGGGCAGGCGGAGTACGTCCGGGTCCCCCAGGCGCAGTTCGGACCGGTCGTGGTGCCCGACGACGGCTCTCCTGACGAGCGGTACCTCTACCTCTCCGACGTGCTGCCCACGGCCTGGCAGGCCGTCGAGTACGCGAACGTGCCGACGGGCGGGACGGTCGTCGTGCTCGGGCTCGGGCCCATCGGCCAGATGGCGGCACGGGTCGCTGCCTACCGCGGGGCCGGGCGCGTCATCGGCGTCGACCTCGTCACGGAGCGGCTCGCGATGGCCCGTCGGCACGGGATCGACGTGCTGGACCTGCGCGACCACGACGACCTCGCGGCGTCGATCCGTGACCTCACGGACGGGCGAGGGCCCGAGTCCGTCATCGACGCCGTCGGCATGGAGGCGCACGGCTCCCCCGTCGCGGAGGCCGTGCACAAGGTCACCGCGATGATGCCCGACGCCGTCGGGCGCACGATGATGGACAAGGCGGGCATCGACCGCCTCGCGGCGCTGCACACGGCCATCGCCGTGGTCCGCCGCGGCGGGACCGTCTCGCTCTCCGGCGTCTACGGCGGCGCGGCGGACCCGATGCCGCTCATGCAGCTCTTCGACAAGCAGCTCACCGTCCGGATGGGCCAGGCCAACGTGCAGCACTGGGTGCCCGACCTGCTGCCGCTCGTCGAGCGGGACGACGACCCGCTGGGCGTGCTGGACCTGCGCACGCACCGCGTCTCGCTCGAGGACGCCCCGGCGATGTACGAGACGTTCCAGAAGAAGCAGGACGGCTGCATCAAGGTCGTCCTCGACCCGCACCTGCCCGCCGCCCAGCCCCCGGCCCGCACCCTCTGACCCCGCCGACGCCCACCCACCGCCGAGCCCACCCACCGCCGAGATCGCACATCTGCACCCAGGTCGCACGTGCGCGAGTGCGGTCTCGGTGCGGACGTGCGACCTCGGCGGACGGGACGGGGCGTCAGACGAGCGCGGCGTCGAGGCTGATCGAGACGCCCGCGAGCGCCTTGCTCACCGGGCAGCCGGCCTTCGCCTCCTGCGCGGCCTGCTCGAACGCCGCCGCGTCGAGGCCCTCGACCTCGCCGCGGACCGTGAGCGTGATGCCGTCGATGTGGAATCCGCCCGCGGGGTCGGGGGCGATCGACACGTCAGCCCTCACCTCGAGGCTGTGCGGCGTTCCGCCGGCCTGGCCGATCAGGGCCGAGAGCTGCATCGCGAAGCACGACGAGTGGGCGGCCGCGACGAGCTCCTCGGGGCTCGTCGTGCCGTCGGCGTCGTCGGCGACCCGCTTGGGCCAGGACACGTCGAACGTGCCGACCCGGGACGACGTGAGCTCGACCTGGCCACCGCCGTCGGCGAGCGTGCCGTTCCAGGCGGTGCGTGCGGTACGTGTGGCCATGGGGACCTCCGTGCATGGTGCGGACAGGACACCCGACGCTAACCCGGGGCCCCGGGCGGCGACACCGGGCGCGTCACCGATGTTGCCCGCGCGCACGCGCGGCGCGCCCCGGACGCACGACCAGCCTGCCCCGGGCGCACGACGGGCCCCGTGCCGTGGACCGGTGGGTCCTCGGCACGGGGCCCGTCACGACGTGCGGCTCAGCGGGTGTCGCCACCGCCCGTCACGACCGATGCGCGGCCCGCCTCGAGGCGTGCGACGGGCACGCGGAACGGCGAGCAGGACACGTAGTCCAGGCCCACCTCGTGGAAGAAGTGCACCGACTCCGGGTCGCCGCCGTGCTCGCCGCACACGCCCAGCGTCAGGTCGGGCCGCGCCGAGCGTCCCTCCTCGACCGCGATCCGCACGAGGCGCCCGACCCCGCTGCGGTCGATCGTCTCGAACGGGGACACGCTGATCACGCCGCGCTCGGTGTACTCGGAGAAGAACGCACCCTCGACGTCGTCACGCGAGAAGCCCCACGTGGTCTGCGTCAGGTCGTTCGTGCCGAACGAGAAGAACTCGGCGACGCCCGCCATCCGGTCGGCCGTGAGGGCCGCCCGCGGGAGCTCGATCATCGCGCCGATCGGGATGTGCAGCTCGACGCCCTCGGCCGCGGCGACCTCGGCGAGGATCTTCTCCGCCTCGTCCCTGATCAGGTGCAGCTCCATGACCGACGCCGCGAGCGGGATCATGATCTCCGCGTGCGGGCGCCCGCCGTCCTTGATCCGCTGCGCGGCGGCCTCCGCGACCGCCCGGATCTGCAGCGCGAACAGGCCGGGCACCACGATGCCGAGCCGGACGCCGCGCAGGCCGAGCATCGGGTTGGCCTCGTGCATGCGCTCGACGGCCGCGAGCAGCACCTTGTCCCGCTCGAGCTCGGCCGGGTCGACGTCCGCACCGTTCGCGAGCCGCTCGGTCGCGAGCGCGACCTTCACGGACAGCGCGGTGAGGTCCGGCAGGAACTCGTGCAGGGGCGGGTCGATGAGCCGGATCGTCGTCGGCAGCCCGTCCATCTCGCGCAGGATGTCGATGAAGTCCGCGCGCTGGAGCGGGAGGAGCGCGTCGAGCGCGGCGTGCCGCTCGGCGTCCTCCTGGGCGAGGATGAGCCGCTCGATGAGCACGCGACGGTCGCCGAGGAACATGTGCTCCGTGCGGCACAGGCCGATCCCCTGGGCGCCCCAGATCCGGGCCCGGTGCGCGTCTTCGGCCGTGTCGGCGTTGGCGTGCACCCGCAGCCGGCGGACGGCGTCGGCGTGCGTGAGGATGCGGTCCACCGCGCGGACCAGCTCGGCCGTCTCCTCGTCGTCGGCGGGCAGCAGCGCGAGCGCCGCGTCGAGCCCCTCCTCGAGGTAGCGGACCACGGGCGACGGGACGACGGGCACGCTGCCGAGGAAGACCTCGCCGCTCGAGCCGTCGATGGCGATGACCTCGCCCTCCTTGACGACCTTCTTGCCGACACGGATCTCGCGCTTGACCACGTCCACGTCGAGCTTCTCGGCGCCGACGACGCACGTGGTGCCCATGCCGCGGGCCACGACGGCCGCGTGGGACGTCTTGCCGCCGCGCGAGGTCAGCACGCCGACCGCCGCGATCATGCCGCCGAGGTCGTCGGGGTTGGTCTCACGGCGGACCAGGATGACGTCCTTGCCCTCCGCGGCCCACGCCTGCGCGGTCACCGAGTCGAACACCGCCGCGCCCACGGCAGCACCCGGCGACGCCGCCATGCCCGTGCCGAGCAGCACACGACCCTCCGACGCGCTGTCGAACTGCGGGAACATCAGCTTGCTGAGCTGGGCGCCCGTGACCCGCTCGAGCGCCTCGTCCATCGTGATGAGGTGCTCGTCGACGAGCTGGGTCGCGATGCGGAAGGCCGCACCGGCCGTCCGCTTGCCGACGCGGGTCTGCAGCATCCACAGCTTGCCGCGCTCGACCGTGAACTCGATGTCGCACAGGTCGCGGTAGTGCGTCTCGAGCCGGCGCATCGCCTGGCGCAGCTCGCCGTGGGACGCGGGGTCGAGCTGCTCGAAGTCCGCGAGCGTGAGCGTGTTGCGGATGCCCGCGACGACGTCCTCGCCCTGCGCGTTGGGCAGGTAGTCGCCGTAGTCGCCGGACTTGCCCGTGGAGGGGTCCCGCGTGAAGCACACGCCGGTGCCCGAGTCCGTGCCGAGGTTGCCGAACACCATGGTGACGACGTTGACGGCCGTGCCCAGGTCGTTGGGGATGCGCTCGCGGCGGCGGTAGAGGCGCGCCCGGTCCGTGTTCCAGGAGTTGAAGACGGCGGTGATCGCGAGGTCGAGCTGCTCGCGCGGGTGCTGCGGGAACTCACGCCCCGACTCGTCGCGCACGATTCCCTTGAAGTGCTCGACGAGCTCCTGCAGGTCCGCGGCCGTCAGGTCCGTGTCCGCGGTGACGCCGCGCGCGTGCTTCATCGTGTCGAGCGCGTGGGCGAACTTGTCGCCGTCGATGTCCAGGACGGTCTTGCCGAACATCTGGATGAGCCGACGGTAGGAGTCCCACGCGAACCGCTCGTCGCCCGAGAACTTCGTCAGGCCCTGCACCGACGCGTCGTTGAGGCCGATGTTCAGGACGGTCTCCATCATGCCGGGCATCGAGAACTTCGCCCCGGAGCGCACGGACACGAGCAGCGGGTCGTAGAAGTCGCCCAGGCTGCGGCCGAGCGTGTCCTCGAGGCGCCGCAGCGCCATCGTGACCTCGACGCGGAGCTCGGGCGGGAGGTCGCCCTGCTCCATGTAGGTACGGCAGGCCTCGGTGGTGATCGTGAAGCCGGGCGGAACCGGCAGCCCGAGCCTGGTCATCTCGGCGAGGTTGGCCCCCTTGCCGCCGAGGAGATCCTTCTGGTCCTTGTTGCCTTCGCTGAAGTCGTAGACGTACTTGACCACGATGCGCCTCTCTGCGCGGGACGTCGGCCCCGTCGCCGACATCGCGTTGCCCCCCAGGGTGCGCCTGATCGCCGCGAACGGCAGGGGACCTTGGCCCTGCACCCGCGTGTCGGCGCCGGCCGCGCGGCCCCGAGGCAGCGCCCGACGCCGCCCCCGGGTGGCACTGAGCCGAAGGTCACGGGTCGGCCGGGGGCCGCGGCCCTAGCGTGAAATCCGACAGCAGAGTCGCTTCTCACCCACGCTGGGGCCACTGTGAGCACAGTTCCGACCGAGGGACGCGCCGTCGCTGACGCGTTCACAGGCACATCCGACGACGTCCGGCACCGCCTCCGCGGCGGCCCGGGTGACGGCTCCGCTCCTCCCGGTCCACGCCGCCGCGCACGGCTGCTCGGCGCCCTGGGCCTCGGCGGCGTCGCGCTCCTGCTGAGCGGCTGCGCGGCCGAGGGCGACGGCAAGGCCACGCACGGCGGCGGCGAGGCGAGCCTCGTGCTCCCCGACCTGAGCGGCGTGACCGTGGTCGGCGGCGGCTCGGGCCGCATGCTCCTCATGGTCGGCCTCATCGTCTGCGCCCTGGGGCTCGCGTTCGGGTTCGTCGCCTACGTGCAGCTGCGCCGTCTCCCGGTGCACTCCTCGATGCGCGAGATCTCCGAGCTCATCTACTCGACCTGCAAGGCGTACCTCATCCAGCAGGGCAAGTTCCTGCTGATCCTCTGGGTCTTCATCGCGACGGTGATCGTCGTCTACTACGGGGTCCTCGTGGGCTTCCCGTGGGGCCGCGTGGTCGTGGTCGTGGCGTTCAGCCTCATCGGCATGGCCGGCTCCTACTCGGTCGCCTGGTTCGGCATCCGCGTCAACACGTACGCGAACTCCCGCACCGCGTTCGCGTCCCTCAAGGGCGAGCCGCTCCCCGTGCACCGCATCCCGATGAAGTCGGGCATGTCGATCGGCATGGTCCTGATCAGCCTCGAGCTCCTCATGATGCTCGTGATCCTCCTCTTCCTCCCCCGCGACCTCGCGGGCGCGTGCTTCATCGGCTTCGCGATCGGCGAGTCCCTGGGCGCGGCGGTCCTGCGCATCGCGGGCGGCATCTTCACCAAGATCGCGGACATCGGCTCCGACCTGATGAAGATCGCGTTCAAGATCAAGGAGGACGACGCGCGGAACCCCGGCGTCATCGCCGACTGCACGGGCGACAACGCGGGCGACTCGGTCGGCCCGAGCGCCGACGGGTTCGAGACGTACGGCGTCACGGGCGTCGCGCTCATCACGTTCGTGCTCCTCGCGGTCGACGAGCCGTCCGTCCAGGCCAGCCTGCTCGTGTGGATCTTCGTCGTCCGCGCGGTCATGGTCATCGCCTCGGGCCTGTCCTACCTGCTCAACGACGCGTGGGCGCGTGCCCGCTACGCGAACGCGGAGCGGATGAACTTCGAGACGCCCCTCAGCTCGCTCGTGTGGGTCACGTCCGTGGTCTGCATCGTGTCGACCTACGCCACCACGTACGTGGTGCTCGGCGAGGTCGGCGAGGGCGGCCTGTGGTGGAAGCTCGCCACGATCGTCTCGTTCGGCACGATCGCCGGGGCGCTCATCCCCGAGCTCGTCAAGGCGTTCACGTCCACGGCGAGCAAGCACGTGCGTGAGGTCGTCAAGAGCGCCCGGCAGGGCGGCGCGTCGCTCAACATCCTCTCGGGCCTCGTCGCGGGCAACTTCTCCGCCTACTGGCTCGGCATGGCGATCGTCGGCCTCATGGGCGGCGCGTTCCTCGTCAGCGAGCAGGGCCTCGACGCGATCATGATCGCCCCGGCGGTCTTCGCGTTCGGCCTCGTCGCGTTCGGGTTCCTCGGCATGGGCCCCGTGACCATCGCGGTCGACTCGTACGGCCCGGTCACGGACAACGCGCAGAGCGTCTACGAGCTGTCGATGATCGAGGACGTCGAGGACATCGACGGCCACATCGAGCGCGAGCACGGCTTCACGGTCCAGTGGGACAAGGCCAAGCAGATGCTCGAGGAGAACGACGGCGCGGGCAACACGTTCAAGGCCACCGCGAAGCCCGTCCTCATCGGCACGGCAGTCGTGGGCGCCACCACGATGATCTTCTCGATCATCATGTCGCTCACCGAGGGCCTGACGACGGGGCTGGCGAACCTCTCGCTGCTCCACCCGCCGTTCCTGCTGGGCCTCATCACCGGCGGCGCGATCATCTTCTGGTTCACGGGTGCCTCCATCCAGGCGGTCACCACGGGCGCCTACCGCGCGGTCGAGTTCATCCGGACCACGATCAAGCTCGACGGCGTCACCAAGGCGAGCGAGGCTGACTCCCGACGCGTCGTCGAGATCTGCACGCAGTACGCGCAGCAGGGCATGCTCAACATGTTCCTCGGCGTGTTCTTCGCGACCCTCGCGTTCGCGTTCCTCGAGCCCTACTTCTTCATCGGCTACCTCATCTCGATCGCCGTGTTCGGCCTCTACCAGGCGATCTTCATGGCGAACGCCGGCGGCGCGTGGGACAACGCGAAGAAGATCGTGGAGATCGACCTCCACGCGAAGGGCACGGCGCTGCACGACGCGACGATCGTCGGCGACACGGTCGGCGACCCCTACAAGGACACGTCGTCGGTCGCGCTCAACCCGGTCATCAAGTTCACGACCCTCTTCGGCCTCCTCGCCGTCGAGCTCGCCGTGAGCCTCGAGGCCCAGGGGCTGCACACGCTGGTCCTGGCGCTCTCCGCGGCGTTCTTCCTCGTGACGTCCTTCTTCGTCTACCGGTCCTTCTACGGCATGCGGATCCAGACGTCGCTCACGGACGACGACGAGGGTGCAGGCGAGCCGGGTTCGCCCGACGACGCCGGCAGCGACCACCGCACGCTCGACGACGCGGCCGCCTCGACGGGCACCGCGCCGGCGGCAGGCACCTCGAAGGTCGCGGACGACGCACGGACGAAGGCCGATGCGGTCCATGCCTCCGCCGGGTCGCGCGAGCCGGAGCTCGTCGAGTCGGGAGCAGGTGACGAACGATGAAGGTCGCCGTTCGGTACGAGGCCGCGCTGGTCGACGCCGACGGGCACGTCACCGGGCACGACGCCGGCGCGACGCTCGTCCGGCGCCTCCTGCGGGTGTTCCCGGGCGCGCTGCTCATCGGCCCCGGCCCGCGGCACTGCGACGGGTTCGACGTCATCCCGCTCGAGTTCGTCGACGGGTCCGACACGGTCGTGATCAACATGGACGTGATCGACTCCGTGGGCGTGTGGCAGACGCTCAAGGCGAACTGCGACGAGCCCATGGTCATGAACTTCGTGTGGTGGAACACCTCGCAGTTCACGCACCAGGTGCAGCGCGCGGCCCTCGCGCTCTCGTGCGCGCTGTTCCCGACCTTCGCCAACTCTGAGCGGACGGCGCACGAGGTCCGTGAGGTCGTCTCTGCGATGACCATCCCGGCCGTCGCCGAGAAGGCCCGCATCGCGTGGGTCAACCTGGGCATCCGCCTCGAGCACGTCCAGCCCCGGCAGGAGCCGTCCGTCCCGGTCGTGCTCTACCCGGCGATCTACCTGACGGACCGCAAGCAGCCCCAGCTGTTCCTCGACGTCGTCGAGCGGGTCGTCAAGCGCACGCCCATCCGCGTCGAGGCACGGCTCCACGAGTCGCACCTGATCTCGGAGCGCTCGATGGCCCTGTCCCGCAAGGACTGGGCGTGGGTCGGGCCGCTGACCGCGAGCCGTGAGGACTACTGGGAGGCGCTCGCGCGCACGACGGCGTTCCTCGCGACCGCGACGGAGGAGTCGTACGGCCTGGAGTACATCGAGGCGCTCGTCGCCGGCGCGATCGGCGTGTTCCCGGACCGGCCCTGGGTCCGGGCGATCCTGCCCTCGGGCTACCCGTTCGTGTACCGGACGCCCGCCGAGGCCGAGGACCTGCTGTACCGCGCGGTCACGGACACGGCGGCCTGCCGCCGTGAGCTCGACGAGGCCTCGGGCGGCAGCTTCGCGGAGTGGCTCAAGGCCCGGCACGACGACGACCTCTTCGAGAAGGCCATCGCGGACCGCGTCCACGAGTGGTTCGGAGCCTGACACCGCACCACCAGCACCCGGTGCCCGGTCCGCGACGTGCGGGCCGGGCACCGGTGCGTCCGGGGCCTCAGGGGACGAGCGGGTCCGTCGGGCCGTACGGGACGAGGCGGAGGCGTCGGGCGTCGGTCACCACGATGTCGTAGGCGTGCGTCGTGAGCGCGGCCACCGTGTCAGCCCCCGCGCGCAGGAACCGCCCCGAGAGGGCGTCGAGCTCGCCCGAGGCGATCGCGACGAGCAGCTCGACGCTCGCCTCGACCGGGGTCCACTCGGTGCGCCCCTCGTGCACCGGCATCGACGCGGTCATGTCCGTGGGCACGACGCCGGGGGCGAGGTCGAAGATGCGCAGCCCCTGGTCGCGGTACTGGCTGTCGAGGACCGTCGTCATGCGCGCGAGGGCGCCCTTGCTGATCGCGTACCCCGTGTAGTCCGTCGACCCCCGGTGGCCCGCACCCGAGTTGATGTTGACGACCCGGCCGCCACCGCGCGAGAGCATCCCGGGCAGCAGGGCGTGGGTCACGAGCAGCGGTCCGCGCACGTTCGCCTCGACGACCCGCCACGAGTCCTCGACGTCGTCCTCCGCGAACGGGGCCTCACGTCGCTCGATGACACCCGCGTTGTTGACGAGGAGACCCGCACCACCGAGGTCGTCGAGCTCGGCGTCGATGCGGCGCCCAGCCTCGCGGACCGCCGGCCCGTCGGTGAGGTCGACCGGGACGACGACGACGCGCGGCGTGGTGCGGCCGGCCGCGGTCGCGGCGTCCGTGATCTCCGCGGCGACCGCGTGGAGCCGCTCGGGCGTGCGCCCGACGAGGACCACGTCGAATCCGTGCGCCGCGAGCCCGAGGGCGAGCCCCCGTCCGATGCCCCGGCCCGCTCCCGTGACGACCGCCGTGCGGGCCGTCTCGACCGCGGGCCCCACCCGCTGGTCGGTGGGCCCCGGGTCCACGCTGGGTGTCGTCTGCGTCGCGTGCGTCTGGCTGCTGTGCGTCGTCGCGTCAGTCATGCGTCCATCCTGGCCCACGAGCCCGCCGTGCGCTGCTCCTCAGAGCCCCTCCGCGACTGCGGCCGTGACACGCAGCCACGCCTCACGCGTCGGTGGCGTCAGGGCGTCGAAGTCGAGGGGGCGCCCGGAGACCAGCGACGGCTCGTACGGGACGTCGACGACCTCGCGCGTCAGGCGCCCGAAGTGCGCGTGCAGCCGTTCGGCGAGCCTCTCGTCGACGCGCGGCGCGGGGGCCGAGAGCACGGTCACGGCGTTGCGGACGACGTCCTCGTGGCCCGTGGCACGCAGCGCGTCGACGGCCCACGCCGCGGACTGCGCGGTGTCCTCGCGGACGGTCGAGACGATGACCACCTGGTCGGCCGCCTCGATCGCCGCCTGCCAGTTGGACGCGCGCATGTTGTTGCCGGTGTCGACCACCATGACCCGGTAGAACCGCGCGAGCGTGCGGTGCAGCGAGCGGAACGCGAACGCGTCGATCGACGCGGCGGACGCGGCGTCCTCGTCCGAGGCGAGCACGTCGAACTGCGCCGCCCCCTGCGAACGCACGTAGCTGTCGAGGTCGCCGACGCGCGCCGAGCCGGGGTCGGCGAACTTGTCCAGGTCCTGGAGAAGGTTCACGGCGGTGTTGTGGTGCGCCGCCGCACGCGAGCGCCAGCCGAGCGTCCCCCGCGTCTCGTTGTTGTCCCAGGCGAGCGTGGAGCCCCCGCGGTGCAGCCCGAAGGTCGCGGCCAGCAGGAGCGTCGCAGTGGTCTTGTGCGCCCCGCCCTTGGGGTTGATGACGACGATCGTCTTGGGGCCGTCCAGTCCGCGCTGCACCGTGGCGACGGCCGTGCGGTGCAGCTGCTCGGGGCGGCCGGGCGCGGGTGCGACGAGGCCGCCGGTGAGCCGCCGCACCGTCCCCTGCCACCCCATCTCCGCGGGTCCGGACGCGGGCGCGGGCCGGGCCGCGAGCAGGTCGGTGAGCGTGGGCAGCTCGCCGGGTCGGGCGCCCGGGACCTGCCCGAACGGCGTCTCGACCTCCGACGGCACCCCGAGGTCGTGGTCGACGTCGAACCCGTCGACCCCCGAGGAGGCCAGCTGCGCGTCGTGGTCCGCACCGGCCGCCGCGCCGGCGCTGGGACCAGCTCCCCCGGCGGGCGCGACGGAGGCTCCGGCCGCGGGGCCCCAGGGCAGTGCGGTCGTCGACGCGCCGACAGCGGGGCCCGGCCAGGTCTGTGCGACGCGGCCGGGGAGCGGCGGGCCGGACCCGTCCACGGCGCCGGGGAAGCCCTGCGCGGCGGCCGGAGGGCCGGCAGCGTCCGGGGCGGCGCCCCGCGGGGCCGAAGCGGCGCCCCGAGGGGTCGAGGCGGTGTCGCGAGGGGTCGACGTGGAGCGACGCTCGGGCACGCCGGGCGCGGCGGGGTCCGCCACGGCTGGCCAGACCGGCACGGCCGGGGCGGGCTCGTCCGTCGGTGCGGACGAGGTCGGACCGGGCTGCGAGGTCCCGGCGGGCACAGCCTCCCGGGGCGGCAGTGCGGGGGTGGCACCCGCCCCTGACGACGGGACCCAGGGGCTCGCACCCTGGGCCGTCTGCGCACCGCTCGACGCCCCCGGCCCGAAGGCGGTCCGCGCCGGGCTCGGCCCCGGTCGCCCGGCGACGCCGGGCGTGCCCCGGCCCATCACCGATGCGCGCCGCGGAGCGGTCGGCTCGGCGTCGGGGCTAGCGGGCGCCACGGGCTCCCACCGGACGTCGTCGACGTCCGGCTCAGGCGGGAGCGTGCGGGGCACCTGCTGGTGCAGCGACCAGCCGACGGCGGCGGCCCACGGGTCGTTCGGAGGCTCCGCGTCCGCCGGCGCGGGCTGCGGCTCCGGCGTGGGCTGCTGCTCCGGCACGGGCTGCTGCTCGGGCGTTGCCGCGGGCGGTGCCTCCGGCGCGGGCCGTGGCTCCGACGCGACGCGCGGGAGCTCGGCGGTCAGCTCGGGGTCGCCCGGCTGGGGTGCTGCCGGCTCAGGCGCCGCCGGCTCGTCGGCGCGGCGACGGCCCGTCCGGGGCGTGAGGTCGTGGGCGTGCGCGTCCGGGACGCCTGCGTCCTCGGAGCCGTGGTCCGGAGCGCCCTGGTCCTCGGCACCGTTCTCCCCGGCCGCCCGGAGCGCGCGCAGCTCCCGCCGGGTCAGGGGTCGCCCCGCACCCGATGCCTCGCGTTCCTCCACGGACGGACTCACCCCCACCGACGGCGCGTCGTCCGACGCGCACCAGGACGGACGGCGCCCGGGTGGCGCCGTCGTGCGGCACCGAACCTACGCTGCTGGCGGCGGGAGCGCACGGTACAGGGTCCGCCGATCCCCGCCGGGGGGCCGGGCAGGCCCGCCCGGCCACGGCTGGCCGGCAGGCCGCCAGCGCACGGCTGGCCGCGCGGGCCGCCCGCGCACAGCCGGCAGCGCGGCCCACCAGCGCACGGCCGGCCGGCACCGGCCGGCCCGTGCCGGCTCACCCAGGCCCGTCAGGGCAGGGGCGTCATGTCGAGCTGCGCGTCGGCGACCGCCACGACCGACCAGATGCCCCCGTCGTCCCCCGTGAGCTCGTACGTGGGCACGAGGACGGCCGCACCGTCGGCCTGGGTGTGCAGGGCGACGCCGAGCCGGGCCTCGACGATCGTGACCTGGTCCACGGGCCACGCGATGGGGCTTCCGGGCACCGCGGTCGGCGGCACGGTCTGCAGCGGCGAGACCGAGGCCTGGTCCCCCTCGCGGGCAGCCATGGTGTCCTCGAGGTACGCGATCGGTCCGCCGCCCGCACCGAAGCGCGGGTCGCCGAGCCGCTCGACCGCCTCGGTGGGGCTCACCACGTCGTACGCGCCGAGGTCCACGAGCGTGGCGAGCGGCCCGTTGACGGACTGGAGCCCGCCGCCGCTCAGCGCGGCGCTCCAGATCAGGCCCGAGCGCTGCCCGTCGACCACGTGGTAGGCCGTGACGCTCGTCCACGCGGTGTCCGTCGAGTCCTCGACGACGACCTCGAAGGACGCCGGGTCCAGGCCGAGGGCACCGAGCGTGTCGCGGACCTGCGCGGCAGCGGCGTCGCCCGTCGGTGCCGCGCCGAGGTCGCGCTGCTCGCACGGCACGGGCTCGGGCAGCGCGATGCCGACCGACGGGTCGACGGCGTCGGTGGTGACGTCGTCCGACCCTCCGCCTGCCCCCTCGTCGGGAGCGGTCCCGGCCGACCCCTGCGTCGATGCGGCGCCGTCGGTCGGCGCGACGCAGCTCCACGGGTCCTTGGTGGGGTCGTAGAAGCTGAACGAGGCGGTGCCGTCCGGGTACACGGACACCGTCGGGCCGGACCCGTCGGTGGCGCCGACCGTCCACATGCCGTCGGACTGCGTGGCGGCACCGGGCACGCCCAGGGCCGCCGCGGCCCGCTCGACCGCCTCCTGCGTGAGGGCCTGCGAGGGGTCGAGGCCCCACGCCTTCGCCGTCCCGCCGTCCTGGGACAGGCCGGATGCCGTGAACACCGTGCGGCCGCCGTAGCCGGGCCAGAAGAGCCGGCTGTCCGCGAGCGTGCCCGCGGAGGCCGCGTCCTCCGCGCCGGCTGCCGGCACCTGCCCCGGCTGCGCCTCGGTGAGCGAGATGACGTCCGCGGCGGGCTCGGCCCCCTCGGGGGTGGCGGCCCCGAGGGCGTAGCCACCGCCGCCGATGACGAGCGCGGCCGCCGCCACGCCCGCACGCGCCGGCCAGCTCGACCACCGCGTGCGCCGTGCGGCCAGCTCGTCGCGGGCGGGGACGGCGGTGTCGAGCGGCTCCTCGCGCCGCTCGTCCGTCTCTCGCCGCAGCGCCTCGACGTCCGGGTGCGCGGTCGCCGCCGGGTCCGCGGCACGCAGCCGCTCGACGGAGGCACGCTCCTGCGGCGTCGGGTCGTCCGCGCCGGAGCCTGCGGCCGGGGGTGTGGTGTCGTTCACGGCGGACCTCCTCGATGCGTCCCGCCGGGGGCGGGCCTCTCATGTCGTCTGTGTCGTCTGCGTCCACCGGCTTGCGGGCGTGCGAGCCCGGGACGTGCGCCGCTCCCGCCCACCGGTCCGGGACGGCGGTGGGTCACGCGAGGGGTGACCCGTGCGTGCCGGGCAGCTCCGCAGCCGTGGCGTCCCGGTCCGCCCACGCCTGCCGCAGGCGCGCGCGTGCACGCGACAGGGCGGCGTCGGCGCCGCCCCGGCTCACGCCCAGGATCGCGGCCAGCTCGTCGCCGTCCACACCCTCCCAGGCGTGCAGCAGCAGGATGCGACGGTCCCTCGGCGCGAGCGCACCGAGCACGGCGCGGACCTCGTCGTCGTCGACGGCGAGCTCGGCCGGGTCGGCGTCGTCCACCTCCTCCGGCACGTCCGCGACGGGCGTCGGGCGGCCCTTGCGACGGTGGTTCGCCAGGACGTACCCGGCGGTCCGGTACAGCCACGGCAGCTCGGCCCCGGCGGGCACGTCGTCGCGACGCCGCCACGCGGTGGCCAGGACGTCGGCGGCCAGGTCCTGCGCGTCGTCGGCCGCGGCACGGCGCAGGAAGTACCGGTAGACGGCCGTGGAGTGCGCGCGGAAGAGCGCCTCGAACCAGGCGTCGTCGCGCATCGGGTCTCCCAGGTCTCGGTTCGGCAGAGCCAGAGTGCTGCTCATCTGCCCTGTGTCGCCAGCGCGCCGCGCCTTGCACGTGCCCACGGACGGTCTCGGCACGTGATCCCGCTCACTGCCCGCGCGTGCCCGCCCCGGAGCAGGGACCTAGGCCCCTCATCGCGTCCGGATCGCCGCCGATAGTACGAGACCAGGGCGACACGGCGACGGGCCAGCGCGGAGAGGACCAGCAACGTGCCCGAGATGGACGACCACTACCGCGCCCTCGCGGAGACGCTCGACCTGCTGACCGAGCGGGTCGCGCGGTACACGGTCGACGGGCTGGTCCTCCTCTACTGCAACCGCGCCTGGGCCGCGCAGCACGAGTCCGAGCCGGCCGAGCTCATCGGCCGCCGGATGGACGAGCTGCTGCACGACGGCGAGATGGACGGCCTGCGCGCGCAGGTCAGCAAGCTCGGCCCGGACACCCCCTTCCTGTACGACCCGGTGCCGCGCCCCTCCCCCCGCATCCCCGACCGGTGGGTCGAGTGGGCGGACAGGTACCTGCCCGGGCCCGACGGTGCGCACATCCTCGCCGTCGGCCGTGACGTGACAGAGCGCCACGCCGCCGAGCAGCAGCTCGCCGTGAGCGAGGCGCTGTTCCGCGAGCTCGCGGACCGCTCGGCGGACGCGGTCTGGCGTCTGACCACCCACCCCGCGCCGCACCTGGCCTACCTGAGCCCGTCCGTCGAGCGCATGACGGGCTGGGCGCGCGAGGACTTCGGCGACGACCTCACGCACCTGCGCTCGATCCTCGACGAGGACGGCCTGGCCCTCGCCGAGCGGGCGCTGCGGGGCGGTGACGGCCCGCCACGGTTCGACCTGCGCGTGCGCTGCGCCGACGGCGCCTGGATGGTCCTCGAGCTCCAGGTGAGCCGCGTCGCCGGCGCGCTGCAGGGCACCGGCCGTGACGTGACCGAGATCCGCCGGCTCCAGGCGGACCTGGCCGACCTCGCGCTGCGCGACCCGCTGACGGGTCTCGCGAACCGCCGGCTCCTCGACGTGCTGCTCCACGCGACGCTGGCCCGGACCCGCCGGGCGGGCACACCCGTCGTCGTGACGTACCTGGACCTCGACGGCTTCAAGTCGATCAACGACACGCACGGTCATGCCGCGGGCGACGTCGTCCTCATCGAGGTCGCCCGTCGCCTGCAGGCGACGGTGCGCGAGGCCGACGTGGTCGCCCGGCGCGGCGGTGACGAGTTCGTCGTCGTCCACGAGTCGGACCCGGCGCAGAGCGAGGCCCTGCTCCGGCGGGTCCGGGAGGCGCTCGCCGCGCCCGTCACGCTGCCGGACGGGACGACGGTCCCGTGCGGAGCGAGCATCGGCTCGGCGGACACGTCGCAGGCGCGGGACGCGGCCGGTCTGCTCGCGGCGGCCGACCAGGCGATGTACGTGGCGAAGCGTGCCCGGACGCACGAACGCCCCGGTCACGAGGACCGGGGCGTTCGGTGAGGTGTCGGGGGGTTCAGCCCTCGACGGAGCTCCTCAGGTGAGGAAGATCAGAGCGGGCGGATGTTGTCCGCCTGGGGGCCCTTGGGGCCCTGCTTGACCTCGAACTCGACCTTCTGGTTCTCCTCGAGCGAGCGGTAGCCGCTCGTCGCGATCGCGGAGTAGTGGGCGAAGACGTCGGCGCCGCCGTCGTCGGGGGCGATGAAGCCGAAGCCCTTCTCGGCGTTGAACCACTTCACGGTGCCAGTAGCCATGGCTGTCTCCTTCAGGAGTGTTCGGACGGCCCCGCGTGTCGGGACCGCGTCAAATCGCGGTGTTCGTCGTCCGCATCCTGGTAAGGAAAATGCGCCTGGCCGAGGGGCCGGGCGCACTCGAGACGTGCAAGCACAGCAACTTCAGCGGCCACGCTACGGCATCGACGGCAGAACCGCCAGACCTTCGGGCAACCCGACTACGCTCGGGGACCGTGAGGCCCTTCCTGCTGCTGGCCACGAGGGCCGAGGACGACGCTGCGGCCGGCGAGCTCGAGGCGATCCTCCGCTTCGGGGGGCTCACCGCGGACCAGGTCCACCACGTGCGCCTCGAGGCGGGGCCCCTGCCGCCGATCGACCTCGACGACTACTCGGGGATCGTCGTCGGCGGCAGCCCCTTCAACACGAGCGACCCCGACGAGCAGAAGTCGCCCGTGCAGCACCGGGTCGAGCGCGAGCTCTCCGGGCTCCTCGACGAGGTCGTCGCCCGGGACTTCCCGTTCCTCGGCGCCTGCTACGGCGTCGGGACGCTCGGCGTGCACCTCGGCGGCACCGTGGACCGCACGTACGGCGAGCCGGTCGGCGCGGTGCCCGTCACCCTGACCGCGCACGGCCGCGCCGACCCGGTCTTCGCCGGCCTGTCACCCACGTTCGACGCGTTCGTGGGCCACAAGGAGGCCGTCCGCACGCTGCCCCGCGGGGCCGTCGTCCTGGCGACGTCCCCCGCGTGCCCCGTCCAGGCGTTCCGCGTGGGCCGCAACCTCTACGCGACGCAGTTCCACCCGGAGCTCGACGTGCCCGGGATCGTCGCGCGCGTCGAGGTGTACCGCCACGCCGGGTACTTCCCGCCCGACGAGCTCGGCCGCGTGATCGGCGAGCTGAGCCGGGCGACGGTCCACGAGCCGCCGCGCATCCTGGCGCGCTTCGTCGAGCGCTACGCGCGGTGAGCTGCACGCGCCCGGCCCGGAGCGGCGGGGCGTCCGGACCGGGCGGGGCGGTCGGACCGGGCGGGGCGGTCGGACCGGGCGCCGCCGGACCAGCCCTCAGCCCGAGAGGGCCGCGCGGACGAGGTCGAGCGCCTGCTCGGGCCCGACCTCGAGCTCGCGCATGCGTCGCGCGAACTGCACCGCGCTGACGCGCGCCTCACGCTCGCGGTCGGAGCCGCGCAGGGCGATGAACGTGCCGTTGCGACCGCGGGTCACGACGACGCCGGCCTGCTCGAGCTCGCGGTAGGCGCGCGCGACCGTGTTGGCGGCGAGCCCGAGGTCGTCGGCGAGCCGACGCACGGTGGGCAGGCGGTGCCCGGGCGCGAGGTCCCCCGCGTCGGCGAGCGCCTCGATCTGGCTGCGCACCTGCTCGTAGGGCGGTACGTGGGACGCGGGGTCGATCACGAGGAGCGTCATCGAGCACCGAGCCCGAGGGTCGCGCCACCGGCGCTGCCGACGGCCCCACCGCCCGTCCCGGCCCCGCCGTCCGCGCCGGCCCCGCCCGTGCCGCCGGGCACCGGGGCGCTCGGCCACAGCCGCGACCGGAAGTGCCGGGCCGGGCGCAGGGCGATGCTCACCACGCCCATGCCGCCGGCCGCGAGCAGGAGGATCAGGACGAGGCCCGAGACGAGGCCGACGCCCTGGTTCGCGGGCCACCCGCCCTCGAGGCCGTCGGAGATCACGCTGAGCACGAGGAACGGCGCCCAGATCCCGGCGACGAGCGGGACCGTGATCATGTCCCGGAGGGTGTGCGCCCGCAGCGCGTCGTCCCAGGCGAGCTCGAGCGGCGTCGCGGCGACCTGGCGACGGTCGATGAGCCTGCGCGCCACGAGCTCCTCGACGCCGGCGGCCGCGGCGGGGACGAGCACCGCGCCGAGCATGAGGCCCACAGGGAGGTCACCGAGCTCGATGAAGCCGGTCGAGTCGATCATCGCGAGGCCCGCGGCGAGCAGCGCGGAGACCGCTGCGGCGCCCCACGCGCCCCAGCGCTCGTGGCCCGCGACGTAGTCGGCGTGCGTCGGGGTCTCGGCGCGCGCGATCCGGGGCGCGTCCGCGGGTACCGGACGTCGCGCCTCCCACCAGCCGAGCGCCCCGCTGCCGACGGCGTTGCCGGCGAAGAACCCCGCGAGCACGGCGAGGATCGCGTACGGGGACTCCAGGACGCCGGCGGTGGCGTCGAGCGTCCACGCCGTGACGATCCCGGCGCCCACGCCGCTGAGCAGGCCGACACGGCCGGTCCTCACGAGCCGTGCGGTCACCGTCGCCTCGACGGTGGGGTCGAGAGCCAGGTCGACGCGGCGTGCGAACGCATGGGCCGAGCGCTTGCGGCCGGAGGGCAGCGCGTACCAGAGCAGCGTGGCGAGGCCCGCCGCTCCGAACAGGATGACGTATCCCGCGAGGGTCATCAGGACCACCTTCTGTATCGGGTTCTGTAGCAATGTAGCACTACAGACCTGATACAGAAAACCCCGGTCCGACGCGCCGACCTGTCAGGCCTTCCACTCCTCGGCGAGCACCGCGTACACGTACGCGTCGTGCCACACGGGCCGCCCGGCGTCGTCGTCCGCAAACGTGGCCGCGGACCGGTGGTGCGCCTCGCGCCGCATCCCCAGGCGCGCGAGCAGACGCCAGGACGGGGTGTTCCGCGGGTCGCAGTGCGCGACCACCCGGTGGGCCCCGAGATCCGCGAAGGCGTGGTCGAGGACGCGCCTGCACGCCTCCGTCGCGTAGCCCTGGTGCCAGGCGGCGCGCGCGAACACGTACCCGAGCTCCCAGGTGCGGTACGCGTCGGGCTCGGTGCGGTGGAACCAGAGGCTGCCGATCAGGTCGGACGAGCCCGCGCGCAGGCAGACCGCCCGGAAGTCCGCGTTCTGGGCGCGCCGGGCGGCCTCGTCGGCGCACTCGGCCGGGTCGAACGCGCCGTAGGGCTCGAAGCGGAGCACGTCCGGGTCGGTCAGGAACGTCGCGAGACCGTCCCCGTCCGACGCACGGAAGGGACGGAGCACGAGGCGGTCGGAGACGAGGGTCACCACCGGGCCAGTCTCGTGGGTCACCCGCGCACCTGTGCGGGCACTAGGTCCGATCCGACGCGCTGCCGTCCGCCAGGAGCCGCCGCGGTCCCGGCCCCTCGTCCGCGAGCGCATCATCCGGGTTCGCGAGCCGGCACCGGTCCAGCGACAGGCACCCGCAGCCGATGCAGTCGTCCAGCCCGTCCCGCAGCCGCTCGAGCTCGTCGATGCGCCGGTCGAGCTCGTCGCGCCACCCGGCCGACAGCCGCGCCCAGTCGGCGCGCGAGGGCGTGCGCCCCTCGGGCAGGGTCTCGAGGGCCGCGCGGATCCGAGCGAGCGGAATGCCCACGCGCTGGGAGACACGGACGAAGGACACCCGACGCACGGCGTCGCGCGGGTACCGGCGCTGGTTGCCGACCGTCCGTCGGCTGAGGAGCAGGCCCTCCCGCTCGTAGAAGTGCAGGGTCGAGACCGGCACACCGGTCCGCCGGGCGACCTGGCCCACCGTGAGCTCGGCTTCCACCACGGTCGACGCCCCCCGGGATATCGCTTGACCTCAACCACCGTTGAGGTATCAGGCTACGGGGCGGACGACGAGGAGACACGTGACCACGACCACCCCCCACGGCGGCAGCACGCCGACGAACGCCACCCCACCGACCGCACCGACCGCGGCCGGAGCTCGCCCCACCGAGGCCCCGGTCCGCGGCGGGGCACCGACGAGCACCTCGCCGCTCGACCCCGAGCACCGCGCCGTGACGCTCGGCATGGTCGCGCTCGTCGCCCTCGCCGCGTTCGAGCAGCTCGCCGTGACCACCACGATGCCGTCGGTCGTCGACGCGCTCGGCGGGCTCTCGCTCTACGCGATGGCGTTCGCCGCACCCGTCGCCGCGGGCGTCCTCGGGATGGTCGCGGCCGGCGGGTGGGCCGACCGGCGCGGGCACGCACAGCCGCTGCTCACCGGCGTCGCCCTGTTCGTGATCGGCCTCGTCGTCGCGGGGACGGCCACCACGATGGAGACGGTCGTGGGCGGTCGGCTCGTCCAGGGGCTCGGGTCCGGCATGTTCACGGTCGCGCTGTACGTGCTCGTCGCGCGCCGCTACTCCGACGCGGTGCAGCCCAGGGTCTTCTCGGCGTTCGCCGCCGCGTGGATCCTTCCCTCGATCGTCGGGCCCGCGATCGCCGGCGCCATCGCCGAGCACCTCGGGTGGCGCTGGGTGTTCCTCGCCGTGCCCCTCCTGACGGTCCCGGCCCTCCTCGCCCTGCGGCCCGCGCTCCACCCGACACCTCGGCCGGCGACCCACCCCGACGAGGCCCAGGACGGAGGGGCGCCGCGGCCCGGCGGGCGCGTCCAGCTGCTGCGCGCCGCGGCCGCCGGGGCCGGCGCGCTGGCGCTGCACCGGGGCGGGCAGCCCGAGCTCTGGGAGCACGCCGACGACCGCACCGTGGCGATCGCGACGCTCGCGCTCGGGCTCGCGCTGCTCGCCCTCGGCGTCCCGCGCCTCCTGCCGCGCGGGACGCTGCGCGCGGCGCGCGGCCTGCCGACCGTCGTGCTCGTGCGCGGCCTGACGGGGGCCGCGTTCTTCGGCGCCGAGGTGTACCTCCCGCTCCTGCTCATCACCGAACGCGGGCTGAGCCAGGCCGTCGCGGGCCTCGCGCTGACCGGCGCGGCGCTGCTCTGGTCGGCCGGTTCGTGGCTGCGGGGCCACAACGAGGGCAGGTGGGACGACCGTCGGGTGCTCCAGCTCGGCGCACTCGCGCTGGGCGTCGGCATCGCCCTCGCGGCGCTCGGCGTGTGGACGGCCGTACCCGTCGCCGTGAGCATGGTCGGCTGGGGCCTGTCGGGCCTGGGCATGGGGGTCAGCTACCCGACCCTGAGCGTGCTCACCCTGCGTCTCTCGGCACCGTCGGAGCAGGGGGCCAACAGCTCGGCCCTGCAGGTCAACGAGTCGCTCACGGTCGCCCTCGTGCTCGCGGCCAGCGGGCCGCTGTTCGCGGTCCTGCTGCCCGTGGGGCCCGTGGCGGCGTTCCTCGCGTGCTTCGGCCTCGCCGGCGGCCTCGCGATCCTCGGGGCGGGCGTGGCCGGTCGCGTGCGCGCGGCGTGACGCGTCAGGCGTCAGGCGTCAGGCGTCAGGCGTCAGGCGTCAGGCGTCAGGCGTCGCCGAGGGACGGCGGCGGCCCGGCCAGCTCGGGCAGCTCGGCGGAGGCGTCGAACCACGGCGCACGGACGAGCGTCAGGGTGGCCCAGCCGGACGCGAGCAGCCCCGCGTCGGACGCGGCGTCACGCATCGGGTCGATCTCCTCGAACGTGAGCGTCAGGCGGCCCTGCTCGAGCTCGGCGACCTGCGCCTGCACCGCGCCGAAGGACGCGAGCGGGGCGCTGCGCACGCCGCGCAGGTCGGCGAGGGGCACGTCGGGGACGTTGACGTTGAGCACGCCGTCGGTCGCGGGGCGGGACATGAGCCAGCGCAGCCCGTGCGCCGCGACGGCACCCGCCGTGCCCCAGTGCGCCGGGCGCATCGCAGCGGACGAGACCGCGAGGCCGTGGATGCCCTGCGTGACCGCGGACAGGGCGGCGCCGACCGTCCCCGAGTGGAGCACGGAGTGACCGGTGTTGGCCCCCCGGTTCACGCCCGAGAGCACCACGTCCGGTCGCGGGCCGAACGCGTCGTGCGCCGCGAGGAACGTGATGAGCGCGGGTGCGCCGCGGACGGCGTAGGACGGCACGCCGTCCGGCAGACCGGGTGCGCGCGCCTCCCGGCTCACGACGCGACCGCCGTGCTCGACGCCGAGCAGCGAGGCGCTGGCCCCCGAGTGCTCCTCGGCGGGCGCCGCGACCACGACGTCGTAGCCCGCCTCGAGCGCGACACGGGCCAGCACGGCGAGGCCGGGCGAGTCGATGCCGTCGTCGTTCGTGATCAGTGCACGCATGTCGCCATGATGAGCCCTCGCGAGTGAACATCGCGCGACACGCGGATGGCTTCACGGGGAGCGCGACCCCGCTGCCGCACCATGGCAGCGTGCCCACACCTGCCGTCGTCGACGTCCCGCGCACCGCGCCGCGCGCGTGGGCGGAGCCCGAGGTGAGCGCTCACACGCAAACCTCTCAGGCTCGGCCGGGCCCGGTCGATCGTGACGACATGAGGACGGGCGAGGTTGCCGGCGTCGTCCCCACCCCGCCCGAGGACCGGGCGACCGGGTCGGGGATCCCGGTCCCGTGCGTCGCCCGGCCGTCGTCGCTCCTGTGGCACCTCGACGGCGCCTGCCGCTGCTTCTTCGGCGGCCCCGCGCCCGAGTTCGCCCCCTCGTACTCCGCCGTCGTGGCCGCCGCGCAGGCCGCCGCCCGGGCCGCCGTCGGCGGTCAGCTCGGCCTCGCGTCCTGACCCTCGGGCGATGCGCCGTACGTGGGCTGGCCGGACGGTGCCTGCGCGTACGGGCCCTGCGGGTACTGGCCCTGGGGCTGCTGCGTCTGGGCGTAGGGCTGGCCATTGGCCGCCTGCGCGTACGGCTCGCCGTAGGGCGCGACGCGCGGGGCCTCGTCCGGCATGAGGATCCACAGGATCGGGTAGATCAGGAGCGGGCTGCCCGGCAGCACCATGAGGACCAGCAGGAACAGGAGCCGGGTCGCCCACGGGTCGATGCCCAGGCGGTTCGCGATCCCGGCGCACACGCCGGCGATGACGCGCCGGTCCCTGGGCCGCACGAGGCCGCGCCGGTAGAGGTCGTCATGGATGTTCACGGGGTGCTCCTGCAGTCGGGTAGGTCGGTCGTCGTTCGGACGTGACCATCGTCGTCCGCGCACCCACGCCGCCACCTCCGGGAACGCCCCGGAACCGACCCCGAGACGCCCCTGAGGTCCGGTCGGGGCCCCGGGCGCACGCGCTCGGGGTGCCGCGGCGTCCCGCGGTGCCGCACCCCCGCGCCGGGCGGCCGAGTCACGCGGGTCGAGACGGATCACGACTGGGGGACTTCACCCGGGACTTCACCCGGCGCTAGGGTTCCCCCACGTCGTGGGCCGTGGGGGTACACAACGACGTGTCGGCCTCCACGACCTCAAGGCGTGCCATGCCCGATCGAGGGAAAGAGCGCCATGAGCCGTCGCCGACCTGTCCTCGCCGCACTCACGAGTGCCGCGCTGGCCGTCCCGCTGACCCTGGGGACCTCCGGGGCGTTCGCCGCCCCGGGAGCCCCCGAACCGCCACCCACGCCCGAGTCGGGCCTCCCGGTCGTCGACGGCCGTGACCTCGTCCGGCCCGGCGGGGACGCCGAGTCCGGCCAGACGCCGGCCGAGAAGGTCGGGTCCTCCCTCCTCGAGGCGTCCGGCGACGTGACCGCCTTCGTCCAGCTCGACGCGCCGTCCGCCCTGGACACCGCCGAGGCCGGCGGCAGCGACGCCGAGGTCTCCGCCGCCGCCGAGGACGTCGAGCAGCTCGCCGAGCAGGTCGTCGCCGACCAGGCGGCCGCACGCTCGGCCACGCCGGCACCCGAGACCGTGTCCGTGACCTCGAACCTCGTCGCGGGTGCCGTCGTCGAGGGCGACGCCGCGGCCATCCGCGCGCTCGCCGGCCAGGACGCCGTCGTCGCCGTGCACCTCATCGTGCCCAAGACGCCCGCCAACAAGGGCGCCGACGTGTTCACCCGCGCGCTCGACACGTGGACGAGCACGGGCCAGACCGGCGAGGGCGTCACCATCGGCATCATCGACACCGGCGTCGACTACACGCACGCCGACTTCGGCGGACCCGGCACCGCCGAGGCGTACGCCGCGGCGTACGGCACCGACGGCACCGGGCCGATCCCGGCCGACGCGGTCGACGGGACCAAGTTCCTCGGCGGTCACGACTTCGCCGGGCCGCTGTACGACGCCGACCCCGACTCCACGACGCCGGGCGCGACGACCACGCCGTCGCCCGACGAGAACCCGATCGACGCGCCCGACGGCGCAGGTGGTGGTCACGGCACGCACGTCGCCGGCAGCGCCGCGGGCTACGGCGTCCAGGCCGACGGGACGACGTTCCGCGGCGACTACTCCACGCTCACCGACCTGACCGACTGGACGGTCGGCCCCGGCACCGCGCCGGACGCCGGCATCTACGCGCTCAAGGTCTTCGGCGACGCGGGTGGCAGCACCGGCCTCGTCATCCAGGCCCTCGAGTGGGCCGCCGACCCGAACGGCGACCTCGACTTCAACGACCACCTGGACATCCTCAACCTCTCCCTCGGCTCCGACACGAGCCCGGCGGACGACCCCGAGAACCTGTTCATCGACCAGCTGAGCGACCTCGGCGTGCTCTCGGTCATCGCCTCCGGCAACGCGGGCGACATCACGGACGTCGGGGGCAGCCCGGGCAACGCGCGCAGCGCGCTGACCGTCGCCAACTCGGTCGCGAGCACCCAGACGTACGACGCCGTCGAGGTCGCCGCCGCGACCGACGCCGGCCTCGTGGGCGTCCACGCGGCGCAGAACAGCGTCAACTACGCGGGCACCGCCGACGTCACCGCACCCGTCGCGTACCTCGGCGAGGGTGTGACGGGCTGCACCTCGCTCGCCGACCACACGGCCGCGCTCACCGGCAAGATCGCGTGGCTGTCCTGGGACGACGACGACACCACCCGGCCCTGCGGCAGCGTCGCCCGGTGGAACAACGCCCAGGCCGCCGGCGCCGTCGGCGTCCTCATCGGCACCGAGCTGAGCGTGTTCTCCGCGGGCATCGCGGGCAACGCCGCGATCCCCGGTGCACAGCTCACGGCCGCCTCGACGGACGCGCTCCTGCCGGAGGTCCAGGCGGGCACCCTGTCCGTCCGCATCGGGCCCTCGCTGGCCAACGCGGCGTTCGTCACGGAGCCGGCCCTCGCCGACACCCTGGCCTCGGGCTCCTCACGCGGCGTCCACGGCTCGCTCGGCATCGTCAAGCCCGACGTCGCCGCACCGGGCACGCTCATCTCCTCCGCGTCGTCCGGCTCGGGTGACTCCACGTCGACCAAGTCCGGCACGTCCATGGCGACGCCGCACGTCGCGGGCATCTCCGCGCTCGTCGCAGCGGCGCACCCGGACTGGTCACCCGCGCAGATCAAGGCCGCGGTCATGAACACGGCGACGCACGACGTGTTCAGCGAGCCGGGCCAGACGGGCGCCGTCTACGGCCCCGAGCGGGTCGGGTCCGGTCGCGTCGACGCCCTCGACGCGACGCAGGCCGAGGTCATCGCGTACGCGACCGAGGACCCCTCGCTCGTGTCGGTCACGTTCGGCGTCGTCCCGGTGGGGGCCGAGACGGTCGTCCAGCACAAGACCGTGACCGTCCGGAACACCGGGGCGGAGGCCCGGACGTTCGGCACGGCGTTCGAGGCCGCGACGACGGCCGGCGCGGCGACCATCACGACGACGCCCGCGTCGCTCACGCTCGCCCCGGGGGCCGAGGGCCTCGTGACCGTGACCCTCACGGCCGACCCGACGACCCTGGCGAAGGACCTCGACCCGACGTCGACGCCGAGCTACGACCTGGGCGTCGAGGTCCCGCGGGACTACGTCGCGAGCCTGTCAGGTCGCCTCGTGCTCACGCCGTCGGGCGGCCCGGAGCTCCGGGTTCCTGTCCAGGCTGCGCCGCGCCTCGTGAGCGACCTTGCGGCCGAGCCCGTGGCGTTCGCCGACGCGGCGGCCACGTCCGCGCCGTTGACGCTCACGGGTCGGGGTGTCGACCAGGGTGGCTTCACGTCGCTCGTCGCGCCGTTCGTGCTCGCCGCGACGAGCCCCCAGCTCGAGGGCGAGCCCGGTGAGCAGAGCTCGCCGTCGTCCATCGCGGCGGGCGACCTCCGCTACGTCGGCGTCAGCTCGACCGCACCCCAGCTCGTCGCCGCGGGGGCAGACCCTGCCGTCGACGGGCACGGGACCCTCGGCATCGGCATCGCCACCGAGGGCGAGTGGGCGAGCCTCGGCACGAACGTCGTGCCGATCATCAACACCGACATCGACGGCGACGGCATCTGGGACCTCGAGACGCACGTGCAGAAGTACTCCCCGGACGTCGACCTGACGACCGTCGAGACGTACGCGCTCGAGTACTCGGCCGAGGACGGCTACTCCCTGGGCGCGCTGCTCGACCTCACGGGCGCGAACGGGCTGTGGGGCGACGTCGACACCACGGTGTTCGACAGCGACGTCGTGGTGGCGCCGCTCGACCTCGACGCCGTCGGCATCACGCCGGGTTCGACGCCGACGATCCTCGTCGCGACCTACTCGCCGTACGCGTCGGCCGCCAGCAAGATCGTCGACGAGACCGAGCCGTTCACGGTCGACCCGTACTCCCCGGCGCTGTGGTTCGACGCAGGCGCCGAGGCCGCGGGCTCGCTGTGGTTCCTCGGTGCCCCCGGCACACCGTTCACGGTGAACCGGTCGGCCACGACGGGCGACAGCCAGGTGCTCCTGCTGCACACGCACAACCCCGACGGGCGTCGGGCCGAGGTCGTCGACGTGACCGCACCGGTCGCGACGGCCACGACCACGACCCTCGCGGTCGAGGGTGACCTGCGGGAGGGCGGCACGCAGACGCTCGTCGCGACCGTCGCGCCGGCCGAGGCGACCGGGACCGTCCGGTTCCTCGAGGGTGAGACGGAGGTCGCCACGACACCCGTCGTCAGCGGGACCGCGCGAGCGGACGTCGCGCTCGGCGTGGGCAGCCACACGCTCACCGCCGTGTTCGCGCCCGACGTCGCGGCATGGGCGGGCTCGACGTCCGAGCCCGTCACGGTGGAGGTCACGGCGCGAGCCGCGTCGCACCTGTCCGCGCACCTGTTCCCGTCGACCGTTCGCCAGGGCTCGACGGCCCTGGTGACGGCCGTCGTCCGCTCGGACGGGGCCCGGCCCACGGGCGCCGTCGAGGTGCTCGAGGGCGGCGAGGTCATCGCGTCGGCCCGGGTGCTGAGCCACGGCCGCACGGGTGCCGCGGTCGTGGTGCTGCCCAGGCAGCTCGCGGTCGGGACGCACCACCTGACGATCGCCTACTCGGGCAATGACCAGGTGGCCCCGTCGTCGGTGGAGCGCGACCTGCGCGTCGTCACGCGACGCGGGCGGTGACCCGGTGAGCTGACCCGGCACGGACACCGATGCCCCGGCCCCCGCGCGTGAGCGTGGGGGCCGGGGTGCGTCAGGCCGCGCGGGCCCGTCAGTAGACGAACACGTCGAGCCACGCGCGGTTGTGGGCGTGCACGAGGACCCCGAACAGCACGAGGTCGAACAGCAGGTGCACGCACACGATGTACGTGAGCGACCGCGTGACCTTGAACGTGTACCCCTGCACGAGCGCGAACGGGAAGATCAGGTACGGGCCCCAGGCGTGGAAGCCGAGCTCGTGCAGGAACGACGTGAACAGCGCCGCCTGGACGAGGTTCGCCTGCCAGTCGGCCAGGTGCCGGCGCAGCAGCGTGAAGCACGTGCACACGAAGAAGAGCTCGTCCCAGATGCCCAGCGCGTTGGTGCCCACGAAGAGCCGGGCGACCCCCTCGGCGTCGGACACCGCCGGCCAGTTCTCGTAGACGCCGGTGCGGATCATGTAGACGGGCAGCAGCGCGTACCCGATGCCGACGATGGCGACCAGCCACACCCGCTCGAAACGCGTCCACCGCCCCGCGCGGAGCGGGAACCGGATCGCATGGTCGCGGTACACGTGGCGCGAGACGAGGTAGGGCAGCCCGACGGCGAGCACCATGGCACTGCCCATGCGCACGATGTGCGCATCCGTGACCTCGGTGTTCACGGGCGTGACGCTCATGACGACGACGCCCAGGGCGATGAGGCTCAGGTCGCGCAGCAGCGCCCAGCGTGGCCCACGCCATCCCTGCGCGGTCGCCGGACCGAGCACCGTGGCGCCGAGCGCCGCCGCCACCAGCAGGGCGCCGGCTAGCGCGAGATAGCCGGGCACGGGCTGCCCGAGGCCGAAGAGCAGCACCCCCGACGCGGCGACGAGGACCGCCGGGACCACGGCCGCCGCATGCCGCGGCAGGGCTGCGGCGACAGCCTCCCGGGCTGTCGTCCGGCCCGCAGGCCCCGCCACGCTGCGCATGGGCCGAGTCTGCGGCCACCCGCCCGGTGGCGCCACGCGAGGGGCACGCCGTCGTCGGCGCCTGGCTCAGACCTCGGCCGGGCTGGTCGTGCGGGCACGGCGCACACGGGTCGTGACCGCGTGGATGATCCCCGCGAGCGCGAAGGCGCCGGCGAACAGGAGCAGCGCGCCGAGCGGGCTCTCCATGACGGACGGGTCCACCACCATCGCGCCGGCGAGCGCGAGCATCGTCACGCCGGCGACCAGCTTGAGCAGCTGGCCGTGCTTCTCCTGCATCTTGGTCGCGCGCATCGTCACGACGGCGAGGCCGAACACGACGAGCTCGTCGAGCAGGAACGGCACCATGTACACGAGGAAGAGCCCGGCAGCCTCCGCGAGCCCGACCCCGTTGGCCTGCAGCAGGCCGGTCCACAGCACCGGGAACCCCGCCGTGCACGGCGTCTCGAGCAACGACACCGCGACCGCGAGCGCGATGGTCGCCGCGAGCGCCGGGACCAGGGCGTGGTGCCCGGCCGCCGTCCGCACGCGCTTGTAGATCCCCGGCTTCGCGGAGTCCTTGATGGTGAACGACAGGCCCTTCTTGAACGCGAAGTAGTCCTTGACGCTCACGGCACCGAAGATGCCCGCGGCGATCGCGACGCCGACCTGGATGGCCCCCAGGTGACGCACCACCGTCAGGGCGGAGTAGATGCCGGCCATGTACACCGCGTACATCGCCGCGGTCACCGTGAGGAACGTGAAGCCGATCGCCAGCACCCGGCGTCGCGAGGCCGTGCGGACGACGATCGTCAGCAGCACCGAGATGACCCACAGCGAGCACGGGTTCACGCCGTCGACGAACCCGATGACGAGCGTCGAGACGAGCAGGGAGCTCTCCCCCAGGTCCACCTCGCCGAGGAGCGGGACGTCGACCGTCGCACCGCTCTCCTCGTCTGCGGCGCACGCGAGGTCCTCCTGGGAGCACGTGCCCGCTCCGGGCGTCCCGTAGACGCCCGCGGGTACGGGCTCACCGCCGGCCGCGAGGTCGATCGCGGCGCCGACGTCCTCGGCGATCGCGTCGGTCCAGCCGATCCACACGCGCTCGCCGATCACAGTGGTCGGGACCGACGACGCCTCGAAGCCGAGCTCCTCACCCGCCGCGACGAACACGTCCTGGCCGGCCTCGTCGAACCAGACCTCGTGCTCCGTGACGGTCAGGGTGGGCACACGCTCGACGGCGTCCTGGAGCCACTCCCGCTCGGCCTCGCACCGCGGGCAGCCGTCGCCCCAGTACAGGGTGAGCTCGACGGGTTCCGGCGCCGTGTCGGTGGCGAGCCCGGCGGCTGCGAGTGTGGCCGGCCCGGCTGGCGCACTCTGCGCAGCGGGCACGACGTCGGTCGCAGCCGCGGCGGGGGCGGCGCCGAGGAGCGTCAGGAGGCCCATCACCAGCGCGGCCAGCGACGTCAGCAGAACCGGGACGACCCTCTGCGAGCGCAGTGCGCTCGGTGCGCTCGGTGAGCGCGGTGCGCGCGGTGCAAGGCGGGCACCGCGGACGACGCCGCGGGGCGTCACCGTCGTCGGTGCCATGCGGCCCCCTCGTCCCTGATGAGCGACGCTGCCATTCTCGGCGGGCGGCGCGCCCGGGGGTGGGCACAACGTCCTTGCCTAGAAGTCCTCGAGGTCGAGCTCGAACCACACCGTCTTGCCGCCCTCGTCGTGCTCGTCGACGCCCCACCGGCTCGACATCGCCTCGACGATCGCCATGCCGCGGCCGTTGGGCGCGGACGGCTCGCGGTGCAGCACGACCGGTGTGCTGGCCCCGGCGTCGCTGACCGACACGCGCAGCGCCTCGGCCGTGCGCCGCAGCTGGACGCCGATCGCGCTGCCCTCCGCACCGTGGAGGACGGCGTTCGCGAGGAGCTCGCTCGAGAGGAGCTCGACGACCTGGTTCGCCATGCCGGTGACGCCGTGCTCGGCGCTCGTGCGGACCACCCAGTGCCGGCCGATCGCGACGGACTGCCGCTGACCGGGCAGGACGATGCTGATCAGACCGGGCTCCGCGCCCGGCTCGGGCACCTCCGGGGACGCGCCTGGCTCCCCGTCCTCGGCCGTCTGCTCCGCGGTCTGCTCGGTGCTCTGCGCACCGCCGACCAGACGCAGGGTGCTCCCGGACGACGTGCGGCGGGCTCGGTCGCCACTCATCGACCCTCCTGCGGTGCGTTCATCGACGGACAGCCATGCGGCACCCTCCCAGGGTGCGGCATCGCGGCGCTGCTGGCGCGCCGAGACGACCGTATCCCCTCCCGCCCGTGCGCCGTCCAGCGCGCGGCGCGGCCACCGCCAGGTCGTGACCTCGTCGTGACCCGCGACGCCGTGGGCCCGCGGGGAACCGTCGTCACGAGCCGGTTGCCACGCGCCGCGCCAGGGCCGCTCACCCGCGCGCGAGCTCGATGAGGCGCGGGATGCCGGGCGGCGCGGACGCGGAGAGCTCGAGGTACTTGGCCTCGGCGCGGTGGAGCCGGACGTGCTCGTCGAGCGTCCACGTGGGTCCGTTGCGCAGCACCGTGCCGCACGAGCACTCGAGCCAGACCGTCCCGTCGGGGTCCGACTGGAGCGTCCCCACCGTGTAGTGGGACGAGCGCGCACGGGCCTTGGCGTCCCGGAGCGCCGCGCTGACGGGTTCTTCGGTGCTCACGGGACCAGTGTGCCCGCCCGGCAGGTCACCCTGCCGCTCCGGACGCCGCCCGGTGCCCCGCCCGGACGCCGTCCTCCGTCGCGGACGCCGCGGCGACCGGGAACGAGATGCGGGCCGGTCCGATGACGACGGTCAGCACCCGCACGCCCGCGTACCGCGGGTCGTCCTCGGCCTCGATGCCGACGACGCGCGCGAGGGGGATCACGGTGCGTGCAAGCGAGTGCACGGGACGCCGACCACGGAGCCACCACTCGCGGCGGTGCACCACCTGGAGCTCACGGCCGTCACCCGTGACGATCGCGCCCTGCACCGTCATCGGCCACAGGGTGTGCAGCGCACGCGCGAGGGCAGCCCCCGCGCCCTGACCCGCGGGGACGACCTGCTGCCGGGCCTGGGCGCTGAGCAGGCGGATCCACGGCTCCGTGCGCGCGAGCTCGCGGTACGCGGTGACCAGCGCGACGTCCGGGCCCAGCGCGGTCAGGCCCAGCTGGGTGGGCGGCTCGACGCCCGCGGCCTCGCCGGCCACGCCCGCCGCGTCGGCCGACCTGGCCCGGGGGCCGCCGCCCCAGAAGGCCCGCAGCCCGTCGACGAGCTGCCCGACGACGTCCCGCGAGGACCCGTTGTAGTGGACGGTCACGGGCCCCTCGGGCAGGGCGGTGAAGAGGGTGAGGCGACCGTCGAGCAGGTCCGTGGCGTCCTCGATCGCGAGCAGCTCGGACGGCGCCACGACGTGCGTGCGGACCTGGTCCTCGACCCTCGTGAGGACCGTGAGGCCGCTCGTCTGGAGGATCAGCAGGTGGTCGTAGAGGTCCATCGACGGCAGCGCGTCACGGCGCTCGATCGGCCGGGGGACCTTGAGGACGAGCTGCGTGCCCGTGAAGTCGATGGGGTGGCGGCGGAAGAGGGGCGGCACCTCGTCCGGGCCCGTGACCGGCAGGACCCACGGACCGAACGCGTCGTACTCGGGGGTCGACCGGAAGACCGGTGGGCCGTGCTGGGCAGCCCTGCTCATGGGGCCAGGCTAGCCCTCACCGGCGGCCCTGACATCGAGCCCGAGCGCCTCGGCCACCAGCACCGCCTGGTCGACCGTCACGACGGCTCCCCTCAGGTCCACCGTCCCGGGATCGATGCCGGTGAGGTCGCTCCCCCGCAGGTCGCACGACCGCAGGTCGGCGCGGTGCAGCGTGGCCGACGTCAGGTCCGCGTCGCGCAGCACGGCGTTCTCGAGCCTTGCACCCGTGAGGTCCGCCTCGCGCATGCGTGCGCCGGTGATGCGCGCCGTCCGCAGGTCCGCGCCCGCGAGCCCGACGAAGCTCCAGTTGCCCCCCTCGACCGTCATGACCTGGAAGGTGCAGCCGTCGAACGCCGAGCCGACCAGCTTGCAGCGCACCAGACGCGTGTCGAAGAAGGTGCAGCGCACGAACGTGCAGTTCACGAACGCCGACTCGGTGAGCACGGCCGCGTTGAACCGGACGCCGCGGAGCACGCACTCCTCGAACGTGGTGCGCTCGGCCGTCACCTCCGTCATGTCCACGTCGACGAACGCGACGCGCTCGAACCGCTCGTCGGTCAGCACCCGGGCGTACCAGTCCTCGCCCACCACCCGCGACGTCGTCGCCGGACCTCGCCCGTCAGCCATGCGCCGATCCTGCCGCACCCCTCGGACACGAGGGACCCGCGACAGGGGGGCCGGGTGGGTCGTACCGTCGGAGCATGTGCCGCAACATCCGCCCTCTGCACAACTTCGAGCCGGCCGCGACGCCGGACGAGGTGCACGCGGCCGCGCTGCAGTACGTGCGCAAGGTCGCCGGCACCACGAAGCCCTCCCAGGCGAACCGCGAGGCGTTCGACCGCGCGGTCGAGGACGTCGCGCACGCGACCCGTCACCTGCTCGAGGCGCTCGTGACCGCGGCCCCGCCCAAGGACCGCGAGGTCGAGGCGGCCAAGCGCCGCGCCCGTTCCGCCGCCCGGTACGCCTCATGACACCCCCGTCGACGCCGGTAGCAGCCGCCCCGGTGACCCCGTCCGGGACACGCGGTGTTCCGGACCCCCGCGGAGGAGGACACTTGTCCTGATGCCTTCCCATCCGACCGGCAAGCGCCGGTACCTCGCCACCAGTCCCTTCAACGCCGCCCGGGAGGCCGCCCTGGCCAAGGCGGTGCCGATCCCGGTCGGTGCACGTGTGTCCCACGAACGGCACGGCCTCGGCCGCGTCATCGCTCTCGACGGCGACCAGGCGGTCATCGTGGACTTCGGCGACGGCGAGCGTCTGCGCGTCGCGCTCGACAGCCCGCGTCTCGAGCGGCTCTGAACCCGGGTCCCCGACCCGCCTAAGGATCCTTAGGCGGCCGCGGACCCGGACCTCAGCCACATACCCGTCACCCGCCCGATCCGCGGTGCGGCGCCTCATCGGCACGGTGTGACGTGCAGGCAGTCAGCCTGCACGTCGAGCCGGAGGCCGAGATGAACGCGACATGGGGACCAGAGCTCGAGACCGAGCTCATCTACCGGGCGGACCTCGCCGACCGCCGTGAGCGCATGGCCGGTGCGGGCCGTGGGCCGTCCGCGGGAGGGGGCCGCGCGCGCCGGACGTGGCGCCGTCGCCGCGAGAACGCTCGCGCCGCGACCTCGCCCGCGCAGGGGCCAGCCGGGGGGCCGTCGACCGATCGGTCCGCATCGCCGGACGAACCTTCCGGGCGTCAGTGGGCGCTGCAAGGATCGGGGGCATGGCCCGTAGCGCGATGAGCAGACCGTTCGTCGCCCGCGACGCGCAGGTCCGAGCCTTCAGGGACGCCCTGGAGCGCGCGGGCCGGGGGGAGCCCAGCGCGGTCCTCCTGGGGGCGGACGCGGGCGTCGGCAAGACACGCCTCCTCACCCACGTCAGCGACCTCGCGACGCAGGCCGGCGCCACGGCCGTCACCGTCCACTGCGTCGACCTGGGCGAGGTCGGGCTCCCGTACCTCCCCTTCGCCGAGGCCCTCGCCCAGCTGCGCGCCCACGGGGACGTCGTGGACCGCGCGCTCGAGGCCCGCCCGGCCCTCGCCCGCCTCCTGCCCTCGGCCGGACGCGAGAGCCTGTCCCGCGCGGAGGACGAGGCGGGCAGGCTCCAGCTCTTCGACGGGATCGCCGCGGCTCTCGGCGGCGTCGGACGCCCCGGCGCACCGCTGGTCCTCCTCGTCGAGGACCTGCACTGGGCGGACTCCTCGAGCCGCGACGTGCTGCGGTTCCTCGTGGCCCGCATGCGTGACGAGCACCTCCTGGTGGTCGCCACCTACCGCACCGACGACCTGCACCGGCGGCACCCGCTGAGGCCCATGCTCGCCGAGCTGTGGCGCCACCCGCGCGTGGAGCGCATGGACCTCGGGCCGTTCACCGACGAGGAGCTGCGCGAGTTCGCGACGGCCCTCACCGGGCACACGCCCCCCGAGGACACGCTGCGCAGCGTCATGGCGCGCTCCGAGGGGAACGCGTACTTCGCGGAGGAGCTGCTCGACGCGGGCGCCGGCCCGGGCCTGCCGTGGTCCCTCGCGGACGTGCTGCGGGCTCGGCTCGAGCGGCTCGACCCCACCGTCCAGCACCTCGCGCGCGTCGCCTCGGTCGCCGGCCGGACCGTCAGCGAGCCGCTCCTGCGTGCGGCCTCCGCGTCCGACCCCGGCCTGGCCGGTGACGCGTTCGACGGCGCGCTGCGGGAGGCGGTCGCAGGGCACGTGCTCAGCGGCGAGGACGGACGGCTCGCCTTCCAGCACGCCCTGCTCGCCGAGGCCGTGTACGCGGACCTGCTGCCCGGCGAGCGCGTCACGCTGCACCGGGCGTACCGGGACACGCTCGTGGCCGAGCCCGGCCTCGGCTCCGCCGCGCAGCTCGCCCACCACGCGCTGCGGTGCCACGACGCACCGACGGCCCTGCGCGCCTCGCTCGACGCCGCGCGGGACGCCGGCGGCGTCCTGGCGCCGGCCGAGGAGCTGCGCCACCTCGAGGCGGTCCTGAGCCTGTGGGCATCGGTCCCGGACGCCGAGCGGCACAGCGGTCACGACCGGATCGAGGTCGCCGCGTCGGCCGCCGCGGCGGCGAGCCGTGCGGGGCTCGACGACCGGGCCGCTGCCCTCGGACGGGAGGCGGTCACCGCCGCCGCCGACGACCCGGTCCGGCAGGGCGTGCTGCGGTCCGAGCTCGCGCGGCACCTGCTCGCGATCGACCGTGACGACGAGTCGCTGGCGGAGGCATCCCTCGCCCTGGCGTCGATCCCCGACGACCCGCCGAACCTCGCGCACGCCTGGGCGCTGGCGATCCACGCGCGCACGGCCGTCTCCAAGGACCGTGACGTCGAGGCGACGCGCAGCGCCGAGGCGGCCGTCGAGGAGGCGCGGCGCCTCGGGGACGCCGCCGTCGAGGCCGATGCGCTCGCGACCCTGGCCGTGCTCGTGGTCGACGACCGCCAACGGTCCGCCGACCTGCTCACGCGCGCCCGGCAGCGCGCGCACGACGCGGGCGACCTCGTGACCGAGCTGCGCGTCGGGTTCAACCTCGCGGCCAACCAGTACTACGCGGGCCTGCTCGACGACGCGTCCCGCCTCACCGAGGAGGGCCTCGCCCGGGCGCGCGCGGCCGGGCTGACCTGGAGCGCGTACGGCGTGCAGCTCAGGGTGTTCTGCGACCTCGTGCGCTACGCGCACGGCGACCTCACGGCCTCCCCGCCGTTCGACGTCGCCCCGCCGCCGAGCGCCGCCAACGTGCTCGCGGCGGTCCGCCTGTACGCCGCCGTCGCCCGGGGCGACACGGACGCGGTCGAGCGTGGCCGAGCGCTCGACTCGCACTGGGACCGCGACGGCCAGGTCGCGCTCGTCGCGGGCGGGTGCACGACCGACGCGTTGACGTGGGTGGGGCGCACGGACGAGGCCGTCGACGTCGCCACGGCCGTCATCGAGCACCTGGGCCGCGCCTGGAACGACTACTTCCTCGGCGGCATCTGGCTCGCGGCCCTCGGCCTCGCCGCGCTCGCCGACGGTGCGCAGGCCGACCGGCTCGCGGGCATCGACCCGATCCTCAAGGTGCGTCGCGGCGACGAGCTCCTGGAGCGTGCCATCCGCACGGCCGAGCGCGGCCGACCGCGGGGCGGTCGGCTCGGGCCCGAGGGGCGCGGCTGGCTTGCGCGCGCACGGGCGGAGCACGGGCGTCTGACGGGACGCAACGACCCCGAGCTGTGGCACGAGGCCACCGTCGCCTTCGCCTACGGCTACCGCTACGAGGAGGCGCGCAGCCGGTGGCGGTGGGCCGAGTCGCTCCTCGAGGCCGGCGACCGCGTCGCGGCACAGGCCCAGCTCGCCGCCGCGGCCACCGTCGCCCGGGCCATGGGCGCGCGCCCGCTCGAGACCGCGACGCAGGCCCTCGCCCGTCGCGGGCGCCTCGACGTCCCCGGCGCGCGCCCGTCCGGCGTCGAGCTGCTCACCGCGCGGGAGTCCGAGGTGCTCGCGCTCGTCGCCGAGGGCCTGAGCAACCGGCAGATCGGGGAGCGCCTGTTCATCAGCGGCAAGACGGTCAGCGTGCACGTGTCCAACGTGCTCGCCAAGCTCGGGGCGTCGGGCCGGACCGAGGCCGTGACGGTCGCCCACCGGCGAGGCATCCTCGCAGCGTCCGGCGACGCGTGAGGACGGCGGCGTCCGGAGACGCGTAAGCACGGCGACGTCCGGCGACGCGTGAGCACCGCGGCCTCCGGCGACGCGTGAGCACGGGCTCGAGACCGATGTGCCCCGCCCCGCCGCCCCCTCGCCAGGCCAAGCGTGAGCATCTACGGTGGCCTGCATGGCGCGCGCGACCACGCCGGCGGTGGAGCTCCAGGTAGGTGAGCGGACCGTCCGCGTCAGCAGTCCGGACCGGGTGGTGTTCCCCGCACGCGGGCTGACCAAGCTCGACGTCGTCCAGTACTTCCTCTCCGTGGGTGACGGCATCCTCGGCGCGCTGCGTGAGCGGCCCACGACCCTCGAGCGCTGGCCCAAGGGCTTCTTCGAGGGCGCGAAGATGGCGACCCGCGCGGACTCGACAGGTGACGCCTTCTACCAGAAGCGGGTCCCGCAGGGCGCTCCCGACTACGTCCGCACGTCGACCATCGCGTTCCCGAGCGGTCGTACCGCGGACGAGGTGTGCCCCACCGAGCTGGCGGTCGTCGGCTGGGCCGCCAACATGGGGACGCTCACCTTCCACCCGTGGCCGGTGCGGGCGACCGACGTCGACGCGCCCGACCAGATGCGCATCGACCTCGACCCCCAGCCCGGGACCGACTTCGACGACGCCGCACGCGTCGCACCGCACGTCCGCGAGCTGCTGCACGAGCTGGGCATGGAGGGCTGGCCCAAGACGTCCGGCGGGCGGGGCATCCACGTGTTCGTCCCGATCGAGCCGCGCTGGACGTTCACGCAGGCGCGACGCGCGACGATCGCGCTCGGCCGCGAGATCGAACGCCGCCTGCCCGAGCAGGTCACCATGAAGTGGTGGAAGGAGGAGCGCGGCCAGAAGATCTTCATCGACTACAACCAGATGGCGCGTGACCGGACCATCGCCTCGGCCTACTCGATCCGGGCCAACGCCCGCGCGACCGTCTCCGCGCCGCTGCGCTGGGACGAGGTCGGTCAGGTGCACCCCGACGACTTCGACGTCACGACGATGCCCGCCCGGTTCGCTGAGGTCGGCGACCTCTTCGCCCCGCTCAGCGCCCCTCCCCTCGCCCGTGACGACCTCGGCGCGCTCACCGGCGCGGCGATGCCCGACGGCGTCGAGCGTCGGGCCTTCTCGCTCGAGCCGCTGCTGGAGCTCGCGGACAAGGACGAGCGCGACCACGGGCACGAGGACCTGCCGTACCCGCCCGAGTACCCGAAGATGCCGGGCGAGCCCAAGCGGGTCCAGCCGAGCAAGGACCGGGACCGGCCCCGCTGAGGCACGGCCGGCGGCCGGGCCCCGCGCCGCCCCGCCACCCCGCTGCCCGCCACCCCGCTGCCCGCCACCCGCGCCGCCCCGTCGCCCCGAGCGGCGCCACCCGTGGTGCCGCGTGGCGCCTCGGTGCGGACGCCCGGGTCAGGCCCGCCCGGCGCCGAAGTGCCGGGTCAGGCTGCGCGCCCAACGGTTCGCTGGCAGGGTCGGGTCGAGTGCCGCGAGGCCCACGCTGTACTTGCTGATCCGCTCGGGTCGGTGGCCGGCCGCCCAGAGCCACCGGTCCGCCGGCGTCGCCGGTCCGGCGGACTTGATCTCCAGCACGAGCCGCCCGCGCAGGACCACTTCGGCCCCGGCGGTGGTCGACCCACCGGGGAGCCGGTCGGCCGGCGACCCGGCGGGGAGCCGGTCGGCCGGCGACCCGGCGGGGAGCCGGTCGGCCGGCGACCCGGCGCCCGGGCCCGCGGTCCCGCGGGCGGGCTCCGGTGCGGCGAGCCGCAGGTCGGAGTCGACGGTCAGGCGGGCCCCGGACGCGACGTCGACCACGGTGCACCGGCGGTAGGTCGTGCGGAGGCTGGGCCGTAGCTCGTCCACCGGGGCCTGGACGCCGAGCCACTCGCGCAGCGCGTCGACGTCGTCGGCCGTGAGCTCGGCGCGCCGGTCGACGGGGTGCGGGACCCGGCGCTTGACGGTCTCGTCGCGCGCGCCGCGCGTCTTGAGCTCGAGGACGCACGTCCCCGAGTCCAGGTACGTCCGGGTGCGGACCTTGTACCGGCGGCGACGCTCGTGGGCGGCCGCGCGGTGGGTGAGCAGGTCCGGGGTGTCGAAGTACACCGACTCGTACCCGAAGGCCGTGCGGCCGTCGATCGTCAGCACGGCGGCGTCGGCGAGGGTGGCCTGCGCGAGGCGGTCGAGGACCGCCGTGGTCAGGACGTACTTGCGGTCCACGCGCGTCTGGAGGTCTGCTAGCGCCTGGACACGTTCGAGGTCGATCGCGGGCAGCTGCTCGATGAGGGGCACCGGGACCGCCTCAGCGCCAGGCGAGGGCGTCGGCCGGCACGTCACGAGGGCTGGACGGGACGTCCGTCTCGCGCACCTGACGCCCGTCGGCGTCGCGGGCCGCGAGCCGTTCCCCGCCCGTGGTGCGCCGCCGGGCCGTCGCAGCGACCTGGTAGCGCACGTCGACCGTCATCGCGTCCCGGACGAGGTCCGTCCCCTGCACGACGACGCGGTGCACGACGACGGGCCTGCCGGTCCCGCCGAGCACCGTCGCGAGATGCGCCGCGAGCGCGGCCTCGTCCGAGATGACGCGGTCGAGCGTGACGAGCTGACGGCGGCTGCCCGCGGCGCGCGGCTGGTGGTCGACGAGGACGACGACTCCGACGAGGAGCGCCCCCAGCGCCGGCGCGAGCCACAGGGGCTCCGGCGCGAGACCGAAGATCAGCCCGAGGGCCAGTGCCGCGAAGTAGTACGCGACCTCCTCCTGGCTGATCTCGGTGGAGCGCAGGCGGATGATCGAGAGCACGCCGAAGAGGCCGAGCCCCAGCCCGAGGCCGACGCCGGAGCCCGTCAGGACGGTGGAGACGGCGAGGACGCCGACGTTGAGCCCCATGTACGCGAGCACCATGTCGCGGCGGCGGTGCTTGCGGTAGTAGGACCCGTAGGTCAGCGCGGTGACCGCCACGAGGTCGGCGATCAGCAGGACGGCGTCGTTCATGAGTGGCTCCTTGTGCGGGTTCAGCGTCAGGAGCAGGTCTACGCAGGTGCACTGCGCCGTCGCTGTGGCGTCGCTGTGCGGAGCCTGAGAGAGGTCAGGACGGTGGTGGGGCCGTGCTCAGGCGCACCACGAGCTCGGCCGGCAGCCGCACCTGCTGGGGCTCGTGCGGCTCGTCGGTCCGCGCGCGCTCGATGGCCGCGGTGAGGGCGCTCGCCGCGGCGCGGCCCTTCGCCGCCGCGTCCTGCCGGATCGTGGTGAGCGCGGGGCGGATGCGGCTCGCGAGCGGGCTGTCGTCGAAGCCGACGACAGACACGTCCTCGGGGACCCGCAGGCCCAGGTCGTGGGCCGCGTGGATGACCCCCCAGGCCATGAGGTCCGAGAAGCAGAGCACGCCCGTCGGGCGGTCGTCGCGGTCGAGCATGAGGAGCGCGCCGTCGTAGGCGTCGCGCTCGCTGTTCGTGTGGGTCTGCACGGCGGTGACGCGCGCCCCGGCGGCCTCGATGACGTCGAGCCACCCGGCGACCCGCTCGGTCGAGACGTACCCGTCGCCCGCCAGGCGCGGGTCGGCCATGATGCCCGCGGGCCTGCTCCACGCGATGGTGAGCAGGCCGAGGTGCCGGTGGCCGAGGCCCAGCAGGTGCTCGGCGGCCGCACCAGCACCACCCTGGTCGTCGAGCACCACGCTGTCCGCGCCGGCGACGGGCGGCTGCTCGACGAAGACCAGGGGCAGCTTGCGCTTGATGAGCCACTGCAGCGCAGGGCTGTCGCCCGCGCACGAGTAGACGAGCGCGCCGTCCATGGCGATGTCACGGGCGGGCACGAGGTCCGCCGACCCGTTCGACGGGAGCAGGGTCAGCGCGAGGCCGGTGGGGGCGAGCTCGCCGGCGACGGCTGCGAAGAAGCCGGTGGCGACGTCGTCGTCGAAGGCCGCTCCGACGGAGTCCTTCATGAGGACGCCGACGGCGCCGGTGGTCCCGCGGGCGAGGGCACGCGCGGCGGGGTCCGGCCCGACGTAGCCGAGCTCGTCCGCGGCGGCGAGGATCCGACGGCGCAGCTCGGCGGAGAGCTGGTCCGGTCGCGAGAAGGCGTTGGAGACCGTCATGCGGCTCACACCCACCCGGTCGGCGACCGTCTGCAGCGTCACCCGGGCCACGGCACCGCCCTCGTGTCCATGCTGGACAGGGTAGGCCGTGGAGCCCGGGTGACGGTCCTCGGGCACGTCAGCCGGCCTGGGTGCCGGCCTCGCAGTCGACGTGCGGGGTCAGGGCCTCGGCCGCCCGGTGCAGGGCGCCCGCGAGTGCGGTGCGGGTCCGGGGGACGCGCGGGCGCCGCGGGCGCCGCGGGCGTCCTGCGGGGACGACGGGTGCGCCCGGTCGGGCGCTCTCGACCTCGCGGATCACCGAGGCTCGTGAGAGGAGCAGTGCGAGTGGTGCGCCGTCCATGGTTCCTCCGTCCGTTGGGTTCTGTACCGATACAGTAGATCTCGGCTTCTGTACCGGTCAAGGGCTTTCTCGGGGCGGATGGCACCCGCCCGTGCACGGCGACCCGAGCACCGCGTCTCGAGCCGGGACCAACGGCTCTGTCCGCACCTGGCGACCGCGAGAAGCGTGGAAGACGGGCACCCGGCACGTCCGAGCGCCCGCACAGAGGAGGAGTCCCATGACCACCTACCGATGGAAGGACCTCACGGACGGCCAGAAGGCCGCCGCCCTCACGGCGGCGTCCGTCCAGCTGTCCCTCGCCGCGACCGCCTGGACGGACCTCGCGTTCCGGCCCGCCGCACAGGTCAGGGGTCGCAAGGGAGTCTGGGCGCTGGTGATCGCGGTCAACTTCCTCGGCCCGATCCTGTACTTCTGGCGCGGTGTGAACCACCACGCCGCCGCCGTCCCGTGACCGGTCGGGCCACCCCGGGGTGCGCCGGTGGCGCGACGCTCGGCAGGCCGCGGCCGCCGGCCGTCGGGGCTCGCTCAGGCGCCGGCACCTGGCGCACGCGTGGGCGTTGCGGTCAGCGCTTGGCGTAGGCGTCCGCGCACGTGCTGCCGCCCGGGGCTGATCCGGCCAGCTCGGACGCGCGCGCACGGCCCAGGTTCCACGCGGCGGCACCGCCGTCGGTCCCGCCGCGCACGAGGCACGCCCAGAGCGGGTCGTCGAGCGCGTGCAGCGCGGGCACGGCGTCGGCTGACAGGCCGGCGAGGTAGACCGTGTCGACGGGGACCTCGAGGTCCGCCGTGAGGTTGTGGCGCGCGATCAGCGCGTCGGGGTTCACGAGCGCGAGGGCGAGCACGCCCGCACCCGCCACGTGCACGACGGCACGCGGCAGCCACCCCGCGCGCCAGCGCACACCCGCCGCGAGGAGGAGGAGCAGCACCACGCCGAGCACGACCTCGGCCATCACCACGAAGAGCCGCAGGCGCGTCAGCCCGAACGCCTCGACGTACAGGTCCATGCGACGCAGCGCGGACGCGACCACGCCCAGCGTGCCGACGCACAGCACACCGAGCACGAGCCGGGAGATCAACCGCTCCCGCCCGGTCTCGCGCGGGGCGCGCCGCGCCGCGACGGCCACCACGACGAGCGTCAGCGCGGTGACCGCGACGAGCTGCGCGAACCCCTGGCGCGCGTACTCCGCGTAGCTGAGGCCGGCCGTCCCGAGGACGTGGCGGTGCCCACCCAGCACCCCGCCGAGCTGGACGAGCACGAATGCGAGGACGAGCGCGTCGAGCGCCACGAGCGGCAGGAGCCACTCCCCCAGCCTCGCCGGACGCCCCAGCGGCAGACGCACACCCGACCACGGCGGGGGCGCGAGCGCGAGGTGGGCGAGCGTCGCCGACGCCACCGCGACGAGCAGGCCCACGACGACCTGCCCGGGGAGCAGCTCGAGCTCGAGCCGGGGGACGTAGCTCGCGAACACCGCGTCCGCGCTCGTGAACAGGACGCCGAAGACGAGGAGCAGCCCGGCCGTGACGGCGAGGCTGCGCGCGGCCACGAGGACCTGGCCCCTGCGAGGCCCGGCGAGCGTCCCGGCACCCCGCACGAGCCACGGCAGGGTGCGCACGACGCCGGCGGCCCAGCTCGCACCGCTCGCCAGCACCGCGGGGCCACCTCTGGCCGACGTCGCCGCCACCGTGGAGAGCATCGCCGCAGCGAGGAGGCACAGCGCGACGACCCACCCCGCGTCGCGTACGGCGACCATCGCGACGAGCAGGACAGCTAGGCCGACGGTCACGAGGTCGAGCCACGCCCGACGTCGGACGAGCGCGGGGACTGCCGCAGCCCAGAGCGCGAGCCCCACGGCCGCGGCCCCGAGTCCCAGGTGGTGCCCGACGAGGAGGCCGCCGCCGGCGACCCCGACGATGCCGCTGGTCACCAGGGCGCTGCTCGGCACCGGCCGCTCGCGCTCCGCCCAGAACCGCGCCAACGCGTGAGCCAGGCGGCTCGGCGGCCGGTGGACCGTGACGCCCGGGCCCAGGTGCGGCGGGTACCCGGCGCCTGGGACGCCTGCCGGCAGGGCCGTCGCGCCCGGTCCGCCGGGCGACCGGGGCGCCGAACCGAACCCGCCCGGCGGCATCCCCATGACGCGTGCCTGACCCGCAGGCGGGCCCTCACCCCCGACCCCCCCGGGCGGGCCTCCCACCGCGCCGTGCGGGTGGGCGGGGATGCCTGCGCCGTCGCCCGCGGCCGGGGCCCGTGAAGGGCGAGGGGGTGTCGGCGGGGCAGGGGCATCGCTCATGAGCGTCACGCTAGAGATCCGCGCCCCCCGGGGCGGTTCGTCGGCGAGCGGGTCCGGTGCACGTTCTGTGCAGGCACGTGGAGGTCGGTGCAGACGTTGTGCATGCCGCTGACCTGCGACATCACCCGCGTTCGGCCGGCCGGCCGCGCGCCCGGCAGGACGCGCGGCCGGTGCGGGTCACCAGCCGAGGGCGAGGCTGTAGGCCCCGGGGCCGGCTCCGGTGCCGCCGGAGTAGTAGGCGACGCGCGCGTAGTAGGTCGCGGTCGTCGACCCGGCGTTACGCGTGGATGCCGCGTCCGCGCGGCCCGCCCCGAGCTCGCTCGACGCGACGAGGCTCCCGCTCGCGTTGTAGAGGTACAGGTCGTAGTCGGCGCTCGTCGAGCCGGGCGTGAGCGTCGCCGTCAGGGTCGCCCCGGCTGGCAGGCTCACCGCGAAGTAGTCGGTGTCGCTCGACGAGCCGATCGCGGCGCTGACGGTCGACGGCGCACCGACGGCGTTGGCCGTCCCGCGGGTGTTGTTCGGCTCCGCCTCGGTCCCGGTCGGCGGCGGCGTCGTCGTGCCCCCGCCCTTCGCTGCGGCGACTGCCGCCGCGGCGTCGAGCATGCCGGCGCCGCAGCCCGAGCAGGTCGCGACGAAGGGACGCGCGGTCGACCGGAGCATCGTCTCGACCTGGTCGGGTGTGAGCGCGCTGTTGGCCGAGAGCATGAGGGCCGCGACCGCCGCGACGTGCGGCGTGGCCATCGACGTGCCCTGGAAGTACGCGTACGAGTCGGCCCCGGGGCCGGCCGTGCCCGCGTTCAGGGTCGACAGGATGCCCCGGCTCGAGCCACCGCTCTGGTCGCCACCGGGTGCGGCGACGTCGACGAGGGAGCCGTAGTTGGAGTAGTACGCACGCGCGCCGGTCGGTCCGTACGCGGCGACGGCGACGACGCCGGAGCAGTTCGCGGGGCTCGACTGGGACACGTCACGGTTCTCGTTGCCCGCCGCGACCACGACGACGGCGCCGTTGGCGCGCGCGGTGGTGATCGCGCGCTGGCTGGTCGTGTCGCACGTGCCGCTGCCGCCGAGCGACAGGTTCAGCACGCGGGCGCGGTTCGGGTTGGCTGGCACGCCGGTCACGGTGCCGCCCGAGGCCCACACCATGGCGTCCGCGATGTCGGACGTGTAGCCACCGCACGTGCCGAGGACGCGCAGCGGCACGACCTTCGCCGCCGGTGCGACCCCCGCGACGCCGGCCCCGTTGCCCGCGACGGCGGCGATGGTCCCAGCCACGTGGGTCCCGTGCCAGCTCGACGCGGTCGCGGGCTCGCCTGCCCCGCACTGGTTCGCCGCGGTGTGGTCGCCCGGGTCGGCGGCATCCGCGTCGCGGCCGTTCCCGTCGTTGGACACCGAGGTGTCCGCGATCATGTCGTACCCGCCGACGACGTTCGCAGCCAGGTCCGCGTGCGGGCGGTAGCCCGTGTCGATCACCGCGACGTTGACGCCCGCACCCCGCGTGGTGTCCCACGCGCTCAGCACGTTGATGCCGACGCTGCTCGTCTGCAGGGCCCACAGCTCGGACCAGCGCGGGTCGTTCGGCGCCGCGGCGAGCGGGTGGAGGATCCGGTCGGGCTCTGCGTACTCGACGGTCGGGTCGGCGGCCGCCACCTCGGCGGCGATCGCCGCGACGTCGGCCTCGGGGACGGCGGTCCCGAGGCTCCAGACCTCGGCACCCTGTCCGGTGCGTCGTACGTGCTCGACGGAGGCACCCACGGACTGGGCCGCCGTCTGGATCCGGTCGCGGCGCTCCTCCTGGGTGGTCGCGCCGGGCGCCCCGCCCGGGCCCTGGGTGCGGTACTTCACGATGAGGCGGTCCGTGACACCCGGGTCGGGCGTGACCGCCTCACCGGGCGGCGGCGCAGCACCCGGTGTGCCCGCGGTGGCCTCGGCGCGGGCTCCCCCGGAGGCCGCGTCGGCCGGCACGGTCGCTGACGCGGCCCCGGCGAACGCGCCCGACGACGCGAGGAGCACGCCCGCTGCCAGGCCGGCGGCGAGCCGACGTCCGGTGCGCGACGGGGTCTGGTCGGTGGTCTGCGGGCGGTGCCGCAGCGCGGATGTGACCTGCATGAAGGCCTACCTCTCGGAGTGCGTCGATCACGGGCGACCGTCGGACGCAGGCCGGCGAGGTGGTGACGACCAGGTGCGCGACGTCGTCGTGGCGCACGCTGTCCCCCTGCCCGACGGCTGCGCGGCGCGTCGTGGGGGAGACCGTAGGTGACCCCTGTGACACGAGTCAACACCCGCTGTCACAGAGTCTGCGGGGGCGCGTCAGGCCCGGGCGATCAGTCCAGGCAGAACTCGTTGCCCTCGACGTCCTGCATCACGAGGCACGACTCGTTCTGCTCGTCGGCGAGCATGAGCCGCACGCGTGTCCCGCCGAGCGCGACGAGGCGCGAGCACTCCGCCTCCAGCGCGGCGACGCGCTCGTGGCCCACGAGGCCGGTGCCGACGCGCACGTCCAGGTGCACCCGGTTCTTGACGACCTTGCCCTCGGGGACGCGCTGGAAGAACAGCCGCGGGCCGACGCCCGTCGGGTCCTCGCACGCGTACCACCGGCCCTGGTCCTCGGGCGGGAGCGAGCGGTCGACGTCCTCCCAGGTGGCGAACCCCTCGGGCGGGGTCGGCTCGACGTACCCGAGCACCTCGCACCAGAAGCGTCCGACCCGTTGGGGCTCGGTGCAGTCGAACGTGACCTGGACCTGCTTGACGGAAGGCACCGACCCACCGTACGCACGGGAGCCGCCCTGGGGCATCCGGATCGCGCGCCGTCCGCGGGCCGCGGCCGTCACCGGTGCGGACAGACGAAGGCCCCGCCGCCGCGTTTCCGCTGGCGAGGGGGCCTTCGTGGAGGGAGCCGCCTATCAGAATCGAACTGATGACCTTCTCATTACGAGTGAGACGCTCTACCGACTGAGCTAAGGCGGCGCTGGTCGCACGCGTGCGTGCTACGAGCGGGCCCTACTGTACCGATCGCATGCCGAGGAGCCAAAGCGAGCCTCGCCACGCGCCGTCGGGCCGTCGGAAGGCCTCAGCAGACGAGCCCCTCCTCTGGCAGCGTCCCCTCGACGAGGTAGGCGTCCACGGCGTCACCGATGCACGGGCCGCCGCGGCCGTAGGCCGTGTGGCCCTCGCCCTCGAACGTCAGCAGGTGGCCCGACTCGAGCTGGTCGGCGAGCGCCACGCTCCACTCGTACGGCGTCGCCGGGTCGCCCGTGGTGCCGACGACGAGGATCGGCGCCGCACCCTCGGCGGTGATGGGAGCCCGCTCGACCTGCGACTGGAAGGGCCACGCCTCGCAGCCGACCGCCATGACGAACTCGCGGCCGAACGTCGGTGCGCTGACCGCGACCTCGTCGGCGAACGCGAGCATCTCGTCGTAGCTGCGCTCGACGACGGGGTAGTCGAGGCAGTTGATCGCGGTGAACGCCTCCATGGAGTTCGACAGGTACGCACCGTCGCCCGTGCGATCGAGGTAGTAGCCGGCGAGCTCGAGCAGGATCGCACCCGTGTTGTCGCGGATCGCCTCGTCGAGGGCCATGGTCAGGCTCGGCCAGGACGCGTCGTCGTACAGGGTCACGACGATGCCGTAGAACGCCAGCGCACCGTTGAGGACCTCGCCGCCGCCCGCGTCGATCGGCTTCGCCTCGACCCGCGTCACGAGGTCGAGGATCTGCTGCTTGCCCTCCTCGACGGAGCCCCGCAGCGGGCAGCTCGCGCCCGCCTGGCAGTCCTCGACGTAGGCGGAGAGCGCCTCCTCGAAGCCGATGGCCTGGCCGATGACCAGGTCGTCGTTGCTCATGGAGGGGTCGAGCGCCCCGTCGAGCAGCAGGCGTCCCACGTTCTCGGGGTACAGCCCCGCGTACGTCGCGCCCAGGAAGGTCCCGTAGGAGAAGCCCGCGTAGTTCAGCTTCTCGTCGCCGAGCACGGCGCGGAGCACGTCGAGGTCCCGCGCGGCACTCACCGTGTCGACCTCGCCGAGCAGCGGGCCGGTCGCCTCGAGGCACGACTCCCCGAACACACGAGTGCGCTCACGCGCGGCGTCGACGTCCGCCTGGCTCGCCATGGGCACGTCGGCCGTGAAGAACTCGTCGAGGACCGCATCCGTGCCGCAGTCGACCGCGGTGGAGCCGCCGACACCGCGCGGGTCGAAGCCCACGACGTCGTACGCGTCGAGGACCGGGTCGCCCATGACCCCGCTGACCGCGTAGTCGACGAACTCCGTGCCCGACGCCCCCGGGCCGCCGGGGTTGATGAGCAACGAGCCGAGGCGGTCCTCGGACGCACCGGTGGCGAGCGAGCGCTTGAGGGCGAGGCCGATCGCGCCGGCCTCGGGCGCGTCCCAGTCGAGCGGCACCTGGACGGTCGCGCACTCGTACGAGTCGCACGCCTCCCAGGTGATCTCCTGCTCGTAGAACGCGTCGAGCGTCGTCAGCTCCGCGGGTGCCGTCGCCGTGCCCGACGCCGTGCCCTCACCCTTGGGCTTCGACTGGACCTTGGGCGCCGCGCAACCGGCGAGCACGACGGCCGTCAGCGCGATCACCGCGGCTGCGCGGACGCGTACGCGGGCGGGGCCTGCGACGGGCCCACCGGGGCCGGAGCGCGGTCGGGCCGCGGTCCGGGAACGGGACGAGCGGGGACTGGCGGGGTTCACGGCGAGCGGCACGGAGCAACGGTAACGAATGCCGGGTGGCCAACCCGCCCGCGCGTGTGTGGGAAGCGTGTGAACCGCAGCACCCGGGCACCGGTCAGCCCTGGGGTGCAGGTATGCCTGCCCGACGCCCGTCAGCCCTGGGGGCCCAGGCCTGCCTGCCGGACGCCCGGTCAGCCCTGCGGGCGCAGCGCGACGGCCATGGCCTCCATGGCGAGCAGCGGCGCGACGTTGCCCGCCAACCTGGTCCGCGCCTCGCCGATCGCGTCCATCCGCCGGATCGTCTGCTCCGCGCGGCCCTCCGCGGCGACGCGACGCACGTCGGCCTCCTGCGCGGCGTTGACGAGCGCGACGTCGGCACCGAGCTGGACCACGAGGACGTCCCGGTAGAACGACAGCAGGTCCGTGAGGGAGCGGTCGAGCACGTCGCGCTGGGCCCGGGTCGCGCGCCTCTTCTGCTCGTCCTCGAGCTGACGGACCTGGGCGCGCAGGCTGGGCGGCAGGGTCTGGCCGCCCTCGGCGCCCAGCGTGTGCAGCAGCGCCGCCTTCTCGGCGGCGTCCCGGTCCTCCGTCGCGGCCTTCGACTCCGCGGTCGCGACCTCGACGAGGTCGCCCGCCGCGAGCACCGCGTCGCCCACGCCCCGGATCGTCGCCGCGAGGTTGAGCGTGCGTGCACGCCGCTCGCGGGCCTGGGGGTCGCGCGCGAGGCGCCGGGCCAGCCCGATGTGGCTCTGGGCGGCACGCGCCGCGACGTCCGCGACCTCCGGGTCCACACCGTCCCGCGAGACGAGCAGCGCGACCACGTCGGCGACCGGCGGGATCCGCAGCGCGACGCCACGGCACCGCGAGCGGATGGTCACGACGACGTCCTGCGGGCTCGGCGCGCACAGCAGCCAGACGGTGCGCGGAGGGGGCTCCTCGATCGCCTTGAGGAGCACGTTGGACGTGCGCTCGACCATCCGGTCGGCGTCCTCGAGGACGATCACGCGCCACCGCCCCTGCGACGGGGTCCGCTGCGCGAGCCCGATGAGGTCGCGCACCTCCTCGATCGAGATCGTGACCTTCTCGGTCGCGACCACGGTGACGTCCGCGTGCGTGCCCGCGAGCGACGTCGTGCACGCCTGGCAGTGCCCGCAGCCCCCCGCCTCGCACTGGAGGGCCGCGGCGAACGCGCGCGCGGCGTTCGAGCGGCCCGAGCCGGGCGGCCCGGTGATGAGCCACGCGTGCGTCATGGCCTCGGGCGAGAGGGTCGCGGCGCGCAGCACGTCGACCGCGGCCGCCTGACCCACGACGTCGTCCCAGACGCTCATGCGGTGCCGTCCGCGGCTTCGGCCGCGCCCGCGGGGGCCGCCACGGCAGGCGGGCCGGCGACGACCTGCGGCAACGCGGCGACGCGTGCGCGCACCTGGGCGTGGATCGCGTTGACGTCGGCGGACGCGTCGACGACGAGCCAGCGCCCCGAGGTGTCGGCCGCCGCGCGGTCGAGGAACGCCTGCCGCGTGCGTGCGTGGAACTCCGCACCGGCGCTCTCGAGCCGGTCGGGGCTGCCCGTGAGCCGCGTGAGGCCGACCGACGGATCGAGGTCGAGGAGCACCGTCAGGTCCGGCAGCAGGCCCTCGGTGGCCCAGAGCGAGAGGTTCTCGACCTCCTGGGCTCCGAGGTCCCGGCCGTTGCCCTGGTAGGCGACGGACGAGTCGAGGTACCGGTCGGTCAGGACGACCGCGCCGCGGGCGAGCGCGGGCCGCACCACCGTGTCCACGTGGTGCGCCCGGTCCGTCGCGTAGAGCAGCGCCTCGGTGCGTGCGCTCACGTGCTCGCCGTGCAGGACGGCGTCGCGCAGCTCCAGGCCGAGCGTCGTACCACCCGGCTCGCGCGTGCTGACGACGGCCCAGCCCTGCTCCTCGAGCCACCGCGCGAGGAGCGCGAGCTGCGTCGACTTGCCGACGCCGTCGCCGCCCTCGAACGAGACGAAGGCACCCGGCGGGGTGCTGGCGCGCGCCGCACCGGTCGCAGGGGTGGTCGAGGTCACGGCGTCAGGGTAGTCGGGCACCCGGACATCGACCGCGCCCCGGGAGCCGCCGCCCTCACTCCCCCGGGTAGACCACGCCCACCTGGCGGCGGATCTCGTCCATCGTCGCCATGACCTCGAGCGTGTTCTGCCACGTCATGACCGGGCTCTCGGTCGCCCCCTCGGCGACGCGCCGGGCGACCTCGGCCGCCTGGTACTGGAAGCCCCCGTCGACCTCCCTGTCGTACGTCCACCGCGTGCCGTCCTCGCGGACCACCGTGAACGAGGCCGGGCGGTAGAAGTCGCCCGTGACCTCGATGCGACCGGTCGTGCCGCCGATCATCGCCGTCGTGCCCGTGTGCGACCACAGCGTGGTGCTCAGCGCCGCCTGCGCGCGCTCACCGAAGCCGAGGGCGATGCTGATCTGGCCGTCCACGCCCGCGGGCGTCAGCGAGCCGACGGCCTGGATGCGGTCGGGCACGCCGAGCACGTCGTGCGCGAACGAGACCGGGTACACGCCGAGGTCGAGGAGCGCCCCGCCCGCGAGCTCGGGCGCGTGGATGCGGTGCGTGACCGGCAGGTGGCCGAACGCCTGGCCGTGGTCGGCGATGACCGTCACGACCTCGCCGATGTCACCCCGGGCGAGCACCGAGCGCAGCGCCACGACGTGCGGCAGGAAGCGCGTCCACATCGCCTCCATGACGAAGACGCCCGCGGCACGGGCGGCGTCGAGGACCTCCTGAGCCTCGGCCGCGTTGCGCGTGAACGACTTCTCGACGAGCACGTGCTTGCCCGCCGCGATCGCCAGCAGGGCGTGCTCACGGTGCTCGGAGTGGGGCGAGGCGACGTAGACCGCGTCGACCTGCGGGTCGTCGACCAGCGCCTGGTAGCCGACGTGCACGGTCGGGATGCCGTGGTGCGTCGCGAACCGCTCGGCGCGGTCACGGTTGCGGGATCCGACGGCGACGAGCTGGGCGCGCGTGTAGCGGTTGACCGCCGTCGCGAACGTGTTGGCGATCCAGCCGGGTCCCAGGATCCCCCAGCGGATGGGCGGGGCGGTGCGCGGGTCCTCGGCGTGTGTCATGGGGCAAACGCTAGCGCCGTCACGCCGCGATCGGCGCCTGCCCCCGCAGCGCCGACCGGCCCTGCTCCCAGTCCTCGAGCATCCGGGCCCCGGCGAGCCCGTCGACGGCCAGGTACGCGGCCGCGCCCCACAGCACGTCGTCGCGCACCTGCGGCTCGAGCTCCGCGAGCGCGCCCGCGAGGTCACGGCCGGCGATCTGCTCGTGCACCGCGTCGGCCTCGACGTGCTCGTCGAAGTACCCCGTCACGTCGTCGCCGTACCCGTGGCGGCGGAACCCGTTGGCGTACTTGCGGCACGGGATCGACGACGTCATCTCGAACGCCGCGAGGTGGCCCGTGATCGCCCCGCGCAGGCGTCGGTGCAGGCCGAACAGGCTCATCATGTTGACCGAGGCGAGCGTCGGCGCCGGTACCCGGTCCACATACGCGCCGTACGCGTCGTCCAGGCCCAGCGCGCGCATCGTCCCCGCGAACAGCTCGGAGTGGATGTACCCGGGGCGCCCGCCGCCGTACTCGTCCGCCTGGATCTCAATGAGCGCGGACTTGGGCCGCCCGCTCAGGCGCGGCAGGGCCCAGCTGTGCGGGTCGGCCTCCTTGAGGTGGTAGATCGAGCGGTGCACGACGAACTCGTGGAGCTGGGCGTCCGTCGCCCTCTTCGCGATGTACGCGGACACGCTCGGGCCGTCGTCGGCGGAGGTCAGGTCGAACAGGGCCCGGGCGATCTCCGGGGCCGTCCGCGCGTCGGTCGCGGGAACCGGCACCAGGTCACGGATCGCCGCCTCGAAGGGGCGCTCGAGGACGCCCCGCACACGCAGGAGGTCCGGCTCCCACTCCCAGGCGTCGTCCACGCCGTCGACGCCGCGGTAGTGCAGCTCGTACAGCACGAGCAGAGCGAGCTGGACGTCCTCGTCGGCAAGGACGTCGCTCGACCCCGACGCCGCCCGCTCGGCCGCCTCGAGCACCGCCGGCACGGGGCCGGGGGTGCCGACCAGGGCGTCGAGCAGCACCGTCGTCAGTGGTCCTCGGGGAGCGGGTCGTCGCATCGGTTCCTCCACGTGCCCGCCCCGCCGCGGACGCGCGGCGAGCCACGGCGGGCCCGACCACAGGCTCGCACCGGGCCGCCGCCCACGCATCCGGACCGTGTGCCCTCCCTCCGCGGGCGGACGGCGTCGATGCGAGGTTGACTTGCCGCGTGAGCATCCGCGACATCAGGACGGCGCCAGGCAGGGACGAACCCGCGCCCACGCCCGAACCGGCCCCCGCGCGCACGCCGTGGGCCTCGGTGACGGCCTGCCCCGACGGCCCGCTGCTGGTGCGCGGCGACGTCGAGATCCTGCTCGCGAGCGGTGAACCTGCACCCCGACGCCGGTCGACCGTCGCGCTGTGCCGGTGCGGCGCGTCGGGCATCAAGCCCTACTGCGACGGCAGCCACAAGGTCATCGGGTTCACCACGGACGACGAGCCCGTCTGACCTCCGGGACGGCGACCCGCCCCGGAGCCTCGCGGACTACTTCTTGGCGGCCGCCTTCTTCGGGGCGGCCTTCTTCGCCGGGGCCTTGCGGGCGGGCGCACGGCCGGTCTTCTTCACGGGCCCGCGGGCCCGCTTCTCCGCGAGGAGCTCGGCTGCCCGCTCGAGCGTCACGGACTCGACGGCGTCCTCCTTGCGGAGCGTCGCGTTGGTCTCGCCGTCCGTCACGTACGGACCGAACCGGCCCTCCTTGACGACGACGGGCTTGCCCGAGACCGGGTCGGCGCCGAGCTCGCGCAGCGGCGGGGCCGAGGTCGCACCGCGCCCACGCTTGGGCTCGGCGTAGATCGCCAGGGCCTCCTCGAGGGTGATGTCGAACATCGCCTCCTCGGTCGGCAGGGTGCGCGAGTCCGTGCCCTTCTTCAGGTACGGGCCGTAGCGCCCGTTCTGGGCCGTGATCTCGTCGCCCGACGCGGGGTCCACACCGACGACGCGCGGCAGCGACAGGAGCCGCAGCGCGTCCTCGAGCGTGATGCCCGGCAGCTGCATGGTCTTGAGCAGCGACGCCGTGCGGGGCTTCGGCTGCGCGGCCAGCGCCTTCTTCTTGGCGGCGGCGGACAGGCCCGGGTCGAGCTCGGGCTCGGGCAGCAGCTCGGTGACGTACGGGCCGTAGCGACCGTTCTTGGCGACGATGGTCGTCCCCGTCGTCGGGTCCTGGCCGAGCACGAGGTCGCCGTCGGGCCGCGTCTCCAGGAGCTCACGGGCCTTCTCGACGGTGAGCTCGTCGGGCGCCAGCTCGTCGGGCACCGAGGCTCGGCGCGGCGTCTCGGGGTCGTCGCCCTCCGCGGCCGGGCCCTCGAGGTAGGGCCCGTACCGGCCCACGCGCAGGGTGATGCCGTCGCCGATGTCGATCGAGTTCACGTCACGCGCGTCGATGTCGCCGAGGCTCGCGACGAGGTCACGCAGGCCCTCCGGCGCGGCCGAACCGGACTGCTCGCCGAAGTAGAAGCTCGTCAGCCACGCGACGCGCTCCTTGTCACCCGCGGCGATCGCGTCGAGGTCCTGCTCCATCGCGGCAGTGAAGTCGTAGTCGACGAGGCGGTCGAGGTTCTCCTCGAGCAGCCGGGTCACGGCGAACGCGAGCCACGACGGCACGAGGGCCTGGCCACGGTTGGTGACGTAGCCGCGGTCCTGGATGACCGAGATCGTCGCGGCGTACGTCGAGGGGCGACCGATGCCGCGCTCCTCGAGCGCCTTGATCAGGCTCGCCTCGGTGAAGCGCGGCGGCGGTGACGTGCGGTGCCCGTCGGCCGCGAGCTCCGAGCCGAGGAGCCGGTCGCCCTCCGCCATCTGGGGCAGGCGGGCGTCCTCGCTGCGCGTCGACGCCGCGTCGCCCCCCTGCTCGGCGTCGTCCGCGCCGGCCGCCGCACGTCCGCGCGCGCCGCGGCGGGACCCGCCGGCCGCGGGCTCGTCGTCGGAGTAGCGCTCGACGTCGCGACCCTCCTCGTACGCGGCGAGGAAGCCACGGAAGGTGATGACGGTGCCCGACGCCGCGAAGACCGCGGCGCTGCCGGCGTGCCCACCCGCGGCCGCCGTCGTCGTCGCACCGACGCGGACGGATGCCGTCGAGCCGCGCGCGTCCGCCATCTGCGACGCAACGGTGCGCTTCCAGATCAGCTCGTAGAGCCGGAACTGGTCGCCGGAGAGCTCGCGTGCGACCTGCGCCGGGGTGCGGAAGTGGTCGCCCGCGGGCCGGATGGCCTCGTGGGCCTCCTGCGCACCCTTCGCCTTGTTCGCGTAGACGCGGGGCTTGTCGGGGACGAACTCGGGGCCGTACAGCTCGGCCGCCTGGCGCCGTGCGGCGTCGATGGCCTGCGTCGACAGCGCGGGCGAGTCCGTACGCATGTAGGTGATGTAGCCGTTCTCGTACAGCCCCTGCGCGGTGCGCATCGTCTGCCGGGAGCCCATGCGGAGCTTGCGGCTCGCCTCCTGCTGGAGGGTCGACGTGGTGAACGGCGCGGCCGGGCGGCGCGTGTACGGCTTGGTCTCGAGGCTCAGCACCGCGAAGTCCGCGTCCTGGAGCCCGGCGGCGAGCGCCGTCGCCCGCGACTCGTCCAGGTGCACGACGTCCGCGCCCTTGAGCTGCCCGCGGTCGTCGAAGTCCCGCCCGCTGGCGACGCGTCGGCCGTCGACCTGGACCAGGCGCGCACCGAACGAGCCCTCCTCGGCCTCGACCGACGGGGCGGCCTGCACGAACGTGCCTGTCACGTCCCAGTAGTCGGCGGCCCGGAACGCCATGCGCTCGCGCTCACGCTCGACGACGAGGCGCGTCGCGACGGACTGCACGCGGCCCGCCGACAGCCCCTGGCGGACCTTGCGCCACAGGACCGGGGAGACCTCGTACCCGTAGAGCCGGTCGAGGATGCGCCGCGTCTCCTGGGCGTCCACGAGGCGCACGTCCAGGTCACGCGTGCTCTCCAGCGCCCGCTGGATCGCCTCGCGGGTGATCTCGTGGAACACCATGCGCTTGACGGGGACCTTGGGCTTGAGCTCCTGGAGCAGGTGCCAGGCGATGGCCTCGCCCTCGCGGTCCTCATCGGTCGCGAGGTAGAGCTCGTCGGACTCCTTGAGCGCCCGCTTGAGCTCCGCGACCTTCTTCTTCTTGTCCGCGTCGACCACGTAGTACGGCTCGAAGCCGTGGTCCACGTCGACCGCGAACTTGCCGAACGGCCCCTTCTTCATGTCCGCGGGGAGCTCGGACGGCTGCGGGAGGTCGCGGATGTGACCCACGGACGCCTCGACCGTGTAGCCGTCTCCGAGGTAGCCGGCGATCGTGCGCGCCTTGGCGGGCGACTCCACGATCACGAGCTTGCGACCTGCGGGCATGCGGACCTGCTTCCTGGACGGGGCCGAGCCGCGTCCCGCGGCCGGCGCACGGTGCGTGCAGAGCACCGTCGATCGGGCACTCTACGACCTCCGGCCGCGCAGCAGGCACCACGCCGTCGTCCGACGACGCCGGGCGGGGCCCGGGAGGAGCGCGTACGACCTGTCGTCGGGGACCCGGGCGGGGCGCCGCGCGCAGGCTCGGGTCAGGTGTCGCGCGGGTCCAGGAGGTGCCGCAGGAAGAGCAGTGCGGCGAAGGTCGCGCAGCTCACGGCGACGACGCCCAGCGCACCGCCGCCGTACGCGGTCAGGAGGTCCGCGGTGGAGTCGAGCCCCGACTCGGCCCTGGGCAGGTCCCGGTAGAGCGCGACGCCCGCACCTGCCCCGGCGGCCAGCGCGCCGAGGAGCAGCACGGTCGTCACGGCGGCCCCGACGCGCGAGCCCGACGGCGCGGACCGTGAGACCTCGTACAGCGCGCCGACCATCGTCGCGACGCCCGACCACGTGAGGACGACGAGCACGGCCGCCGTGACGTCGCTCGGCCGGTGCCAGCCCGCGACGAGCGTCGACATGCCTGTCGCCACGGTGTACACGACCCCGACGACCGCGGCCGCCGGACGCAGGCGCCGCGGCACGACGAGCACGAGCGCGGCCGCGACCGACGCCGCCGCCGTCGTGTGCCCGCTCGGGAGCGAGTTGAGCAGGAGGTCCGACGTGCCGAGCTCGGGCCGCTCGAGCACCACCTTCTTCAGGACCTGGGTCGTCAGGTTCGCCCCGCCCACGAGGAGCGCGACCTGCACCGCCAGCACGACCCGGCGCCGCAGCACCGCGAGCAGCATCGTCGAGAGCAGCACGACCACCAGGAACGGGACGGAGATCACGTCGAGCACGTTCTGCGCGCCGTCCCACAGGGTGTTGCGGCCGAAGCCGGCGCCCTCGAGCGCGGCGTGGTCCATCAGCCGTCCGGTGCGCGAGCCGACGAAGAAGCGCCACACGCCCCACACGCCGACGGCTCCGACCATCGCGGTGAGGGCCCCGAACCACAGCGCACGACGCGGCGCCGGGCGACGCTCGTCGGGCACGTCCTCGCCCGGACCGGCCACGGGGGCGGTCTCGGGCGGGAAGGCCGGGGGAAGTGCCATCCACCCACGGTAGGCGACGACGGGGCCTCGTCGCCCCTCGCGCGCCTGGGCGCGGGCCCGGCAGGTGCGCCGCGGCGCCCACGTCACAGGTGGCTCACAGACTCCTCTCAGGAGACCAGCAGGCACGACGGGGAGGCTGGCCGCATGAGCACCGCACCGACCGCGCCCGACGCACGTGCACCCCACCGCGAGCACGCCGCGCGCGTGCACCTGACCCGTGCGGACGGCGGGCCGATCCGCGCGCTCGTGGTCGACGACGAGCCGTCGCTCGGCGACCTCCTCGCCACCGCCCTGCGCTACGAGGGGTGGCAGGTGCAGACCGCGCTCGACGGCCACGCCGCGCTGCGGGCCGCCCGCGCGTCGGACCCCGACGTCGTGCTCCTCGACATCATGCTCCCCGACCTGTCCGGGCTCGAGGTGCTGCGCCGCCTGCGGTCGTTCAACCCGTCCGTCCCCGTCCTGTTCCTCACGGCCAAGGACGCCGTGGAGGACCGGGTGGCGGGGCTCACCGCCGGTGGCGACGACTACGTGACCAAGCCGTTCAGCCTCGAGGAGGTCGTCGCCCGGCTGCGGGCGCTCCTGCGGCGCGCCGGGGCGATGACGGCGCACGAGGACGCGACGCTCGTCGTCGGGGACCTCGTCATGGACGAGGACAGCCACGAGGTCACGCGCGGCGGGGCGGACATCCGGCTCACCGCGACCGAGTTCGAGCTGCTCCGCTACCTCATGCGCAACCCGCGCCGGGTGCTGTCCAAGGCGCAGATCCTGGACCGCGTGTGGCAGTACGACTTCGGCGGGCAGGCGAACATCGTCGAGCTGTACATCTCCTACCTGCGGCGCAAGATCGACGCCGGCCGCGCCCCGATGATCCACACCCTGCGCGGAGTCGGCTACGTGCTCAAGCCCGCCGAGGCGGACGCCGCCCGATGAGGCGGCCGAGCCTGCGCCGTCGGCTCGTCGCGGTCGTCATCACGCTCGTCGCCGTGGTCGCCGCGGCGATGGGCCTCGTGTCGACGCTGGCGCTCCGCGGGTCGCTCGTGGCTCAGCTCGACGAGCGGCTCGCGGCGACGAGCGAGCGTGCCGCCCTGGCGCAGGAGGGGTTCCCCGGCGGGTTCCCGCCCGGCGGCGAGCTGTCGGGCGACGACGTGCCCGAGGACCTGCCCGACCCTCTGCCCGACGGCGACCGGCCGCCCGCGTTCGACGCCCGCGGGCAGGGGGCCGGGACCGTCACGCTCACGCTCCAGGACGGCGAGGTGCGCTCCGAGTACATCGACGACGCGGGCGACCTCCAGGAGTTGACCGCCGACCAGGAGGCGGTGCTCGCCGCGGTCGCCGCGGACGGCGTCGCACGCACCGTGCACCTCGACGAGCTCGGCGAGTACCGGGTCGTCGCGGTCACCACCGAGTCCGGGGACCTGCTGGTCACGGGTCTGTCCTCGGCCGACGCGACTGCGACCGTCCGCGAGTACCTCATGGTCGAGGGGCTCGTCGCGGCCCTCGCGATCGGTGCGGCCGCCGTCACCGGGACGGTCCTCGTGCGACGCGAGCTGCGCCCCCTCGAACGCGTCGCGGCGACCGCGACCCGGGTCGCCGAGCTCCCGCTGCACGAGGGCGAGGTCCTGCTCGCCGAGCGGGTCCCGGCGAAGGACACCGACCCGGCGACCGAGGTCGGGCAGGTCGGCGCGGCCCTCAACCAGCTGCTCGGCCACGTCGAGGGCGCGCTCGCCGCCCGGCAGAGCAGCGAGACGCAGGTACGGCAGTTCGTCGCCGACGCGAGCCACGAGCTGCGCACACCCCTCGCGTCGATCCGGGGCTACGCCGAGCTCGTCCGCCGCCTGCCCGACGACCTGCCCGACGACGCCGTGCGCGCCATGGAGCGCGTCGAGTCCGAGGCGCGTCGCATGACGACGCTCGTCGAGGACATGCTCCTGCTCGCACGCCTCGACGCGGGGCGGCCGCTCGCGAGCGCCGAGGTCGACCTGTGCGCGCTCGCGGTCGACGCCGTCATGGACGCGCACGTCGCCGGCCCCGGGCACCACTGGCGGCTCGAGCTGCCCGGCGAGACGGCCCCGGCGTCGGGTGACCGGCCCGCGCTGGAGGACGCGGACCTCGAGGACCTCGAGGACCTCGAGAGCCTCGACCTCACGGACCTCGACCTCGACCTCGAGGCAGGCGAGACGACCGACGCGCCCGCCCTCGTCGTCGGCGACGAGGACCGCCTGCGCCAGGTGCTCGTCAACCTGCTCTCCAACGCGCGCGTGCACACACCGCCCGGGACCACGGTCGTCACGTCGGTCCGCCTCGACGGGGACGACGTCCTCCTCGAGGTCCGCGACGACGGGCCCGGGATCGCACCCGGCCTGCGCGAGCACCTGTTCGACCGGTTCGTGCGCGGGGACGCGGCGCGGACGCCGGGCACCGGGTCGAGCGGGCTCGGCCTCGCGATCGCCCACGCCGTCGTCGCCGCGCACCGCGGCACCCTGACCGTCGACAGCACGCCCGGGGCGACGACGTTCGCCGTGCGGCTCCCCGCGGCGGGCGAAGCCCGAGGCGAGTAGCGGCGGGGCGGGGCCTGGGGCGCGTAGCGAAGGCGGGACGGCGGTGCGGCCGGTGCACGCAGTGCTCGGGTCCCCCGCGGTCAGCTTCCGCAGGGGACCCGGGGCCCTCACATCCACCCTCTTGCGCAGGTCAGGTGGTCGTGTCCGCGCTCGTCTCCGCGTCGGTCCCGGAGTCGGCGCTCGAGCCGGTGCCGTCGTCCGAGCCGCGCGACCCGCGCCGGCTGCTGTTGCTGTCCGTCGAGGAGTCCTCGTCGGGGACAGAGGGCAACGTGCCCGAGCCGTCGTCGTCTAGGTCGCCGGGTATGGCACCTCGCCCACCCGGCGCCGCCGGCATGCCGGGCAGCCCGTCGCGCGCCACCTGCCCACGCTGCAGGATGCCGTACCCCACCTGGTCGTCGCCGACCGCGTGCCCGACGCCGAAGCCCGCGCCGAACCCGACGAGCGCCACGACGGCGCCACCCACGATCCCGGCGAGCACAGGCCGCGCGCGCAGACGCGAGCTCAGACGCTCACCGCGCCCCAGCGCTCCCGCCGATGCGGTCTCCGCGGGGAAGGAGCTACCCGGCGCGCTGCCCGGGCCCGGACCGGTGATGGGGGCTCCGACCGACGGCGGACCTGACGCGGGTGCACCGGCCGCGGCGTCCGGGACCGAGCGGGTTGCGAGGGTCGGCGCCGGGCTGGCAGCGGGGGTCGGGTCGGGGCTGGCCGGGGGCGTCGGGTCGGCACCCGTCGCGGCATCCGGAGCGGCGGGGGTCGGGTCGGCACCCGTTGCGGCATCCGGGGCGGCGGGCGTCGGGTCGGCGTCGGGCGTCGGGCCTTCGGCGGTGGTGCGAGGCGGCTCGTCGGCGCCCAGCGGGTTCTCGGTCATCGGGATCCTCCTCCTGTCTGGCGGGCCGTCCGGCGCCGCTCAAGCTGGGCCTCAGCCTCGCGACGCCACCTGCGGTGCACCTGGACCCGGCCTGACCACCACCTGTGAACCAGCCCGACACCGCGCGCGCCGGCGCCGAGGTCGGCCCCTGATGCTGAGATCGGGCCTTCTACGGGTCGACCTCGGCAGGAGGTACCGACCTCACGGACGCGGCGCGGCGGGGCGAGGCGGCGAGGTGGGCGGGCCCGTGAGACTCGGCGCGGCGGGGCGAGCCCACTGGGTGGGGGCGGGCGAGCCCACGGGGCGGGGCAGGGCGGGGCGGGGCGGGGCGGCGGGGTGGGCGGGCGAGGGCGGGGCGCCGTCGCGGGGACGGCCCCCTCACGCAGGGGGCGTGAGGGGGCCGCCTTCCCAGGTCGAGGGGGTGACCTGGGAGATCGTGGACCCGGCGCCGCCGGGCGGACGGTGACGGTCGCAGGCGTCAGCCGCCGAAGCCGCCCGCGCCCGGCGGCCTCCCACCGCCCGGGCCGGTGGGCACCGTCGTCGTCTCCGTGGTGCCGCCGAGACCGCTCAGGCCGGACTCTGTCTCGGTGTCGGCGTCGCTCTCGAGCGGCGCCTCGAGGTCCGCGAGGACCACCTCCGCGCCGGCGTCGAGCCCCGAGACGATCTCGGTGAGCTCGGACCCGACGGCACCGACGCCCACCTCGACGTCCGCCACGGTGCCGTCGGCGAGGACCTGGACCGTCGCGGTGGCCCCCGTCACGTGCACGGCCGACGTCGGGACCGCGACGCCCGCGTCGGTGCCGCTCACAGTGATGACCACCTGCGCGGAGCCACCCTCGAACAGGGGGGCATCGGTCGGGTCGAGCGCGACGAGGACGGCGTACGACGGGTCGGACGACGTGGAGACGTCCAGTACACCGATGCTGCTGACCGTGCCGGTGAGCGCCTCGTCGGTGCTCGCGACCGTGACCTGCGCCGTCTGACCGACCTCGACCGTGTCGACGACGGTGAGGGGCACGGTCGTGCTCACGAGGTGGCCCGCGTCGCCGAGGATCGTGATCACGGCGGTCGTGGAGGACGCCGTGACCGTGTCGCCGGACGCGACGGACACGGCCGCGACCGTTCCGGCGAGCGGACTGGTGAGGTCGACGCGGCCGAGCGCGTTCCGGGCGATCGCCACCTGGGCCTCGGCGAGGTCGATGGCGGCCTGGTCGGCGAGGACGTCGGCGGCCGACGCTACCGACGACGCGCTCGTCGCACCGCTGCCCGACGCCGCGCCCGACGACGTCAGCCCGCCCGCGGAGGCCGAGGCCGCCGACGCCGGACTTGAGGCGCTCGACGACGACGCACCTGCCGCCGCGCTGCCGGACGCGGCCGACGAGCCGGTGCCCGACGCCGTCCCCGCGCTCCCCGTGGTCCCGGTGCTGCCGGAGGCGCCGGTCACGGACGCGGCCGCGAGCGCCTGCTGGGCGGCCGTGACCGCCGCATCCAGCGCGGTCGCCTGGGTCATGAGCGTCGCCTGACCTGCCTCGACCGCCTCCTGGTCGGCCAGGGTGACGGCCAGCGCGTCCTGGCAGGCGGTGACCTCCTCGGCCGTGACGGTGCCAGTCGTTCCGGCCGTGACGGTGCCAGTCGTTCCGGTCGTGCCGGTCGCCGTCGTGCCGGTCGTTCCGCTCGTGCCGGTCGCCCCACCCGTGCCGCTCGGGTCGCTCGTTGCACCCGTGCCCGTCCCGTCCGCGGCGGGTCCGATGGGGGTCTCCGCGACATCCGCAGCCTGGTCGTCGTCGGTCGCGGCGCCCTCGCCGGGAGCCGCGCTCACCGCCGTGGCGGGGTCGGCGAGCACCGCTGCGCAGGCCGTGCGGGACGCGTCGAGCGACGCCGTCGCGGTGTCGAGGAGGGTGGCAACCGTCGCGTGCTGGGCGAGGAGCGTCGCCTGAGCGGCGGTCACGGCGGCAACGGCCGCCGTCACCGCCGGGTCGGCCGTCGCGCCGCCACCCGTGCCGGACGGGTCGTCGGCCGATCCGCCCGTGGTCCCCTGCCCGGGGCTCGTAGAGCCCGAGGTCGTCCCGCTGCCGGCAGAGGTCGTCCCGGTGCTCGCGGTGCCGGTGCTCGCGGTGCCGGCCGTCGAGGTCGTGGCCGTCGTGGTGGTCGCGCTCGACGTCTGCGACTCGAGGTCGTCCTCGAGCTTCTGCTCGGCGTCCGCGAGCGCGGACTCGGCCTCCTCGAGCGTGTCGGCGAGCGCCGTCGGGTCGAGTGAGGCGAGAAGGTCGCCGGCCGCGACGGTGTCGCCGACGCCGACCTGCACGGACGCGACGGTGCCTGCCACCGCGAACGCGGCGTCGTACCGGGCGGACGACTCGACCGTCCCGACCGCCTCCACGGTCTGCTCGATGGCCGCCTGCGCCGCGACGGCGGTGCGGTAGCGGTCCTCGGGCGCGCCACCGGCCGCGAGCGCCGCGCCGGTTCCCGCCACGCACGCGACTGCGGTCACCACGCCCACGGTCAGGACGACGCGCCGCCGGCGTCGGGCGCGACGGGCCGCCCTGCCGCCCGCCCCGCCGACCGCTTCGGGTGCGCGGGTCGTCCGGCCGCCCGCCCCGCCGACCGCTTCGGGTGCGCTGGTCGCCCGGGTGGCGGGCCCGAGGTCACTCATCGCCGGTCCCGGCGCCCATGCGCCCACCGCGTGCGCCCGGCAGGCCGCTCGTGCAGGCGCCGTCGACGGCGTCCGAGAGGGTGAGCGTCTCGGCGGTCATCCCGCCGCGCGTGTCCGTCTCGCCCTGGACGCTCGCGCACATCCCGACGGCGATGGCGCTCGCGTCGGCGGCGACCGTGGTCGTGTAGCTCGTGCCGGCGGCGACGGTCACGGTCGCCGCCGTCGAGGTCCCGTCGCTCCCCGTGGCGTCGACCGTGATCGTCTCGCCCGAGACGGCGGTGACGAGGCCCGACGTCGCGCCTCCGAACCCGCCGGGCATGGCGCCCGAGGGCCGCTCGTCATCCGAGGCCGGCGCGCCCGCATCCGAGCCGGCGTCGGCCGGTGCCGTCGGCATGTCGGTGGGCGCGACGCCCTCAGGCAGGTCCGGCATCTCGCCCGTGGGCATGCCGCCGCCGAGGCCAGCGACCGTGCAGGCGCCGTCGACCGGGGTGCTGATCATCACGGACGTGGCCGTCGACGAGTCGGCGCCACCCGAACCCGCGGACCCGTCGGCGCTCAGCCCTCCGGAGACGTCGGTGTCGGCGTCCTCCGTCGACCCGGCGTCGCCCGCGGCCGTGTCGTCCGTCCCATCCGTGCCGTCCGTGCCGTCCGTGCCGTCCGTGCCATCCGTGCCATCGCTGCCAGGCACGCCGGTCGGGAGCGCCACGGCGACGACGCATGAGCCCACCGTCACGTCGGCGAGCGTCGCCGCGACGGTCCGGGACACGGTCGTGGTGCCGGTGACGGTCACGGCGGTCTGCGAGTCGTCCGACTGCACCTGGAGCACACCGTCGGTGACCGAGGCGACGAGCCCCGAGGCCCCGCCACGGTCCTGCGCACCCCCGCCGCTCGCGGCGTCGGTGGTCGTTCCGGCCGAGGCGGCCTCGGTGGTGGCGTCGGTCGCGGACGCGTCGCCCGAGCAGCCAACCAGCGCCAGGCCCGCGACGGTCACCAGCGCCGTCACGGTCACGGCCCGACGTCCGGGTGCGCGGCGCCGTCGGCCCGGCCGGTCCGGGGCGACGCCTCCGCGCACGTGCGGGGCGAGGGCGGGGCGGGTCGTGGTGCGTGTCATGGGGTCCTCCGGGTCGTGGTCGGGGGTTCGGGGTCTGGGTGTCGCCGCAGGGCGGCCAGTCGCTGCGCGGTGCTCACTCGCTGCGCGGTGCTGACGCGCTTCGCGGTGCTCACTCGCTTCGCGGTGCTCACTCGCTTCGCAGCGCGTCGATGGGCGCGAGGCGTGCGGCCCGCGTCGCCGGGTACACGCCGAACACGAGGCCGATGCCCATCGCGACGACGACCGAGCCGGCCACCGCCGCGCCGGAGACGACGATCGACGTGTCGAGGAGGTCGGGCAGCACCCGCGCCGACACGATGCCCAGCGCGGCCCCGAGCAGGCCGCCCGCCAGGCCGAGCACCGTCGCCTCGACGAGGAACTGGCGGCGGATCGCCCACGGCGGTGCACCGAGCGCCTTGCGCAGGCCGATCTCGCGGGTCCGCTCCGTGACGGACACGAGCATGATGTTCATGACGCCGATGCCCCCGACGAGCAGGGACAGGCCCGCGATGCCCGTGAGCAGCACGGTGAGGGTCCGGTAGACCGCCGTCGCCGTGCTCACGAGCGAGTCCTGGCTGTTGATGGAGAAGTCGGCGGAGTCCGCATCGGTGATCGAGTGCAGGTTGAGCAGCGTCGTCTCGGTCTCCTGGTAGGCGGCCGCGAGCTGGTCGGCCGAGGCCGCCTGCACGTAGATGGTCGAGACCGAGCTCCGGCTGCTCCCGCCGACCACCTGCTCGGCGGCCGTCGTCAGCGGGATCACGGCCAGGTCGTCCAGGTCGGCCGACGCTGCGGCACCCTCGGACGCGAGCACCCCGACGACCGTGAAGGGCGTGTCCGCGATCGTGACGACCTGCCCGACGACGTCCGTGGAGCCGAACAGCTCGGTCGCCGTCTGGGAGCCCAGCACGACGACGGCGGCCGCCTCCGCGTCGTCGTCGGCCGTGAAGAACTCGCCCGAGGACAGCTCGCGTGAGCGCACGTCGAGCCACTCCGGCGTCGTCCCGACGACCGTGGTCGTCCAGTTCGTCTCGGAGGTCTCGACGGCGAGGCTCGTCGACTTCTCCGGGGCGACACCGGCGACGTCGGGCGTGTTGACCTCAGACGCGAGGGCCTGCGCGTCCGAGCGCGTCAGGGTCGCGGCCGAGCCGAACCCGCCGCGCATGCCGTCGGAGTCGGTGCTGGAGCCGGGCGTGACGATGAGCAGGTTGGAGCCGAGCGAGCTGATCTGCTCGCTCACGTCCTTCTGCGTGCCCAGACCCAGGCCGACGGTCAGGATCACCGCGGCGATCCCGATGAGGATGCCGAGCACCGTCAACGTCGAGCGCAGCCCGTGCGAGCGGATCGCCGCCCAGCCGGTCCGCAGGGTCTCGGTCCAGGTCATCGGGGGTTCACCTCGTCGCTCTGGATGCGGCCGTCGCGCACGCGCACGATGCGCCGTGCGTGCTGGGCGACCTCGAGCTCGTGCGTGATCAGCACGATCGTGCGGCCCTGCGCGTGGAGTTCGTCGAAGAGGCCGAGCACGTCGGCGCTCGACGTCGAGTCGAGGTTGCCGGTGGGCTCGTCGGCGAGGATCAGCGCCGGCTCACCCACCAGCGCCCGCGCGACGGCGACGCGCTGCTGCTGGCCGCCGGACATCTCGCCCGGCCGGTTCGCGAGCTTCGAGCCGAGGCCCACCCGCTCGAGCGCCTCGACGGCACGACGCCGCCGCTCCGGCCCGGGCACGTGCCCGTACACGAGGGGCAGCTCGACGTTGCGCCACGCGGCGAGCGACGGCAGCAGGTGGAACTGCTGGAACACGAAGCCGATGCGCCGGTTGCGGATCTCGGCGAGGTCGACCTCGTCGAGGTCCGCGACGTCGTCGCCCGCGAGGAGGTACCGCCCGACCGTGAGGGTGTCGAGGCAGCCGATGAGGTTCATGAGCGTCGACTTCCCGGAGCCCGACGGGCCCATGATCGCGACGTACTCGCCCTCGTCGATGCGCAGGTGGATGTCTCGCAGCGCCTCGTACTCGATCGCACCCGTGCGGTACGTCTTGCCGACGCCCGCGAGGTCGATGACGGGGGCCGCGACCCCCTCGGACCAGGGCGCGCCTGCGGGTGCCGGCCGTGCGTCGGCCGTCGTCGTCTCAGCCATCGGCCGGACCGCCCGGCAGCTGGCTGGGGTCGAAGCCCTCGGGGAGCTGCATCTGGCTGGGGTCGAAGCCCTCGGGCACCTGGCCGCGCATGCCGCTCTCCTGGTCGGTCGTCGTGGCCGAGCCCGGGGTCTGGGTCACGACGGTCACGAGCACCTCGTCGCCCTCCACGAGCCCCTCGGTGATCTCGGTCGTGTCCCCGACGGTCTCCCCGACCGTCACGGTCGTGGAGATCTCCTCGCCGTCCTCGCCCGCCTGCGTGACGACGGACGTGCCGTCGACGGTCCGGACGGCCGCTGACGGCACCGTGAGCACGTCCGTCCGGCGCTCGTAGACGATCTCGACGTCCGCCGCCACGCCGTCGTACACGCCCTCGGGCTGCCCAGTGACCGTCACGACGACGGGGTAGGCGGCGACGCCGGACGTGCTCGTGGAGACCAGGCCGATCTCGCCGACGGTGCCGAACACGGTGTCCGCGACGTCCTCGATGGTGATCTCCGCCTGGTCGCCGACGGCGATGAGCGCGACGTCCGTGTCGTCCACCGTGACGTCGAGCTGCCACGCGTCGGTGCCGACGATGACGAACGACGCCGTCGTGCCCGACGTCGCGCTCGACGCCCCGCTCGAGCCCACGCCGGACGTCGACGCAGCCGCGCCGGACTCGCTGGACGCACCCGAGGCGCTCGCGCCGGACCCGCTCACGACGTCTCCGACCTCGAGGTCGACGGTCGTCAGGAGCCCGCCGACGGGGGCGACGAGCGTCGCGCCCGCCATCGCCTCGGTCGCGGTGTCGACGGCCGCCTGGGCGACCTCGACCTGCGCGGCACGCGCGGCGACCTGCGCCTCGGCGGCGTCCGTGCCGTCGTCGTCCGTCTCCGCCTCGTCGAGGTCCGCCTCCGCGGAGGCGAGCGTCGCCCTGGCGCTCAGCAGGTCCGCCTCGAGCTCGAGCGTGTCCACCGTCGCGAGCACCTGGCCCGCCGTGACCACCTGGCCCTGCGTGACCTGCACGCTCGTCACGGTCCCGGAGACCTCGAAGCCGACCTCCTCCTGCACCGACGGCGTGAGCGTGCCGCTCGCGGAGACGCTCTTCTCGATCGTCGTCAGGCTCGCCGCGACGGCCTGCGTGGTGGACTCGGGCGTCACCGCCGCCGCGGCCGGGGTGCCGCGCGCCCCGAACCAGTACCCGCCACCGCCGACGAGGGCGAGCGCGGCGACCGCCGCGACCGGTCGCAGGGAGCGCCGCAGGCGGGGCGAGGCCCGGCGTGCCGAGGCGCCGCCCGACGTCCGCCCCGCTGCGCCCGGCACGTCTGGCGCGCCCGGCATGTCTGGCGCGCCCGGCTCGCCCAGCACGTGCGCCCCGGGGGCCTCGACCGTGCTCTCCCGCTCCCTGCCCGCGGGCCTGCCCCGTGTGCGCATCCTCGTCCTTCGCTCGCGTCCGGTAGCGGGTCTGGCCCGCGCTGGCGAACCTAAGGAGCGGGGCTGGACGCCTCGTAGGCGCTCGCTGTGGCTGGGCTGTGAGCCGGGAGCGGGGAGCCGAGAGCGGGAAGCAGCGAGCGGGACGCGGGAGCCGACGCCGGGCGCCGCGAGCGGGAAGCGGCGAGCGGGGAGCCAGGGGCGGCTCAGGCCGGGGCGAGGAGCCCGTCGCGGACGAGCGAGGCGACGGCGGGCAGCAGCTCGGCGGCGAGCGCGTCGGCCGGCACCTCGAGCAGCGCGCCGAGGCCGCCGAGGATCTGCCCGACCGTCAGCTCGCCGTCGCACGCGCCGACGAGGCCGGCCAGCGCGGTGCCCACCTGGACGGTGCGACCGAAGCCACCACCCTGACGCAGCAGCACGACCGTCGGGTCCGCGGCGCCCGGGACGAGGTGGCGCTCCTCCGTCACGTCCGCCGCGACCACGAGCCGTGCCGCGGCGAGCCCCGCGTCGTCCCGTCCCGCGAGCCAGTCGTGCGCGGCCAGGCCCGCGGCGAGGTGCGCGCCGAGCGGCTGCCGCACTGGCCCCTCGTGCTCCTCGAGGCGCCGCACCGTGGGGCGGGCGCCGTCCAGGGGCCGGCGCAGCAGGACCATGCCGAAGCCCACGGCCTCGACGTCACGCGCGGCGAAGTCGTCGAGCCACGCGGCGTAGCCGGCACTCCAGCCCTGCGGGTCGCGATCGGGTGTGGTGCCGCCGTCGCGCAGCCAGGTCTCCGCGTACTGGGCCGGGTCGAGCACCTCGCGCTGGACGACCCACGCGTCCAGGCCCGAGCGGTCGGCCCACTCCCCCACGCGCTCGCGCCAGCCCTCGTGGCGCCGGTGCTCCCAGTTCCCGAGGAGCTGGGCGACACCGCCCGGGGCGAGCACGCCACCGACCTCGACGACGAGGTCCCGCACCAGGTCGTCGCCGGCCCGACCGCCGTCCCGGTACTCGTAGACGGACCGCCCGGCGGTACGTGGGGTGATGACGAACGGCGGGTTCGAGACCACGAGGTCGAACGCGTCGTCCTCGTGTGCCGGGAGGGCGGGCTCCAGCATCGAGCCGAGCCGCAGGTCGAGGCGCACGCCTGCGAGCGCCGCGTTGAACTCGGCGAACGCGAGGGCCCGCGCGGAGATGTCGGTCGCGACGACCGTCGCGCTGTGGCGTGACGCGTGCAGCGCCTGGATGCCGCAGCCCGTGCCGAGGTCGAGCGTGCGGCGGCGCGGGTCGCGGATCGTCACCTGCGCGAGCGTCGTCGACGCGCCGCCCACACCCAGCACGTGATCGGTCCGCAGTGCGCGACCCGTCACGGCCTCGCCGAGGTCGGACGTGACCCACCACGCGCCGTCGCCGCGGGGCCCGGGAGCGGCGGCGTCCGCGGCCCCCACGTCCGCGCCCGCGGCCGTGCCGCCCTCGTCCGACCACGCGTAGGGACGCAGGTCCACGCGTGCCCGGACCTCGTCGGCCCCGCCGTGGCCCGCTGCGTCGAGCAGGCCGAGCCGGGCCGCGCCGTCGGCCGTGAGCCGCGGGAGGGCGGCGTCGACGAGGCGCCGTTGCGTGGTCGCGCCGAGCAGGAAGAGCCGGACGAGCGTCGCCGTGGGCCCCTGGTGCGCGCGCGTGCCCAGGAGCGCGGGCAGCACCTGCTCCCGGTGCAGCGCCGCAGCGGCCACCGGGCCCAGCAGCTCCTCGACGCCCGCAACCGTGAACCCTGCGCCGGCGAGGTCGGCCCGCAGCGCGTCGAGCAGCGCGGGGTCCGCGACGGGGGTGTCGCGGGGCCGGTCGGCCGAGGCGTCGTGCACGCCCGCGGTCGGGCCGGCGCCGGTCACCAGGTCACCTCGACGACCACGGGCAGGTGGTCGCTGGCACGGTCCGCGTCGTCGGAGCGGACCACGTGCGCCGCGTGGCCGCGCATCCCGCTCGTCGCGAGCACCGCGTCGAGCCGCCGTCGCGGCCGTCGCGCGGTGAACGTGGGGCCGACGCCCGCGGTCACGTCGTGCAGGTGCCGCCCGAGCCGGACCCACGTGGGGCCGCCGGGCTCCTCGTTGAGGTCGCCTGCGACGACGCAGCCGCCCGGCGACGCCGCGACGAGCAGGAGCAGGCGCCGCACGTGCTTCTCGCGCTCGGACGGGACGAGGCTCAGGTGCGCGCTGATCACCCGGACGCCGTGGACGTCGGCCACGGCGAGGCCCCGCCGGGTGCGCCCCGGGCGCCAGGGCAGGCGGACCGCGCGCGGTCCTGTGACCGGCGTGCCCGCGCGGACCAGCAGGGCCGTGGTGCGCGCCGCGCCCCCGCTGACGACGGGCTCGTAGCCCGCGCGCCGGGCGACCGTCCGCAGGCGCCGCCGACCGGTCGGCCCGCGTGGCGGCTCCTGGACGGCGACGACGTCCGCGTCCGCGTCCCGCAGCACCGCCACGACGGCGTCGACGTCGTCCTTGAGCTGACGGACGTTGAACGTCAGGACCCGCAGCGCGCTCGGCATGGCACCCATCTCCCGGCCGTGGGGGCCGGGTGCACCGTGCTCCGGAGCACGGTGTTCGCGGCCCGCAGGAGCGTCGTCGGCGTGTCAGGTCCCGATCCGGTCACGACCGGGGGCGGAACGTTCCGATCCGGTCACGGCGTCGTCGTGACCGCGCGTCACGTGGAACGATGACTGCCCGACCGGCCGCCGTCGCCGGCCGCCGCACCCCTGGAGCCCCGCATGCGCCTGTCCCGTACCTTCGTCGCGCCCCTCGCCGTGGGAGGCCTGCTCCTGCTCACGGCCTGCGGCGGCTCCGACGCGGCGGGCGACAAGGACCGCGGCGCGGACGCGAGCACGGCGCGGGGTTCGCAGGACACGCAGGCCGCGGAGAGCGGCGGCGCCTCGTGCCTCGAGGGCGAGTGGACGACGGACATCGAGGCGCTGCGCGAGGCGACCCTCGCGGCCCCCGGGATCGCCGACCTCGACCCGGAGGTCAGCGTCACGGGCGAGTCCCGTGTGACGTTCGACGGCTCCGCGATGACGACCGAGTACACGAGCCAGGTGTCCCAGGTGACGCTGACCATGAAGGGCCAGGAGTACGTCACCCAGGCGACGTACGACGGCACGGTCGTCGGCCAGTACACCGCGACGGACGCCGACCTGGTCGTGACGGACGTGGACGTCGCTGGACTCACGGTCACGAGCAGGTCGATCGTCGACGGCGAGGAGATCGAGACCCCGGACGTGCAGGACCTCGAGGGGTCGGGCCTCGACCAGGGCGGCACCTTCACGTACACCTGCACGGACACCGAGCTCCGGCTCACGCCGGTCGTCGAGGGCACGGACACGAGCAGCTTCGTGCAGATCCTGCGCCGCTGACGCGCGGGCACCGGCAACGGTGCCGAGCCCGGTAGCGGCTTCCGGCAGAGCCGGGCGGCCACCCGCAGGTGGCCGCCCGGTCCCGGGACACCTAGACCAGGTGCGCCTCGTGCTCGAGCCGGCCCTCGCGGTCGACCTGCGCGGCACGCAGCCGGGACACGATGACCGCGCCGAACGCGATGAGGGCGGCGACGGTCGCGATGGCGAGCCGAAGCGCGTGGTTGGCGTCGGCGCCGAGGCTGACCTGGACCACGGCGGGCGCGATGAGCAGCGCGACGAGGTTCATGACCTTGATCAGCGGGTTGATCGCCGGCCCGGCGGTGTCCTTGAACGGGTCGCCGACGGTGTCTCCGATGACCACCGCCGCGTGCGCGTCGGAGTTCTTGCCGCCGTACCGGCCGTCCTCGACGATCTTCTTCGCGTTGTCCCAGGCGCCGCCCGAGTTCGCGAGGAACACGGCCATGAGCACGCCCGCGGCGATCGCCCCGGCGAGGAACCCCGCGAGCGGCCCGACGCCGAGGCCGAAGCCCACCGCGATGGGCGCGAACGCGGCGAGCAGGCCGGGCGTCGCGAGCTCGCGCAGGGAGTCACGCGTGCAGATGTCGACGACCTTGCCGTACTCGGGCCGGACCTCGCCGGTCATGATGCCGGGCATCTCGCGGAACTGACGCCGCACCTCGAAGACGATGGCGCCCGCCGCACGGGTCACCGCGTCGATCGCGAGGCCCGAGAAGAGGAAGACGGTCGCCGCGCCGAGGATGACGCCCACGAGCGTGATCGGCGAGATGACCTCGTAGGAGATCATCGCGAGCGCCGTGCCCGAGGTGTCGAGCGCGGCCCCGAGGTCCGCGACGGCCTGCCGCACGGCGTCGGTGTAGGAGCCGAACAGGGCGGTCGCGGCCAGGACGGCGGTCGCGATCGCGATGCCCTTGGTGATCGCCTTGGTCGTGTTGCCCACGGCGTCCAGGTCGGTGAGGATCTGCGCGCCCTCGGCGTCGACGTCGCCCGACATCTCCGCGATGCCCTGCGCGTTGTCGCTCACGGGGCCGAACGTGTCCATCGCGACGATCACGCCGACCGTCGTGAGGAGGCCGCAGCCGGCGAGCGCGATGAGGAACAGGGACAGCACGATCGAGCCGCCGGAGATGAGGAAGACCCCGCAGATCGCCGCCGCGATGATGCCCGCGGTGTACACGGCGGACTCGAAGCCCACGCCGATGCCCGAGAGCACCACGGTCGCGGCGCCCGTGAGCGAGGTGCGTGCCACGTGCAGCGTCGGCTTCGACGTCGTGCCCGTGAAGTAGCCCGTGAGCCACAGGATGACACCGGCGAGGACGATGCCGATGGCGACCGCGAGGGTCGCGACGACGCGCGGGTCGGCCGTGTGGTCGGCGAGCGCCTCGCCCACGCCGTTGAGCTCGGCGAACGTGGACGGCAGGTAGACGAAGGCCGCGACGGCGGCGAGGAGGGCACCCGCGAGCGCCGACGTGTAGAAGCCCCGGTAGATCGCCGCGAGGCCGCTCTCGGTGCCGCGCACCCGGGTGATGTAGACGCCGAGGGCCGCCGTGAGGGCGCCGATCGCGGTCACGATCAGCGGGAAGACGAGGCCCTGCTCACCGAACGCGACCTTGCCGAGGATGAGCGCCGCGACGAGCGTCACGGCGTACGACTCGAACAGGTCGGCGGCCATGCCCGCGCAGTCCCCGACGTTGTCGCCCACGTTGTCCGCGATGGTCGCGGCGTTGCGCGGGTCGTCCTCGGGGATGCCCTGCTCGACCTTGCCGACGAGGTCCGCACCGACGTCCGCCGCCTTGGTGAAGATGCCGCCGCCGACGCGCATGAACATCGCGAGCAGCGCGGCGCCGAACCCGAAGCCCTCGAGCACGGCCGGGGCCTGCTCGCGGTAGATGAGGACGACGCTCGCGGCACCCAGGAGGCCGAGGCCGACGACGGACATGCCGACGACGCCGCCCGTGCGGAAGGCGATGCGCGAGCCCTCGGCGCGGCCGTTCGGGCGCGTGGCAGCCGCGGCGACCCGCACGTTCGCACGCACCGCGAGCCACATGCCGAGGTAGCCGATCGCGGCCGAGAACCCGGCGCCGAGGAGGAAGAAGACCGAGCGCCCGACCTTGATGCCGGTGTCGCCGGGCAGCAGGAACAGCAGGCAGAACACGAGCGCGGCGAACAGGAGCAGCGTGCGGAACATGCGGTTCAGGTAGGCAGACGCCCCCTCCTGCACCGCGAGCGCGATCTCCTGCATGCGGGCCGTGCCCTCGCCCGCCGCGAGCACCTGGCGGCGCAGGACCAGGGCGAAGACGAGTGAGACGACCGCGATGGCTGCGATCACGCCGACGATGGTGAGGCTCGAGCTTCCGAGCGAGGGCATCCGTCCTCCTTGAGCGTGGGTGCCGACGCGGCGTCGTTGCCGGCGGCGGCGCGACCCCCCTGAGCCGCGACGGCCGCAGTCTACGTGCGACGCGGCGTCCCGCGAACCCGGTTCGGCGGCGGATCGCTCCGTCACCAGGGCACAAGGGCCCAGGGTCGGTGTGATGTGCACGACACCCGGCCGGGTCCTTGCGCTCCGGGACCCCAACGTTCTGCGGCCGGTCGTCGTCATGATGGGCAGACGCCGTGCTCGCGACGCGGCGCCGAACCGGGGGGACGGCCGTGGCCGCATGGGAGCAGGGCCTCGACGAGCTGGTGCGCACCCGCGCATCGGCGCTCGTGGGCTACGCCTACCTGCTGTGCGGCGACCGGCGTGAGGCCGAGGACCTCGTGCAGGACGCCCTCGTCAAGACGTTCTCCCGCGGGCGCCTCGGGCTCGAGGCGCGCAACCTGGAGGGCTACGTGCGACGCGCGATCCTCACGACGTACGTCGACGGGTTCCGACGACGACGCCGCTGGGTCGCCGTCCGGCACCTCGTCGGCTCGGACGACGTCGGCGCCTCCGCGGACGCCGGGGTCGCCGCGCGCGTCGACGTGGCCGCGGCGCTCGCGACGCTGACCCCGCGCGAACGGGCCTGCGTGGTGCTGCGGTTCTACGAGGACCTCACGGTCGCGGGCATCGCGGAGGCGCTCTCGCTCAGCGAGGGCGCGGTCAAGCGGTACCTGTCGGACGGGGTCAGGCGCATGGAGGGGCTCCTCGGCCCCGTGACCGACCCGCCGGAGGCCGGCGACGCCGAGGCGGGCACGGAAGTCATGGACATCACGCTGGTGACGACGAGGAGGACCCCGTGAGCATCGACCTCAGCGCATCGCTCGACGACCTCGCACGCTCCGTCCACGACGACGGGGCCACGGCACGCCTCACCGGCCAGGTGCAGCACATGGTCACGCGCATCCGGCGTCGTCGGACGGTCCGCCACGCGGCCACCGGCGCGGCGGGCATCGGCACGGCGGCCGCGATGGCCGTCGGCGGGATGCAGCTCAGCGGGCACCTCGGCGACGGCCGTGACGCGGCCCCGGCCGCCGACCCGGCGCTGGCCGCAGCGGTCGCGTGCGGGACCGTGGTGCCGGGAATCACCCCCACGCAGGAGACCGTCGGCCTCCAGTGGGGTCACCCGGACCCGGTGGCCGAGGGCGAACCGGTCATGGTCCAGGTCCAGATCGACCCCGAGGGCCGCTCCGCGACCGGGTACACCGTGGACGCCCCGCTCGTCGTCGCCGTGCAGGACGGCAGGGTCGTGAGCGACCCGGCCGTGCAGGTCACGCGCAGCGACGCCTGGCCGCCTGTCGACGAGCTCGAGCTCGATCTCACCTCATGCGCCGACCCCGGCACACCGCTCGCGGCGGGCGAGTACGAGCTCCTCGTCGTCCAGGCGACGACGCGCGTGGACGGACAGGCGACGACGCGCGCCGTGGTGACCGGTGCGTCGTCGCTCACCGTGACGCCCGCCGGGTCCGGACAGGCGTCGCCCACGTCGTCGCCCAGTCCCTCCTCGGACGCACCGGCCGACGCGGCCCGCGCTGCCGCGGAGCTCGAGGCGGAGGCGGCAGCCGCCCTCGACGCGGTCCTCGGCCAGGGCCCCGTCGGCACGTTCCCGTCCTGCGGGAGCGAGGTGCTCACCGAACGTGATCCCCTGCTCGAGCTCCAGCTCACCCTCGAGGACAGGCCCTACGCCTCGGACGAGAAGGTCGGCGGGGAGGCCACGCTCGCCGCGACAGCGGGGCGCAGCGTCGTGGGCGAGGCACCGGCGAGCGGCGCGACGTTGGTGCTGACGCGCGCCGGCGTCGTCGTCGGGAGCCTGTTCCAGGACGTCGAGGAGCTCGGCAAGGTCGACGTGCGGCCGGGGGCGGGGGCCGCCGTGCCGCTCACCGGGCAGATGGCCCTGTGCTCGCTGCCGTCGACCGAGCAGCCCACGCACGCCCTGCCGGCGGGCACGTACGAGGCCTACGCGGTCATGGACGTGATGCTGAGCCGCGTCACGGAGGCCGACGGGAGCGCCGAGGCACGCGACGACACGGTCACGGTGCGCAGCAACCCGGTCACGGTGACGGTCCGGTGAACCCGGCACCGCAGACGCGCCCCGCGGCGACCGGCCGCGCGGTCCGCCACGTCACGGCAGCCCGCACGCGGGTCATCGGCGGCGGGCTGCTGGCCGTCATCGGCCTGACGGCCCTCGTGCTCGCGCTCACCTGGCTCGCCGTGCTCTGAGCCGGACGCCTCGCCGCGCGGGACGGCGCGGATCGGGTTAGGACTGTCGGACAGGACGCATCAGCGCATGACGGCGAGGAGAACCCGATGGTCGACCAGCACACGCCCCAGGACCCGACGCAGCAGCACCCCGAGCCCGAGCAGCCGGCGCAGACGATCGACCACCCGGGCGTGACGTCGGACATGGCGCAGGAGCCCGACCACGGCGAGGACACCTACGTCGGCTCCGGGAAGCTCGAGGGCAAGCGCGCGGTGATCACGGGCGGCGACTCCGGGATCGGGCGGGCCGTCGCGATCGCCTTCGCCCGCGAGGGTGCCGACGTGCTCCTGACCTACCTGCCCGAGGAGGAGGAGGACGCGCGGGTCACGGTCGGCCACGTCGAGGCCGCGGGCCGGCGCGCCATCGCGGTGCCCGGCGACCTCAGGGACGAGGCGCACTGCCACGCGGTCGTGGACCGGGCCGTCGCCGAGCTGGGCGGGATCGACGTGCTCGTCAACAACGCGGCGTACCAGATGGCCCAGGAGGACGGGATCTTCGGGATCACCACCGAGCAGCTCGACCGGGTGATGAAGACGAACGTCTACGCGATGTTCTGGCTGACCAAGGCCGCGCTCGCCCACATGCGCCCCGGCGCGACGATCATCAACACGGCCTCGATCCAGGGCTACCAGCCGAGCCCCCAGCTGCTCGACTACGCGATGACGAAGGCGGCGATCCTCAGCTTCACCAAGGCGCTGGCCCAGCAGCTCGCCGAGCAGGGCATCCGCGTCAACGCGGTTGCACCCGGACCCATCTGGACCCCGCTCATCCCCGCGACCATGCCGGGCGAGAAGGTCAAGCAGTTCGGCGGCGACACACCCATGGGTCGGGCAGGGCAGCCCGCCGAGCTGGCGCCCGCCTACGTGTTCTTCGCCTCGCAGGAGTCGAGCTACATCACGGGCGAGCGCCTCGGCGTCACCGGGGGCAAGCCCCTCCCGTAGGGCAGACGCACCCCTCCCAGGCCACGGTCCTGCCCCAGGCCCGGCGCACCGGCACACGCCGACGCGCCGGGCCCGTCGTCGTACGGCGCATGCCCACCGCTACAACCTTTGGACCCTCCCGGTCGTCTACGCAGCGCAGGAGGATGGCAACCAAGGGGGGACGCCGACTCCTGGGATCGAAGGGAGCGGGTCATGGCACATCCCGGGGACCAGGTCCTCGCGGAGCTGGCACGCGAACGCGGCGGGGACCTCACGGCCTACGCCTACCTCCTGACCGGAGACGTCGCCGCTGCGCAGGACCTCGTCCAGGACGCGTTCGTCAAGGTCTTCGGACGCCTGCGCACAGGGTTCACGCCCGAGGTCGCCGAGGCCTACGTGCGGCGCACCATCCTCACGCTCTACGTCGACGACTTCCGTCGACGCAGGCGCTGGACGGCCGTCACGCACCTGGTCGCACGCGCCGAGACCACGTCGGTCGACTCCGCGGACGCGCTCGACCTGCGCACGGCGCTCGGCGGCCTCACGCCCCAGGAGCGCGCGTGCGTGGTGCTGCGCTACTACGAGGACCTGCCTGTCGCGGAGGTCGCGCAGCGCATGAACCTGGCGACCGGCACCGTCAAGCGCTACCTGAGCAACGCGGTGCACCGCCTCGAGGCGCTCATCGGCCAGCCGATGGCACGCCTCGACGAGTCGCTGCCCGTCACGCCGAGCCCCGCGTCGACGCCCGGCGCGGTGCCCGCCGGCTCACGCCCCGCCGCACCCCACCGGCCGCACGCACCGCGCGCCGCCGTCGCGCACACCCCCACCGCCCGTACCACCGTCCCGAGGAGCTGACATGGACTTCGACCTGCAGCGCGGCCTGCGTGACCTGGGGGCCGATCCCGCCGTTCGCGGGACCGTCCTGCCCGTGGACACCCTCCTGCGCCGTGCGCACCGGCGTCGCGCCGTGCGCGCCACCACCTACAGCGCCGTCGGCACGGGTGCCGCCGCCGCGCTCGTCGTCGGGGGCGTGACCCTCGCCGACGCCCGCCCGCCCGTCCACGAGCCGGCCCCGGCCGCACCGACGCGCACCGCGACGGCCACGCCCAGGCCGACCCCGACGCCCACACCGACCGCGACGCCGACCCCGCCGCCCCCGCCCGCGTTCCAGCCCGCGTGGGACCTGTGCGGCACGGACGCCGATCTGGAGTGGGGCCGGGCGAGCGGTGAGGTGGGCCTCTGGGGGTGGGCAACCGGGGAAGGAGCCGACGGCGAGGTCCTCGCGGACGTGGGCGCCCCCGTCCGCGCCGAGGTGCGCCTGATGAGCCTCGACGACTCGGGGACGGTCACAGCGACCGTCGGCCGAAGCGTTCTGAGGGTGTGGAACGGCGATGATGCGACCGGCAGCATCGCGGCCGTGGCCACGAGCCCCGTCACCCTGAGCGTGACCGGGACCACGCAGCCTGACGGCCTCGTGCTCGGCACGCTCGACGCGACGTTCGCCGCATGTGACAGCTCGCCGACGGCGGGTGGCGGCGGAGCAGGTCCGGTAGCCGAGGACGTCTACGTCCTCACGGTCGAGACGATCCTCTCCGCCGAGGACGGGACGACGACGACGACGGCTGCCTCCGGGCTCGTCGTCATCGGGGACCCCGACGACACGGACGACACCGCCACGCCACCGCCGCCACCGCCGGCACCACCGGCCCCGGTGACGGGCGACCCGAGCACGCTCGCGCCGGTCGGCTACGGGGTCGGGTCCATCGGGGTGCCGGCGTGCGGCGCCACCTGGTTCTCGTCGGTCCCGGCGTCGACGTGGTGGTCGGTCGGCGGCTCGGTGGCACACACCGGCGCGACCGTCGAGGTCGACGTCACGTCCACCGGGACGGGCCTCGACATCCCGCAGGGGGCTGCCTTCGAGCCGCTCGTCACGATCACGCGCGACGGCGTCGTCGTCGCGCAGACCCCGGACGAGGCACGTACGCCGTTCGCCCTCGTGAACTGGACCACGGGCAGCACCGTGACACGTCACGCGTCCCTGCCTGCGGTCGCGTGCACCACCGTCGCCGGCGTCGCCGCCGGTGCGCCGCTGCCCTCGGGCACCTACCAGGTGTGGGCCATCCAGGGCGTGCGCCGCGACCTGAGCGCGAGCTCGGGCGTCAACATGATGTACGGCGGGCCGTGGACCCTCACGGTGCCCTGACGCGGGCAGCGGCCTGAGGCGAGCGGCGACCTCCGGCGGACGACGCCCCGGACGCCGCGGACGCACAGCCCCTCGGGTGGCCACAGGGTCACCCGAGGGGCTGCGTCGTGCGTCGGCAGGTCTTCCCCAACCGAACGGGCCACCTCGTCGTCTGAGGTTCCGGGACGATCAGATCGTTCGACGAGGCGCATGATCGACGAGGGACGAGGACCGGGGGCGGCATGGCGTGGGAGGAGCAGGTGGGCAGCCTGGCACGCGAGCGCGGCCCTGCCCTGGTGGGCTACGCCTACCTGCTGACCGGGAACCTGCCCGCAGCGGAGGACCTCGTCCAGGAGGGCCTGATCCGCACGTTCTCGCGGCGCCGCTCCACCGCCGACGTCGAGTGGCTCGAGGCCTACGTGCGCCGGGCGATCCTCAACGCGTACCTCGACACCTACCGCCGCCGGCGCCTGTGGACCCGCACCGCACCCAAGCTCGCCGCAGCCACCACGAGCGACGCACCCGACACCCTCGCCACCGACAAGGCCGACGTCGACGCCGCGCTCGCCCACCTGGGCCCCCGCGAACGCGCCTGCGTGGTCCTGCGGTACTTCGACGACCTGACCACCCGGGAGGTCGCCGACACCCTCAAGATCAGCGAGGGCGCCGTCAAGCGGTACCTGTCGGACGCCCGAGCACACCTGGGACAGCTCCTCACAGAGCAGGACGGCGACGCCGCCGACGTCCTGCCCACGGCACGGAGGACACGATGAACGAGACGCTCCAGGACCGCCTGCGCACGCTCGCCACGACCGCAGGCCAGGCCCACTCCCGTCGCGACCCCCTGCCGGTCGACCACATCGTCGGGCGCGCACGCCGCAGCCGCCGCATCCACGACACGGTCCTGCTGGCCGCCTCCGGTGCGGCCGTGGTGGCGGTCGCCCTGACCGGCGCCACCCTCGCCCAGCGCGACCCGACGCCGCCGCCCGCCGTCTCGCCCACACCCGTCGAGACGCCGACGCCCACGCCGACCCCCACCCCGACGGAGGCCGTGACGCCCCCGGTCGAGCCCACGCCGCCGCCGGCCAGCACGCCGAGCACGCTCCCCCTCAAGGACCCGCTCGCCTCCCGGTGGATGGGCGACGCCTCCCTCTCCTCGGACGTCCCGGAGTCGGGCGACACGCTCGAGGACGGCGACTACTTCGCGGACCTGCTCTCCGTGGACCCGAAGGCCCGCACCGTCGAGGTCGACATCACGATCCTGCTCACCGGTGCCCTCGCCGACGCGTGGGTCCGGGAGAACGACCCCGAGGACTTCGCGGACGGCGTCGAGAACGGCTACCGGATCATCAACGACGTCGAGCGGCCGCGCACGCTCCCGCTCGCCGACGACGCCCGCATCACGATGTGGTGCACCGGCGCGCCCGGGATCCAGCAGCAGGAGTGGACGTTCGAGGACTGGGCGGCGCTTCCGGACACCGGCGACACGACCTGCGCGCCCGACGACGCCACGCGCAACAGGTACTACTGGGTCGACGTGCGCGACGGCGAGGTCGCCCAGCTGGTCGGCCAGTTCTTCCCGTGACGAGCGCGACGCGTGGTCGCCGGTCCGCACGGCCACGCGTCGCACAACGCGACACCCCACCTCTTCGTCTGAAGGGTTGAGACGATCACCACACGGTGCGTCGGACCCTACGAGGACCGGGGGTTGCCATGCGACGGGACCAGCAGGCTGACTGCCTGAACCACGATCGAGACGGAGCCGGGGTGCGCCACGCCCCTGTCGGCGCCTCGCGGCGCGCACACCGCTTCCGTGACGCCGCGCTGATCGCCGCCTCGGGTGCGGTCGTCGCCGCCACGGCCCTGGCCTGCGGGCCCGCCGCCCCGAGCGACAGCGCCTCGCCGCCCACGGCCTCCCCCACGGGTACCAGCGCGAGCACGGGCACCAGCACGAGCACCGCGCCTCCGGTCGCGCCGACCGAGGCGTCGAGCCCGCCGGCGGCCCTGCCCCTGAAGGACCCGATGACGTGGCGATGGGACGGCGCCGCGTCGATCACGTCCGACGTCCCCACGTCCGGGTCGTCGCTCGAGGACGGGGACTACTTCGGCGAGCTCATCTCCGTCGACACGGCGGCGCGCACCGTCGACGTCGACATCATGATCCTGCTCACCGGCGACCTCGCGGACGCCTGGGTGCAGCAGAACGACCCGGAGGACTACGCGGACGGCGTCGAGAACGGCTACCGGATGATCAACGACGTCGAACGGGTGCGCACGCTCCCGCTCGCCGACGACGCCCGCATCACGATGTGGTGCACGGGCTACGACACGGAGCCGATGTACGAGTGGGCGCTCGACGAGTGGGCCGCCCTGCCGGAGCGCGGCAGCATCACGTGCGACGCCCCGGACCAGGCGCGCAACCAGTACTACTGGGTCGACGTGCGCGACGGCGAGGTCGCCCAGCTCGTCGGCCAGTACTTCCCGTGACCCCAACCGCAGCCACCTCCTTCTCGTCTGGGTGACCGAAGACGATCACCGCACGGTGGATCGCAGGGGGAAGAGAGCAGGGGGCCAGTGATGTCCAGGACGATGCAGGTCACGCAGCGGGGCGTGGAGCAGGGGCGGCGCAGCGGAAGAGCCCGCAGGACGGCTGTCAGGTGCGGTGCGGTGGCGGCCGTGCTGGTCGCCGGCGTCGCGCTCGTCGCGTGCGAGGAGCCGCCTCCCACGGCGTCGGCGGGGCCCTCGAGCCCCACCCCGGTGCGGACGGGGACGCCCGGCCCGGCCGCCGGGACGACGCCCACCCAGGAGCCTTCGGGCGCCGACGCCGACGAGCCGACGCCCGCACCCGGTCCCGCGGACCTCCCGGCACCGGCGCCCGGGCCGGCCCCCGCCGAGTCCGCCCCGACGGCGCCGCCCGAGGCCGTCGCGCCACCGGCGGCCGTCGCACCGCCCGTCGACGCCGTGCCGACCCTGCCCCTCAAGGACCCGTTGGTCGAGCGGTGGGACGGCGTGACGCCGATGGTGTCCACGGCCCCACGGTCCGGGACGTCCCTGGAGGACGGCGACTTCATCGCCCAGCTGCACGGCGTCGACCTCGCGGCCCGGACGGTCGACGTCGACATCTACATCCTGCACACCAACGAGTACGCCGACGCGTGGCTCGAGGAGCACGACCCCGAGCAGTACGCCGCGATCGGCTTCGCCCTCAACGGGTACGTGCGGCAGAACGACGTCACGCGGATCCGCACCCTGCCGCTGGCCGACGACGTGCGGGTCACGCGCTTCTGCTTCCGCCCGTACGGCACCAGCGTCGACGACCCGCTGACCATGGAGGAGCTGCCGCTCGACCGCTGGGCGTCGCTGCCCGCGTGGGGCGGCCTCGGGTCCGAGCGCTGCGGCGCCGCCGAGCCAGGCCGCGGTGAGGACTACTGGCTCGACGTCCGTGGCGGCGAGGTCGTCCAGCTCGTCGGTCAGTACTACCCGTGACCAGCCTCGGGTGAGGCGTGCCCGCTGCGCGCAGGGGGCGCAGCGGGCTGCCCGCTCAGGCCTGGAGGGCCTCGTCGACCGTCGTGTGGATGGTGAAGACCTGGGTGAGCGCGGTGATACGGAAGACCTTGAGGATCTTCTCCTGGTCGATGACGAGCTGGAGGTCACCGCCGAGGGTGCGGACCTTCTTGAGCGCACCCACCAGGACGCCGAGGCCCGTGGAGTCCATGAAACGCACCTCGGTCAGGTTGACGAGGATGTCGGTGTGCTCGCTGTCGATCAGGGAGGCGAGCTCCTCGCGCAGCACCGGCGCCGTGTAGACGTCGATCTCGCCCGTGACGTCGACCACGGTCCGGTCGCCGTTCGCGCGGCTCGTGACGGACACGTCCACACCGGCCTCCTCAACGCCTCGTCCATGCCTGGCAGATGGCTCATTGAACCAAACCATCCGGGAGCAGCCGAACCCGTCGGCCCCGCAGCGGTGCGGACCCCCCGGAGGAATGATCGCATCTACCGCCGTCGGGCGCGGCCTGTCGGTCTAGGCCGGGACGATCACGTGGTCGTGGACGCCCATGGCGCGCAGGTTCTCCTCGAGGTGAGCGAGGTCGTCGCTGCCGAGCACCTCGGGCGCGACGGTCGTGCGGACCTGCAGGTCGACGCCGGAGTCGAGGGCGAGGCGCAGGCTCGCGAACGCCTTGTGCGCGCTCGAGCCGACGCCGGTGATCGCGCGGTACTGCGTCGCGGGCGCCTTGATCTCGATCACGACGCGGTCGGCCAGCGACAGCACCGCGGCGAGCCGCTGCGGGTAGGAGCCCGAGGTGTGCAGCGCCACGGGCAGCCCGAGGGCGCGGACCTGCTCCATCGCGTCGGCCAGGCCGTCCTGGCGCGTGGGCTCACCACCGGAGAAGACGACGCCGTCGAGGCCGCCGCGCGAGCGCATGAGGACGTCGCGCACCTCGTGCCACCGCATCGCACCGGGCCGCATCGGGTCCCTCAGCTCGGGGGTTCCGCAGTTGACGCACTCCCAGGGGCAGCCCTGGACGAGCACGGTCAGCACCGTGCGGCCGGGCCAGTCGACCGTGGACGTGGCCGTCCAGGAGGCGATCTGCAGCCGGTCCGCCGACCAGAGGACGTCGGACGGGATGGAGCGGAGCGAGGCAGTGGTCATGGTTGCGAGGTCCCCTCGTCAGCGGGCAGCGCGCGGCACGGGGCTGCCACTCCAGTGTCGGCGCGTGCCCGGGGACCGCGTCGGACCAACGTCCCTGTGTGACGGACCTGGCACGCGCTGCGCGGCGTACGCCTCCTGGTACTCGGCCGACGTTCCCTCGGTGCGCACGGTCTGCAGCACGTGCTCGCGCACGCCGAGGTCGCGGACGAGCTCCTGGAGGCGCTTGACGTCCCCCGGGCCGAGGATCGTCGGGTCGACCGTCGTGCGCACCTGGACGTCGACGCCGGCGGCCAGGACCAGCTCGAGCGAGCGGAAGGCGCCGCGGGCGCTCGCCCCGACCCGGGTCACCGCGGGGTACAGGTCGGGCGGGGCCTTGATGTCGAGGCCCACCCAGTCGACGAGCCCGAGGACCTCCTCCAGGCGCCGCGGGTAGGCACCGCCCGTGTGCAGCCCGACGCCGAACCCCGCCGCCCGCACCTCGCGCATCGCCGCGGGGAGCGCCGCGTGCATGGTGGGTTCGCCGCCGGACAGCACGAGCCCGTCGAGCAGGCCGACGCGTGCGCCGAGGTGGTCGCGGACGGTCGACCACGGGACGCTGCCCGGTACGCGGGGGTCGAGCAGCTCGGTGTTGTGGCAGTACGTGCACCGCCACGGGCAGCCCTGGAGGAACGCCGTGGCCACGAGCCGTCCCGGCCAGTCGCACGTCGACAGACGTGTGAGCCCGGCGACGGGGAGGTCGTCGGCGCGGGCCGGCCTCCGGTCGCGGGGGCCCGCCTGGGTCGGGACGGCTCGCGGCTCGGGCATCAGACGAGCACCGGCTGCCGGTCCGCCGACGTCGCGCGGACGTCCCCGGGCTCCTGGAACGGTGTGCGCTCCGCGTGCTCGCCCTTCTTGCCCACGTTGAACGAGCTCACGGGCCGGTGGTAGCCCATGACGCGGGTCCACACCTCGCACTCGACGGGCGGCGCCGTCGGGTCGAGCTCGGCGCAACGGCCGCAGGTGCGGTGCTCGCCCGCGAGGTAGCCGTGCTGCGGGCAGATCGAGAACGTGGGCGTCACCGTGAGGTAGGGCAGCCGGAAGCGGGTCAGCGCCCGGCGGACGAGCTCGCGGCACGCGTCGGCGTCGGAGATCCGCTCGGCCATGTACAGGTGCAGCACCGTGCCGCCCGTGTACATGGTCTGCAGGGAGTCCTGGCGCTCGAGCGCCTCGAACGGGTCGTCCGTGAAGCCCACCGGGAGCTGGGACGAGTTCGTGTAGTACGGGTTCTCGTCCGTGCCGGCCTGCAGGATCCCGGGGAACCGCTTGCGGTCCTCCTTGGCGAACCGGTACGTGGTGCCCTCGGCCGGCGTCGCCTCGAGGTTGTACATGTGGCCGGTCTCCTCCTGGAACTCGACCATGCGGGCCCGCACGTGCTCGAGGAGGCGGACGGCGATCGCGTGCCCCTCGGGCGTCGTGATGTCGTGGTCGTCCCCGGTGAGGTTGCGGATCATCTCGTTGATGCCGTTGACGCCGATCGTCGAGAAGTGGTTGCGCAGCGTGCCGAGGTAGCGGCGCGTGTACGGGAACAGGCCCTCGTCGATGTAGCGCTGGATGACCTTGCGCTTGAGCTCGAGGGAGTCGCGGGCCAGCAGGAGCAGCCCGTCGAGCTCGGCGAGGAGGCCCGCCTCGTCGCCCGCGTGCACGTGCCCGAGCCGGGCGCAGTTGATGGTCACGACGCCGAGGGAGCCGGTCTGCTCGGCCGAGCCGAACAGGCCGTTGCCGCGCTTGAGGAGCTCGCGCAGGTCGAGCTGGAGGCGGCAGCACATCGACCGGATCTGGTTGGGGTCCAGCTCGGAGTTGATGAAGTTCTGGAAGTAGGGCAGGCCGTACTTCGCCGTCATCTCGAACAGACGGTCGGCGTTCTCGCTGTGCCAGTCGAAGTCCTGCGTGATGTTGTAGGTGGGGATGGGGAACGTGAAGACGCGGCCGCTCGCGTCGCCCGTGGTCATGACGTCGATGTAGGCGCGGTTGATGAGGTCCATCTCGACCTGCAGGTCGCCGTAGGTGAAGTCGACCTCCTGGCCGGCGACGACGGGGACCTGCGCGCGCAGGTCCTGCGGGCAGACCCAGTCGAAGGTCAGGTTGGTGAAGGGCGTCTGCGTGCCCCAGCGCGAGGGGACGTTGAGGTTGTAGACGAGCTCCTGGATGCCCTGGCGCACCTGCGCGTAGTCGAGGCCGTCGAGGCGCACGAACGGCGCCATGTACGTGTCGAACGAGCTGAAGGCCTGCGCGCCCGCCCACTCGTTCTGCATGGTGCCGAGGAAGTTGACGATCTGCCCGACGGCGGAGCTGAAGTGGCGGGGCGGCGCCGCCTCGACCTTGCCCGGCACGCCGTTGAGGCCCTCGGTGAGGAGCGTCCGCAGGGACCAGCCGGCGCAGTAGCCGGCGAGCATGTCGAGGTCGTGGATGTGCAGGGCCCCGGAGCGGTGGGCGCGGCCGATCTCGGGCGGGTAGACGTGCGACAGCCAGTAGTTGGCGGTCACCTTGCCGGCCGTGTTGAGGATGAGCCCGCCGAGCGAGTAGCCCTGGTTGGCGTTGGCGTTGACGCGCCAGTCGCTGCGGTCGAGGTACTCGTTGATCGAGCTGCCGACCTCGACGACCGTGCGCGCGTCCTCGCGCAGGCGTGCGTGCTGGCTGCGGTAGGCGATGTAGGCGCGTGCGGTGGCGGTGTGCCCGCGGCGCAGGAGCGCCTCCTCGACGAGGTCCTGGATGTGCTCGACGTCCGGGTACGCGGCGCCCTCCTCGGCCAGCCGCACGACGACGTCCGCGCACGTCCCCGGGCCGTCCACCGACGGCTCGCCGGTCGCCGTGGCGGCGCGGACGATCGCCGCGGTGATGAGCTCCGCGTCGAAGGTCGCGGTGGCGCCGGACCGCTTGATGACCCCTGCGAGGGCGTGCGTGGTGGACGTCATGACCAAAGCCTCCTGGCACAAGATGTAGCGGCCGATCTGATGACGACCACAAGATGTGGCATTTCTAGTGTCGGGATGGTGAGCGATGGGGGACGTTGGTCCCGGGCGCGCGCGGATCCGGCACGCGGGCGCGACGAGGTCGCGGCGTGTCGCTGATGATCACGGTGGTGCCGGCGTGCGGCGGGTGGCTCGGCCTACCTCAGCGGCAGGCGGGCGGCGTCTCCGGCTCGACGAAGACCCCGTCCTTGGGGCGCCGCCCGTAGCGGTCCTCGAGCTCGCCCATGAACTGGTTGCCCTCGACGCCGACGTCGCGCCCGCGCGTGAAGACGCCGTCCTGGATGACCGAGACGCCGATCGAGGCGTCCCGCCCCTGCCGCAGGAGCGCATAGGCACGGTCGAGGACGCAGCCGGGATCCGCGTCGGCGTCCACCTCGATGTCGCCGACGTAGTTGCTGCCGTCGGTGAAGTCGTCCTCGTACGACACGTCGGCGTCGAACAGCACCTCGTCGGGCACCGGGATGCGCACGTCCTCATGAGGTCTGTCGGACGACCCGCCGGGGAAGACGCAGCCGGTCAGCGCGAACACACCCAGCGCGGTCGCCAGCCCGCGCACGAGGGCCCGGCGTCCTCCAGCCGCACGAGGCGACGATGTGCGGCTCCCACCGGGTGCGCGCCGCGAGCTCGCAGGCGGCCCGGCGCCCATCTCCTGCTCCGTGGTCAACGACATGCGGGCGGCGCCTCGGGTTCGACGAGCACGCCCTCCGTCGGGCGAGGGCCGTAGCGGTCCTGCATCTCGTCGGTCTTCTGGAAGAAGGAGATGCCGGGCGGAGGTTCCGCGGTGACCTCTCCGCCCTGGACGACCGAGACGCCGATCACCGCGTCGCGGCCCTGCCAGAGGATTGCGTAGACCCGGTCCAGCACGCACGCGGGGTTTGCGGAGTCGTCGACCTCGAGCCGACCCGAGTACTGCTCACCGTTGGTGACGTCGTCCTCGTAGCTGACATCGACGTCGGTGACACCGGGGACGTCCTCGATCGCCCCGAGGAGCACGTCGTCGGGCACGGGCACACGCTCACCCTCGCGAGAGCCACCGGACCCGTCCGGAGACACGCACCCGGTCAGCGCGGCGAAGGCCACCTCGACCTCGTGCCCAACGACGCCGTCGGCGAGGCGGCCATCTGCGCCCCACGCCCAAGAGCCCCGACATCCCGGTTGTGGGGGTGGCTCAACGGCATGCGGGCGGCGTCTCCGGCTCGACGAACACCCCGTCCTTCGGACGACGGCCGTAGCGCTCTTCCATCTCGCCCATGAACTGGTTGCCCTCGACGCCTATCGCGTCCTCCTGGGTGTACGCCCCGTCCTGAATGACCGATACCGAGACCGAGGCGTCCCGCCCCTGCCACAGGAGCGCATAGGCACGGTCGAGGACGCAGGCGGGATCAGCGTCGGCGTCCACCTCGATGTCGCCGAAGTAGGTGCTTCCGTCAGTGACGTCGTCCTCGTACGAGAGATCCGCCCGGACGACCCCGGCAATCTCGCTGACCGCGTCGAACAGCACCTCGTCAGGAACGGGTACGCGGTCGTCCTCGGCGGCGGCACGCGCGCCGCCGCCGAACGCGCACCCCGCGAGCGAGCCGACGGCAAGGCCTAGAGCCACCAGGACTGTCGGCCGGCGGCCTCCGAGCGAGCTGCGCACGGCGACCGCTCGCTTGGCGTCCCGACGCGACGTGGTGGCCGTCACGGAGCACTCGGCGTGATCTGGTAGCGATCCACCGTGGCGTCCCCGGTGAAGAACCGCTCGTTCTGCTCCTGCCACGCCCGGATCGACGGGTCGTTGGAGCTATCGACCTGCGCGCCCGTGCTCTGGTACACGCCGGTGCCGTGCGCGTCCCCGGGCCCGTGCAGCCCTTCGACTCCTGAGACGTCGCGCTCGACCGTGACCCAGTTGGGCCTGTCGGGATTCTCGCGCCCCTCGAGCATGGGGACCGGATCCTGGTCGTGCTCGAGCGCAAGGACCGAAACGTCCGGCGGGATGTCGAACCGTGCGATGGGTGAACCGCCGGTGACGATGCTTCGCACGGTGAACTCGCGCGTGAACGACGGGTCCGAGGCCATGGACGCGCACGCGATCCCGCCCTGGCTGTGCCCCGTGAGCATGACCGGTTCCCCCGGGTCCACACCTGCGTCGCGCATGGCCTGAGCCACCTGCTCCTGGAGCAGGGTCTGCTGACCGCTCATCAACTGGACATTGGTCGTCAGGTCGACAGGGTTGTCGCCGCGCGCCGGGGACCACTCCTGGGTCCCCGGGATCTGCACGATGAACGACTCGTTCCCGTCCGCGTCCACCACACGGGTCACCTGGATCTGCCCGTGGTTGGCGTCCTTGCCAAGCATGCTCTGCTGCTCGAAGATCTCGGCCACCGACGTCGGTGCCGCACCATCTCCAGCGCCGACGCTCTGCACCTCGAAGTCACCCTCGTCCTGGAACGCTCCGAAGAGGTTGCCGACCGACACGAGGCCGCCGACGGCCTGCTCGTAGTCCGTCGTCGGCCAGCTGCCACCCGAGAGCAGGTAGGGCAGCAGCGGGCCGCCGGGGAGCTGGGAGGCGAGGCCCTGGATCAGCCACGGCGCGGTCTTGGTGAGCTCCTCCATGAGCCACGGGTTCTCGAACAGGGTCTCCATGGCGCCGTTCATCACGGCGTCGGGGTCGCGCGCGATCATCAGGGCGAGCGTCCCGGTGAGCACGGGGTTCGTGGCCAGCAGCAGCGCCCCGCTCGCCAGAAGGCCGGGAAGAGCCATACCCAGGGCGTACCCGCCCACCTGGTGCAGCGCCTCCATGGCGGCCTGCTGGGCGGCGTCGAAGAACTGGTACGTCTCGACGCTCGCCTGCAGCACCAGGGCCGTGGCCTCGAGCGTCGTGCTGACCGTCAGCAGGCTGGTGGTCGCGACGCCCACGGCGATGCCGACCGCGGCCGCCTCGACGGGGCACAGGAGCGCGGCCGCGAGCACGGAGTCGTCGAACGCGACCTTCGCGACGTCGTCGGACCAGCGGCGGACCTCGTCGCCGGCGTCGTCCAGGATGCCCGCCTGGGCCAGGAGGTCCTGGTAGACGGCGCCCATCCCGCCGGCGCCACCGCTCACCTCGATGGTCATGCGTCGTCCCCCTGCTCCGGCGCCTCGGCCGCACCGTCCGCACCACGCAGGGCCGCGTCGAGGCGGCCCGCGAGGTCGAACAGCAGCGTCTGGGCGATCTGCTCCCCCGTGCGCGGCGTGTGCCGCACCATCTCCTGCGGTGCGGGCGCCAGCTCGACCCAGCCGGCGTCGCAGCGCAGCCACGACCCGGCCGAGACGCGGGTGCTCCCGACGCTGCGCGTCACGACGGTCAGGCTGCCGTCCATGGACCGCGCCACGGCGTCCAGCACGGGTGGCGCGCTCTGGAGCCCGAGGTCGGCGACGATCGCGTCGACGACCCGCCCGTTTCCCTCGCGCAGCGCGCGGGCCAGGGCGACGGACAGCTCCTTGGGCACCACGGCCTCGGTCGCACCGACGGTGTTCTCCGCCGGGGGCACGAGCCGCATGGCCTCGTCGACGAGGCGGTCGACGCCGAACGCGCTGACCTCGACACCCGGGCGCAGGCGCGACGCCGTGGCCCCGCCCTGGGGCCTGAGCTCCACGCCGCGGACCAGCGACGCACCGACGCGCCCGTCGGTCCACAGCATCGCGAGGACGCCGCGCTCCCCCGCCACGGCACGCAGCTCGATCTCGATGACCGCCGTCGAGCGCATCGCGACGGCCTCGCTCAGGGCGTCGTCGAGCTCGACCGTCTCGGGCCGGGCGGCCTCATCTGGCACGGCGCCGGACTCGGTGGGCGCCTCGGTGTCGTGCATCGAGCCGTCGGCGTCCGAGCGCCTCTCGGCGTCATCGGCAGGCGTCTTGGCGTCGTCGGCTGGCACGTCGGCGTCCTCGGCGCCTGCCGGCGTCGCCTCGGTCTCGGGCGCCTGCGCCCTCAGCGCCTCAGTGCTCGACGTCTCAGTGCTCGACGGCTCGGCGTCCGCGGGCTGCAGGTCGGTCAGCGGCCTCGCCCACTCGGGCAGGCCCTCGGGCCCGGCGAGGGCGGCGGCCACCGACCACTGGTCCTCGGTGAAACGGCAGCGCGCGCCGTTGTCGAGGCGTTCGAGCGTCAGCGTCGTCATCAGTGCCCCAGCGAGCGCGAGAGGTCGAGCCAGATCGGTGACCCGACCGGCGGTCGCGCGTTGCCGACCGTGTCGAGCACGCGCTGAGCCGCCGAGCTCGCCGCCTTCTCGCCGTCGGAGAGGAGGTCCCGTGCGATGCCGCCCAGGCGGCCGAGGGTGCTGCGGGCGCCGTCGATGGCGTCCTCGACGAGCTCGGCGGCCCGCCGGATCGCGGCCTGCCGCTCCTCGAGCTCGTCGGCCAGGGTCTCGAGCGCCTGCGCGAGGTCGATCACCTCGTCACGCGAGCCGCCGACCGCCCGGGCGTGCTCGGCGAGCCGCTCGCGGTACCTGTCTGCGGCGACGCCCACCCACTGCACGCCGTTGCCCTTGCGCACCTGCCCGCTCGTGGTCTCGAGCGCCGTGGCCCAGCCACGCACGCGCCGTGCCTCGGCCCTGATCTCTTCCGGACTGCCCCCGATGTCCATGGCCGGGAGTATAGGAAACGCCTGGCGTCGCGGGGTGGGCGCTTCGGGCCGGTTGGTCCGTTTCCTGCGGCGGGCACGTCCGTGGCGCCGCGAGGTTCCCCCGATCGGGCGACGCCGGTCCCGCCCGCGGGGACCGCCGTGCTCGCGTACGGCTCGGACCGCGAGGTGGTGGCGCGGTGCAGGCGACGGCGTCTGAGCCGGGTGCGAGGATCGCGGGGTGGCCGGCTCGGATGCTCTGCTCGACGTCCTCCTCGCCGGTGGGCGTCGCGAGGACCGGCTGATGCACGTCGAGCACATCCCGGCACGGGCCGGCACGCAGACGGAGTGGCCCGCGTGGGCGGATGCGGACCTCGTCCGGGGGTACCGCGCCTTGGGCGTCGAGCGGCCGTGGGTGCACCAGGTCGAGGCGGCCGACGCCGCGTGGGGTGGCCGGCACACGGTGCTCGCGACGTCGACGGGTTCCGGCAAGTCCCTCGCGTTCTGGCTGCCGGCGCTCACGGCCGTGCGCCGGGACCGGGCCGCCGGGCTGCTCGACCCGGGCCGGATCGAGTCCACGCAGCGTCGCGGGTCGGTGCTCTACCTGTGCCCGACCAAGGCCCTCGCCGCCGACCAGCTCGTGGGGCTCGAGTCGCTGCTCCGCGCGGCCGGCCTGGCGGACCTGCGCCCCTCCACGTGCGACGGCGACACGGACATGACGGCGCGCCGCTGGGTCCAGGAGTACGCGGACGTCGTCCTGACCAACCCGGACTTCCTGCACTTCTCGCTGCTCCCGGGCCACCGCCGGTGGGTCAGGCTGCTGCGGAGCCTGCGCTACGTGGTCGTGGACGAGAGCCACGCGTTCCGCGGGGTCTTCGGCGCGCACGTGGCGGCGGTCCTGCGCAGGCTGCGCAGGCTCGCGGAGCACCACGGCGCGCACCCGACGTTCGTGCTCGCGTCCGCGACGACGGCCGACCCCGCGCAGAGCGCCGCGCGGCTGCTGGGGGTCGACGCGGACGACGTCGTGGCCGTCACGCGTGACACGTCCCCGCGCGGGCACAAGACGTTCGCGCTGTGGCAGCCGCCGCTCATGCCGGGGCTCGACCCGACGCTCGGTGCGCCTGACGTGGACGAGTCGCACGACGACGCCCCGACGGCACCCGTGCACCGCACGGCCACGGCCGAGATGGCCGACCTGCTGACGGACCTGACCCTCGCGGGTGCCAGGACGCTCGCGTTCACGCGGTCGCGCCGCGGCGCCGAGTCCGTCGCCGGGTCGACCCGCGACCACCTGGACCACGTGCGCAAGGGCCTCGGCCAGTCGGTGGCGGCGTACCGCGGTGGCTACCTGCCCGAGGAGCGACGCGAGCTCGAGCGACGCATCCGCGAGGGCGACCTGCGCGCGCTCGCCACGACCAACGCGCTCGAGCTCGGCGTCGACATCTCGGGCCTCGACGCGGTGCTCATCGCTGGGTGGCCCGGGACGCGCGTGTCCCTGTGGCAGCAGGCGGGCCGTGCCGGGCGCGCGGGCGCGGACGGCCTCGTCGCGCTCATCGCCCGCGAGGACCCGTTGGACACGTACCTGGTGGGGCACCCGGATGCGATCTTCCGGACGCCGGTGGAGGCGACGGTGTTCGACCCGGGCAACCCGTACGTGCTCGCCCCGCACCTGTGCGCCGCCGCGTCCGAGCTGCCGATCCGCTCGGAGGAGCTGGCGCTCTTCGGTCCCGGGACGGCGGAGCTGCTCGCGGTCCTCGTCGAGCGGGGTGCGCTGCGCCGGCGCACGTCGGGCTGGTACTGGACGCACGCGGAGTCGGCGGCGTGGCTGACGGACCTGCGCGGCTCCGGGGGTGAGCCGGTCCGGGTCGTCGAGGGGGCGACCGGGCGGCTGCTCGGGACGGTCGACGCCGCGGCCGCCGACTCGACTGTGCACGAGGGTGCCGTCTACGTGCACCAGGGCGCGACGTTCGTGGTCGACGAGCTGGACCTCGAGGGCTCGGTGGCGGTGGTGCGCGAGCGGACGGTGGACTACGGGACGTGGTCGAAGTGGCTGACGTCGATCGCGATCCAGGGTGTGCGCGAGGAGCGGCGTGCGGGCTCTGTGACGTGGGGGTTCGGCCCCGTGGACGTCACGACGCAGGTGGTCAGCTACCAGAAGCGGCGGCTGCCGGACCTGGTGCCCGTGGGCGGTGAGGTCCTGGACCTGCCCGCCCGGACGCTGACGACGACTGCCGTGTGGTGGACGGCGCCCGCGTCGCTGCTCGCGGAGGCGCAGCTCGACGACGGCGACGTGCCGGGGTCGCTGCACGCGGCCGAGCACGCGTCGATCGGCCTCCTGCCGCTGCTCGCGACGTGCGACCGCTGGGACCTCGGCGGGGTGTCCACCGCGCTGCACGTCGACACCGAGTGCGCGACCGTGTTCGTGTACGACGCGTACCCGGGCGGGGCGGGCTTCGCCGAGCGCGGCTTCCACCTCGGAGCGGCGTGGCTGCGCGCGACGCGTGACGCGATCGCCGGGTGCGGGTGCGCCGCGGGCTGCCCGGCGTGCGTGCAGTCGCCGAAGTGCGGCAACGGCAACAACCCGCTGGACAAGGCCGGCGCGATCCGGCTGCTCGAGGCGGTCCTCGCGCACGAGGACTGACACGCCCGCAGCCTCGGCCAGGCCCCCGGCGTGCCTCGACGCCTCCCTCACCGACGCGCCTCGGCCGGCCCGGCCCGCGCACTCGCGACGGACGTCCCCACCGCCGCGTGCACGGCGACCCGCACCTCGACCACGCCGCCCGGGAGCAGGAGGCACCCGGACAGCACCCCGCCGTTGCGCCGCGCAGACTCCGCGGCGAGGTCGCACGGCGACACCGACGTGGCACCGCCTGTTCCGGTGAGGCTCACACCGGGTGCTATGACCACCCCCGCGGGGACGGCGACGGACTGCGCGGCGGCGAGCGCGGCCAGGTCGGCGGCAGTCTGCGCGGCGGACCGCACCCCGTACGCCCGCGCCACGACCGCGCACACCAGCCCGAGGACCACCGCGAGCGCGACCACCCCGACCACGAGCAGGGTCGCGGAGCCGCGTTCACCGGCCGCGTCGACGGGGCGCGCTGGCCCGTCGTGGGCCGCGAGCGCGACGGCCGGTCCAGCACGACCCACCGAGCACCGCTCCCCAGCGGTAGGCGCTCTCCCCACGCGGGTCGTCCGATGCCGCTCCCGCGCGCTCACGGCTCGGCCCACGCCGTGGCCGTCGCGCTGAGGTGCAGCGCACCCGCGGTGAACCAGGTCGCCGGGCCGTCCGTCTCGACGACGACCTCGACCCACGGCGGCTCGCGCTCGATGCGGACCTGGGCGCCCGGCCCGGCCACGTGCCGCGCGGCCGCCCGCACCTCGGCGTCGGCCTCCCCCAGCGCGGCGACGCGCGCCGCGGTGCGGGCGGCGTCCGCGCAGCGCAGCTGGCCGATCCCGGCCACTGCTGTCACGAGCACCACGGCGACGACGAGGACGACGGCCGGCAGCGCGATCGCGAGCTCGGCCGTGACCGCACCCGTGTCGTCGCGTGCCGGCCGCCCGCTCACAGCGACAGGGCGCTGCGCACGATGCCCGTCAGGAGCCCGCGGACCTCGTCGCTGCGCAGCACCAGGATGAGGAGCCCCGCGAAGCCCGCCGCGGCGACCGTCGCGATGGCGTACTCCGCGGTCGCCATGCCGGCGTCCCGCCCACCGTCCCGCAACCGTGCGAGCGTGCGACGCCTCGACTCCGGCGCTACATCCCCGGTCACCTCCACCGTCGCCGGTCCCGACGACACCTCCGCCACCCGGTCCGCCGTCGTTGCTGTCATGTCCGTCCTCCTCCTCGTCCACGCGCCGACCATCGGCGCGCACTCCACGCTCGCCCGGGCACCGACCGCAGCAACCGCCGGACCCACGGGCCGGTGGACGGCCCCGCCGGCCGCTGCGCTGTGGACGCCCGGGGAGCGGTCAGCCCCCACCGAGCGCCCCGGACGCCATCGAGACCAGCACCGGCACGAGCCCGACCAGCACGAACGCCGGGAGGTAGCAGAGCCCGAGCGGCAGCACGAGGCGCACGCCGAGCCGGCCCGCGGCTTCCAGGGCGCGGGCCTGGCGCTCCCGGCGCACGGATGCGGCCGTCGCTCGCAGGGCCTCGCCCGGCGGCGCGCCGTCGACCCACGCCGGCTCGAGCGCGTCCCTCACGGGCGCGAGCGCCCCAGCGCCCACCCAGGCGGCCTGCCACTCGGCGCCCAGGCTCACGAGTGCGGCGGCTCGGAGCAGCACCGCGCCCCGCTCACCCTCGATCGCCACACCCGTGGCCGCGAGAGCGGCGGGCACGCTCGCTCCCGCCGCGCACGCGGCGCCGAGGAGGTCGAGCACGACAGCGACCTCGACCTCACCGGCCTCCGTGTCGCGCGCGCCCGCACCTCCGGGTGCAACCTCACGGGCGCCGGCCCGCCCGCCGGCGCCAACCCGCCCGCGGGCGGACCCCGCCGCCGGACCACGCCCCGGCCGCCCTCCCGTGGTTCGCCCGGCACCACCGTCGTCACCCGTGGGGTGACCAGCAGGCACCACGCGCCCGGCGCGCCCCAGGACGCTCCCACCCACCAGCGGCCCGAGCCACGAGCGCCCGCTCACGGGCCCTCCGCCTGCGCGACCGCCGCGCGCAGGTACCGCGCCGTCCACCGACGGCCGACCGCCATGAGCAGGAGGCCCGCCCCGAGCAGCCCGCTGCCCCCACCCCCGTCGAGGAGCACCGCGAGCGGGTCCGCACCCAGCGCGACACCGAGCAGGACCCCGAGCACCGGGAGGACGCCGAGCAGCCGCGCGGTCGCCGCCGGCCCGGCCAGCGCGGCCCGGCGCTGACCCGCTGCCTCGGCGTCCCGCGCGAGCGCGACGGCCATGGCGTCGAGGACGGGCGCGGGCGGCGCGCCGGTCGCCTGGGCGAGGCGGGCGGCTGCCGCCACGGCGCGGGCGGTCGACCGGTCGACGCGGGTCACGTCCACGAGGTCGGCCCAGTGCGGCACGCCGTCACGCGCGGGCACACCCATGCCCCGTTGCCACGCGATCGGCGCCGGCGCACCGCTGCGCATCGCGGCCGCCACCGCGGTGAGGCGGGTGGCGACGTCGACCTCCGGGACGCGCGGGCGACCGCGCGCGGGAAGACGCCGGTGGGTCCGCCCGTCGGAGCGACCCGCCCCGGCGTCCGGCACGGCCGCGCCCCGCCCGCCCCGGGACCCCGGGTCAGGGCCGAGCAGGGCCCCTCGTGCGGGGCCGAGCCGTCCGACCCGACCGAGCACCCCGGACAGCGGCACACCGAACACCTCCGCCCCGGACACCGACCTCCGCGCCGACGACTCCCCACGCCGCGGAGCAACGGGCCACCACGCCGCCGGGGACGGCGCATGCCCACGGACGGCGCGGCTCATGCCCGGCCGCCGGCGGTCATCCACGCGGATTCACCCGGGCCGCCGGGGAGCGGCACCCGCCCGGGCCCCCACCGGGCCGCGAACGCGGGCCAGCCCGGCCCGGGGCGTACGTCGCCGCCCGCACCGACCTCGAGGACGGCCCGCACGACGAGCCCGCCGCCGTCCGGGTCCCGCCCGACGGCGCCCACCTGGGCGACGTACCGCACCCCGGCGTCACGTCGCAGGTGCACGACGGCGTCGAGCGCGCTGACGGCCTGCGCCGCGAGCGCCTCCCGGGACATCCCCGCGAGCGACCCGAGCGCCTCGAGCCGCGCCGGCACGTCCTCGACCCGGTTCGCGTGGAGGGTCGCGCAGCCGCCCTCGTGGCCCGTGTTGAGCGCGGTCAGGACCTCCCTGACCTCGGCGCCACGGCACTCGCCCAGGACGATCCGGTCGGGTCGCATGCGCAGCGCCTGGCGCACGAGGGTCGCGAGGTCGACACCGCCCGCACCCTCGACGTTGGGACGCCGCGCGAGCAGGCGCACGACGTGCGGGTGGTCGGGTGCGAGCTCGCCCGCCTCCTCGATGCACACGATCCGCTCGGTCCGTGGCACGAGGGACAGAAGCGTCGAGAGCAGGGTCGTCTTGCCGGTCCCGGTCGCGCCCGAGACGACCAGGTTGGCGCGCCCCGCGACGAGCCCGCGCAGCACGAGGGCCATGGGCGCCGCGACCGTGCCGCCGGTGACGAGCTCGTCGAGCGTGTACGCGACGTCGCGGTGCACGCGCAGGCTGAGGACCGTGCACCCGGGCGCCACGGGTGGGAGCACGGCGTGCAGACGCGTGCCGTCCGGCAGTCGGGCGTCCACCACGGGCACCGCGTCGTCGAGGCGTTGTCCGCCGGCGGAGGCCAGCCGCACGGCGAGCGCCCGCACCTGGGCCGCGTCGCCCACGTCGACGTCCACGCGCTCGAGACCCGCACCGCGGTCGACCCACACGTCGCCCGGGCCGTTGACGAGGACGTCGGTCACGCCGGGGCTCTCGAGGAGAGGCTGGAGCGGCCCGGCGCCCTGCACCTCGGCGCGCACGCTCGTGGCGAGCGCCTCGAGGTCCTCGCGCCCGAGCACACCGCCGAGGTCCCTGACCATGCGCGCGAGCGCGTCCCGGCCGGGCAGCGCCTCGCCGGACGCGGTACGTCGACGGACCTCGTCGAGCAGCACGGGGGCGACCCTGACCGGTGCGTGCGCGGCGGCGCTGCCCTCCGGCCGTACGGCGGTCACCGGCCGAGCCCTCGGTCCAGGTGCGCGACGGCGCGGCCGAGTCGTGACCGAGGGCCGACGACGGGCCCGAGGCCACGGTCCGAGGCCTCGCGCACCGACGGCTGCGCCGGCAGGAGCCCGAGCAGCGGCAGGTCCAGCACGTGGGCGGCGGCGAGCGGTGCGACCCGCGCACGGCGGCGTCGGCGCAGGGTCAGCAGGGTCGGCACAGGGCCCAGGGCGTCCCGCACGCCGATCGCGCTCGCGACTCCACGCACGTCCTGCCCAGTCAGGAGCACCGCCCGGGCTCGTGCGCCCAGCGCGGCCAGGGGTGCGGCGGGCCCGTCGTCGGGCGCCTCCGGGCCCTCGTCCGCCCGCCAGGCCGCGCCCTGCGCCCGCTGCGACGCCGCGGCGAGGAGCGCGTGGCCCGGCAGGTCGACGACGACCGTCGCCGAGCCGTCGACGAGCGCGGGCAGCACCGCGTCCACGGTGTGCCGGGCGGGGCCCCCTGCGCGGCGGTCGCCGCTGAGCACGTCGACGCCCGCCCACCGCGGGAGCACGCCGACGAGGTCCGCGGCGGCGAGCGAGCCGCGAACGTCGGCGAGGTCGGCCCACCGGACCCCCGGCACGTCCTCCGTGCCGAGCACGATCTCGAGCCCGCCCGCACCCGGGTCGAGGTCGACGAGCGTGACCGTGCTCCCCTCACGTGCCCTGCGCCGGGCGAGGAGCGCCGCGAGCGTCGACGCCCCGACGCCGCCGCACGCACCGACGACCACCACGACCTCGGCGGACATCCGACCTCCTCGCCCCGGGCGGTGGGCCCGCCGCGGAGGACCGACCCTGCCCCCGGCCCAGGGAGCCCGGGTGCGAGGACCCGACGGCCTGGGGACGCGTCCCGAGCGGCCCGGGGTGTGCACGACGCGGCACGCTGCCCACCCGGCGAGGCAGCACCCGGCGAGCAGGCGCCCGTCGGGCGAGCCTGGCGCGCTCCGCACCCGGCGAGCACGGCCCAGTCGAGCGAGCCCCGGTGCGACGGCACCCGGCGAGCCGGCGCACAGCGACGCGCACAGGCACGCTCACGTGGACGGATGTGCAGGTCGCAACCCTTCGGTGCGGCACCGCGGCTCGATACCCTCGCAGGGGCACCGGGCCGTCCCGGGCCGTCGCCACGGACCGGGAGGGGAGGCCGATGACCGCCGCCGCGTTCTTCGACCTCGACAAGACGATCATCGCGACGTCGTCGGCCACGGCGTTCTCCCGGCCGTTCTTCGCGGGCGGCCTCATCACGCGACGCGACGTGCTGCGGACCGCCTACGCGCAGTTCCTCTTCCTCCTCGGCCGGGCCGACGCCGACCAGACGGAGCGCCTGCGCGCGCACCTGTCGTCGATGGTCGCCGGCTGGGACGTCGCGCAGGTCTCCTCGATCGTCAACGAGACCCTGCACCTGCACATCGAGCCCACCGTCTACGCGGAGGCCGTCGCGCTCATCGACGAGCACCACGCGGCGGGCCGCGACGTCGTCATCGTGTCCGCCTCGGGCGCGGAGGTCGTGGAGCCCATCGCGGCGCTGCTCGGCGCCGACCACGTGGTCGCGACGCGCATGGAGATCGTCGACGGCCGATACACGGGCGAGATCGCCTTCTACGCCTACGGGGAGAAGAAGGCGGAGGCGGTCCGCGCGCTCGCGGCAGAGCAGGGCTACGACCTCGAGTCGAGCTTTGCGTACTCCGACTCGGTCACGGACGTGCCGATGCTGGCGGCCGTGGGCAACGCCTCGGTCGTCAACCCGGACCGTGGCCTGCGGCGCCTCGCCGTCGAGAAGGGCTGGGACGCGCTGACGTTCGTGCGCCCCGTCGCGCTGCGGCCCAGCTTCCCGCCGCCGCGGCGCAGCGTCCCCGTCCTGGCGCTGGTCGTGGTCGCGAGCGTCGCCGCCGTCCTCCTCCTGCGCCGAGGGCGGCACCCGCGCGCCTGACGTGACCGTGATCGTCCACGTGGCGGACCCCGGCGGCCGCCCTGCGGAGCACCAGCGGGACAAAAGTGGGCAAGTGACCGACGTCCCTTCCCAGCCGGGCGGCGGAGGCGTACAAAGGAAGAACAACAGCACAGCGGGCAGCGAGAACCCACGCGCGACCAGTCCGCGAGAGGACCTGCCGACCGGGCTAGCCCCGTTGCGGCAGCTATCGTGCAGCGCCTGATACCTCGCTACCCGTGCTGTCGACGACGGCGTCCCCCCGGGGACGCCGTCGGCCTGTGTCCCCGTCCTCCGACTCCGGTGCCGACTCCCGGTAGGTCCGCGAGATCACCCGGTACGCGGGCAGTCGGAACGCGACGAGCGCAGCCACCACCATGATCAGGCCGCTCGCGAGGAACACGAGCGCGATGCCGCGGGTGTCGCCGGCGCCGAGCAGGGGCCGGAGCACCTCGCGGCCGGAGTCCGTGCGCGCGTACGGGATGATCCAGAGCTCGGCGAGCGGCGCGATGACGAACGCCGTGACCGGTGCGGCCGCCGACTCGAAGGTCATCGCGAACCCGAACACCCGGCCCTGCCGCTCGAGCGGCACGACCCGCTGGATGACCGTCTGCTCCGCTGCCTCGACCACGGGGATCAGGCACATGTAGAGCCAGATGCCGACGGCGTACAGCACCCACCACTCACGCACCGTGAACAGTGCGCCGAGCACCCCCATGCCGGCGACCACGAGCAGCATCGTGCGCATCGGGTTCGCGCCGAGCCCGAACTTGGCCACGGCGGCACCACCGATGATGAAGCCCGTCGCGGTGACGCCGAGCACGAGGCCCCACGACTCGACGGAGAACAGCTCGAGGCCGTAGGCGTCCATCAGCGCGATGTAGACGCCGCCGATGAGGTTGTTGAACGTCGCGAAGATGATGAGGGAGAACAGGCCGCGCGCGGAGCGAATGACGGCGATCGACCCCGCCAGGTCGAGCGTCGCACGCGCCCCGTCCGCGGGCGCGGCCGCGACCCGGTCCTCGGGGAACCTCACCGTCACGAGGTGCACGAGCGTCGCGGCCATGAGGCCCAGCGAGATGGCGAGCGTCCAGCCCATCCCGAGGAGGCCCACGGAGAGCCCGCTGAACACGCTCGTGACCATGAACGCGACGCCCTGCACGGTGCCGACCAGCCCGTTCGCGTTCGCGTGACGGTCGTCGGGGACCAGGATCGTGACGGTGGTGGACAGCGCGATGTTGCGCAGCTGCTCGACCACGGCGCCGGCGAGGATGACCACGCTGAACGCCCAGAACCAGGGCCGGCCCAGGTCCAGCAGCGTGGGCTCGTCGAGCAGCAGGAACATCGCTCCAGCGACGGCGAACGCGACCAGCGTGAGGACGCTCGACAGCCGCATGACGGCGAGCTTGCGGTGGTGGTCGACGATCGAGCCGAAGAAGATGCTGCTGACCGCCACGAAGAGCATGTACGCGCCGCCGATGAGGCCCGTGGCGAGCACGGACCGGGTCCCCAGGTAGACCCAGAACGTCAGCGCGAACCACAGGAAGCTCGTCGTGATGTTCGCGACGGCGGTGTTGACGAGGATCTGGTGGAACGTGCGCATGGCGGTCGTCGGGGCGGGGTGGTCGCTGTCGGGGGTCACGGCCGGTCCTCTCAGCGGGCGAGTGGCTGTTCTCTGGTCAGACCACCGCGGGCCGCGGAACTCATCGGGGCCCGCCCGACCGCACCGCAGCGCTCAGGTGCGGTCCCCCGGGCCGCCCGCCGCGCCGTCGGCCGCACCGTCCCCCGGCCCGTCCACCTCGCCCTCGGCCACGCCGTCCCCCAGCCGACCGGCGAGCACGGCGTCCGCGACCGCTCGGCCTTCCTCCGCGCCGGCCACGACGGCGTGCGCGCAGTACCTGAGCCACGCCGCGACCCGCTCGGGTCGCCCGGTCGCGTACCCGGCTGCCGTCGAGAGGTACAGCATCGGCTCGGCCGCCCACGCCGCCGCGGGCACGACGACGCCGACGGGGTCCACGCCGCCCTGCGTGAGCTGGTGCCGCAGCACGGCCCGTGCGACGGCGCCGTTGCCTCGCTCGAAGGGGCGCAGCGTGAGCAGCTCGCCGTGGACGACGGCCGCGAGGACGAGCGCGGGCACGCTCGCGGGCAGCGGCAGGGCCACGAGGTCGGCGAGCGACGCGAGCCGCGCGGCGAGCTCCGCGCCCTCGGGTGCTGCGCCGAGGCCACGCAGGTCCAGCGGCTGGTGCGCACTCCTCGGGCGCCCGACGGCATCCGTCCTGGCGCCCGCCCGCGGCGCCCGGCGTGTCGGTCCCGCGGGGCCGACCACCGCGGCGTGCACCCGCGCGAGGAGCTGGGCGAACGGGACGACGCCCGCGGTCCCCGTCGCACCGGGTGCGGCCATGAGCTGCTCGACGTGCGCCTCGGCGCGCAGCGCTCCGACGACGGCGTCCCCGTCGGGCCCCTCCGGCGCACGTACCGCCCCACGCGCGACGTCGCGCACCAGGTCGAGGGGGCGACGCAGCCCGTCGATCTCGAGCCCGGCCCGCGCGGACCGGATGCCCGACTCGGTGCGGGCCACGGCCCACTGCCGTCGCAGCGCGCGGTGCCACCGCAGCTCCTCGCACGCCGTGCGGGCCTGCGCGACGGCGTCGGCCACGCCGGGCAGGTCGGTCAGCGGGGCGAGGGGGTGGCCGGGCACCGGGCCAGCCTAGGTGTGCGCGCCGCCTGCACGGTCGGGCCTGCACAATGGCCGCATGAGCTCAGCGCCGAGTGTCTCCTCGTCCATCACCGTGCGGCTCGAGGTCCGCGCGCGGCCGACAGCCGTGAGCGAGCTCACGACGGCGATCGAGCACGCCGGCGGGATCGTCACCGCCCTGGACGTCACGACGTCGGGCCACGAGCGCATCGGGGTCGACGTCACGTGCGCGACGCGCGGCGAGGAGCACGCCGCGGAGATCGTCGAGGCTCTGCGTGCGCTGGCCGGCGTGGTCGTGGACCGCGTGAGCGACCGCACGTTCCTCATGCACCTGGGCGGCAAGCTCTCGATCGAGTCGAAGGTGCCGATCCGCAACCGCGACGACCTGTCGATGGTCTACACGCCCGGCGTCGCGCGCGTGTGCGAGGCCATCGCCGCGCGGCCCGAGGACGCGCGGAACCTGACCATCAAGCGGAACACGATTGCGGTCGTCACCGACGGCACGGCGGTGCTCGGCCTCGGCGACATCGGTCCCCTCGCGGCGCTGCCGGTGATGGAGGGCAAGGCGGCCCTCTTCAAGCGGTTCGGCGACATCGACGCGTTCCCCATCGCGCTCGACACGACCGACGTCGACCAGATCGTCGAGACGGTGTGCGCGATCGCCCCCGTGTTCGCGGGCATCAACCTCGAGGACATCTCCGCGCCGCGCTGCTTCGAGGTCGAGCGGCGCCTGCGCGAGCGCCTCGACATCCCGGTGTTCCACGACGACCAGCACGGCACGGCGATCGTCGCGCTCGCGGCCCTGACGAACGCGCTCAAGGTCGTCGGCAAGGACATGGGCACGGTGCGGATCGTCATGTCCGGTGCGGGCGCCGCCGGGACCGCGGTGCTCAAGCTGCTGCTCGCCGCCGGGGCGCGCGACGTGGTCGTGTGCGACATCGAGGGCGTGGTGCACACGGGCCGGCCCGGCCTGCACGAGTCGCTGCGCTGGACCGCGGAGCACACCAACCCGCGTGCGGCGACGGGCCCGCTGCGCGCCGCGCTCGCCGACGCGGACGTGTTCATCGGCCTGTCGGCGCCCGACATCCTCACGGGCGACGACATCGCGACCATGGCGCCCGACTCGATCGTGTTCGCGATGGCCAACCCGCGGCCCGAGGTCGACCCCGACGAGGCCGCGCAGCACGCCGCGATCGTCGGCACGGGCCGCTCCGACTTCGCGAACCAGATCAACAACGTGCTCGCGTTCCCGGGCGTGTTCCGCGGGCTCCTCGACTCCCACTCGCACCGGGTCACCGACGCGCTGCTGCTCGCGGCGGCGCGCGCCCTGGCGTCGGTGGTCGGCGCGGACGAGCTGAACCCCACGTACATCGTCCCGAGCGTGTTCAACCCGGAGGTGACCACGCGCGTGGCCGCCGCCGTGCAGGAGGCCGTTCGGCTCGGCGACGAGGCGCGCGAGGCCGTCCCGGCACCGTAGGCACCGGGACGGCGAGGGTTCAGCGCCAGGCGCCGCGCACGTACTGGGGCTGCCACACGACGCTCGCCTCGGCGTCGTCGGGCATCCCGTGCCCCGCGTCCGCACCGAGCTCGTGCGCGGCACGCAGGGGCCACATCGGGTCGCGCAGCGCGAGCCGGCCGATCATCACGGCGTCCGCGGCACCGTCGACGAGGACCTGCTCGGCCTGCTCGGCCGACGTGAGGAGCCCGACGGCGGAGACCGGCAGCCCCGAGCCCTCGCGCACGGCACGCGCGAGCGGCACCTGGTAGCCGGGGCCGACGGGGATGGCGCCGGCGACGTTGCCGCCCGACGACACGTCGACGAGGTCGACGCCGAGGCCGGCGAGGCGGCGGGTCACCTCGACGACGTCCTCGACGGTCAGGCCGCCGTCGGCCCAGTCGGTCGCGGAGACGCGGACCATCACGGGCTTGCGCTCGGGCCACGCGGCGCGCACCGCGACGACGACGCGCTCGAGGAGGCGCACCCGGTTCTCGAGGGAACCGCCGTACTCGTCGGTGCGCCGGTTGGACAGCGGGGAGAGGAACTGGTGCAGCAGGTAGCCGTGCGCGGCGTGGACCTCGACGACGTCGAAGCCCGCGGCGTGGGCGCGGTGCGTGGCCGCCGCGAAGGCGTCGACCACGCCGTCGAGCTGCTCGGGCGTCAGCGCTGCGGGCTCCACGTAGCCCTCGAACGCGAGCGCCGAGGGGCCGACCGTGGGCCAGCCGCCGTCCTCGGGCGGGACCGTGCCGTGCCGGGCGTCCCACGGACGGAACGTCGAGGCCTTGCGACCCGCGTGGGCGAGCTGGACGCCGACGGCCGCGCCGCGCGCGTGGGCGAAGTCGACGACCCGGGCCCAGGCCGTCGCCTGCGCGTCGTTCCACAGCCCCGTGTCCTGGGGCGTGATGCGGCCCTCCGGCACGACGGCGGTCGCCTCGACGAGCAGGAGCCCGAACCCTCCGGCGGCGCGCGCGCCGAGGTGCACGAGGTGCCAGTCCGACGGCATGCCGTCGGTCGAGGAGTACTGGCACATGGGCGCGAGCCACACGCGGTTGCGCAGCGTGAGGCCGCGCAGGGTCAGGGGCTGGAAGAGGCGAGAGGTCACGGCGCCAGCCAAGCAGAGGGTGCGGGCATCTCCCGCACCGCGAGCCGCGCATCGGGCCCCGGATCGGTGTAACGCTGCTCACACCGTGGCTCCGCGCGAGGTCCTTCCGCGGGCCCTGCGGGCTTTCGTCCCATGACGTGGCCGCACGGGGGCGGCACCCTCGTGGTGTGCTCACACTGCCCGAGACCCTCGCCGCCCAGCACCAGACGGCGGTCAAGAAGGTCGCGTCGACCGCGGACCCCGTCTCCTACCTCGTGCAGGCGATGCTCGCCGGGTCCTTCATCGGCATCGCCGTGGTCCTCATGGTCAGCGCCGCGGGCCCGCTCCGGGACGCGGGATCGCCGTTCCAGGCCCTGGTCCAGGGCCTCGTCTTCGGTGTCGCCCTGACGCTCGTCGTCGCCGCCGGGGGTGAGCTCGCGACCTCGAACATGATGACCCTCACCCAGGGCGCGCTCGGGGGCCGCACCACGTGGCTCCGCAGCGGCGGGACGCTGCTCTTCTCGTTCGGCGGCAACATGGCGGGCGCGTTCGTGTTCGCCGGCATGATCCACCTCTCCGGCGTCGTGCTGCCGGGCACCCCGGGCGGCGACATGATCGCGTCGATGCTCGAGCACAAGGCCGACGAGACGATCGGCCAGCTCTTCTGGCGCGGCGTCCTGTGCAACATGCTCGTGTGCCTCGCCATCTGGGCCGGGGCGCGCCTGAAGTCCGAGGGCGCCAAGCTCGCCGTCGTCTTCTGGTGCCTGCTCGCCTTCATCACGTCCGGGTTCGAGCACGTCGTCGCGAACATGACGACCTTCGCGATCGGGCTCATCGGCGGTCTCCCCGAGACGAGCTGGGCGGAGTTCGGCCGGAACATGACGGTCGTGGGTCTGGGCAACACCGTCGGCGGCGCCCTGTTCGTCGGCGCCGCGTTCGCCGTCGCGGGCCGCACGCGGCGCACCCCCGGCGTCGGGACGGCCCCCGCCGAGGCCGTCACGGTCCCGGCGACCCCGGTCGAGGCGGGTGTGACCGAGCCCGTCTGACCGGGCACAGCCGTGGCGTCGGCGCTAGGTTGAAGCGAGTTCCCCTGCCCTCAGGGAGCCCGCCCGAGCCGACAGGAGCCGAGATGTCCACGCCCACGAACCGGGACCCCGACGAGCGCGACCCCCACGCGTCGGAGCCTGCCCCGGCGGCGGACACGACGCGGGACGCCACCGGCCCGGTCGATCCGACCGCGCAGACCACCGCCGCGACCACCCCCACCGCACCGGTGCTCGACGCCGGCGCCGGCCAGCACGCCGCGGCGCGGCCCTACCCGCCCGTGCCGCCGCTGACCACGCCCGACGTCTCCCCGCTCACGACGCCCGGCCCGTCGCCCCTCGCGACGCCGGGCAACCCCGTCACCACCTCGGCCGGGAAGCCGCAGGCCACGCCCGGCAACCCGGTGGCGGGCGTGGACCGCACGGCGGTGCTGCCCGCGTCGGCCGGGCTGACCGGCGCGGCCGCCGCGGGCGCTGCTGCAGCCGCGGAGCGTCGTGACACCCGCCGCGCGCTGCGCGAGGACCCGGAGGTCGTCGACCGGCAGCTCGCGATCGAGCGGGAGACCGAGCACCAGGATGCGGTCGCTCGGCTGCGCATCGCGGAGGAGCGGCAGGCCGACGAGGAGCGCGCGCTCGCTGCGGCCCGGCGCGACCTGCCGGAGCGCCCGTCGCGGCCGGGCATCGGCCGGCACCTCCTCGGCGTGCTGCTGGGCCTTGTCCTGACACCCGTGGCCCTCCTGCTCGTCGGCATCGGCGTCGAGCGGTTGCGTGACGCGACCGGCAACGACGGCCCCGCGTCGGACGCCCTCGGGCTGACCCTGCTCGGCCTCGCGGTGCTCCTGCTCGTGGTCGTCGTGCTGCTCGGCGTCTGGTCGCCCGCGGTCCCCCTCACGGGCGGTCTCGTGTGGGGCGTCGCCCTGGGCGTGATGTACCTGTTCCTGCCCGGGGTCGTCGAGGACGTGATGGCCGTGGTCGCCGGTGGTCGGGTGCTGCCCGCAGCGGCTGACGAACTGGGCGACCACGCCCGCAGCGGCGCACTGCTCGTGACCGGCGGGCTGCTCGTCGCGGCCGGCCTCGTGGCCGGGCTGGCCCGGCGGGCGGGTCGCCGGTGGGCGCAGGGCGTGGCGACCGCGGACGCCGCGGCCGAGGACGTCAGGCGCCGCGAGTCGACGGTGGCCCGCGCGCGCGAGGAGCGCGACGAGGCCGCGGCCCACGTCGAGCGGACGGCGTGACGCCCGACCGCGTGGGCTGAGCGGCCGCGCGCCGCGGGCGGCGCTCCGCCGTGGGTGCGCTCCGCCGGGGGGTGCTCCGCCGCCGAGGGGCGCGCCGTCGGGGTTCGCTGCGTCGGGGGTGCGCTGACGGCGTCAAGGGACCAAGATCCTGGAACTGGCGCGCCCCACCCGCGGGGCGTCTACCATCCAAGGGCACCGGCACGCCGGTGCACCGTCCGCACCACTGACGCTGCGCCCGGAGGAACTGTGACCCACGACGTGTCCAACGGCGGCTCCTCACCCGCCCTCGAGAACCTCTCCGTCGAAGAACGCCGCTTCCCGCCCAGCGCCGAGTTCGCGGCCCAGGCGAACGTCGGCTCCGAGATCTACGCCTGGGCATCGGCGGACCGCCTCGGCTTCTGGGCGGAGCAGGCCCGCACGCTCCTGTCCTGGCAGACCCCGTTCACGGAGGTCCTGGACTGGTCCGCCGCCCCCGTCGCGCGGTGGTTCGGCGACGGCCGCCTCAACGCCTGCCACAACGCCGTGGACAGGCACGTGGAGGCCGGCCGCGGCGACCGGGTCGCGCTGCACTTCGAGGGCGAGCCGGGCGACACCAGGACGCTCACGTACGCGGAGCTGCAGCGCGAGGTCTCGCGCGCGGCCAACGCCCTGGTCCGGCTCGGTGTCACGACGGGCGACCGGGTCGCGATCTACCTGCCGATGATCCCCGAGGCCGTCATCGCGATGCTGGCGTGCGCGCGCATCGGCGCGGTGCACTCCGTGGTGTTCGGCGGGTTCTCCGCGGAGGCGCTGCGCTCGCGCATCGATGACGCGGGCGCCGTCCTGGTCATCACCGCGGACGGCGGCTTCCGCCGCGGTACGCCGAGCGCGCTCAAGCCGGCCGTCGACGAGGCGCTGGGCGGCGAGCAGGACGCGCTGGGACCGATCGACGGCAGCGGCGCGCACACGGTGCGCCACGTCCTCGTGGTGCGGCGCACCGGGGCCGACGTCGCGTGGACCGCGGGGCGCGACGTCTGGTGGCACGAGGCGCTCGAGGCCGAGTCCGACGAGCACGAGCCGGTGTGGGTCGAGTCCGAGCACCCGCTGTTCATCCTCTACACGTCGGGCACCACCGGGAAGCCCAAGGGCATCTTCCACACGACCGGTGGGTACCTGACGCAGACCGCCTACACGCACCTGAACGTGTTCGACCTCAAGCCCGAGACGGACGTGTACTGGTGCACGGCCGACGTCGGCTGGGTCACCGGGCACAGCTACATCGTGTACGCCCCGCTCGTGAACGGCGCCACGCAGGTCATCTACGAGGGAACGCCTGACACGCCGCACAAGGGCCGCTGGTGGGAGATCGTCGCCAAGTACGGCGTGACGATCCTCTACACGGCGCCCACCGCCATCCGCACGTGCATGAAGTGGGGCGAGGACATCCCCGGCCAGTTCGACCTGTCGTCGCTGCGCGTGCTCGGCAGCGTCGGTGAGCCGATCAACCCGGAGGCGTGGATGTGGTACCGCCGGGTCATCGGCGGCGAGCGCACGCCCGTGGTGGACACGTGGTGGCAGACGGAGACCGGCGGGATCATGATCTCCCCGCTGCCCGGGGTCACGGCCGCGAAGCCCGGCTCCGCGCAGACGCCGCTGCCCGGCATCGCGGCGGACGTCGTCGACGAGGAGGCACGCCCCGTGCCCAACGGCTCGGGCGGCTACCTCGTGCTCACCGAGCCGTGGCCCGCGATGCTCCGCGGCATCTGGGGCGACCAGCAGCGGTTCGTCGACACGTACTGGTCCCGGTTCCCCGGCATCTACTTCGCGGGCGACGGCGCCAAGAAGGACGCCGACGGCGACATCTGGCTGCTGGGCCGCGTGGACGACGTCATGAACATCTCCGGGCACCGCCTGTCGACGACCGAGATCGAGTCCGCGCTCGTCTCGCACCCGATGGTCGCGGAGGCCGCTGTCGTCGGCGCGAGCGACGAGACCACGGGCCAGGCCGTCGTGGCGTTCGTCATCCTGCGCGCCGAGTACCGCGAGCGCGTGGACGAGCCGGGCGAGGGGGCCGACGTCGCCGCGACCCTGCGCGCGCACGTCGCCAAGGAGATCGGGCCGATCGCCAAGCCGCGCACCATCCTCGTCGTGCAGGAGCTGCCCAAGACGCGGTCCGGCAAGATCATGCGCCGTCTGCTGCGGGACGTCGCGGAGCACCGGACGGTCGGCGACGTCACGACGCTCGCCGACTCCACGGTCATGGACCTCATCTCGGCGGGCCTGAACCAGCCGACGGGGTCCGCCGACTGACGGCCGTGCGGACGCGACCTGCGCGGGCTCGGGTGTCGGCTCAGAGGCCGAGCAGCCTGCGCAGGTTGCGGACCGCGGTGCGCCCCGCACGGTTGGCCCCGACGGTGCTCGCCGTGGGCCCGTAGCCGACGAGCTGGACCCGCGGCTCGCCCACCACCTGGGTGCCGTCCATGACGATCCCCCCGCCGGCGCAGCGCAGGCGCAGGGGGGCGAGGTGGTCGAGCGCCGGCCGGTAGCCGGTGGCCCACAGGATCACGCCCGCCTCCCGGTGCGGGGGTGCGGGCGGGACGTCGCGCGCCGCCCACACGACGCCGTCGGGCACGATGCGCTCGAACATCGGCAGGCGTCGCAGCACACCGCTCTCGAGGCCCTTCCGGTTGGCGTCGGTCAGCGGCAGCCCGGTGACCGAGACGACGCTCTGCGGCGGGAGGCCCGCGCGCGTGCGCTCCTCGACCTTCGCGACGGCCGCCCGGCGCGCGTCCTCGTCGAAGTCCGCCTCGGCGAAGATGGGCTCGCGGCGCGCGACCCACGTGGTGGTCGTGACCTCGGCGATCTCGAGCAGGATCTGCACGGCCGAGGTGCCGCCCCCGACGACCACGACGTGCTGGCCGGCGACGTCGTCGGGCGTCCGGTAGTCGTGCGCGTGGAGCTGGCGGCCGGCGAAGTCCGCGCGTCCCGGGTAGGACGGCCAGAAGGGCTTGTCCCACGTGCCCGTGGCGTTGACGAGCCCGCGCGTGAGCCACGTCCCGCGGTCGGTCTCGACGACGAGCAGCCCGGCCCCCTCGTCGGGCGTCGCCTCGCGCACCCGGCGGACGCGCACGGGCCGGACGACGTCGAGCCCGAACTCGGCCTCGTAGGCGGCGAAGTACCGGGCGACCGCAGCGGACGCGCGCTCCTGCGGGTCGACGTCGGGCAGCGCCATGCCCGGCAGCTCGTGGACGCCGTGGGCGTGCGCCATCGTCAGCCCGTCCCACCGGTGCTGCCACGCGCCGCCCGGGCGCTCGCCGGCGTCGAGCACCACCATGCCGTGGCCTGGCCGCAGGCCCGCGCGCGTGAGGTGGTACGCCGCGGAGAGACCCGCCTGCCCGGCGCCCACGACGAGCACGTCGACCCGGTCCACTCCGCCTCCCCCTGTGCGCTCCCGCACGATCCTCCACCGTGCGACGGCTGTCCAACGGCCAGCGCGCCGGGGACGTTCCGCACGTCACCCGGGCGGCCCACCCCCGCCCGACCCCCGTGCGCCACGCCGGCGTGATGGGATGGCTGGATGGGCACCACCGTGCAGCACCACTGGGGCCGGCTCGACGCGACGACCGCCGCCGAGGTGCGCGCGCTCGCTGCGGTCGCTGAGGAGGCCGACGGCGTCGAGGCGCTCGGCGAGCAGACGCTCCTCCACCTCGCGGGCGGTACCGAGGCAGGCCTCGAGGGCGGCAGCGGCGAGGGCGCCAGCGGGGACGACGCCGACGTGGTGGGCGGTCACCCGAGGGTCCTGCACGTGACGGTGCACTCGGGCGACCGGCTCGTCGGGTACGCCCAGGCCGAGGTGCCCGACGACGCGCCTGCCTCTGCCGCCGCCGGTGCGCAGTGTGCAGCGGCCGCCGGACGCCCCGACGCCGCGGTGCCGAGCGCCGAGCTCGTGGTCGCCCCCGACGTGCGCCGCCAGGGCATCGGCAGGGCCCTCCTCGACCGTGTCCGCGGGGACGTCGTGTCGGCGGGCCACCCGTCCCCCGCCGTGTGGGCACACGGCAACCTGCCCGGTGCGCGGGCTCTCGCCGCTGCGGCCGGGCTGGGTGTCGTGCGTGAGCTGTGGCGGATGACGCGGGACCTGGGGGCCGACGTCCCGGCCGACCCCACGGCCCCGGCGGCGCCGGCGAACCCCGCGGCGCCGGCCGCAGCGACCACACCGGACAGCGCCCCCACGCCGACGCTCCCCGACGGCGTGACGGTGCGGGCCTTCGTCGTCGGGCAGGACGAGGGTGCGTGGCTCGCGGTCAACGCGCGCGCGTTCGCCGGGCACCCCGAGCAGGGCCGCATGACGCTCGAGGACCTGCGGGCGCGTGAGCGTGAGCCCTGGTTCTCGCCGGACGACCTCCTGCTCGCCGAGGACGACGGGCGACTCCTGGCGTCGGTGTGGCTCAAGGTCGAGCCGGGCAGCGACGAGGGCGAGCTCTACGTGCTGGGCGTCGACCCGGACGCGCAGGGGCGTGGCCTCGGCCGGCTGCTCACGGCGGCGACCCTCGCGAGGCTCGCGGCCCGGGGCCTGCGGCGCGCGGTGCTGTACACCGAGGCGACCAACACGGCCGCGGTCCGCACGTACGAGCGGGCCGGGTTCGCGCCGTCGCGCATCGACGTGCAGTACCGCTGACCGGCTCGTCCCCCACCGTTCACCCGAGGGTGCGACGATTGCCCCCATGAGCACCGACGCCCGCACCGCCGCCGCCCAGCGCGCCGCTGCCGACGGCGACCTGAGCACGCCCGAGAGCCGGGAGGCCGACCGCCTGGACGAGGAGGCCCTCGCCGAGGAGCTCGACCAGGAGGCCGCCCGGCTCGTCGAGACACCGGGACCGGTGGGCGCCTCGGTGCCGCCGCCCGACGTCACGGACGCGAGCGACGAGCCCGGCACGTCGGCCGTGCCCGCTCACGACGAGCCGCTGCCGGACGACCGGTTCGGGGACCGCGAGCTGTCCTGGCTCGCGTTCAACCAGCGGGTGCTCGAGCTCGCGGAGGACGAGAGCCTGCCGCTCCTCGAGCGCGTGCGCTTCCTCGCGATCTTCGCCTCGAACCTCGACGAGTTCTTCATGGTGCGGGTCGCGGGCCTCAAGCGGCGCATCGCGACCGGCATGGCGGTGACCGCGGCGTCGGGCCTGAGCCCACGTCAGGTCCTCGAGGCCATCGACGCGCGCGCGCAGGAGCTCATGGAGCGTCACTCGGCGGTGTTCAGCGGGTCCGTCCAGCCGGCGCTCGACGCCGAGGGCATCACGCTCGTGCACTGGGACGACCTGGGCAACGACGAGCAGGAGCGCCTGCACAAGTACTTCCGCCGGCAGATCTTCCCCGTCCTGACCCCGCTCGCGGTGGACCCCGCGCACCCGTTCCCCTACATCTCGGGCCTGTCGCTCAACCTGGCCGTCGTGGTGATCAACCCGACGACCGGCAAGGAGCACTTCGCCCGCGTCAAGGTGCCGCCGCTGCTGCCGCGCTTCATCGCCGTCGACGCGCGCGGGCGTCCGTCGGCGCCCAGCACGCAGACGGCGGACCCGGAGAAGGGCCCGACGTCGTTCGTGCCCCTCGAGGACGTCATCGCCGTGCACCTCGACGCGCTCTTCCCGGGCATGGAGGTGCGCGAGCACCACACGTTCCGGGTCACGCGCAACGAGGACGTGGAGGTCGAGGAGGACGACGCCGAGAACATCCTCCAGGCGATGGAGAAGGAGCTCCTGCGGCGCCGGTTCGGCCCGCCCGTGCGCCTCGAGGTCGCCGAGGACATCGCGCCGCGCGTGCGCCAGCTGCTCATCCGTGAGCTCGGGGTGGACCCGAGCGAGGTGTACGAGCTGCCCGCGCCGCTGGACCTCACGGGACTGAACCTCATCGCGGACCTCGACCGCGGCGACCTGCACTACCCGCGGTTCGTCGGCGGCACGCACCGCCACCTCGCGGAGGTCGAGAGCGCCCAGCCGACGGACATCTTCGCGGCGATCCGCACGCGCGACATCCTGCTGCACCACCCGTACGACTCGTTCGCGACGTCGGTGCAGACGTTCCTCGCGCAGGCCGCGGCGGACCCCAAGGTGCTCGCGATCAAGCAGACCCTGTACCGGACGTCGGGCGACTCCCCGATCGTCGACTCCCTCATCGACGCGGCCGAGGCCGGCAAGCAGGTCCTCGCGCTCGTCGAGATCAAGGCACGGTTCGACGAGCAGGCCAACATCTCCTGGGCGCGCAAGCTCGAGCAGGCGGGCGTGCACGTGGTCTACGGCATCGTGGGCCTCAAGACGCACTGCAAGCTCTCGCTCGTGGTGCGGCAGGAGAACGACGGCCTGCGCCGCTACTGCCACGTCGGCACCGGCAACTACAACCCGAAGACCGCGCGCCTCTACGAGGACCTGGGCCTGCTGACCGCGGACCAGGAGGTCGGCCAGGACCTGACGCGGCTGTTCAACCAGCTCTCGGGGTACGCGCCCAAGGCGCGCTTCCAGCGTCTGCTCGTCGCGCCCCGCTCGGTGCGGTCGGGCCTCATCGAGCGCATCGAGCGTGAGACGGCCGCGCACCTCGCGGGCAAGCCCGCCTGGATCCGGTTCAAGGTCAACTCCGTGGTCGACGAGGCCACGATCGACGCCCTGTACCGCGCCTCGCAGGCGGGGGTGCCCGTCGACCTGGTCGTGCGCGGCATCTGCGCCGTCCGGCCCGGCGTCCCGGGGCTCAGCGAGACCATCCGGGTCCGCTCGATCCTCGGCCGGTTCCTCGAGCACGCGCGCATCTTCGCGTTCGCGAACGGCGGGGACGCCCCCGAGGTGTTCATCGGCTCGGCGGACCTCATGCACCGCAACCTCGACCGCCGCGTCGAGACGCTCGTGCGCATCGCGGACGCGGACCACGTCGCGGAGCTGCTCGACCTGCTCGACGTGTCCATGGACGAGCGGACCGCCTCGTGGCACCTCGCCGCAGACGGCGACTGGCAGCGGCACCACACCGACGCCGAGGGCGCGCCGCTGCGTGACCTCCAGGCCATGCTCATCTCGCGTCAGCGCCGCCGCCCGTCACGGGACCGGTGAGCACGCGCGTGAACGGTCGGGTGCGGCCGGTGGGTGCCGCATGAGCACGGCGTTCGACGGGACCGTCGCCGGACACCTCGGCGTGGTGCACGCCGCGGGTGCGGTCGTGTGGCGTGAGCGCGCGGGCCGGCTCGAGGTCGCGCTCGTGCACCGGCCCCGCTACAAGGACTGGTCGTGGCCGAAGGGCAAGCTCGACGCCGGGGAGGCGGTCGCGGCGGCCGCGGCGCGTGAGGTCGCCGAGGAGATCGGCGAGCCGGTCGTGCTCGGCATGCCCCTGCCGGCCATGCACTACCGGACGCCCGACGGCGCGGGCAAGCACGTGCGCTACTGGGCGGCGCGCCTCGCGGGGCCCGACGACGCCCCCGCCCTCGCCGCCCGCGCACCGGTGCAGCCCGCGGCGCTGACGGAGATCGACGACGTCGTGTGGGTGAGCCTCCGCACGGCCGAGGAGCTCCTGACCCGGCGGACGGACCGCGCGCCGCTCGCCGTCGTGGAGCGCCTGTACGGGCAGGGTCGGCTGGACACGCACGTCGCGGTCATCGCACGGCACGGCCAGGCGCGCCGCCGCTCCGCGCACACCGGCGACGAGGCGACGAGGCCGCTCACTGCCACCGGGGCGTCGCAGGCAGAGGCGCTGGTCACCGTGCTCGCGGCGTTCGGTGTCACGTCGGTGGTGTCGAGCCCGTGGGAGCGGTGCATGCGCACCGTGGTGCCCTACGCCGAGGCCGCCGGGCTGCCCCTGGAGGCGGTCGACGCGCTCACCGAGGCCGCCCACGCCGCGGACCCGAAGAAGGCCGCCCGGGTCGTCGCCGAGCACCTCGCGGAGGGCCGCGCGACCGTGCTGTCGACGCACCGGCCGGTGCTGCCCACGGCACTCGCGGTGGTCGAGAAGGCGCGGCGCCGGTGGACCGTGGGCACGATCCCCCACACCGAGCCGTGGCTGCGGACCGGTGAGGCACTCGTCGCGCACGTCGTCGGGACGGGACGCGCGACGCGCGTCGTGGGGCTCGAGCGCCATCGTCCGCCGCGGCCCGGCGCCTGAGGCACCGCGGCCCGGGCGCCTGAGGCACGGTGCTCAGGTGCCGGAGGTACCGCGGTCAGCGACCGCGCTCAGGTGCCGGAGGTACCGCGCCCGGGCGCCTCGCGTCAGCCGATGATGAAGTCGAGCAGGTAGAACATCGCGGCCGCGACGGCCGCCGCGGCGGGGATCGTCAGGACCCACGCGATGGCGATGTTGCCGGCCACGCCCCAGCGGACCGCGGAGAGCCGCTTGGTCGCGCCGACGCCCATGATCGCCGAGGTGATGGTCTGGGTGGTCGAGATGGGCGCCTGGAAGACGAACGCCGTCGTGTAGAGCACCGATGCGGCCACGGACTCGGCGACGAAGCCGCGCGCCGGGTCGAGCTCGATGACCTTGCGGCCGAGGGTCCGCATGATGCGCCAGCCACCCGAGTAGGTGCCCGCGCTGATCGCGAGGGCCGCGGAGATCTTGACCCACAGCGGGATCTCGTGGGTGTCCTGGAAGCCGCCGGCGACGAGCGCGAGGACGATGACGCCCATCGTCTTCTGCGCGTCCTGGAGGCCGTGGCCCAGCGCCATCGCGGCGGCCGAGGCGGTCTGCGCGATGCGGAACCGCCGCGTGACCTTGTGCGGGTTGGCGTTCTTGAACGCCCACAGCAGGCCGACCATGAGCACGAAGGCCAGCCCGAACCCGACGACGGGCGAGATGAGCATCGGGATGACGACCTTGTTGAGGATGACCTCCCAGTGCACCGTGATCCCGGCGGCGAGGCCGACTCCCGTGAGCGCGCCGATGAGCGCGTGGGACGACGACGACGGCATGCCGAACCACCACGTGATGAGGTTCCACACGATGGCGCCGAAGACGGCCGAGAGGACCATGATCAGGCCCGTGTGCGGCGCGCGTTCACCGATGTCGATGATGCCGCTGCCGATGGTCTCGGCGACGCCGGTGCCGAGCAGCGCACCGACCATGTTGAACACCGCGGCCATGATGAGCGCGGCACGCGGCGTCAGGGCCCGGGTGGACACCGACGTCGCGATCGCGTTGGCCGCGTCGTGGAAGCCGTTGGTGTAGTCGAAGCCGAGGGAGAAGGCGACGACGACGACGACAAGCGCGATCTCCACCGAGCTCAGGACTCCTTGAGCGCGATGGTCTCGACCATGTTCGCGACCTTCTCGAAGGCGTCAGCGGCGGACTCGAGCGTGTCCACGACGTCCTTGAGCTTCATGAGCTCGATGGGGTCCATGCCGTCGTTGAACATCTGCGCGACGAGCTTGCGGTAGGTGCGGTCGGCCTGGTTCTCGAGCCGGTTGACCTCGACCCAGTACTCCGCGAGGTCCTTCATCGAGCGCAGCCGGGGCATGGCCTCGGCGGTGAGCTCGGCGCAGCGGCGCAGCACGTCCATCTGGTCGTTGACCAGGGGCGGGAGCGACTGGATCTTGTAGAGGACGATGAGGTCACCGGCCTCCTCCATGTAGTCCATGCAGTCGTCGAGCGCCGAGGCCAGGCCGTAGATGTCGTGCCGGTCGAACGGCGTCACGAACGTCTGGTTGAGCTGGCGCATGATCGAGTGCGTGGACTCGTCGGCCGCGTGCTCCGCCTCGCGCAGCTGCTTGCCGATCGCCTTGCGGCCTCCGGGCTCCGCACCGAGCAGCTGCGTGAGCAGCTCGGCGCCGACGACGAGCTGGCGCGCGGAGTCGGCGAGGAGGTCGAAGAAGGATGTGTTGCGCGGGGTGAGGCGCACGGAGGTCTCCGTTGGGAGAGGGGGGTCGGTCGTGCAAAGGCTAGGGCAGCCTGGCGGTGAACACACAACCCCGGGGGTGTCGCGATGGCCACATCGGGGCGACGAGCGGGTGAACCCGGCGACGCCCGCGGGGGCTCCCCCGCGAATGATGACGCCGGACCGCAGAGCGCCTGTCGGCGCGAAGGCCACTCGAGGTGGCTTTGTGTGGAGCCCGGGGCTACCGCGGCCCGACGTCGTTCACCATTTTACCCGGCAGGCGGCCTGCCGCAGTCCGCGCGGTGCTACTCCAGGCGGCCCGCTCGCCACAGACCTGCGGCCTCCTCGAGCTCCTCGGCGGTCCTGACCAGGCTCGACGCGCCGCGGGTGATCCGGCCGGCGAGGTCGGCGTCGTCGGTGTAGTCGGCGTCGAGCGCGGAGCCGGTCGCGAGGACGCGGCAGAACGCGGCCCCACGTTCGAGCGCGACGGCGAGGTCGCCCGTGAAGACGCCCGAGAGCACCGAGTCGACGACCTCGCTCACCTCGGTGGGTCCGGGCGGGCTGGCGACGCCTGCGACGACCACGTGCACCTGGGCACGCTGGACGCCCATGCGGTAGCGCTCGGACACCGTGCGGGCGTCGCGTCGGACCCACTCGCGCAGCACGTAGAGCCGCCACAGCGCACCGGGCAGGGAGTTCGGCGAGCTGTCGGCCCACATGCCGGCGACGGTGTCGAGCCCCTCGGCCTCGACGAGGCGCACGAGGCGTTCGACGACGACGGGGTCTTCCGCGGCCCGCCCCTGGTGCACGAGGGCGTTGGCCGTGGTGTGCGCGACCTCGGACCGGAGGGCGGGGTCGAGGTCGCCGGGGAGCTCGTCGGCGGCGCGGGGGTCCAGCATCGCCGGGCGGCGGGGGCGGCGGGGGCCGGAGGACGCGGTGGGGTCGCTCATCGCCCCAGTGTGACCGCTGCACGTGACGGAGCGCACGTCCGCCTCGGTTGCCTGAGGCAACCACTTGTTCGTATGGTTGCTTTCAGCAACCAAGGAGATCCCATGCCCCGCCACGAGGCGCACCGCGCCCTGAGCCGCTCGCTCGAGGACCTTGCGCGCGCCCAGCGGGAGGCGTACACGCAGATCGCCCGCGAGGTCGGCTGCCCGCGCGCGGGCCTCGGCATCCTGCGGATCCTCGACCGCACCGGGTCCCGCACCATCGGCGACCTGGCCGTCCTCGGCCGCGTCGACATCTCCGTGACGAGCCGGCAGGTCAGCACGTTGTCCGATGCCGGCCTGGTCGAGCGCGAGGTCACGGACGAGGACCGCCGCGCACGCACCGTCCGGCTCACCGCCGCCGGGCGGGACCTCGTGACCCGCGCCGACGCGGCCCTCGACGGGCTCGTCGACGACATCTTCGCTGCCTGGTCCGTGGAGGAGCTCTCCGCCGCGGCCGCGCAGATCAGCCGTGTGGGCGCCGCCGTCGCCGCCTACGACCGTCCCCGCACGACGAGCAGGATGTGATGCCGATGACCACCCGCCCACGCCCCATGACGCCGCCGGGGCCCGACGCCCCCACGCTGACGGGTGACGCCCCGATCGCCGCGATCGACGCCGACCAGGCCGTCCCGATGACGCACCGCGAGGTGCTCGAGGCGCTCTCCGGGATCCTCCTGGGGCTCTTCGTGTCGATCCTCGCCACGAGCGTCGTCTCGTCCTCCCTGCCGCGCATCATCACGGACCTCGAGGGCTCGCAGTCCTCGTTCACGTGGGTGGTCACGGCGACCCTGCTGACGACGACGATCTCGACGCCCATCTGGGGCAAGCTCGCGGACCTCGTGGACCGCAAGCGGCTCATCCAGATCGCCCTGGTCGTGACGGTGCTCTCGTCCGCCGCAGCGGGCCTGGCGCAGTCCGTGGGCGTGCTCATCGGCATGCGTGCGCTGCAGGGCATCGGCGCCGGCGGCCTGACGGCGCTCGGCACCGTGCTCATCGCGGACATCATCTCCCCGCGCGAGCGCGGCAAGTACATGGGCCTCATGGGCGCGGTCATGGGTGTGGGCATGATCGGTGGGCCGCTGCTCGGCGGTGTGCTGACCGACGGCCCGGGGTGGCGCTGGAACTTCTTCGTCGGCATCCCCTTCGCGGTCGCGGCGATCGTCGTGCTCCAGCGGACCCTGCACCTGATGCCCCTGAAGCGCCGGGTCGTGAGGATCGACTACGCGGGTGCACTCCTGCTGTCCGCGGGGATCTCGACGCTGCTCCTGTGGATCACGTTCGCGGGGTCGAGCTTCGAGTGGCTGTCGCCGCAGACCGCGGCGATGGTGGGCGGCGCCGTCGTGCTCCTCGTGGTCGCCGTGCTCGTCGAGCAGCGGGCGGCCGAGCCGATCATCCCGCTGCACCTGTTCCGCAACCGGACCCTCGTGCTCGCGGTCGTCGCGAGCATCGCCGTCGGCATCGCGCTGTTCGGCACGTCCGTGTTCCTCAGCCAGTACATGCAGGTCGCGCGCGGCAAGACGCCCACCGAGTCGGGTCTGCTGACCATCCCGATGATCCTGGGCCAGCTCCTCGCGTCGACCATCGCCGGACGCATCGTGACCCGCACCGGCCGCTACAAGGCGATCATGACGATCGGCGCCGTGGTCCTCACCGCCGGGCTCGCGCTCATGGGGACGATCCACTACGACACGAGCTTCCTGCTCGTCGGGACGTACATGTTCCTGCTCGGCACCGGCGTGGGCATGCTCATGCAGAACCTGGTGCTCGCGACGCAGAACACGCTCGACGTCGCCGAGATGGGCTCGGGCACCGCGACGGTCGCGTTCTTCCGCACCCTGGGCGGCGCCGTCGGCGTCTCGGCCCTGGGCGCCGTCCTCGCGTCGCGCGTGACGTCGGGCATCACGTCGGGTCTCGCGGCGATCGGGATCGACGTCGCGAGCCTGAGCGGCGGCACCAGCGCGGTCCCGGACGTCGCGACCCTGCCGGGGCCGATCAGGACCGTGGTCGAGTCCGCCTACGGAGACAGCATCGCGGACCTGTTCCTCGTGTCCGTGCCCGTCGCGCTCGTCGCGCTCGTCGCCGTGCTGTTCCTCAAGGAGGTCCCGCTGGGCACGCGGAGCGGCATGCAGGAGCGCCTCGCGCGCGAGGCCGCCGCGCGTGAGGCCGACGCGCACATGGCCGAGGCGCGTGCGTCCGACGCGCGGGCCGACGACGCGCCCTCGGGCGAGGGCGCCGAGCACCGGCCGGCGGACGCCGCAGCCACCATGATGGGCGGGTGAGCAGCGACCCGTACCCCGACGTCGAGCGCGAGCTCGGGCTGCTGCTCCGGCGGGCACGTGCGTCCGCCGGAGCGGTCGCGGCCCGCGTGCACCCGGACCTCGACCCGGGCGCGTACCCGCTGCTGGTGCGAATCCGTCAGGTGCCGGGGATCAGGGCCGCCGAGCTCGCGGCGCACGTGGGCGTCGGCAAGCCGACGATCTCCCGGCAGCTCCAGCGCCTGGAGGGCTTGGGCCTCGTGGCGCGCCGGCCGGACCCGCAGGACTCGCGCGGTCAGCTCCTCGAGCTCACGCCCGAGGGTGACCGACGCGTCCAGGAGACGATCGAGGCGCGACGCGCGTGGCTCCGGGGCGCGCTGGCCGCCTGGCCGGAGGCCGACGTCGAGGCCCTCGCGCGCGCGCTCGCGCAGCTCAACGTCGCCCTGAGCGAGGCAGCGCACCCGACGCCGCGCTGATCACGCTGCCGTTCCCGCGCGGGGAATAGGCGGACCGGCCCGCCAGCCGCCGCCCGGGGTTGGGCGTGCGGCCCGACGGGCCGGCCGGGCGTCAGGCCTGCGCGTCGAACGCGAGCGACACCGAGTTCATGCAGTACCGGTCCCCGGTCGGGGTCTGCGGCGCGTCGTCGAAGAGGTGGCCGAGGTGCGAGCCGCACCGGGCGCACCTGACCTCCGTGCGGACCATCCCGAGGCTGCGGTCCTCGATCAGCTCGACGGCGTCCTGGGCCTTGGGCGCGTAGAAGCTGGGCCACCCGCAGTGCGAGTCGAACTTGGTCTCGGCCTGGAACAGGACCTGCCCGCACGCACGGCACGAGTACGTGCCGACACGCTTCTCCTCGAGCAGCTCACCCGTCCAGGGACGCTCGGTCGCGGCCTGCCGGAGCACCGCGAACTCCTCGGGCGAGAGCTCCGCCCGCCACTGCTCCTCGGACTTGGTGACGTCGTACGTCATCGCACTCCCTCCGCTCTGCCCGCCGGTCACGGCCACGGGCGACCCGGTCGCACCCAGCGGGCGCACACCTCGGTCGGGTCAACGCGGCCGACGGCGCGGGTGTTCCGCGGGGGCGTTCTCGGTGGCTGCGTCCTCGCCGGAGGGCGGTGCGTCCCGCTTGTCATGCGAGTGCCTCGCCGTGATCGATCATGGTCGCCGCGCGACAGGGGAGCCAGCTGAGTAAAGTGCACGCCGCCTCCTAATCAGGATTGGCCCCGAAACCCGTCACAACGGCTATACCTGCATTCCAGCTCCACCCTCGTCCCACGGGATGTTCAGGGCAGCCCGGGGCCTGTAGGCCTTGGCTATGCGCTCACTCGCCGTGACCACGAGAGAATCTGGCAGGTATATGGGAGCACCCTCGACGAGTTCCCCGAGGGCGATGAACAGCGTCTGAGCATTGCTGAATCGCAACGCCACAGCCCAGACCTCCGTCCCACTCTCGACCTCATGCCAACCCCAAGCATGTGCGTTCAGCACGCCACCGATGACCGACCGCCACCGATGCGAAACATCGTGGCTGGTCGTCAGGGGCGCCACAGCTGAGGACTCGCCATAGCTCTCCACCGCCAGCCGTTCAACGGGAGGGCGCAGGTCCCAGCGGATGGCCAAGCGCACACCGTCAAAGTCGAGGACGACGGCCCTGTTGACCACGTCCACGAGCTGCGTATCCGCCGGCACAGGGTCCCACGGGAGCCCGAGGTAGGTGACACCGACGAGGGGACGACCCTCGACGCCATCGATGAGACTTGACGTCACGGCTTATACATCCCGAAGTATTGGAAGACACCATTGGCATCGAAGGCGGCGCCGCGCCCATCCGGCGCCACGTAGTACCGGCCACCCACGAAGTTCCCGGCACCAATGTTACCCGGGGACGTGAACCGCCCCGGCGTGTCCGGAGACTCACTGGTGTGAGACCTCCGCTGTTGGCGTGAGGCTGTGGGCAGCGTAGT
>NZ_VTTP01000003.1 GCF_008364845.1 Actinotalea subterranea | reverse complement strand
GGCAAGATCGAACGCTTCCACCGCACCATGGCCGACGGCTGGGGCTACGCCCGCTGCTACACCTCAGAAGCCGAACGCCGAGCCGCCCTGGCAGCATGGCTCCACGAGTACAACCACCACCGACCCCACACCGCCTGCGAGAACAAGCCACCAGTCACCCGATTGATCAACCTGCCGGGTCAGTACACCTAGGCGTCTGGCGCTCCCTCGATGGCACCACCGTCCACGCCGCGAGGGTGACGGCCCTGGCGATCTTCGACGCCCTCCTCGCCGACGAGGTGGCGGCCGAGCTGAGCATCCGCACCAACCGGGACGGCCTGATCGCCACGTTCGAGGAAGTTGCTGCCGTCCGCAGCTGGATGCTCTCCCGACCACCTGCTCAGGCGCCCGCACCAATGCCCTGGTGTGTCGTCGGGCCCGCGCGCGTGACTCTCAGGTGAAGGGCCACCACCATCGGTGGCGCCTCGGAGCCGGGGTGCCTTCACGCCGAGTCTTGGCCGCTTCATCACGAGGTGGGACTGCGGCCCGGACTTGGTCGAACGTCTCGATGAACCGACGGACCTCGGCCTCGTACTCCAAGCGCGAGAAGACCAGCGGGCCAACGAACAGGTAGTCCTCAGGGTCGTCGTCATCACGCCCGCCGGCCGTGTCCCATCCGAAGTCGCGCCAGACCACCGTGTCAGGGTTCCACTCGACCGCCGCCGTGATCGCACCGCACGACAGGTCGCCGCACGCCGCGCAGATGAAGATCGGGACGCGGCCGTTGGCGAGTGGTGCGGGGGCCTCCCCGAGCAGGCCTCGAGCGTCATCGAACATCCCGACCGGCCAGTTGTGCACGAACAGCGGAACGTTGTCACCGACGGCGCCGTCCATCGAGTCGCTACCGATTGCGCTAGCGAGGATCGCTCGCGGCGCCTGTCCATCGACCATCGGCTCCCAGAAGTGCGGCCCGAACTTGCGCGACTCTCCTGGCACCAATGTGAGTCGATTCACCATGAACAGATCATGCCCCGGGGAGCGCCTTGGCCGGTTCGATCATCGGCATATCAGATGTCGTCAGCGCTTCTCCCAGGGCGCAGCAAACCGTCGATGACGGCCTGGACGCGGGAGTGTGACGCGGACCGGGGGAACCAACCCACAGCTCAGAGCCGCTCGCCGAGGCGGCTCACGCTGCTGCAGGCTCCGTCATAGAAGTCCTCCCGCCGTCGGCGTTCGCCTGTGGTTTCCAGATCGGAGAGAGCAGCCATTGAGGTCGTTATCGACCCATCGAGCTGGGCCGCGTAGAACTCGGTGCCGTCGTCGTCACGTGTCCGCCCAAGGACAGCCCCGCGGGCAGCAAGGAGGTTGTCAGCGGCACCAGGGCGCACCACCACGACCTCGAAGAAGTCGAGGCTGAACGGCCGCTCGTCGCAACTCTCGTCATCGCTCAACGTCGTGTCCCCCTTTCACCTTCCGACGAGCGCGGCGCCGCGCGCTCGTCGTCGCCCGGGTAGGGATTGCGGCGGTAGGTCTCCGGGATCTGTGGGCGCTCCTTGTCACGCACCCGGACCACCTCATCACGCCACGCCTGCAGGACCTCCTCGAAGGCCGCGACCGTCATTACCTCTGGGTCGAACATGTCGTAGTCCGAACTAGCGACGACCTGGCCCTCGACGACGGACAACGCCGTCGCGTTCCCTCCCTGGAACGGGCCCGTCTCTCCTGCGGTCACCATCCGGCGCACCTGCGAGAGCGCACGGTCGATCCAGTACGTGGAGACCGACAGCTCCGCAGAGCCCCGCGGCGGCAGAGGGCTCACCGCGTCAGCGAGAGCCTCGTCGAACCCGACCCACCCCAGCCCGAGACGCACGTAGGGAGTACCGTGTTTGGCTCGTACGAAGGTCACGTCCACACGAGCATCCTGCCCGAGCGCGCGCGAGATGGCCGCAATCCGGGGGCGCGGGCCGTCGAGCCGCAACGGAGCACAAGCGTGAGTCGTCGAGTACTCACGTGAGTACTTCACGACCCACGCCCGGAGCCGCGGAGCACGAGACATCGTCTCGCTCCACGCTGCAACACCCTCGTTTGCGAAGAGCCGGCATGGTCTCCCTGCTCCAGGGGTGGGACCTATCCCGGGCGCAGCTATTGACGTGCCCGCTCTCGATGAGACTGCGACCGTCGCCAGCTCCTTCGCGTCTCGTGCAAGACCGGGCGCGTGGTTGTCCAGGAGTTCGCTCGCGGGAGCTTCCCCGACGGCTTGGTGTGGCACCGCCTCTGAGCGGCAATGTGTGCCCGCGGCGCGGCAGCAGCGGACGTTGCCTCCCGAGCTGGCTCCGGCCAGGCTGACACCATGTCGAAGATCGACGATCTCGAGCGGATGGTCGAGTCACTCCGCCGCCAGCGGAACGACTGTGAACCGAAGTCGAACCAGAACCCGCGATACCTGCGCTACTCGAGCGCCGTGTCCGCACTGCTCTGGTTGATCGACGACCTGCGCGCCGAAGAAGACGACTGACCGCGCGAGCAGCGGCATGACCGGGTGCTCACCTCGCGGTCGCCGTCATGGCAATCACAGGTTGCCCGAAGCCGTCAATGTGTGCAGCGACGTCGTCGTGTGGCGCGCGAATGAGGGCCAGGTGCACGGCTCCTGTGGCGAAGTCGAGCTCGGGATCGACGCCATCAGGGGCCGACTGAAGGCTGACGACGATCTGCACGGGCAGCCGCGTGAGGGTGATGGCCTGCGGCAAGAGACGTCTGGCGACTGTCAGCCCATGGCGAAGCAGCTCGATCCGCCATGACGGGTCGGATGCGGGTGTCTGGGTGTCCAGGTGAATCGTGTTCACCCATCGCTCGGACTCGAAGTCATCAAGGGGGCTCGGCGGGGGCGTCTTGTGCTCCGGGCGTGCGAAATAGAGGCGCCCGCCGGAGCGGACGAGCCCGGCCCGGACGAGTTCCTCCAGGTCGGACGGCAGGCCGGGCTCGCAGTCGTCTGCGGCCGCTGCCCGGAAGACCGGCTCCATCGCGGCATTCACTGCGATCTCCACGCCGTCCAGCATGGCGGCAAAGGCCAGCGTGCCGCGCAACGTGTCCCGACGGCGGCGTGTCCGCAAACTCTCGCTGGCAGACTCGCTCGCATGCGCGACGACCGACCCAGCGTCGACTACGACGAGCCCGACGGACTGCTCACCGTTTCCGCCGACGGTGTCTCGCTTCTGATCCGGATCCAGCGCAGCGACCTGCAGTTGCTCGCCGGGATCCCGTCGGCCTGGTGGCTTCAGCGGAGGTCGATCGCCGCGGGGACGGCCCTGGGAAATCGCGTCTTCTGGTGCCGAGACGACGAGGCCACGAACACCGCCGTGATCCTCGTGGGCCGCGACGACGAGACCTGGGAGCTCGCGCTGCACCTCCCTCTGGACCTCGTGATCGGCCTGGCCACATAGGGGCCTGGCTGACGCGACGGGCACGCCGCCAAGCTGGCGGCGACCGACGCCGGCGCCACAATGGCAGCGCCCCGATTCGGGACGAGCGCTCGACGCCATGCCGTCGAGCCGCAGCGGCATGAGCGGACGCTTGGGCGGACGGTGTCGAGCAGCGCCACCGAACGACTGCGCGCGTCTTCCAGTCAGGCGGGACTCAGCCTCGGTGGAACAACCGGCGAAGCCAACCGCCTTGGCTCGGCCGCACGAGATGTTCTTCGCCGTGTGCCTTCATCGCCGCGGCTGCCCTCGCTCCGATCTCAGACGCCGACGTGGCATCTGAAGCAGGCAGTAGCCGCTCAATCTGAGGGTCGTAGCAGACGAGTCCCTGGTCTCGCGCAATGGCCGCCAGCACGTCCCTCGCGTACGTGGCGCCGGAAAACGTCATCGGGAAGTAGATGAAGTCACCCGCGGCTTCGCCGATCAGCGGCGAACTCGCCCACGGACACTCATCACCAGCGTCGTCGTCCAGGTCCGGGTACCGAGCGAGCGCGGCCTCGACGAACGCCCGGATGGCCGGAGTGGCAGACGGGGGCCCACCGGCTTGGTCAAGCGAGGCCTCCAGGGCGTCCATGCGCCGCTCGTACTCATCGGTCGCGGCGCGGGCGCTAGCCGGTGCAGTCCCTGCCCACACCGCCAGGTCGTATGACATGGAGCCATCGTGGCAGAAGGAAGTCACCACGGGCTGGCGCCCCGAGCCCGGCATGACCGTGTAGCGGTATGCCGCCATGCCGGATCGTGGCATGTGCGGCCACCCCTCACGATGAGTCGCGGTCCGGCCGGATCCCCACTTCTCGATCGTTGGTCGCACTTCCATCCTGCCGCCGGGCCTAGCCCTCCCTCACACCCCGGCGGGCGTCACCACCTCATGAGCCACAACAGCTAGACGGCTTCGATGACGAGAACAGTGCACCGCGTTGAGGGCACGACGGCAGAGGCGGCGGTCCGAGCCCATGGCTGGCAGACCGTCGATGACGGACTGGACGCGGGAGTTGGCACGGACCGGGGAAGCAACCACCGGCACCGTGGTGCAAGCAGATTCGCAGCCCGCCATCGCCTCGAGACCGCCGACGCCGCTCGCGCATCGGACACTCGCCCAACACTAACGATGCACGGCCGACGGCGGGCTCCTGGCGCCTTGGGTCAGTTCGCGCCGTCGTCCCGAGTCGTCAGATCGTGCGGGCAGCTGGTCAGTCCCCGGACCTCGCTCTCGCAGTCGTCAACCGCCTCCGCGTACAGCTTTGCGAGTCCGTCCGCGCGCAGGACTGTGAGCGACCGCAGATAGGCGGCCCGCGCGTGGGAGTGGAGTGTGCGGCTCCACGCCCGCGTGAGAACGGGAACTGCGGCGGCTTCGCCGACCCGGCTCAGCCCGGCGGCCAGGTCCTCGGTCGAGAGCCAATCGCCGTCGTCGACGGCCGCGTTGAGGAGACCCACCATCTGCTGAGCTCGCACGACCAGGTGGTCCCCAAGACCCGCTGAAGGTCCGCCGCGACGAGCTGCGTCGTGGCGCGAACCTGCGCGATGTCCCTGAGCACGCGCCAAGCCTAGGAGCGCATCCGCGCGTGGGAGGGGTCCAATTCTGAGACGCCCGGCGGAGACTGCCGTTCGCGCGATCCGCGCGCGGAGGTCGGCGGTCCGCTCGAGGAATCCGGCGGCCACCATGACGAGCCTCGCACGGTCGATAGGCAACGGAGCGGTGACGACACCACTGGCGGCTGGAAGGATCGGCTCATGACGACTCGGGCCCGGGATGCACACCCGTGCCCGGTCACGATCACGCGCGCCCGGTATGGCGGCATTTACGAGCCCGGCGAGTGGCTGGCGTTCGCCCTCACCCCTAGCGAGCTCCCGAACGAGTGGAACGCGGACGACGTCACGTGCCTGAGGTTCTGGGAGACGCGCCACGACGTCGGCGGCGGCAGCAGCCCCGACGAGGCCTATGCGGACCTGCTCCGCCGCGCCCGAGGCCACGAGGAACCCACCGAGTCAGCCCCGGGTGGCATGCCATAGCGTGCCGTAAGGGGGTTCAGATCAGTGCCTCTGGGTTGATATCCGTGTAGGCAAGGCTGCGGAACGCCGTGGCGAATCCAGTACTCGGGGCGTGAAGACCCCGGAGGCCATGGGCGCGGCCAGGATGCAGTTGGGGTGTCGGTTCAGGGTGGCGCACTCGGGTCGTATCGCGCAGTGGTCCGGGGCCGGCGTCGGCGACCGCTAGAGCCGACGGCGGGCGGGTCGACCAGTCCCAGAAGCGCGAGCGGGAGACGTTGAGCCCCGGCAGGCCACCGCGACGAAGATCTCGTCGGCGAACCTCGGTGTTCAGTGGTTGCTCGGCGCCGGCGCCAATCCGACAGGATGAGCGCATGCGGTGGGATGACGCCGAACGGTCACGCCTTGAGGTTGCGCTCAACGAGTCGGACGTCGTCGGCGTGCGGCTGACGCCGTCCGGTGACGTGGACATCCTGCTGCACGTGCTCTCGCTACCGCGCTCTGGCCCGCTCCTCAAGGACGGACGCCGACGCCTACGCCTCACCGCAGCATCCGAGCTCCGATTCCTGCTTCGCGCTGACCAGGCCGGCAAGCACGTCTCAGATCAGCCAGTGATACCCCTCGTCGACCTCGAGGCGGTCGAGCAGTTCTTCGACTCGTTGGCCTGGGGAGGTTCGATCTACGGTTGGCGGTTCTTCGACGATCCGCAGCTGACAGCGGACTGGCCTCCCGAGTCAAGCCTCGCGGTCCGACTGCAGGACACCCCGACGGACCATCACACCTTCTACTGGTTCAACGAGTGTGGTCTCGAGGGCCCCGGCGGGGCCGCTGGCTACTGCATCGAGGGCACTGTCACCTTCGGCGATATCCGCGTGTTCGACGCGGTCGGCAGTGAGCTTCCCGTCGAGACCTTCATCGACGACGGAGTCCGGTACTGGAACGCCGTGTACGCCCGCGACGAACGCCTGTCGGTCGAGTCGCAACAGGCGGCGCAACAGGGCGCGCCGCAGTGGCGCGGCTGGGCGACCGACGGTCAGCCAGCGGTTGGGGCCTCCTGACACGCGGTTCGCGGCATGACCGCGCACCGGCTCCCGAGCAGTCCGGCACGGTAGAGAATCGTTGCCGTGACACCCGATGCTGCCGGGCCGGGCCCGCTCGCAAGGATTGCCGAGGGCCTCGAGCGCATGACGGGCCGCGCCCATCGGGTCGACGGCAGCGAGGTGGTGGGGCCGGGGACGACCTCGTTGGTCATCGCGTCCCACCCGGAGGTTGTCGACACAGAGCAGTCCGCGCACCTGGACATCGGCTTCGCCCTGAACCGAGCTCGCGACGACTCGACCGTCTGGGACCGCGCATCCGGCTTTGGCGCGACGCGATCCGACGCCGTGAACGCAGCCGTCGACGCCTGGCTCCAGACCACAGCGCCGGTGGTGCTGGAGCTGCTCACCCAAGAGGGGACCTTTGCGGACCACTACTCGAGCGCCGAGTGCGGGCTGCCCGGTCGTCACGCCATCCACGGCGCGATCCTTGGCTGGGGAGTAGGTGACGGACCCGACCAGCTCCAACAATGGTGGATGGCCAACCCCGTCCTTCCCCTCATCGCTCCGGCCCTTGAGCACAGGGAGTGGCCCGTCTTAGGGGCACTCCGCGTCTTCTTCGGCTCCCAGCGCGGCCAGAGCACTGCCGAGGTCCGGCTCAACGGGACTCCGTTGGTGCAAGCCGCCGAGCTCCTTCTCCAGCAGGACTGGCCCCGCTTCCAGCAGCCCGCCTACGCCCGTGCATTCATCTTGTCGATTCCCGAGTGACCTAACGCGCCAGGGCGCCCAGCCCGCGGCTCCCGAAAGCCCTCGGCCCCCGTGCTCACCGGCGACGCGACGCGGCGGGGCCAGGTCCAGGCGAGCCGGAGGATGACGGCGAGCAGGATCACTTCCAACGCGACGGCGAGCCAGTAGTAGTAGGCCCAGGACTCGCCCACCGCGTTGAACGTCGCGTAGGGGACCTGGACCGATGCGACGACGAGGTTCGTGATCCGGCTCGCGCGGGCCGGCAGCAGCGCGGACAGCACGATCATCAGGATGGGGATGGCCATGAGCGTCAGCACGGTGATCGCCCAGGCCTGGGTGATGTCGAACTCGAAGACGACGCCCACCAGGATGTCCTCGATCTTGCCGGGCACGTAGAAGCCCACGATGTCCACGTAGACGTACAGGAACATGAAGGCCGTCCACGCCGCGACGAGCTTGGCTCGCACCCGCAGTCGCGACTCGTCCAGCGCGGCGGTGCTGTCTCGGGGTGTTCTCATCATGGGCTCCGGTGTCTCGGTGAGGTGTGGCTCCTTCACCATCGCCGCCCCCCGTGCCGGGCACACCCGCCTGGGAGCCCGACTTGTCCTGGCCGTTCGTGCAGTGGACTTCTCGTGCTTTCGGCTGATCCGCCCCTCTCGGCGCGTCCCTAGGCTGGCCGCATGGTCACCGACGTCCTGCACGGGCTGTGGGCCGAGACTCGACCGGCGAACCCGCCCGCCCGGGTCTCCCAGGACTGGGCCCTCGTCGCCACGCTGACCGTCTGGTCCGTGGCCGAGGCGGTGCTCCGTGACGACCTGGTCTCGCGCCCGTTGGTGCTCGTCGCTGTGCTCGCGGCCCTGGCACCCCTGCTCTGGCGACGCACTCACCCGCTTGGTGCCGTCGTCGCCTCGTTCGGCCTGCTGACGGTGGTCGACGTCGTGCGGATCCTCGCGGGGCAGGGTGCGGTCCTGCTGACGAGCGTCGGCGGGGTGCTGGTCCTGGCCTACTCGCTCTTCCGCTGGGGCGCAGGTCGCGAGGCGGTGACAGGCCTCGGTGTCATCGTCGTCTGGTTGACCGTCAGCCTCGTGGCAGACCCGACGAGCCTGGCGGATGCGGTGGCCGCCTACGCCTTCTTCTTGTTCTCGGCGGCGCTCGGCGCCGCTGTCCGGTACCACGCGCGGAACCGCATGCGTGAGATCGACGACGCCAAGGCCCGCGAGCGCGAGCAGCTCGCCCGCGAGCTCCATGACACCGTCGCCCACCATGTCTCCGGCATCGCCATCCAGGCCCAGGCGGGACGTGCCGTCGCCTCCTCGGACCCCGCACGCGCCGTCGACGCCCTGGTCACCATCGAGGACGCCGCCACCCGGACGCTCACTGAGCTGCGCGCCATGGTGGGCGTCCTGCGCGCCTCGCAGGACGCGGAGCTCGCGCCGCAGCCCGGTGTGGCCGACCTCGAGCGGCTTGCCGGCGATCTCGCGGCGCGTCCTCACGTCCAGGTGACGCTCTCCGGCGAGCTCGAGGACCTCAACCCCGCGGTCGGGGCCGCGATCTACCGCCTGGCGCAGGAGTCGGTCACGAACGCTCGCCGGCACGCCCGCCACGCGACGCGGGTCACCGTGGATGTCGTCGGCGACGCCGAGGGCGTACGGCTGACCGTGGACGACGACGGGGCCCCGACGACGGCCGGCGGCGGGGCCGGAGGCTACGGCCTCGTCGGGATGAGGGAACGAACGATGCTGCTCGGTGGCACGTTCCACGCGGGCCCGAGCGCCGACCGTGGCTGGCGGGTCGAAGCGACGCTGCCCAGGACCTGGACCGCCCGGTGAGCATCCGGGTGCTGATCGCCGACGACCAGCTCATCGTGCGCACCGGTCTGACGATGCTGCTCGACGCCCAACCCGACATCGAGGTGGTCGGCGCGGCAGCGGACGGCCGTGAGGCGGTGCGTCTGGCGCTCGAGCTCCGCCCGGACGTGGGCCTGTTCGACATCCGGATGCCGCTGATGGACGGCATCGAAGCCACCCGTCGGCTCGCCGGACCCGATGTCGCCGACCCCCTTCCGATCGTGGTGATCACCACCTTCGACCTCGACGAGTACGTCCACGGCGCGCTCAAGGCCGGTGCCCGCGGGTTCCTGCTCAAGGACGCCGGTCCCGCGCTGCTGACCCAGGCGATACGCGCCGCGGCCGACGGGGACGCGCTCATCGCGCCGAGCGTGACCGTCCGCCTGCTCGCAGCGTTCGCGCACTCGCAGCCCGGACCCGCACGGCAGCCCAGCGAGCCGCTCACGCCCCGTGAGGAAGAAGTGCTCGTCCCGGTGGCGAAGGGCCGCACCAACGACGAGATCGCCACCGAGCTGCACATCAGCACGAGCACCGTGAAGGCCCACCTGGCCAGCCTCATGAGGAAGCTCGACGCCCGGAACCGCGTGGAGATCGCCATGTGGGCCCATGAGACCGGCCGCGTGTAGCGCTCGGCGAGGCTCCGACGGGACGTCGTTCTCCGCGTAGGTTCGCAAGTGTCCGACCAGCACTCATCGATGACACGCAAGCGCCGCGCCGATGACGCCGCCCATGCGACGACGCGAGCGGCACGGCCGATGACGCCGGCAGCCCGGCTGGGCCGCCCCGGGCCTCAGTCCAGCAGGGATCGAAAGGTCCGCTCGACGTGCCACACCAACGGCATCCCGAGTGCGTCGCTCGGCAGCATCCACCGGAAGTCGTCGTGCTCTTCGGCGCTCAGGACAACCTCAGGAACAGCTGACGGAGAGTGCAGGAGATACGTGATGGTGTGAAACACGAGGGGGCGTCCCTCGGTGTCCGCGTTCTCATAGTGAGCGACCTCAGGTCCAGCTGTGGCGCGGATGCCCGCTTCCTCGAAGCACTCGCGAACCGCAGCCTCTGCTGGTGACTCACCCTCTTCGACGGTCCCACCGGGGATGTCCCACCGGCCGCCCATGTAGCGCCCGTCACGCCGTCGGAGGATCAAGTACGCGCCGCCCTGCTCGACGAGGCCATGGGCGACGTACCGGTTCGCAGTGGGCATGCCCGCACGTTAGCGGCCGACCGCGAAGCCTGAGGGCGGCCCCTTCGGCGCTCGTGGGTCTCTCCCAGCGGCGGCGTCAGCCAGGAGGGCATCACAGGCCTCTCAGCCTGGCGGCATTCCCCGAACCGCGCGCAGAACGTCGCCACGACCCGCCATTCCTTCATCCTTCCGGTCCGCGCCGTTCCTCACAGGCCTGCCGACGTCACCCCGCTGGCCGACCCCGCGCCGACCGGCACCTGGTCCTTCCCCGCGCCCCTGGGCACCCAGCCCGTCGTCGAGCTCCCGTTCTCCGAGGTCATCACGGTCGACCGGCACCTGCATGTCCGCGACCTGCACTCCTACCTCAACACCGCTCCTCTCGACGACCTGCACGACGAGACGACACCCCCGCCGTCGGCCACCGACGAGGACGGGCGCTCAGCCCAGCGATTCGTCGTGGACGTCGTCGCGCGTCGTGGCGACCGCACGCGTCGTGTCCGCGCTACCGGCCGTGACATCTACGCGGTCACCGCGCCGATCGTCGTGGAAGGCGCGGCCCCGCCTGCTCGCGGGCCAGCACGACGCCACCGGAGCCCTCGCGCCGGGACAGGCCTTCGACGCCGCCGACGTCCTGGGTGCCCTGCGACGGGACGTCGACGGCTTCGAGGTGCGCCCGGGCGAGCAGACCACCGATCGCCCGACGCCGGTCTGACCGCTGCGCCGCATCAGCCGCCGACGCCCACGTCGTTGATCGGGGCGCCGTCACCTTCGGGCGGCAGGTCACCGCGCTCGACCGGCTCCTCGGGCACCGGGACGTCGGAGAAGAGCTGGTCGAGATCGTTCTGCGGGGGCACCCGTACCGCCTCCGCGGCGGCACGCAAGGTCGCCGGCGCGACCCCCTCGCCGTCGAGCGCGATGAACGCGTCGCCACGGTCGACCACGCACCGGAGCGCCGGAGCGGGTTCCGGTGCGTCGGGGAGGTCGGCGCACGGCACGTCGTCCGGGCCGGCCTCGCGCGAGGTCGTGAGAGCGACGATGGAGAGCGCCTCGCCGTCCTGCCTCACGTAGATCGCCGACATGCCGTCATCACCCATCACGCCAACGGACTGCGTGTTCAGCGTGAACCCTTCGATCTCGGTCACGTAGACGAGCTCCGGGGCGATCCCCACCGGCGCCGACCACCGGGCGATCTCGGTCGGCGACGCACCGTCGCGAGTTCCGAGGCTCCCCGCGCAGCCCGCGAGGGCGAGCACGACGAGGACGATGGCAGCGCTCCGAGCGGTGGTCACGAGGCACCGTAGCGGTGCCAGCCCGTCGCGATGTCGCCTACGGGTCGCGGATGCACGGAGGTCGATCGCGACGCGGCGTCCACCCGGGACGCCCACCGCGTATCCCGGATGCATAACGCCAGGTCACGCCATGATCACGCGGGTACCCCCTGGGACACGGAAGGCCATCGTTCCGGTCACGACTCGGCTACTCCGACCATGAGCGAGCACCCATCCCCCTAGCGTCCGATCAAGACGCCACGACGACGGAGATGGGGCAGACATGAGGATCAGCCACCGCAGGATGACCGGTCTCACCGGAGCGTTGCTGGTCGCCGCGGTCGCGTTGACGGGCTGCTCGGCGAGCGGCAGCACGTCGGACGGGCGTGAGGCCGTCGGGCCCGGGCCGGACAACGCCGACGTGCCCTACCCGGACCCCGAGACCTCGGAGCTCGCCGTTGACCCCGACCTGACCGACCCGGCTCAGGACGCCCTGTCGACCTTCGCGCTCGACATCGACACCGGCTCCTACACACGCTTCCGCGACGCGGTCGCCAACGGGATGTCGATCGACCCGAGCGAGGTCCGCACCGAGGAGTTCGTCAACTACTTCGCCCAGGACTACGCAGCACCGGAGAGCGGGCTCGGCGTCAGCGTCGACGGCGCCGCGCTGCCCTTCGAACCCGAGCACCGGCTCGTCCGGGTCGGCATCAGCAGCGCCCCCGTCTCGAACGCAGCCCGCGACGACGCCGACCTCGCGCTCGTCGTCGACTGCTCCGGGTCGATGGGCGACGCCGGGAAGATGGAGACGACCAAGACGGCGCTGCGCACCCTCGTCGCCTCGCTCCGCAGCACCGACCGGGTGGGCATGGTCTGCTACTCCACCGAGGCCCGCACCGTCCTCGAGCCCACATCCCTGTCGGAGCGCGACGGCGTGCTCGCGGCCATCGACGACCTCGCACCCCAGGAGTCCACGAACGCCGCCGCCGGCCTCGCACTCGGCTACGACATGGCGATGTCCATGCGCACCGAGGGCCGGATGACCCGGGTCGTCCTCATCAGCGACGGTGTCGCGAACGTCGGCGAGACGGACCCGGACGGCATCCTGTCCCGCATCAGCACGGAGGCGAAGTCCGGGATCAACCTCATCTCGGTCGGCGTCGGCATCACGACCTACAACGACCACCTGCTCGAGCAGCTCGCGGACCAGGGCGACGGCTGGCACGTCTACATCGACACCGAGGCCGAGGCCGAGCGCGTGTTCGCGACGGGGCTCACCGGTTCGCTCGTCGTCGCCGCCACGGACGCGAGGGCGCAGGTCGAGTTCGACCCCGCCCAGGTGTCCGGCTACCGGCTCCTCGGCTACGAGAACCGCGCGATGGCCGACGAGGACTTCCGCAACGACGCGGTCGACGGCGGCGAGGTCTTCGCGGGGCACACGACGACGGCGCTCTACGAGGTCGCCCTCCGTGACAGCAAGTCCCGCGAGCCCTTCGTCACGGCGACGGTCCGCTACCTCGACGACTCGGGTGCCGCCGTCGAGCGCTCGAGCACCCTCGCCGGCTCCGCCTGCGCCACGTCGCCGCGTGAGGCGTCGCCGCGCCTGCGCCAGGACCTCGTGGTCGCGCTGCTCACGGATCGCCTGGTCGGCGGGCCGTGGTCGAGCGTCGTGAGCGGCGAGGACCTGCGTGCCGAGGCCGAGACCCTGCCCGCGGCGCTCGACGGCGACCCCGACGTGACCGAGCTCGTCGACCTCGTCCACCAGGTCACCACCTGAGCGGCGGCGCGTGGTCGTCCCGCCACGTGTTCACTGGCCCGATGACCTTCGCCCCGATGCCGGCCGAGCTCGCGACCGAGCGGTTCGTCCTGACCCACGAGGAGCTCGACGACGCCGCATGGCTCGCGGAGCTGTTCACCGCCCGGGGCGGCGGCACCGTGACCGAGGCGGACGCCCAGACGCGCATCGCCGCGATGCACGAGCTGACCAGCGCCCACGGCATCGGCGCGTACGTGCTGCGGCCCAGGGACGGGAGCCCGCCCGTGGGCTACGCGGCGATCGTGATCGGCCGCGGCTCCGTCGCCGAACCTGAGCTCGCGTACGAGCTGCTGCCCGACGCGCACGGCCGCGGGTACGCGACCGAGGCGGCGACAGCGGTGCTCGAGGCGGCATTCGCGACGGGTCGTCGACGGATCTGGTCCACCATCCGGCCATGGAACGCGGCGTCCCTGCGCGTCCTCGAGAAGCTCGGCGGGTTCGATCACGTGCGCACGACGTCCGACGAGCGTGGGGAGGTCCTCTGGTTCGCGCGCGACGCGCCGGCGGGCTGACCCCTGCACCACCGTGACGCGCAGGCGTCAGGCGGCGATCCCGAGGTCCGACCGGGTGGACCGGCGAAGGCTCCCGACGACCGCGCCGTCCGGCACGATCGCGTCGGCGACCACCCGGGCGCCCCGCGCGACGACGACGTCGGCCCCGACGCGGGCACCTGCACCGATGCGCGCGGCGTCGTGCACCCGGGTCCGCGGGCCGAGGTGGACGTTCCGGTCGACCACGACGTCCCGTCCCACGAGCACGTCCTCGTCGAGCCAGCTGCCGTCGGCGACGCGCGACCGGTCACCCACGCGGGCGCCGGCCTCCACGTAGGCGGTCGGTGCGATCGACGCGCCCTCGTGCACGAGCGCGCCTGGCGCGACCAGGCCACCCCCGTTGCCGTGCCGGACGTAGCGGACTACGCGGCCGTCGTCGTCCTCGTACTCGACCTTGGCTGCCATGCGTCTCCCTCACTGCCGTCTGTCTCCGGTATGACATAACGACCGGGCGGCTGCGGAGATTCCGCATCGTTCACCGGCGAGCCGCTCCGCGTCCCCGACATGGCACGGGGACTGGCCCGACGACGAAGGCCGGGCCGAGGCGCATGCCCCGGCCCGGCCCTCCGTGCTCATGCAGCCGCGCGCGTCCTCAGACGGCGAGTCCCGCGAGGTAGCCGGCGTTCACGGCCTCCCCGACCTTGGCGGGCGTCACGCAGTCGCCGACAGCCCTGACGCCGGGCCGGCCGGCGAGCGCCTCGGCGAGACCCGTCGCGGGTCGCACACCGAACGCCGCGACCACGGTGTCCGCGTCGACCCGGACCGGGCCGTCGGGCCCCGCCGCGGTCAGTCCCGCGGCGTCGACCTCGGTCACGGTGTGGCCGGTGAGGACGCGCACCCCGTGCTCGGCGAGCTGGCGGACGAGCGGCAGCTTGTTGAGGAACAGCATGTCCCGCGCGATGTCGTCGGCCATCTCGACGATCGTCACCTCGTGCCCCTCGATCGCGAGCTCCAGCGCCAGGTCGGCGCCCGAGAGCCCGCCACCCGCGACGACCACGCGGCGGCCCACCGTCGCGCCCTCGTGGACCGCGAGCGCGTCGACGACGTTCGGCCCGTCGAGGCCCGGGACCGGCGGCGCGAAGGGCACGGAACCGGTCGCGACGACGATCTCGTCCGCGTCGGCGAGCTCGGGTGACGTGGCGTCGATCCGCGTGCCGAGGTGCACGGTGACCGGCAGGTCGGCGAGCTGCCGCGCCCACCAGTCGACCATCGACCGGAGCTCGCGCTTGAACTCGGGCGACGCCGCGGGCCACAGGACGCCGCCGAGGTGGTCCGCCTGGTCGTAGACGTCGACGCGGTGCCCGCGCAGGCCCGCGACACGTGCGGCCTCGAGGCCCGCCGGCCCGGCCCCGACGACGACGACGTGCCTGGCCGTGTCCGCGGGCGTGATCGACAGCGTGAGCTCCTGGCCGGCCTCGGGGTTGACCGCGCAACCGAGCGGCGCGCCGGCGAACTCGTTGCCGATGCACATCTGGTTGCAGCGGATGCAGGGGCGGACGTCCAGGCGCCGACCGGTGGCGAGCTTGTCGACCCACTCCGGGTCGGCGATGAGGCCGCGGCCGATGCCCACGAAGTCCGCGTCTCCCGCGGCGAGCGCGGCCTCCGCGGTCTCGGGCGTGAGGTTGCCGACGGCCATCACCGGGATGCTCAGCACCTGCTTCATCGCGCGAGCAGCCGGGAGCATGCACGCATCGCCCAGGTAGTAGGGCGGGAAGACCCAGTCCATGGCGTCGTAGGAGCCGTCGTCGGCCATGAGCAGGTCCAGCCCCGCCTCCTGGAGCAGCACCGCGATCTGCTGGGCCTCGGCGACGTCGCGCCCACCCGCCACGTGGTTGTCGACCGAGAGACGGAAGCTCACGGGAACACCCGGTGCGGCGCCCTTGATCGCCTGGATGATCTCGGTGGCGAAGCGCGTGCGGTTCTCCACCGAGCCGCCGTACTGGTCGGTGCGCCGGTTCCACTGGCGGCCCAGGAACTGGTCGATGAGGTAGCCGGTGTGCCCGTGCACGTCGATCCAGTCGACCCCTGCGGCGACGCAGCGCGCGGCAGCCTCGCCCATGCTCCGCACGAGCGCCTGCACCTCGTCGGTCTCGAGCGGACGGCACAGCGTGGTCGGGTCCCAGTAGTCGGGGTTGTCCGAGGCGGAGACCGGGGGGCGTTCCGGGGTGAACGACGGGTTGTTGCGGCCCTGCCCGGCCGTGAGCTGGACCGCGAGGAGACCGCCCGCGGCGTGGACCGCGTCGGCGACGGCGGCCAGCCCGGGGATGCACGCGTCGTCGTCCATGCGGGTCAGACCCGTGAGGTCCTCGAACGCGGTGCACGCGGCGGTCAGCTCGGTCACGACCAGGGCGACACCGCCGCGGGCGCGCTCCCCGTAGTAGGCGGCCTGCCGGTCGGAGAAGTAGCCCTCGGGGGTGCCGAGAGCGGTGCCCATCGGGGGCATGATCACGCGGTTGCGCAGCTCGACCCCGCCGACGGTGGCGGGGGCGAGCAGGTGGGGGAATGCGGCCATGGTGGCTCCTTCGCTGTGCCGTGGTGCCTTCCCCGCGAAGGTAGACCGACCCGTCTGTCTATCCTGGGGACCAAAGGCTCGCTCGATGACGGCCGGTACCGTGGGCACCGGTCAGGAGCCTCCGGACCAGTAGTGCCCGCCACCGCCTGTCAGCGCCCACAGAGGAGGAGGACCGATGACCGCGATCGCCCACGCGACCGGACCTTCCCCAGCCTCGATGCTCGGCACCCCGCTCGACCCGCCGACACCGACGTCGCTCGTGTTCGGCCGACCAGCACGCGACGGGAGCCAGTCCCCCGTCGCGCGGCGCATCCTCGACGCCGCGACGCCGCTCTTCTACGGCCAGGGCATCCGAGCGGTCAGCGCCGAGGTGATCCTGGAGGCGGCCGGCGTCACGAAGGCCACCTTCTACCGGCACTTCCCCACGAAGGACCACCTGGTCACCGCCTACCTGCTGGCGCTCGTCGAGGGCGAGAAGTCGGCAGTCGCCCGGTGGCGCGCGGAGCACCCGCACGACCCCGCAGCCGTCCTGCGCGCCTACGCGCACGCCCTCGGCGCGGAGGTCTGCCGCCCAGGCTTCCGCGGGTGCCCGTTCCTCAACGCCACCGCCGAGTACCCGGCACTCGACCACCGCGTGCGCGCGGCCGTCGCCGTGCACCGGGAATGGTTGCGCCGGACCGCGGACGAGCTGCTCGACCAGCTCGGCGTCCGTGACCACGCGACCGTCGCCACGGCGCTGATCATGCTGCGCGACGGCGCGATGGTCGCCGGCGAGGGGGGCGGGGCTCAGGACGTCGTCGACACGCTGCTCACGGCTGGCGGGGCCCTGATCCGGGCGGGGCTCCCGGCCTGACGACTGCCCACGGCGCGTCGCCCCCCGACGCTACGCTGCGGGCCAGCACCACGCCGCAGCCACGTCCAGGGGGCACACCATGAACACCACTCAGCAGCGTCATGCCGGCGTCCGGAGAGCGCTCGCAGTGGTCGCCGCTCTCGCGATCCTCGGCGGGTGCGGCGTCATCCCGACCGGCGGCGACGCCGCCGACAAGCCGCAGAAGTCGGGCCGCTCGGACACGGCAGCGCAGACGGACACGCCCCCGCCCGACGAGCCCGCGCTGGACGGCACCGTGTTCGCCGACCCGGAGGGCCGCTACACACTGACCGTCCCCGCCGACTGGGACCCGATGCACGGGGCCATCGGCGAGGGCATCGAGTTCTGGTCCGTCGGGGAGATCACCGACGACTTCGCACCGAACATCAACGTCCTCACCGAGGACGTTGCGGGCGCCACCCTGGACGAGTACGTCCAGTTCAGCCTCGAGAACGCGCCGACGCTGCTCGAGGACTTCGAGCTCATCGAGTCGACCGTCGTCACGGGACCGGACGGTCACGAGCTCGCGGTGATCGAGTACAGCGGCGGGGGCGCGCACTTCCTCGGCATCATGGCCATGGGCTCCGCAGGTTCCGTCGTCATCACGCTCACGACCACATCGGACCGGTTCGAGGAGACCCTGGACGCCGTCTACCCGTACATGCTCACCGTCCAGCCCACCGAAGGCTGAGGTCCGCCCGGACGGTCACCCGTCGACCCGAGGCGCACGGGCTCCGACGCTCGCAGCGAGGGGCCGACCGTTGTCGCCGGTCCCTCGCAGGGCTACCGTCGGTGAGAGCTCGCTCGATGACGCGCGGGCCCGTCAGGGGGAGATCAACCATGTCTGCACGTCCACGTCGCTTCGCACGTACGGCCGTCCTCACGTTCGCGTTCCTGGTCCCGACCGTCCTGGTCGCAGGATCGCCCGCGCAGGCGGTCGCCTGCAACTACGCGGGATACATCACGTACTCCGGCGACTACGCCAGGACGACTGACGTCAGCGGAGGCTGCACGCAGGTGGCCGCCCGCCACTACTACGACCCGGTCTGGAGCAGCAACAACTACTACAGCTCCTGGAAGTACGGCGGCGACGTCGCACAGTCCACCGCTGCGGCAGAGCTCATCAGCGGACAGCACACCGGCTACTGATGAGGGTGATGCCTCACCGATCGCGTCGGGTCGGGGCCGCGCTCGTCGGCGCCCTCGCGCTTCTCGTCCTCTCGTCGGGCTGCACGCTGAGCGAACCCAAGAGCTCGCCGAGCGTCGAGGGCGACGGGGGCGAGGGGGGCGAGGCCGCGGGATCGGGCGGCATCGTCGAGGAGGCGCGCAACCGGGGCGCCAGCGACGAGCAGATCGCGGTCCTCGAACGCGGCGAGGTCGCGTTCGCCGACTACGACGCCGCCGTCGGGCGCACCTTGGCGTGCCTGCGGGAGGCGGGCATCGACGTCGTCGGGGGCGAGGTCAGCGAGGCCCGAGGGTTCCCGGAGATCGACTACTCGTTCGCGGGCTCGTCACCGGGGAGGACCGACGACCAGACGCTCGCACTGGCGGACGAGTGCATCTACACCCACAGCTTCTTCGTCGAGATGGCGTACCAGACGTCACCCGCGGCGATCGAGGCCCAGGACGCGCGGTTCGAGCCCTACCGGGCCGCCATCGTCGAGTGCATCCGGGCCAACGGCGGCGACGTCGAGGACGACGCCGACCGCGAACAGGTCCTCCTCGCGGTGTTCGCGGTCCAGGACGAGGGTGTCGACTGCCTGGCGGAGTCCGGGTTCCAGCCGTGACCGGGCGATGCGCTGTTCGGGGTCACCCGTGAGCCGGCGGGCTGTCGCGTCAGGCGCGGTCGCACTCGTCGTCATCGCCGGGGCGCTCGTGAGCACCGCATGGGCGCTCGACGACCGGACGGGCTCCCCGATGAGCAGCGACGTGCCGGCCGAGCCGCTGATGGTGCCCGCCACGAGCTCCGAGCGGTCCGTCACCGTCGGCGTGGGTGTCGCAGTCGTGGAGGAGCCCGGGCTCGAGGTCACCAGCAGCCGCGGTGGGACGGTCACGGGGGTCGGCGTCTCCGTGGGCGACACCCTGGCCTCCGGCGCCGTGATCGGCACCGTCGACGACCGGCCCGTCGTCGGCATGGTCGCGCCGGCGCCGTTGTGGCGGGACCTCTCCGAGGCGGACACGGGGCCCGACGTCGCGCGCCTGCAGACCTTCCTCCGGGAGCTCGGCCTCTACTCCGGGCCGGAGGACGGGACGTTCGGGCGGTCGACCCGCACGGCTGTCGCCGCCTTCAACACGGAGGTCGGCCGCAAGGACCTCGGTGGCGCGTTCTCGACCGGGACGGTCGCGTGGCTCGGCGACGCGCCGCTCACGGTCGTCGAGGTGGTCGTCCGGCCCGGGGACGTGGTCGGCGCCGGGACGCCGCTGCTGCGCGGGCCCGCGCGTCCCGTCGCCCTGACCGTGGCCGAGCCGGTCGGTGGCGTCCCGGCCGACGACGGCGGGTTCGCGCTCGTCGTGGGCGACGTACGGGCCCCCTACGTCCCCGGGTCGGGCGCAGTGACGGACCCGGTCGCCGTCGCTGCGGTGACGGAGGTGCTCGGCTCCACCGGGGAAGGGGTCGGCGACGTCGTCAGCGCCGTGCCGCGGCGAGTGCTCGTCGTGCCGTCGTCAGCCGTCGTCGTCGACTCCGATGGTGTGACCTGCGTCTTCACGGACGCGCACGGCCGGGGGACGGTGGTCGAGCCGACGGGCGGCGGGCTCGCGACCGTCGAGCTCGCCCCGGACACCCCGGTGAGCGAGGTGCTCGCCAACCCGCACGAGGTCCGACCGGAGGTCACGTGCAGCTGAGGGTCGACGGTGTCGGGTACGCGCACCCCGGGTCCGCGCCCGTCCTGACGGACGTGTCACTGGTCGTCGAACGCGGCGAGAGCCTCGCCGTGGTGGGCCCGTCCGGCTCGGGCAAGACGACGCTCCTCGCACTCATCGGCGGGCTCCTGCGCCCGCAGTCCGGTGCGATCCACCTCGTCGACGAGCCGGGGACGCCGCCGCGACCGGTGGCGGACGAGGCGTCGTGGGTGCTGCAGACGGTGAATGTCCTCCCCGACAGGCGCGTGCTCGACAACGTCGCGGTCGGCGCCTACGCGGACGGTGCGTCGCGTGCCGAGGCCGTCGAACGTGCCCGGGAGGCGCTCGACGCCGTCGGCCTGGCCGAGCATGCGAGCAGGCCGGTCCGGACGTTGTCCGGCGGTGAGAACCAGCGCGTGGTGATCGCCCGCTCCCTCGTCAGCCGCCGCGTCGTCGTGCTCGCCGACGAACCGACCGGCCAGCTCGACCAGGCGACGAGTGCGACCGTGGTCGACGCCCTCCTGCGGGCTGCGGTCGACCGCATGCTCATCGTCGTCACCCACGACCTCGACGTGGCGGCACGGTGCAGCCGGACGTACCGCTTGGCTTCCGGCCACCTGAGCGCACCGTGAGCCCCCCATGAGCGTGGACGACCGTCGGCGCGGCGCGGCGCGGCGTCCGACGAGGGGCGGCGGGTCGACGGACCGGCGACCCGGCTGGCGTCTTCGCGTCGCGATCGACGAGGGTCTGCGCAACTGGCGCTGCGGCCGGTGGCTCACGGCGCTCCTGGCCGTCCTCCTCGTCGCGGGCTTCACGGTGCCGGCCGTCGCCGACACGCTGCAGGTCAGCCGCATGGTCGAGGACGAGCGCGCCTGGGAAGCCGCGGGCGGACGCCTGCTCGTGGCGACGAACGAGGCCGCAGGCGTCCCGAGGCTCGCCTGCGAACGCCTCACGGACCTGGCGGGCGTCGAGGCGTCAGCGTCCCTGACCCGGTTGGTCCGCCCGGCCGCGCTGGTCACCGCGCCGGGCGCAGCGATCCCCGTGGTCGCTGCGACCGAGGGCGTCGCCGACCTCCTGGGGATCGGGCCCGTCGGCTCGGGCGCCGTCCTGGCCACCGACCTCGGGCAGACGCTGCGCCTGCGGCCCGGCGACACGCTCGCGCTCACTCCCGCCGACGAAGGGCCCGGGTCCCCTGCCGGACCGGACCCAGGCGGTCGCTCCGACGGATCGCGTGCACTGCCCGCCGGGGTCCTCACCGTCGCCGCCGTCACTGATCTGTCGCTCCTCGGGGAGCAGCGCAGCGGCGGGATGCTCCTCACGGTCGCCGCGGAGGGGACCGCCGACGCGTGCTTCGTCCGGCTCGCGCCCGGGTACGTCGAGGCTGCGCGCGCGGCGCTCCCTGCCGTCCTGCAGGCCGACGGGACACCGGCCGTGGTCACGGACCGGCTCCTCGGCGGGGAGTTCGCCCGCGACTACGCGGCCGAGTACGACGGTCGCGGCCTGCGCAACGCCCCCTGGGCGATCGGGCTCGCCGCGGCGATGCTGTGGCTGCTCGTCCGATGGGTGCGCCGCGGGCAGGAAGGCCTCTACGCGACGCTCGGGGCGCGCTGGCCGGTGCGGACCACCATGCGGCTCGTCGAGTGGTGCGCGCTGGTCGGCACGGTCGCACTCGCGGCGGTGGTCCTCAGCGGCGCGATCCTCCTGCTCTCCGGGGTGGAGCCGGCCATCACGGTGCCGCACGTGCTGCGGTTCGTGCTGGTCGCGACGCTGAGCTCGACGGCCGGGGCGGCGCTCGTCGCACTCGTGCCGCTGCAACCTGCCCTCGCTGTGCTCAAGGACCGGTGAGGCTCAAGGACCGGTGAGCGGCGACCCCGCGGCCGGGTCCCACCGATCACTGGGACGCGCGGGCTTCCGGGAGGGTGCGTCGCCGATCAGGCGCCCGGCTCGTTCGTCGCGCTCAGCCCTCGACGGGTTCCAGAAGCACGAGGGGGATCACGCGGTCGGTCTTGCGCTGGTAGCCGGCGTAGTGGGTGTGGGTCGAGGTGATCCGGGGCCACAGGTCGGCGCGTTCGGTGTCGGACATCACGCGGGCCTTCATCGGGACCGCCGGCCGGCCGGCGAGCGCGACCCGCACGTCGGGGTTCGCCTCGATGTTGAGGAACCAGGCGGGGTGATGGTCGTCGCCGCCGCGTGAGGCGACCACGACGAGCGCGTCCCCGATCTGACGCGGCGACGTCAGCATGGTCGAGCGCGGCCGCCCGGTCTTGCGGCCGACCGTCGTCAGCTCGAGCACGGGCGTGGTCCCGATGCGCCACCCGAGCCGACCGAACGACACGGCGATCATCGCGCGGTGGACGGTGTTCATGGCCACGAGGGTGAACCTGCTCGGCACGGTGGCGCCTCCTGTCGACGTCGACGGACCGCCATCCTCGCGCGCGCGGCGGTCAGGCGCGCGGCGGGTGCCCGACCCCGCGCAGTCAGCCCGGTTCGGCGATCACGCCGAGGATGCTCGAGAGCACGAACGACCGTGCGTCTTCGCGAAGGTGGCACCACCCGATGAGGTAGCCGTGGCGCACCTCGAGGTCGGAGACCATGCGCACGGTCACGCCCCCGGTCCGGGACCGGTAGCGGATCCGCACGGCAAGGCCGTGCGTGACGGCGTGGGCGAGCTGGTGCACCTCGAACGGCGCCAAGCGGGTCGCCTCGTGCGCGAGGACGCGCTCCAGCTCGGTGACGTCGTCGCGCACAGGAGGGGCCTCACCGCGCAGCAGCCGCGAGACGAGCGCGTCCGGGGACTCCGGGGCGGGCGGGGCGTAGGTGCTGTGCGGCCCGGCGTCGGCCAGGTCCGCGAGGTCCTCGGCCCACCGGGACAAGGCAGCGTCGGCGTCGTCGAGCACCGGTGCGGCCGGATCGGCGCCGGCTGACGCGGGGCCCTCGTGCATCGCACCGCGTGCGGCGTGGTCGTCGTCGGGCGAACCTTGCCGGTCAGCGGGGGAGGCGAGTCTCTGCAGCGCGACGACGGGAGCGCCGTCGGCCTGGACCTCGACGGGCAGGTACCCGGCGGCGCGCAGGCCGGCGAGGACCTCCGCGACCGGCGCGGACGCCACGACGACGGTCGGCGCGACGGCGTGCAGCCCGAGGCGACGCAGAGACCGGTCGGCTGCGACCTGCGCGGTCAGGGCCTCGTCAGGGCTCAGGACGACGGCCGCGGCGGGTCGCACGCTCATGTGGCCGTGGCGGCGCGCGACGTCGTGCACGAGGTACTCGAGCGCCTGCGGCAGGTCGCCGCCCGCCACGCGGCGCAGGGCCGAGAGCATGTCGTCGACCTCGTACCCGGCGTCGAGCGCCTCGCGGACGCTGGCCGCGGAGATGCGCCATGTCGACGCCTGGCCACGTGCCTCGCGGTGGGCGACGGCGTCCAGCAGGTCGACGACCTCCGGTGCCGGACTGCCCATGACGACCACCGTCAGGTCCGAGCCCACGACGGCGCGGGTCTGAACCTCCGGGAGCATCCCGGCGTACCCGGCGGTCAGGTCCTCGCCGCCACCCCCGGCGAGCATCGTGCGGCCGACGGCGGAGAGCGCGCCGAGGGCGACCAGGCCCAGCCGTTCCGCCTCGGCGAGAGCGAGCCGCACGGCGTGCGTCCCGGACCCGCCGACGACGACGGGCAGCCGCCATGTCGCCGCCCCGGCGACGGTGTCCGACGACGTGGCGCCCGCGCCGTCGGGCAGGTCCTGGAGCACCCCGAGCATCATGGCGCGGGCAGCGACGGCGGCGTCGCTCACGTCGAGGCGGGACAGCGCCGGCATCGCCTTGCCGTCCGCGTCCCGCTCCTCGGTGGGGGCGTACGGCAGGTCGGCCCACGCCTGCAGGAGGTCGACCGCCCGACGCGCGGGCACCTGAGAACGCCACCGCGCGAAGTCCTCGCCGACACCGAGACGTCCTGCGTCGTCGGACTGCAGCAGCCCGACGTGGGCGGTCAGCTCGAGCGCGAGCCGGACGTCGGGCGCCGCGCCACCGACGGCCTTGCCCAGTCGCGTGAGCTCACGGGCGCCGACACCGCGCGTCTTCAGGAGCGGCACGGGCGTGCGCGACAGGTGCTCGAGCACCGCCATCACGGTGCTCATGAGCTCGGTGAGCGCCGACGACGCCTCAGCGGCGACCCGTTCGGGCGCCACCGGGGCCGTCGGAACGGAGGGCGGCTCCGGCGCGAACGGCGCCCGTGCGCCGGGGTCGGCGAGGGCCAGCAGGACCTCGGTCGGCAGCTGGGCGTCGTACGGGTCGAACCGGGGGCCGTAGGCGAGCCCGTTGTCGATCGCCCAGGTGGCGGCGACGCGGTACTGGCCGAAGGCTGCGGGGCTGCTCAGGTACGCGGGCAGGGCCGGCTCGTCGGTGTCGTCGTCGCCGTACGGGCCGCGCGCCGACCAGCCGCGCCCCATGCGCGCGACGGCCGCAGCCGACCGGTCGAGGAGCACCTCGGTCACGCCCGACGGCGCCGCACCGGCGACGCGACGGACGAAGGCAGCATCACCGAGCTCCGTCAGCACCGCGTCGACGAGCTCGGCCTTCCGCTTGGGCACGTCGAGCCCCCAGCGTCGGGCGACCTTATGGAGCTCAGCGGCGGAGGTCTGTCCGACGAGCAGCACGCCCGGGACGCCCAGGTCGAGCGGGGTGTCGAGGACGACGAGGACCCCTGGGTTCGGTCGTAGGCGGTCGCCGCCGTCGGGCCAGACCAGAGCGCAGGCGACCAGGTGCTCGACCCAGCCGGCAACCGCCTCGGAGTGGTCCTCGGCGCTCCGCGCGCCCCGGTCGAGGAGGGCCGCGACCGTGGCGGAAGAGGCGCCGGCGCCAAGAGCGGTGATCACCTCGAGGGCCTGCAGGGCGGGCGTGGGCAGCTCGCGCAGCACCGTCGCGACGGACGCCGGGTGGGTGAGGCGGTCGGCGAGGTCCGCGAGGTCACGGACCGGGGCGCCGAGCAGCACGTCGGGCCGCAGCACGACCAGGTGCTCCAGGGCCGGACCGTCGAGCGTCTCGAGCCACTCGGGGAGGTCTGCGGTCGGCACGTGCCCATCCTGCCCGGAGGGGCGTGGTCCGTGCACGGGGCTGGGGACGCCGGGGCGGCCGGTACCCGGTCGGCCCCCGTACGCACGTCGTACGTACAGTGTGCGCACGGAGGTTCGCTCACGATGCCCACTTCTGCCACTGACCGTTCCGCACGCCTCAACATGCGCCTCACCCCTGAAGCCCTCGCGACTATTCGCGAGGCCGCCGCAGCGCAGCAGCAAGATGTGAGGTCCTTCGTGCTCGGCGCAGCGATGGATCAGGCGCGCTTCGTGCTGGTCACGGAGCGTGTCATGCGGCTCACGCCCACAGAGGCAGCCCAGATCGACGCCGCCCTGGATGCGGAGCCGCGCGTTGTCCCTGAGCTTGCCGCGCTCATTCGTGCTGCCCGCACCTCGCAGTTCACGACGCGGACCCAGGTACCAACTCGCTGACTCCCGGAGTCGGGTGTGCCAGACCGCGTCCGCACACCCGACTCGGCGGATGTCGTCAGCGCGCGGTCGCCCGCAGCATCTCCCGCGTCTCCTCGTCGGCGGAGTACAGCACCGTCCCGACCATCCCGCGCGTGAGCAGCACCTTGTAGACGTGCCGGACGAGTCGGTCGAACGTCGCGTCATCGACACTCGCCCGGCTCCGGAAGTCCGGGTCCTTGTTGTGCTCGCGCCGCGCGACCAACCTGTCGCCGCGCCACACCAGGTCGGGCCCGATGATCACGCCGTTCCAGTCGTACTCGAAGCCCTGCGCCGTGTAGACGCACCCGACCTGCCCGAAGCCCGCAGGATCGGTCGCCCACAGCGACGAGGGCGGCGCACCGCCCACCGAGCGGTCGCTCTTGAGGTTCCACGGTCGCGACCAGGAGCCGACCTGGACGTCGGGCACGAGTGTCCCGTCCATGCGCGGATCGCTCCACGGCCAGCAGTACCCGGCGGTCATACGGGCCCCGTAGCCCTGGGCGAGCAGTCCGGTCAGACGCGCCTCCATCTCGGCAGGCGAGTCGGCGACCTCGACGCTGAAGTACGGCTCGTCGCGCCACTCGACCGGCCCGTCCCCGCGCAGCCCGAGCAGCCGCAGAACCCAGTCGATGTACTTCTCGCTCCCGCCCGCCCGGTACTGCGCGTTGAGGTCGACGTGGCGCACCTCGAGCCCACGCGCGGCAGCAGCCTGCTCGATGTCGGGCACGCTGCCCATCTCCCCCGGGCGCACCACCTGGTACTGGTCGAGCAGGAAGACGGGCACGCGCGCAGCGTCGAGCAGCTCCTCGATCTGCGGGCGCGCCCTCTCGCGCAACGGCTTGGGCGTGTACCGGTTGACGGACTTCTCGCGGAGGCGGTGCGCCTCGTCGAGGATCAGCACCTCCAGGCCGTTCTTCTCCGCCGTCATGAAGCTGTTGAAGTACTTGAAGAGGTCCTTGGTGCGCGTGGAGCCCTTGCCCGCCACCTGCCGCAGCGTCTGGGTGAACGACTTGGAGCCGGTCGCATGGAGGACGGAGCGGCCTTGCCGCGCGAGCTCTCCGAGCAGAGACAGGGCGATCACGCTCTTGCCGCTCCCCGGTCCGCCCGCGACCACGATCACCGTCTTCGCGTCGGCATGGCGCGCGCCGTCAACCGCGGCCAGCACGAGCTCGTAGGCGACCCGCTGCTCGTCGAGCAGAACGAACTGCTCCCGTTCCCGGATCTCCTTCGCGGCGACGCGGAGCAGCTGCTTCGACGGTCGGATGGCCGAGCCGAGCAGCTCGTCGGCTGCGGCCGCCCCCGGCTCCGGCGCGAGGCGTGAGCGCAGGAGCTCGTGCAGGTCGGCGCGACGCTGTCCGGTGACGAGGCGTGCGTCCTGGGCCGCGGGCATGACGCGCAGGTCCTCGATGCCGTAGTCCGTGGCGTTGTGCAGGTACGCGACTCCCGTGACGGCATCGGGCGCCTCTGACAGCGTGGCTGTGAAGTCCCGCAGGTAGTCCACGTACCCGGCGACCTGCACGGCCGGGTGCAGCGACGGCCGGTAGGGGGCGCCGTCGACCTCGACGAGCGTGTCGCTGTCCTCCCAGCGGTGCGCGTTCGCCCACTGCTTGAGCTCGACCACCACGTACGACGGCGCCCCTGATCGTGGGTGCACACCGGCGAGCACGACGTCGGCCCGCTTGCTGCTCAATGGCAGGCGGTGCTCGAGGATGACCTCAACACCGCCCAGGCCGGCGTCCTGGAGGTCCCGAGCGAGGACGGGCAGGCTGTTGCGCCACGAACGCCGCTCACCGGCGCCCGGCGCGCCCCAGCCGCTGCCGAAGAAGTGCTCCGCGAGGACCCGCTCCAGCTCGGTCGCGTCCTTGTCCGTCATCGCCGCAAGCGCGGCAGCGCTCATCCGGTTCAAGCCCACCGACGTCGTCCCCTGGCAGCACGAAGGATCGTGCGGAGGGGACATGTCCTGTGGCGCCCGGTGAGGACGCGCGGCGGAAGTCCGTCGGCCCGCTTACCCGGCGGACACTAGCCTGCTTCCCCCGTACCGGCGCCGCGGCACACGGGCCGAGCGATGAGTCACCGTCGCCTGGCGTGCCACAGTGACGTGGTGAGCACGACGCCGGAGCCCCAGATCGCCGAGCTGACCCGTCTCATGCGGGAGCTGACTGAGGAACGCCAGTGGGCGACGTTCCACGACCCCAAGTCGCTCATCCTTGCCCTTGTCGGCGAGGTCGGAGAGCTCGCCGAGCTGTTCCAGTGGTTGCCCGCCGATGCGGCGATCGCCGCTGTGGAGGACGCGGGCCGCCGGGAGCGTGTGAGCCAGGAGATCGCTGACGTGCTGCTGTACCTCGTGCGGCTCGCCGACGTCCTCGACATCGACCTGATGGAGGCTGCACGCACCAAGCACGCGGCGTCGCTGACCAGGTTCCCGGTCGACGAGTTCCGGGGGGTCGCGCCCGACAAGGTCTAGCCGACCCCGCCTCGCGCATCAGGGCAAGCGGGACTGCTGACGCCGCCCGCTCCGTGCTCAGGCCGGGACGAGCGGGAACCCCGACCCTCCCTACCCCGTTGTCCCGGCAGACGACGACCACCTTGGGGGGACACGATGCGCACGATCACCCGTCTCGACGCCGCCGAGGCTCTCGTCTCAGCGGCCGTCACCTTCGCCTGGTACGCGCTGCCCGACGCCGTCGGGACGCGTCGCGGCCGGGCCGTCGCCAAGACCGGGCTCATGGTTCCCGTCCTGGCGATCGCCAGCGCGCAGGCCACCCGGGCCACCGCACAGGCTGCCGCCCAGGACGAACCGAGCCGCGCCGACGACGCCCTCGGTCGCATCCGCGCACTGACCGGCACGGCTCCCGTGCTCGACGCCTCGACGATCAGCGCCGACGGCGAGACCGACGGACGCCTCCCGTCGGCCCGTCAGGTCGCCCTCGTGACCGCCGGGGTCGCGGCGCTCGCCGGGATCGCCGTCGGCACCGTCGCGGCAGAGCGCGGCATCTACCGCTTCGGCGAACGGCTCGGCTCCCGTGGAGTCGGCCACCCGCACGCGCGGATCGGTGTGGTCGCCGGCGCCTTGATGGGCGCGTTGTCGCTCGCGTCGGCCGCGCTCCTGCCCGACCGCTGACCGCGCTTGGCACGTCGGCCGTCGTCCACAGGTGGCTGGATCGACTGACCGGTATGCCCGGTTCACGCTAGGTTCTGGCGCGTGCGCAGGGGGAAGCTGGGACTCACGTTCGCGGTGCTCGCCGTCATGCTGACGGTGGGCTGCACCGGTCAGGCCGGTGATCCGCCGACGACGGAGCCGCCGTCCCCGTCTGTCACGCCGAGCCCGACCCCTACTCCGACGCCGACGCCCGAGGCTGCGATCCCGCCCGAGCGGCCGGACATGAGCCAGGTTGACGACGCCACCGCCGAGGCGGTCGCGACCTACTTCCTCGAGCTCTACCCGTACGTGTATGCCACCAGGGACCTGACCGAGTGGCGGGCCCTGAGCCACCCCGAGTGCGAGTTCTGCGCGAGCGTCGTCTCGAACGTCGAGGAGATGAGCGCGAACGGGAACCGCGCGGACGGCGGCATCTTGACCGTTCGGGACGTTGCCGTCGCCGAGCTGACGACCGGCCACTTCTCCGTCACAGCGTCCGCTACCCAAGACGCAGGACACGAGTACGACACCAAGGGAAACGTCATCAGCGCCTCCGAGCCGGGCGACTACGCACTGACCGTCGTCGTGCTGGCGCAGGGTGGATCGTGGACGGTTCGGGGAGTCGACTTCGAGACCTCAGTCGCTTGACCGCACGTACACGCGGCGCGGGGCTGTCGGCGGCCGTCGTCGCCCTGGTGGTCCTTCTGGGCACGCCCGCGTACGCCGGTCCGCCTCACATCGGCGGGGAGGCCAAGGACGACGCCGTGGAGATGAACGCCCATGCGGCCGCGGGAGCCGAGGCGGAGGCGGCAGCGACGGATCCCGCCGTCCGCCTGCGGGAGTTCAAGCGGATGGCGGACTGTGATCCGTCGGCGGTCGGGACGGAGGCCGGTAGTGGTGTGTGCTTGCCGGTGTCTTCGCCGGCGGAGTTCAGTGCCCTGCCCGGCTGTGAGGGTGAGGAACCCGTCCAACCGTTGTGGATGCGCGAACGCGCCACCGCGACGACGGCGTGGGGGCCGTGGCGCAACGTGATGGGCTGGACCTGCCCCGCCGACTACACCCCGGTCTTCACCGCGGAGGACTTCCGCCGCCTACCCCTGGCCCCACCCGTCCTGGGCATCCAACCCGCCACGGGTGAGCACCTGGTCACGATGCCCGCGATCGCCTACACCCAGGCCCCCGCCCAGACCCTGACCACCGACCTCCTCGGCGTCCCCGTCCAGGTCGAAGCCACACCTACCTCCTACACGTGGGACTTCGGCGACGGCACCACCATCACCACCACCAGCCCCGGCCACCCCTACCCCGACCACGACGTCACCCACCCCTACACGAAGGTCGGGACCTGGACCATCACCCTGACCACCACCTACACCGGCCGCTACACCCTGGCCGACGACCCCACCTGGCACACCATCAACGGCACCGCCACCACCACCACGACCTCGGCCCCGATCACCACCGTCGAAGCCCCCACCCACCTCGTCCAAGACACCTGCACCACCCACAACTGCTGACACCGCCCCTGCACCGCCCGACCGCCAGACCCGGCACCGCGAGAGCGCCCCCCGAGACCGAGAGCGCCGGTCCGAACCGGCTACCTCGGTTCACGACGGCGGCCTCGACCCACAACGGCGACCTCACCCCGCGACGGCCGCCTCACCTCGCGCGCACCCGGAATCGGCATGCCTTGACCCGGGCTCGGTGGCTACGTTTGGACCGATGACGATCGAGCGAACCGACCCGCCCCTGGCCGCGGACGAGGCCACGATGCTCGTGGCCTACCTCGACTATCACCGGGACACCCTCCGGATGAAGGTGGACGGGCTCAGCGCGGACCAGCTGCGCCGGACCCATCCCCCGTCGACCCTCACGCTGGGTGGACTGCTCAAGCACCTGGCCCTGGTGGAGGTGAGCTGGATCAGCGAGGTGCTCCACGGCCAGCCGATGGGGGAACCGTGGGACTCCGCGGACTGGGACGCCGACCCTGACTGGGAGCTCCATTCCGCGAACGACGACACTCCCGAGGAGCTGCGTCAGCTGATGGACGACGCGGTCGCGCAGGCCCGTCGTGGCATCGACGAGGCGCTCAGCCAGGGCGGCCTCGACCACCTCTCCGTGACGGCGAGCCGACGCACGGGCGAGCAGTACAGCCTGCGCTGGATCCTTCTCCACATGATCGAGGAGTACGCCCGGCACAACGGGCACGCCGACCTCATCCGCGAGTCGATCGACGGCGCCACCGGCGAGTGACCACCGGCCCCGGCCGGCCCCGCACCCCGACTACCCACAGGCACCGACGTCGTCCACAGGCGTCAGGGTCCCCCGGCCCGACCGACCCGACGCCTGGCTACGTTCGGCCGCATGCGCAGGGGAATGCTGACAACCACGTCCACAGTGCTCGCAGTCATGCTGATCGCAGGCTGCGGAGGCGCGGCCGACAACGCCACGCCGTCGAGGGGGCGCACGGCGGCGCCCTCCGCGTCGCCGGCCGCGACCCCGGTGCCCGACGCGTCGTCGGCCCCCAACCCCACGCTGCCGCCGATCCGCGACGTCACTAGCCCGCCCCAGCGGCCGGACACGGGTCGGGTCGATGGGAAGACCGCCGAGGCGGTCGGCGTCTACGTCTTCGAGCTCTTCCCTTACGCGTACGCCACCGGTGACCTCACCGAGTGGCGCGCGCTCAGCCATCCCGAGTGCGTCTTCTGCACGCAGGTCATCGCGGAGGTCGAGGCGCTGGTCGCACTCGGCAACCGCGTGGAGGGCGGCGGCACCAGGGTCAAGCTCGTCCCAAGCGCCAGCTCGCCGCAGGGTGAGTTCACGCTGACGGGCATCGTCGACGAGGCGCCCGCCACGCAGAGGTCACCGACCGGCGACGCCCTGCTCGTGACCAACGGTGATCGCGTCACCGTGACCCTCCGCCTGACGGTGCAGGGCGGCACGTGGTCCGTACGCGAAGTGTGGGTCGCCTGACCGTGAGCACGGTCCGGCGTCAACGCTTGCCGCGCCCACCAGCCACCACGTCCACCGCGCGCCGTCACCCAGGCTTGCGCCACTCCACCACGTACCGCCACATCGGCAGACGCCGGTACGTGCTGCCCGGCAGCACCGCGTGCGCCGTCGCGCGGGCCTGCGCCCAGGTGCCCGACGGCTCCGCCTTCGCCGTCGGTGGGTCCCACCCCTGCATCCGCCGCGAGACCACCCGGTGCACGACGACGTCACGCACCTCGGGCAGCACGTCCCGCCACCCGCTGAACCGGCCGTAGCCGAGGACCAGCAGCACGCCGCCCGGCCGCAGCACGCGAGCCGCCTCCGCGAGCGCGCGGTCAGCGACGACGTGGTGCAGCACCATGGCGAGGGTCACCGCGCCGAAGCTCGCGTCGGCGAAGGGCAGCGCGTCCGCGGACCCCGCGACGTACCCCACCCCGCGCGATGGCGAGGGCACGAGCGTGACGTCGACGTCCATCCCCACCACCGCGCGCCCCTCGTCGGCGACGAAGCGGCAGAACATCCCGTCGCCGCACCCGACGTCGAGCACACGATCGGCCGACGGCGGGATGCGGGACGCGAGCAGCGGGAAGTAGTGGGTGTTGTGGTTCCACCGCGCAGCGAACGGGTGCGGCTCGTTCGCTCTCATCCCCGACACGGTAGACCCCCGGCCAGTCGAGGGACCCCCGGGCAGTCAGTCGAGCACGGCCACGGCCTCCATCTCGACGAGGTGCTCAGGGATGTCAAGCGCCGCCACCCCGATGAGGGTCGCCGGCGGCACGGGCGTCGCGCCGAGTCGCGTCGCCGCACGCGCTGCCCCCTCGAGGAACAGCGGCATCATGTCCGGCGTCCAGCCGACGACGTAGACCGTGACCTTGGCGACGTCGTCGAACGTCGCACCGACGCCCGCGAGCACTGTCGCGACGTTGAGGTAGCACTGCTCGACCTGCGCGGCGAGGTCGCCGACGCCGACCGTCGTGCCGTCGGCGTCCCACGCGACCTGACCGGCCATGAAGACGAGGCGCGACCCCGTCGCGACCGACACCTGCCGGTAGACGTCGACCTCGGGCAGACCGGCGGGGTTCATGAGCGTGATGGTCATTCGGTTGTCCTCCTGGCTCGGCGTCGCGGACAGGAACGCCCGCGCGCTCTCTTGTGGTTACTGAAGAACCGTAGGAGAGTGACCGCTGACGTGGAAGAACGCACTTTCCAGTGACTGGGGAACCCGATGGTGAGCACGCAGGTGAGGGATGAGATCGACGACGCCGATCTGCTGCGGGCAGACTCGCTCGCCCGCGAGATCTTCAGCGACCTCGCCAACAAGTGGGCGCTGCTGATCATCGCGGTGCTCGACGAGCGGACCCTGCGGTTCAGCGAGCTGCACACCATGGTCGACGGCATCAGCCACAAGATGCTCACCCAGAACCTGCGCATGATGGAGCGCAACGGCCTGGTCCACCGGACCGTCCACCCCACTGTGCCGCCGCGCGTCGAGTACGCGCTGACCCCGGCCGGCCGGGCGCTGCTCGTCACCGTCGAGGCGATGTGCGACTGGACGCACGCGCACCTGCACGCCATCGAGGCGTCCCGCCACCGCTTCGACGCCTGAGGTCACCGGCGGACGGTTCGGGTCGGCGGACAGCCGGGTCGCTCGCCCGACGGTCGGATCACCCGACAGCCGGGTCGCCCGACAGCCGGGTCGCCCGACAGCCGGGTCGCCCGACAGCCGGGTCGCCCGACGGTCGCGCCCGACAGGTGTTCCGCCGCCGCGCGTCAGGCGCGGAGCGCCGCCACCACGTCCCGCACCAGCTCCCCGGACGTCACCGTGCGCCGCCCGTCGTCGTAGGCGCTCGGCCCGGTCGTGCTCCGGCTCGGCACCTCGCGCGGGGCCCGCAGGTGGACGTCGCGCACACCGGTCAGCTCCACGACGCGCGCCACGTTCGCCGGTCGGACCGAGCCGCCGGCCATGACCGCGACCCGGCCGTCGGCCTGCTCGACGAGCGCTGCGAGCGCGTCCGCACCGGCGAGCGCATCGGGCGCTCCGCCGGACGTGAGGACCCGCCCGACGCCGTGCCGGACGAGCGCCTCGAGAGACGCGGACCGGTCCGGCACCGCGTCGAACGCCTTGTGGAACGTGACAGGCAGGCCGTCAGCGGCCCCGACGAGCCGGCCCAGCGCGCGCTCGTCGACGCGCCCGTCGGGTGTCAGGGTGCCGACCGTGAACCCGAGCTCGACGGCGCGAGGCAGGCGCGCGAACGCGTGGACGTCGGCGACCATGACGGCCAGGTCGGCGTCGTCGACCACGAAGTCACCGCCGCGCGGACGCACGAGAACCTGCACCGCGACCCGCCGCACGTCGTCGAGCACCGCCTCGACGAACCCGAGGCTCGGCGTCAGCCCGCCCTCGCTCAGGGCGGCGCACAGCTCGACGCGATCCGCGCCGGCGGCCTCCGCGACCTGAGCTCCGCCGACGTCCTCGAGGCAGACCTCGACGGCAACCGTCCGCCCGCCGTCACGCCGACCCGTGCGCTGCTCCATCCGCTCAGTCTCCCGCAGCGGCCGCCGGATCACTTCAGGCACGGCAGCACGACCGCAGGTCCCGGGTCGTCACTGCCGCGGAGGTGGATCATCACCGGATGGCCACCTGGCGGGAAGCCGCAGAGCCGCGCAACCGTGCCGCCACCGCACGGACCCTCCTCGTCGTCGCCTCGATCGCCACCGTCGTCACCGCAGGGTGGGAGATCCTCGCCCACGCCTCCGCCCGGCCTGGCACAACCCTCGCCACGAGCACCCTCGCGATCGGCGGCGCGCTCGTCATCCTGGTCGTCGCAGGCGTGTGCGCACGCGACCCGCAGCGCGTGCCCGGCTGGCTCTTCGCCGGGCTCGCGGTCCTCGGCGTGGCGCTCGTCTCCGCGACCTGCCTCGCGAACCGCGACGCGAGCGCCGCCGGCCTCTACGGCTTCCTCTACCCGGTCGTCTTCGCGGCCGCGCACTTCCGTCGGCGGGTCGCCTGGCTCGTCACGGGCCTCGCCGTCGTCGGCGGCGGCATCGTGACGACCGTCCTCCTCCCCTCGCCGGACAGCCTCGCCGACCTCCTCCTCGTGGGCACCGCCCTCGTGATGCTCACCACCGTCCTCGTGAGCGGCGTGACACGGCAGGAGCGGCTGATGGACCGGCTCCACACGCTCGCGTGGGTCGACGGCCTGACGGGCCTGGTCACCCGGCGCAAGCTCGTGGAGACGGCGCGCGAGCTCCTCGACCCGGCGCGCTCGGTCCCACGTGAGGACGGGCGGGCCACGAGCGTCGGGCTCCTCCTCGTCGACGTCGACCACTTCAAGGGCCTCAACGACACGCACGGGCACCCGATCGGCGACACGGTGCTGGTGCACGTCGCGGGGCTGGTCAGCGCGGCTGTGCGCCCCTCGGACACGGTCGCGCGGCTCGGCGGCGACGAGCTCGCGGTGCTCCTCCAAGGCCCGTCCCTGGACATCGCGGCGCGGGCCCGCGCGGTGCACGCGACCGTGCGGCGCGCCCCCGTCGACACGGCCGCCGGACCCGTCGCGGTCACCGTCAGCGTCGGCGCGGCGCAGGTCGACGTCGGGCACGGGCAGTGGGAAGACCTGTACGCCGCGGCCGACGCCGCCCTCTACGACGCCAAGCTGGCCGGCAGGGACGCCGTCGCCACCCGCCCGAGCCAGCAGAGCCCGCACGGTCACCAGATCCCGCACGGCCAGCAGAGCACACACGGCCACCAGATCCCGCACGGCCAGCCCCAGACCCGCAGCCGGCCGCGGCCTCCCCGCGGACGGGGCGAGCCCGCCGACGCGCGCCGCCCCGACGACCCGGACCTGGAGTCGGTCGGGTCCGGGCGCTCGTAGGCACCACAGGCGCAGTGTTCATCCGGGCGCCGCGTGTCGCTCGCGCGGACGTCACCGGGTGGCTCGTACCCTGGAGACGCAGCAAAGGCCCCTCGGAGTAAGCGTCCGAGGGGCCTTGCTGTGATCAGCGGTCACGGATCCGGTTGCCCGGTTCCGCCGACCCCGCTCCGACGGTGCGGTGGGCCTGTCACGTCGGCGCCGCCGAAGCGGCCCCTGCGCTCGTGACCCAGCGATCACGCTTCCCGGTACGTCAGGACACCCGCGGCGTCATCCGCGGCTCTTCGGGTTGCCCCGTCGAGATGGTCCCTCGTTCTCCGGTCAGCCGACAGGTGCGGTGCGTCGCCCCGGGTCCCGGCTTCTGCTGGTCGGTTCCTCGCGGGTCTCCCCGATCGGTTCCTCCCAGGGTCGTCCTGGTCGGGTCCTCCCGGGTCTCCCCGGTCGGTGCGGCTGTTCCGTCCTTGCCGTTGGCTCATGTCTAGTACCAGCCGATGGGGCTCACAAGACCGTGACGCGGGTCACTTTTGTCCACCTCTTGACCCACAGGTTCGTCCACAGCCAGCCGCGCTCACACGGGGGATGGCGCACAGGCCTGTGGACGAAAGATGTGCACGACGCCGCGGCGGACGCCCGCCGTTCGGGTGATCCTGAGGGTGCTCGGCGGCCGCACCGGGGCGCGGCAACCCGTCGGCGGGGGTCAGCCCCGCACGTCGTGGAGGTGGTGCACGACGTCGTGGACCATGTACTGCGCGAGCGTCTCGATCGTGAAGTCGTCGCCGTTGCTCCGGAACCCGCGGCGCGCCCACGCGTCGTCGGGCACCTGCGCGAACGTCGCCGCGATCCGCTCCGCACCCTCGCGCAGCTCGACCGCGACCGTCGCCGGGTCCTGCTCCCCGTAGCGGCCCGTGACCGCGGTCTCGTCCTGGTCCCAGTTCGCGAACGTCGGCTCGTCCTCGTCGAGCATGAGGTGCACGCGCTGGTCGAACAGCCGGTACACGTCACGCACGTGGCACGCGTACTCGAGCGGGGACCACACCGCCGGCGCCGGACGCACCCGCACCTCCGGGCGGCTCAGGACCGCCTCCCAGTGCGTCGCCTGCACGGGGATCGCCGCCGGGAGGGTGCGCACGTCGACGTCCGCGGAGGTCAGCCCGCACTCGGGGCAGCGCTCCCGGAGCACCCACGTCCAGTCCTTGGTGTCGGGCACGATCGCGTCGTCCGTCATGGCGCCGACCATAACGGCCCCGGACACCGGGCGTCAGCGGTGGGACAATGGTCGGATGCCGAAGATCATCGGTGGCTCCTTGACGGAGCACCGCGAGCAGACTCGTCAGAAGCTGTTCGCCGCCCTCACGGCGCTGATGACCGAGCAGGGGTTCGACTCGATCACCCTCGCGGACATCGCGAACGCCGCAGGCATCGGCCGCACCGCGGTCTACAACCACTTCAGGGACAAGGAGTCCCTGCTCATCGCCCTGATCATGCACGAGACCGAGCAGTACGTCGCGACGCTCGAGCGCGCGCTCGACGGCGTCGTCGACCCGATCGAGCAGCTCCGCACCTACGTGCGCCAGCGCGCCCGCCTCAAGCGCGTCTACCACCTCGCGCCCGGGCCGGATCTGCGCAGCGTCCTCTCCCACGGGACGCAGGCGCGGCTGCGTGACCACGCCGAGCTCGTCGAGGGAATCCTGCGTCGCATCCTCATCGCCGGGATGGCGTCGGGCGCCTTCGAGGAGCAGCCCGTCGACACGACCGTCCGGCTCGTCAACGCGTGCCTGTCGAGCCGCGCCGTGCCGGACGGCGGGCCCTCGCGCGACCCCGCGATCGAGGCCACCGAGGCGTTCCTGCTGCGCGCGGTCGGGGCGCGGCTCCCGGTCTGAGAGCACCCTCCCGCTCCCCTACCCTCGTGCGGTGAGCAGCACGCCCCCGCCCGGCCCCACCACGTCCAGCACGCCCGACGACGTCGCGCCCGACGACGGCGACTCGACGCACGGGGCGGGGGCGTCGGGCGTCGAACCGTCCGGACGCCTGGGGCACGGCCTCAAGGTGCGGCACCTGACGATGATGGGGCTCGGCTCGGCGATCGGTGCCGGCCTGTTCCTCGGCACCGGGCAGGGCATCCGCACGGCCGGGCCCGCCATCCTGCTCTCGTACGCGATCGCCGGGGTCATCGTGATCCTGGTGATGCGGATGCTCGCCGAGATGGCCGCGGCGGTGCCGTCGAGCGGCTCGTTCTCGACGTACGCCGAGGTCGCGATCGGCCGCTGGGCGGGGTTCACGCTGGGCTGGGTCTACTGGTTCACGCTGATCATGGTGCTGGGCGTGGAGATCACCGGCGCGTCGATGATCATCAACGGCTGGCTCCCCGGTGTGCCGCCGTGGGTGATCGCGCTCGTCCTCGTGCTGTTCTTCGCCGCGGTGAACCTGCTCGGGGTGCGGTCCTTCGGCGAGTTCGAGTTCTGGTTCGCGGCCCTCAAGGTCGCCGTGATCGTCGTGTTCCTCGTCGTCGGGACCCTGCTCGCGCTCGGCGTGCTGCCCGGGACCGACCCCGTCGGGGTGAGCAATCTCGTCGGCCACGGCGGGTTCGCGCCCACCGGGATCGCCGGCGTCGCGACCGGGCTGCTCGTGGTCGTCTTCGCGTTCGGCGGGATCGAGATCATCACCATCGCGGCCGCGGAGTCCGACGACCCGGAGCGCAGCATCGCCAAGGCCGCCCGGTCGATCGTGTGGCGCATCCTGCTCTTCTACATCGGCTCCGTGGCGATCATGGTCCTGGTGCTGCCGTGGGACTCGCCCGAGCTGCTCGCCGGCCCGTTCGTCGCCGTGCTCGGCCTCGCGAAGCTGCCAGCGCTCCCGGCGATCATGGAGGTGGTCGTCGTGGTCGCGCTGCTGTCCGCGTTCAACGCGAACGTGTACGGGACGTCGCGCATGGCGTTCTCCCTGGCCCAGCGCGGTGACGGGCCTCGGGGACTCCTGCGGGTCTCGCGGCACGAGATCCCCGTCGTCGCGGTGCTCGTCTCCATCGTGTTCGCGCTGGTCAGCGTGCTGCTGAACTGGTTGCTGCCCGAGCGTCTGCTCGGCATCCTGCTCAACGCGGTCGGGGCGTCGCTCATCGGCATCTGGGTCATGATCGCCGTCTCGCAGATCCGGCTGCGGCGCCGCCTCGAGACCGCCGGGCGCCTCACGGTCCGCATGTGGGGGTTCCCGTGGCTGAGCTGGTTCACGCTCGCGCTCCTCGCCGGCCTGGTCGCGCTCATGCTGACCGACGGCGCCGCACGCGCCCAGGCGCTGTCGACGACGCTGCTGTTCGCCGTCGTCGCCGGGATCTTCTTCCTCACCCAGCTGCTGCGCGCCCGCTCCGCCCGCAAGGCAACCCCCACCCCCAGATAGTCCCCGCGCGCTCCGCCCGTCCCATGCCGCCGGCCGCCGGGGTCGCCAAGCCCGCCGAGGTCGCACATTCCCACCGAGGTCGCACTCGCGCACGGACGGTCTCGGTGCAGATGTGCGATCTCGCCGTCAGGGAGGGGACGGAGGCGGCGCGGGCCCGGGCGAGGGCGTCGGGCGTTGTGGGTGCGCCGGCGCGGCGGGCCCGGGCGAGGTGGTGGGTGCGCGGGGGACGCTGCGGGTGCGCGGGGGGCGCTGCGGGTGCGCGGGCGCTGCGGGTGCGCGGGCGTTGCGGATCGGGGAACCTGGGGGCATGTCCCACCTGAGCACCGCCGTCGAGGCGACCGCGGCCGCCGCCGAGCTCTGTGAGGGGCTCGCCGCCGCCGTCGCCCAGCGCGGATGGCACGTCGCGACGGCGGAGTCGCTGACGGCCGGCACCGTGGGGACAGTCCTCGCCGCCGCACCCGACGCGACGTCCTGGTACCGCGGGACCATCGCGGCGTACTCCCCCGAGGTGAAGTTCTCGCTGCTCGACGTGCCGCGCGGGCCCGTCGTCACGCGGGAGTGCGCCGTCCTCATGGCCCGCCGCACGGCCGAGCTGCTCGGCGCCGAGCTCTGCGTCGCGATGACCGGGGTCGGCGGACCGGAGCCCGACGAGGGCGAGCCCGCCGGGACCGTGTGGTTCGCCGTCGTGTCGCCGGGCGGGGAGCACACCGTCAAGGAGGTTTTCCCCGGCTCGCCCGCGGAGGTGCTCACCGCCACGACGGAGCGTGCACTCGCCCTCCTGCACGACGCCGCGGCGGGCGCCCTGTAGCCCACGGTGCACGCGGCCGACGTAGCCGTGTGCGGCCACCAGGCGGGCCCCGTTCGCAGCGCCCTCCTCCTGCAGCGCCTGTCGACGCGACGGTCAGGAGACGGCCCTGTCGAGCACGTCGGCGAGCTCGGTGGGGGCCGACAGCATCGGCCAGTGGCCGGTGGGCAGGTCGAGGCGGCGCCACGGCGCCTCGTTCAGGTAGGCCAGCATGGGCACCCCGGCGTCGAGCAGCCCGGCGAAGTCGTGGCACGCGACCAGCACACGGTCCACACCGGCGTCGAGCTCGACGGAGCCAGCGAGGCGCTGGGTGTAGGTGCCGAACGGCTGAGGCGTGGCACGTGAGCGCAGGACGTCCAGGGCACCCTGGTCGAGGCCGTCGAGGCTGCTGGACAGGCCCACGACGTCGAACGGCGGCATCGGCAGCCGCCACCCGTCGCCGGAGGTGTCGGCCTCCTGGCGTAGCTGGTCCGCTGCCTGCGGGGGCATGAGGTCGAGCATGCACATGCCCGGGGCGAACGGGGCGCTGTCCACGTAGATGACGCGTTCCAGCCGGTCGCCGAGGCGTCCCGCAGCGCCGGTGACCGGGGCGGCCGCGTAGCTGTGGGCGACGAGCGTGACGTCGCGCAGGTCGTGCTCCTCGACGAGGCCCGTGATGTCCGCGACGTGCGTCTCGAGGTCCGTCTGCGGGCCGCCCTGGTCGGCGCGCTCGGCCAGGCCGGTCAGCGTCAGCGGCAACGCGGTGTGACCGCGATCCTGGAGCGCCCGGGCGGTGTCTTCCCAGGCCCATGCGCCGAGCCAGGCGCCGGGAACGAGGACGAAGGTGGCCATGTGATCTCCCTGAGGTGAGGTGTTGTGGGGAGCGTAAAGTCGATACAGGACAGAATCCGCCCTCACAAGCAGAGTGATCCATGTCGCATCCCCTGACCCGCGTGCTGACCCTGCTGGAGCTGCTCCAGTCCAACGTCCGGCTCACCGGTGCCGAGCTCGCCGAGCGGCTGGGCACCGACGTGCGCACCGTCCGGCGGTACACCGCGCACCTGCGGGAGCTGGGCATCCCCGTGGAGGCGGAGCGAGGTCGCTACGGCGGCTACCGGCTGGCCCGCGGCTACCGCATGCCCCCGCTGGTCCTCACGAACGACGAGGCCCTGGCCGTCGTCCTCGGCCTGCTCGCGGCCGAGCGGCTGGGCATGGAGACCGCGGCACCGGCCGGCGCGGGCGCCATGGCCAAGATCGAGCGGGTGCTCCCGCAGGCCCTGCGCGAGCCGCTCGCCGCCATGCGGGAGACCCTGTCGTTCACCGCGAGCACCGTGCCCGGGCAGGCGCCCGGGACGGGCGTGCTGCTGGCCCTCGCCGAGGCGTCCCGCGCCCGCGCGACCGTCGGGATCAGCCACGTGTCCTCACGCGAGGAGCACACCGAGCGCGACGTCGACCCCTACGGCGTGGTGTTCCACACGGGCCGCTGGTACGTCGTCGGGCACGACCACCTGCGCGACGACCTAAGGAGCTTCCGCATCGACCGCATCGCCTCCGTCACCCCCCGGGTCGGCGCCTTCACCGTGCCCGACGGCTTCGACCCCGTGGACCACCTGACGTCGACCCTCGGGCAGGGGTCCTACCGCTGGCGGGTTGAGGTCACGATCCACGGACCGCTCGACGAGGTCGCCCGCCGCCTGCTTCGCGCCGCGGTGACGCTCACCGCCCAGCCCACCGGCGTCCTGCTGCACACGCGTGCCGAACGGCTGGACGGCATGGCCCACCTGCTCGCCTCCCTGGAGTGGCCCTTCACCATCCACGGGCCCGACGAGCTGCGCGGAGAGGTCAAGGGCCTGGCCGCCCGGCTCGCCGAGTCCGCAGAACGCCTACCGGGAGAAGCCCAGCCGTGACGCCGGCCGTCCGTCGTCGCGACGCGGCGCCGCGCTGCGTCGGCGTGCTCAGCCGGGCAGCTGGGCAGCTGGGCAGCTGGGCGCGAGCGTCGCGGGACCGCCGTCGACGACCGCGGCGGCGCCCCGGTCAGCCGTGCAGCGGCAGCGTGAGCACCGTCGGACCGCCGTCGACCACCCGGACGGGGACGCCCCAGTCCTGCTGGTTGAGGTGGCACGCCGGGTACTCGATCGCGGGGTCCGCGTCGCACGACGCCGCCTGGGCGGTCACGTGCAGCACCCCCTCGGCGACGGCCGGGTTGATCCGCAGGGCGCGCTCGAGCGGGATGTCGTCGCCGGCGCCGTCGAGCAGGAGCTCCGGGGGTGTGGCCGACACCTGGAGCCTCGTGGACGGGCCGTACCGGTCGTCGTACTTCTGCCCGACGGCGGGTGTGAAGACCACGTCGAGCAGCACGTCCCCCGAGCCGATCTCGGACACGGGCCGCCGGGTGCGGTGGGCTCCGGCGTCGCGGATCTCGCCCGCGAGCTTGGCAGGGAGCCGCACGCGGGTGAGGCGGTGCGCCGCTGACTCGACGACGAGGAGGTCGATCGCCCCGTCGTCGTGCGCCTCGACGACCAGGCCGGACGGCTCCGCGAGGTCCCGGGCCAGGGTCGTGACCTCGCCGACGCCCGCGGCGCCCCCGTCCGCGCGTGCGTACCGCCGGACCGCACCGTTGTAGGTGTCGGCGACGGCGATCGATCCGTCGGGCAGCACCGCGACACCGAGCGGGTGCTGGAGGAGCGCCTGGTCGGCGGCACCGTCGCGGTAGCCGAAGTCGAACAGGCCGGCACCGACGGCGGTGCCCACGGTGAGGTCGGCGCTCCCGGGCGGCGAGTCGACCCAGCGCAGCGCCGACACCTCGGAGTCCGCGAGCCACAGCCGCCCGTCGGGCCCGACGGCGAGGCCCGACGTCTGCGCGAACCACGCGTCCTCGACCGGGCCGTCGAGCAGTCCCTCGTTCATGGTGCCCGCGAGGTGGCTGATCACGCGCGCCTCAGGGTCGAACGTCCACAGCGTGTGGTTGCCGGCCATCGCGACGACGAACGCCGCGAGCGGCTCGAACCAGACGACGTCCCACGGCGACGACAGCTTGGTGGTCTGCGCCGGGCCCGTGTACTGCACGCCCGCGGGGATCGCGTCAGGGCCCTCGACGAGGTTGTCCGCCGCCCCCACCATCCACTGCTGCCCGTTGCCCGCGAGCGTCCGGACCGTCCCGTCCTCGAGCCGCACGCCGCGCAACGCGTGGTTGACCGTGTCCGCGACGACGACGTCGTACCCCAGCTCCGCACGCCGCCCCTCGGGCACGAGCGTCAGGCCGTTGGGCTCGCTGAAACGGGCCTCGTCGAGCTCGCCGTCGACGAACCCGCGCTCCCCGGAGCCGATGCGCCGCACGAGCGTCTCGGCGTCGGGCGCGAGCTCCGCGAGGCTGTGGTGACCGGCGTCGGCCACCAGGAGGTTCCCGTTCGGCAGGCGCACGGCCTTCGCGGGGAAGCGGAGCGTGGACGACGTCGCGGGCGGGGGCACGTAGGGGCCGTCACCGCGGTGCAGGGTCCCCTTCGCCTCGTGCTCGGCGACGAGCTCGCGGACCAGGACCGCGAGGTTGTGCCGGTGCCCCTCGCCCGCCATGTGCGCGACGATGTAGCCCTCCGGGTCGACGACCACGAGCGTCGGCCACGCGCGCGCCGAGTACGCGGACCACGTGGTCAGCTCCGGGTCGTCCAGGACCGGGTGCCGCACCTCGTAGCGGTCGACGGCGGCCGCGAGCGCGACCGGGTCGGCCTCGTGGACGAACTTCGGCGAGTGGACCCCGACGATCACGAGCACGTCGCGGTGCTGCTCCTCGAGCTCACGCAGCTCGTCGAGGACGTGCAGGCAGTTGACGCAGCAGAACGTCCAGAAGTCGAGCACGACGATCTTGCCGCGCAGGTCCGCGAGCGTCACGTCGCGCCCGCCCGTGTTGAGCCACCCGCGGCCGACGAGCTCGGAGGCGCGGACCTTCGGGAGACGCGTGCTGCTCTGGGTCACAGGTGTAGTGAACACGAGCCGGCGGCACCGCATGCCCGCTTGTCCGTCGGCCGGGCCGCCCCGACGCTCACGACGCACCGCGCGCAACTCCGCACGAATCGCCTCGGATCGCCCGCGCGGCGTCTCGCGGAGCCGTAGCGTGTCCGGGCACCCCGTCGACCCCAAGGAGTACCTGTGCGCCTCACCATGACGCTGACCGAAGCCCTCACCCTCGCGCGCGCCGCCCGGCCGCTGCCGTCGCTCGTGCGGTCGATCAGCGCGGAGGGGTCGGTCATCCAGGTCGAGGTCGACCTGCGGCAGATCCCGGACCCGCCGGCGCCGCTGCGCCTCGCCGCCGCCGCGGCGGGCACCGTGTCCGTCACGGCCGAGATGGTCGAGTTCGCGGCGGGCGTCGCGACGTTCCGGGTCACCGCGCACGCGCGCGCCCTGCCTGCACACAAGCTGCTCGGGCACATCGCCGACCCGCTCGAGTCGGCGCTGCGTCGGCGCGGCCTGCCCGCCGGGCTCGTGACGGTTCGCCGGACGCCAGGCGACGCGCTGGTCGACGTCGCGGTGCAGGCAGCCGTCGACGCGCGGTCCGCGGGGCTGACGGTCACGGACCTCGCCGTGCAGGACGGGATGGTCGACGTCGCAGTTGCCGTGGGCGACGTCACGCTGCGGCGGGGCCGCCGCTGACCCCGGTCCGCATAGCGGCCGCCCTTCCCGGCGCGCACGCCGCCTGACGTCCTCCCCGGCACACGCTCCCCCACGCGACTCGTCGTGCGGGGCCCGGTCGGGGAGGGCGGCACAGGCCCCGCAGCGAGCGGGCGCGCCGCCCGGCGAGGCGCGTCAGAAGTTCCTCGAAACTCGCTGCATCCACGCGCCACCCTCCGGAAGTAGTACAGGTGTCAAGCACTTCCGAGCCCTTCGGGGCTGATCCAGGAGGAACCATGCGCACCCGTCTCTTCTCCGCCGGCGCCGCCGCGCTGATCGTCGCCGCTGCCGCCGCACCCGCCGCCGCCGCCAGCCCGAGGTCGTAGGCGAGGACGACGGCTCGGGTGAGCTCAGCCTCCCGCGCCGCACCGGGGAAGCAGTGGCGGGGCAGTGACCTGGCGTGATGGCCTTGGACGGTGGAGCCGACCACGAGCAGGCCGGCGGCCGCAGCGGCGTGACGGGCGCCGCGATGCCACGCTGATCCAGTGGCCCTCGCAGACCTCGTCGTGCGGCGGGCGACCGTGCCGAGTCGACAGGTACGGTCGTCCGCACCGAGTCCGGCGGCTACGCGATAGGGCGCGACGTGGCTGCGCTTGGCGTCCCCACAGGCGTCCCCTACCCGGCCACCGCCGCGCTAGTGCCTATCCAGGGCGCCGGCGCCGTCGATCTGCGTCGCTTTGAGGGAAAGTACGCCACCGCTGTTGGCGTGTGGCGCGAAGGCGAACTCCGGGTGGAACGCGTCATGGGCGCGAAACCGGCCAAGCTCGAGCCACACACCTACGCCGCAGTCGGCGGGGGCGGGTTCGGATCGGCGCCAGTCGATGGCAGCACCCCTGATCGCGCGCTCACCGCGGAAGCACCCCTATGGGCGAGCGGCGCCATGATCTGGCGCGTTGCCCTGCAGGGCCCTGCTGGGCGGCAGGTGCTGGTCGCGGCGCACGACGGGCACGCCGTAGAGGCGGCGCTCGCACCCGTGTACGGGGCCGCTCTGCACGTGGTGGTGAGCCCGTGGGGGCCCGACGCCTACCGCGCGGTCGACGACGTCATCACCGCCGCGGAGACGGAGCAGGTGCTCGCAGGTGTCGAACGGGGCATCACCCGCGCCGGACTCGTCGTGGTGCACATGGAGGTGAGGTTCGTCAGCGAGTCCCTCGAGTCGCTGGCGCGAGGGGTCCCCGAGGGTCTCATGACCGTTGACGCTGCCCTGGCGCCGGCTCGGCGGTGAGGGCGGGTGCACAGACTCACGCAGCCGCCGACGGTGCCGCTTCAGCGCCCCCTGCTCAACGCCCGACGTCGCCCGGAAGTGCGAGCACGGACCTGCGCTGACGAGTCTCCTCACGCAACACCTGCGCGCCTCGTACCGGGCGAGGCACTACTCAGGCCTGCGGAAATCCCCTCGCACCTGAAACCTTGTGGTGACTGCGATCCGGTGCCTGCGGCCCTTCGCATCGCGCCACTCGGCGCCCTCGGGCGCCCCCGCCCATGTGGGCATCTCGCTGATCCGGCGCACCAATCCCTGCACTGCCTCAGGCGGACCCTCGACCCCAGCCTGCTCGAGTCCGGCGAGCACCGTCGCGGCGTCCTCGCCCCGGAGCTGTTCATAGACCGCGCTGATCCGGTCGTGGGTGTCGTGGCCCGCCTCGTTCAACCAGCGGTCAACGGGTTCTAGCGGTCTGCGCCTATGTCCGCGGCCGATCATCATCTCCGCCCACCCCTTCGGCTCCATCGCTCAGGTCCCTTTGCAGTCTGCCCCGGACCACGGGCCGCGTCACCCTCAAGACGACCTACAACGACGCGGTGGTCTGCTCGCCTGCCTTGGCGAGGGCGCGCGAGACGCTGGACGCACCGACGCCAAGCACGCGCGCGATGTGCGCGATGCTTTGGCCCCGCTCGTGCATCCGCAACGCAGCCGCGGTCCGCTCCGGGGTCATCACCGACGGCCGGCCACCGACGCGGCCCTGCGCCCGGGCGTGCGCCAGGCCGCGCCGGGTGTTGTCACGGATGGTGTCGACACGCAGCTGCGCGAACACCGCGACGATGCCGAACAGCGCCCGACCCATCGGAGTCGTGGTGTCGATGTCCGGCTCAGTCAGGGACTTGATGTTCACCCCGCGCTCGTGCAACTCGCTGATCGTCTCGATCGCCATCTTCTCGCTGCCCGCGATCCGGTCGAGCCGGCGCACGACAAGGGTGTCCCCAGCCCGCAGGTAGTCCAGGCACGCGAGCCACTGCGGGCGGTCCTTCACACGACTGGACTCACCCTGATCAACGAACACCTTGACCGCACCGGCGGCGCGCAGCTCGGACTCCTGCGCAGCCGGGTTCTGATCGTTGCGCGACACCCGCGCATAGCCAACGACGTTGCTCACCACGACCTCACTCCCCCATCCCCTGCCCGCTGCCACGCCCCGGCATGTACGGGCCGCTGCGGCGCCTCTGCGGCCCCGTCTGCGACGGCTGGCTGGTCGCCTCGCTCGCCGCCTGCGGGTAGGACGCGCGCAGCACCGACCGACCCGGGCTCGTCGACGACAGCCCGGCAGGGTCGTTCGTGCGTGGCTGCGCAATCGCCCTGAACACCGGCACCAGCGAGGCCGGGTCGGGGTCGTAGTCGAACATGTTGGGCCGGCTGAGCTGGGATGCCTGGTTCCACACCTCGGGGCTGACCTGGCCGTAGTCGAGCGTGAAGCGCGAGAGCTCCGCGACGTGCTCCATGAAGACCTTGCCGGCCCGACCGTTGCCCTCCCGGAACGGATGCGCCTGGTTCAGGTAGGCGAAAACGACCGCGGCCTTCTCCCCGAACGCCTCGCGGTCCAACACGGACCAGTCAGTGCCCGCCACGCGCGCCCGAACGTCCTCGAGCAACCGGTCGACTTCTCCAGCCTTCACGTCACCGAACCCACGCCCGACCCCCTTGGAGATGTTCACACCGCGGAACTCCCCGGCCCACTCGAAGACGTCCTGGAACAGGTGCCGGTGGATCGCACGCACATGCGCAGCGTCGTACGTCCGGGTGAACGCCACGTCACCGGACAGCAACTCACGCTGCCGGCGCATCGTCTCGACGTACTCCAACAGCGAGAGCGTGCGCGCGTCACGCTCGTCGAAGAGATTGCGCAGCGTGCCCTCGTCGGGCGGTGGGTAGAAGTACGACTCCCAGGTGTCGAACGCCATCAGCGTGCGACGGCAGCCGTCCGTCGACGAGCAGCGGCGTGCGCGCGGCGACGGTACTCCGCAGCATCGATCGCACCGCGGGCCTCGTCGGTCAGGTTCTCCACATCCTCACGGTTGGGCTCCCAGCCCTCGTGCCACGCGCTGGCCAGAGACTGCACGACCGCGCGGCGCTGGGTGTCGTCGAGCTGTGCGAACAGCTCGGGCCAGCGCTCCTCGACGTCGAACCTGGTGGCCACGGCGCGGCTCCCCTCTCCTGACAGAAGAACCAGTCTACCGGACCACCCAAAAACGGTCTACAGCGGGTTTCGGTGCACCTGGGTTTCGGTGGCGAGTTTAGGTGTATCGGCGGCCGTTAGTTCGTGACGGTGTGACTCCCGGCGGAAGTTGGCGGGCTCCTGCCGGGACTAAGTGGCGGTGGGCTGGCCGGGCGTTCGATCCGCTGACCAGCTGGCCGTGGGTGCCGTCGTCGCGGTGAACGGACCTGACGGGCAGGAGTGGGGCGACGGAGCCACGACGGTGTCCGGCGCCACTGTTACCCAGCGCCTTGGCGATGGCCTCCCGGCCGGGGACTTCCAGGTCGCTTGCGCTCCGTGTCCGGTGACGGCCACCCTGTCGACGGGACCTTCCGCTTCACCGTTGAGGCGGCGCCTGAAAGCGCGAGCACATCTGAGCCGTCGCCCGAGCGTGCCGACGAAGGGGCGACACCGACCTGGCCGCCTACAACGCGATGCTCGCACGCCTGGCCCGGCGCGCCGATGCCACCGCCCCTGGGCGCACCCAGCAACCAGGGGCCCCCCAAGCGCTCGGCGGAGGTGTCGAGGGACTGAGCGGCTACCAGGTCAGGTCTGAGCACTCGTGCTGCTGCTGGGCCGTCTCCACCTGGAGCGTGGCGTGGGCGATGCCGAAGCGATCCCGCAGGATGTCCCGCGCGGCGGCCAGGACCGCGGCGTGATCCGATCCGCTGCTCGCGACGAGGTGAGCGGTGGCGACGTTCATCCCGGAGGTCAGCACCCACAGGTGCAGGTCGTGGATGGCGCTCACGCCGGGCACGGCGCTCAGCTCTCGGCTGACGGCCTCCGGGTCGATGCCGGCGGGTGCGTGCTGGCCGAGTACCGCGACGACCTGCCGCCCCAGGGTGACGGCACGCACGATGACGAAGATGGCGATCGCCAGGGCGACGACGAGGTCCCAGACCGGTCGCCCGGTGGCGATGATCAGAACACCGGCGACCATGACACCGACGGAGCCGGCAGCGTCGGCCACCACTTCGAAGTAGGCGCCCCGGACGTTGAGGCTGTCCTTGGACCCGCTGCGCAGCAGCAGCATGGAGACAAGGTTGATCACCAGGCCCACGAAACCGACCGCGAGCATCACGCCCGAGGGTAGGGACGGGTCCTCGCCGATCCGGCTGATCGCCTCGACCACCACGTACACCCCGACGCCGAGCATGATCAGCACGGTCAGGCCGGAAGCGAAGACTTCCGCGCGGTACGAGCCGTAGGTTCTTCTTCCGGTGGGGTCGGGGCGGGTGGCGATCCGGGTGGCGAGCAGGGACGCCCCCAGGGCCACGACGTCGGCGGCCATGTGCCCGGCGTCGGAGATCAGCGCGAGCGAGCCGGAGATCAGCCCCGCTGCCAGCTCGACGGCGAAGAACGTCGCGGTCAGGAAGAACGCTGCGGCGAGGCGGCGGCGGTAGCGCCCGCCGGCGTGCTCAGCGACGGGGGCGTGAGCGTGCCCGGCGCCCATCAGCGGATCCCTTCGTGTCCGGTGTGCTCGCGGCACACGTCCAGCAGCATCCGCACGTGGGTATCGGCCAACCGGTAGTACACCCGGCGGCCCTCTCGCCGGTTGCCCACCACCCCCGAGGCCCGCAGTAGACGCATCGTCTGGGACACCGACGCCTCTGGGACCTGCACCGCTGCGGAGATGTCGCACACGCACAGCTCACCGGCCTCCAGCAGCGCGTAGAGGATCTTGGTGCGCCGTACGTCACCGAGCAACCGGAACAGCTCGGCCAGCGTCCCTGCCTCGGCGTCGTCCGGGACGCTGGCGCGGACCAGCGCCACGCGCTGCGACAGGGGATCATCACCGACGCAGCCGTCCAACGGCAGGACCCGACCCATGGTCATCTCCTCATCTACGCGGATCTTCAGATAACGTCACCCTAGCGCTGCGATCGCCGTGGGGGCGCAACCGGTCGATCGGTGTTCAGACCCATGTCGCTGTCAGGGTGTGCAGGCGGGGAGGAACGTATGCAGGACGACCCGGGCGTTACGGGGCCGGTGTGGCTGCCGACCGCACCGGCGTCCCTGGAGACGATGCTGGCCCCGACGCTGCAGCCCGTGCCGGTCCTTCCGGTGCTGGCGGTGGTGCTGCTGGTGCTGTACCTGGCGGGCGCGTGCCGGCTGTGGCTGCGGGGTCGGCGCTGGTCGATCGGTGCGACCATCTCGTTCACGGTGGGCTGTGTGGTGCTGGCGCTGGTGACCGGTGCGGGCATCGAGGGGTACGGGTTGCGGCTGTTCTCGGCGTTCATGTTCCAGCAGCTGACGTTGATGATGCTCGTCCCACCGCTGCTGGTGCTGGGGCGGCCCGGCACGTTGCTGCTGCGCGCGACCCCGCACCGGGGGGTGGGCACGGTGGTGCTGGTCACGGCGCGGCGGGCCCTGCGCAGCCGGGTCAGTCGGGTGGTGCTGCACCCGGCGGTGATGGTGCCGTTGTTCCTGCTGGCGTTCTACGGGCTGTACCTGGCCGAGCTCGCCGACCCGCTGCTGCGCACCTGGACCGGGCACCTCGCCCTGGAGGTGGGGTTCCTGGTGGCCGGTCTGCTGTTCACCGTGCCGGTGCTGTCCACCGACCCGTTGCCGATCCGGCAGACCCATCATGGCCGGGCACTGGACCTGGTGCTGGAGATGCCCCTGCACGCGTTCTTCGGGGTGATCGTGATGATGGCCACCGCGCCGATGGTCCCCTTGTTCGCTGCGCCGCCGGCCGGCTGGGGGATCGATCCCCTGCGCGACCAGCAGCTGGCCGGTGGGCTGGCCTGGTCCTACGGGGAGGCGCCGGGACTGCTGATGCTCCTGCTGATCGCCAGCAGGTGGCAGCGCAACGACACCGAGCGGTCCCGGGCGCGGGACCGGCAGATCGACCGTGACGGCGGCGCCGACGCCGAGCTCGAGGAGTACAACGCCTACCTCGCGCGTTTGAACGGCTCGGGGCCCTCGGGGGCGCCACCTGCACAACTGTGATGGTCGAGATTCACGGGACCGTGGCATCGGACGTTGTCGACACCGCGGTGGTGGTCTTCTCGACGATGTCCTGCCCGAGCCGGACTCCGACGTAGGCCGCGACGGCCATCAGCGCGAGGAACCCGACGATCAGGCGCCACTCCAGCCACGAGGGCCACACGCGGGTGACCCACACCCGGCCCGGCACCCGCAGGGCGCGCCCCCGCTGGGCCCGCACCCGCAGCGTCGGGGCGTGGTCGTCGGCCGCGGGGAGCCGCCGCGGGAAGGGGCGGCGGCTGCGGGCGCGGCCGGGTCGTCGGCTGCTTGCCAGCGCACCGCTGACGACAGCGGCCGCCGCCAGGAGGTAGACGGCGGTCTGCGGCGTGGTGCCCAGTCGCGCCGCCGGGGTGAGCGTGGTGCGCAGCGGGAGCGAGGCGATGAGCTCCTCATCGGTGAACAGCCCGGTCCGCGCCACGACCGTCCCGTCCGGCATGATCATCGCGCTGACGCCGACGGTGGAGACCTGGACGGTCGACCTGCCGTGCTCGACCGCGCGGAAGCGGGACATCGCCAGCTGCTGGGTCGACTCCGGGGTGCGCCCGAAGGAGGCGTTGTTGGTCGGGATGACGATCAGCTCTGCCCCGTCGAGGACCCCTTCGCGGATGAGGTCTGCGTAGGCGACCTCGAAGCAGATCCCGGTGGCGAGGCGCACGTCTCGTCCGAGCGCGTCGATCCGCACGTCCATGACGGCGGGGTCGCCGCCGGCTGCCATGTCTGTGGCGACCCGGTCGACGAGTGGAGTGAGCTGGCGGAAGAATGCGCGGAAGGGGACGTACTCCCCGAAGGGGACCGGGTGCTGCTTGGCGTAGGCGTCGCCACTCCCCGCACCGGCGGTCCAGGTGATGATCTCGTTGTAGCGGATGTCTTGCCCGTCGGGGAACCGCTGGGTCCCCAGCAGCAGGGGGGCGCCAACCGCTGCGGCGGCGCGGTCCACGGCCGAAGCCTGCGCCAGGTCGGTGCGGGGGTCGATGTCGGCGGCACTCTCCGGCCACACCACCAGGTCCAGCTGGCGCCTTCCGGCGGTCGCCGCGAGCCGCTCGGTGCCTTCGGCGTGGTTGGCCGTGACGTCGCGGGCCTGCTCGGCCCAGTCGGCGCCCTGCTGCGGGACGTTGCCCTGGACGGCGCCGACCAGCAGTGAGCCGTTCTCCGGGCCCGCGGTCAGGGGAAGCAGGCCCGGGGCCCCGGCCAGGAGCCCCGCGGCGAGCAGCGCCCGCGTCGCGGGGATAACCGCGGTGCGGCGCAGGTACTGCAGCGACAGCGCGATCAGCGCCCCCGTCGCGGCGACGAACGCGGAGACCAGGACCTCCCCTCCGTAGGGCGCGAGTCGCAGCAGGGGCGCCTCGGTCTGGGAGAACGCCAGGAAGCCCCACGGGAAGCCCCCGAAGGGCCAGGAGCCGCGGACCTGCTCGATGGCGACCCACAGCACGGCTGCGGTGACCGCCTGGGCCAGCGGGCGACCGGTGAGCCAGACGGCCCTGCGCGCGTACGCCCACAGCGCGCCGAAGCCGGCGACGTACAGCGCTTGGAACACGCTGAGCGCGACCCACGGGAGCGCCGATCCGGTGGCCTGCAGTGCCCAGTGGACCAGCGGCAAGAAGAAGGCCAGGCCCCAGACCAGGCCGATGCCTGCGGCGCGGACCGGTGACGCGCCGCGCATCGCGAGCAGCAGGCACGCCATGCCGGCGTAGGCCAGCGGCCACCATCCCCGGTCAGGAAACGCGAGACTCGTCGCCCAGCCACCCACGCCTGCTCCGACCAGCGCCAGCCCCGGCGCCATGAGGCCAGGTAATGAGGTGCCACCGTTGCGGTGTCGCGCATTCACGCGCTCGACCTCCTGCCGGGGCGACCCGACGTCGACGCGAGGATCCCCGCCGGCCGTACGAGCTGGACCGGGCCGCGCGGCCGACAAGGAAGGGCGGTCCGGAGCCGTGCTCACTCAGCGCCTCCCGGTGGGTCGTCACGCACCTGCTGGGCGCACATCGGCGTCGGCCGGTCCTCAGACGCCGGCATAGGAGTGCAGGCCCGTGATGAACAGGTTGACGCCGACGAAGTTGAACCAGAACGCGGCGTATCCGGCCAAGGCGAGCCACCCGGCCTTCCTGCCGCGCCACCCGGCGGTGGACTGGGCGTGCAGGTAGGCGGCGTACAGCACCCAGGTGATGAAGGCCCAGGTCTCCTTGGGGTCCCAGCCCCAGTACCGGCCCCAGGAGTCCTCGGCCCAGATCGCACCGGCCAGCACGGCGAACGTCCACACCGGGAAGGCGAACAGGTGGGCGGTGTGGGCGACGCGCTCCAGGGTGGCGCCAGCCGGCAGCCGGCCGGCGTAGCCGCGGGTCGCCTGCCCGCCGGCATCGCGCGCGTCGGCGCGTCGGCGCAGTAGGTACAGGCCGGTTGCGGCGGCGCCGACGGTGAAGACGCCACCGGCGATGATCGCCGCCGCGACGTGGATGACCAACCAGTACGAGTTCAGCGCCGGGACCAGGTCCCCGGCGGGGGTGTAGAGCACCGTCACGGCCAGGCCCAGGCACAAGGTGACCAGAGCGAGGACCCACACACCCAGGTCACGCACCGGCTGGCGGCGGCGCAGGAACACCAGGTAGGCGGACGTGGCGGCCAGTGTGGCGGCGGTCGTGAACTCATACATGTTGCCCCACGGCACCCGGCCCGCCGCGAGGCCCCGGGAGACGACTCCGGCCAGGTGCAGCGCGAACGCGAGCGTGGTCAAGGCGGCCGCGATCCGCTCCGTGCGACGCGCGGCTGCATCGCGGATCGCGGGCCGGGCCCCAGCGGTCGGCGGCTGCGGGTCGCGAACGGCGGCATGGGCGCCGGCGGCGACCGCCTCGAGGCGAGGCGCGTCCTCAGGCACCGGGTGCGACCGGCGGGCCGCCTGGTAGGCGTAGGCGAGCATCGCCAACGCATAGACCGCGATGGCGCTGTAGATGAGCCGGTCGCTCAGCTCGGCCAGGAGGTTGGGGGTGGGCATGTTCAGTCCTCTCGGTCGTGCGGGGAAGTGCCGCTGCCGCCCGGTTCGGCGCCCGGCAGGGCGGCGAGCAGCGACGAGAGCTCGCCGGGGACCGGCTCACGTCGGGTCAGTGCGTAGCTGGCTGCCTCGACAGTCGCGCCGCCGCCGCCAGCCGCTGCGGTGACACGGACCCAGACCCGGCGTCGGCGGACGGCCAGTGAGACCGTCAGGCCCAGCAGGAGGGCGACCGCGGCGACCAAGGAGAGCTCCTTGCCGGGGTCGTGGGCGATCTGGAAGTTTGCGAACCGCGAGACCGACTCGAACGTCAAGGTGCCCTGCCCGTCGGGCAACGTCATCGACTCACCGGGTCGCAGAGCGCGCGCGAACGGCTCGTCCCCGTCCATGACCTGGCTCAGATTGGTCTTGTCCAGGCGGAAGACCGACTGCGGTGCGCCGTCGCCCAGGCCGAGGTCACCGGTGTATGCGGTCAGCAGCAGCTGGGGATCGACCAGGTCCGGGTAGAGCGATCGAGGGCCGGCCGCGGGGTCGACGGAGGCGGTGGGCAGGAAGAACCCTTCGAACCCCAGCTGCGTCGGCTGCCCGTCCGGGACCTTGATCACGCCCTCGGAGGACAGGTTGCCGTCGAAGGGCACGAACACCACCGGCCCGGAGAACACCGTCTGACCGCGGCCATCGGTGACGCTGACCACCGGGGCGTAGCCGTGGCCGGTGAGGAACATCTTGGTGCCCTCCACCTGCAGCGGGTGGTTCACCTCGACGGTGACCTTCTCCGCGGCGCCGCCGGGGGTGCGCAGCACAGTCAGGTCGGCCTGGAAGTCCCGGGCGCTGCCGCGTTGGGGGCCGGCCGTCTCGAACCTGGCAGTGAAGTCGTCCAGCGTGACCGAGAACGGGCTCAGGCCCTCGGCGTCAGTCAAAGGCCCCGGGGTGAACTCGTCGTACTGCAGCCGCGTGTTCGTGAAGGAAGCACCCTCCACGACGATCACCCGCCCCTCGAAGCCGAAGAGCGACCCGATCGCGACGCCGAAGAGCAGGACCAGGAGTGACAGGTGGAACACCAGGTTGCCGGCCTCGCGCAGGTACCCCTTCTCCGCCCGCACGGAATCGTCCTCGACGACGACGCGGAACCTCCGGGCCCGCAGATGGGAGGCGGCTGCCTGCAGGATCTGCGCCCGCTCCGCGGCCACGGTCGCACGACGGTGGTCGTCCAGGCGCGCGAGGTTGGTCGGTGCCCGTGGGGGTTCGGCGCGCGCCGACTGCCACAGGCGCGCCGCGCGTGGCAGGACGCATCCAGTCATGGAGACCATGAGCAGCAGGTAGATCGCGGCGAACCAGGGCGAGGAGTACACCTCAAAGAACCCGAGGCGGTCCAACCACGGGCCTACCACCGGGTTGTCAGCCAGGAAGCGGGTCACGGCGCCGGGGTCGAACGCGACCCCGCGCTGGGGAAGCAACGACCCGGGCACGGCGGCCAGGGCCAGCGCCAGCAAGAGCAGCACCGCGGTCCGCATGGACGTCAGCGTCCGCCACGCCCACCTGGCCCATGCCACCAGCCCCTGCCCCGTCGGGCGCGGTGGCACCGCCATCACCCCAGGGCGAGCCGCCTCCTCGAGACGGTGGCTGAGCGCAGTGTCCTCGAGCGTGTCCCCGGCTGGCCGGGATGCCGCTGCCCCGGCGACGGCGTTACCGGGCAAGGCGCCGATTGGTTCGGTCACCGGCCCGCAGACCCGGCTTCCCGCGCGTCGAGCATGTCGTTGAGTACCGCGAGCTCGGCGGTCTGGGAGCCAACGATCGCCTGGGCCAGACGACGCACGTCCTGGTACTGGACCAGGTCGAGGGCCGCCTGAGCCATGGCCACGCCGCCTTCATGGTGCGCCACCATGAGCCGCAGGTACAGAACCTCAGCGTCGAGCCCTCCTGCCTGGGCGAGCCTGCCCAGGTCCTCATCGCTCGCCATCCCGGGCATCACCGCGTCGGGTCCCGGCGCCGCGGTCGCGTCAGCACGGTTGTCCATGGACCCCATGCCGGAGCCGGTCTCGCTCATCCACTGCATCGGAGCGGCCAGGCTGGCCTGCGGAAGGTCCCACTGCTCCAGCCAGCCATACATCTGCCCAGCCTGCTGCTGCTGGGTCAGCATGATGTCCAGCGCCAGCGACCGGACCTCGGGATCCTCCGTGGCGTCACGCACCGTCGTGGACATCTCCACCGCCTGGGCGTGGTGCGCCTGCATGTCGCGGGCGAACCCAGCCTCGGCTGACCCCTCGGCCGGCCGCGAGACCCGGTCGCCTCCGCTGGTGAGGGCCGAACCGGCGACCAGGCCGGCGACCCCCACAACGGCGGCCACCAAGATCACCACCGCAACGGTCGGGACCCTGCGCGGCGCGCCAGCGCTCTCGCTCATCACGCGTCCACCCCACCCGTGCACGGCGCACCCGGCTCCGGTGTCTGCTCACCCTGCTGGTACTTGACCAGGAACTGCTCCAGGCGCGGGTCATCCGCCGTTCCCAGCGCCAGCTGGGTCCCCCAGGCGCTGGCCACCACCGGCTGCTCGGGCAGGCCATCGAAGGGGCTGAGCAGCACGTACGCGTTGCCGTCGGCCAGCTCGGCGAGCCGCTGCACCTGCTCGGCCGGCAGGTCCGAGCTGTAGGTGATCCACACGGCACCGTGCTCCAGGGAGTGGACCCCGAGCTCGTTGGCGATCGGCTCGGTGTACGTCCCGCAGTTGGCCCACACACCCGCGTGGTCGCCACCGACGGGCGGCGTCTGGTCGTACCGCACCGGCTCCTGGACATGGCTGGCCGACAGGTCGCTGAAGGTCGCAACGCCTTCGATGTCCCCCGACGCTGCCTCAGTGACTTCGGCGGCGCGCTGCTGCTCGCCGACGAGCACGACGGCCGTCGCTCCGATGAGGACCCCGGCCACGAGCACGCTCGTGCCGGTGATGACCGCCGTGCGGCGGCGCTCGGCGCGCCGCTGCTGCTCGCGGATCTCGGCCAGCCGGGCAGCGCGCTCGGCCGCTTCGTGCTTACGGGTTGCCATCAGTGGAGGCCTTTCGCTCGTCGACGTCGTTCACAGGACGGTGGTGTAGCCCGAGATCGTGGACTGCAGGCCCCGCATCAGGTGGTCCCACACCCCGGTGGCCAGCAGCAGACCGGTGGTGATGAGCATGACCGCACCAGCGCGTTTGATCCCCACGGTGTGCCCACGTGCCCACTGGGTCGCCGTCAGTGCCCGCCGCATGCCCAGACCGACCGCGATGAACGGAAGACCGAGCCCGGCGGCGTAGACCGCGGCCAGCGTCGCCCCGCGCCCGGCGCTGGCCTCGGTGAACGCCAAGGTCTGCACCGTGGCGAGAGTCGGACCCAGACACGGTGTCCAACCCAGCCCGAAGGTGACCCCCATCAGCGGGGCGCCGACCAGGCCCGACTTAGGACGCAGCCGCGGCAGCATCTGGCGCTGGGACCGGGGCAGCCAGCCGGCGAAGACCAGACCCATCACCACGACCACGACGCCCAGGACACGGGTGAGCACCGCTTGCGAGGACTGCAGCGTCGCACCAAGACCGCCGAAGAGGGCGCCGTAGGCGACGAAGACCGAGGCGAACCCCAGGATGAACAAGGCAGTACCCTTCACCACCGGACGTCGCCGCGTCGCGACGCCCTCATCGAGCAAGGGGCCGCCAGCGACGTAGGACACGTACCCGGGCACCACGGGCAGCACGCACGGGGACACGAAGGAGACCAGCCCCGCCAGGGCCGCGACGGCCATGGCCGCCAGCATCGGGCCGGTCGCGACCAGGTCTTGGAGCACGCTCACGACGACGTGGCGGGCTCGGCCAGGACCGTGTCCAGCAGCGCGGTCAGGGTCGACTCCTGCACCGCGCCGAGGACGCGCGCCGCCGGCCTCCCGTCCCGGTCCAGGAGCAGGGTCACCGGGACCCCGGCTCCGGGGAGGTGATCGGCCAGGCTCAGCAGGGCCTTGCCATTCCTGTCGTCGATGCTCGGGTAGGTGATCCCGTAGCTCTCCTCGAACGCGATCGCCGCGGCCGGATTGTCGCGCACGTTGACCCCGACGAACCGCACCCCCTGGTCCGCGTACGCAGCCGAAGTGGCGGCAAGGATCGGCGCCTCCTCCCGGCACGGCGCACACCACGAACCCCACACGTTGATCACCACGACGTCGCCGCGCCATGCGGCGATGTCGATCGCCTCACCAGTCAGCCCGGTTCCCGACAGTGCCACCGGTCCAGCCCGGTCCTCAGGTGCGTACTCCGTCACCGTCCTGCTGCCCGCAGTCACTGAGGACCCCCCGAGCGCCGCGCCTTGGCCCGCCGACAGGAAGCCGGTGAGCTGGACCGCCACCACGCCTCCAGTGACGAGGACCAGGACCAGGACCAGGAGGATCACCCGCGGGCCGGTCAGTGGCCAGCGCGGCCGTGCCCGTGCGGGCGATCCCTGGACCGGAGGTCCGCCGGCCGCGGTCGGCTCATCCACGAGCGGTGATCAGCTCGGACGGCTCCGCCCACAGACTCTCACCCGGTGCGGCGACGCCCAGGGCGTCCAGTAGCGCCGCGCCCTGGGAGGTCAGCCGGCACATGACCAGCTTGCCGTGCCGGCGGGAGGTCACCAGGCCGGCGCGGCGCAGAACGCGCAGGTGGTGCGAAACCAGATTCGGCGCGGCGCCGACGACCCACGCCAGATCGCAGACGCACAGCTCGGCCCCGAGGGCCAGGGCCGTTGCCGTGCGAAGGCGCACCGGGTCCGCCAGTGCCTTGGCAGTAACCGCCATCGCCTGGGAGCGGTGCGCCTTCGGCAGGGCTGCGCGGACCGACTCGGCGCGCGCCACGTCCAGGCACAGCAGGTCGCACGCCTCGGCCGTCATGCGGTCATGGTAGCGAGCGTTGATGTGAGCACCGGCCGCCGATCGTGCTGGTGGCCACTACCGACGCGAGGCCCGCGCGAGTGCCACTCACCCGATCCCGCTCGTGCCGTCCCCGCTCGGTGTTGCGGGTGTCGGGTGGCGCAGGGTGACCAGCACCAGCAAAGCGACGCCGGTGACGATCGCGGTGTCGGCGATGTTGAAGGTCGGGAACCACCCGCTGTGCAGGTAGTCGGTGACCACCCCGTCCCCAGCCCGGTCCACGACGTTCGCGATCGCCCCACCCAGGACCAGGGCGAGGGCAGGCAACCGCCCGCGCGAAAGAGCGGCGCCGGTCCGCCAGGCGACCACACCGACCGCAGCGGTGACGAGCGCGGTGATAGTGAGCACGAGCCAGGTCGGGACGCCAGCCCCGACGGAGAATGCCACCCCCGCGTTGTAGGCCAACCTCAGCTCGACCGGACCCAAAGGGATGACCCGCTCCTGCAGCGAACCCACTGCCCAGGCCTTGACGCCCAGGTCGACAGCGGCCAACGCAGCAGCGCCCAGCCCTGCCGCCAGGCGCCGCCGCGTCGGGCTGGCCAAGCCCCGTTTCTCCTCCCTTGCGGTGCCAGCGGTCACCGCGTAGCCAGCGCCGGACGCTCGACGGCCGCAGCAGTCCCCGTGATGGCCTGCGGCAGTGGGCGAGTGCGGCCGGCGCGGACGCCGTTAGCGATCACTACGACCTCGGCCACCTCGTGCACGAGGACCACGGCGGCCAGGCCCAGGACACCGGTCAGGGCCAGGGGCATGAGCACGATGATGATCGCCAGGGACAGCCCGACGTTCTGCAGCATGATGCGCCTGGCCCTGCGGGCGTGGGCGAACGCCTGGGGCAGGTGACGCAGGTCCTCACCCATGAGCGCGACGTCGGCGGTCTCGATCGCCACGTCGGTGCCCATCGCTCCCATCGCGATGCCGAGGTCGGCGGTCGCCAGCGCGGGGGCGTCGTTGACGCCGTCACCGACCATCGCGGTGCGGCGCTGGGTGCGCAGCTGGGCGACCAGTGCGGCCTTGTCCTCCGGGCGCAGGTCCGCGTGGACCTCGTCGATGCCGACCTCGCGGGCCAGGGCGGTCGCGGTCAGCGTGTTGTCGCCGGTGAGCATGGCGACGTGGTAGCCATCGCGGCGCAGCTGGGCCACGACCTGCGCGGCCTCGGGCCGCAGCTCGTCGCGCACGGCGACCGCACCGAGCAGCGAGCCGTTCTCCTCGATCAGGACGGCGGTCGCCCCCGCCTGCTGCATCCGCTCCACCTCAGCGGCCAGTGATCCGGCGTGGACCCATCCGGGTCGCCCGAGCCGGGCAGGCCGACCCTCGAACGTCCCGGTCAGGCCCGCACCGGGGACTGCCTCGACGTCGGTGGCGGGGGTGGCCGGGGTTACGGCGGCCAGGATGGCCCGTGCCAGGGGGTGCTCGCTGCGTGCTTCGAGGGCGGCCGCGACCTGCAGGACGCGCTCCTGGGTGCGGCCGGGCGCGGCGACGACGGCCACGACGGTAGGGGCGTTGCGGGTCAGCGTCCCGGTCTTGTCCAGGGCGACCCCGCGGATGGCACCGAGGGCCTCCACGGCCGCGCCGCCCTTGATGAGCACACCCTGCTTGGAGGCGGCCCCGACGGCGGCGACCACGGAGACCGGCACGGAGATCGCCAGGGCGCACGGTGACGCTGCGACGAGCACGACCAGGGCCCGCTCGATCCACGTGCCCGGGTCGCCCAGCAGGCTGCCGACGACGGCGATGAGCGCGGCGGCGATCATCACACCGGGCACTAGCGGCTTGGCGATGCGGTCCGCCAGGCGTTGGGCTTCGCCCTTGCGGGACTGCTCGGCCTCGACGATCCGCACGATCCGCGCCAGGGAGTTGTCCTGCGCGGTGGTGGTCACCTCCACCTCGAGGACGCCGGATCCGTTGATCGACCCCGCGTAGACGTCTTGTCCGGGTCCGGCCTCCACGGGCACCGACTCACCGGTGATGGCTGAGACGTCCAGGGCGGTGCGACCGGTGCGGATGATCCCGTCGGTGGCGACCCGCTCCCCGGGCCTGACCACCATCAGGTCCCCGATGCCCAGCTCACCGGGAGCTACCGTGGTCTCTGCGCCGTCGCGCAGCACCGTCGCGGTAGCGGGCACGAGGTTCAGCAGCGCCCGCAGGCCGCGGCGGGTGCGGGCCAGGGAGTACTCCTCCAGGCCCTCGCTGATGGAGAACAAGAACGCCAGTGCGGCCGCCTCGGCGACCTCACCGAGCAGCACCGCGCCGATCGCGGCGATCGTCATCAGGGTCCCGACGCCGATCTTGCCCTTGACCAGTCGCCGGATCGTGCTGGGGACGAACGTCCACGCACCGACCAGCAGCGCCACCCAGTTCAGCACCGTCGCAACGGCGGACTGATCCCTGGACCCTGCGACCAGGCCCGCCAGGAGCAGCACGCCGGCGACGGCGGCGAAGCGGAGCTCGCTGACCTCCCACAGCCGCTCGGCCTCGTGCTCCTCGGTTTCCTCGCCGCCGGGGGTGGTCTCGTCGTCGCTGCAGCCGCAGGCGTCGCTCATCGTGCGCTCTCCTTGGTGATCGGGTCAGAGGTGGTGGGGTTTGCGTAGGTGGGGCACAAGGCCACAGCGTTGCCGGTCGCGGCCAGCAGGCCCTCGGCCACAGCCAGCAGGTCCAGCAGTTCAGGGCGGGTCAGGTGGTAGACCGACGCGCGTCCCTGCGCGCGGTAGTCGACCAACCCGCAGTCCCGCAGGCAGGCCAGGTGTGAGGACACGGTGGACTGGCTCAGGCCCAGCTCGGTGCACAGGTCCACGACCCGCGCCTCGCCCCTCGCCAGGCGGCGCACCAGCGCCAGGCGCGTCGGGTCGCCCAGGCCTCGGAACAACGCCCCCGCGGGCGCGAGCTCGGCCCGGCCACTCACATCAGAACTTGCGATAATCATCGGCATGGGTCGATGCTAGCGCCTATCGGGTGTGGGTTCGACCCGGTCGGGCTCTGCGGGCTGCTGTGTCCGATCTATCGGCCGCCCCGGCCACAGCCGCGAGTAGCGCGCGGGCCTCGCACCGCAACCAACCGAAAGGCCCCTCGATGGACTTGGCCGTAGCCGCCCTGCAGGCCGTCGGTCTGTTCCTCGTGACCAACATCGACGACATCATCGTGCTCTCACTGTTCTTCGCCCGCGGCGCCGGCGCCCCAGGCACCACCGCCAAGATCGTCGCCGGGCAGTACCTCGGCTTCGGCGCCATCCTCATCGCCTCCGTCCTGGTCGCACTCGGCGCCAACGCCTTCCTGCCCGAAGACGCCATCGCCTACTTCGGACTCATCCCCCTGCTCCTGGGCCTCTACGCCGCCTGGCGGGCCTGGCGTGGCCGCGACGCCGACGATGACGACCCGGGCAAGGCCGTCGCCGTCTGGACCGTCGCAGCGGTCACCTTCGCCAACGGCGGCGACAACATCGGCGTCTACGTCCCGGTCTTCCTCACCGTCGGCCCCGCCGCGACCGCCGCGTACGCCGTCGTGTTCCTCGCCCTGGTCGCCGTGCTCGTCCTGGCCGCCAGGTACGTCGCCACCCGACGACCCATCGCCGAAGTCCTCGAACGCTGGGAACACGTCCTGTTCCCCCTCGTCCTGATCGGACTGGGCATCGTCATCCTCCTCGAGGGCGGCGCCTTCGGGCTGTAGAGCCGTTGGCCGTTCCCGGTGGCGGCGGAGAAGGTCATCGTCGGCGGGCGATTGCCGGTCACGGTTCTCGGCCGCCCCCTGGCCTGCTGCCGATGCGCGCAGATGGCGGTCGCGGCTCAGAGGTACCGACAGACGTCGGTCGGGTCGCAGGCCCCGGGGTCAGGTGCGGCGGCGGCGTCTCGCAGCTCGGTGACGTTCTCGCGCAGCGCCTGAAGGTCCGCGATCTGGCGGTCGAGCTGGTGGACGCGGCTGTCGAGCAGCTGGCGGACGTGGTGGCAGGGCGCCGCACCGGCGTCTCGTACGTGCAGCACCTCTCGGATCTGCGCCAGGGTCAGGCCGGCGGCCTGACCACGGCGGATGAAGTTCAGTCGCTGGAGGGTCGCGGGCTCGTAGTCGCGGTAGCCGGTGGTGGTGCGCTCGGGCGCCGGGAGGAGCCCTGCCTGTTCGTAGTAGCGCAGCGTCTTGGTCGTGGTGCCGCTCGCCTGGGCCAGCTCTCCGATACGCACATCGCCTCCAGCTGCCGAGCCTACCGGCCTTGACCTTCCAGTGCGCTAGAAGGTCCAGGCTGGCGCCTGGAGCAGGACCGACGACGAAGGGATCTGGCATGAGCGCGGGCTATGACGTGGACCTGGCGGTGGTCGGCTCCGGTGGTGCGGCGATGGCGGCTGCGATCACCGCTCGGCAGGCTGGGCACACCGTGGTCCTGATCGAGCGCGGCGTTCTCGGTGGGACCTGCGTGAACATCGGCTGCGTGCCGTCCAAGACGCTCCTGGCGGCCGCCGGCGCCCGACACTCCGCCCTGACCAATCCCTTCGACGGCGCTCCCACGTCCGCAGGTGGCGTAGACCTACGAGCGCTGGTTCACCAGAAGGACGAGCTCGTCGAGCGCATGCGCAGTACGAAGTACGCCCACGTCGCCGCCGCCTATGCGTTCGAGGTCGTGCCTGGGCACGCCAGGTTCCTCGATCGCGACACGCTCGCGGTCGACGGCGAGCCGCTGCGCGCCCAGGCGTACGTGGTGGCCACCGGGGCCGCGCCGGCGGTGCCCGAGCTGGCGGGTCTGGACAGCGTGGACTGGTTGACGTCGACGACGGCCATGGAACTCGAGCAGGTGCCGAGGTCCCTGGTGGTGATCGGTGGCGGCTACGTCGGGCTCGAGCAGGCGCAGCTCTTGGCCCGTCTCGGTGCGAGGGTGTCCCTGGTCGGGCGCGTGGCCCCCCGGGCCGAGCCGGAGCTGGCCGAACGCCTGCGTGCGGTCTTTGCCGAGGACGGCATCGGTGTCCTCGAGGAGCACGCCGTCGCCGTCTCGGTCGACGGAGGCGAGGTCGTCGTACGGGCCGCCTCGGGTGCTGCCGTCCGCGCAGAACGGCTGCTGATCGCCACCGGTCGCACGGCCCGCACCGACGGGCTGGGGCTCGCCGCAGCCGGCGTCGACGTCGACGAGCGGGGTTTCGTCGTCACGGATGAGTTCCAGCGCACGACCAACCCGCGCGTCTACGCCGCAGGCGACGTGTCCGGTGCCCCGCAGTACGTCTACGTCGCCGCCGCCGCAGGCCGCGCCGCCGCCACCAACGCACTGACCGGCCCGGACGGTCCTGGGGCGCGGGTCGACTACACCGGCCTGCCCACCGTGGTCTTCACCAACCCCCAGCTCGCCTCGGCCGGGCTGAGCGAGAAGGAGACCCTCGAGCGCGGCCACGACTGCAGGTCCCGAGTACTGAACCTCTCAGAGGTCCCGCGCGCCCTGGTCAACCGCGACACCCGAGGGGCCGTGAAGATCGTCGCCGACGCCACAACAGGCAAGGTCCTGGGGGTGCACGCCCTCGCCGACGGTGCCGGCGAGATCATGCTCGCCGCGACCTACGCCATCAGAACCGGCATGACGGTCGACGACCTCGCAGACACCTGGGCGCCCTACCTGACCATGGCCGAGAGCCTGCGGATCGCCGCAGGGCTGTTCCGCAACCATTTGCCGACGTCCTGCTGCGCCTGACCGGTCCAGCGCCCTCGACGCCCCCGCTGTCATTCCGGCCGCGCTATGTGCTGACCGCACCAAACCCGGCACTGTCGCTCGCGACCCGGATGCTGTGGCCAGCTTCGGCCCCATGCCGCCGAGCTCAGCCACACGCCCGGTTCTACACCTGGCGGCGGCTGGGCGCTCTGGGCCGCCCGCCGTTCCGCGCTGAGCCGAACCAGGCGCTGCCGCCGACCGTCTCACGCCATCGCCGGAAACGAACGTTTCCGCTACACCCGCCAGATCCTCCTCCAGGGTGAGTCGGCGACGAAGCGCCTGATGTAGCGGAACTGTGTGCCGGAATCTACGGCGCGATACTTCCCGTGTCGGACGGGTTTCGCTACGGTCGACGGGTGGGACACCTCCTGGGTTACGCGCGCGTGTCGACGACCGATCAGGACGCGTCGTTGCAGGTCGACGCGCTGACCAAGGCTGGCTGCTACCGGGTGTTCGTGGACACCGGCTCCGGGTCGCTGCAGCACCGGCCCGAGCTGGACAAGCTGCTGGACCAGCTGCGCCCCGGGGACACCCTGGTGGTGTGGCGGCTGGACCGGCTCGGCCGGTCGATACGCCACCTGATCGACCAGCTGCAGGTCCTGGCCGACCGTGGCGTGGGGTTCCGGTCCTTGCAGGAGACGATCGACACCACCTCCCCGGGCGGACGGCTGGTGTTCCACGTCTTCGCGGCCCTGGCCGAGTTTGAGCGTGACCTGATCCGAGAGCGGACCAACGCCGGCCTGGCGGCCGCTCGTGCTCGGGGCCGCACCGGTGGGCGGCCGTCGGCGTTGTCCGCGGACCAGGTCCGGGCTGCCCGGCGGATGTATGAGCAGAAGGACATGACCGTCGCCCAGATCGGTCAGGTGCTCGGCGTCTCCCGCACCACGATCTACCGGGCCTTGAACCGCCCACCCGCCGGTGTGGTGCCGTCACGACGAGCCACGAGCGCCGTGTAGGCCGGCCGTGGACGCGGACGGGCGGTGGCAGATCCTGCGGTCGCATGTCGAGGACCAGGTCCCGCTCGCCGCGCTGGCCCGTCACCACGGCCTGGGCGTGCGCACGCTGGAACGCTGGCATGCCCGCTACCGCGCCGGCGGCCTGCAAGCCCTGGGCCGACTGCCGCGAGCGGACGCGGGCGGGCATCGCCTGCCGGCGGACCTCATCGCGCTGATCGAAGGACTCGGGCTGACCCGGCCCCGCCCACCGATCGCCGCGATCCACCGGACGGTGGTGAAGGTCTGCGCCGGCACCGGGTGGCCGGTCCCGTCCTACGGCGTCGTCCGGTCGATCATCACCGCACTGGACCCCGGCATGGTCACCCTCGCCCTCGAGGGACCAGCCTCCTACCGGGACAAGTACGAGCTCGCGTTGAGACGCACGGCCGAGAGCCCCAACGCGATGTGGCAGGCCGACCACACCCTGCTGGACATCGTGCTTGCCGGTACCGACGGCAAGCTGGCCCGGCCGTGGCTGACCGTCGTGATGGACGACTGCTCACGGGCGGTCTGCGGGTACTCCGTGTCGCTGGAGGCGCCCTCGGCGATGCACACCGCACTGGCTTTGCGGCGAGCGATCTGGCACAAGGCGGACCCCGCCTTTCCGATGTGCGGGATCCCTGACGTGCTCTACGTCGACCACGGCTCGGACTTCACCAGCCACCACCTGACCCGCACCGCCGTCGACCTACACATCCGCCTCATCCACTCAGCCGTCGCCCGTCCCCAGGGCCGCGGGAAGGTCGAGCGCCTCTTCGGCACCATCAACACCGAGTTGCTCACGACCCTGCCCGGCCACCTCGCGCCCGGCCAAGGATCTCCGGCCCCTGTGCTGTCCCTGCCCGATCTCGATGGCACCGTCGAGGGGTTCCTGACCCTCTACAACAACCGACCCCACAGTGAGCTCGGGGTCTCGCCGAGGTCTGCGTGGATCGCGGACGGGTGGTTGCCTCGGATGCCGGAGAGCCTCGGCGCCCTGGACGGGTTGCTGCTCACCGTCCCTCGCCCGCGGACGGTGCGCCGAGACGGCATCCACTTCCAGGGCCTGCGATTCGTCAGCCCCACGCTCGCCGGTTACGTCGGACGGGCGGTGACCATCCGCTATGACCCGCGCGACATCACCGAGATCCGGGTCTTCGACCACGACCAGTTCGTGTGCAAGGCCGTCGACCAGGAGCACCACGGCGAGCAGGTCAGCCTGAAAGACATCCAGGCCGCCCGCAGTGCCCGACGACGCGCCCTGCGGCGCGGGATCAACGAGCGGATCGCCGTCGCGGCCACCCACACCTCCACCGCCGCTGGGCGGCGGCAACTGCCCGTGCCGCCGACGCCTGCTCGACCCGCCTGGACGCTGAAGGTCTACAAGGAGGACCTGACGTGAGCGAGCACTTCATCATCACCAAAGAGCACCGCCGCTTCACAGAGTTCGCCGACTCCGTCCGCCGCGGCCACACGATCGGGCTCTGCTTCGGACCGGCCGGCGTCGGCAAGACCGTCTCCGCACGCCGCTACGCCCACTGGGACCAAGCCCACGAGCTGCTCACCGACTGGGGCCCGCGCTCCGACGGGGACGCGAAGATCTACGCCGCACTCGCCAAGGCCCGCACCGTCCTCTACACCCCAAGCGTCCTGACGACCCCGCGCCTGCTCAGAGACGAGCTGGACCGTGCGGTGAGCCGGACCAACATCTGCATCGAGCAGCACGTCGAGGTCGCCGGCGGCGTCCCGCTCGACAGGTGGGGCTCGCGGCGCACCAAGAACTACGTCCAGCTCATCGTCGTCGACGAGTCCGAACGCCTCAGCGCCACCGCCCTCGAGCTGCTCCGCGACCGCTACGACCACGACAACATCGCCCTGATCCTGATCGGGATGCCCGGCCTGGAGAAGCAGTTCAGCCACTACCCCCAGTTCTACAGCCGTGTCGGCTTCGCCCATCAGTACCGCCCCCTGGGCAACGACGAGCTGCTCTTCGTCCTCCAACGCCACTGGCGCGCCCTCGGCAAGACCCTCGACCCTGAGGACTTCACCGACGCCCAAGCCATCGCCGCGATCGCCCGCGTCACCCGAGGCAACTTCCGCCTCCTCGAGCGACTCTTCCCCCAGATCGAACGCGTCCTGAAGATCAACGAGCTGCAGACCATCACCAACGACGTCGTCGAAGCCGCCGCCAGCACCCTCGTCATCGGGACGACCTAAGACCGCCATCGACCAGCACCAGCACCCCGCCGCGTACCGGCCAAAGCCACAGGACCGGAACCCATGGTCACCCGGAACGTGGTTTCGGTTCGCCCCGGTTCCGGTGGCGGGTTTCGGTCGCTGGGCCCGCGCTGTGGATGACTACAACCGTCGGGCGCGTGGCGCCGTGATGGCCTCGCGCGCTGGTCGCGGCATGGTCGGACGCTGGCGCTCCGACAGCGGCAGATGCGGGCTCCCAGTGCCCGCGCAGGCGGGGACGGCCAGATGAGCGCCGGCTAGGACCGTGGTGCGACGCGTTGGTCTGACGGGATCTACCTGCGTACATGATCGAGAAGTCGTCCAGCTGTCTCGCTTGGAGCCTCCCCGTCAGTGATCACGACGAGTGTCGCCACCCGTCGGCTGTCCTTGTCGTCGAGCCACTCGGCAAGGAAGTCATGTCCCGAGGCGACCCAATCGGTACCTTTCGTCGCGAGCGATCGCCCGCGCAGCTCGACGAGTGCGTCGTCGCGATCCAGCGACGGCAAGATGAGCGCGACGTGCGGCACCGCTGAGAGCGCACGGCTGACCTTGCCCGCCATGCGGGGATCGGTGAAGCTCGTATGCCCAGCGCCGAGCGCGACCACTGCGCCCGGGTGGTCGTCGAGCACACGACACACCGCGTGGGCTCGCGCGGGCTCCCACTCTCTCTCCGCGGCGACGCGACCTACAACCGTGGCCCGCTCCACGAGTCGGTCGATGCTCCACCCGACCTCGACGTAGTACTGGTCACCCAACTCGTCGACGTCGACGAAGGGAACCCCCAGGCGATCGGCGACGAGCGCCCCCAGAGTCGACTTGCCGACCGCAGCCGGTCCGACCAGCACCAAGACAGGCGCACCATCCACGTCGCCATCGTCGCACGGAGGCACTTGCGGTCGTCGACGCCGTCGAGCAGCCAGCGGTTTCGACAGAAGGCTGGACCGGCCGCTCATCGGCATGACCGCGCCTGTCGTCTCGGCGGCCGTCACAGTCGCCACGCGGCAGCTGGCCGACCGTCGTTGTCGGATCTCCACAACGCGCCGTATCCGATCGTTTCCGGCGAAGCCTCAGCCGCGAGGCCGCCTACAGATCGCGAGTGAGTTGCGTCCCTGATAGTGGTGTAGCGCCGGGACCGTGGTCGTCGTAGACGACGAGGCGGTCACCGCGTGATCCTTCGAGTGAACCTCTCACAGCACTCTCGAACGGAGCATCACGATGACCGCACCTCGCATTGTTGACCCTGCCACCGTGTTGGGCCAGGCCCTGGTGGGGGCCTCGCCGGATCTGATGCGTCACCTGCTCTCCACGGTGATCAACTCGCTGTTGTCGGCGGAGGCCGACGCGGTCTGCGGGGCGGAGTGGGGCCAGCCGTCCCCGGAGCGGGTCGCGTCGGGCTGGTCGTAGACGCTGTGGAGCATGGCCTTGACCGCCGGCCATGAGCTCTTCGGGGTCACGGACATGAGGTTGGCTGCGTAGTGGGTGCGGCACCGCTGCCAGGTCGCCCGGGCAGGTTCGCGGCGATGGCCTGGACCAGGCCGGCGTGGGCGTCGCAGGTCACGAGCTTGACCCCGCCCAGGCCGCGGGCGACCAGGTCGGCGAAGAACGCGTTCCACGCTTCCTTGGTCTCGCTCGTGGTGACGGTGCAGCCCAGGACCTCGCGGTGCCCGTCACTGTTGACGCCCGTCGCCACGAGCACGACCGCGTTGATCACGCGCCCGTCCTCGCGGACCTTCATCGTCAGAGCGTCCGCGGATAGGCCCGCGCGGAGGTGGTCCATGATCGGCCTACTCTCGTGGTGACCGCTTCAGCAACAGGGGGAATGATGCGCGTTCGACGTTCAGTGCTGTCGATCATCGGGCTAGTGGCGACGGCGCTGCTGGCGATGGCACCGGCTCAGGCCGCTGTCGTGACCGAGCAGTGGTCCAAGACCCAGATGACGCTCAACCCGACGATCTACCAGACGAACATGACCTACTACACGGCCAACTTCGTCGCCCCGGCCACCGTGTCGAGCACCGGCAAGATCGTCCAGACCTATCACCGCTGGCGCGTCTGGGACGGCCCCGGGACCAACGGCACCCTCGTTGTCAAGGCGTGTGTTGCCGCAACAAACCGGTGCATCGACATCACCGGTACACCTCGGCTCGTCGAGGGCCCGAACGGCCCGTACTACGAGTCCAGCACGAGCGTGATCACTACCGCGCTCGCCGGTCTGCCTGCCAACACTCAGTTCCGCTACTCCCTTCGTGTCGACGCTTCAGTAACAAAGGTGCTCACCAACCCGATTGAGAGCAGTGAGTACCGACTGTCCGTCGACTGGACGGCCTAGACCGAGCGAGGGGACTCTGTCATGGAGGTAGGAGCATCGACTGCGGCTGCAGCAGGATGGCGCAGCCACTACATCTCGGGTGCGCCAGAGCGGAACGTTCTGGCTGACCTGACCGCCCAGGACCGGGCGTTCATCAAGGCCACGACCGGCACCGAGATCACCGACGACACCGTGCTGGCACCCGATATCGCCTTCGAGCTCGCCTCCGAACGGCGGATGGGGCTGGTCGAGGGCGCGGTCGGCCGGGAGTGGCTGGCGCACCTCTCGGCGAAGTACGCCGACTCCGCACCGACGGAGCGACCGTTCACCAACGCGTGGATCGCCGCGGCCATGAAGTATCTCGAGGTGCCGGGGAGCGACTCGGTCGACTCGCTGCTCGAGGTCACCGCATAGCGTCAGCCCAGACGACGCCCGTGGTGCGGCGACGGAGCCGAGCGGTACCCCGCTGATCACTCCCTCGCGGCCTGGTTGGCGCGGACCTCATCGAGCGTGGGCTCCTCCGGCACGGGGGTGACCGCACGCGCTTGGGCAAGGAGCGCCTCGCCGAGTTCCTTGCCCAGCTCGCCGTCGGCGTTGCAGAGCCCAAGGAGGTCACCGCATGGCCGGCCCGTGTCCTGAACGCTGAGCGACGTGCACACCGGCACCGCTTCCTGTGGCGGCACCTGAGCTCAGTCGTGGCGGGAAGCCTCACCCTGCGCGGTGCGCGGCCGATAGGAGGTCGAGTCTTGTCCCTAGACACGGAGCCCCCCCCATGGCCCACAACGCCCTCGCAGATGCTCGTGAGTCCCGCCCGATCGCCCCGCGCCGAGGCATCGCTGGCGTCTTCGCGGATCGGTCGATCCGCGCGAAGCTGCTCTCCCTCGTCGCCATCGCCACGCTGACCACAGCCGTGCTCGGAGGGATCGCTCTGCAGTCCCTGTCCAGCCTGCGCACGACGACCCGCGAGATGGTCCAGACGCAGACCGAGCTGAACACGTCCTTGGCGACGCTCAAGGACGGCGTGTGGAACATGCGCAACAGGATCTCGATGCTCGGCAGCTACATCAGTGGCGACGTCTCGGGGCCCGTCGACGCGGTGGGGGCCGCGTACGAGCAGCTGGATGCCGCGGTCATCGACTTCGAGGAGCAGTTCCGAGCCGCCACCGGGCGCGAACCGGCCAACTTCGCCGACTTCACTGCCGCGTTGGACGGCTACCGGGAGATCGTCGACACCGGGATGATTCCCGCCGCGGAGGCGGGCGACCTTGCCAGCTACCTGGTTGCGGACGAGGAGGTCACGCCGATCGGAGGGACGATGGTGGAGAACCTCACCGCCGTGAACGATGAGACCGGTACCTACCTGCGTGAGCTGGCGGACGAGGCTGACGCCGCCGCCGCACGTGGTGTCGTCGCGATCGGTGTCTCGGCCGCGGTGGGGACGCTGCTGGCGGTGACGTTCGGCCTGATCATCGCGAACGTGGTGCGTCGCCCGATCGCTCGGGTGCAGCGCTCGCTGGAGGCGATGGCGGAGGGTGACCTCACGGTGAGCGCGGACGTCACCTCCGCGGACGAGGTCGGCCGGATGGCGTCCGCCCTGGGGCGCGCCCAGGCCGGCCTGCGCGCCACGATCACCAATGTGGTGTCGACCTCCGAGACGGTGGCCAGCGCGGCGGAGGAGCTCTCGGCCTCGTCGGCGCAGATCTCCACGACGTCCGACGAGACGTCCGCCCAGGCGGGAGTGGTCGCGGCTGCGGCCGAGCAGGTCTCACGGAACGTCCAGACCCTGGCTGCCGGTGCGGAGCAGATGAGCGCATCCATCCGGGAGATCGCGCACAACGCGACCGAGGCGGCAAAGGTGGCCGGCCAGGCCACCCGGGCGGCGTCGACCACCAACGAGACGGTCGCCAAGCTCGGGGTGAGCTCGAAGGAGATCGGCAACGTCATCAAGGTGATCACCACCATCGCCGAGCAGACGAACCTGCTCGCGCTGAACGCCACCATCGAGGCAGCCAGGGCCGGGGAGGCCGGCAAGGGTTTCGCCGTGGTCGCATCCGAGGTCAAGGAGCTCGCGCGGGAGTCGGCCAAGGCGGCCGAGGAGATCGCCGATCGCATCGAGGCGATCCAGAACGACGTGGATGGTGCCGTCGGCGCGATCGGCGAGATCTCCACGATCATCGGCGCCATCGACGACTACCAGACGACGATCGCCTCCGCTGTCGAGGAGCAGACCGCCACCACCAGCGAGATGACCCGCAACGTCAACCAGGCGGCGTCGGGGTCGGGCGAGATCGCGGCGAACATCACCGGCGTGGCCTCCGCGGCCCAGACGACCACGTCCATCGTCGGGCAGACCGGCGAGGCCGTGGCCGAGCTCGCCCGGATGGCCGCCGACCTGCGTATGCAAGCCTCCCGCTTCGTGTACTGAGGGCGCGGCCGCACGAGCGCACCCGGCGTCGCCTCTGGTGGTGGCGCCACCGGCGACGTGGCCGGCGATCGCCAACGAGCCCGGGCGTGGCGCCCGACGCCGGACTGCTCGGTGAGCGATCCCTCAGCGGGAAGACCTCGCCCCCGGCGACATGCGCCTCTTGCCTGCTCCATTCGGATGACTGGCCGGGCGTTTCGTTGCCCACTGCGGCGCCGAGTGCCACGGTCGAGCCGGACGGAGCAGACGGGGGGCGTCGACATGGCTCTGCATGGTGGCTCAACAGATCGCAAGCATCGGCAACGGGCGAGGTCGCGCCATCGCGTCATGGCCACCGGTGTGCTGATAGGCGTCGCACTGACGCTCCAGGGACTGCCGGCGGCCGCGGCGGACGAGATTCCTGCGCCCGTGGTGTGGACCGATCCTCCGGATGCGTGGATCACGACGTCATGGGTGGGCGCCTCGTGGGCGATCGAGGGTGAGGCCGATGTCGCCGGATGGGCGCTCACTGTCGACCAGGAGGCGGAGTCCGATCCCGGCCAGGAGATCACGCAGCTAGACCCGTACTGGTCGTCCTCGTTGCCGGATGGGGTGCACTGGCTCCACGTCCGGGCCGTGGCACCCGACGGAACCGTCGGCGCCGTCGCGCACACGCGACTAGCGATCGACACGCTCGCACCGGAGGTCGTCGACCTGATATCGGAGTCGCATCCTGCGGGAGAGGTCTCGACGAGCGCCCAGGTGCGACTGTCTTGGACAGTCCCGCCGGACACGTCCGGGGTAGTGGGTTACCAGACGGTCCTGTCGGGCGCGGACTCGCCGCTCGTGGACGAGCCGGAGATCACGACTAAGACGCCAGAGGCAACGGTCGACGTGCCCGGCGACGGGGTGTGGTCGATCAACGTCAGGGCGGTGGACGCTGCGGGGCTGTGGGGACCGTTCTCGACGTACGAAGTGCTCGTCGACGCGGCTGCACCGCAGGCGCCGACCGTGGTCGGCCTCCCGGAGCCGGGAGCGTCGACGAGCCAGCGTCACCTGGTCGCCGGCTTCGCGCCGGCTGACCCCAGCGACGGCGTGGTGGCGTGGGTTGCCACCGTGGACCACTCGCCCACGGCCAGCCTGGACTCGGTCCAGGCGCGGCCAGAGTCACGTCTGGTGACCACCCTGGAGCCTGGGCAGTGGTGGCTTCACGCCGCTGGCGTGGACTCTGCAGGTCGGCTCGGCGCGACCACTGACGTCCCGATCACTGTCACGCCGGACGACTACGTCCTGGACGTGCCTGCCGGTCGGCTGTTCTCAGGACCTGTGCACGTCGAGGCGATCTGCCCGGCGGCCACGGCTGTCTCAGTCCAGGCCATCGCTGCCGACGGGACACGGACTGATGTCGGGGCGCTCACGACCTCGGACGGCGCCTGCGGCGTCGACTGGAACGTGGTCGAGGAGCGTGCCGGTGCCCGCGTGTGGACGGACGGGGACTACGACCTCGTGATCGTTGAGGGTGGCACGGACGTCTCCGCGCCCGTGCGGGTCACGATCGCGGCCGACGCGGGCTCGGTCGCCCGGATAGTTGCTGACCACGCCGCCGGCCTGCTGACCGCAACGGAGCAGGCGGACCTGTTGATCCAAGCGATGGCAGAGCCGGCGGGCCTGCCGCTCGAGTACCAGGCAAGCGGTGTCGCCGAGGTGCCCGACGCGGGGACCCTCGTCTCTGCGCTGATGGCCGGCGGAGAGGTTCCCGAGTCTCTGCTGGCCGACCTCATCCCGACGGTCCTCGACGAGCCGCAGGCGCGATCGACGGGACAGGCGGTCGCGGGCGGCACCCCCATGGGTGCTGCCGACTTCGAGACCTCGTGCGACCAGAGGGTGACGATCCTGCGCGTCGTACTCGACTGCGCAGCCACCTCCGATCACTTCACCGTGCTCTATCACTCCCTCACCATCGGATCCCCGGCCCCTGGTTCGACGCTTCCAGCGGAGGTCGAGCTCGCCCTCACGTCACTCGAGCGAGCGCGCGCCGTGTACAGCGACCACGGGTTCGCCGTGCCGGACTGGACACTCGCCCTCCTCAACCCGAACCTCAACAAGGGAGAGGGCATCTCCCTGCCGTCGCTGAACCCGCTGACTCCACCGGTCATCGCAATGAGCCCCCTCGACATCGAGGAATGGCTTCCCCACCACGAGTTCTTCCACCAGGTGCAGTACCGCTACCTCCAGCCGTCCGTGCAGGCCCTGCGGATGGCCCCCGGATCCACCGACATCTACTGGTGGGTCGAGGCGACCGCGAACTGGGGCGCACACCTGGTGCAGAGCACCGATGCCGGGGGCACGTTCCAGCACCGGGGCACGTACGCGAACTTCCTGTCGACGTTCCTTGAGAACTCGGCTAACAGCCTCGACACCGGCGCACTAACCGAACCTATGACGGGCGGCGGCCCCGAGTACGGGGCCTTCCCCGTGGCGGAGTTCCTACAGCAGCAGTACTCCGACGAGGCGACCGGCGGCGCTGCCGCCATCGAGGGGACGTGGCGCAAGATCGGTCGCCTCTTCCTGCCCCTTAGCGCTGCCAGCGCCGTCGCGTCCGTGATGGCCGACCACGGAGACAGGTACGGCGAGCAGATCCACCTGTTCCGAACGTGGATGTACTCCCTGGGCTACGTCGATGGCTTCGGCGGCTTCACGACCGAGGACGCGCAGCCGGGCCGGTTCTGGCACGACCGGCTCGACACCCCGCACATCGAGCCGTTGGAGGAGGTGACCTTCGGCGAGACGCACCGTCAGCAGTCCGGCACCGTGCGCCTGGGGGCAGGAGGTGCCTCCTACATCGAGTTCACCGGACCGGTGGACCTCACGGGTCAGTTGACCGTCACGGTCGACGCGGGGGCGGCGGCGACCCTCATCGGCCAGGTCGCCGATTTCCCCACGGTCTGCCCGCGGGGCATCACTCCCAGTCGGCTGGCGGCCTCGTCCGCGGCGGCCGCAGAGAACACCGCCACCATCGGTCCCAAGGACGAGCTCGGGTGCGGCAACGCGGTGCTGGTGATCACCAACACCGCTGTGCCGTTACCCCAACTGAACAGGCCGTCGACCGGTGCCACGACCGTCAGCTGGACGGCGACATTCGTCCCGGACATGGTGATGCTGCAGAGCGACAAGCTCGCGCTGGGAATCGGCAACACCGGAGTGGTCGGGTACCGCAGCGGCGTCCAGCGCGAGGGTACCTATCACGTGTCCTTGAGCGACGGCTGGGCGCTGCGAGACGATGAGGTCGCGGGACAGGACTTCGACTACAACGGCGAGAAGACAGTCCAGGCAGGCTCGTTCACCTTCAACCCCGAGCGGTCGACGGCCTACACGGGCACCTCCGTCGGCCCGGTCAACCCACTCGACGGCGCCGGGCTCATCGTCCGCCAACAGGTGCACCCGACGCAGAACCCCAACCTCTACGCGGTGGACATCGCCGTGGAACGTCCTGAGCCACTGCCGCTGCAGACGCCGTCGGAAGGGGGCCACGTCTACTACCGACGCACCACGTCGTGGGACGTGACCTGGTCACGGTACGTGTGGGAGATGGAGTCCAGCTGGTCGCAGAGTGCAGGCGGCGACGACTCGCGTGTGATCGACATCACGGACAAAGCGACATGGACCGACCAGTCCGTTGCCCCGTGGGGGACCTCCGGTTACGCCACATCGGGGCCGCACTGGAGCGCCGGCAGCACCCTCGACCTCGACCTGGGCGTGATCGCCCCAGGGGACTCGGTCTCCTTCACCCTCTACTACGGCGTCGCCCTGACCAAGGCCGATGCGGAAGCAGCCGTGGCCGCCGTGGACGCCGACATCTTCTACCTCGCCTATCCGTCATGGCAGGTACCCGACCAGTCGGCGACAGGGATCTTCGCCTATCGAGCCACCACGCCCACCAGTGGAGCCGCACCGTGACCTCTCACCCCGCAGGCGCACGCCAGACCCTGTCAGCCCTCGCGCTGGCAGCCACCTGCGCTCTCACGACGACGGGCTGCATCTACGACAACCCACCAGGCCGAGCCGCGCTGGTGAACCAGCGCACGACCTCGGTCACGCTGACGTTGGACGGCGCGGCTGCCGAGCCCCAAGAGGTCACTGCACGCAGAGACTCACTGGTCCGGTACGAGGACCGGACCATCAAAGAGGAGGAGCCTTGCGTCGATGTGGGTGCCACGGTGACCGACACCGCCACCGGCCAGATCCTGGGCACCGTCGATCCACCGCTCTGCGGCGAGACCACGATCTACGTCCGCGAGGACGGCACCGTGGAGGTGAGGTAGTTGGCGAGCCCCTGTCGAGCAGGCCGAGCACAACTCGTAGTGGCGCAGGCCCTCCTGTCTTGATCTGAGCGGTGACGTCGTCGCACCGGGTGCGGCCTGTGTGGCTCAACCCCAGCGATGTGCGCTGCCTCAGGTGGTCTCTGCTCAAGGGGCGCTATGCCGAACGGCCGGCCATGCCGTCGGGCACACCGACGCCCGCACCCCAGAGGGATGCGGGCGTCGGCGTGCTCCGGGCGTGCGACCCGGTGGAGCGGTGTGCCGGGGTCAGACGGCCGGCGGGGGCGTCCGGTTGTCGTAGCGCTCCACGACCTCGCGGTGGCTCGTGTTGGCGCGCTGCTTGTTGTAGACCATGCCCATGATCAGGGCGATGATGCCGGCCCCGATCATGATGTAGCCCACCATGTTGAGGTTCACCACGTCCCAGGTGTCGGGGGCGATGGCGAACGCGAGGATCGCGCCCACGACGATGAGGAAGATCCCGCTTCCGATTCCCATGGTCGTACCTCCTTGTCGGCGGTCGGACGACCGACCGGTTCGGTCCGAGCATGGCCGAGGTCGGCGGAGGCCGCCTGTCGAGAGAGGGTGAAGGACCGAGGGGCCGGTCAGCCGTCGCGGCGGGCGATCTTCTCGAGCATCGCGTTGTACTCGGCCAGCTCGGCGTCGCCGTCGCGGTCCGCCGCACGGTCGCGACGTCGGGCCGTGCGCTCGTCGTCCCTGGTCCAGGAGACGGCGACGGCGATCGCGAGAGCGAGCATCGGGAGCTCGCTGATGCCCCAGGCGATGGCGCCGCCGGTCCGCTGATCGTCGAGCGCGGACTCGCCCCAGGGACGCCCGAGGAGGCCGAACCACTCGGGGACCAGCAGCATCTCGGAGCTGACGATCGCGAGGCCGAAGAACGCGTGGAACGCCATGGTCGCGAAGAGCAGCAGGAGCCTCAGCGGGTAGCCCGGACGGCGCGGCCCGGGGTCGATGCCGACGAGCGCGTTGACGAACAGGTACCCGGCGAGCGTGAAGTGGGCGACCATCGCGATGTGGCCCAGGTACGTCGTCAGGGCCAGCTCGAACGCGTCCGAGAAGTAGAAGACGAACATCGACCCCGCGAAGTTGACCGCGGCCACGATGGGGTTCGCGAAGAACCCCGCCCACGTCGAGTGCACGACGCCGAGGAGCCACTCGCGCGGTCCGCGTGAGCCGTCGGTGCGTGCCGGCAGAGCCCGGGCGCCGAGCGTCACGGGGCCCGAGAGCGCGATGAGGATCGGGACGATCATCACGAGCACCATGTGCTGGAGCATGTGCGCGCTGAACAGGACGTGCCCGTAGACCGCGGGGCCGCCCGACGTCGTCCACGCGAGGAGCACCATGCCGGCGAGCCAGCTGAGCGTGCGGCCGACGGGCCACCGGTCGCCACGGAGGCGGAGCCGGCGCACCCAGCGCAGGTAGACGATCGCCCCCGCAAGGCACCCGAGCGCCGGGATCAGGTCCCAGCGGAACGCGGTGAGCCAGAGCTCGGCTGTGGGCGCGGGCGGGAGCGGGTGGCCGGTGACGATCTCGGCCGCGGTCAGGTCCCCGGACGCGACCTCGGGCACGGGCGGTTCGGCCGAGCCGAGCGCCACGGCGACTCCGGAGACGGCCCCCATGACGGCGAGCTCGACGAGCACGAGCCGCCAGAAGAGCCACGGCGCACGCGCGGAGGCCCCGTCCCCCACCCGGGCGTTGACCCGGGGCGAGCCCGCACCAGAGCTGCCCGACGCCGGGGTCCCGGCCCGTGCAGCAGTGGCGCGCCCGCGGGGGGCGGCGTGCGCGCCCGCGAGCGCGGGGATGACGGCGCGGCGGTGCGCCCAGCCGAGGAGGCCGAGCATGCCGAGCAGAGCGATCTTGGCGACGACGAGGAGGCCGTAGGTGGTGCCGAGGTCGTCGAGCGACCCCAGGCGCCCGGCGGCGTTGACGGCCCCGGAGACGCCGACGGCGACGAAGCACCAGCCGGCCACGGCGGAGTAGCGGGCGACGCTCGGGCCCAGGTCCCGGCCAAGCCGGTGGGCGACGAGCGCGAGCGCCGCGAGCGCACCGATCCACAGGGCCGCACCCATCAGGTGCAGGAACATCGACGAGACCGCGAGCTCGTGGTTGGACGCGCCGCTCGCGTGGCCGGTGGTCGACTGCATGACGAGCGCGGACGTCGCGAAGAGCCCGGTGAGCAGGGCCCCGCGCGGGCCCGTGACCAGCAACGTGAGGACGCACGTGAGGGCCGCGACCACGGTGACCGCGAGGTAGGTGCGCCCGATCGACACCTGACCGACGTACAGGCCCAGCTCGGAGCCGAACGTCGGGCCACCGATCGGCCGGCCCGAGACGTAGCCGTAGCTCAGCACCAGGTGCGCGACGCTCGCGACGGCCCACGCGCCGGACGCGAACGCGGCGACGACGACGGTGGCCGGCCACGCGGCGCCGTCGGCCTTGGCGCGTCCACCGGTGCGCGGCAGGACGGCCGCCGCGAGCAGGAGCGCGCCCAGCGTCACCGCGGTGGCGAGCTCGCTCAGCACGCGGCTCGCGGGATACCCCCAGCGCACCACGGCGCCCGGGTCGACGAGCCCGCCGGGGGCGGCTGCGCCGGAGAACAGGAGGGCTGACGCCCCTACCCCGAGTGCGGCGACGACGCCGGCCACGACGCCGGTCCGCGACAGGCGGGCGAGGGCGACGGGGGCGGGCTGGGGCACGTCGCCAGCCTACGGCGGGCGCGTGACGCCGGGGCCGACGGGCGCGACGGCTGCCCTCTGGTCCGGGCCCGGCCGGGCCGGGCCTACCCGCGCTCGCCGGACGTCGACAGCAGCTCGTCCATCCTCGTCACGGCCGCCTCGTCGGCGGTGTTCGCGGCGAGCAGCAGCACCTCGTCCTCCTCGACGAGCAGGACGGCGCGGGCATACCAGAGGGTGTTGCTGCCGTCGTGCGCCCACACCGTCTGGCCGTCCGCGTCGAAGCGGGACCACCCCGCGACGTAGTCCTCGTCGCCGCCGAGGAGGTCCGCGGCGGCGTCGGCCCCGAGCACCGGGGAGCCCTCGCCCCGGAACCCGTCGAGGACGGCCGTGGCGAACGCCGCCCAGTCGGCCATCGGGCAGTGGACCGTGCCTGCCGGGCCGAGCGCGGCAGGGTTGTCGGAGTACGGGTCGTCGGCGGCTACCCCGGCACCGTCGGGCCCGGAGCCGAGCGGGTCACCGGGCCCGGCCGGGGCGCCGAACCCGCACTCCATGCCGAGGGGCTCGAACACCCGGTCCGTGAGCAGCTCCTCCCAGGGGGCGCCGCCGATCCGCTCGGCCACGGCCCCGGCGAGCATGTACCCGACGTTCGCGTAGGCGAACGTCCCCGGCTCACCGGCGGCGCGGAGCGCGTCGACGACGGCGTCGGCGCGCGCCGCGGGGACGTCCGTCGCGGCGTGGAGCGCGAGCAGGTCGAGGCCGTCGTCACTCAGCCCGGCGCGATGGCCGAGGACGTCACGCAGGGTGACTGACGCCGTCGGCTCCACGAGCGCAGCCTCGGGGAACAGCTCGCTCAGCGGAGCGTCCAGGTCGAGGACCCCGTCCTGGACGTAGGTCGCGAGGAGGACGGCCGTCATGGCCTTCGTGTCCGACCCGAGGTGGAACGCGGCGTCTGGTCCGAGCGGTGTCGCGTCCTGGCGTGACCGCTGCCCGGCGACGGCGACCGTGACGTCCCGGTCGGGTCCGACGTGGGCCATCGCGAACCCGGGCGCCACACCGTCCGCGACCGCCGCGGTCGCGTGCTCGTCGAGCCAGGTCTGCCAGTCAGCGGCCTCGGTCTCGGACGCCGAGGTGCTGGGCTCGGGCGAGGGGGAGGTGGCCGGGCCACGGTCCGGCGACCCGCATCCGGCGAGGAGGAGCGGTGCGAGCAGGAGCAGGGAGAGGTGGCGTCGGGTCATGACGTGATCGTCACAGGGCGGTGCGACCCGGGCCATCGGGGAAGACCCTGGTCTTGACCGACAGGCCCGTAAGTCGTAACTTACCGTTCGTGGCGACGAACCAAGCAGCGACCGGCTGGGACCTCCTGGGCGACCCCAGCCGTCGGGCGATCGTCGCGCGCCTCGCCGAGCGCCCCCTGGCCGTGGGGGAGCTGGCGGCCGAGCTGCCCATCAGCCGCCCGGCGGTGTCCCAGCACCTCAAGGTGCTCAAGGACGCGGGGCTCGTGGTGGACGAGCCGTCGGGGACCCGCCGGGTCTACCGGCTCGACCCCATCGCGATGAACGCTCTGCGGGACCAGCTGGAGACCTTCTGGACCCGGACGCTCAGCGGCTACCAGCACCTGGTCGAGCAACCCTCCGAGGAGACACCATGAAGCAGCGAGCAGACGACGCCGTGATGATGCAGGTCGTCGTCGAGGCCCCCATCGAGCGGGCCTTCGCGGTGTTCACCGACAACTTCGGCGACATCAAGCCACCTGAGCACAACCTCCTGAGTGTCCCGGTCGTGGAGACCGTGCTCGAACCGAAGGTCGGCGGCCACATCGTCGACCGCGGCGCCGACGGGAGCGAGTGCCGATGGGCACGCATCCTGGCCTTCGACCCGCCGGACCGGCTCGTGTTCAGCTGGGACATCAGCCCCGAGTGGCAGCTCGAGCCCGACCCCGCGCGCACGAGCGAGGTCGAGGTCCGCTTCATCGCGGAGACCCCGGAGCGCACGCGCGTCGAGGTCGAGCACCGCAACCTGGAGCGGCACGGCGCCGACTGGCGCGACGTCCGTGACGGCGTCGCGGACGACGACGGCTGGCCGCTGTACCTCGCCCGGTACGCGGACTACGTGCGCGGCGGGCGTCAGGGCGCGGCCGACGCCAAGAATTCCCTGTAGCTCTCGAGCGCACCGGGGGCCAGAAGTGCCCGGGGCCACACCACGGCCGTGACCAGCCCGACGGCCGGGACGTCCTCCATCACGGGACGGGCGAGCGAGTGCGCCGCTCGGAGGCGTTCCACGCTGAGCCGCGTACCGAAGGCCTCCCGGTAGGCGCTCTCGGTCTCGTCGACGTCGACGTTGCGGTCGCCGGTGCCGATCATCAGGTGGACCGGGATGTCGCGCGCCGACGCCGCACGCAGGTCGTCGGTCGCGTCCGAGCGGACGTTGCGCAGGACGAAGCCCCACCGCTCGGCGGTCATCGGCTCCGGGTCGGTGGTCTGCTCCCGGTACTCGTCAAAGCTCGCGCCTCGGCGGAGCAGCGCGCGGGTCTCGTCGCTCCTCGCGAGGGCACCGGCACGCTCCTCCGGGTCCACGCCGCGGTGGTCGAGCTCGGCGAGCAGGTTGTACCGGCCCTGCCGTAGCCAGCTGACGGCGGTCCCCACCGCGACGACGGCGTCCACGTCGGGGCGGGCGGCGACCACCTTGGGCACGACCCAGCCTGCCTGGCTCGCCCCCCACAGCACGACCGTGTCGACGGGGAGGTCGCCCTGATCGTGCGCCCAGTCCAGGGCCGCCCCGACCTCCTCCGCCCGGTCGTCCATGCTCTGGGCGAGCCAGTCGCCCTCGGAGGCGCCGACTCCGGGCTTGCTCCACGAGAGCGTGACGTACCCGGCGTCGGCCGCAGCCTCGAACCACGGCGCGTAGAGACCGCCCTGGGTCGCGTCCACGGGCCCGTCGCCGTGCACCATGAGCACGAGCCCGCGCACGGGACCGTCCGCCGGAGAGGTCAGCACGCCGTCGAGCCGGCCTGCGGGGCCGTCGATCGTCACCGCGCGCTGGACGTACCGGAAGTCGTTCCCGACGAGGGCCACCCCCGCGAGCCCGACGAGCACCGCGGCGAGGCAGAGCATGGTCGTCCGGACTCGATGTGTCTTTCTCTTCACGGTCGTAGCGTATGCGATAGTTCTTGCATGGACGCACCCCGGACGAGCCGCGGCTTCACCGAGCACGAGCGAGCGCGCGCCGCCGACCTCTACTGGGAGGCCTTCAGCCGCAAGCTGCGTCCCGCCCTGGTCGACGACGCGACGGGCCTTGCCCTCGTCCGCACGGCACTGAGCCCGGACCGGGTCCTCGTCGCACGCGCGGGCGGGTCCGTCGTCGGCATCTGCGGCTTCTACGAGGGGAACAAGGGAGCGGTGGACCTCACCTGGGCGGGCCTGCGCGGCCGGCTGTCCGCCGCTGCGTCCGTCCGCGCGCTGCTCCTGCTCGCCCCCTTGTCCCGGAGAGCGCAGCGCGACGCGCTCGTGCTCGACGGCATCTGCGTCGACCCGGCGCTGCGCGGCCGCGGCATCGGGTCAGCGCTCCTCGAGGCCGCGACCGACCACGCGCGGAGCCGTGGGGCCCGGGCGGTCCGGCTCTCGGTCGTCGACACCAACCCACGCGCCAGGGCCCTGTACGACCGCCTGGGCTTCGAGCCCGCCGGCTCGGGGTCGCTCGGCCCGTTCGGTGCCGTCTACGGGTTCTCCGGGTACACCGTCATGGAACGGGCGGTCGCCCGGTGAGGGCGGCGATCGCGCCCCGGACGGTCGTCGAGGCATTCCTGCCTGCCGAGGGGACGGTGCCGCTCGCCGCGGTCTACGACACGGCGAACCTCGCCGGCGTCGACGACCAGCCGCTGCGCCTGGCGATCCGGCGCATGGTCGCCGCGGGCGACGTGGTCCAGGCGGGACGCGGCCGGTCCGGAGCCCTGTCGCTGACCACGGCGGGACGCGACCGCCTTCATCGGGACCGCATGGGTCTCGCGCTGGCTCACGCCCAGGACGCCGGCGCGGCACCGTGGGACGGGCGGTGGCGGCTGGTCGCGCTCAGCGTCCCCGAGCAGGAGCGCGCGCTGCGTGACGCCCTGCGGCGCGACCTCCGCGAGCTGGGTGCGGTCGCCGTGTCCACCGGCCTGTACGTCAGTCCTCACGACCTCGCCGACACGCTCTCCCCCGTCGCGCGCGCACACCTGACGACGGCGACCACCGCCGACCTCGACGTCCGCGGCACCCGCGACCCTCGGGCTCTCGCCGAGACGCTCTGGCCGGCCGCACCCGTCAGGAGCGCCTACCGAACCCTGGCCACCGCGCTCGCGCAGGACGCGCATGACACCTCGGTCCCTGTCGCCGTGCGGCAGCTCCGGCTCGCGGACGCGCTCGAACGCGCGATGCGCGACGACCCCCTGCTGCCCCTCGAGCTGCGCGACGACCCCTGGCCGCCCACCGCCGTCCGGCGGGCGTGGGGCGAGCGGTGGGAGGCACTGAGCTCGGCGGCGCCGGCCATGCCGCTCTATGCCGGCTGGTGGCCGCCGACGACCGACGGCTAGAGCCAGCCCCGCTTCTTGAACACCACGTAGAGCCCGCCGCAGACGGCCGCCATGAGCAGGATCGCGAACGGGTAGCCGAACGCCCAGTGGAGCTCGGGCATGTGGTCGAAGTTCATCCCGTACACGGTGCCGACGAGCGTGGGCGCGAAGAGGATGGCCGCCCACGAGGAGATGCGCTTGACCTCCTCGTTCTGGGACAGGCTGGCCTCGGTGAGCCGCCGCGCCTCCTCGTTCTGCCGTTGCCCGACGAGCGTCGCGTTGACCGTGAGGATGTTCTGCAGCAGGGCGCGGAAGCCGTCGACCCGGTCGACGACGGGGATCACGTGGTCCTCGACGTCGCGCAGGTGCTGCTGCAGCTCCTCGTGGACGCCGTACTTGGAGAAGCCCGCGCGCAGGGCCGCGAGCATGTCGACGAGCGGTCGCGTGGCCCGGTGGAACTCCGTGACCTCCCGGGAGAGCTCGTAGATGCGGCGGGAGACGCCCGGGTCACCCTCGAAGACCTGGTCCTCGATCTCGTCGATGTCGTTCTCCAGGCCCGCGACCACGGGCCCGTACTCGTCGACCACCTGGTCGAGGAGCGCGTACAGGACCGCCTCGGGCCCGAGCGCCAGCAGCTCGGGCGACGCCTCGAGGCGGCGTCGGACGAGCGCGACGTCGGGCGACTCCGCGTGCCGCACGGTCACCACGAAGTCCGGGCCGGTGAACACGTGGAGCTCACCGAACTCGACGCGCTCGTCCTGCTCGATGTACCGGGCCGGCCGCAGCACGGTGAACAGCACGTCGCCGTAGCGCTCGAGCTTGGGCCGCTGGTGCGCCGTGATGGTGTCCTCGACCGCGAGCGCGTGGATGCCGAACTCCTCGGCGACGGACAGGACCTCCTCCGGCGTCGGCCGGTAGAGGCCGATCCAGCCCATGCCCTTCTCGTCCCGGAGCAGCTCGTAGGTCACCTCGAGCGACTCCGGCTCGCAGTGCCGCACGCCGGCGACGTACACCGCGTTGTCGACGACTCCCACGTGGACCACCTCGACTCGGAAGGGAGCGCCCGCGACCACCACGGGATCAGGTGCCGATCCTCCCAGGGATCAGGGACGCGGGTGCGCCGGCACGCGCCCGCGACCGGTCGCCGTCAGACGGCGGCGTGCTGCCGCCGGGAGCGCACCGCGCCCCACACGGCGGCGGCGAAGCCCACGGAGGCGCCCACACCCACCCCGTACGCCATGCTCGCCCCGGCTCCGCCCAGCACCAGGGCGCGGATGGCTCCCGCGACGAGGAGGAGGAGCAGGCCGTAGTAGGGGATCATCCGGCGGGAGGAGAACGACGTCGTCTCGTCGACCTGCACGCCGAGCCGGCTGGCGTAGAGCAGCGTGAAGCCCGCGACGAGGTTGACGAGGACCACCAGGGCCAGCCCGTACGGCAGGGCCGCGGCGCCGCCGATCCACAGCATGGCCGCCGCCAGCGCCGTCCCGAGCCACAGCGTCAGCTGGAGGCCGACCGCGGACGCCTCGTTCCACACGTCGCGGTGGCGCTCCTCCTCGTAGAAGGGGCTCGTCAGGTCACCGATCTTCGCCGCCGCCACGACGAGCCAGTCGTCGCGGTGGATCCGCTCGGCGTCCTCCGACAGGCCCTGACCGCTCTCGTGCGCGACGTCCCTGGTCACCGCTCGACCTCCGTGCTCTGGCCACGCGCGGGTTCTTCCGCGGCGGCGTCCTCTGCGAACAGCTGCTCCACCGTGGCGCCCAGGCACCGGCTGATCGCCAGGGCCAGGTACACCGAGGGGGCGTAGTCGCCTGACTCGAGGGCGACGACCGTCTGGCGGCTCACCCCGACCTCGGCGGCCAGCTCGGCCTGGGTCATGCCGCGCAGCGTGCGCGCCACCCGGACGCCGTTGCGCCGACCCTGTGCTGAGCTCCGTCCCACGACTCAAGAGTCAAGTAAACTTGGCTCTGTGTCAAGTAGACGCGACATGGCTGCGGCGGGCCGGGCGGGCCGCTCAGACGCGGCGCGCGACGAGGTCGGCGAACCGGGCGGCGTTGGCCGGGTCGACGTCGAGGTAGAGGCCCGGCTCGATGAGCTCGAGCTCCGAGACCACCCAGGCGCCCTGCCAGCGCATGAGGTCGACGCGCGCGTAGGGGAGGTCGGCGTCGAGCAGCTCGGCCGCCGCCCGCACGACGTCTTCCGCGAGCCGGCCCAGAGCGGCGTCGACGGGCACCGGCCGCGAGCTCCCGCCGTACAGCTCGTGGACCCGGATCTCGTCGCCGCCCGGCGCCTTGGCCACCTGGCTGACGGCGCCGCCGTCGAGCACGTAGACGGACGTCTCGCCGTCGGTCCGCACCGACTCGACGAGGGGCTGGACCACCCACGGGCCGGCCGTCAGGCCCTCGAGCCGGTGGTCCGTGGTGCTCTGCGCGACGACGACGCCGACGCCGCCCGCGCCCGTGCGCGGCTTGATCACGACGGTGCCCCAACGCTCGAGAGCCGCACGCAGACCCGGGACGAGCGTCGCGTCGTCGAGCAGGGCGGTAGGCACGACGGGCACGCGGTCCGCGAGCGCGCACAGGTAGGACTTGTCGGCGTTCCACGCGAAGACGTCCGGCCCGTTGAGCATCGGGGCGGCCGCGGCTGCGCGCCGCGCCCACTCGAGGAACTCCGGGCACCTGCGGTGGTAGTCCCACGCCGCACGCACGACGACGAGGCGCGCCCCGGCCCAGTCGACGCCCGGGTCGTCCCACACGACCCATCGCGCACCGACGCCGCGCCCGGCGAGCTCGGAGACCAGGAGGTCCCCGCCGGGCTCGCCGTCGGGTGCGAGCGCGAAGGTCACGAGGAGCACGTCGGGGGTAGCGGCCACGCGGTCACTCTAGGCACGGGCGGATCATGGAACGCGTCGACCCGGCACACGGTTCGCCTACGCGTCGCGAGTCGGGAGCACCTCGACCCACCGGGTCAGGAGCGACTCGAGCCGTCCCAGGTCCGCGTCGCTCAGACCCGCCGTCAGACGTGCGTCGACGGCGAGGACATGACCTGCGCCGCGTTCCACGAGGTCGTGCCCTGCGGCGCTGAGCACCACCTCGACCCTGCGGCCCGACGACGGTCGTCGGGTCACGAGGCCGTCGCGCTCCGCGCGGGCCACGCGCTGGGAGATCGCGCCGGCGCTCACGAGGCACCGCTCGGCCAGCTGGCGGGTCGTCAGGACGTAGGGGTCGCCCGAGCGTCGCAGCGTGCTGAGGAGATCCAGGGTTCCGGCGTCGATGCCGACCTCGGCCAGTGCTCGCTCCCGGGCGCGGCGCAGCTCGGCGGAGATCGTCTTCGCGGCCCAGACGACCGGGATCGACCGCGTGGGCACGCCGGGCAGCTCCCTCGCCCAGGCCGCGGCGACCGTGGCCGCCGTCTCGCGCTCGCCGTCTGGCATCGGTCGGACCTCCGTGGTGAGATGCTTGTTTAGACCTAAACGTAACGGAGAGGAGCGCATCATGCCGAGAACCGTGCTCGTGACCGGCGGTGTCAGCGGGATAGGGCGAGCGATCGCCGGCAGGTTCGTCGAGGCGGGCGACGACGTCGTCGTGACGAGCCGCTCAGCCGACGTCGTCGCACGCGCCAGCGGCATCGGCGCACGCGGCGTCCAGCTGGACCTCGAGTCGACGGCTTCGATCGCGAGCCTGCCCGCTGTGCTCGACGGTGGCGTCGACGTGCTCGTCAACAACGCCGGCGGGTTCGCCACGTCGCCGCCCGGGGCCGACGCGTCACTCGCCGACGTCGCGGAGCACTGGCGACGCAACCTCACGGTCAACGTCATCGGCGCAGCCCTCGTCGTCGCGGTGCTCGAGGAGCGGCTGCGCCCCGGAGGAGCAGTGATCAGCATCGGCTCCATCGGTGCCGAGTACGCGGGCAACCCGTACTCCACGGCCAAGGCCGCCCTCCAGGCCTGGAGCGCGGGCCTCTCCGAGCGTCTCGGCCCGCGGGACATCACGGTCAACGCGGTCGCCCCCGGCTACGTCGAGGGCACCGACCTCTTCGGTGGACCCGTCAGCGAGACGCGGCGAGCCACGCTGATCAGCAAGACGCACGTCGGGCGTCCCGGCCGACCCGCGCACGTCGCGGGGCTCGTCGCGTTCCTGGCATCGGCCGACGCCCGCCACATCACTGGTCAGACGCTCCACGTCGACGGCGGGGCCCACACGACCCGGTGACTACCCTCGGGAGGTGCCTGTCGACCTGCCGATGCCCACGCGCGGCGAGCTGCGCGCGGACTGTGCGCGCTGCGTCGCGCTGTGCTGCGTGGTGCCCGCGTTCCAGGCGTCGGCGGACTTCGCGATCGACAAGCCCGCCGGCCGCCCGTGCCCGAACCTCACTGGCGAGCTGCGCTGCGGCATCCACTCCCAGCTCCGGGAGCGCGGCTTCCCCGGCTGCACCGTGTTCGACTGCCTCGGCGCAGGGCAGAAGGTCACGCAGGTGACGTTCGGCGGCCGCGACTGGCGCACCGACGCGACCGTCGCACGCGACGTGGGTGCCGTGTTCCCCGTGATGCGCGTGCTTCACGAGCTGCTCTGGTACCTGAGCGAGGCGCTCGAGCTCGCGTCGTCGGGCCCGATCCGCGGCGCGCTCTCGGCTGCGCTCCGCGACGCGGACGCCCTCAGCCGGTCCGACGCCGCGACGCTCGTCGCCGACGACGTCGAAGGCCGTCGCCGGGCCGTCGCCGACCTCCTGCTCCAGGCCAGCGAGCTCGCCCGCGGCCCCCGCCCGGGACGCAACCTGCGCGGCGCAGACCTCGTCGGGGCGCGGCTCCGGCGAGCCGACCTGCGCAAGGCCAACCTGCGGGGCGCGCTGCTCATCGGCGCGGACCTGCGCGGGGCCGACCTGCGGGGCGCGGACCTCATCGGCGCCGACCTGCGCGGCGCGGACGTCCGGGGCGCCGACCTCACGGGGACGCTGTTCCTCACGCCGCTTCAGGTCGCGGCCGCGCGGGGCGACGCCACGACGCGCCTGCCCCCGGTCCACACGCCACCCGCGCACTGGTCACCGCCGCTCCCGAGCACCGCGCCCCCGTCCTGACCTGGGGACGGCCCAGGCACCCGACGCCGCCCGCTGGCATACTCACGTGCGGCCGACGCCCAGGTGGGGCGGGCGGCCGGGCGAACGGACAGGGGTCACGGGATGCAGCAGGAGCCCATCAGCGACAGCGAGCACCGGCAGGCCCGGCACCTGTTCGACCGCATCGACGAGGTGTTCGAGCAGCGGCTCGTCGGGCAGGACAACCTGCGGGTCGCACTCGTGAGCACCCTGCTCGGGCGCGGGCACATCCTCCTCGAGAGCGTCCCCGGCCTCGCCAAGACGACGGCCGCGCAGACGCTCGCCGCCGCCGTCTCGGGCACCTTCCACCGGATCCAGTGCACGCCGGACCTCATGCCCAACGACATCGTCGGCACGCAGATCTTCAACTACGCGACCGGCTCGTTCACGACCCAGCTCGGCCCCGTCCACGCGAACCTCGTGCTGCTCGACGAGATCAACCGGTCGAGCGCCAAGACGCAGTCCGCGATGCTCGAGGCGATGCAGGAGAAGCAGACGTCGATCGGCGGCGAGGTGTACCCGCTGCCCACGCCGTTCATGGTCCTCGCCACGCAGAACCCCATCGAGGAGGAGGGCACGTACGTGCTGCCCGAGGCCCAGATGGACCGGTTCCTCGTCAAGGAGGTGCTCGGCTACCCCGACTCGGGGCAGGAGGTCGAGATCCTCGAGCGCATCGCGAGCGGGCGCCAGGCCGCACCGATCTCCGGCGAGCCCGTGACCCTGGCGGACCTCGAGTGGCTCCAGTCGCTCACGGACCGCGTGTACGTCGACGCCGCGATCAAGCGCTACGTGGTCGACCTCGTCGCGACGACGCGCGGAAAGGGGCCCCGGCCCATCCCGGGCATCGGCCAGATGATCCGCGTCGGCGCGAGCCCCCGCGGCTCCATCGCGCTCATGCGCATCGGGCAGGCCCTCGCGCTCCAGGCGGGCCGCGCCTACGTGACCCCCGAGGACATCAAGGCCATGCGCCACCCCGTGCTGCGCCACCGCCTCGTGCGGACCTTCGACGCGCTCGCGGACAACGTGCCCGCCGAGCAGCTCGTGGACGCGGTGTTCGACGCGGTACCGACCCCCTGATGCGCTGACCCATGGCCTCCGCCCCGCCCGCACCACCCGGCCCGCCGCCCCCGGTCGGCGGCGCCTCGGCCTCGCGCTACGCGCACCTGCGCGCCCGCCTGTCCCTGCCCGTCGCACGCCGCGCCACGGGCCTGCTCGACGGCCTGCACCGCTCCGTGCTCCAGGGGCACGGCCAGGACTTCGACGACCTCTCGCTCTACACGCCCGGCGACGACGTGGGCGACATCGACTGGAAGTCCAGCGCCCGGGCCGGCATCCCCGTGATCAAGCGCTTCGTCCGCCAGAGCAACCTCACCGTCGTCCTCGCCGTCGACACGGGCCGCACCATGGCCGCCACGGCGGCGTCGGGCGAGTCGAAGGCCACGGTCGTGGCCGACGCCGCGGGCCTCGTCGCCTACCTCGCCCGGGACCGTGGTGACCGGGTCGCGCTCGTCGCGGCCGACTCCGGCCGCATGACCCAGCTGCCACCCCGCGCCGGGACCGCGCACATCGAGGTCGTGCTGCGCCAGGTCGAACGCGCCCTGACGGTCACCGCACCGCCGTCGGACCTACGCCGCGTGCTCGAGCGCGTCGGTGCGCTCCCCCGCAGGTCCCTCGTGGTCGTGCTGACCGACGAGGCCGGTCCGGGCCCCGAGCACCGGGACGCCCTGCGGACGGTCTGCATGCGCCACGAGGTCCTCGTGATCTCCGTCGCCGACGCCGACCCGCTCGCCGCACCGGGCGAGGGCCGCCAGACCCGGGACGTCGATGACGGCTGGTCCGTCCCGCCCTGGCTCCAGGGGCGCCCCGACCTCCAGGAGGCGGCCGCCCGGTCCCGCGCCGCCCACGCCGTCGAGCGCGCCACGATGCTGCGCCGCCTGCGGGTGCACGACGTCGTGGTCCGCGGCACCGAGGACGTGGTGCCGGGCCTCGTCGACCTCCTCGCGCGGAGCCGCCGTGCCCACCGATGAGCTGAACGACCCCGTCCTGTACTCGTGGCTCGTCACCGTCGCGGGCGTGCTCCTCATGGTCGCGGTCGTCGTGTACCTCGTGTGGGCGGTGCGCAGCACGCGCGCCCGGCCCGAGGATCAGCCACCGCCGCTGCTGCCGCTCACCCCGGGGTACGGCGGCGACAGGTACGCGTCCGTGCGGCCCGTCTACCTGGCACGCGTCGACGAGGTCGAGCACCGCTTCCGCACGGGCGACCTCGACGCGCGCGGCCTCCACCTCGAGCTCAGCGCCGTGGTCCGCGACTTCGCGACCGTGCGGCGCGGCGTCGACGCACGCGTGCTGACCCTCAGCGACCTGCGGCGCATCGGCGGGGCGAAGCGCCTGGCGAGCCTCATCGAGTCCTACTACCGGCCCGCGTTCGCTCGGTCCGGTGCGACCGAGGCGTCGCCCGAGCACGCCCTCGACGGCGCCAGGCGGGTGATCCGGAACTGGTGACCCCCACGTCCGAGACCGTCACGGTGAGCAGCGGCCTGGTCTGGCCGTGGCTCCTCGCCGTCCTCCTCCTCGCGGTGCTCGCCGGCGCCGCGTGGGCCTGGCGCACCCGCCGCGCGTCGTCCGACGAGGCGCACTGGGTCGCGCACACCGAGCGCCTCGACGAGGTCCCCGAGGTCCGCCGCGCCGTGCGCGACTACCAGGTGCTCCGCTGGGCCGGCGTCGGCACGCTCGTCGTCGCCGTCGCGTCGGCCGCGGTGCTCGCGGCCCGGCCCGTCGACCGGCAGGTCAAGAGCGAGCGGTTCGGCACGCGCGACATCGTGCTGTGCCTCGACGTGTCCGGCTCGATGGTCCCGTTCGACTCCGCGATCGTCGAGACGTTCAGCGAGCTCGTGGAGAGCTTCTCCGGCGAGCGCATCGCGCTGTCGGTGTTCAACTCGACGTCCCGCACCGTCTTCCCGCTGACCGACGACTACGCACTGGTCCAGGAGGAGCTCGAGATCGCCGTCGAGGCGCTGCGCTTCGACCTCGAGGCATTCGACCCGTCCGACCCGATGACGTGGCGCGGGCTCGACGAGATGCTCCAGTTCGTCGAGGGCACCCAGGGCGTCCCCGCGCAGGGGTCCCTCATCGGCGACGGGCTCGCGAGCTGCGCGCTCCTGTTCGACGAGCAGGAGACCGACCGGTCCCGCTCGATCATCCTCGCGACCGACAACGACCCGTTCGGCGAGCCGGTCTACACCCTGCCCCAGGCCGTCGACCTGGTGGCGTCGCGCGACGTCGTCCTCTACGGCCTCTACGGGGGCGACGAGAGCCTGCGCGGCTCGGCGCAGAACGAGGAGTTCTCGACGGCGATCGAGGACGCCGACGGCATGTCCTGGTTCGCCGAGGACCCCGCCGCCGTCCGCTCCGTGATCGACGACGTCACCGCCCAGCAGGCCGTGGCGCTCGACGAGGAGCCCCAGCACCTGCTCACCGACCGGCCGCAGCCGTGGTTCGCGCTGCTCGTGGTCGGGGTGCTCGGGCTGCTCCTGTGGCGATGGCGGGTGCGCGAATGAGCCTCCAACCGCTGCTCGGGGTCGGCTGGCTCCTGCTCCTGCTCGTGCCCATGACGGTGTTCGCCGTCGTGCAGGCCGTCCGTGCCCGGCCGGGGTCGCGGCTCGCCTGGTGGCTGCGCTCGGTCGCCGTGCTGCTCGTGCTCGGGATCGGCCTGGGTCCGTCCGTGCCGCGCATCACCGACGAGGACCTGGGCGTCGCCGTCGACGTCTTCTTCGTGGTCGACCGCACCGGCTCCATGGCCGCCGAGGACTGGTCGGCCGAGCGCCTGCCCCGGCTCGAGGGCGTCCGGCACGACGTCGTGGCCCTCACCGAGGCCATCCCCGACGCGCGGTACTCGATCATCGGCTGGGACAGCTCCGCGAGCAGACAGCTCCCCCTGACCACCGACGAGGGCGCCGTCGAGTCCTGGACCCAGACGGTGCGCCAGGAGATCACCGCGTACTCCTCGGGCTCGCTCGTGGACCGCCCGCTGGTCCCCCTGCAGACCGCGCTCGCCGGGGCGGCCGAGCGCAGCCCCGCGCACGTGCGGCTCGTGTTCTTCCTGTCCGACGGCGAGCAGACCACCGACGGCGAGCCCGAGTCCTACGAGGCCCTCGCCGAGCTCGTCGACGGCGGCGCGGTGCTCGGCTACGGGACCGCCGAGGGCGGGCCCATGCGCTCCTACGACGGGTCGCTCGACCCCGACCCGGAGGCGCCCTACATCCTCGACGGCGACGGGCCCGACGCCCCGCAGGCGATCTCACGCATCGACGAGGAGTCGCTGGGCACCGTCGCGGACCAGCTCGGGGTGCCGTACGTGCACCGCACCGGGCCCGACGAGGTCGAGTCGCTCGTCGCCGACCTCGACCCCGAGCAGATCGCCCAGGACGGCCGGCGTGCGCTGCGCACCTGGCAGGCCGTGAGCTGGCCCCTCGCCGTGCTGCTCGTCCTCGTCCTCGCGTACGAGGCGTGGCGGACGGCCCGGCACTGGGTACCTCTGCGGCGCGCACGCACCACCGAGCCCAGCGACCCGGCGCCCCGGTCCGCACCTGACGGAGGTGGTCCCTGATGGCCCGCGGACGCGAACGCACCCCCGGGACCGGCCGGTCGCGGGCACGCAGGCGCGCGGCCGCCGTCGAGCCGGTCACGGTGCCCGGCTACGCCTCGCCGCCTGCCGCCGGTCCGGCGCAGCCCCGCCGGACACGGCAGAGGACGCGCCGGCCCACGGCCCGCACCCCCGAGCAGCAGCGGCGGCGTCGGCGCCGGCTCCTCGTGTGGGCGGCGCTGCCCGTCTGGCTCGGCGTCTTCGTCTTCGGTGCCCACGTGGCGCTCCTCAACGCGGTCGCCGGCACCGCGCAGGCGCAGTACCGCGACGGCGGCTACGGCGGCGCGACCCTCGGCTTCCTGTGGCTCAAGTGGACGAACGTGACCGAACGCTGGAAGGCCCCCTACAACCTCGGCACCACGTTCACCGCCGACGGCGACCCCGAGCTCGGCGTGTTCCTCCTCGAAGACGCGCTCGAGGCGGTGCCCGACGACCCCGAGCAGCGCTGCCTCGTCGCGATCAACCTCGCCGTCACCTACGAGCTCATGGGCGACGGGGAGATGGAGGAGTCCCAGCTCCGACTCGACTGGGCCGCCGAGGCCGCGGCGCACGAGGCCGCGGGAACGCCGTACCCGATCGGGTCGCCGTGGGGCGACTCGACGTCGGAGGAGCTCCGCGAGGAGGCCAAGAGCTACGCCTCATGGGCGGCCCTCGACTACGAGACCGCGCTCGCGACCCGCGGGGAGTGCGAGGACGAGGAGCAGTCCGAGGAGGAGCAGCAGCAGGAGCAGGAGTCCGAGCAGCGACTCGAGGACAAGCAGGAGCAGGCGGAGCAGCAGGCCGAGCCCGAGGAGAACCCCGACCAGGGCGACTCCGACGCCGAGGAGGAGCGCCGCCAGCAGGAGCTCGACCAGCGCAACTCCGAGGCCGAGGCGGAGGCCGAGCGGCAACGTCAGGAGGAAGAGGGCGACCTCGGCGGGGGCCAGACCAAGAACTGGTGACGGGCGTGCCGGTGGTGCCCCGCTCGCGGCGTCAGCCCCCGCTCGTGGCGTCAGCCCAAGACGAGTCCCTGACCGGGCTCCTCGAGCACCGCGGCGACGTCGGCCAGGAAGCGTGAGCCCAGGCCGCCGTCGACCAGCCGGTGGTCGAACGACAGCGCGAGCTGCGTCACGTGGCGGATCTTGATCTTGCCCTTGTGGACCCACGGCTGCTGGCGGATCGCCCCGAACGCGAGGATCGCGGACTCACCCGGGTTGAGGATGGGCGTGCCCGTGTCGATGCCGAAGACCCCGACGTTGGTGATCGTGATGGTGCCGTCCGACATGGCCGTCGGCGTGGTCCGGCCCGAGCGCGCCGTCGCCGTGAGGTCCGCGAGCGCGACCGCGAGGTCGTGCAGGCTCATCCGGTGCGCGTCCTTGACGTTGGGCACGATGAGGCCGCGCGGCGTCTGGGCCGCGATGCCGAGGTTCACGTAGTGCTTGTAGACGATCTCCTGGGTCTCGTCGATCCACGACGCGTTGACCTCCGGGTGCCTGCGCACCGCGAGCAGGAGCGCCTTCGCGGCGATGAGCAGGGGCGTGACGCGCACGTCCGCGAACTCCCGGTCCTCGCGCAGGCGCGCGACCAGGCGCATCGTCTTGGTCACGTCGACCGTGTGGAACACCGAGACGTGCGGGGCCGTGAAGGCGCTCGCGACCATGGCCTCCGCGGTGCGCTTGCGCACCGACCGCACGGGCACGCGCGTCACGCGGCCGTCTTGCGTGACCGTGCCCGACGCGAGCCACGGCTGGTCGTCGCCCGCGTACGTGGCGAGGGTCTCGGCCTGGTTGCCCGACGACGTGGCCAGCACGTCCTCACGCGTCACGATGCCGCCGGGGCCGGTCGGCCGGACGGTCGCGAGGTCCACGCCGAGGTCCTTGGCGAGCTTGCGCACGGGAGGCTTGGCGAGCACCGGGCTCGCCCCCCTCGTGGCCGCCGGGCCAGCGGCGGCGGGAGCCGTCGCGACCGGAGCGGTGGCGGCAGGGGATGCCGCGGACGGGGCCGACGGCGTGCCCGGTCGGTCGACGACCGCTGCCGTGGCGGCGGGCACGGCGACGGGCGCAGAGGTGGTCGTCGTCGGACCGGCGGGAGCCGCGCCCGCGGCCTCGACCGCTCGACGGGGACGGCGCGCGGCGCTGTGGCCCGTGACGCCGTAGCCCACGAGGACCGCGCCGCTCGCACCCGAGTCCGCCTGACCGTCCGCGGCGGGTGCCGCAGCGGCCGTGGCGGGCTCCGGCGTCGCCTCGCTTGCGCCGGACGCACCCGTCGGGTCGGTGTCGACGGTGATGATCGGGGTGCCGACCTCGACGGTCGTGCCCGGCTCCGCGAGCAGCGCGGTGACGACGCCCTCGTACGGGCAGGGCAGCTCGACGAGCGACTTGGCCGTCTCGATCTCGACGATCGTCTGGTTGATCTGCACGGTGTCGCCGACGGCGACGTGCCACTCGACGATCTCAGCCTCGGTCAGGCCCTCTCCGGCGTCGGGAAGCCGGAACTGCTCGTACCTGGGCACGGTGCTCCTCGGGTGGGACGGTGATGGGGCTTCGGGGTGCTGTCAGACCGCGAGCGCGCGGTCCACGGCGTCGAGCACGCGGTCGAGGCTCGGCAGGTACTCGTGCTCGAGCCGTGCGACCGGGTAGGGGCTGTGGAAGCCGCCGACGCGCAGCACGGGGGCCTCGAGGTGGAAGAAGCACGCCTCGCTGATGCGGGCCGCGACCTCGGCACCGGTCCCGTAGAGCACGGGCGCCTCGTGCACGACGACGCACCGTCCGGTCCGGCGCACCGACTCGGCGACGGTGTCGGTGTCCAGGGGTGAGATGGTCCGCAGGTCGACGACCTCGATGCTCGTCCCGTCGGCGGCCGCGGCGTCGGCGGCGCGCAGGGCGGTCGCGACCGTGGGCCCGTAGGCGACGAGCGTGAGGTCGGTCCCGGGCCGGGCGATGCGGGCGTGGTCGAGGCCCGCGGCGTCGGACGTGCCGTACGCGTGGCTGAGGTCGACGTCGCCCTTGTCCCAGTAGCGGCCCTTGGGCTCGAAGAAGAGGACGGGGTCCGGTGAGGCGATGGCCTCCTGGATCATCGTGAACGCGTCGGCCGGGGTGGCCGGGGAGACCACGCGCAGGCCGGCGGTGTGCGCGAAGAGCACCTCGGGCGACTCGCTGTGGTGCTCGACCGCGCCGATGCCGCCGCCGTAGGGCACGCGGATGACGACGGGCAGCGACAGGCGGCCGCGCGAGCGGTAGTGCATCTTGGCGAGCTGCGTGGTGATCTGGTCGAACGCGGGGAAGATGAACCCGTCGAACTGGATCTCGCAGACGGGGCGGTAGCCGCGCAGGGCGAGGCCGATCGCGGTGCCGACGATGCCGGACTCGGCCAGGGGCGTGTCGACGACACGGTCGGGGCCGAAGTCCTTCTGCAGGCCGTCGGTGACGCGGAAGACGCCGCCGAGCTGCCCGATGTCCTCGCCCATGAGCATGACCTTGGGGTCCTGCTCGAGCGAGGCCCGAAGGCCGACGTTGATGGCCTTGGCGAGCGTGAGGCGCTGGACGGTGGACGTGCTCGGCCCCGTCGCAGGCGCGGCGTGCGAGCCCGTCGAGGTGCCGGCCGCAGCCGTGGTGGTCGCTGTGCTCATCGGGTGGCCCCCGCGGTGCTCGCCGGTGCGTCGGTGAACGATGCCTCGTACTCCTCGAACCAGGCACGCTCCGCCTCGACGACGGAGTGCGCGCCCGCGTACACGTGCTCGAACATCGTGCTCGTCGCCGGGGCCTGCATGGCCTTGACCTCCGCACGCAGGCGGACGCCCAGGGCGTCCCCGGCGGCGGCGAGCTCGTCGAGGAAGTCCTGGCCGAGCTCGCCGGTCGCCTCGAGGTGCAGCCGCAGGCGGTCGATCGGGTCCCGACGGCGCCACGCCTCCTCCTCGGCGGCGGAGCGGTAGCGCGTCGGGTCGTCGGACGTGGTGTGCGCGCCCATGCGGTACGTGTACGCCTCGATGAAGGTGGGGCCGTTGCCGGACCGTGCGCGCTCGAGCGCCTCCGACGTGACCGCGTAGCAGGCGAGGACGTCGTTGCCGTCGACGCGGACGCTCGGGACGCCGAACCCCTTGCCGCGCTCGACGATCGGGACGCGCGACTGCTTGTCGGTCGACTCCGAGATGGCCCACTGGTTGTTCTGGCAGAACAGCACGAGGGGTGCGTTGTTGACGGCGGCGAACACGAACGCCTCGTTGGTGTCGCCCTGGGAGGTCGCGCCGTCGCCGAAGTAGGCGATCACGGCGGTGTCCCGCGCGGGGTCGCCCGTGCCGACGGCGCCGTCGCGCTGGACGCCCATCGCGTAGCCCGTGGCGTGCAGCGTGTGCGAGCCGATGACGAGCGTGTAGAGGTGGAAGTTGTGCGCGCGCGGGTCCCAGCCACCGTGGTCGATGCCGCGGAACTGGCGCAGCACGTCGACGAGGTCGACACCGCGGGTGTGCGCGACGCCGTGCTCGCGGTAGGAGGGGAACGCGTAGTCCTGCGGCGCGAGGGCGCGGCCGGAGCCGACCTGCGCGGCCTCCTGGCCGAGGGCCGGGGGGAAGAGACCGAGCTCGCCCTGGCGCTGGAGCGCCGTGGCCTCGGTGTCGAAGCGCCGCGCGAGCACCATGTCTCGGTACAGGCCGCGCAGGGCCTCGGGGTCGAGGTGCGCGACGCGCGGGCTGTAGTCCGGGTGGTCCAGCCGCTCCCCGGTCGGGGTGAGGAGCTGGACGAGGTCGGGCTCGTTCACGCAGGGTCCTTCCGGGTGACGGCCAGGAGCGCTCGGGGCAGGGCCCGCGAACTTACGTCAGCGTAGGCTACGGACGCGTAGGTTCGGCCTGTGCGACGGCCACAAAGCTGCCCCGCGCGGCGTTGTCCCGACCCTCCAACGCGGGGCCTGGCGCCCCGGCGGGGGCCACGGCGGCCCCGGCGGCTTGAGGGTGGGCCCTGGGCCTCAGCGCCAGGTCGCCGCGAGCGCGAGGACCGCGTCGTTCGCCTCGGGGCTCCCGACGCTGATGCGGATGCCCTCGCCGAGGAACGGGCGCACGAGCACGCCGTTGCGCACGGCGTCGGCCGCGAGGTCCACGGTCCGCTCCCCGGTGGCGAGCCACACGAAGTTGCCCTGGCTGTCGGGGACCGACCAGCCCTGCGCGCGCAGGCCGGCGACGAGCCGACGACGTTCCTCGACGACGGAGTCGACGCGTGCGCGCAGCTCAGCCTCGGCGTCGAGGGACGCGAGCGCGGCGACCTGCGCGAGGTGGTTCACGCCGAAGGGGGTCGACGCCGTCCGCACGGGCCGGACGACGTCCGGGTGCCCGACGGCGTAGCCCACGCGGAGCCCCGCGAGCCCGTAGGCCTTGGAGAAGGTGCGCAGGAGGAGGACGTTCGGGTGGTCGGCCAGGATGCGCGCGCTGTCGATGGGGTCCGCGTCGCGCACGAACTCGGTGTAGGCCTCGTCGAGGACGACGAGCACGCGCTCCGGGACGGCGGCGAGCAGCTCGACGAGCTCGCCGTGGCGGACGGCGGGGCCCGTCGGGTTGTTGGGCGAGCAGACGAGGACCACCCGGGTGCGCTCGGTGACGGCCGCCGCCATGGCGGGCAGGTCGTGGCGGCCCTCGGGGGTCACGGGGACCTCGACGGGGACCGCACCCTGGAGGCGGACGAGGATCGGGTACGCCTCGAAGGAGCGCCACGCGTAGACGACCTCGTCGCCTGCGTCGCAGTACGCCTGGAGGGCGTGGCCGAGGACGGCCACGGAGCCATTGCCTGCGACGACGCCGGACGGGTCGACGCCGTGCTTCGCGCCGAGAGCGTGCGTGAGGTCGGTCGCGAACATGTCCGGGTACCGGTTGACGTCGCCGGCTGCCGCCTCGATCGCCCGCTGCACGGAGGCGAGGGGCGGGTACGGGTTCTCGTTGGAGGAGAGCTTGTGCGTCCGTCCGTCGGTGCCGGCCCGCGCGCCGGGGACGTAGGCGGGCAGCTGCTGCACGGCGTCGCGCGCAGCGACCGGGGTAGACGTCACCGGCTCAGCATGCCATCGCGCTCCCGCACGTCGGCGCGGCATGGAAGCATGCGGACATGAGCTTCCTGCTGCGTGTGATCATCAACGCTGCCGCGATCTGGCTGGCGACCCAGATGCTCGACGGCCTCGGGGTGGTGGGCGGTGAGGACACCGGGACGACCGTCCTTGTCTACCTCGTCGTGGGCCTCGTGTTCGGTGTGGTCAACGCCGTCGTCAAGCCGATCGTCAAGGCGATCTCGTTCCCGCTCTACATCTTGACGCTGGGCCTGTTCACGCTCGTCGTGAACGCGCTCATGCTCATGCTCACGGGCTGGCTCTCGGAGCAGACCGACTACGGGCTGCGCGTCGACGGGTTCGGCACCGCCGTCCTCGGCGCCCTGATCATCTCGATCGTGAGCTTTATCCTGAGCGTCGCGATCCCCGGGGCCCGCAAGAAGGACTGAGCGAGGACGTACCGGACCTCCCCCACGCGCACGACGCGGCGGCGCGGGGTTCAGGAGCCGGGCGACCGTCGGTCAGTGCGCAGCTGGTCTCTCCGGCGATGCCCGTGCCCGCTGGGCCGGCCACCGCACGCATCTGCGCTCCGGTCGCGGTGACTGCTCGTATCGCAGACGAGCCGAGGTACTCGCCCTCGTTCGTCGTGTAGCCCAACGACTGCCAGTACTCCTCGATCGCCCCGAGCATGGCGGCGGCGTCGTCCACGGGTGGCGCTTGGACAGCGGGTAGGAGGTAGGCGAAGCCCGTTCGCCCGTCGTTGCGCCCGCACTGGACCGCTCGCACGTACGGGTCGGCTTCGCTCTCCACGGTCAGGCCGACCGCAAGGGCCGTCTCCGTGAGGACTCCCTCGAGGGCTTGGCGGTCTTCCCAAGCACTCACCTCGGCCGCGTCGAGGCGGGCCTGGGCCGCCTGCGCGGCCTGGTGCGCGCACAGCCACGTCCACCCGCCCGCGGCTGCGCCGATCACAAGGACGCCACCGACAAGAGCTCCGCGCCAACCCCAGCGCCACCGACGGGCAGGTGGACCTGTCACGGCGTCCGTGTCAGTCATGGGCCCTCGCCTCGAACGCGGGCGGGACGACCGACGGAGCGTCCGCCTCAAGGCCGGGGACCGCCGCGTCGGTTCGCCGAGACCGCGCCGGACGACGCACCCATGCCCCGACTCCCAGCACCAGCACGAGAGCCGTCCACCACGGTGGCGTGTAGATCAGCGTCGCCGATCCGCGCGGCCCCGGCTGCAAGGGGTCGCCTGAGAACGGCTCCAACGACACGGCGGTGAGCTGACCCCACCACGGCACGACGATCGACTCCCAGCGCTCCAGCTCGGCACTGCGGCTGCCGCCGAACGCCGAGACGCCGAGGGCTGCCACAGGGGCGTCGCCGGTCCCGCTCACACGGAACACCGAGACGAGCCCGAAGTTGATGCGATCCTGCGTTCCGCCCCGCATCATCACGGGCGCGCCCGGCGGTTGCACAGGGACGCCGGCGGCGCTCAGCCCGAGCAGCAGGGCCAGGAAGACGAAGACGAAGACGACACCGACGCGGACGCCGACACCGACCAGGCACCCACGTCGCCCACGACGAGACCCCCGCTCAGCCATCGGACACCCCCGCTGTGACCGCGACGGCACCCCTGCGCCGTCGCGCAGTACAGGCGAAGTCGATCTCAGCTGTCATCGTTGGCCCCCTGCTCAGCTCTGGCCTGGCGCCCGTGACCCTACTGCTGGCGGCGCGCCGGGTTCGCGGACTTTGCAGGTCAACCCGTGGAACTCCTCGGTCCACCTCACCGGCACTCCTCCACCCGCATGCCCACGTAGCGGTGCAGGGTGGCCTGCGCGGTGCCGTCGCCGAGGACGCCGCGGATCGCCTCCTGGGCGGCTCGCACCGACAGGTCGTCAAGGTCTTCGATCTCCTCCGCGGTGCGCGAGTACACCTCGGGGCCGTGCGCGGTGGAGGGCGAGCCCGCCGCCGCGCGGTTCTCCGGTGACGCGGACTTCGTGAGGTCGACGACGACGGTCGTGCGGTTGGGCTGGTCCCGGCCCTCACCCGAGTCGGCGGTGGGCACGTAGTCCTGGACGTGCTCGATGTTCAGAGCCTGGACCTGTGGCGGCAGCTCCCCCGAGGTGATCGGCGCACCGGCCGTCACGACGGCCTCGATCGAGTACCGCGCGAGCATCTCGGGCTCCTCGGCGAGCCCCATCGCGATCATCCCGCCCTGGCTGTGCCCGGCGAGGAGCACGGGCTCACCCGGTGCGATGCCGGCCTGGTCCATGGCCTGCCGGACGACCTCGGACGCGTCGTCGCGCACGCCCGCGGCCACCTCCAGGTTGGTCGTGAGGTCCACGGGGTTGCTGCCCGCGATGGGCGACCAGTCCTGCGTGCCCGGCACGGTGACGACCCAGCTCCGTGTGCCGTCCGCGTGGTCGAGCTGCTGGACCCCGACAGACCCGGCCTCACCCGGCGGCGGTCCCACCTCCCGCTCGAGGGGCGAGAGGGCCCAGATCTGGTCGAGCACGTCCGAGACGTTCCGTGGGGCGGGCGGCTCGAGGCTCTCGCTCGGGCGTCCCGGCGGCCGCGGCCCTGTGATCACCGGCGCGACGACGAGGCCCGGGCGTGGTGTCCCGAACAGCAGGGTCGCGCCCTTGGACGCGACGAGCAGGGTCCCGGCGGCCTGGGGAACGGCGAGCCGGGCCCCGCCGATGTACGGCCAGGGAGCCATCCCACGGATGAAGCCGGCGGCACCCGGCATGAGGATCTCGACGGTGCGTGCCGACGGAAACCCGAGCCCCTGCGGCAGGAGGCCCGGGCCGCCGACGGTCCGCGCCACCATGCCGAGCGCCCCGGGCGCGGCCCGGTTCTCCGCCGAGCCGAGCGCGCGCAGAGCCACGCCCGCGAGACCGGGCGAGTAGCGCAGCGTCCGTACGGTGACCAGGGACAGACCAGCCTGGAGGGCGCCGGCCACGACGAGGGCACCTGCGGTGATCCAGCCGATCGGCCCGGCGTCGCCGAGCGCACCTCCCACGGTCGCCAGGCCGTTCCGTACGACGGCCGCGACGAGCGAGTCAGTGTCACGGTAGACGCCTGCCGTGCTCCGCAGCCGGGCCGCCGCCGAGCGCGCCTGCGCGGCGCGTGCGGCGACCCCTGACCAGGCCGAGACGAGCGGGGCGAGGTCGGCGCGCGCCCGCGCCGCCGTGCCGGGGGACCACCGGGTCGTGGAGTCCACCAGCACGACGACCCGTGCGACGGCGGACGCGGCGGCGTCGAGCGCGTCCGCGGCGGCGTCGAGCCCCACCGCGGTCGCCTCGAGGTCCGCGAGGTGCGCAGCGGTCCCGCCGGCACCGCCCATCACGGCGACGCCCGGCAGCAGCGCCGGGTCACCGGCCTCGTCGGACCCGGTCCCGGTCCGCACGCCGCCCAGGATCGCGGCCGGCGCGTTCACACCGGTCCCCGACGGTCGCCGCCCGACGTCGGGGCGGGTACCCCTGCGGACGCGTGCGCCGGCCGCGGCACAGGTGGCCCGTAGACGGGCGCCGGCGCGTGGCCCACGCCCTGCCAGACGGGCAGGCGCTCCACGGCGGTGAGCTGTGCGGCCTCGGCGGCGGCGTGTGCGGAGTCGGCGGCCCTCAGGTGCTGCACGACCGTCGAGCGCGCGGATCCCAGGTGGACGCCGAGCCGGCCGATCTCTCCCTGCACGTCGGTCAGCTCGACGCGGTAGCCGTCGGCCGCGGCCGAGACCCAGTCGAGGGCCAGGGCCGCCCGGAGCTGGGTGTCAGCCGACTCGAGCCCGCGCTGGACGTCGCCGAGCGCGATCATCGCGTCGCCCGTCGCGTGCGGGCCGGGTCCGGGGTCCAACCAGCTGCCACTCATCCGCTACCTCCACCTTGCGTACCCGTGTCCGTCGTCGGGGACGCTAGGTCGCAGCGTTCGCGCCGGTCCGGCCGGGGCCCGCCGACCTGTGGACGGACGGGCCCGCACGGGCACCCTGTGGACGGACCAGCCCGCCGGAACGGTCTGTGGACGGCGCGACCGGCAGCGGCCCGCTACGACGTGACGTGCAGCAGCACGAGCGACTCCGGCAGCAGCGGCGGCGCCTGGACGCCGACCTCACCGAGCACGCGACCCGTCGCCTCGCAGCCGTGCGCCCACCACTCGGGCCGCGACGGCAGGTCCGCGAGCGCCGCGCCCGGCCCCGCGGGTGCGACCCGGTACACGCGGTCCGGGTCCAGCCCGGGCAGCCGGACCCGCCCGGGCGGCCACGTCGCGGAACGGTCGACGGCGACGAGCGCGAACAGCGCCTCGTCCCCCTCCGGCGCGACCACGCCGTGCACCCACAGCGCCGGGTCGGGGTGGTCGCCCCGCACGACCGTCCCCCGCTGCAGCAGCGCCCGGTGCTCCTTGTAGGTCGCGACCCACGCCGCGAGCTCGGCGCGCTCCTGCTCCGACGCGCGCGTCAGGTCCCACTCCACACCGAAGTGGCCGAACAGGGCCGTGCCCGCCCTGAACGCCAGCGTGTGGGCACGCCCCGTCGTGTGCGAGCGCGGGGACCCGACGTGCGAGCCGACGAGCTCGGGCGGCAGCAGCTGCGCCGTCCACCGCTGGATCATCTGGCGCTCGAGGGCGTCGATGCAGTCGCTCGCCCACACCCGGTCGGTGCGCTCGAGGATCTCGAGGTCGACACGCGCCCCTCCCGACGAGCACGACTCGATCTCAAGACCGGGCGCAGCCGCGCGGATCTCGTCGAGCAGCCGGTACAGGGCGAGCGTCTGGCCGTGCACCCCGGCCGCACCCGTCCGGGTGGAGCCCGCGTCGACCAGGTCGCGGTTGTGGTCCCACTTGAGGTAGTCGAGCCGGTACTCGCGCACGAGGGCGAGCACCTGGTCGCGCACGTGCCCGTACGCACCGGGGTGCGTGAGGTCGAGCACCTGCTGGTGGCGCGCCTCGGGCGGCATCCGGTCCCCGGTCTGCATGACCCACTCGGGGTGCTCGCGCGCGAGGTCGGAGTCCGGGTTGACCATCTCGGGCTCGAACCACAGCCCGAACTCCATGCCGAGGCCGCGCACGTGGTCGACGAGGGGGTGCAGGCCCCGGGGCCACACGGTCTCGTCGACGGTCCAGTCACCCAGCCCGGCGTCGTCGGACCGCCGTCCACGGAACCAGCCGTCGTCCAGGACGTACCGTTCGACGCCGACCTCCGCACCCCGGTCGGCGAGCTCCGTTAGCCGTGCGAGGTCGTGGTCGAAGTACACGGCCTCCCAGGTGTTCATCACGACGCGCCGGGGACCCGTCGGGTGGTGCGGCCGATCACGCAACCACCGGTGGAGGCGCCCGGCCAAGGCGTCCATCCCGACGCCGTACGACCCGTAGACCCACGGCCCCGTGTACGTCTCGCCCGGGCCCAGCCGCACCTCGCCGGGCAGCAGCAGCTCCCCGCCGCCGAGGAGCCGTTCGCCCGTGCTCACGTGCTCCGCGTAGGTGCGGTGGTTGCCGCTGAACGCGACGTGCACGCCCCACACCTCGCCCGCGCGGAACCCGAACCCGGGTGCGCCCGCGACGAGGACCGTGGCGGCATCGGGGCCCGTACGCCCCCGGCGGCTGTCCCGCAGGTGCTCGCCCACCACGAACGCGCGCCGCTGCGGGGCGCGTTCGCGCGACCACCGCCCGGCGAGGTCGTGCAGCTCGGTCGCCTCGGCGGGGACGGGCAGCGCGACGACGAGGTCGTCCAGCGTCAGGGCGGGGAGCCGCGCGTCGTCGGCCGCGGGCGCCGTGCTCGTCACCGCCGCGCGCGTGCGGACGAGGCCCTGCGAGGTGAGCGCGATGGTGAGGGTCACGCCCACGTGCGCGACGTCGTCGGCCGCCTGGACCACCACCTCGCCGCCCCCGTCCGGCGGGTCGTCGGCACGCACCGTCACCGAGTCGACGACGAGGCGCGTCGACCAGTGCGTGCCGTCGCGGTGCGCGCTCAGCCCCGGCCGGCCGGACCAGCCCGTCGACGCCTCCGGCAGGAGGGCGACCGGCGCCGGGTCGTCCATGGTGTTGGACCACGGCGGGACGTTCGCGCGCGCGAGCGAGCGCAGCTGGGCGTCGTCGAGGACGCCCAGATCGGCCCCCCAGTGCACGACGCGCGGCACGGCGGGCCCGGCGGTGTCGAGCACGAGGCTCACCCCGGAGGCACGGAGGTGGACGAGGGAACGGGTCGCCGCGTCGTTGCGGCCGGGCGTCGTCGGCACGGCTCCCGAGCCTAGTCAGCACCTCGCAGGCCGGCCCGTCGCGCGTCGGCGGGTACCCCCTAGGCTCGCGCCGTGACGACAACGCAGGTGCCAGCCCTGGGTGCCCGGCACGTGGGCGTGGGCGTCACGGCCGTCGTCGTCGGCTCCCTGCTCTTCGCCGTCAACGGGACCGTGTCGAAGCTGGCCATGCAGGCAGGACTGAGCCCGACGCGCCTCGTCGAGCTGCGGTCGATCGGCTCGGCGGTCGTCCTCGTGGCAGCCGTGCTCGTCGTGAGCCGGCGGCTGCCCCTGCCGCGGGGACGGCAGCTCGTGGGCATCGCCGTGCTCGGCGTCGTCGGCATGGCGATGGTCCAGTGGCTGTACTTCGTGGCGATCTCGCGGCTGCCCGTGGGCCTCGCGCTCCTCGTCGAGTACACGGCCCCCGTGCTCGTCGCGCTCTGGGCACGGTTCGTGCTGCGCGAGCAGGTCAAGGCACGCGTCTGGTGGGCCCTCGCCGCATGCCTCGGCGGGCTCGTCCTCGTGGCCCAGGTGGGCGACGGCATCGAGCTCGACACCCTCGGCCTGCTCGCCGCCGGGGGTGCCGCCGTCGCGCTCGCGACCTACTACCTGCTCGGTGACCGCCTCGTCCGCGCGCGGGACCCGCTGTCCACCCAGGCGTGGTCGATGGTGTTCGCGGCCCTGTTCTGGATCGTGCTCCAGCCCCTGTGGACGTTCGATGCGTCGGTCCTGGCCGACGACGTCGCGCTGCCCGGTGCGCTCGACGGCGCGCACCTGCCGCTGTGGGTGCTCGTGGCCTGGATCGTCGTGCTCGGCACGGCCGTCCCGTACCTGCTCATCCTGGTGGGCGTCGCCCGGCTCGGCGCGGCGCGCACGGGTGTGCTCGGGATGCTCGAGCCTGTCGCGGCGGCTGCGGCCGCGTGGCTCGTGCTCGGCGAGTCGATGACGGCCGTCCAGCTGGTCGGTGGCGCCGTCGTCCTCGCGGGCGTGGCGCTCGCGGAGTCGGCTCGGCGCGGTGCGACGCTCACACCCGCACCGGACGCCGTCGTGAGCCACTGAGCCACGCCTGAGCCGGTTCCCCCGTTCCGCTGCCGGGCGAGGCGGGGCACCCTAGGCTCGGAGCTGCGGTCGCCGGCATCGTCGGCACGCACGTGGCGACCGCACCAGCCTGACCACACCGACGTGGAGGCCCCCGTGAGCGAGCCGAGCGAACGCGCCTTCAAGGCCGTCTCCGTGCCGATGAGCTCCGGCGGCGGCATGAGCCCGTCCGTCGGCGTCGCGGCCCCCGTCGGCGCTGTGAGCCGCAAGGACCGGGAGCGTTCACGGGCGACGTCGCTGCGCCAGGAAGGGGCGGAGCTCCTCCTGCGCACGTCGCTCCCGGGCGCCGTGAGCCTTCAGCGCCGCTGCGCCGACGGGACCTGGGAGACGCTGGACCGGCGACCCGCCTCGCGCCTCGGCCTCACCCGCATCGCGCTGCCCACGGACCAGACGTCACCCGCGCCGACCTTCCGCGTCGTGTTCGCGCCGCGGAACCCGAACCTCCCGTCGTGGATCTCGCCTGAGGTCAGCGGCTGACTGGAGCGGACGCTACGTCACCTCGGTCATGCGGATCTGCTCGTCGACGGGCGCGGTGCGGTCGACCCGAGGGAGCCGGTCGTTTTCGCCGCCCCACGTCCCATCAGGCATGACCTGCCAGGCACCCAGATCGAGGTAGCGGTGCCACCAGGCGATCCGCTCCGGCAGCGTCGAGTGCGCCACCCACGCGGTGCCCGACTGCGGGTCGTAGCGGAACGTGTCCGTCGTCCCGTCCTCGGACGTCACCAGCACCAACGGGAGCTGCCCGATCTCGAGGATGACCCACTCGCGGCGCCAGATGCCTGCCTTCACCTCATCGCTCACGTCAGGGTCAGCAAGCTCGTCGTCATCCCCACAGGTCGCGTGCCACCCGGCCAACCCCCGGTGCAGGGTCGTATCCAGGTCGAAGAAGCCTCCTCTGGGCGTCAGACCGCGTCCCTCCAGGCGCGGGTCACCCCAGTCGCCCCTGCCCTGCTCGCCGTCGTGCCACGCCCAGATCGCGGCGATCTCCTCGCTCAGAGTGAACCCATGCCGGGTGGCGATCTCCTCGATCTGCTCGGGCGCCAGGCCCGGGCGCATCCGCGGAGCCGCCGCCGCACCCAGGGCCCCGATGCGCTCGACCCACCCAGCCAGGGCCGCGACGATCTCCTCCCCGCTCATCAGGGCTCAGCGCTTCCTTCGGGCACGACCACTACATCGTCGTCGCACCAGCCGAGCGTGGGAAGCTGCTCCGCTCGTGGGAGGCCAGGACGCTCGGGAAGCGGCACGGCCCAGAACTCATCACCCGCACCGACATTGCACCGCGGGTCCTGGAAGAAGCTGAGGAGCTTCCGTCCCTGAGATCGGTTCTGACTTGCGTCAAGCACTCGCAGGCTCACCGGCGGTTCAGCGCGCTCGCCCCCTTGCTTGGTCGAGGCGAACGGGAACTCGTCGCAGTCCCGGACGTCCCGCACGCGTCCGGCACAGGAGGGATGGTTCTGGAGCCACGCACGGTCGTTGGGCGGCTGCTGGCGGTTCAGCACGAGCCACATCGGGTTCGCACGGATCGCCTCGAAGTCGTGCTGCGTCGGCTCGGGGGTGTCGGACCGACCACTGAGGAAGATGGGCGTGTCGCCGTTGCACCGCTGCATTCCGTCGATGCCGGCACGCGCCGCCAACGCCAGGCACTGGGTGACGACGACCTGCTTCTCTTCCGGCGTGAGCTCGGGCGCGGTCAGACGGTCCGCCTTGGGCACCACCCTCCAGATGTTGTTGGGCAACCCCGTCGGCACCGGCGGCGGGGTCCGCGGCGCCTCGGGGTTGCCCACCCACTCCGGCGGGCTGGCAGGCTCCGTCCCAGCGCCCACGAAGTCCAGCGCGAGCTGCTGCAGCGCCACGCGGCCACCGGCCTTGAGCATCGCCGCCAGGACCGACCGCCACGTGGCGTTCGACGCGGCGGCTGCGGACTCGCACGCGAGGACGTGGTCGGGGACCGACGACCCAGCGGTGTGGGTACCCGGGTAGACCACCGCGGCTTCGCAGACCATCTGAGTGGTGACCGCACCACTCATCAACGCTGTGGCGAGCGCATCGATGTCGATCGCCAGCCCCACGTCGATCACAGATGCTCCGGGCGCCGCTGGCACGGCCGCGGGCTGCGGCGACGAGGCCCGCACGGAACCGGGCGTGACACCGTTGACCGCGGCGGTCGAGGTGTAGGTGTACTCGGTCGACCCGGCATGGGTGTCCTGCGCGGTCGCGCGCCAGGACTCACCGTCGCCCTCGATCACGATCTCCGTGTACGTGGTGCCGGTCGGTTGCCAGCCCCAGCCGGCCAGGGCGGGCACGGTGAGTCCCTCGAACCGGTCGTTGTTGTCGAACGCGGACCACCACTGCACCGCGCTCACGAGGTTTCGCAGACTGCTCTGCGTCGCGGAGTCGTAGGGCGACGCTGCTTGCGCCGGCGACGCCCCCATCCCCAGGGCGAGCGCTGCCGCGGCTATCGCCGCGCCGAGAGTGTGCCGTCTCATGAGATGCCCCCCATCTCGAACGCCGGCCGCCAGGCCGTCGTTCTCCGCCTGTCATGGCCGTTCGGGCGGTCATCGACGACTGCCCACGGACACCGAACCATCGGTGCAGGAGGGCGCGCATCCGCCGCACGGCTGACTCCTGTGAACGGCTCGTGACGACCCAGACGCGTGAGGGCGCCGTCCACGGCCCGGCCGGGCGTGAGCGCAGGACCCGCCCCGGCGGCGCCCCGTGGAAGGATTGCCCCATGCCGCAGACCGGTCCTGACGCCCCGCACGACGCCGCCGAGCCTGCCGGCACCGAGACCACCGACGCGACCGCCGTCGTGCGGCCCAGCCGTCGCCGTCTCGCCGACGCGAACCCGCCCATCGCGCTCGGCCCGCTCGACGGGCGCTACCGGGCTGCAGTCTCGCCGCTCGTCGACCACCTGTCGGAGGCCGCGCTCAACCGCGAGCGCGTGCACGTCGAGGTCGAGTGGCTCATCCACCTGACGTCGCACCACGTGATCCCCGGCGCCCCGACGCTGTCGAGCGAGGAGCGTGACCACCTGCGGGACGTCGTCGCGACGTTCGACGCCTCCACGGTCGCCGAGCTCGCGGCGACGGAGAAGATCACGGTGCACGACGTCAAGGCCGTGGAGTACCTGCTCAAGGCCCGTCTCGCGGCCGCGCCGGGCGTTCTCGGGGAGGACACCGTGCTCCCGGGTGTCACCGAGCTCGTCCACTTCGCCTGCACCAGCGAGGACATCAACAACCTGGCCTACGCCCTGATGGTCCAGGGCGCGGTGCGCGACGTGTGGCTGCCCGCAGCGCGAGGGCTGGTCGCGGACCTCGCCGCGCTCGCCACGGAGCACGCGGCCGTGCCGATGCTCGCGCGCACGCACGGTCAGCCGGCGACCCCGACGACGCTCGGCAAGGAGCTCGCGGTCCTCGCGCACCGCCTCCGGCGCCAGCTTCGCCGCATCGAGGGCGCCGAGTACCTCGGCAAGCTCAACGGCGCGACGGGCACGTACGGCGCGCACCTCGCCGCGGTGCCGACGGCCGACTGGGTGACGGTGTCACGCACGTTCGTCGAGCACCTCGGCCTCACCTGGAACCCGCTGACGACCCAGATCGAGTCGCACGACTGGCAGGCCGAGCTGTACTCCGACGTCGCGCGCTTCAACCGGATCCTCCACAACGTCGCGACGGACATGTGGACGTACATCTCGCTCGGCTACTTCGCGCAGGTGCGCGGTCAGGGCACCGTCGGCTCCTCGACGATGCCGCACAAGGTCAACCCCATCCGGTTCGAGAACGCCGAGGCCAACCTCGAGCTCTCGAGCGCGCTGCTCGACACGCTCGCGTCGACCCTCGTGACGTCGCGCCTCCAGCGTGACCTCACGGACTCGACGACGCAGCGCAACATCGGGCCCGCGTTCGGCCACTCGCTGCTCGCGATCGACAACGTGCGGCGCGGGCTCGCGGGGCTCGACGTCGACGCGGCCGCGATGGCACGGGACCTCGACGCGAACTGGGAGGTCCTCGGCGAAGCCGTGCAGTCCGCGATGCGCGCGGCCGGTGTCGCGGGCGTCCCGGGCATGGACGAGCCGTACGAGCGCCTCAAGGAGCTGACCCGGGGTCGCCGGATCACGGGCGAGGACCTGCGGGCGTTCGTGGCCGGCCTGGGTCTGCCCGACGACGTGGCGCAGCGCCTCGCGGCGATGACACCCGGGTCCTACACGGGCGCGGCGGCCGAGCTGGTGCGGTTCCTCGACGACTGACCGCCCGCGCTGCGGGTGCCGCCTACCCGAGAGGGCTGTCGGCCCGGACGCCCGGCAGGTCACCGAACCGTGCGTTCGCGTCGAGCGACAGCACGATGCGATCCTCCTGGGCCGCATGGGCCGCGATGATCAGGTCGTGCGCTCCGCGCGGTGTGCCGCGGCGTCGCACGTGCGCCAGCAGCCGGGCGTGCTCGACGGCCGTCCGCTCGGTGTAGTCCAGCACCGTCAGGGTGTCGGTGATCGCCGCGAGGACACGCGCGCGATCGGCCGCACGCTGCGCGGTGTCGGCGAGCTCGACCCCGGTGCGGAACTCCGCAACGGTCACGGCCGCGATGGCGAGGTCGTCCTCGTCGAGGGCGGTGGTGTCGAACCGACCACGCTCGTACGCGATGAGCGTGGTGGTGTCCAGGATCAGTCGCCGGCCCACGGGTCGCTCTCGTCGGCGCGCAGGAGCGATGCCGCCGCGGCGACGTCGTCGTCGAACGCGTCATCCAGCGCGGGGACGCGGCTCAGGGCGTCACGCAGGGACCGCCCTGTCGCGGGGACCACCGGACGGAGCTCGGCGACGACATGGCCCGCCCGCGTGATGCGGATCGTCTCACCGTGCTCGACCGCGTCGAGCAGGTCGGAGAACCCGCGCGAGGCATGGGTGGCCGTGAGGGTGCGCATCCCCCCACGGTATCAGGGAATCTGATTCGTCGGTCAGGCTTTGACGACGATCGTCGAGCAGATCTTGTCCGCGAGCGTCTGGCTCTTGGGGTCCCACAGGGGCCACAGGTACCCGATGTACAGGATCATGCTGTCGATGTTGTGGGCGAACTCGCGACCGAAGGCCATGGCCGCTCCGGGGGGCGCCATGGTGTCCTCCCTGACGAGCCGGATGCCCAGCGCCTGCTTGCCCAGCGACTGACCGGTGCGGCCCTGCCGGATGTAGCGGTTCCAGATCTGGAAGCCGAGGGCGATGGCGTAGCCACCGAGGCCCACGGCCAGGCTGCCGCCGGTGGGCTGCGCGGTCGGGTAGCCGTACGCGTCGTACCCCGGCGTGGTGAAGACGGCGGAGCCGAACGCGGAGATCGTGAAGAACACGATCACGGGGACCATGTCGATCAGGAACGCGCCGACGCGGGCGCCCCACGACGCGTAGTCGGCGCGCCCTCCGTAGCCGTACGCCGGCTGCGAGTAACCACCCGCGGCGTATCCCGCCGCGAAGCCGCCCGCGCCGTACCCGCCCCCGCCGTATCCCGCGCCGCCCGACGGGTGCGCGGCACCGGTCGAGTAGGAGCTGAAGCGGCTCGGGCTGTCGGCCTGCGGTGCGAGCGGCGTCTGCGCCCGCGTCGGCTGGCCGTAGGCGTCCTGCACGTACGCGGGGGTCGGCGCGTACGTCGGAGTGGGTGCGTACGTCGGGGTGGGTGCGTAAGGCGACGTCGGCACGGGAGGGACCTGGGCCGACGGCGCCCCGTACCCGCCCGGGGCCGTGGGCACCTGGGTGTACGGGCTCGCACCGTAGGCCGCCGACGCGGGCTGCTGACCGTAGGGGTTCTGCTGCGGAGTGGGAGTCGGAGCGGCCTGGCCGTACGGGCTCGGCGGCGCGGAGGGCTGGCCGTACGGGCTCGGCTGCGCGGGCGCCTGGGTGTACGGGCTCGGCTGCGCGGGCGCCTGGGTGTACGGACGTGCCGGCGCGGCCGGGGCCGCCTGGCCGTACCCGGCGGGAGGCTGGACCGCCTGCGGCTGGACCGGCTGGGGCTGCCACGTGGGGAGCTGCGGATCTGCGGCGCGGGGCCGGTCGGGCTGCTGGTCGTCGCTCATCGGCTTCCCCTCGTCTGCGTCGCGCGACCGAGTATGGCAGCGCGACCACGCGGCAGGTACCGGCACGGATCACCACCGGCCGGACATCATCCATTCGGGCGTGCCGAACCGGGCGAACCGGACATTGCGCGCGGCGCGGGTGTGAAGCCCGGTGTGAAATCTCCGCCGCCGCCGGGATGTGACGCAGCGTCACCTCCACGCTGTCGCAGGCCCGAGCAGAGCGCACGAGGCGCGGGGGAGGACCCTCCGCGCGGCCTCTGCAGGCGCCGCGCGAGCCCTCCGGGGCGGACTGCGGCACCCCCACCCGGCATCCTGGAGGAACAACGTGGACCAGCAGTACCGACCCGCACCCCGGGTCACCCCCGAGCGACGGAAGCGACGCGAGGGCGTCCGACGCGGCGCGACGGCCGCGGGCGTCCTGACCCTGGCGGCTCTCGGCACCGGGATCGCGGCCCCCGCCGCCTTCGCCGCGCCCGCGCCCGCACCTGGCGTCACCATCGTGGGCGTCGGCAGCCCCCTGAGCGGGGTCACACCCGACGGCGTCTGCGCCGTTACCGCCACCGTCGTTGGCGGCGCAGGCGGGCGGTCCGCCGACGGCGCGGGCGGCGTCGGCTCGAACGGCGCCGGTGCGCTCGTGACCGCGACGTTCTCCGTGCTCCCGGGCACCCCGTGGAGCGCGACCGCCGGCGGCGGTGGCCGGTCGCACGCGGGCAACACCGGCGGCGCGGGCGGCCTGAACGGTGGCGGCGCGGGCGGCAGCGCGGCCGACGACCACGCGGGTGCGGGCGGCGGCGGCTGGAGCAGCCTGCACCTCGGTGGCACCGACGAGGCGGACCTCGCCGTCCTCGCGGGCGGCGGCGGAGGCAGCGGCGGCGGCCACTCGACGACCGACGACGGGTTCGGCGGCGACGCCGGCCTCCCCACGGGCGTCGGCGCCGCTGCGGGTGACGCGGGCACGGACGGTCGCGACGACGACGGCCTCGTTCCGGGCGGCGGCCAGGGCGGCACGGCGACGGCGCCGGGCGCGGGCGGCGCGCACAGCACCGACCCGACGCTCGACGGCGAGGCCGGGTCGGGCCGCTCCGGCGGCGCGGGCGCCCCGGACCCGAACTTCGACGCCGCGGGCGGCGGTGGCGGCGGCTACTTCGGCGGTGGCGGCGGCGCGTCCACGCTCATCAAGAACAGCGACAACGGGATCCTCGACGTCGCCGGTGCCGGCGGCGGAGGCGGCTCGAGCTTCGTCGCCGCGGGCGCGACCGACGTGACGTCGGCCCCCTTCGGCCGCGAGACGGGCGTCGGCGCGGGCCAGGACGGGTACGTCGAGCTCGCGTGGGTCCCGTGCGCGTACGACCTCGCGGTGGAGAAGTCGGCGACGGTGGACCCGGCAGGTGCCGCACCGGACGTCGCGCTCCCGGGCTCGACCGTGACCTGGACGGTCACCGTGACGAACAACGGACCCGAGGCGATGACGCGCGGCGACCTCGTCACGCTGACCGACACCCTGCCGGGTGCCTCGTCGGCCGTCCTGACGGGGGTCACCACCTCCGGCGGCGCGAACGGGACGCTCGAGCGCGGGCCGGTCACGTGCGACGCCGACGCCGGTGACGTCATGCCCGCCACGCTCACGTGCTCCCGCCCCTACGCGCCCTACGGCGGGCCGGTGGACGGCGCCCGCGGCCTCGACGTGGGCGAGCGGCTCACAGTGACCTACGAGCAGGAGGTCACCGACGCGGCCGGCACCGTCCTCGCGAACACCGCGACGGTGACGGACCGCGGAGCGCCCGAGGACAACACGGACACGGCAACCGTGACCGTTGCCACGCCACCGTCGGCCCAGGACGACGCCGACCTCGGCAACGCCGCCGGCGAGGTCGTCACCGTCCCGGTCGTCGGCAACGACTCCGCGGGCGTCGGCCCGGGCACCGTCGTCCTGCGTGACGGCACGGGCTGGACGACGCGGCTCGTCGTCCCCGGTGAGGGCGTCTGGACCGTCGACCCGGCCACCGGATCGGTGACCTTCGCACCCGAGCGCGGCCTCCTCGTGGACCCGACACCGGTCACCTACCGGGTCACGGACGCCAACGGCCTGCACGCCACGGCGGAGGTCACGGTGACGTACCTGCCGCAGGCCCGCGACGACCGGCGGGACGGCAACCCGCGGGGCAGCAGCGTGACGGTGGACCCGCTGGGCAACGACCACGGCACGCTCGACCCGACGTCGGTGCGCCTCGTCGACCCCACGTCGGGCGCGCAGGTCACGACGCTCACGGTCCCCGGCGAGGGGGTGTGGACGGTCTCCGCCACGACGGGTGCGATCACCTTCACTCCCGAGAGCGGCTTCACGGGTGACCCGACGCCGGTGACCTACCGCGTCACCGACACCCTCGGGAACGTCACGACCGCGCAGGTCGTGGTGACGTACGTCGCCCCGGCCACCCCCGCCGCGGGCGGGTCCGCGGGCCTGGCCACGACCGGCGCGTCGCTCGCCGGACCGGCGCTCGGGGCGCTCGCGCTCGTGCTCGTCGGTGCGACCGCGACCGTCGTGGCGCGACGCCGCCAGGCACAGGCCTGACGTCCCCGGGCGGCCAGGCGTCGCCCGACCCCGCATGAGACACCGGGCCCGCGCCGATCGACGGCGCGGGCCCGGTGCGCCGTCGCGCTGGGGCCTCGTTCCACCTTGGCGTCGGGAACCTGAGGCTGCACCGCTCCTGCCGAGCACGAGCAGTTCGACCTTCGGCCTGCAGGGCGGCACCGGTACGCGAGCAGGGCCACGCCTCTAGCGACCGACCCGTTTTCGTCATACGATATGCCGGTGGCAGTGAGCGAAGAGCAGATCCAGAAGTGGGCGGATGAGGCCGAGTCCGGCTACGACGTCGACACCCTCAAGCGTCGAGGCCGCGGACGTCCAGGCCGGGGGGCTGAACCAATGCAGGTCGTGGCGGTCCGGCTGACCGCTGAGGAGCTCGACGCCCTGGACGCGGCCGCCGCCAAGAACGAGATGAGTAGGTCCGAGGCGATCCGGGCCGCACTCGCCCACTTCGCCGCGTGAAGGTCCATCGCAGCGCGCTCAAGCACGGCGTCTCGCCGGAGGACGCTGTCCAGGCGGCCACGTCGGCGCTGTGGATCGAGCCCATCGACGAAGACGGCCCGCCCCACCGAGAGCTGCGCCTGGGGTTCGACACCCAAGCCCGAATGCTGGAGACCGTGGTCCTGATCCTCGAGGCTGGAGACGAGCGCGACAGGCGAGCACTCCGCCCGCTGGACGCTACGCGCGGCAACGATCAACTCCCGGTCATGCCGCCGGCCGTGCGGTGGGACGACGTCGCGTCCGGGCGCGCGTTCGGGCGTTGGCAGCTGCAGGGAGGGGCTTCGAGACCGGGCGACGAACCGACGTCGACCACCTTGGGGCCTCGACGCAGCCCGCCCCTCAGGCCTCGGGCGCCGGCGCGGGGATGCGCGCGCTGACCCACAGCGCGAGGACCGCGACCACGGCCGCGACCGCGAACAGCGCCGGGTAGCCCCCGGCGCTCCCGACGAGCGCCGCCGCGAGCGCCGGGGCCACGGTCTGGGGCACGTTGGTCGCCACGTTGTACACGCCGAGGTCACGCCCCGCCGTCGCGCCGCCGTGCGGCATCGCCTCGGTCGCGAGAGCCGTCCCGCAGGCCGCGAAGGCGCCGAACGCGAGGCCCTTGAGCACGGCGAAGACCGCCATCCCCGCGACCGTCGGCACCACGACGGGGACGACGAGGGCGACCGCGAGGAGCGCGGAGGCTCCCGCCATGAACGGGCGGCGGTCGCGCACCCGGTCGCTCCACCAGCCGGCGACCACCGCCCCGACGAGGATCGCGACGAGCACCCCGACGGTGAGCCGCACGAGCACCGCCTGCGCCTGGTCCTCGGGCACGCCCACGTGGTCCACGAGCACGTAGAGCTGGAACGCGTAGACGAGCTGGTAGGCGAGGCCGAAGAGGAGCCGGGCGGCGAGCCCACGCGCGAACACTGGCGTCCGGCTCATCGTGGCCGCCGCCTCCCGGACACCGGCCCACCGGGCCCGGCCCGCGGGCACCGCGGGCGCGACGACCGGCCGGTCCCGGTCGAGCAGCACGTAGAGACCGGCGACGACGACGACCGCCACCGCCAGGCTCGCGTACGGGCCTCGAGCGTCGGTCGCCTCGCCCGCCGCGACGACGCCGAGGGCAGCCCCCAGCACCGCGACGAAGCCGAGCACGGCGAACACGGACCCGCGCCGCGCGACGGGCACCTGGTCGGGGACCGCCGCCGAGGCGGCGATGTCGACCCCGTTGAGGGCGAACTGCGCGAGGGCCCACACGACGGCGAGCGCGGCCAGCGTGTGCACCGCGCCCAGGGTGACCAGGAGCACGGCCGCGACGACCGCGCAGCCGAGCATCCAGGGGGCGCGCCGGCCCAGCCGCCCGCCCGTCCGGTCGCTGCGCGCGCCGATGAGCGGCTGGGCCGCGACGGTCAGCGCGAACGACACCGTGGTCACGATCGCGAGGTTGGTGGCCTTGGCGTCGGGGTCGAGCGCCGCGACCTGCGCCGGCAGGAGCACGACGAGGACGGCCGCGTATGTGGCGCTGAGGGCGAGGGTGACGGCCGAGACCGCGGGGACGAACCGGCGCAGCCGGACGGGCGTGGCTGTCGAGAGCGTCACGGCCCGGGCTCCGTCGGGCCGACCAGGTCCGCGCCGGGGGTGCCGAGCCCGCCGACGCGTCGCGCGGTGGCGAGAGCGGACTCGCGGGACGTCGCGCCGAGCTTGCGGTAGAGGGTGCGGAGCTGAGACTTGACGGTGTGCGTCGAGACCTGGAGCTCCGCCGCGATCTCGCTCGCGGAGCCGGTCCGTGTCAGGGCCTCGAGCACGACCTTCTCGCGCGGCGTCAGCAGGGGGAGCCCGAGGCCGTCGGGCACGAGGTCGGGCAGCTCGCCCTCGGTGAGGAGCCGGGTCGCGGCCTCGAGCCCGTGCTCGGACGCGACGCGTAGGAGCGCGACCCGGTCACGGGCACGCACGAGGAGGAGGGGCAGACGCAGGCCGTTCACCTCGAGCGTCGCCGCAGCCCGCGCGAGCACCTGCGCCGCGTCGGCGTCGCGGCCCAGCTCCGCGAGCACCGCGGCCTCGAGGACGGAGTGGTCGGCCCGGGCCCGCACGCCGGCACCGAGGCGGCCGCCGACGCGCGCGAGCCCCGCGAGCGCCTTCTCCGGCATCCCGGCGACGAGCTGTGCGCGCGCGAGGGCGAGCGCGACCACCGGGTCGGCCGCCCCCGCGGGTGCCGCGTTGACGGCGTCGTGCGCGCGGCCCGTGGCCACGAGCAGCAGCATCCGGGTCGCATCGAGGTGGCGCCCGTTGAGGGCCGTCGACGAGCGGCGTTCCCGGTGCAGGCGCAGCGTGGCGTCGAACCGCTCGAGCGCCGCGGCCGGTCGGCCCGCGACGAGGTCCACGGTGGCCTGGACGTACGTGAGAAGGGGCCAGTGCTCGATGGTCTCGAGGTGCGGGGCGAGCGCGTCCAGATGGTTCTGGGCACCACCGGCGTCGAGCTCCTCGACCGCCAGGACCGCCTCGGCGAGCCGGTACATCGATCCCATGTACCCGTCGGGCCAGCCGTCCGGCCAGCTCCGGCGGCGGGCTTCCTCGACGAGGTCACGGGCTCGTCGGACGTCCCCCATGAGGGCGTGCGTGCCCGCGAGGCAGGCGAGGTTGTGCAGTCCCGCCGTCGGCCCCGACGCGGCGCTGAGGCCCTGCTGGAACTGCGCGACGGCCTCCTCCGCGTGGCCCGTGTAGAGGAAGGCGATGCCCGTCTGCGCGTGGACCGTCGGCAGGATCGGGAGGAGCTCGCCGCGGTCCACGAGCGGCAGGTCGGCCACGAGCTGGGCGACCGTGTGCGCCGCGTGCAGCAGCGGGCGGCGCTGACCGGTGAGCCGCAGGGCGACGAGCTCGACCATCCGGAGCCGCACCTTGTCCGCCGGCGGCACGCGTGACGGGTGGATCCGCGCGGCGGCGACCGCGAGGCCGAACAGGGTGACGGCCTGCCGGCGACGGTGCCGGTCGGCGTTCTCCGCGATCGCCAGGTAGAAGAGGATGAACGGGTAGCGGCGCAGGCGGTGCACGGGGATCACGGTGAGCACCGGGCGCACCTGCCCGGCGTGCAGGCTGAGCAGGTCGTACCAGTGCCGCGCGATGATGCCGCTCACGAGGTCGAGGTCGTCCGCGTCCACCGCGGCCGCGAGCCCCTCGAGCGGGCGCCGGTGGGTGTCGCACCACGCCGCGACCCCTCGCCGGAGCTCGGCGTAGCGCACCGGGTCGGTGGCGCGCAGCGACTGCCGCAGCACCTGTCGCACCACCGTCGTGTACCGGAGCTCGAGCCCGTCGCGTCCGTGGGACCAGGTCCCGAGGCCGTGCGCGGCGACGTCCTCAAGGCGCGCGGCCGCGTCCCCGTCGCCCGTGAGCTGCTCGGCGAGCGCGGGCGTCAACGAGTCGGCGACGGCGGTGAGGCGCACGAGCCGCTCGGTCGCCGGGTCGAGCGACGCGGTCGCCTGCTGCACGAGGCGCTCGAGCGCGACGGTGGGGTCGGCCCCGCCCGCGCCCTCACGCTCGAGGTGCACCACACGGGTGGCCAGGGGCAACCCACCCGTCGCACGGTGCACGGTGCGCGCCTCGTCCGGGTCGGCCCCGAGCATCGTGGCCGTCTCGGCGACGGTCAGGGCCAGCGCCTCCTCCGCCAGGACCTCGACGTCGAGCCGGAGCCGCGCCTGGGCCGGGTCGAACGCGCGCCCGCCCCGCACCGCGACGACCACCCGGAGGGCCGGCACGGTCGCGGCGAGCTCGACGAGGTCGTCGGCGGTCTCGGCGTCGAGCCCGTCGGCGCCGTCGACGACGAGGACGAGCGGGCCGAGCTGCGTGAGCCCGCGTCGCAGGAGCCCCCGCGCGTCCGACGTCTCACGGAGCGCGTCCACACCGAGCGCGAGGACGTGCTCGGGGCCGACGAGGCCCGCGTCCTGGAGCAGCTCGACGACCTGCACCCAGAACGCCGTGCGCGCGGTCCCGCCGTCGACGTCGACGTCGACCCAGATGCCGCGCACCCTCGCGGAGGAGGTCCGGGCCCACTCCGCGAGGAGCACCGACTTGCCGCCGCCCGCGGGCGCGCGGACGACGGTGAGCGGCACGTCGACGTCGAGCGCCGCCACGAGCCTCGGCCGGGCCACGAGCCACGACGGGAGGCGCGGTGCGCCCAGGATGCCGCCCGCCGGTCCGGGCGGGCTCGTCGCGGTGCTCATCACCGGCCAGCCTAGGTCGAACGTCGCACGGGCCCGCGCGTGGCACCACGGCCGGGCGGGTGAAGCCGTGCACGGCACAGGCCCGGCTCGGCCCAGAGTCCTCCCACGTGTGTCTGCGAGGTGAGCAGATCTGCGGATCCCATCGCGCATCCCGGGGGTCGCAGTCGATACTGCTCGCCATGGAGCGCATCACGCACTGGATCGACGGCACGCACTGGTCCGGCACGGCGGCTCGCACGTCGCCGGTGCACGACCCGGCCACGGGCGAGGTCACCGCCGCGCTGGACCTGGCGGACGGCGCCGTCGTCGACCAGGCCGTCGCGAGCGCGGTCGCCGCGAGCGCCGGGTGGCGGCGGGCCTCTCTGACCCAGCGGGCGCGGGTCCTGTTCGCGTTCCGCCAGCTCCTCGCGGAGCGCGCCGAGGACGTCGCGGCGCTGATCACCGCGGAGCACGGCAAGGTCCTGTCCGACGCGCTCGGGGAGGTCACGCGCGGGCTCGAGGTCGTCGAGTTCGCGTGCGGCATGCCGCACCTGCTCAAGGGCTCGCACTCGGAGGGTGTCTCGTCGGGAGTCGACGTGCACTCGGTGCGGCAGCCCCTCGGCGTCGTCGCCGTGGTCTCGCCCTTCAACTTCCCGGCGATGGTGCCCCTGTGGTTCGTGCCCGTCGCGATCGCCGCGGGCAACGCCGTGGTGCTCAAGCCCAGCGAGAAGGACCCGTCGGCGCCGGACCTCATGGCTCAGCTGTGGAAGGAGGCCGGGCTGCCCGACGGCGTGCTCACCGTCCTCCACGGGGACCGCGAGGCCGTGGACCACCTGCTGCGCCACCCCGACGTGCGCGCCGTCTCGTTCGTCGGGTCCACGCCCGTCGCGCGGCACGTGTACGAGACGGCGACGGCGCACGGCAAGCGCGTTCAGGCGCTCGGCGGGGCCAAGAACCACATGCTCGTGCTGCCCGACGCCGACCTGGACCTCGCCGCGGACGCCGCGGTCAACGCCGGGTTCGGGTCCGCGGGCGAGCGTTGCATGGCGATCTCCGCCGTCGTCGCGGTCGAGCCGGTGGCGGACGCGCTCGTCGCGAAGATCGCCGAGCGGGTCGCGCGCCTGCGCACCGGGGACGGCAGGCGCGGCTGCGACATGGGCCCGCTCGTCACGCGCGAGCACCGCGACCGCGTCGCGGGCTACGTCGCGGCCGGGGTCGACGCGGGCGCCGAGCTCGTCGTCGACGGCCGTGACGTGCAGCCCGACGGGTCGCCGGACGGGTTCTGGCTGGGCCCCACGCTCTTCGACCGGGTCACGCCGGGCATGTCCGTCTACACGGACGAGATCTTCGGCCCCGTGCTGTCCGTGGTGCGCGTCGGCTCCTACGACGAGGGGCTCGGCCTCATCAACGCGAACCCGTACGGCAACGGCACGGCGATCTTCACGAACGACGGCGGCGCGGCCCGGCGGTTCGAGTACGAGGTCGAGGTCGGCATGGTCGGCGTCAACGTGCCGATCCCCGTGCCGATGGCCTACTACTCGTTCGGCGGCTGGAAGCAGTCGCTGTTCGGCGACTCCCACGCGCACGGCGCCGAGGGCGTCCACTTCTTCACGCGCGGCAAGGTCGTGACGTCACGGTGGCTCGACCCCGGCCACGGCGGCGTGGACCTGGGCTTCCCGACGCACAGCTGAGGCCCGCGCTCGGCGGGTCAGGGCGCGGGCGGCCGCGGGACGTCGATGCCGAACAGCATCTCGACCGCGGCCCGGTACTCCTCGGGGTGGCCGCCGTGGGCGCTCGCCCGGGCCCGCACCGTGGGGCCGTGCAGCATCGCGGCGGCGAACCGGCGCAGGGACCGCTCGACCTGCTCGACGGTCGCGTCGTCGGCACCGCGGGCGCGCAGGCGCGTGACCTCCGCACCGAGCACCTGCTCGACGTGGCTGCGCAGCGCGACGACGGCGGGCACGACGGCCTGCTCGGCGAGCGCGTCCTCGAACGCCTGCGCGCTCTCCTCGACGATGAGGAGCCCGGCGTCGACGGCGGGCGAGACCGTGTGGGGCGAGTGCGCCTGGACGGTCGCGAGGTCGATGAGCCGCACGCCGGGCACGTGCGCCACGGTCGGGTCGATGTCGTGCCGCAGCGCGAGGTCGACGAGGAGCATGGGCCGCGGCGCGCCGGCGGGCCCGCGGTGCCGGGCGCGTGCGGCGGTGACCATCGGGGCGTCGACGACGGGTCCGAGCGCACCGCTGCAGGACACGACGATGTCCGCGCGGGAGAGGTGGTCGCCGAGGCCGCCGGGCGGCACGGCCTCGATCCCGCGGTCGGCGGCGAACTGCTCGGCGCGGCCGGACGGCGAGTGCACGCAGACCTGGCTCACGCCGCGTGCGCGCAGCGCCGTGAGCGTCGCGCCCGCGTAGGAGCCGGTGCCGATGAGCAGCACGCACGCGTGTGCGAGGTCGAGGCCCACGGCGTGCAGGTCGTGCGCGGCGATGTCGAGCGCGACGCCCACGACCGAGCGTCCGGTGCTGCCCAGGGGGGTGCGCGAGCCGACGGCGCGGGACGTGCGCGAGGCCCGCTGGAAGAGGCGTTCGAGCGTCGCGCTCGTGGTGCCGTCGAGGCGTGCGGTCTCGAGCGCACGCCGCACCTGACCGGCGACCTCGCGCTCGCCGAGCACCATCGAGTCGAGCCCGGAGGCGACGGCGAACAGGTGCCGGGCGACCTCGGGGCCCGTCCGGGGCTGGAGGGACGCGACCACGTCGTCGTGCGGGAGGCCGCTCGCACGTGCGACGGCCTCGGTCGCGACGGCCGCCGCGTCACCGGCCGCCTGGGTCGTCTCGAGGTACACCTCGAACCGGTTGCATGTCGCCAGGACGACGCAACCGGTGATCGCTGGGCTGTCCGACACGACCTGCTTGGCCACGGAGTGGGCCCCCGAGCTGAGCTGCTCGAGGACGTCGAGGTCCAGATCGCGGTGACTCGCCGTAAGGGTCATGAGCACCACAACGAGCCTGATTGAACCAGGCCGAAGAATGTTCGGCACAATCGCAGGGTGACGCTCCCCGCAACGCATCCCCTGGTCGACGGCCGCACCGTTTATTCCCCGCTGGTCCGCGCATTCCGCGGCGAACGGCCGGGCGTCACGAGTGACGAACCCCACACGTCGGCACACGCCCGGACGCCTGTCTGGTTCATGCGCCAGGCGGGACGGTCGCTCCCGGAGTACCGCGAGCTGCGCCGCGGCGTCACGATGCTCGCGTCGTGCCTCGACCCGGAGCTCGGGAGCGAGATCACGCTCCAGCCGGTGCGCAGGCACGGGGTCGACGCCGGCATCTTCTTCAGCGACATCGTGGTGCCCTTGCTCCTCGCGGGGGTCGACGTGGACATCGTCCCCGGGACGGGTCCGGTGTTCGCCGAGCCCGTGCGCACCGCGCAGGACGTCGCTCGCCTCGCTCCGCTGGACCCCGCCGCGCTGGCCCCCGTCGTCGAGGGGGTCGAGCGGACGGTCGCCCAGCTCGGCGGCACGCCGCTCATCGGGTTCGCCGGTGCGCCGTTCACGCTCGCGAGCTACCTCGTCGAGGGCGGCCCGTCCAAGGACCAGCTGCGCGCACGCACCCTGATGCACAGCGAGCCCGAGACGTGGCGTGCGCTCATGGACTGGGCTGCGGACGTCACGGGCGCGTTCCTGCGGGCCCAGGTCCTCGCCGGGGCGAGCGCCGCGCAGCTCTTCGACTCGTGGGCGGGGTCCCTGTCGCTCGCCGACTACGAGGCGCACGTCGCGCCGGCGTCGTCGCGCGCGCTGTCCCACGTGGTGGACCTGGGCGTGCCGATCGTGCACTTCGGCACGGGGACGGGCGAGCTGCTGCGCGCCATGCGCGACGTCGGTGCGGACGTCGTGGGCGTCGACCACCGCATCGGCCTCGACGAGGCCAACCGGCGGCTCGGCGGGACCACGGTGCTCCAGGGCAACATCGACCCGGCGCTGCTCGGCGCCCCGTGGCCGGTGCTCGAGGCGCACGTGCGTGACGTCCTGGCCCGCGGCGCGCAGGCGCCCGCGCACGTGCTGAACCTGGGCCACGGCGTCCCCCCGACGACGGACCCGGACGTCCTGACCCGCATCGTCCGGCTCGCGCACGGCGAGGAGTGACGTGGGAGCCGAGAGCGCTCCGGCCGGGGCCGGGCACGCAGCTCCCGCGGGGGCGGACGTCGTCGTGGTCGGGGGTGGCGTCGCGGGGCTCGTGACCGCGCGCGCGCTGGCCCACGCGGGCGTCGACGTGCTGGTCCTGGAGGCGTCGGACCGCCTGGGTGGCTGCGTCGCGGTGCACGACGTCGACGCCGGCGACCGCCCGGCCCTGCGCCTGGACGCGGGCGCCGAGTCCTTCGCGACGCGCTCGCCGGTCGTCCTCGACCTCGTGACCGAGCTCGGGCTCGCGGACGACGTCGTGGTCCCCGCCCCGTTCGGCGCCTGGGTCCAGCTGCCCGACGGCGCGCTGCCGCTCCCGCGCGCCGGCGTGCTGGGCATCCCCTCCGCCCCGTGGTCGCCCGACGTGCGGCGTGCGATCGGCGTGCTCGGCGCGCTGCGGGCGTCGGCCGATCGCGTGCTGCCCGCATCGGTGGGCCTCGGTGACGGGGGCCCCGTGAGCCTGGGCCACCTCGTGCGCGCACGCTTCGGCCGGCGCGTGCTCGAGCGGCTCGTCGCGCCCGTGGTGACCGGGGTGCACTCGGCGGAGCCCGACGACGTCGACCTCGACGCCGTCCTGCCGACCGTCCGTGGCCTGCTCCGCGAGCACGGCTCGCTCGGCGCGGCGGTCGGCCGGGTGCGGGCCGCCGCACCCGCGGGGTCGGCCGTGGCGGGCCTCCGGGGCGGGATGAACCGCCTGGTCACGGCCCTGGCGGACGACGTCGTGGCGCACGGCGGGCGTATCCGTACGGGTGCCACCGTGGCGGGGCTCGTGCGCGACGGCGCGGGCTGGCGGCTCGCGGTCGACGGCGACGGCGACGGCGACGACGACGGCGCGCGGGAGACGGTCGGCGCGGGGACCGTCGTGCTCGCGGTGCCCGGCCCGGCGGCCGCCCGGCTCGCGGCGCACATGGTGCCGCAGGTGCGTGACCTCGCGACGCCGGTCGACACGGGCGTCGTGCTCGCGACGCTGGTGCTGGACGCGGCGGTGCTCGACGCGGCACCGCGCGGCACGGGTGTGCTCGTCGCGGCAGGCGTCCCGGGCGTGCGGGCCAAGGCGCTCACGCACGCGACGACCAAGTGGGCCTGGCTCGCACAGACGGCGGGCGGGCGTCACGTGGTCCGGCTGTCCTACGGCCGGGCGGGCGGGCGCCTCCCGGAGGACGTCGACGAGGACCTCGAGGCCGTCGCCCTGGCCGACGCCGCGCGGCTGCTCGGTGTCGAGCTGCGCCCGCAGGACGTCGTCGGGTTCGCGCGCAGGGACTGGCCGGGCGGGCTGCCGTACGCGCAGCCGGGGCACCGTGACCGGGTCGTCGCGGTGCGGGACGCGCTGGGCCGTGCGGGCGTGCGGGCGTGCGGGGCATGGCTCGCGGGGACCGGGCTCGTCGCGGTCGTGGCGGACGCGCAGGCGACGGCGCAGGCGATCCTCGAGTCGCCGCGCCCTCCCCTCGCGGGGTGAGCAGGCCCGGCTCCGGGAGGCATTTCCGCGCGGCTCCACGAGCATTCCCCGACCGGCGCCCGTTCTGACAATCTGTCATTTCCGGGGTGCGGGGCGCACGATTTCCGCATTCTGCTCCCGGTCGCGCAGACTGCGTTCATGAACGCCGTGCCCCCGACCGATGCCAGCTCCGCACCCCTCGGGACGCCCGCAGCGCCGGGCACCCCGGGCACCGCACCGGGCGCCGCGGACGCCTACGGTGCACCGCTCGCCGACGAGACCGCCGGCACCTGGACGCTCTGGGCGGTGCTCGCCCGCCCCCACCGGACCCACGGCGGCGCAGCCGCGGGCGCCGCCCTGGCGGACGAGGTCGACGCGCTCGGCGACGGCGTGGTGCTGCGCGGCCTCTACGACGTCTCCGGCCTCCGCGCCAACGCGGACCTCATGATCTGGCTCCACGGCGACCGTGCCGAGGACCTCCAGGCCGCCCTGCGTCGCCTGCGCCGCACGGCCGAGCTCGCCCCGCTCACACCCACGTGGTCCGCGCTCGGCGTCCACCGCGGGGCCGAGTTCAGCGCGAACCACGCCCCCGCGTACATGCGGGGCACGACGCCGCGGGAGTGGCTCACCGTCTACCCGTTCGTCCGCTCGTACGAGTGGTACCTGCTGCCCGCCGAGGAGCGTCGCGCGATGCTCGGCGAGCACGGCCGCAAGGGTCGCGAGCACCCCGACGTGCTGTCGAACACCGTCTCCTCGTTCGCGCTCGGCGACTACGAGTGGCTCCTCGGCCTCGAGGCGGACGACCTGGGCGAGCTCGTGGACCTCATGCGCCACCTGCGCGAGACCGACGCACGCCGCCACGTGCGCGAGGAGATCCCGTTCTTCACCGGCCGGCGCATCCCCGCCGGCGACGTCGCGGAGGTGCTGCGATGACCGCCGTCGTCGACCCGTCGACCCTGCCCGACCGCGACCCCCAGGCGCCCGCCCCCTACGACGCGGTGCTGCTCGTCTCGTTCGGCGGCCCCGAGGGCCAGGACGACGTCCTGCCCTTCCTGCGCAACGTCACCCGCGGACGCGGCATCCCCGACGAGCGCCTCGAGGAGGTCGCGCACCACTACCGCGCGTTCGGCGGCGTGAGCCCGATCAACGCCCAGAACCGGGACCTGCGCGCCGCGCTCGACGCCGAGCTCGGGTCCCGCGGCCTCGACCTGCCCGTGTACTGGGGCAACCGGAACTGGGACCCGTACCTGCGCGACGCGCTGCTCGAGGCCCACGCCGCGGGCCACGACCGCCTCCTCGCGGTCGTCACGAGTGCCTACTCGTCCTACTCGTCGTGCCGGCAGTACCGCGAGGACCTCGCCGGCGCCCTCGCCGAGACCGGGCTCACCGGTCAGATGACCATCGACAAGGTGCGGCAGTACTTCGACCACCCCGGGTTCGTCACGCCCTTCGTCCAAGGGGTGCGTGCCGCGCTCGTCCGCGCGCACGAGGCCCTCGGCGCCGACGCCGACCTCGCCCGCGACGCGCACGTCCTGTTCGCCACGCACTCGATCCCCACGTCGACGGCCGTCGCCTCCGGCCCGCCCGACGCCGACCTCGGGCCCGACGGCGCGTACGGCGCCCAGCACCGCGCCGTCGCCGACGTGGTCATGGCAAGCGTCGGCACGGCGAGCGATGTCGGCACGGGCGGAGCGACCGGGCAGCTCTCGGCCGTCCCCTGGTCGCTCGTCTACCAGTCGCGCAGCGGCGCCCCGACGACGCCGTGGCTCGAGCCCGACATCAACGACGCCATCACCGAGCTCGCCGAGCGGGGCGTGCGCGCGGTGGTCATCGTGCCCCTCGGGTTCGTCTCCGACCACATGGAGGTCATGTGGGACCTCGACGAGGAGGCGCTGACCACGGCCCGCGACGCGGGGATGCACGCCGAGCGCGTGCCGACCCCCGGCGTCGACCCCGCGTTCGTGACCGGGCTCGTCGACCTCGTCGAGGAGCGCCTCGCCCGTGACCCCGCGGACGCCGGGCAGGGGCCGCGACCCCGACCGGCCCTGACGTCCCTGGGCCCCTGGTACGACGTGTGCCGGCCCGGCTGCTGCACCAACCCGGCGATGCGCGGGGAGGTACGACCTGCGGTGGCTGGCATCGCACCGTGACGGCGGTGGCACGATGAGCACCGTCCCCGCGCCCGGGGACAGCACCGGCACCAGGGGCAGGGGGACGCTGTGCCGATGAACGACGCCGTGCCGATCGAGGACGCTGCGCCTCACGAGGACGCTGCGCCTGCGGAGGACGCCGTGCCCGCCGACGGCGCGCGCGTGCTCGTGGGGACGCGCGGCAGCACGCTCGCGCTCACGCAGACCGGGATGGTCGCGGACAGCCTGCGCGCGCTCGCCGGGCTCGGAGCCGACGACGTGGGACTCGTGCGCATCCGGACCGACGGCGACCGCCTGACCGGTTCGCTCGCGTCGCTCGGCGGGGCAGGCGTGTTCGTCGCCGCCCTGCGCGAGGCCGTGCTGGACGGACGCTGCCACCTCGCCGTGCACTCGCTCAAGGACCTGCCCACACTGCCCGCCGAGGGCCTCGTGGTCGCCGCCGTGCCCGAGCGCCAGGACCCGCGCGACGTGCTGTGCGCGCGCGACGGGCTGCTCCTCGCCGACCTCCCCGCGGGGGCACGGGTCGGCACGGGGTCGCCGCGGCGTGCCGCCCAGCTGCGCGCGTTCCGCGACGACCTCGAGGTGCTGGACATCCGCGGGAACGTCGAGACCCGCCTCGGTCGCGTCCCCGGCAGCGGCGCCGACGGCCCGGGCGACCTCGACGCCGTCGTGCTCGCGGCCGCGGGCCTCGCGCGGCTCGGCCGGCTCGCGGCCGCGACCGAGCTCATCGAGCCCGCCGTGATGGCGCCGGCCGCGGGCCAGGGCGCCCTCGCCGTCGAGTGCCGCGACGAGCTCCTGGCGAGCGACCCGCGCCTCGCGGACGCCCTCGCACGCCTCGACCACCTGCCCACACGCCTCGCGGTCACCGCGGAGCGCGCCCTGCTGACCGCGCTCGAGGCCGGCTGCGCCGCACCCGTCGGAGCACTCGGCCGGCTCACCGACGGTGCCGGCGGCCCTGCCGACCCACGCGGCCACGCGGGGCACGCCCCCCGGCGCCTGACGCTCGACGCCGTCGTCTGCCGGCCCGACGGCGCGGTCCAGCTGCGCAGCTCGGCGTCCGTCCGGCTCCCCGACGGGCGCGACGCCCAGGTCGCCGCCGCGCGTGACCTCGGCGAGCAGGTCGCCGAACGCCTCCTCGCCGACGGAGCCGCCGACCTCGCCGAGATCGGACCCGCCCGATGACGCCCCCGACCAGGCCCGACGAGCCCGTCGGCGCCGGCGCGGCCGACGGTGGAGCCGACGGTGGAGCCGCACCCGAGACGGCCCGGCCGAGCGGGGCCACGCCCGGGCCGCTGCGCGGGTGGCGCGTGCTCGTGCCGCGCGGCGGCGAGTGGGGTGAGCGCGTGACGTCGCTCGTCGAGGAGCAGGGCGGCGAGGCCGTCGTCGTGCCGCTCATCGAGTTCGCACCGCCGACCGACCTCACGTCGTACGACTCCGTGATCACCGCCCTCGCGCGCGGCGAGTACGACTGGCTCGTCGTCACCAGCAGCACGACCGTCATGTCGCTGGCGGGCCGTGTCGCGACGCTCGCGAACCGCGGGCGGCAGACGCCGGGCACGGCGCTGGCGACGTTCGTCGGCGAGACGCGCGTGGCGGCGGTCGGGCCCGGCACGGCGCGGTCGCTCGAGCGGGTCGGCGTGGCGCCCGCGCTCATGCCGAGCGGTGAGCGGTCCGCGCGCGGGCTCCTCGCGGACTTCCCGCGCGCGGACGACGGGACCCCGGGGAGCCTGGGCAGGCCCGGACGCATCCTGCTGCCGCAGTCCGACCTCGCGGAGGCCACGCTCGCCGACGGGCTGCGGGAGCTCGGCTGGCAGGTCGACGAGGTCGTCGCGTACCACACGCTCAGCGGGCCGGTCCCGGGCGCAGGCCTGCGCACCGAGGTGCGCGAGGGCCAGTTCGACGCCGTCCTGCTCAGCTCCGCGAGCACCGTGACGAACCTCGTCGAGCTCGTCGGCCCCCCGCCGCCGACCACCGCGGTCTGCTGCATCGGCCCGCGCACCGAGCGCGCCGCCCTCGACCACGGCCTGCGCGTGCACGTGGTGCCCGAGGCCGCGTCCGCGGAGGCGCTCGTCGATGCCCTCGCGCGGTACGCGCTCGGCGGCCCCGCGCACGTGAGCACCCTCGACGCCGCGCCGTCGGACGCACCGGCCGCGGCACCCGACGCGCCCGCGGCACCAGACCTGCCCGCCGATCCCGACGCGCCCGTCGCGACTGACGCCCCCGAAGTCCCCGACGAGGAGGCCCCGTGACTCCCCCACCCAGCCCGGCCCCGCACAGCCCGGGGGCCTTCCCGCGCGTCCGGCCCCGGCGCCTGCGCAGCACGCCCGCGATGCGGCGGCTCGCGGCGCAGACCACGCTCGCGCCGGCCCAGCTCGTGCTGCCTCTGTTCGTGCGCGAGGGGGCGACCGAGCCGCTGCCGATCGGCTCGATGCCCGGCCAGGTGCAGCACAGCCGCGACAGCCTGCGCGCCGAGGTCGTCCGGGCCGCCGAGGCAGGCCTGGGGGGCGTCATGCTCTTCGGGGTGCCGGTCACCCGCGACGCGACCGGCTCGGCCGCGTGCCGGGCCGACGGCATCCTCAACCAGGCCCTCGCCGACGTCGTCGCGGAGGTCGGGGACGCCGTCGTCGTTCAGGCTGACCTGTGCCTGGACGAGTTCACGGACCACGGGCACTGCGGCGTGCTCGACGCGCACGGCCGCGTGGACAACGACGCGACGCTCGAGCAGTACCGCGCGATGGCCCTCGCCCAGGCCGAGGCGGGCGCCCACCTGCTGGGCCTCAGCGGCATGATGGACGGCCAGGTCGCCGCCGTCCGGGACGCGCTCGACGGCGCCGGTCACCACGACGTCGCGCTCCTCGCGTACGCGGCCAAGTACGCGTCCGCGTTCTACGGCCCGTTCCGCGACGCCGTCGAGTCGACCCTCGTCGGCGACCGACGCACCTACCAGCTGGACCCGGCGAACCGGCGCGAGGGCGTCCGCGAGGCGCTGCTCGACGTGGCCGAGGGCGCCGACGTGGTCATGGTCAAGCCCGCGATGAGCTACCTCGACGTGCTGGCCGACGTCGCCGCCGCGAGCGAGGTGCCCGTGTGGGCGTACCAGGTGTCCGGCGAGTACGCGATGGTCGAGGCGGCCGCCGCGCACGGGTGGATCGACCGGCGGCGTGCCGTCGAGGAGTCCGTGCTGAGCATCCGCCGGGCGGGCGCCGACGCGGTGCTGACCTACTGGGCCCTCGAGCTCGCGGGCTGGCTGCGGGAGGACGTGCGATGACGACGAACCACGAGGCGTACGCGCGGGCGCTGCAGGCGCTGCCCGGCGGCGTGAGCTCACCCGTGCGCGGGTTCCGCTCGGTGGGCGGCGACCCGCGGTTCCTCGCGAGCGCCCGCGGTCCCTACGTCACCGACGTCGAGGGCCGCGAGTACGTCGACCTCGTGTGCTCCTGGGGGCCGGCGATCCTCGGCCACGCGCACCCCGAGGTCGTCGCGGCCGTGCAGGAGGCTGCCGCGCGCGGGCTGTCCTTCGGGGCACCCACGGTCGCCGAGGTCGAGCTCGCGGAGGAGGTGCGCCGCCGCGTGCCGTTCGCGGAGCGGGTGCGGCTCGTCTCGACCGGGACCGAGGCGACGATGACCGCGGTGCGCCTCGCGCGCGGCGCGACCGGGCGACCCCTCGTGATCAAGTTCGCGGGCTGCTACCACGGTCACTCCGACGGGCTCCTCGCGGCCGCCGGCTCGGGCGTCGCGACGCTCGGGCTGCCCGGCTCCGCGGGCGTCACCGAGGCGACGGCAGCCGAGACGCTCGTGCTCCCGTACAACGACGTCACGGCCGTCGAGCAGGCGTTCGCGCAGCACGGCGACCGCATCGCCGCGGTCATCACGGAGGCGCAGCCCGCCAACATGGGCGTCGTCCCGTCGCTGCCCTGGTTCAACCCGTCGCTGCGCCGCATCACGGCCGCGCACGGCGCCCTGCTGATCCTCGACGAGGTGCTCACCGGCTTCCGCGTGGGGCCGTCCGGCTGGTGGGGCCTAGAGGCGGGCTTCCCGGGCACGCCGTCCGACGTCGGCACGGGCGCGGCAGCGGGCCCGGGCACGACGCACGACGGCGCCGGCCAGGGTGCGCCGGCGTGGGCGCCGGACCTCGTGACGTTCGGCAAGGTGATCGGCGGCGGCATGCCCGTCGCCGCGATCGGCGGCCCGGCCGCGCTCATGGACCTGCTCGCGCCCGTGGGCCCCGTCTACCAGGCCGGGACGCTGTCCGGGAACCCGGTCGCGGTCGCCGCCGGGCTCGCGACGCTGCGGCTCGCCGACGACGCGGTCTACCGCCGCCTCGACGAGGTCTCGCTGACGCTGCGCACCGCGCTCCACGACGCCCTGGACTCGGCCGGCGTCGCGCACCGCGTCCAGAACGCCGGGAGCCTGTTCTCGCCGTTCTTCGGCGCGGCCGCGGCCCGGGACGGCGTCGTGGACTACGCGCAGGCGCAGGCCCAGGACGCGTTCCGCTACACCGCGTTCTTCCACGCGATGCTGGACGCGGGCGTCTCGCTGCCGCCCTCGGTCTACGAGGCCTGGTTCGTCTCGGCCGCGCACGACGACGCCGCCGTCGGGCGCATCCTCGACGCCCTGCCGGCCGCGGCGCGCGCCGCGGCGGCCGCCACCGCCTGACCGTGGCCGGGCGCCCTCAGCCGGACACACCCACCCTCCGGGCCGCGCAGCGTCACCGCACCGCGTGCACCCACCGGGCGGCCTCGGTCACCAAGGCAGGTAGTACGTCAGCAGGTCGGCCGTGAGCGGCGGGAACAGGGCCTCGTAGCGGGGGGCGTCGGCGCGGCCCGCGTAGACGTCGGGCCTGATCCGGCCGAGCCCGCGCAGGCCCAGCGGGCCCAGGAGCAGCGCCGGGAGCTGGTCGGGCGCGACACCGACCGCACCCTGCTCCGCCGGGTCCTGCATGGGACCGCCGACGTGGACGGGTCCGAGCCCGGCGTCGGTCACGGCCATGCGGTAGTGCCGGCCGAACGTCGAGACGACGACGTCGCGCCCACCGTGCGCGACGCCCGACTCGACGAGGCGCGCGTGCAGCACGGGCCGCAGGGCGTCGAGCACGGCCTCGGGCGCGGGGATCCGCGCGTAGTACTGCTCGGCACGGTCCGGGGCGGGCCGCATGCGCGCCTCCCACGCGTCACCCGTCGCGGTGCCTGGGCGGTGCACGGCGCGCAACGTCGAGCCCGGGAACTCGCGCGCGAGCCCCACCAGGAGGTCCTCGGCACCGATCATGTCGAGCGCCGCGGCCTCGGCGACCACCACGCTCGACCCCGGGGGCGAGGTGCGGGCGGCGGCGAGGACCTCGCCTGCGACGTCGAGCACCCAGGTGACGCTCGCCTCGTGCTCGAGCAGCCAGCGCTGCCGTGCCTCGGGGTGGGGCATCGCGACGTCGAACCCGGACTGCGCGCGCGCCTGGAGGCGTGCGAGCGCGGGCAGGTCGGCGGCGACGGCCCTGCGCAGGACGGGCTGCGCCGGTCCGCGCTCGGCGCCCGGCGGGTCCGCGTGCCCGGCGGTCGGCGGCGCGGGCTCGGACGTCGACGCGTGCGCCGCGCCGGCGGCTGCCGTCAGCTCCTCGACCACGGCAGCGGCGGCGGCGAGCCCCGGGTCGTCCGCGACGGCGGTGAGCTCGGGCACGTCGGTCACGGCGGCTGAGGGCCGGTCGACGAACCGTGCGGGCGGGATGTCGATCGCGTACTCGTACCCGAAGAGCCGGTAGAAGTACGGGATCCCGATCATCACCTGGAGCAGGTGGCCACGCTCCGCGGACCGGTCGTGCGCCCAGCCCATGAGCGCGCGCACGAGGCCCCGACCCTCGTACGCGGTGTCGGTCGCCACGAGCTCGACCTGGCCGGCGGGGAGCCACACGTCGCCGACGCGCACGGTCTCGTCGAGCAGCGTCGCCGTGGAGACCACGCGGTCCCCGTCCACCACGACCCCGCACGCGTCCCAGCCGAGCGCGGGATCCTCGACGGCGAGCCGCAGGTCGACCGCGTCCTCGGGCTCGCCGCGCTCGGCGAGGAGCGCGGCGACCTGCTCGAGGTCGGCGGGTCGGGCCGCGCGCAGCACGAGCCCGCCCGGAAGCTGCCGGACGGTGTCGGTGCTCATGCCCCGAGCGTGGCGGCGAAGGGCATCTGGCGTCCACTCCAAACCGCGGGGGTACGGCGCGGCGGCGTGCGGCGGGTGGTGCGGGGGTGCCGCTGGGCGGGGCGGGGCGGGGCGGCGTGGGTGCCCCAGGGGTGCGCCGTTGCTACACGGTCAGCACGGCGGACGCGTGCGGCTCCAGGGTGACCCGTGCGTCGCCGCCACCGGCGTCGTGCAGCGTGCCCGTGCCTGCCTCGACGCCGCGCGCGCCCGGTACCGCGAGCGTGACCGGTCCGTCGCCCAGGTTGAGCGCGACCAGGAGCACCCCGCCGTCGCCACGCACCGCGTAGACGAGCTCGGTGTTGGTGCAGGTCAGCGTCTCGGAGCGGGCTCGGTGCAGCCACGGGTGGCGTCGCCTCAACGCGATGAGCTCCTGGTGGCGGTGGTAGACGGGCCAGCCGCCGCCCGGGAGCACGGCGAGCCCCGGCGTCTGCGTGAGCTCGACCGGCTGGGGCGGGAAGGCGGGCCGGATCGCGTCGTCCCCACCGGCGCGGTCCTCCTTGACGCCCAGGAGGCCCTGCTCGTCGCCCGCGTACACGGTGGGCGTGCCGCCGAGCGTGAAGAGGAGCGTCAGCGCATGCGTGAGATGCCGCGGGTCCGTGAGCCGGCTGGCGATGCGTGTCACGTCGTGGTTGCCGACGAACGTCACGGGGACGAAGCGCTCGAGGAACCCGTTGTGCCGCTCGAGGGCCCAGGCGAGCTCGAAGAAGTTGCCGTCGTTGAGGGAGCTCCACACGGCCTTCCACAGCTCGTACTGCGTGACCGCGTCGAACCCGGCCTCCTCGACGACCGCCACGTAGTCGCCGTGCAGCACCTCGCCGAACACGTACGCGTCCGGGTGCGCGGAGCGCACGCGCGGCAGGACCTGCGCCCAGAAGGCCGGCGGGGTCGCGTACGCGGCGTCGAGGCGCCAGCCGTCGACGCCGAGGTCCAGCCAGTGGTTCATCACGGTGACGACGTGGTCGGCCACGGCCGGCGACGCGTGGTTGAGCGCGACGAGCGCGTGGTGGCCCTCGAAGTCGACGTAGCCCGGCTCGGTCCCGGGGCCCGCGCCGTCGGGCCAGGTGAGGTGGAACCAGTCCTCCGTCGGCCCGCCGGGGCCGTGGCGCAGCACCTCCGCGAACGCCGGGAAGCCCCGGCCCACGTGGTTGAACACGCCGTCGAGCGTGACCCGCAGGCCGCGGGAGTGCGCGGCGTCGAGGAACGCGACGAGGTCCGCCTCCGTCCCGAGCCGCGGGTCGATGCGCAGGTGGTCGACCGTGTCGTACCCGTGCGTGTGGGAGGCGAACACCGGGCCCAGGGCGACGCCCGACAGGCCGAGGTCGACGACGTAGTCGAGCCACGCCGTCAGGTGCGGGAGGCGGTGGACCGGCTCGGCGCCGTCGGGCAGCGCGTCCTTCTCCGCACCCACGAAGCCGAGGGGGTACACGTGCCACCACATCGCGTGCTCGACCCAGTCCCGCATGCGTCTCCCGTCGAGGTGCTGCCGAGGTGCTGCTCAGGTGCCGTCGAGGCCCGCCGGACGTCGGGTCCCGGCTCCGGCGCCGTGCCACGGTAGCCCGCACGGGCGCGCACCACGCGGGGAACCGCGCCCGCCCTGGCGCCGGTCGGCCCGCTCAGGTCACCGCCTCGGGCGCGACGCCGAGCAACCGGCCCATCGCGGCCGCGCCGTCCGGCGTCACGAGCAGGGCCCGGCCGGTCCCCACCCTGCGGACCCACCCGTTCGCGAGGAAGGCCGCGCACACGTGGGCGCCCGCTGCACCCGCGAGGTGCGGCCGGCGCTCGGTCCAGTCCAGGCACGACCTGGTCAGCGGACGCCGGCCGGGGGTGAACGGTGCGCCCAGGGCCTCGTCGAGCCACGCGCGGCCCGCGGCCGTGAGCGCCATCGTCTCCTCGAGCAGGCCCCGCGCGACGAGCGCCTCGGTGACGGCCACGCCGAGCCGGCCGGCCAGGTGGTCGTAGCAGGTGCGGCCGCGGGCCAGCGCGTGCGCGGTGGACGACGCCCGGAGGCTGCGGACCGGGGGTCCGGCCACGGCACCGCCCAGGGACGCGACGGACTCGAGCATCTCCGCGACGCGCTCGTCCGCCAGCCGCAGGTACCGGTGCCGCCCCTGGCGGTGCTCGACGAGGAGCCCGGCGCCGACCAGCCTGGTCAGGTGCTCGCTGGCCGTCGACGCCGCGACCCCGCCCGCCCGGCTCAGCTCCGTGGCCGTCCAGGCCCGCCCGTCCATGAGCGCCGTGAGCATGCGGGCACGGGTCGGGTCGGCCAGGGCGCCGGCGACGGCGGCGAGAGCTTCGGCGGACACCCGCCCAGTCTGCGCCCGCAACGGTTCGGCGACCACCGAACCGTCCGTGCCCCAGGGTGGGCGCATGGACATCCTCGACGACGAGCGGTACCCGGTCCCGGCCGCGCCCCACGGCGCCACGGGGGTCGCCTGGCTCCGCTCGCACGTGGTGCGCTTCAGCGAGGGCGAGGAACGACGACGACGGCGGGCGCTGACCACCCAGCTCCTCGCCGCCGTGCCGCCCGAGGTGCTGCGCCGGCCGGGCCACCCGGTGGCCACGCTCGCCGAGGCGCTCGGGCTGCCCCGGGACGTGACCCGCGACGTCGAGACGGTGGCTGCGTGCTACCACCCGCACACCCCGGTCACCCCCGGGTCGGACGAGGCCGTCGGCCGACTCGTCGCCGCGGCGGGCGGAAGGTGGGACGAGGTCACCGCCGCGCGGATCGGCCTTCTCGTGCAGGCCTGCGCAGCGACCCGCGCGGCCGTCCGGGGCGACGACCCGGCGGTGCCGACGACCCGGCGGGTGACGCCCGGCGGCGACGAGGTGCTCGTCGACCTGACGGGCCTCCCGTTCGGGTCCGGCCGTCACGCCTGCCCGGGCGTCGAGCACGCGCACGCCCTCGTCGACGGGGCACGCACCTTCGCACGACTCCACGCCGGCCCCGAGCCCCTCCTGCTGCCCAACGCGTGGGACGTCGGGTCCGCGCTCGTCCTCGTCGAGGCAGGGTTCGCCGCGATCGGGACGACGAGCCTCGGGGTCGCCGCAGCCCACGGCCTGCCGGACGGTGCCGGGGCGACCCGCGCCGAGACACTCGCGCTCGCGCGGCGCCTCGCACGCCTCCCGGTCCCGGTCAGCGTGGACGTCGAGGCGGGGTTCGGCGGTGACGTCGCCGAGCTCGCTGCCGAGCTGACCACCATGGGCGTCGCCGGGATCAACCTCGAGGACGGCCGGGACGGCGGGCTGGCCGACGTCGGCACCCAGGCCGCGCTCGTCGAGGCCGTGAAGCGGGTGGCACCCGAGCTCTTCGTCAACGCACGCATCGACACCCACTGGCTCGGCGTCGACAGGCACGACACCGCGCGACGGGCCGCGGCCTACGTCGAGGCGGGCGCCGACGGCGTGTTCGTCCCGGGCCTGAGGGACGAGCGCGAGATCGCCGCGCAGGTCGAGGCCCTGGGTGACGTCCCCCTCAACCTGCTCAGCCAGCTCCCCCTCGCACGCCTGCGCGACCTGGGGGTGCGGCGCGTCAGCACGGGCTCGGCGCTCGTACGGACCGCACTCACCCAGGGCGTACGCGCGGCCACCGCCTACCGCGATGGGCAGGACCTCCCGGCCGCGATGCCGTACGACGCGCTCAGCGGGCTCCTGGACCGCTGGTCCGGGACCGAGGGGTGACCGTGCAGCGGTGCGGCGGTCCGGCGGTGCGCGACCGGTCGGCCCGCCCGCGGCGAGGGCACGACCAGGTCCGGTCAGCGGCCCGCGCAGCTCACGCACGTGCGGGCGACGGGGCGCGCCTCCAGTCGCTCGACGGGGATCTGCCGGCCGCACCGCTCGCACACGCCGTAGACGCCGGCGTCGACGCGCGCGAGCGCCGCGTCCACCTCCTCGACCTCGGACTGCGCCTGCCGCACGAGCGCGTCGAGCTGCGAGCGCTCGAAGGCGATCGTCGCGCCCTCCGGGTCGTGCTCGTCGTCCGCGTTGGAGCCCGCGGAGGCGTCGACGACCTCCTCGAACCTTCCGGTCAGGGCCGCGACGCGGCGCACCGCCTCCTCACGCCGCGCGTCGAGCGTGCGTCGTGCGTCGTCCTGCGACCACTGCGGCATCGTCGCCTCCCAGGCCACCGTACGCACACGACGGGCCACGCCGGGGCGCCCGTGCGCGATAGCGTTCGCGACCGTGGGCAGAGCAGGGATCCGTCGCCGGCGCGGTGACACGCGACGTCGGGACCGGGGTCGGGCGTGGTCGGCGCAGGGCGCCTCGCCGAACCAAGACCTCAGGGCCGACGACGGTCGCCCGACGTCGGCCCCCCGCGGACCGCGCAGCTCGCCCGTCGCCTGGGTGCTCACGTGGCTCCAGCCGCTCGCCGTGCTCGTGGTGATCCTCGGCGGCGGGATGGCTGCCGGGGCACGCTACCCGGCCGGCGAGCCGGAGGAGACGGCGCTGCTCGTCTCGCTCGGCGTGGTGACGCTGCCGGGGATGGTCGCGCACGCGGTGGACGCCGCGCGGCGGTCCCGGCGTCTGCCCCCCGGGGAGATGTCCGAGCACCAGCGCCTGCTCGAGTGGACACGGCCCAGCTCGTCCCCGCTGCTCAAGCCGTCGGTCCCCGCCGACGTCGCCGCACGGCTCGTCCGGTGGTTCCTCGCGGTCGCGGCGTGCGACGTCGCGCTCTTGGCGCTCCTCATGGCCACCCCGGCGGACGACGACTGGGCGACCCTGGCCGCGTTCCCGATGCTCGTGGCACTGGCCGTCGGCTGCCTGATCATCCTCGGCACCCTCGCCGCGCTCGGTGTCGCGGCGCTGCGGTTCGCCGTGCGCGCGGGCCGGTCGCACCCGTTCCTGCCCCGCGGCCCGCTCGGCGAGGGCGAGGCGGTGCCGCTGTCGTTCCGCGCGCTCATGGTCGCCGTCGGGGTGTGCCTCCTCGGGATGGCGACCTTCGGCATCCCGTACGCGGTCATCAGCTTCGGCATGGACATAGACCTGCCGCGCGGCGTCGCCGGGATCTTCGCCCTGGCCGCGTACACCGCGACGGTCGACACGGCAGCGGTGGCGTGGCTGTGGGCGCTGCGCGTCACGGTCGCGATGATGCTCGGCGGCCTCGCCGCGGTGGTGGTGCTCAGCCCGATCGCGTTCTGGCGCATGGTGGTCACCCCGTCGCGAACGACACCCGCCCCGGCCGCCGACGCCGACGTGGCCGCGCACGACCGTCCGAGGCCCGACGGCCGGGGCGAGCCCTCCGCCTGAGGCGTGCACGGGGCCCCGGCGGGGCTCCACGCTCCATTGCGCCGGCGCGGCCCCGCCTCTGGCGCGGAATACCCTACCGGGGTACCGTGTTGACGTACGCGGACGACGGGAGAGACAGATGGCCGGCTACAGCGGCACCAAGGACGACTACCTCAAGCGGCTGCGCCGCGTGGAGGGGCAGGTGCGCGGGATCGCGCGCATGGTGGACGAGGACACCTACTGCATCGACATCCTCACGCAGGTCGCCGCGGTGACGAAGGCGCTCGAGGCCGTGAGCCTCGGGCTCCTCGAGGACCACCTCGGCCACTGCGTCGTCGACGCGGCGCGTGAGTCCGACGAGGCGGGGCAGGCCAAGGTCCGCGAGGCCTCCGACGCCATCGCCCGCCTCGTGCGCAGCTGAGACGGCCGCACCGCCCGGCTCACCCGCCGGCACCTGTTCGCGAACGACCAGAACGACCAGCACGTGACCACCACCCGACAGGAAGGCACGACCATGAGCACCCAGACCGTGAGCATCGGCGTCCAGGGCATGACGTGTGGGCACTGCGTCCGCTCCGTCGACGAGGAGCTGCGCGCCCTCCCGGGCGTGACCGACGTGCACGTCGACCTCGTCTCCGGAGCGACCTCGCAGGTCACCATCACCTCGACCGAGCCGCTGGCCGACGAGGCCGTCCAGGACGCGATCGCCGAGGCGGGCTACACCATCGCCCCGCCGCGCTCCCTCCTCTGACGACGACGCCCGCCCGCCCGGCTGCCGCAGAGGCGCCCGAGCGCGGCGGACACCGCCGACCCACCGCTCCGACCGACCCACGGACGTGATCGCATGACCCACGACCAGCCCGCCACCGCGGGAGCCACGCCACCCACGAGCACCCCGACACCCTCCGGCCCCACCACGGCGCAGGGCACCGCCACCGCACAGGGCACCGCCACCGCACAGGGCACGGCGGCCCCTGGCGCCGCGGCCCCGGCCGACGCCGGGCCCCTGGCCCAGACCGCCGGCCCCGTCGCGGTGATCGACCTCGCCGTCGGCGGCATGACGTGCGCCTCGTGCGTGGCCCGCGTCGAGAAGAAGATCAACCGCGTCGAGGGCGCGACCGCGACGGTGAACCTCGCGACCGAGCAGGCGCGCGTCGAGCTGTCCGGGGACGTCGACACGCAGGCCCTGATCAAGGCCGTCGAGTCCGCCGGGTACACCGCGAAGGTGCTCCGCAACAGCGCGGCCGTGAAGCCGCGGCCGACGCGCGCGGCCGGCCACCACACGGAGCGGGCTGAGCACGACGAGCAGAGCGAGCACGGCGGGCAGGGCTCCCCGATGAGCGACGTCGAGCACGCCCTGTCCGGCCACTCCATGGCCGAGGGCCATGTCATGGACGAGGACGAGGACACCTCGGCACCCGAGGTCGACCGGGGCGCGGACCTGCGCCGCAGGCTCGTCGTCGCGGCCCTGCTCAGCGTGCCCGTGCTGCTCCTGTCGATGATCCCGCCCCTGCAGTTCGCGGGCTGGCAGTGGGTCGTCACGGCCTTCGCCCTGCCGGTCGTCACCTGGGCCGCGTGGCCGTTCCACCGCGCGGCCGCGCGGGCCGCCCGCCACGGGGCGTCGACGATGGACACGCTCGTCTCGCTCGGCATCATCGCGGCCTCGGCCTGGTCCCTGTGGGCCGTGCTGCTGGGCGGCGCCGGTGAGATCGGCATGCGGATGGAGCCCGCGCTCTTCCCGCGTGCGGGCTCCGAGGGCATGGCGGGCATGGCGGGCGCAGAGGTGGTGCTGCCCGAGCTCTACTGGGAGGTCGCCGCGGTCGTCACGACCTTCCTGCTCGCCGGCCGCTACGCGGAGCACCGCTCGCGCCGCCGCGCCGGTGACGCGCTCCGCACGCTCCTGTCCCTGGGGGCCACCGACGTCGCACTGCTCGAGGCGGGGCCCGACGGGCGCCGCACCGAACGCCGCATCCCGGTGGACTCGCTCGACGTCGGCGACCTGTTCGCGGTCCGCCCCGGCGAGAAGGTCGCGACCGACGGCGTGGTCCTCGAGGGCACGAGCGCGGTCGACACGTCGCTCCTCACGGGCGAGCCCGTGCCGGTCGACGTCGAGCCCGGGTCCCAGGTCACGGGCGCCACGGTCAACACGTCCGGGTACCTCGTGGTGCGCGCGACGCGCGTGGGCGAGGAGACGATGCTCGCGCAGATCGGCCGGCTCGTGACGCAGGCCCAGACGGGCAAGGCGCCCGTGCAGCGGCTCGCGGACCGCATCTCGGCGGTGTTCGTGCCCGTCGTCATCGTGCTCGCCCTCGGCACCCTCGCGGTGTGGCTGCTGACCGGCGGCGGCGCGCAGGCCGCGTTCACGGCCGCCGTCGCGGTCCTGATCATCGCCTGCCCGTGCGCGCTCGGCCTCGCGACGCCGACGGCCCTGCTCGTCGGGACCGGTCGTGGCGCGCAGCTCGGCATCCTCATCAAGGGCCCGGAGATCCTCGAGTCCACGCGCCGCGTCGACACCGTGGTGCTCGACAAGACGGGCACCGTCACGGAGGGCCGGATGCGCCTCGTCGACGTGCTGCCCGCCGAGGGCGTGCACACCGAGGAGGTCCTGCGGTTCGCCGGCGCCGTCGAGGGTCGCAGCGAGCACCCGATCGCACGCGCCATCGCGTCGGCCGCGCGGGACACCCTGACCAGCGGCGGCGCGCCGGAGCCCGCGTCCGCGACCACGGACGCCGCCACGGCCACCGACCCGCAGGTCGGCGCGGACGGCGTCGTGATCGGCGACGACGAGGTGACCGACTTCGCCAACGAGGCCGGCCGCGGCGTCACCGGCATCGTGCGGACCGCGCACAGCGGCGTCGGCCTGGGCCGCCGCGTCCTGGTGGGACGGCCGACCTGGCTGCGCGAGCAGGACGTCGACACGTCCGCGCTCGACGGGCCGTTCCGTGCGGCCGAGGCCGACGGCGCCACGGCTGTCATGGCCGCGTGGAACGGGGTCGCGCAGGGCGTCCTCGTGCTGCGTGACCCGGTCAAGGCGACGTCCGTCGAGGCGATCGCCGAGCTGCGCGCACTGGGCATGCGACCCGTGCTCCTCACGGGGGACAACGCGGGGGCGGCGCACGCCGTCGCCGCGGAGGTCGGCATCGAGGAGGTCGTCGCCGAGGTCCTGCCCGCGGACAAGGTGTCGGCAGTCCAGGAGCTCCAGGCCGCGGGCCGCGTGGTCGCGATGGTCGGCGACGGGGTCAACGACGCCGCCGCGCTCGCGCAGGCGGACCTCGGGCTCGCGATGGGCACGGGCACGGACGTCGCGATGCAGGCGGCGGACCTCACGCTCGTGCGTGGTGACCTGCGGTCCGCGGGTCAGGCCGTGCGGCTCTCCCGCAAGACGCTGCGGATCATCAAGCAGAACCTGTTCTGGGCGTTCGCCTACAACGTCGCGGCCATCCCGCTCGCGGCGCTCGGGCTGCTCAACCCGATGATCGCGGGTGCCGCGATGGCGTTCAGCTCGGTGCTCGTGGTGACGAACTCGCTGCGGCTGCGCCGCTTCGCGTAGACGCTCCGCACGACGGACGCCGCGGGTCTCCCTGGCCGGGGGACCCGCGGCGTCTCACGTCGTGGCGTCTGCCGGCAGCGGCGCGAGCTCGAGGCCCGTCCGGTCCCGCTGGAGGCTGCGCAGCCGCCACACGTCGCGGAACAGGGCGAGCCTGACGCCGTCGGAGCGCTGGGCGAGCTCGACCCCGCTGGCGCCGGCGAGCAGCTCGGCGTCGCTGTCGCTCGCGAGGCGTGCGAGCGAGTAGCCGAGGGACTCCGTCCGGATGGGTGCGTTGAACTCCTGCTCCATGCGGAACGAGGCGACCTCGAACTGGAGGGGGCCCACCGCGGCGAGGATCGGCTGGCCGTCGCCGCGCGCCTCGGAGACGAGGACCTGGACCACGCCCTCCTGCTCGAGCTGGGAGATGCCCTTGCGGAACTGCTTCGACCGGCCCGGGTCGGCGGCCCGCGCCGCGATGAAGTGCTCGGGCGCGAACGCGGGCAGCGGGGGGAACTCGACGGGCGGACCCTGCGGGTCGAAGAGCGTGTCGCCGACCCGCAGGGACGTGGCGTTGCCGAGCCCGACGATGTCGCCCGGGAAGGCGTCGTCGACGGTCTCACGCGTGCGACCGAACACCGTCGCCGCGTACTTGGTGGCGAAGGGCCGCCCGCTCTGCGCGTGCACGTAGACGGAGCCGCGGCGGAACACCCCGGAGTTCACGCGCAGGAACGCGACGTGGTCGCGGTGCCTGGGGTCCATGCCGGCCTGCATCTTGAACACGGCGCCGCTGAACGGCGCGTCGACGGGCCGCAGCTCCCCGCGCACGTCGGGCCGGGCACCCGGCGGCGGTGCGATCGTGGTGACGACCTCGAGGAGCTGTCGCACGCCGATGTTGGTGAGCGCGGCACCGAACAGCAGGGGGGTCGTGGTCCCGGCCTGGAAGGTCACCGGGTCGTAACGCCCCAGGAGCGCCATCGAGTCGACGGCGTCGGCCACCTCGTCGGGGTGCTGCGCGGCGGCCTCGGCCGCTGTGAGGCGGTGCTCCTCGGCGAGCGTCGCCCCGCCCGGCGCGCGGCGGTACACCACGACGTCGTCGTGCCTGGCGTCGATGAGCCCGCGGAAGGCGCCGGCCTCGCCGACGGGCCACGTCACCGGGGTCGCGTGGAGGTGGATGCGCTGCTCGAGCTCGTCCACGAGCTCGAGGGCCGCGTGCCCCGGCCGGTCCCACTTGTTGATGAAGGTGATGACGGGGACGCCGCGCCTGCGGCACACCTCGAAGAGCTTGAGCGTCTGCGGCTCGAGGCCCTTCGCCGCGTCGAGCAGCATGACCGCGGCGTCCACGGCCGTCAGGACGCGGTACGTGTCCTCCGAGAAGTCGGCGTGCCCCGGGGTGTCGAGCAGGTTGACGACCACGCCGTCGAACTCGAACTGGAGCGCGGCCGAGGTGATGGAGATGCCGCGCTTCTGCTCCATCTCGAGCCAGTCGGACACGACGCCGGCGCGGTTGCCCTTGCCGTGGACGGCACCCGCCTCCGTGATGGCACGCGCGTGCAGGGCGAGCGCCTCCGTGAGGGTCGACTTGCCCGCGTCGGGGTGCGAGATGACCGCGATGCTGCGACGCGGTGCGCCGTCGGCAGGGGTGAGCGTGGGCCCGCTGAGCTCGGCCGGGTCGGTGCTCATCGGCGCGGGCTCCCGCAGGGCTGCGACGTGGCGCGACAGGACATGGTGCGACCTCGCCGATCTGCTTGTGGTTGAGACCCACCGCCGCTCCGCGCGAGGCCTGGGTGAGGCCAGTCTACCGAGACGGCACGGTGCGGCGGTCGACGCTCAGCGGAAGCGGCGGCCCTCGTCGCGGCGGTAGGCCCACAGCGCGAACGCCGTGAAGAGCACGCCCCAGCCGAGCAGCACGGGGACGGCGTAGGCGCCCGCCGTCTGGTCCGTCACGGCCTGCACGAGCAGGTCGCGGCCGGCGCGGCTCGGCAGGGCCTGCGAGAACGCGTCCAGCCAGCCGGGGAAGATCTCGGGCGGCATGAACAGGCCGCCCGCGAACGCCATGGGGAAGAGGATCACCTGCACGACGGCGATCGCGGCCTTGGCGCTCATCGAGTAGCCGATGCCGATGCCGAGCCCGAGGAACGGCAGCGCGACCGCGATGATCACGCCGGCCGCCGCGAGGAACTGGGTGCCGGTCACTGTCGCGTCGGTGAAGAGCCAGCCGATGAGCAGCAGCGGGATCAGCCCTAGCAGGGCGAAGAACCCGCCCGTGAGCATCCGGCCGATCATGCGCGGCGCGGGCCCGGCGGGCAGCGTGCGGACGTAGGGGTCAAAGGGCAGCGCACGGTCCTCGGCCGCGCCGACGCCGAACGTGAACATGCACGTGGACATGACGGCGAACATCGCGAGCTGCCCGACGGCGGCCGTCGCGGCGGTCGGGTCGCCCGCGACCTCGGGCTGCGGGACGACGAAGAAGAACATCGCGAGCGCCGGGAACATCATGTTCCCGATCACCGCGATGGGCACCCGGACGGTCTCGAGGATCTGGTACCGGGTGTGCAGCACAGCGAGCTGGAGGGTGGTCATCGGGTCGCCTCCGTCGCGGAGCGTTCGGTCAGGGCGAGGAACGCCTCCTCGAGCGAGGCGCTGCGCACCTCGAGGTCGTGGAAGGTGAGGTCGGACCGCACCAGGGCACGCACGAGCTCGTCGGCGTCGGCCACGAGGAGCTGGAACGGCGCCCCGGGCTCGGCCTGCTCGACGCCGACGACGCCGGGCAGCGCCCGCACGCTCGCGGCCTGCGCCCCCGGCAGGGTCACGGTGACGCGGCGCATCGCCACGCGCGCGATCACGGCCGCGAGCGTGTCGTCCGCCAGGACGGTCCCGCGGTCGATCACCACGACCCGCTCCGCGAGCGCCTCGATCTCCTGGAGGTAGTGGCTCGTCAGGAGGACCGTCGCGCCGTCGGCGTGGTAGTCGCGCAGCGCCTGCCACAGGACGTTGCGGCCCTCGACGTCGAGGCCCGTCGTCGGCTCGTCGAGGAGCACGAGGCGCGGCCGCCCGACCATCGCGAGCGCGACCGCGAGCCGGCGCTTCTGCCCGCCCGAGAGGCCACCGGTCTGCCGCCGCGCGAGGTCCGTCAGGCCGAAGCGCTCGAGCACCTCGGCCCGCGTCATGGGTGCCGGGTAGTGGCCGCCCACGAAGTCGATGACCTCCCCGACGGTCAGCGTCGCGGGGAGGCCGGTCTCCTGGGGGGTCGTGCCGAGCTGGGCGCGGTTCTCGGGCCGGCGCGGGTCCCCGCCGAACAGCCGGACCTCGCCCGAGTCGGGCCGGCGGAGCCCGGTCACGAGGCTCAGGAGCGTCGTCTTGCCCGCGCCGTTGGGGCCGAGCAGGCCCACGAGCTCGCCCTGCCGGACGGTGAGGCTCACGTCGTCGAGCGCGACGGTCGACCCGAAGCGTCGGGTCACCCCCGTCGCCTGCACGACGACGGCCTGGTCGGTCGCGTCCATGGGCTCCCCTCGGGCGTGCGTCGCGGCACCTGGTCGTGGGGCCGGCTCGTCGCACACCCTGCCACGCAGACGGGTGCCTGAGCCGCACGTCTCGCGGCCCGGTCGCCACGGCGCGTGCCCGCCGGCGCGGCCCACAGCACCGTCCCGTAGGTTGACCCCGTGCACGACGACGCCCCTGCCGTTGCGACCCCCGCGTCGCGTCGCCGCCTGGGCGCGGAGATCTGGATCGTCCTCGGGCTGTCCCTCGGCAAGTCGGCGCTCTACGCGATCCTGCGCCTGTACGAGCGGTACACGCGCGAGGTCCCGCTCGCGCAGCAGAGCGCGACGCTCAACCCGGCGCAGTCCGAGCGCCCCTACCTGGATCTGACGTACCAGGTCGTCGGGATCGGGTTCGCCCTGGTCCCGGTGGCGCTCGCCCTGTACCTGCTCTCGGACCACGGCCGCAGCGCCGTGCGACGCATCGGGCTCGACGGCAGCCGGATCGGCCGGGACCTGGGCCTCGGCGTCGGGCTCGCCGCGGTCATCGGCATCCCGGGTCTCGGCTTCTACCTGCTCGGCCGCACGCTGGGCCTGAACGTGCAGATCTCGGCGTCGGGCCTCGACCCGTACTGGTGGGCCGTCCCCGTGCTCGTCCTCTCGGCGCTGCAGAACGCACTGCTCGAGGAGGTCGTGGCCGTCGGCTACCTCGTCGAGCGCCTGCTCGAGCGCGGCTGGACCGTCCCGGCCGTCGTCGCGGCGAGCTCGCTGCTGCGCGGTGCGTACCACCTGTACCAGGGCCCCGGCATGGCGGTCGGGAACGTCGTCATGGGCCTCGTGTTCTCGATCTACTACGTGCGGCGACGGCGGGTCATGCCGCTCGTCGTCGCGCACACCGCCCTCGACGTCGTGTCCTTCGTCGGGTACCAGGCGCTGCCGGAGGGCTGGCTCGAGGCGCTCGGCCTGTCCTGAGCCCTGCTCGCGTCCGGCGCCTCATCATCGACTCGGAGCGGTCGATGATGAGGGGAAGAGCACCAGACGAGTACACCGGCTCGAGGACACATGACGACGCGGCACCGGCGCCCTGCGCAGCAGGCGCCCGACGACGACCCCGCGACCATCTCCGTGCCGCGGCGGACCGTCGTCGCCCTGGCGACGGCGGTCAGCGTGGTCGGCGGCTTCCCGGTGCTGCGCTGGCTCGCCGACCGCGACCTCGTCACGGGCTCGCCGTGGGTGCTCGCCCCGCTCCTCCCGCTGATCTTCCTCAGCGGCTCCCAGACCGTGCAGTCGCGCCTTGGCGACGGGCGGCTCGACACCCGCCCCCTGCCGCGCCTGATCATCGCGTTCGGCCTGTTCGCCGCCTACGGCTGGATCGCGGGCTGGAGCATGGTCGTCCCCGCGTCCGGTGTCTTCGTGGCGGTCGTGCACGTGCAGCGGTCCGGCAGCCAGGTGTGGCGCGTGGCCGCCGCGTGCGTGACGGCGTTCACCGTCGCCGGCCAGGTGGGCGTGCACCTCGGCTGGGTGCCCACCGTCGTCGACCCGGTCGTGAGCCACCTCGTCGCGCTCTGGATCCTCGTGCTCGCAGTCATGGGCATCGCCAAGGTGGGCACCTCGGTCGCGGCACGCGAACGCTCGGAGCGGACCCTGGCACGCACGGAGGCCCGCATGCGGGCGCTCATGGACTCTTCGACCGACGTGCTCGCGGTGAGCGACGCCGCGGGGCTTCTGAGCTACGTGAGCCCCGCCGTCGAGCGCAGCATGGGCTACCAGCCCCAGGCGCTCCTCGGGAGGCGTCTGCTCGACCTCGTCGACCCGGAGCAGGTTGGGGTGGTCCGCGAGCGCCTCGACACGGTCGTCGCCGAGGGGCGCGAGGCCCGCACGAGCCTCGACGTCCTCGTCGTCCTCGCGAGCCACGAGCGCCGCTGGTACGAGTGGACCGTCCACAACCTGCTCGAGGACCCGCTCGTCGAGGGCCTCGTCGTCGACCAGCGCGACGTCACCGAGCGCCTGCTGCACCACGAGGCGCTCGCGCACGCCGCCGCGCACGACGACCTCACGGGCCTGCCGAACCGCGCCGAGCTCATGCGCCGGCTGACCGCGGTCCTCCCGGAAGCCGCACCGGGTGCGGCCGTCGCCGTCCTGTTCATCGACCTGGACCACTTCAAGGCCGTCAACGACTCCTACGGCCACGCGACGGGCGACGACCTCCTGGTGGTCGTCGCGCGCCGGCTCGCCGGGTGCCTGCGCGCGCACGACCACCTCGCTCGCCTGGGCGGCGACGAGTTCTGCGCCATCCTCACGGAGGCGCGCGGCGAGGCGGAGGTCGGCTCGATCGTCGCCCGCCTCGAGGCGGCCGTGAGCCGGCCCGTGCAGCTGGGCGAGGTCGTCGTCACGGTCGGGGCCAGCATCGGCGCGGCACTCGCGACCGACGGTCACCACAACCCGGCCGCGCTGTTCGCCGAGGCGGACGCCGCGATGTACCGCACCAAGCGCGCCCGGCGAACCGCACGCGGCGAGGACGAGGTGCTCCCCGAGGACGACCGCCGCCGAGCCTGAAGCGGCGGCTTCAGTGGGTCCGGTAGGCGTCGCGGCGGTGCTCGACCGTCAGCACCGACACCGTCCCGCTCTCATCGTCGATGAGGTACAGGACTCGGTACTCGCCGCGCCGGGCCGAGAACCTGTCGTCCAGCGGTGGGCGGAGCCGCTTGCCGACCCTGTGCGGGTTCGCCGCGAGCGGCCCGCGAGCGAACTCGAAGGCGGCCGCAGCCACAGCTTCGGGAAGACCCTGGGCGAGGGCGCGTCGGGCGGTCGGCGACCAGAGGATGCGGTAGCTCACTCGCGAGGTGGCAGCGCGTCGAGCTCGACGCCCAGCCCGGCGTCCAGGTCCGCCTTCGCCTGCTGCATCTGCGACATCAGGTGCTGGTTCGCGAGGATGTCGAGCGTCTCCTCGAGTGCGTCGAGGTCGTCCGCGGCGACCAGCACGAGCTCACGGCGTCCGTTGCGCGTGATGGAGAGCCGCTCGTGCGTGCTCACGACGTCCTGGGCGTAGGCAGAGAGGTGTGCCTTCGCGTCCGTCAGGGAGGTCTGGCTCATAGACCAGGATTCTAGTCCTCGTCCCCGACATGGCCAAGGGTCGGCGGCGACCAACTGCTTGCCCGCCCGTGACGCGCCGGAGCCCTCACCGCCCGCCGAGCGGCGCGGGCACGCGGGACGCTCGCGGCACGCGCGCACGCGGGGTCTCGCCCTGCACGCCGTGGCCGCGCAGGGCCTCGTCGTAGCGGGCCCGCACCACGCGCGCGAGCCGCGGGTCCGGGCCGAGCGGCGCCGTCACGAGGTCGGCTCCGGCCTCCTGGAGCCGGTCGTGGAAGTAGCCGGGCGCGAGCAGGTAGGACGCGATCACGACCCGCCCGCTCCAGCGCGTCCCGGTGACGGCCGCACGCCGGGCGGCCTCCGCGCGGGCGGCGGCGACGGCGTCGGGCACGCGGGGGTGCGCGGCCGAGCCGTAGCCGACGGTGACCGGGCCGTCCCTGCGCGCGGCGAGCAGGCGCACCACCTCCTCGACCTGCGCCACGGAGCGCGCGTCGCTCGAGCCCGCCGCGGCGAGGACCACGGCGTCGGCGTCGACGGCGCCGGCCTGCGCGAGCCGCGCGTCGAGCAGCTCGACGAGGCGCGGGTCGGGCCCGAGGGGTGCGGCCGCGACCGCACGGGTCCCCCCGACGGCCTGCGCGATGTCGACGTGCACGTGGAAGCCGCCGGACAGGAGGAGCGGCACGACGACCACGGACGGCGCGTCCACGGTCCGGTCACCCAGCGCGTCGGCCACGACCGTCGCGACGCGCGGCTCCTGGACGTCGACGAACGCCTCGCGCACGTCGACGTCCGGCCGCGCCCGCGCGACGTCGGCGAGCAGCGCGTGGATCGTCGCCCGTCCCGCGGGGTCCGCGGTGCCGTGGGAGCACCCGACGAGCACGGGGCGCGGCGCGCTCACCGGGGCACCGTCTCGAGCCGGTAGCCGCGCTTGACGACGGTGCGGATGAGGTCGCGTGACGTCGCCTCGCGCAGGCGGGCGACGGCGACCTCGGCGGCGTGCGGGTCACGCGAGTCGCCCGGGAGCGCCGCCAGGACCTCGCCGCGCCCGACGACGCCACCGCCCGCGTCGGCCAGGAGCCGCAGGACCTCGAGGCCCGTCGGGGAGAGCGCGAGCACGCGGCCGTCGAGGACGGCGGCCCCGCGGTGCACCTGGAGCGGCCCGGCGACGGTCGCGAGCGCGCGTGTGCGCTGGTCGTCGTAGTGCGCGACGAGCGCGCGGACGAGCGAGCCGAGGCGTCCGCGGTCGGGGATCAGGGGCGTGATCCCGGCCTCGACGAGCGGCTTCGCCGTCACGGGCCCGACGGCGGCGGCGAGGAGCCCGCCGTCGGTGAACCGGCGGCGCAACGGGGCGCGGACGTCCGCGTCGTCGGCGGCGGCGAGCCACGCGGCGGCGCCCGGTGCGGACGTGAACACGACCACGTCGACCTCCCCGTCGGCCGCGGACCGCACCGACGCCGCGAGCGCGGCCGGGTCGGGCGGCGGGCCCCAGCGGTACACGACGAGGCTCTGCACGTGCGCGCCGGCGGCGGCGAACGCGGCGTCGAGCCCGTCCGCGCCCGCACCGTGGTGCTGCACGGCGATGCGCATCCCCGCGACGCCCTCGCCGAGGAGGACCTCGGCGATCTCGGCGGACGTCTCGGACTCCGCGACCCAGTCGGCCTGGAGGCCCGCGGCCTGGATCGCCCCGCGGGCCTTGGGTCCCCGCGCGACGATGCGGGCGCGGCCGAGCACGTCGAGCAGCGCGTCGAGGAGCCCGACGGCGTCGGCCGCCTCGGTCCAGCCCCGGAACCCGATGCCGGTGGTGACGACGACGACGTCGGGCGGCTGAGCGATGACCTCGCGCGTGCCCTGGGCGAGGGCGGCGTCGTCGGTGTGGGGCACCATGCTCATCGCCGGCGCGTGGCGGACGGTCGCGCCCCGGCGGGCGAGGGCGGCACCCAGCTCGCCCGAGCGGCGGTCGGCCGTCACGAGCACGACGCACCCGGCCATCGTCTGGCTGATCGGCTCAGCCATCGGGGTCCGCCGCCCGGTCCAGGAGCCCCTCGGCGGCCACGCGGCCCAGCACGATCACGGCGGGGGCGCGCACGCCGACGGCCTCGGCGCGCGCGACGACCTCGGCCAGGGGCGCGCGGGTGACACGCTGCCGCGGGGTCGAGCCGTTCTCGACGATCGCGACCGGGAGCGCGGGGTCCACGCCGTCCGCGAGCGCCTCGGCGACCATCGCGGGCAGCATCGAGACGCCCATGAGGACGACGAGCGTCGCGCCGTCGTGCAGCACCTGCCGCGCCGCGGGCGTCAGGCCCTCGTGGCCCGAGAGCACGTGGAACGACGTCGTGATCCCGCGGTGGGTCAGGGGGATGCCCGCGAGCGCCGGCACGGACATCGCGCTGCTCACGCCCGGCACGACCTCGACGGGCACGCCGGCCTCGTGGCACGCGACGACCTCTTCGCCGCCGCGGCCGAAGACGAACGGGTCCCCGCCCTTGAGCCGCACGACCACCTGCCCGCGCTGCGCCCGCTCGACGAGGATCCGCTCGATCTCGTGCTGCGGCACCGGGTGGTGCCCGGGCGTCTTGCCGACGTGGACCACCTCGACGCCCGCGGCGAGCTCGTCGAGCACCCCGAGGGGGCCCAAGCGGTCCGTGACGACCACGTCGGCCTCCGCGAGCGCGCGCCTGCCCCGCAGGGTCAGCAGGTCCACGTCCCCGGGACCGCCGCCCACGAGGACGACGCGGCCCATGCGTCCGGCCGGTGTCGAGGCGGACCCGCCTCGCCGGGCCCGCAGGTCCGCTCCCCCGGACCGGAGCACCTCGGCGAGCTGGTCACGGACCGTGCGGCTGCGGACGGGGTCGGCCGCACCCGTCGACACGACGCCGACGAGCACCTCGCCCGTCTGCGTCGTCGTGGGCGTGCGCGCGGTGCCGGTCGCGACGTCGCCCGCCGCGACGCACCAGGTGCGCCGCTCCTGCGACCACGCCGCGACGGCGGCGTCCACCGCGCGGTCGCCGGTCGCGGTGTGGACGAGCCACGCGCCGTCGAGGTCGCCCTCGCGCACCTCGCCGCACCGCCAGCGGATGACCCGGTCCTCGGCGAGCTCTGCGAGCTCCTCGCACAGCTGCGGGGCCACGACCAGCACGTCCGCGCCCGCGAGGCGCATGCTGCGCACCCGGCGGGCCGCGACGGGCCCGCCGCCGGCGACGACGACGCGACGCCCGTCGAGCTCGATCCCCAGGAGCGTCGTCACGACGGGCCCCCGACGAGGACGGTGCCGTCGACGACGCTCACGGGCCACGTGCGCAGGTCCGCGCCGTGCCCGTCCACGGGCGTGCGGCCGACCGCGTCGAGGCACGTGCCCGTCGCGAGGTCGAACACCTGCTTGTACATGGGCGACGCGACCGTCGCCGCGGTCCCCCGGGACCCGACGATGCCGCGCGCCAGGACGTACGCGCCGCTGAACGGGTCGAGCTGCTGCACGGCGAGGACCCGGTCGTCGAGGAGCCGGAAGAGCGCGACCTGCTCACCCTCGACGAGGGCTGCGGCCCCGCGCTCGGGCACGAGGTCCTCGAGCCGGCACACGGCCGTCCAGGTGCGGGAGGTCGCCGCGGTCATCGCCGCACCGCCAGGGTCGTCCCGGCGACGAGCACGGGCCTGGCCGCGTCGGCCCGCTCGGCCGGCGTCGCGGGGCGTACCTGCCCGCGCTCGGCGACGTACGCGAGCGACGGGTCGGGCGTCGTCGGCGCGTTGACGAAGGACGCGAACCGCGCGAGCTTGTGCGGGTCCGCGAGCGTGGCCGCCCACTCGTCGGCGTACCCCTCGACGTGGGCGGCCATCGCGGCGTCGAGGTCGGCGGCGATCCCGAGGCTGTCCTCGAGCACGACGGCGCGGACGCCGTCGAGGCCGCCCTCGACCTCCTCGATCCACGGCGCGGTGCGCTGGAGCCGGTCGGCCGTGCGCACGTAGTACATGAGGAAGCGGTCGACGGTCCGGATCAGGGTCGCGGTGTCGAGGTCCTCGGCGAGCAGCTGGGCGTGCCGCGGCGTGAACCCGCCGTTGCCGCCCACGTAGACGTTCCACCCCTTGTCGGTCGCGATGATGCCGACGTCCTTGGCGCGCGCCTCCGCGCACTCGCGTGCGCAGCCAGAGACGCCGAGCTTGAACTTGTGCGGCGCGCGAAGCCCGCGGTAGCGGAGCTCGAGCTCGACGGCGAGCGCCGTGGAGTCCTGGACGCCGAACCGGCACCACGTGGACCCGACGCACGACTTCACGGTGCGCAGCGACTTGCCGTACGCGTGCCCGGACTCGAACCCGGCGTCCACGAGCCGCCGCCAGATGTGCGGGAGCTGCTCGATGCGCGCGCCGAACATGTCGATGCGCTGCCCGCCGGTGATCTTCGTGTAGAGCCCGAAGTCCCGGGCGACCTCGCCGACCGCGATGAGCCCCTCCGGGGTGACCTCGCCGCCGGGCATGCGCGGGACCACGGAGTACGAGCCGTCCTTCTGCAGGTTCGCCATCACGTGGTCGTTGGTGTCCTGAAGCGTCGCGGTCTCGCCGTCCAGGACGTGCCCGACGCCGAGGGACCCGAGGATCGAGGCGACGACGGGCTTGCAGATGTCGCAGCCGCGCGCCGCGGGGTCGAGGCCGGGCCGGCCGTGCTTGGCGAGGATCTCGCTGAACGTGCGCAGCCCCGTGACGCGCACGGCGTCGAAGAGCTGCGCGCGGGACAGCTCGACGTGCTCGCACAGGGCGGTGCTCACGGTGACGCCCGCACGCTCGAGCTCGGTCGTCATGAGCTTCTTCACGAGCGGCAGGCAGGAGCCGCAGCTCGTCCCCGCACGCGTGCACGCCTTGACCCCGGCGAGGTCGGTGCAGCCGTGCTCGGTCACGGCGGCGCGGACCGTGCCCGCGGTGACGTTGTTGCACGAGCAGACCGCGGCGTCGTCGGGCAGCGTGGTCTGGGGTCGTCCGACGGCGCCCGCGCCCTCGGGCAGAAGGTAGGCGCCGGGGTCGCCCTCGAGCCGTCGGCCGAGCATGGGCCGCAGCGACGCGTACGCGGACGCGTCGCCGACGAGGACGCCGCCGAGGAGGGTCGCGGCGTCGTCGGACAGCACGAGCTTGGTGTAGAGGCCGGCGACGGGGTCGGCGTGCACGAGCTCGAGCGCGCCCGGGGTGTGCGCGAACGCGTCGCCGAAGCTCGCGACGTCGACCCCGGAGAGCTTGAGCTTGGTCGCCGTGTCGGCGCCCGGGAACACGGCGGCGCCGCCGAGCAGCCGGTCGACGACGACCTCGGCCATCGCGTACCCGGGTGCGACGAGCCCGATGCAGGCGCCGTCGATGCACGCCACCTCGCCGACGGCCCACACGTGCGGGTCGGCGGTGCGGCACGCCTCGTCGACGACGACGCCGCCGCGCTCGCCGACGGGCAGGTCCGCGGCGCGGGCGAGCTCGTCGCGGGGCCGCACGCCGGTCGCGAGGACCACGACGTCGACGTCGAGCCGTCCGCCGTCCGCGAAGTCCATGCGCCGGGCGTTCCCGTCGCGGCCGGGGCGGATGCGGGTCGTCGACGTGTTGAGCCGGACGGCGACACCCTTGGCGTTGATGAGCCGGCGCAGCGCCTCGCCGCCGCCCTCGTCGACCTGGAGCGGCATCAGGCGCGGGCCGTACTGGATCACGGTGCTCGCGGCGCCGAGGGCCTGGAGCGCGCCGGCCGCCTCGAGGCCGAGCAGACCGCCGCCGACGACGGCGCCCCGGACGGGCCGGGCCCACCGCTCGGCCTGCTGCTGCACCCAGCCGCGCAGGGCCGCGACGTCGTCGACCGTCCGGTACACGAACACGCCGGGCAGGTCGGCGCCGTCGATGGGTGGCACGGCGGCCGACGAGCCGGTCGCGAGCACGAGCGCGTCGTAGTGGTCGGTCGTGACGTGGCCGGTGTCGTTGCGGTGGGCCGTGACCGTGCGCGCGGCCCGGTCGACGGCCGTGACGCGCGTGTCGCGGTGCAGGTCGACGAGCGGGTCGGCCCACAGCTCGGGCGAGCCGAGCGCGAGGTCGGCGGGGTCGCGGCCGGAGAAGTAGCTCGTGAGCGCGACCCTGTCGTACGGCGCGCGGGGCTCCTCGGCGTAGACGGTCACGCGCCAGGTCCCGGCGGGGTCGCGGTCCCGCAGCGCCTCGACGAGCCGGTGGGCGACCATGCCGCCACCGACCACCACGAGGTGCTTGGTCACCGGTTCCCCCTCCTGCCGGGCGCCGAGGGCGCCGGTGCCCGGAGCGGGCACCGGATCGACCTCGGGGTCACGACGGTAGGCAGCGCGGGTTTCCCCGGTGGTCTCCGTGTGTTTCGGCTCTGTCACGCCGTCGATCAGGTCGTCACCCATGGCTGGCCTCCCGCCGCGACCCGGACGGGCCGTGGAGGTCGACGCTAGGAACCCGGTGTTTCGACGGCGGGTGCCGTGTGATTACGCGCGCGCAACCTTTCCCGCACACCGGCGGGGGAGCCGGTGTGAGAACCGCGGCCCACGAACGCCGACGGCCGGATTCCCCCGGACGGACCGGTACACGCGGACAAACCATCCCGGGCGGGCGGGCCCACCGCCCTAGACTCGCGACCATGTCCAGCCTGCCCCGCCAAGGCCTGTCCGGCCTCGGCCGACGAGGCAGCCCCCACACCGAGCACGGCGTGCGGATCGTGGACACGCCCGCGGTCCGCGTGCACCACCCCGCCGACCTCCTCGGCGTCGTGCTCTCCGCGCTCGGCATCGCCGCCGTCCTCGCGCTCGCCGTGTACGCCCAGGGGACCACCACGGGCGTGACCGAGGACGTCGAGCGCTTCGAGACCGTCGTCCAGCGCATCGTGTTCATCCCCGCCGCGGTCCTCGAGGGCATCATCACGTTCATCGCCCCGGTCGCCGTGCTGTCCGAGCTCGTCTGGCGCCGCCTGATGCGGCACGCCGTCGAGGCCGCCGCGGCCGCCGTCGTCGCGGTCCTCGTCGCGCTCCTGACCGCCTGGCTCCTCACCGAGCTCGCGGTACCCGAGCTGCGCCTGCCGTTCACCGTGTGGAACCGCAGCCGCGGCGAGTCGCTCGTCACCATCCCCGCGCTGCTCACCGGCACCGCGGCGCTCCTCACCGTCGCCGGCAGCCGCGGCCGCCGCCGCACGCTCGGCTGGTCGTGGAACCTCCTGTGGCTGGGCCTCGGCGTCGCGCTCATCACCGGCCTCATCACCCTCCCGGGCGCCCTCATGACCGTGCTGCTCGGCCGCCTCGTCGGGCAGGCCGTGCGGTACGTCTCCGGCGTCCAGAGCGAGCGCGCCTACGGCTCCGCGCTCGTCGACGGCATCCGCCGCACCGGGTTCGCCCCGGCACGCCTCGTCCGCGTCCGCGACGTCGCCGCCGACCACCCCCAGGGCGACGAGGCGCTCGCCATGGACCTCGCCGCCGTCGCGATCACCCGCTACGGCGACAACCGCGTCTACGCGATGACCACGACCGAGGGCGAGCGGCTCGACGTCGTCGTGCTCGACGGCGACCGGCAGGTCGTCGGCACGCTCGCCCGGTTCTGGCGTTCCCTGCGCCTGCGCGGGATCGACGGGCGCGGCGTCGTCTCGCTGCGCCAGGCGGCCGAGCGCGCGGCGCTCCTCGCGTACGCCGCATGGTCCGCCGGGGTGCGCACGCCCCGGCTCCTCGCCCTCGCCGAGGCCGAGGACTCGATGATCCTCGTCCAGCAGCACGCCCACGGCGCCGTCCCCCTGCGTGACGTCCCCGCGGAGCAGGTCACCGACGAGGTGCTCGACGCCGTCTGGGAGCAGCTGCGGATCGCCCACCAGGCGGGCCTCGCGCACCGCGCCCTCACGTCCGACGTCGTGCTCATCGACCTCGAGCCGACCGCGAGCGCCGACGCCGCCGAGGGCGCGCTCCGCACGGACAGCAGCCTCCACGTCGACGACGCGGCGCAGCCCGACGACGCGGCCACCGGCGCACCCCGCACCACCGGGCCGGTCGCGCTGCTCACCGGCTGGGAGCAGGGCGACGTCGCGTCCTCCGAGCTCGCGCGCCGCATGGACGTCAGCCAGCTGCTCGCCGTGCTCGCCCTGCACGTCGGCGCCGAGCGGGCCGTCGAGTCCGCGGCCCGCGTGCTCTCGGACACCGAGCTCGCGAACATCGGGCCGCTCCTGCAGACCATCGCGATGCCCCGGGCCACACGCGACCAGGCGCGTCAGCACAGCGGCGTGCTCGCCGAGGTCCGTGAGGCGCTCCTCGCCCGCCTCCCCGAGGCCGACGTCGAGCCCGAGCGCCTCGTGCGCTTCGGTGCGCGGACCGTCCTCACGGTCGCGCTCGCCATCGGCGCGACCGTCGCGATCCTCACGACGCTCAACATCGACGACATCCGCACGGCCCTCTCCGAGGCGCAGTTCGGGTGGGCGCTCGTCGCCTTCGCGCTCGGCATGGTCACGTTCCTCGGGTCCGCCCTCGCGCTCGTGGCGTTCTCACCCGTCAAGCTCCCGCTGTGGCGCGCGACGCTCGTCCAGTGCGCTGCGGCGTTCGTCGCGCTCGCCGCGCCGGCGGGCGTCGGGCCCGCGGCGCTCAACCTGCGCATGCTCACCAGGCGCGGCGTGAGCAGCACGCTCGCCGTCGCGTCGGTCGGCCTCGTCCAGGTGTCGCAGTTCATCACCACGCTCCTGCTGCTCCTCGTGCTCTCGCTCGCGAGCGGCAAGCCCATGCAGATGCCGTCGACGGCGGTGCTCGTCGCGATCGCGATCGCCGCCATCACCATCGGCGCCGCGATGCTCGTGCCGCCCGTGCGGCAGTGGGTCGGCTCCAAGACGCTCCCCCTGTGGCGCCAGACGTGGCCGCGCCTCGTGCAGATGCTCAGCCAGCCGCGCCGGTTCGCCGTCGCGGCGGGCGGCAACCTGCTCATGACGCTCGGGTACCTCGGCGCGTTCCAGGCGAGCCTCGCCGCGTTCGGTCGGCCGCTGTCCCTCATCGACCTCGCGATCATCTACCTCATCGGCAACGCGGCCGGGGCCGTCGTGCCCATGCCGGGCGGCCTCGGGTCCGTCGAGCTCGCGCTCATCGCGGGGCTCTCGGGCGCCGGTGGCGTGCCGGCGGGCATCGCGACGTCGGTCGTGGTGCTCTTCCGCTCGCTCACGTTCTGGGCCCGCGTGCCCTTCGGCTGGGTGTCGATGCGGATGCTCCAACGCACGGGTGAGCTGTAGGCACGTGCCGGCCCGGCGTCTACCGTGACGCCATGGTCACCGAGCACCAGGTCACCGAGCACCACGTCACCACGCCCGACGGCCGGGTCCTGCACGCCTTCGACACGGGACCGCGCACCGACGCCCGGCTCACCGTCGTGTGGCACCACGGGTCACCGCACACGGGCACGCCGCTGCCCCCGCTGCTCGACGCCGCGCGCAGCCGCGACATCCGGCTCGTGACCTACGCGCGGCCGGGCTACGGCGGGTCCACCCGTCGGCCGGGCCGTGACGTCGCGTCGGCGGCGGACGACGTCGTGCACGTCGCTCGGTACCTGGGTGTCGACCGGTTCGCGACCATGGGCGCCTCGGGTGGCGGGCCGCACGCGCTGGCGTGCGCCGCGCTCGGCCCCGGCCTGGTCGCGGGCGCCGTGAGCCTCGCCGGCCTCGCCCCCTTCACGAGCGCCTTCGACTGGTTCGCGGGCATGGCCGACCCCGGCGCCCTGCGATCGGCGACCGCCGGCCGGGACGCCCGCACGGCGTTCGCCGAGACCGAGGAGTTCGACCCGGCGTCGTTCACCGCGGCCGACTGGGCGGCGCTCGAGGGCGACTGGTCGTCGCTCGGCCAGGACGCGGGGCGCGCGACCCAGGCCGGGCCCGACGGGCTGGTCGACGACGACTGCGCCTTCGTGACGCCGTGGGGCTTCGACCCGGCCGCCGTGACGGTCCCCGTGCTCCTGGTGCACGGGGGCGAGGACCGCGTGGTGCCCGCGAGCCACGGCGAGCGGCTCGCACGCACCGTCCCGGGCGCCGAGATCTGGCGGCAGCCGCACGACGGTCACGTCTCGGTCCTGGCCCGGTGCGGCGACGCCCTGGACTGGCTCCTGGCGTCCGCGGCACCCGCCGCCTGACCGGGGCGCGCGTGTCGGCCCGTCCACCGGGAGGCGGTCGGCGCCCTAGGGTCGAGTCCATGGCCGCGACCCCGCTCATCCACGCCAAGGGCCTCACCGTCGGGTACACGAGCGAGGCCGTGTGCGCGCCCGTGTCGCTGACGCTCCGCCCGGGGGAGGTCCTCGCCCTCGTCGGCCCCAACGGCGCCGGCAAGTCGACGGTCCTGCGCGCGGTGCTCGGCCTGCTCGAGCCGCTCGAGGGGACCCTCCGGGTCTTCGGCGAGGAGGTCGACGAGCGGTCGGCCGACTTCCGGGCCCGCGTCGCGGGGGTCCTCGACGACGACGCGTGGTTCCCGGGGCTCACCACGCGCGAGCACCTCCTGCTCACGGCCGCCGGTCACGGCGTCACGAACACGACGACGACGGTCGACGCGATGCTCGAGACCTTCGGCCTGACAGAGCAGCAGCACGTGCTGCCCTCCGCCCTGTCGTCGGGCCAGCGCCGGCGCCTCCTGCTGGCCGCCGCGTTCGTGCGGCCCCGCGACCTGCTCGTCCTCGACGAGCCCGAGCAGCGCCTCGACAGCGCGATGCGGGCCTCGCTCGCCGACCTGCTGCGGGCCGAGGCCGCCGCGGGCACGAGCGTGCTCCTCGCGACCCACGACCCGGGGCTGCTCACCGCTCTCGGCGCCGACGCCGTCGTCATCGACGACGACAGGTGCCGGCGGCTGCGCACGGCCGAGGCCGTCGCGGTGATGACCGCATGACCCTCCAGCACGACGCCGAGCGGATCCCCACGGGCCGGCAGGTCAGGCACCTCACCGACGGCATCCAGAACGCGCGCGCGGGCCGCGGCCTCGGCTCGGTGCTCTCCGACGTCTGGTACGCGGTCGTCACCGTCGGCCTGTGCACGGCGTTCGTCACCGGTATCGCCCAGAGCCTTCGGGACGCGGCGCCCGACGCGGGCGAGACCACGGTGGCGCTGACCGGCGAGCTCCCGGGTGCCCTCGTCGCGATGGCCGCCCTCGGCGCCCTGCTCAGCCTCGCGGGGCGGCTCGGGCCCGTCGGCCTCGGCGGGGGCGGCGCCGCGTGGTGGCTGCCGATGCCGATCGACCGCCGGGGCCTGCTGCGCCCGACCGTCGTGCGCTGGCCGCTCGTCGCCGCCGCGACCGGCCTCGTGCTGGTCCCGCTGCTCGTGACGATGGTCGGTGGGACCGGCTCCGTCGGGCTGGTGCTCCGGTGGGCGGCGTTCGGCGCCGCCGTGTTCGGTGCCGCGGTCGCCGGTGCGGAGGTCGCGCAGGTGCACCCACGCGGCAGCCGATGGGTCGCGGCGGCCGGCGAGGCACTTCTGCTCGTCACCGCGCTCGCCTTCGCGGCGATCGCGCTCCTCGGGCTGGCGACCGACGGCTGGGCGCTGGGTGCCGGGTGGTGGGCGGCCGTCCCCCTGGTCCTGCTCGCCGTCGCCGGGACGGTCGTCGCCGAGCGGCGGACCCCGGAGCTGAGCGGTGCCCGGCTCCGCGCCCAGGGCTCGCTCGGCGACCGCGCCCAGGTCGCCGTGCTCTCGCTCGACCTGCGCGAGCTGGGCCACGCGCTGAGCGCCTCGACCGGCCGCGCACGACGCAGGTCGGTCCGTCTGCGCGCCGGGGGCCCGCGCCGGGCGATCGTGCTCGCCGACCTGATGCTCCTCGTGCGGTCACCGCGCCCGCTCGTGCAGATCGTCGTCGCGACGCTCTTCGCGGTCGCCGCCGGGAAGGTCGCCCTGACGAGCGGGGGCCTGGCGCTCTACGGTGTGTGGCTGCTCACCGGCTTCTGGGCCGCGAGCTCCGCCGCCGGCGGCGCGCGCCAGGCCGACATGGCGCCGGTGCTCGACCGCCTCCTGCCGCTCTCGGCGCGCGACGCGAGGCTCGTGCGCGGCGTCGTGCCCCTCCTCGCCGCAGTGGTCTGGGCGGTGCCGACCTTCGCGGTGCACGCCTCGCGGACGGGCGAGACGGGCTGGCTGCTCGTGGCGCCCGCGTGGGCGCTCGTCGTCGCCGCGGCCGCGGTGCGCGCGGCGTACCGCCCGGCGCCGCGGTGGACCGCGTCGACCGTGTCGAGCCCCATGGGCGGGGTTCCGCCGACCGGGGGCATGTTCAAGGGCCTCGACGTCGCGCTCGTGGGGACGCTGCCGACGGCCGTCGCGGCGTTCCTCGGGGGCATGCCCGACGCGCTGCCGAACATCCAGCACCTGTGGGCGCTGACCGTGGCAGCCGTCCTCGCGGCGGCCTCCGGTCGCCGACGCAAGCGCACCTGACCGTCAGGCCGAGCGGCGCCAGGCGTCCGCGACGGCAGCGAAGCTCGCCGCACGACGCCCCCGGTCGAGCGAGGGCGTCACGAGCACGAGCTCGTCGACCTCCGCGTCGGCCTTCAGCTCGCGCAGCCGGGCCACGACCTGGTCGGCCGTGCCCGTGACCATCCGGCCGTCGGACGTGCTCAGCCCGGCGCGCCGCGCGATCGCGAAGTCGTCCGACGCCGCGTAGGTACGCACCTCCTCGGGCCGCAGCGGCTCGCGGATGCCGCGCGCGAGGTTCGTCATCGTCAACGCCCACGCGGCCTCGAACTCGAGCACCGCACCCGGGTCGTCGCTCGCGAACGTCAGCACGGACATCGCCGAGCGGGGCTCCGCCTGCCCGATCACGGGGGCGGCCGCGGCGGCGGCGTCATCCTCGGGCTCGACCACGCGGCGGCGGAACGTGCGCCGGTACTCGCGCAGCACGGGCACCGCGAGCTCGGGGCTCATGTGGTGCGCGAAGACGGCGCTCAGGCCGTTCGCGGCGGCGAACCGGGGACCGTACTCGCTCGAGCCGAGCATGAACGTCTGCGGGCGCTCGTCGACCACGGGCGCCGCGACGAGCGCGGCGTACGGGTGGCCCGGCGGGAAGCCCTCGCCGAGGAACGCGAAGAGCTCGGCCACCTGACCGGGGAAGTCCGCGCTCACGTCGACCTGGGCGCCGCGGCGCAGCACGTGCGCGGTCAGCGGGTCCGTCCCGGGCGCGCGACCGAGCGCAAGGTCGATGCGCCCGGGGTGCAGCGCCATGAGCGTCCGGAAGAGCTCGGCCACCTTGAACGGTGCGTGGTTGGGAAGCATGATCCCGGCGGCGCCCACGCGGATGCGCTGCGTGCGTCCGGCGACAGCCGCGATGAGGAGCTCGGGTGCGCTGCACGCGAGGCTGTGCATGTTGTGGTGCTCGGAGACCCAGTACCGGCGGAAGCCCGCGGCCTCGACCGCCTGGGCGATGCCGATGGCACCTTCCAGGGCGTCGTGCGCGGACTCGCCGTGCTCGATCCCGACGAAGTCGAGGACGGCCAGGGGCAGGGTCGTGTCGTCGGTGCTCACCCCTGGGCCAACCGCCGACGGGCGGCACCCATTCCTCGGTGACGTGCCGGCGCGCGTCCCTCAGTGGAGCCGGATCGTCAGGGCGTCGAGGATCGCCGTGAGGTCGGTGATGCGCGTGAGCGCGTCGCGGGCGAGGAGGAAGCCGATGATCCCGACCACCCACCCGGTCGTCTCGGCCCCGGTGCGCTCCATCCAGGCGGCGACGCGCTCGAGCGTCGGCCGGATCCTCGACGCGGCCAGCACGCGCAGGGCCAGCAGGACGAGGGCGGGGAGCACCATCACGACGCAGTAGACCGCGAGCACGAGGCCCTGCTCGAGCGGGCGCAGGCCCGAGCTGCTCAGCAGCCCGATCGCCCCGAGGTACGGGAGCATCGTCGCGACCTCGACGAGCGCGGCCCCCAGGGCGAGCCCGACGAGGGCGCCGTACCCGGTGGTCCCCGACTCGGCCCCGACCGCCCGGTCCCGCCAACGCAGCAGGCGCCCTCCCTGCCGGGTGGCCGTCGCCGCTGTCGTGGCGGGTGCGCCGCCGACGGCGTCCGTGCCGGTCGCGCCGTGAGCCGCCGCGGGCGCGGCAGCACCGTCTGTCGTGGGCTTGCGGCCGATAGTGAAGCTCCACCCGAAGAGCACGACGCCGAGCGCGAGCTGGAGGACGGGCACCACGGGGTGGTCGAGCGGCACCTCGCGGAGCACGGCGTCGGCGCCGGCGAGCAGGGCGAGGCCCACCACGAGGTAGAAGGCCGCGACCGTGCCGAGGAACACGAGGACCCTGCGGGGCCGGACCTCGGCGGTGAGCATGAACCAGATCGGGATGAGCAGGGTCCCGAAGCTCGTGCTGTCGACGAGCGCCAGGACGACGAGGGGGCCCAGGAGTGCGAGTGACATGCTCGCCACCGTGGCGGCAGACCCCGGCGGGCGTCGTCGGGCAAAGGCGGGAGGTCCCAGGTGGCCGCGTACATCGTTCGTCGGATCCGGGCACGACGCCGGCGTGCTGGGATGGTGCCGTGAGCCGGTGGGTCGAGGTCGTGCGCAGGCACGGCCCGACGACGCCCCGCACCGTCGACGCCGTGTGGGCGGTGGGGACGTTCGTCATCGGGGCCCTGACGATCCAGCTGGGCCTGACCGACCTGTGGACGGACGTCCCGCTGCTCGTGGAGTCCGTCGAGCCGTGGGTGCGACTGGTCCCGCTCGCTGCGGGATGCCTCGTGATGCTCGGCAAGCGGCGGCACCCGATCGCGGCGCTGGCCGCGGGCACCCTCGTCTTCGCCGTCGACCTGTCCCTCGGCGGCACGATGGCCGTGGTCCTCGTGCTCCTCGACCTGATCTACGCCGCGGGCATGTTCGCGAGCACCCGGGCCGTCGACCGCCTGCGGACCGCCGTGGTGCTGCTCATCCCCGCCGCGACGGTCGCGACCTGGGTCGGCACCCGGAGCGTCGAGCTCGCCGCGTTCATGACCATCCAGGTGTTCGCACTGCTGGGGACCCCTCTGTGGTGGGCGCTCGCCGTGCGCCGCCAGGCGGAGCTGGCCGAGCTGGCGCAGGCCCGCGCCGACGACCTCGCTCGCCTCGCCGAGCTGCGGGGGGCCGACGCGGTGCGCAACGAGCGCGCCCGCATGGCACGGGACCTGCACGACGCGATCGCCGGGAACCTGTCGGCGATCGCGATCCACTCCGAAGCCGCGCTCGCGGTGCCGGCGGACGACCCACGGGCGGCGGGCCGTGACCGGCGTGCGCTCGAGGCGATCCGTGCCGCCGGCGTGACGAGCCTTGCGGAGATGCGCTCGATGATCCTGCTGCTGCGCTCGGGCGGCGCGCTCGATGACGGTGCCGCGGCGCCCGCCCGGCTGCGGGAGGCGGACGCCCTGCTGGACGCCGCGCGCACGGCCGGGCTCCGTGTCGTGTGGGACGGGGCGCCCCCCGCGGACCTGCCGCCGCTGCCGGCTGCGGTCGACCAGGCCGCCTACCGGATCCTCCAGGAGGGGCTGACGAACGCGGCGAAGCACGCACCCGGCGGTCGCGCGCGCGTGGTGGTGCGCCGCGAGCGCGACCTGCTCCTGCTGTCCGTGGAGTCGGACCGCGCGGTGCGCCCCGCACGGGACGCCGGGGTCCCCGGGAGCGCCGCTGGGCACGCGGTGGCGCGCGCGTCGGCCGACGGCGGCGGGCTGGGCCTGCTGACGATGCGCGAGCGTGCGGAGGCGCTCGGCGGACGGCTGACCGCCGGGTGGGTCGACGACGTGGCGGGACGGTGGGCGGTCGCCGCCGAGCTCCCCGTGGGTGCGCCGGCATGAGCGGGGCCGGGTGCGCACCGATCGCCGGGCTCCCGCCGACGGGTGCGGTGCGATGAGCGCGGCCGTGCGGGTGCTCGTCGCCGACGACCATGCCGCGATCCGGGCGGGCCTGCGGCTCATGCTCGAGACGGACCCGGCCATCGAGGTCGTGGGAGAGGCCGGGGACGGGGCGGCGGCGATCCGCAACGCGAGGGCGCTGCGGCCCGATGTCGTGCTCATGGACATCCGCATGCCGGGCACGGACGGCATCGAGGCGACGCGCGTCATCGTCGAGGAGGGGCTCGGCGACGTGCTCGTCCTGACGACCTTCGACATCGACGAGTACGTCTTCGGTGCGTTGCGGGCCGGTGCGGCCGGGTTCCTGCTCAAGTCCACGGACGCGGCCGCGCTGCTCGACGCCGTCCGCCGGGTCGGTGCCGGGGAGGGTGTCCTCGCCCCGGAGGTCACGCGCCGCCTGCTCACCGCGTTCGTCGCGGCCGACGTCGGCGGCGCGGACGCCACGCCGGAGGTTCCGGTCGACGTCCTGGCCCTCACGGCCCGCGAGCGCGAGGTGCTCACGTGCCTGGGGCGCGGCCTGTCGAACGCGGACGTCGCGACAGCCCTCGGCATCACGGAGGCCACCGCGAAGACCCATGTGTCGCGCGTGCTCACGAAGCTCGGCTGCACCTCGCGGGTCCAGGCGGCGATCCGGGCGCGCGCCGCGGGCCTCGTGTAGGGAGCGTGTTCGCGGACGGCGGACCGCGCCCCGGCGTCGCCGGCCCCGCCCGTTGCTAGGTTCGGCCGCAGAGGGACGACACCCAGGAGGCGCCCGTGCGACCGGAACCGCTGCTCCGCCGGCTGATCGGCGGCATCCTGCGTGCGCGCCGCGAGGCCCAGGGCCGCACGCTGCGTGAGGTGGCCGACGTCGCACGCGTCTCGACGGCGTACCTCTCCGAGATCGAGCGGGGCCGCAAGGAGGCGTCGTCGGAGATCCTCGCGGCGGTGTGCGACGCGCTCGGCATCGGGCTCGTGGACCTCGTGGGCGCGGCGCACGCGGCCCTGCGTGCGCCGTCCGTGGTCGTCGACCTGACGGCGTGGCCGCGCGCGACGTCGGTCGTCGACGGCGCCCGGCCGGCGCCTGAGCGCTCAGGGACCGCGGTGCTTCTCGCCGCGTGACCTGGCACGGCGGCCGGACGCGCGGGCGTCAGCGGCGGAAGAGGCCCGTCCAGAGGAACGGCTCACCGAACAGGCCCGACCCCTCGGGCTGGGCGCGCATGCGTCGTAGCTCGATCTCGGTCAGCCAGCCGAACGTCGCGCGCAGCTCCTGCGCCGAGTACGCCAGCCCGCCGCCGAGGCCGCCGTCGCGGTAGAGCGCCTCGTCCGGGTCCTCGCAGCCCATGGCACCGGCCGCGAAGCACGTGAGGGCGAAGCTCCCTCCGGGACGCACGGACCGCTCGAGGAGTGCGCGGTAGCTGATCCGGCGGTGCGGCGGCAGGTGGTGGAAGCACCCGCTGTCGAGGACGAGGTCGTACGGCTCCTCGCCACCTGACCAGGCGAAGATGTCCGACCGGACGAACCTCACGTCGACCCCTGCCTCCGCGGCGCGCTCACGGCCCCATGCCAAGGCCTCCTCGGAGAGGTCGAGCGCGTCGACGTGTGCCCCGCGTCGGGCGAGCCAGACGGCGTTACGGCCCGGGCCGCAGCCGAGCTCGAGGACGCGCGTCCCGGGGCCCACGGGGAGGTCGCCGGCGTCGACCCAGCCGACGAGGCTCTCCTCGGGTGCGTCCGCGAAGAAGGGGACGCCGCGTCCACGGTCGGCGTAGAACCGGTCCCACCAGGCGGCCCCGCCCCGGTCCGTCCACCTGTCGGCGCGTTCCTCGAAGAGCGCGTCGAGAAGCGTGAGGACGTCCTCGACGGTCTGGATGGATCGGTTCACCGTGTGCCTCATTTCTGTGCCGTGACCTGCGACGACACCCCTCCCATCCTCCCATCTGGAGCGGTCGGGCGGGGCCCGGTCCGGGCCCCGCCCGGCGCCAACGTCACGCGCTGCGGCCGCCCTTGAGGGTCTGCACCACCGCGTCCACCACGCCGTACCCGACGGCCTCGTGGGCCGTGAAGATGCGGTCCCGGTCGGTGTCGGCGCGCAGCCTCTCGACGGGCTGGCCCGTGTGCCGGGACAGGACCTCCTCGACCTCCGCGCGCACGCGCAGCACCTCCCGCGCCTGGATCTCGAGGTCCGCGGCGGTGCCCTCGGCCCCGCCCGACGGCTGGTGCAGCAGGACGCGGGCGTGCTCAAGAGCGAACCGCTTGCCGGGCGCGCCGGCGGCGAGGAGCACGGCGGCGGCCGACGCGGCCTGGCCCATGCAGAACGTGGACACGTCGGGCCGGACGAACTGCATGGTGTCGTAGATCGCCATGAGCGCCGTGAGCGAGCCACCCGGGGAGTTGATGTAGAGGTTGATGTCCGTGTCCTGGCTCTCGGACTGCAGGTGCAGCAGCTGCGCGATGACGACGTTCGCGACGCCGTCGTCGATCTCCGTGCCGAGGAAGATGATGCGCTCGGACAGGAGGCGGCTGAACACGTCGGCGTGCCGCTCGCCCGTGGGCCGCTTCTCGATCACCGTGGGGATCGTGTAGGAGCCGGCCATCACAGGCCCACCTTGCGCGTCGAACCGCCGGGGCGGACGTCGTCGAGCGTCGTGACGACCTGGTCGACGAACCCGTACTCACGTGCCTCCTCGGCGGTGAACCACCTGTCCCTGTCGCTGTCGCGCTCGATCGTCTCCACGGTCTGCCCGGTGTGACGCGCGATGAGTCCCTGCATGGTCCGCTTCACGTGCGCCATGTTCTGCGCCTGGATGGCGATGTCGACGGCCGTCCCGCCGAGCCCGCCCGACGGCTGGTGCATGAGCACCCGCGCGTGCTCGAGGATGAACCGCTTGCCCGGTGCGCCCGCGCACAGCAGGAACTGGGCCGAGCTCGCCGCGAGCCCCATCGCGAGCGTGGACACGTCGTTGGGGATGAGCCGCATCGTGTCGTAGACGGCGAGTGCGGCGCTGACCGAGCCACCCGGGGAGTTGATGTAGAGCGCGATGTCGCTGCGCGGGTCCTCGGCGGAGAGCAGCAGGAGCTCGGCGCAGATCCGGTTGGCGATCGCGTCGTCGACCTCAGCGCCCAGCACCACGATGCGCTGGTGGAGCAGGCGGTTCGCGAGCTGCTCGTCGAAGCGGGCGGCGGCGGTCTCGGCCCGGCCGACGGTCGGGGTGTGCATGGTGCCTCCTGGGGCTCGGTGCGCGTACCGGGGGCGGCGTGCGCGACCTCTCCACAGTCACACCCTGGCCGTCGTCGAGGGGTCCGGTCTGCCGTCGGCAGATCTGCCACGGGCAGACACGGTCCCGGCGCACGACGCCGGCCGGCCCGCGTCCGCCGTGTGCGGCGTTGACCTGGGACTTCAGGCCCGGATTTAACCCGGACCTACGGCCCAACTAATCGCCGCGCGGGCCGTGCACGCTTAAGTGGTTGAAGCGACAGCCGCTTCTGCGAGGGGCCAACGGACGCGAACCGCCCTCGAATCCTGGGAAGGCACGAACCATGAACACCTCCGCAAAGCCCGTCCGGATCGTCGGGCTCGTCGCGATCATCGCCGGCATCCTCATGATCGTCGCGGGTGGCGCGACGTGGATGATGGTCCGCCAGCAGCTCGTCGCCGAGAACATCGTCGTCGCCGAGGACGCGGCCGCCTTCGGCGGCAAGGTCGTCAACGGCCCCCTGGACGCCTTCTACCAGGCGGACATCATCAACCACCACGCCCTGGACATGTCCGGTGGCAAGACCTACGCCGAGCTCGACCGCGAGGACCCGCTGCGCCCGACCGTCATGAACGCCTCGTTCCTGCGGACCTCGCTGTTCTCCTCGGTCATCGCGTTCGGCGTCGCCGCCTTCGCCGCAGGCATGGGCCTGCTCTTCATCCTCGTCGGCTGGGCGCTCCGGAAGCTCGTCCCCACTGACGCGGTCATCTCGGCTCCTGCCCCGGCAGCGACCACGACCGCCTGAGAACCTTCCCGGGTAGAAGGGCCCCCACGCTCACCTGAGCGCGGGGGCCCTTCTGCGTCCGCGACCGGCACCTACCCCTGGGGCCGGAGCGAGAACTCGTTGCCGTCCGGATCGGCGAGCTCGAGGCCGCCGTCCACGTCCCCCAGCGGCGTGGCGCCCAGGGCGGCGAGGCGGGCGACCTCGTCGTGGAGCTCGTGACCCGCGACCGCGAGGTCGAACCGGTGGCGGTTGCGCCCCTGCTTCGCCGGCACCGGTGGACCGTCCCACGAGAGCTTCGTGCCGCCTCCAGGTGCCTGGATCGCGGTCTCGCCGTCGCGGTCCCACACGAGGGACCAGCCCAGAGCCCGGGCCCAGAAGAGCCCGACCTCGCGCGTGCCGACGCCGTTGAGCTCGCCGAGCAACCCGCAGCCGGCCGTGAACGGTGCGTCGGGCTCGAGGACGCACAGCTCGTTGCCCTCGGGGTCCGCGAGGACCACGTGCCCCTCCTCCGGCAGCTGACCCACGTCCAGGTGCGTCGCACCGAGCTCACGTGCGCGCGCGACCGTGCGCGCCTGGTCGGCCGCGCTCGTGCTGGTGAGGTGGGGGTGCATGCGGTTGCGACCCACCTTCGCCGACAGGGCCTGAGCGAACCGGAGGCCGAGCTGACCGTCCGCGCCGGCCAGCAGCCGTGCGCCTCCCGGCTCGTCGGCGACGTCCCTGCCGAGCATCGCGGCCCAGAAGAGCGACAGCCGGGCGGGGTCGAGAGCGTCGACGGTCAGCGCCGTCAGTCGGCCGGACACCCGTCCGACTGTAGGCGCGTCGGGCGCGCACGGCACGGGGCCGGATCGGCTCGGCGTGCCCGACTGGTCCTGGATACCCGTCGACCTCCACGCGGCACCCGCGAGGGTGGCGACGTGGCCGCTACGGTGCACGGCATGCAGGTGACGGTGGACCGCGACTCGGTGTGCATGGGTGACGACTGCGAGGACCACGCGCGCACGCTCGAGGTCCCGCCGGACACGCGCGTCGGCGCCCTCCTCACGGATCTGTTGAGCCGACCGTTCCTGGCGCATGTCGCGGGCGAGGTGTCGTGGCTGGTGGAGCTGCGGTTCGGCCGCGACGAGGTCGTGGGTGCCGAGTGGCGCCGCGCCCCTCGCGTGGCCGTAGCCCTCCTGCACGTCCCGTACCCGAGCGGGGCACCCACGGTCGTCGCGCTGAACGACTTCCTCCTGAGCGAGACGCTCGGTCGCACGTCCGAGGTGCACCGCGCGCCGGTCGCCGTGCACTTCGGGTACCTGTCCGCGGGCCAGCAGGTTCCGGTGCCGGCGTTCGCGGAGCGGTACCAGCCGACGCCGTAGGAGGTCGTCGAGATCGTCGATGCGAGCAGGTTCGCATCCGCGACGGGCGGCGTCGTCAGGAAGCGGCCACCTCAGCCTGGATCTCTCGGATCACTGTCGCGAGAACGCCGGAGCTGAGCAGTCCTGACCCGAGTGGACCCGCCGAGTCCTCGCCGAGCAGCGGCAGAGACTGCAGCGCGACCCGGGTCTGCGTGGTCATGTGCTGCAGCTGCCACCGAACCTCCTCGCTGACGGCGTCCGAGTGGTCGGGGGCGGCCAGGCCGGCAGCCTTCGCCGCGTAGGCGGCGGCGCCCAGCGCGTGCGCACCCATGTGGGCGACACCCGAGGCCTGCGCCGCCGCCCTGGCTGCGGCCACGGCTGCGGGCGAGCTGACCGCGTTCGCCGCACGGCCGGCGACGAATCGGCGGCGGATCTCGTCGGCCGCGCGCAGCTCACCGCGGCTGAACATCCGGGCCCGCGCGATGGCGTCGCGCGCGCGATCGTCGTCGGGCGCCTCGGCCTCGAACAGCGGCAGAACACGCTCCGCACAGTCCGCAGCCCAGCTGGCCACGGTGCGCCGATCAGCCTCGCTGAGCGCCTGGGGAGAAGCCACACCAACCCTCCATCTCGGACGAAGCGGGAGAGATGCACCCCTCGACTCAGTCGCAGGGCGTGCGTCGGATCTCGCGTCCCTGTGCGCGCGCCGCCCCCGTCGAAGGTGTGCGCGACGCCGATCCCTGCTGTCGAGATGCAGGATAGGTTGCCCGGCGTCAGGCGTCGTACCTTGACCGCTCGGCGCTCCGGGCGGTCTTGAGTCAGAGTGCTGCGGGCCAGCGTTGAACGCGCCACTCGTCCCAGCTGGCATGAGTCGCGGGCGGGTCGTCGAGCGGTTCGCTGCCGTCCAGCTCGCCCGCCGTCGGGACGTCGATCATGGAGGCCCACGTGGCGAGCTCCGCGTCGGACATGTGCCACGTCGTCTGTGGTTCCTCTGCCTGTCGCCGGTCGAGTCGTCGTCGCTGTTCCTCCGCCGTGAGTGCGCAGTACCGGACCTCTGCTCTGGCGCCTTTGTCTGCCGCGGCTTGCCGGAGGGCGGACCGTTCGTCTCGGCTCCAGAGCCCGAAGTCGACGACGACGTTGACGCCGAGCTCGAGTGCTCGCAACCCGATGGCGATGAGTCGACCTTCGATGACATCCGTGGCTGACGACGGGTTCGCCGGCCCGTAGAGCGCCTTGACCCACTCGTCCTTCGTCAGGCGGAGGGCCTTCTGCTCGAGCTCGATGCGTCGTGCTTCGGTGGTCTTCCCGGTCCCGGGTAGACCGACCATCATGAACAGAGTGGGTTGCGTCTTCATCACGCACCCATCCTGGCGCTGAACGCCTCGTCGCTCCGGTCTCGGGCTCCTCGCCCTGGCGAGCCTCGTCCTAGGCGCCCTGAGCAGCTGTCGCGGTCGTCAGACCATCGACAACGCTGAGTCGAACAACCTTGCATCTCGACGCCGCACGAACGGTCCTCACATCCCGCCCGGCGCCATGTCGACGAAGCGCGCGTAGTGGCCCTGGAAGCTCACGACGATGGTGTCGGTGGGGCCGTTTCGGTGCTTGGCGACGATGAGGTCCGCCTCGCCCGCGCGCGGGGACTCGCGCTCGTAGGCGTCCTCGCGGTGCAGCAGGATGACGATGTCCGCGTCCTGCTCGATGGAGCCGGACTCGCGCAGGTCGCTCATCTGGGGACGCTTGTCGGTCCGCTGCTCGGCGCCACGGTTGAGCTGCGAGATCGCGATGACCGGGACCTCGAGCTCCTTCGCGAGGAGCTTGAGGGCACGGGAGAACTCCGAGACCTCCTGCTGGCGGGACTCGACGCGCTTGCCCGAGCTCATGAGCTGCAGGTAGTCGATCACCACGAGCTTGAGGTCATGGCGCTGCTTGAGCCGGCGGCACTTGGCCCGGATCTCCATGAGCGACATGTTGGGCGAGTCGTCGATGAACAGAGGCGCCTCGGACATGCGGCCCATCGTCGACGCGAGCTTCTGCCAGTCGTCGTCGCGCATGGTGCCCTTGCGCATGTTCTGCAGGGGCACGCGGGCCTCGGCGGAGAGCATGCGCATGGTGATCTCGTTGCGGCTCATCTCGAGCGAGAAGATCACCGACGTCATCTGGTGCTTAATTGACGCCGATCGAACTATGTCAATTCCTAGGGTGCTTTTGCCAATTGCCGGCCTAGCGGCCAGAACAATCATTTGGCCCGGGTGCAGGCCGTTCGTCAGGCGGTCGAGCTCGATGAAGCCCGTGGGGACGCCCACCATGCCGTCGCCGCGGTGGCCGGCCGCCTCGATCTCCTCCATCGTGCCGTTGATGATCTCGGCGAGGGGGAGGTAGTCCTCGCTCGTGCGCTGCTCGGTGACCGCGTAGACCTCGGCCTGGGCGTTGTTGACGATGTCGTCGACGTCACCGCCGTCCGTGGCGTAGCCGAGCTGGACGATGCGGGTGCCCGCCTCGACGAGGCGCCGAAGCACCGCACGCTCGCGGACGATGCGCGCGTAGTAGCCCGCGTTTGCGGCGGTCGGCACCATCGAGATGAGCGTGTGCAGGTAGGGCGCGCCGCCGATGCGGCCGATCTCTCCACGCTTGGTCAGCTCGGCGGCGACCGTGACCGCGTCCGCCGGCTCGCCCCGCCCGTAGAGGTCGAGGATCGAGTCGTAGATCACCTCGTGCGCAGGACGGTAGAAGTCCATGCCCTTGAGCTGCTCGACGACGTCCGCGATGGCGTCCTTCGAGAGCATCATGCCGCCGAGCACGCTCTGCTCAGCAGGGATGTCCTGGGGCGGGGTGCGGTCGAAGCCGCCACCCGCGCGGGTGGGACTCAGTCCCTGCTCGAGCTCGTCGATGCTCACCGGCTGACCACCGTCTCGGACCCTCCACAGCTTGCGTACGTCTCGAACTGACGTTCTATCGCACGCCTCTGACAGTGCTCTGCGCTGCCGCTGACGACGAACCCGTCCTGCTTCCCTCGCGAGGTTAGGGGGCATCGGGCCATGACCCAACATCGAGCCCCGCCAGCCTGTGGGCGACCCTGGGGACAGCCTGTGGACGCCCGGGCGGGTGACTGTGCACAGGCTCGGGACAACACTGTGGATACCGTGGAAATGGCCGTGGGAACAGGCTCTGAGCAGGGCCCTTCGCCGTGCACCGGCTGTGGACAGAAACCCGTGGCCCATCCGTTCATCTGATGGACACCTCATCCCGCCTGGTGTTCGGTCGCGCGGGGGAGGAGCCTGCCCCGGAGGGGTCGCGCGGCCGCGCGTCGCGCCTGGGAGGATCGTCCGATGCGTCGCCAGACCAGCCGCCGGTCACCCCTGCCCACGCCGGCCCCCGACGACCGTCGCGCCCTGGACCGGCAGATCGTCGCCCTCGCCGTCCCGGCCCTCGGGGCCCTCGTCGCCGAGCCCCTGTTCGTCCTCGTCGACTCCGCCGTCGTGGGCACGCTGGGCACCGAGGAGCTCGCGGGTCTCGCGCTCGCCAGCACGGTCCTGACCACGGTCGTCGGGCTGTGCATCTTCCTCGCGTACGCCACGACGGCGAGCGTCGCCCGCACGATCGGTGCGGGCGACCGGGGTCACGCGCTCCGGCTGGGGATCGACGGCATGTGGCTCGGCGCCGCGCTGGGCGTCCTGCTCGGCGCAGCGCTCTGGCTCGCGGCACCCGCGCTCGTCGACCTCCTGGGCGCGCCGCACGCCGTCGCGCCGCACGCCGTCGCCTACCTGCGGTGGTCGGCTCCGGGCCTGCCCGGGATGCTCACCGTGCTCGCCGCCACGGGCGTGCTCCGCGGCATGCTCGACACGCGCACACCCCTGTGGGTGGCGGCCGGCGGCGCCGTCCTCAACGCCGTCCTGTCGGCGGCCCTCGTGCTCGGGCTCGGCCAGGGTGTCGGCGGCTCGGGTCTGGGCACGGCGGTTGCGCAGCTCACCATGGCCGCGGTCCTGGTCGTCGTCGTGGCGCGCGGCGCACGGGACGCCCACGTGCCGCTGCGACCGACCCACGCAGGGCTCGGGCTGGGCCTGCGCACGGGTGCGCCGCTGCTCGTCCGGACGGTCTCCCTGCGCCTGGCGATCCTCCTGGCGGCGTGGGTCGCCACCGGCCTCGGGACGGTCACGCTCGCGGGCCACCAGGTGATCGTCGCCCTGTGGGGCCTGGCCGCCTTCACCCTCGACGCCCTGGCCATCGCCGCGCAGGCGCTCGTCGGCCGATCCCTGGGGGCGGGCGACCTCACGACGGCCCGCACGGTGCTGCGGCGCACCCTGCAGTGGGGCGTCGCGGCCGGCGCCGCGCTCGGGGTCGTCCTCGCCGCGACCGGGCAGTGGCTCGCCCCGGTGTTCTCCGCCGACGACGCCGTCCGTGCGGCCGTCACCACCACGCTCCTGGTCGTGGCGGTGACCCTGCCCATGGCCGGGTGGGTCTTCGTGCTCGACGGCGTGCTCATCGGCGCGGGCGACGGTCGCTACCTCGCGGGCGCCGGCATGGTCACGCTCGCCGTGTACGCACCGGCAGCCCTCGCCGTGCGCGCGCTGGCCGACCCCGGCACGACCGGCCTCCTGTGGTCATGGGTGGCCTTCGCCGGGCTGTTCATGGCCGCCCGGGCCGCGACGACAGGGCTGCGCGCCCGCGGCGCCGCGTGGATGGTGACCGGCGCGGCCCGCACGTGACCGAGCCAGCGCGGCCCGCACGTGACCGAGCCCACGCAGCCCGCACCTGAGCGAGCCGCCCGGCCCCGGAACGCCGAACGGCCCGGCCCCCATCGGGGACCGGGCCGCTCGACCGGGGGCGCGAGGCTCAGGCCTGCGGGACCACCCGGACGTCGATCTGCGCGGAGACGTCCTCGTGCAGGCGGACCTGCACCTGGTACTCGCCGAGCGACTTGATCGGCTGACCGATCTCGACCTTGCGCTTGTCGATCGCCGGGCCACCCGAGGCCGTCACGGCCTCCGCGATGTCCGTCGTCGTCACGGCGCCGAAGAGGCGACCCGACGCGCCGGCCTTGGCGGTCACGACGACCGGCTTCGACTGGAGCGAGTCGCGGACGGCCTTGGCCTCGTCGAGCGTCGCGATCTCGCGCGCCTTGCGGGCCTTGCGGATGCCCGCGATCTGCTTCTCGGCACCCTTGGACCAGCCGGTCGCGAGGCCGCGGGGCAGGAGGAAGTTACGGGCGTACCCGTCCTTCACGTCGACCACGTCGCCAGGAGCACCGAGGCCGGTGACCTCGTGCGTCAGAATGAGCTTTGCCATCGGTTCAGCCTCTCTCAGCGAGCCGAGCTCGAGTACGGCAGCAGAGCCATCTCGCGGGCGTTCTTCACTGCCCGCGCGATCGCACGCTGCTCCTGGACGGTCACACCGGTCACCCGGCGAGCGCGGATCTTTCCGCGGTCGGAGATGAACTTGCGCAGCAGCACGGTGTCCTTGTAGTCGACGGCGTCGATCTTGGCCGCCTTGAGGGGGTTCTGCTTCTTCTTGGGCTTGCGGACGACGGGCTTCGCCATCGTGGTGCTCCTTCAGGTTCTTCGGAGCCCGGAACCGCTGCGCTGAGGATCAGCCGCGTGAGCCGGGATGGGTTGAGTCTGTGGTGCAGGTCAGAACGGGGGCTCGTCCGAGAACGAGCCGCCGGCCGACGGTGCGGGCGTGGCCCACGGGTCGTTGTCGAACCCGCCGCCGCCACCACCCTGGGCGCCGCCGCCACCGCCGCCGAAGCCACCGCCGCCACCGCCGGAGCGCTGGGCACGGGTGACCTTCGCCGACGCGTAGCGCAGCGAGGGGCCGATCTCGTCGACCTGGAGCTCGACCACTGTGCGCTTCTCGCCCTCGCGGGTCTCGTACGAGCGCTGGACGAGCCGGCCGGAGGCGATCACGCGGGTGCCCTTGGTGAGCGACTCGGCGACGTTCTCCGCGGCCTCACGCCAGATCGAGCAGCGCATGAACAGCGTGTCGCCGTCCTTCCACTCGTTGCTCTGGCGGTCGAAGGTGCGGGGGGTCGAGGCGACCGTGAAGTTCGCCACGGCTGCACCCGACGGGGTGAAGCGCAGCTCGGGGTCCCCGGTGAGGTTCCCGATCACCGTGATGACGGTGTCACCAGCCATGCCAGCTCCTCGTTCAGATCGGTCCGGTCGAGTACGACGCGTTCAGACGCGGCGACGCTCAGTGAGCGTCGGGGCGCATGACCTTGGTGCGCAGGACGGCCTCGTTCAGGCCGAGCTGGCGGTCCAGCTCCTTGGCCGTGGCGGGCTCGGCCGTGAAGTCGACGACCGCGTAGATGCCCTCGGACTTCTTCGCGATCTCGTACGCGAGGCGGCGACGGCCCCAGATGTCGACCTTGTCGATCGTTCCGCCCGCGGTGGTGACCACGGACAGGTACTTGTCGAGGGACGGGGCGACGGTGCGCTCCTCGATCTCGGGGTCGAGGATGACCATCATCTCGTAATGACGCATGTGAGTACCCACCTCCTGTGGACTCAACGGTCACGGTCTCTCCGTGACAGGAGGGTTGTGCGTCTGCGTGCCGGGCCGGCGTGATGATCGGCACCACAGGGTCGAGGCAGCAACCGCCCATGCTACCGGGTGCCGGAGCGCGCCTCGACCAGGACCTCCGGCCGAGCCCTGGTCAGGACCCCGGTCCGGTGTGAGGAGCGGGCTGACGCGCGACGGCCGGGCCCCACCGTGCGCGGGGCCCGGCCGTCGGGCGTGCTGGGCGGAGCAGAGGGTCAGCCTCCGCCGGTGTTCGGGTCAGGCTGGCCCGTGCCCGGCGGTACCACGGGCGGCGGCTCCACCACGCCCGTGCCGCTCGAGACGACGAGCGTGACGGTGCTGCCGGGCGCGGCCGAGGTCCCGGACCCGGGGTTCTGGCTGATGACCTGGCCCTGCGGGACGGTCGCGCTCGTCTGCTGCGTCGTCGTGACCACGAAGCCCGCACCCTGCAGCGTGCTCTGCGCCGACGCGACGGGCTGGCCCACGACGTTGGGCACCGCCGTCGTGCCCGGGCCCGTCGAGACGACGATCGTCACGGCGGTGCCCTGCGCGATCTCGGTGCCGCCGCCGGGGTCCTGCGAGATGACGCTGCCCGACGGGACGTTCGCGTCGTTGGCCTGCTGGACGTTGACGCCGAGGCCGGCGCCCTCGATCGCGGCCCGCGCCTCCGCCTCGGGCATGCCGACGACGCCCGGCACGGCGACCATCGGCGGCGTGTTGGGCTCGCCCACGTCTGCACGCTCGGGGAATTCGAGGACCTCGCGGCCCTCCATCGCACGCTTCATGTACGCCGTCCAGATGTCGAGCGGGACGGTGCCGCCGGTGACCTGGTCGTACCCACCGAAGTCCGCGATCGGCTCCGGGTTCCCGTCCGCAGCGACCTGGTAGAGCGCGACGGCGGTGGTCAGGTGCCGGGTGTAGCCCACGAACCAGGCCGAGAGGTTGTCGTTCGAGGAGCCGGTCTTGCCCGCGACGGGGTGCCCCACGTCGGCGGCCTTGCGCGCCGTGCCGCCACGGGACTCGACGACCTGGGTGAGCGCGTACGTCGTGTCCGCCATCACGTCCTCGGCGAACACCCGCTCCGGGGCGTCGGTGCCGCCCTCGTAGACCAGCCCGCCGTCGAGGTACTCGACGCTCTTGACGATGAACGGGTCCATGTGGAGGCCCTGCGCCGCGAAGGTGTTGTAGGCCTCCGCGAGGTCGAGCGGGTGCGGGGACGCCGTGCCGAGCACGTTGGAGATGTAGCCCTGGTTCTCCAGGGCCTCCTCGGGGATGCCCGCGCGTCGTGCCACGTCGAGCGTGGCCTCGGGGCCGACCTCGTTGTTCATCTGGGCGTAGACGGCGTTGACCGACTTCGCTGTCGCCTCGAGCACCTCGATCTTGCCGTAGCTCGTCCCGCCGAAGTTGCGGATGTCCTTCCAGTCCGCGACGTCCATCTTGTTGGTGCCGACGAACCGTGACTTGAGCGAGCCGCCCGCCTCGAGGTAGGCGACAAGAGTGAACGGCTTGAAGGTCGAGGCTGCCTGCGCGACGTCCTGGGTCACGGCGTTGCGCGCCTGGACGAGGTAGTCGGGGCCGCCGTAGAGCGCGACGATCCCGCCGGACAACGGGTCCAGGGTCACGAGGCCCGCGTGCACGTTGGCCGGGCGGTCGGCGGGCATCTCGGCGATCGCCTGCACGGCCATGGCCTGGACGTTCGCGTCGATCGTCGTGACGATCTTGTAGCCGCGCGTGTTGAACTCGGCCTCGGTCACGGGGCTCTTCGCGAGGACCTCCCGCTTGGCCATGTCGAGCAGGTAGCCGTTGGTCCCGGCGAGCTTGTCGGAGCGGGAGTACTCGATCGTCTCCGGGTACACCTGCGCGTCCCGCTCGGCCTGGGTCAGGCGACCGATCGTGACCATGCCGTCGAGCACGTAGTTCCAGCGCTGCTCGGCCTTCTCCGGGTTGGTCCGCGGGTCCCAGTTGTTGGGCGACGGGATGATGCCCGCGAGGAGGGCGCCCTGAGCGACCGTCAGGTCCGCGGCGGGGACACCGAAGTAGTTCCGGGACGCGACCTCGATGCCGTAGGAGTCGCGGCCGAAGTAGATGGTGTTGAGGTAGTTGGACAGGATCTCCTGCTTGTCCTGCTCCCGGTCCAGCTTGATCGCGATGAACGCCTCTTCGAGCTTGCCCCTGTAGTCGCTCACGGTCTGGCCGATGTAGTAGCGCTCGGCGTACTGCTGCGTGATCGAGGAGCCGCCCTGCTGGGAGCCGCCGGTGAGGTTGTTCCACAGGGCGCGCGCGATGCCGGTGACGTTGATCCCGGCGTTCTCGTAGAACGTGCGGTCCTCGGCGGCGACGACGGCGTCCTGCACGTGCTGGGGGATCGAGTCGACGATGACGCGGTTCTGGGCGGCGAAGGTGCCCATCTCCGTCGTGCCGTCGGAGAAGTAGACGGTCGTCGTCTGGGCGTCGGCGAACTCGTCCGGCGTCGGGACCTCCGTCTGCATGTACATCGCCACGATCACGCCGGCGCCGAGCGCCATGAACGTCACGAAGGTGCCGAGCACGAGGCGCCACGACGGGAGCCACCGGCGCACGCCCGTCTTCCCCTGGCGCGGGTAGTCGATGGGCCGACGACGACGAGGGGCGGGGGCTCCGCGCCCGCCCGCCGCTCCCGTGGCCCGGCGGGTCGCGCCGGCGGCGCCGGTCGAGGCGGCTCCACCCGCGGCCGCGCGGGAGGCGCCGGCCTGGGGGCCGAGGGCGCTGCGACGCTGCGGTCGGTTCGCACCGGCGGGTCCTGAGGAGCCGCGAGAAGGGGGGTTGCCCGGTGCCACGGTGTGCCTTCCGGTCGACGACGAGGCTGTGCCGCGCGGGGTGTGCGCGGCGGGTGGCTGGGGTCCAGCCTCCCGACAGGGTACGGACCCGACCTGTGCCGGGCCCGACAAGTATCGGGGTCGCGCGGTGAAGGCTGTGTGCTGATCGTGCGGTCCGTCACCCGCTGTTTGCCAAGCCGCAACCCTCGTCGTACGCTCCCGATGTATCAGTTCGATACATCGGTGCGCTGGGTCGTCTCGATCCATCGGAACAACGCAGGGATCGGGGGTGGCGGGTGCGCGGTCGTTCGGACGTGCTCGAGCTCGCGATCCTCGGCCTGCTCCATGAGACGCCGATGCACGGCTACGAGCTCCGCAAGCGCCTCAACCTGCTGCTCGGCTCGTTCCGGGCGCTGTCCTACGGCTCCCTGTACCCGTGCCTCAAGGGCCTGGTGGGTCAGGGGCTCATCGCCGGGACGGACGCGTCGCAGACACCGCCGCCGCACGCCCTGAGCGGCAAGCGGGCTCGGATCGTCTACGAGCTCACGGCCGACGGCAAGGAGCACTTCGCCGAGATCCTGTCGAGCTCCGGCCCGACGACGTGGGAGGACGAGCACTTCGACGTCCGGTTCGCGTTCTTCGCGCAGACCGACGCCGAGACCCGCCTGCGGATCCTCGAGGGCCGGCGCACCCGGCTCGCGGAGCGCCTCGACCAGGTGCGGCAGTCGGCGTCACGCACGCGCGACCGGCTCGACGAGTACACGCTCGAGCTCCAGCGTCACGGCCTCGAGCAGGTCGAGCGCGAGGTCCGCTGGCTCGACGGCCTGATCGACAACGAACGCGGCACCCGTCGCGTGAAGCCAGAGGGGCCCGGCCGTCCGGCCGGCTCCGCCACCGCTGACGGCGCTGACGCGTCCCAGCACTGAGAGAAAACCGAGGAACGAGGATGAGTTCTATCCGCGTCGCCATCGTGGGCGTCGGCAACTGCGCCGCGTCGCTGGTGCAGGGCGTCCACTACTACGCGGACGCCGACCCGCAGGCGAAGGTTCCGGGCCTCATGCACGTGCAGTTCGGCCCGTACCACGTCAAGGACATCGAGTTCGTCGCGGCGTTCGACGTCGACGCCAAGAAGGTCGGCTTCGACCTGTCGGACGCGATCGGGTCCAGCGAGAACAACACGATCAAGATCTGCGACGTCCCGCCGCTCGGCGTGCCCGTCCAGCGTGGTCACACCCTCGACGGCCTCGGCAAGTACTACCGGGAGACGATCGAGGAGTCGGACGCCGCTCCGGTCGACGTCGTCGCCGCGCTGCGTGAGGCCGAGGCCGACGTCCTCATCTGCTACCTGCCCGTCGGGTCCGAGGACGCCGCGAAGTTCTACGCCCAGTGCGCGATCGACGCGGGCGTGGCCTTCGTCAACGCGCTCCCGGTGTTCATCGCGTCCGACCCGGAGTGGGCCGCGAAGTTCGAGGCGGCCGGCGTGCCGATCGTCGGCGACGACATCAAGTCCCAGGTGGGCGCGACCATCACGCACCGCGTGCTGGCCCGTCTGTTCGAGGACCGTGGCGTGATCCTGGACCGCACGTACCAGCTGAACGTCGGCGGCAACATGGACTTCAAGAACATGCTCGAGCGCGAGCGCCTGCAGTCCAAGAAGCTCTCGAAGACGCAGTCCGTGACGTCCAACCTCGACGACGGCCCCCTGGCCGGCAAGAAGGAGGACCGCAACGTCCACATCGGCCCGTCGGACTACGTCGCGTGGCTCGACGACCGCAAGTGGGCGTACGTCCGCCTCGAGGGCCGCGCGTTCGGCGAGGTGCCCCTGAACCTCGAGTACAAGCTCGAGGTCTGGGACTCGCCCAACTCGGCGGGCATCATCATCGACGCCCTGCGCGCCGCGAAGATCGCGAAGGACCGTGGCGTCGGTGGCCCCATCCACGCCGCCGCGACGTACTTCATGAAGTCCCCGCCCATCCAGATGGAGGACACCGCGGGGCGCACGCGCCTGGAGGCCTTCATCGCCGGTGACGTGGAGCGGTAGTCCGTAACGCAGTGAAGGTCGAGGGCCCCGGCGCGCATTTCGCCGGGGCCCTCGGCCGTAACGGAGTGAAGGACTACCGCGACCAGAAGAACAGCGCGGTAGTCCGCCGCAAGACGAAGAGCACACGCAACCACCGCCGCAGGGCGAAGCCCGCGCAGCCTCCCGCAGGGCGAAGCCCGCGCAGCCTCCCGCAGGGCGCAGCCCGCGGTACCCGTCCCCGCAGGGCGCAGCCCGCGGCACCCGCACCCCCGTGCCAGGATGTCCGCCATGCGTCGCCCCACCACCCCCACCGCCCTCGCCCTCCTCCCGACCTTCGCGGTCCTCGCTCTCACCCTGACGGCCTGCTCCGTCTCCGTGGGCGGGAGCCAGGTCTCCTCGGACGAGCTCGCGGAGAAGGTGAGCGCGGTCCTCGCGGAGACGGTGGGCCGCGCGCCTGAGCTCGTGGAGTGCCCGGACCCGCTGAAGGCGGAGGCGGGCGCGGAGGTCCGCTGCACGCTCACGGACAGCGGTGAGTCGTACGGCGTCACGGTCACTGCGACGGACGTGGTGGACGACGAGGTCGCGATCGACGTCGAGGTGGATGCGGAGCCTCTCGCTGACGAGGACGCGTCGTGACGGCTACCCCGGCGGACGCACTGCGGGCCGCTGTGGCGGCGCGGGCGCAGGGCACCCCGTACCAGGTGGTCCCGACCCCCGCGGGGTTCGACCTGCGCATCGACGTGGTCGACGCCCGCTGGTACGGGCTGATCGGCGCCGCGGGGCTGAAGAAGGTCGTCGAGCACCGCGTGGTCCTGGATGAGGCGCGCCGGACCTTGACGCTCACGGACGACCACCGGGAGGTCCGCTGGGACGGCGGCGTCGACGCGTCCGGTGCGCCGATGCCGCGGCTGGTCGCGTCCGCGCAGGTCGAGCGGTCCTTGGGCCGCACGTACGAGTTCCAGGCGAACCGGACGTGGGGCATCAGCGAGCAGGGTGAGCCGGGGCGGGTCGTCGACTTCACGTTCCAGTCGGCCGAGGGTCAGGGCATGATCCGGGCGGCCGCCGCCGAGCTGGGGTGGACGGAGAAGGCCGGGGCCGCTCAGCGCGTCGGCATGGTGGTGGGCGGGGCCGCGATCGGGCTCGCGCTCGTGGTCGGCGGGGCCTTGGCCGTCCTCGCGGCCACGGGTCGCCTGTAGCGCCCGCGGCGTAGCGCCCGCGGCGTAGCGCCCGCGCTCCGCAGCCCGGCCGGCGGTGCTACGCGCCGGAGGGTGCCGAGCCTCCCGACGACCCGCCCGTCACTGCCTGGACGCTGCCGACGAGCGCCTGGAAGTCGGGGGCGAGGCGTGGGGCCTGCGCCGACGTCGCGGTGAACGTCAGGCTGTAGACGGCGAGCCGTCCGTCGACGTCGACGTCCGCGGCGGGCAGGAACACCTGCACCTGCGTGAGCTCGACGGGCACGCCGTCGACGAGGGTCGTGAGCCGGACGTCCTGGCCCAGCCCGGGCGCGGGTGCGTGGCCGAGCACCGCCCGGTTGTGGACCACCACGTCCTGCTCGGTGGCGGCCAGGCGCTCGACGGCGCCGTCGGCCATCACCTCGACCGCGTCGTCACCGGTGGCGACGTCGAGCGCGACGGTGATGTTCGCGGTGAAGCCGGCGTCGGGCGTCTCGTGGAGCGCGACGAAGTCGAGGCCCGGCGTGGCGCCGGCGGGCTGGGGGCGCCACCCGGCGGGCAGCCGGAACGTGACGGGTGGCGGGACGGCTGCCATGCGTCTCCTCGATTCGTCGTGCTGCGTGTGCGTGCTCGGTGTCCGGTGGTGCGGGATGCGCGCGGGTGCGCTGCGCGGGTTGCGGCGGCGCGTCAGAACAGGCTGCCGACCCAGTCGACGGCGTCGTCGGCGGCGTCGAGCACGCCCTGGGGGTCGATGGTGATCGCCATCGACCCGGACCCGCCGAGGCCCAGCGCGGCGCCCGCCTTGACCTCCATGGTCCAGCTGCCGTCCTTGTTGCGCCCGACGCCGCCGTCGAACTCGGCGCCGATGCCGGCCCAGCCTTCGACGCCGACCTCCCCGCCGACACCCGCGACCTCGGCGTCCGCGCCGATCTCGCCCTTCGCGCCGGCGAACGCACCCGCCTCGGCCTTGATGCCTTCCTTGCCGAGGTGCACCCCCGCCTCGGCGTGTGCGCCGGCGAGCCCGCTCGTGCTGACGCCCACGCTCGCGTGCTCGTGCCCGGCCCGCGCGGACGCGTCGGCGTGGACGCCGACGCTCCCCTCGGCCGTCGCCTGGAAGGTGCCGTCCGCGACGCCGAAGGCGGCCTCGCCCTTGGCCCCGACCATGGTGCTGGCCTCGGCCTTCGCGAAGAGCGAACCGGACTTCGCCTCGGTCGAGGCGTCGGCGGAGAACAGGCTGGCCTGCCCCTCGGCCTTCGCGAGGTCGAGCTTGCGGTCACCCGAGTCCGGGTCGTACGTGAACAGCGAGCCCGAGGTGCTGCCGGAGACGTCCGGTCCCTGCCAGCCCGCCTGGTTGTGCACGATGGGGCTGTCGCTCACGACGATCTCTGCGAGCGTGTCCGCGGCGTCGTCGCCCGCCTTCGTGACGGCTGCCCGCGCGTCGGCCAGGAGGTCGCGCGCCTCCTGCCGGAGCGTGGCGCCGGGGTCCACGAAGGGTCCGGGGTAAGGGGTCGGGTTGGGCTTGTCGAACGACCGCTCGTAGGCGTTGACCTTCGAGGTGTACGACTGCTCCGCGGCGGCGGTGGCCGCCTCGCCCTGGGCCCAGAGCTCGATGGCCTCCGCCGCGTCCAGCTGGGCACCGTTCAGGGCGGTCGCGTAGGCGGTGAGCTGTGCGGCTGCCGACGTCAGGGCATCGGCCGTGACCCGCCACGAGCGCGGCAGGGCGCCCACGGCGACCTCGAACCGGTCGGCGGACGTCCCGGTCCACCCGGGCACGCGCACGCTCGCGAACGTCTGGGCGGCCGTCTCGAGCTGGGCCGCGCGGTTGCCGAGGGCCGTGGCGTCCCCGCGGACGGTGGCCTCGTTGCCGGGGACGAGCGCGATCGGGTCGGTGGTGCTGCCGAGCTCTGCCATCACCCGCTCCCTTCTGCCGACCAGTCGATGCCCGGCGGCGCCGGTGCGAGGGGGGCCCGTGGGCCGAGCCGGTCGAACACGCCCGGCGGCGCCGGTGCGAGAGGCGCGCGGGGTGCCCACGGGCCGGGCGTCACGGGCGCGGGCGGTGCCCAGGGGCCGGGCGTCACGGGCGCGGGCGCGAGGAACGGGTTCGTGAGGCGACCCTGGGCGCTCGCGTCGACCGCGCGGTAGTCGGCGGCCTGGTCGACCAGGTCGACCGCGAGTGCCTCGGCCTTCGCGGCGAGCTGGTCCACGCCCGTGTCGACGTCGGCGACGAAGGTGCGTAGCGCCGCGCTGAGGCCGGGGTGGCCGTAGCCGTTGCCCCAGGCGAAGCACTGGGTCTCCAGGGTGCCGTCCGCCACGGCCGTGCGGATCTTGCCGGCTGCCTCGTCCAGCGCCTCCGGGTCGACCTCGAAGCCATTGCCTGACATCGCATCCCCCTGCAGCAGTCGATCACCGGCGTGCTCACTGTAGGGGACCCTTCCCCGCGAGCGTGACCCGGGGCCTGGTGCGCGCCACCCGCACGCCCGCCGCTGTCACCCGACCGGGTGAGCCTGTCTCCTGACCGCCCGACTTGCCGGTTTCGTGGCCTATGGTCGATCCATGGCACCTGATCAGCCGCAGGCGGTCGCACGTGTCCTCCTCGACGCCCTGACCGCGCTCGACCCCGCGAATCCTGCCGCGTCCGTCCGCGCGGTGCCCCTGGCTCTCGCCGAGCTCGCTGAGATCGTCGGCGACGAGCAGGACCAGGTCTCGTCCGTCGCTTTCGGCGCGATGTCCCTCGCGCACGCGTGCATCGCGCTCGTCGCGGGCCTCAAGGACGTGGACCGGCTCGACGTCATCGCCGCCCTGCGTCCGCTGTTCTCGGAGACGGTCGAGGACCAGGCCGCCTGACGCGTGACCCACGGCCACCGCGGCGGCCATGACGGGGGCGACGGCTAGCCTTCACGGGTGAGCGTGCTGGGTGACCTGAAGACCGTCGCGGTGCACCGGGACTTCCGCAAGCTGTTCGCGGTGCGCCTGGTCTCCCAGTGCGGCGACGGCATGTTCCAGGTCGGCCTCGCGACCCTGTTCTTCTTCTCGCCGGAGCGCATGGCGACCGCGGCCGACGTGGCCGCGGCGTTCGCGGTGCTCCTCCTGCCGTTCACCGTCGTCGGGCCGTTCGCGGGCCCGCTGCTCGACCGGTGGCGACGCCGTCAGGTCCTCCTGCTCGGCAACGCCCTGCGCGTCGTGCTCGCGCTGACGCTCGCGGTCCTCCTGGTCACGGTCGGCGTCGGGCCGGCCGTGTACGTCCTCGCGCTCGTGACGCTCGGGATCAACCGGTTCCTGCTGTCCGCGCTGTCGGCGGGGCTGCCGCGCGTGGTCCCGCAGGAGCAGCTGCTCATGGCGAACACGCTGACGCCGACGCTCGGCGCCGTGTCGGCGGTGACCGGCGCCGTCCTGGGCTTCGCGATCGGGCGGCTCGTCCCGGCCGGCCCCCTCAAGGACGGTCTGGTGCTGGTCTGCGCGGCGGCGCTCTTCGGTGCGGCGTCATCCCTCGCGCTCCGGCTCGGCAAGGACCAGCTCGGCCCGGAGCTGAGGGCCGGTCGGCTGCTCGCGCAGCTCCGGTCGACGGTCGGCGACCTGGGCGAGGGCGCGCGCTACCTCGTGGCCCGGCGCACGCCGGCCGCGGCCCTCGGCGTCATGGGCGTGCACCGGTTCCTGTACGGAGCGAACTTCATCGCGCTGATCCTCATCGCGCGCAACCTGCTCTCCGACCCCGCGGACGCCGACGCCGGGCTCGCGACGTTCGGGCTCCTGACGGGCATCTCCTTCGCGGGCAACGGGCTCGCGATCGTCCTGACGCCCCTCGCGCACGAGCGGATGGCACCCGCGACCTGGGTCCTGGTGTGCCTCGGCCTCGGCGTGACGAGCCAGCTCCTGCTGGTGACGTCGTCCGCGTTCGGCGTCGTCGCCGTCGCCGCCGCCGTCCTGGGGCTGAGCGTGCAGGGCGCCAAGATCGCCGTCGACACGATCGTGCAGCGCGACACCGCCGACGCCTTCCGGGGGCGGGCCTTCGCGCTCTACGACGTCGTCTACAACGCCGCGTTCGTGGGTGCGGCGGCGCTCGCCGCGGTCGCGCTGCCGGACACGGGCTGGTCGCGCGGCGCGTTCGCCGCCCTGGCGGCCGCGTACGTCGTGACGTTCCTGGCCTTCCGCGCCGTGTCGGGCGACGGCCGACCGCGGCCCACCCCGCTCCACGCGAGCACCTCAGCACCCGGTCTCTGACCGGCGGTGGCCCCGGTCGGGCACACCGCAGGCGACCTGCGAGAGCCGTCACCCCGCCTGGGTCACGACCTCCCAGTCGGCGACCGGTCCCGGCACGACGACGAAGAGCGGGTGCACGTCCGGCACCTCGACCGCCGCCCAGCGGGCCAGCACCTCGGGGCTCCGGGCGGAGAGCTTGGCCCGCAGGTGCGCCCACTCGTACGCAACCTGCCCCTTGGTCACCTCGAGCCTCAGCTCCGGGTCGGGCGGCCCGAGGATCTTCGACCGGTCGAACGCGTACCCACGCGCCACGGCCTCGTCGACGACCCCGTGCAGGTAGGTGACGACCGCGGGCCCCGGGAGCGGCACGTCGGGCCCCGGGCGCAGACGCGTGAGCTGCGGGTGGTTCCGGTACCCGCGCGTCGTGCCCGTCAGGACCTTCTGCGCGAGCAGGCCCTCGCGCCACCCCGCGGTGAGCCCTTGACGGTCGAGGTAGCGCGGGTGCACCGACCAGAGCCTCACGGGTGCCGCGCCGCCCACCACCGGCGCAGCTCCTCGCCCGCGGCGTCGGGACCGAGCGGGCCCTGCTCCATGCGCAGCTCGAGCAGGAACCGGTACGCCTCGCCGACCTCGCGGCCCGGGGCGATGCCCAGGAGCTCCATGATCTGCTGACCGTCGAGGTCGGGCCGGATCGACGCGAGCTCCTCCTTCTCCCGCAGCTCGGCGATCCGCTGCTCGAGGTCGTCGTACGCGAAGGACAGCCGGTCGGCCTTGCGCCGGTTCCGGGTCGTGCAGTCGGACCGCGTCAGCCGGTGCAGGCGCTCGAGCAGCGGGCCTGCGTCGGTCACGTATCGGCGCACCGCCGAGTCCGTCCACGGGACCTCGCCGTAGCCGTGGAACCGCAGGTGCAGCTCGGTCAGCCGCGCGACGGCCTGCACCGTCTCCTTGTCGAACCGCAGCGCCTTGAGCCTGCGCGCCACGAGCTTGGCGCCCACGACCTCGTGGTGGTGGAAGCTCACGCCGCCGCCCGCCTCGAACCGGCGCGTCGCGGGCTTGCCGATGTCGTGCAGCAGCGCGGCGAGCCGCAGGACGAGGTCCGGGCCCGGGACCGGGCCGGTGGGCTGCTCGTGCGTACCCGTCTCGAGGTCGATGGCCTGCGCGAGCACGGTCAGCGAGTGCTGGTAGACGTCCTTGTGCCGGTGGTGCTCGTCGATCTCCAGGCGCAGCGCGGGCAGCTCGGGCAGCACGTGGTCCGCGAGCCCCGTCTCGACGAGGACCTCGAGGCCGGGTCGCGGGTCGTCCGCGAGGAGGAGCTTGACGAGCTCGTCACGGACCCGCTCGGCGGACACGATCTCGATCCGGTCGGCCATGCGCTCCATCGCGACCCGCACGTCGTCGGCGAGCCGCATCCCGAGCTGGGCGGTGAAGCGTGCGGCGCGCATCATGCGCAGCGGGTCGTCGTCGAACGACTGCTCCGCCGTGACCGGGGTCCGCAGCAGGCCGCGGGCGAGGTCGGTCAGACCGTCGAAGGGGTCGACGAACGTGAGCGCGGGCAGCCGCACGGCCATCGCGTTGACCGTGAAGTCACGCCGTGAGAGGTCGCCCTCGAGCGAGTCGCCGAACGCGACCTCGGGCTTGCGCGAGTGCGCGACGTACGCGTCGGTCCGGTAGGTCGTGACCTCCACGACGACGTCCGCCTGGCCCTCGCGTGCGAAGCGGCGCGCGCCGATGGTCCCGAAGTCCCGCCCGATGTCCCAGTGGGCATCGGCCCACGCGGCGAGGATGGCCTCGCTCTGGTCGGGCGTCGCCGACGTCGCGAAGTCCAGGTCCGAGCTCACGCGGCCGAGGAACGCGTCCCGCACCGGGCCGCCGACGAGCGCGAGCTCGTGACCCGCCTGGGCGAACGCCTCTCCGAGCTCGATCGCGGCGGGTGCCAGGTCCGCGAGGACCGTCAGGGCGCGACGCCGCAGGGCCGCGAGCGCGGCCGGCTCGGGGGCGGCGGTGGCAGGAGGAGTAGGCACGGGACACCAGCGTGCCAGATCGGCGCGCGCCGGGACGCGCCGACGACCGGCCGCCGCGGTCCCGTGGCCTCCAGCCCTGGTCGTTACAGTGTCGACATGTCCAGCGCCGTTCCCCACCCGGTGCCCGGGCCGGTGCCCTCGCCGCCCGGTGGCCACGCGCTGCGCATCGACCCACGCGTCGGACGACGCCCCTCGGCCCCCGGGCTGCCCGTCGTCGAGGAGACCTCCGCGGGCGGGCTCGTCGTCACCAGCGCCGGCGACCACCCCCAGGTCGCCGTCATCGCGCGCCGCAACCGGGCGGGCCGCCTCGAGTGGTGCCTGCCGAAGGGCCACCTCGAGGGACCGGAGACGCCCGAGGAGGCGGCGGTGCGGGAGATCGCGGAGGAGACGGGCATCCGCGGGCAGATCATGCAGCGCCTCGGCACCATCGACTACTGGTTCACGGGCGACGACCGCCGCGTCCACAAGGTCGTGCACCACTTCCTCCTGACGGCGACGGGCGGTGAGCTCACCGTCGACGGCGACCCGGACGGAGAGGCCGAGGACGTCGCGTGGGTCGCCCTCACGGACCTGCCCGACCGCCTGGCGTACCCGAACGAGCGTCGGCTCGCCGTCGCCGCGGGTGCGGTGCTCGCCGGCGGCGCATGAGCGACGCCCCCGGCCCTGGACCGGCGACCCGTCGGCGCCGGCGGACCCGTCCACGCCTCGCCAGCGCCCCCGCGCGTCTCGCCACCCGTCAGCGCCTCGCGGCGCTCGGGGCCGTGGGTGTCGGGCTCGTGCTCACGCTCACGGCACTGCCCGCAGCCGCCGTCGTCGGCGACCGCGCACCGTCCGTGGCGCACGGCGTCGGCCCTGCCGTGAACGCGACGGACCCGGCCCCCGTGGTGGCCGGGACCCTGCCCGTCGAGGTCACGCTCGACTCGATGAGCCCCGCGATCCTCCAGCCGGGCCAGGACCTGACGGTCACCGTGACCCTGCGCAACACCGGGGCGGTGGCACTGGCGGCACCGCGCGTCCTCCTCGACCTGGACCGCGACCCCTTCGTGAGCCGTTCCTCCCTCACGGCGTGGCGCACCGCGGACGCGTCGGCGGAGCTCGGCACAGCGCTCGTCCACGTGGACCTCCCCGCTCCGCTCGCGCCCGGCGCCTCGGCCACGGCGACGGCCGTCCTGCCGGCGTCGGCGCACGGGCTGCGCGCCCGCGCCGCCTGGGGCCCACGGGGCGTCGCGCTCGAGGTGGTCGACGTCGCGGACCCCACGAGGGCACGTCAGGGGCTGCTGCGCACCTTCCTCCTGTGGTTCCCGGAGCAGGAGGTCACCGCGACGCGCGTGAGCGTCCTGGCACCCGTCGTCGGACCGGCCGTCGACCCGTACAGCGAGGCACCGCTCGAGGAGCTAGCGGCGCAGACCCGGCCGGGCGGGCGCCTCGCCGACGTGCTGGCCGCGACCCGCGAGCACCCGGAGGTCAGCTGGGCGCTGGACCCGGAGCTCCTCGAGAGCGTCACGACGGCCGACGACGACGCGACGGCGACCCCCTCGTCGACGGCCGTCGCGACGTGGGTCGACGGCGTCCTCGAGGCGGCGACCGACCGGGAGATCGCGCTCCTGCCGTACGCCGACGCGGACGTCAGCGCGCTCGCGCACGCGCAGGCCGGCTCGATCCTCGCCACAGCCGTCGACCGCTCGACGCGCGTGGCGGCCGCCGCGGGGCTGCCCGGGGCGTCGACGCTCTCCCTCGCCCTGCCCGCCGACGGCCGCGCCGACCTCGCGACCGCCGCGTTCGTCAACCGCGGCTCCGCGCGCGCCGTCGTCGTGGGGCCGGGTGACCTCCCGTCGCCCGCGGTCCTGACGTACACCCCCACGGGGCGCGCCACGGTCGCGGCGGCCGCGGGCGACGTGACCGTCCTCGTGCCCGACGAGCGGCTCTCGACCGCGCTCACCACGGGCCTGGTCGACGGTGCAGGGACGGACGACGGTGCAGGGACGGCCGACGCCGCGGCCGACGCCGAGCCGCCCGCCGCCGACTCGGCCGCTGCCGGCTCGGCGGGCACGGACGACCTGCGCCCCGCCGAGTCCTCGGCACCCGCGGTGGACCCGGCCGTCGCGACCCCCGCGTACGCCGCGCAGGACCTCCTCGCGGAGCTCGCCGTGATCACCCGCGAGCGCCCGAGCACCGCACGCCACCTGCTGCTCACCGTGCCGCGCGACTGGGAGCCCGACGTCGCCGTCGTCGACGCCCAGCTGGACGCCCTCGAGCAGGCCCCCTGGGTGCACGTCGAGCCCGTCGCGGCCCTCGTCGGCTCGGACGACCCGGGCGTGGACCGGGGCACGCTCCCCGCGCGCGAGACCGACGACGCGGAGATCGCACCGTCCCAGCTCGCCGGCCTCGGCGGGGCGATCGACGGGCGCACGGCGCTCGTCGGCATGGTTGAGGACCCCGCGACGCTGCTCGGGGACGTCGAGCGTGAGCTCCTGGCCCCGCTGTCCGTCGCCTGGCGGGCCGACCCCGTGGGCCGCGGCGCGGTCGTCGCCCGGGCCGCTGCGACCACGGCCACGCTGCAGGACGCGGTGTCCGTCCAGCCGAGCAGCGACTTCAACCTGGTCTCGCGGACGGGTGAGGTTCCCGTCCGGGTGACGAACGCCCTCGACCTCCCCGTGACCGTCGCCGTGTCGCTCCGCCCGAACGACAGGCGCCTCGTCGCCGACGAGCCCGTCCTCGTCACGATCCCCGCGGCGTCCGAGACGATCGTCCGGGTGCCCGTGCACGCGGTGCAGAGCGCCGACGTCGCGATCACCGTCGAGGTGCGCACGCAGGCCGGGGACCTCGTCGACGACGACGCGACGTTCACGGTGCGCGTGCGCGCCGAGTGGGAGAGCATCGGCACGGCGATCATCGGCTCGCTGCTGGCCGTCGGCGTGCTCGTCGGGGTCTTCCGGACGATCCGTCGGGGCCGGACCGCCCGTCGCGCGGCCCCGGTCGCCGCCGGCCCGGACGCGCTCTCGCCCGAAGAGCAGGCCGAGGACGACGTCGACACCGACGCCCCGGCCGAGGGTGTCGGCCGAGGGCCGGGCTCATGAGCGACGTCCCGTCCGACGGTTCGGGGACGCCCGCGGCCGGGGGCTCCCGGCTCGGACGCAGCGCTGTCGTCATGGCCGCGGGCACCGCGACGTCGCGCGTCCTCGGCGTCGTCCGCGCGTCGGTCCTCATCGCCGCGATCGGCGCGAACGCCGCCGCGGCGAACGCGTTCTCCGTCGCCAACTGGCTGCCGAACATGCTCTACATGCTCGTGGCGGGCGGGGTCCTCAACGCGGTCCTCGTCCCCCAAGTGGTGCGCGCGTACCGCTCCGCCAACGGCCAGGAGTACGTGGACCGCCTGCTCACGCTGGCCGGCGCGCTCCTCATCGGCCTGACGGCGCTGCTCACCGCGGCCGCACCGCTGATCGTGTGGCTCGCCGTGGAGGTCAAGGACCAGGCCTTCGCCGGCCTCGCCACCGCGTTCGCCCTGTGGTGCATCCCGCAGGTGCTGTTCTACGGCGTCTACACCCTGCTCGGTCAGGTGCTCAACGCGCGCGGCAGCTTCGGCCCGTACATGTGGGCTCCGGTCGTCAACAACGTCGTCGCGATCGCGGGCCTCGTCGTCTTCATGGTCCTGTTCGGGACGTACGAGCCCGACGGCAACCTCGACGGGTTCGCGCAGTGGGACGCCCAGCGCATCGCCGTGCTCGGCGGGTCCGCGACCCTCGGCGTCATCGCCCAGGCGCTCGTGCTCATCGTTCCCCTGCGCCGCAGCGGGTTCCGGTACCGGCCGCGGCTCGACTGGCGGGGCAGCGGGCTCGGCAGCGCCGGCCGGGTCGCGGGGTGGACGTTCGCCGCGCTCGTGGTCGGCCAGGCCGGGACGCTCGTCGTGGTGCGGGTCAGCGCGGCCGCGGCGCAGCTGTACCAGGACGACGTGGCGGGCAACAACGCCTACTCGCTCGCGTTCACGATGTTCATGCTCCCGCACTCCCTCGTCACGGTGTCGCTGCTCACCGCCCTCTTCACGCGCCTCTCGGCGCACGCCGCCGCGCGTGACAAGGCGGCCGTGCGCGCCGACTTCTCCTACGGGCTCCGCCTGATCGTCGTCTTCACCGTCTTCGCGACAGCCGTCCTTGCCGTGCTCGCGCTCCCCCTGGTCCGCGTGGTCTTCCAGGCGACCCGGCCCGCCGAGGCCGGGTCGCTCGCGCCCGTCGTCGTCGCGATGGTGACGGGCCTCGGCGCGCTGGGTGCGTGGTCCCTGTGCCAGCGCGTCTTCTACGCGTACGAGGACGCCAAGGGCCTGTTCCGCATCCAGGTGGTCATGGCGGGCATCGTCGCGACGGGCAGCATGCTCGGGTACCTCGTGCTGCCCGCACGCTGGTGGGTCGTGGCGGCGGGCGCCTCGATCGCCGCCTCGTACGTGGTCGGTGCCGTGTGGGGCGGCTTCCACGTGCGGCACCGCCTGGGCGGCACGGGCAGCCGCCTGATCCGCGTCCACGTCCGGACGATCATCGCGGCACTGGTCGCCGCCGCCGTCGGCTGGCCGCTGAGCCACCTGTTCGGCAACCTGTCCGGCGCCGGGTTCGTCAAGGCCGTCCTCGTGTGCGTCGTCGTCGGCGTGGTCATGGCCGCCATCTACGTGGGGCTCCTGCGCCTGCTGAAGGTCGAGGAGGTCGGGCTGCTGCTCGAGCCGCTGCTCAGTCGCGTGCGCCGTAGCATGGGCGCACCGGGCGGGTCCCGGCCCGCAGGCGCGGCAAGCCGTCCTGCCTGGCGTCGAACGGGTCCCGCGAACGCACACGGAGGTGACCCACTGGACGTCGTCGTCGGACGAGGCACGCTGCTCGCAGGGCGGTACCGCCTGGACGAGCCGGAGGTCACGGACCTCCCGGACGTCGAGGCGTGGACCGCGGTCGACCAGATCCTCGACCGCCCCGTGCGCGCCCTCGTGCTCCGTGGCGAGCGCGTCCGCGCCGCCCAGGACGCGGCCCGGCGTGCCGCCCTCGTCTCCGACCCCCGGCTCCTGCGGGTCCTCGACGTGGGCGACCACGACGGCCTGCCGTACACCGTGACGGAGCCGCTCGCCGGGCGGGACCTCGCCGAGCTGACGTCCCACGGCCCGCTGCCGGCCGACCAGGCGCGCGCGATCGTCGGCGAGGCCGCCGTCGCGCTCGAGGTCGCCCGGCGCCGCGGCGTGCACCACCTCGCGCTGCGTCCCTCCGCCGTCCGCGTGACGCCCGACGGCGGCGTCGTCGTCTCCGGCCTCGCGATGGACGGCGAGCTGCTCGGCCGCGGCATCGGCGACGCCCGGTCGACGACGCGTGCGGACACCGTCGCCCTCGTGTCCCTGCTGTACCTGACCCTCACGGGCCGCTGGCCCGCACCCGCCGGGTCGGACCCCGGTCCTGCGGTCGCGGCCCCGCTCGTCGAGGGCAGCCCCGTCGCCCCCGCCGAGCTCGTCCCCGGGGTGCCCAACGACCTCGACACGCTGTGCGCCGTGACCCTCGGTCCGCACGACGACGGCCCGCACAGCCCCGCCGAGCTCGTCCGTGAGCTCGAGCCGTGGCCGGCCGTCGCGGCGGACGAGGTGTTCGGCGCGGCCGACGCGGCCCTGAAGGCCGCCGGACCGGCGCCGTGGACCGGGACCCGGGTGGGCCCCGTCGTGACGTCCGTGCCACGCGACCAAGGAGGCTTCGTGCCCGAGGACCCGCAGGACGCACCCACCAGCATCATGGGCGCCGCCGACGCCGACCCCGCCCGTCCTCGCGCCGCAGGCGACGGTGCCGCCGTCGAGGAGACAGTGGTTCAGGACGGCGTCGTCGGACAGCCCCGCACCGTGCAGCGCCAGTCCGTGCGGGAGTCCATCGCGGACCAGGCCGGGCCCGCAGCGCGCCCCGGGACCCCGCCCCCGGCGGCGCCGCCCGCGTTCCATCGCCAGTCCGCGCAGGCTGCCGCCGCGGCCGCCTCGGTCGACGCCGCCGCGTCGCACCCCCGGTCGGTGTCCCAGCGCGCCGACGGGCCGTCAGGGCCCGTCGTGCGGCAGGACGCACCCACGGTGGTCGGCGCCGGGGCGCCGCCCGTCGTGCCGCCGAACCGTGCCGGGGGCACCGGCTGGCCCGGGGCCGCGGGTCGGCCCGAGCGTCCGGGGCAGCGGCCGTCGTCGGGCAACGAGCCCTCGCACGAGGCCTTCGACTCGCTCATCGGGCGGTCCACCGAGGCCCTCGTCCGCAAGCGGTTCGACCCGACGCCGCTCGTGCTCATCCTCGTGGGCGTCGCGGTGCTCATCGGGATCGTCGTGGCGTGGAACGCCCTCACGTCGCCCGCCCCGCCGATCGGCGGCGGCGCGGACCTCGGCACGGGTCAGACCCAGGACGACGACGCGGCCGACGACGGCGCGGGCCAGGACGCGGGCGCCGACGACGCCGTGGAGCCCCCTGCCGACGCGCCCGAGGAGCCCGCGGACGGTGGCGGGGTCCCGACGATCGCGGGCGCGCAGATGATCGACCTGCCCCCCGGCGGCGACAACAACGAGCACCCCGAGGCCGTCCCGCTCGCGATCGACGGGGACCCGGCCACGGCCTGGTACACCCGCACCTACAAGTCGCCGACCTACGGGATGAAGAGCGGCATCGGGTACGCCGTGACGCTCGCGGAGCCGACGACGGTGACCACCGTGACGCTTCAGGTGAACGGCACGGGCGGCATGGTCGAGGTCCGCGCGACCGACCCCTCGACGCCCGACCAGGGCACGGTCCTCGCGTCCGGCCCGATGAGCGCGGAGACGGTGCTGACGTTCTCCGAGCCGACGGAGGCGACGCACATCGTCCTGTGGTTCACGCAGCTCCCCCAGACGGCGGACGGCAGCAACCGGGTCGAGCTGGCCGAGGTGCGGCTGTCCTGAGCAAGGAACAGATCAGCCCTAGGATCGGTTGACGCCGACGGCGCAGCGGGCATGGTTCCTCGGACGAGGGCCGGCCCGACCGGAGCGCCCGACCGACCCACGGACGAAGGACTTCTCGTGACCGACCCATCGACCGAGCTCGTGCGCGACCTGGTCATCATCGGCTCCGGCCCCGCGGGGTACACGGCCGCCGTCTACGCCGCGCGTGCCGGGCTCGCCCCCGTCGTCATCGCCGGCTCGGTGACGGCAGGCGGCGCCCTGATGAACACGACGGAGGTCGAGAACTTCCCCGGGTTCATCGACGGCATCAACGGCCCCGAGCTCATGGAGAACATGCAGAAGCAGGCCGAGCGCTTCGGCGCCGAGGTCGTCTACGACGACGTCGTCCAGGCCTGGCTCGACGGGCCCGTCAAGACGATGGTCACCGGCAACGGCGTGACGTACCGCTCGCGCGCCGTCGTGCTCGCCACGGGCTCCGCGTACCGCGAGCTCGGCCTGCCCGACGAGAAGCGCCTCTCGGGTCACGGCGTGTCCTGGTGCGCGACGTGCGACGGCTTCTTCTTCCGCAACCAGGAGATCGTGGTCGTCGGCGGCGGTGACTCCGCGGTCGAGGAGGCGACGTTCCTCACGCGCTTCGCGAGCAAGGTCACGATGGTGCACCGCCGCGACGAGCTCCGGGCGTCGAAGATCATGGCCGACCGTGCGCTCTCGGACCCGAAGATCGAGTTCGCCTGGAACAGCGAGGTCGCCGCCATCCACGGCGAGGACAAGGTCAGCGGCGTGACGCTGCGCGACACGGTGACCGGTGCCGAGCGGGAGCTCGCGGCGACCGGCATCTTCGTCGCGATCGGCCACATCCCGCGCAACGAGCTGCTCAAGGGCCAGGTGGACCTCGACGAGAACGGGTACGTGCTCGTGGGCGGCCCCGGGGCGCGCGGCACCGGCACCAACCTCGACGGCGTCTTCGCGTGCGGCGACCTCGTCGACCACGTGTACCGCCAGGCGATCACCGCAGCCGGCACCGGCTGCGCGGCAGCGCTCGACGCCCAGCACTACCTGGCGTCGCTCGTCGACGCCACCGAACCCCCCAGCCCCGCAACCCTGCCCGAGAAGATCGAGGAGACCCTGTGACCACCGTTCCTGTCACCGACGCGACGTTCAAGGCCGAGGTCCTGGAGTCCGAGGTGCCCGTGCTCGTCGACTTCTGGGCGCCCTGGTGCGGCCCGTGCCGCCAGGTCGCCCCCATCCTCGAGGAGCTCTCGGGCACCTACGAGGGGCGGCTGAAGATCGCGAAGCTCAACACGGACGACAACCCCTCGGTGACCGCCGCGTACGGCATCACGTCGATCCCCACCATCAACATCTACAAGGGCGGCGAGCTGGTCAAGCAGATCGTCGGCGCGCGGCCCAAGCCGGCCCTCGTGACCGAGATCGAGAGCGTCGTCTGACGCCGTCCTGACCCGTCGGACGGGCACCGGTCCTCTGGGCCGGTGCCCGTCCTTCGTTCAACGCGGCAGCGGCAGTGCCCGCGCGTGGCAGACTCGTGGCCATGACTCCCGCCAACGGCGACCCGATGGGGTGGGTGAAGCCCACCCCCGGTGGCGCCGCCCACACCGTCCGTCCCGCCACGGGAACCCGCCTCGACCCGTGGATCGGCTCCTACGCCGACCGCACCCACGGGATGCGCGCCTCGGAGATCCGCGCCCTCTTCGCCGTCGCGAACCGGCCCGAGGTCGTCTCGCTCGCCGGCGGCATGCCGAACCTCGAGGGGCTGCCGCTGCGGACGCTCGCCGAGCTGTCCCATGAGCTCGTCCTGTCGCGCGGCACCACGGCGCTGCAGTACGGCTCCGGCCAGGGCGACCAGACCCTGCGGGAGCAGATCCTCGACGTGATGCGGCTCGAGGGCATCGAGGCGCACCCCGACGACGTCGTCGTCACGACGGGTTCACAACAAGCCCTCGATCTTGTGACGCGGCTCTTCATCAACCCCGGTGACGTGATCGTCGCCGAGGCGCCCAGCTACGTCGGGGCGCTCGGCGTCTTCCGGGCCTACGAGGCCGACGTCGTGCACGTGCCCCTCGACGAGGCCGGGCTCATCCCGGAGGCCCTCGAGGAGGTGCTCACCCGGCTCGACCACGAGGGCCGCGCGGTGAAGCTCCTCTACACGGTCCCGAACTTCCACAACCCGGCGGGTGTGACGCTGAGCCTCGAACGTCGGCCGCGTGTGCTGGAGATCGCCCGTCGGCACGGCGTCCTGGTGGTCGAGGACAACCCGTACGGACTCCTGGGCTTCGAGAACGAGCCCCTCCCCGCGATGCGGTCGATGGACGACAGCGGCGTCATCTACCTCGGCTCGTTCTCGAAGACGTTCGCGCCGGGGTACCGCGTGGGCTGGGCCGTCGCGCCGCACTCGATCCGCGAGAAGCTCGTGCTCGCGAGCGAGTCGGCGATCCTGTGCCCGTCCAACGCGTCGCAGCTCGCCGTGTCGACATACCTCGCCAACCACGACTGGCGGGGCCAGATCAAGGCCTACCGCGAGATGTACCGCGAACGTCGCGACGCGATGATCGGCGCCCTGACGGAGCACATGCCCGAGGCGTCGTGGACCGTGCCCGACGGCGGGTTCTACACGTGGGTGAAGCTGCCTCACGGGATCGACGCCCAGGCGATGCTCCCACGCGCGATCACGGCACTGGTGGCGTACGTTTCCGGCACCGCGTTCTACGCCGACGGCCAGGGCGCCAACCACATGCGCCTCTCGTTCTGCTACCCCACGCCGGATCGGATCCGCGAGGGCGTGCGGAGGCTCGCCGGTGTCGTCGCCGCCGAGACCGAGCTGCTCGAGATCTTCGGCGCGGGCACCGACGCGCACCGCGAGGCAGATGCCGTCGAGGGCGCCGGGCCCGACGTCCACTGAGGGGCCGTGGCCGTGGCCGGGGCCGGGGCTGACGCGCTGGCGGGCTGACGCTCTGCCGGGCCGGCGGGCTGCCGGGCCGGCGCGTTGACGGGCTCGATTGCCCGGGATGCGGTGAGGGGCCCGCGTCGTTTCACGTGAAACGGCGCAGGCCGTCGTTCCGTCGGCGAGCTGGCCCCACCCAGGACGATCCACCCTGCGTGGGTCCCTCGCGCGCGGGCCGCCGTCTCTCGCCGTCCGAACCCTTCGCAGGTTGGACGGGGGGTGGACGGCCCTGGCGCCCTTGGCAGGGTCGGGCAGGTCGACGATCGCTGCCGCTCGCCCGGGGTCAGGCGGGTGCGCGCCGTGCGTCGTCGGGTGTGCCTGCTCGCCCGACTACTTGAGGAGTCCGGGGTCGTCCGGGGACAGGGTCTCGAGGATCCGGTTGAGATCCTGGACGGATGCGAACTCGACCGTCAGCCGCCCCTTCTGCTTGCCCAGGGCGATCTTCACGCGCGTCTCGAACTTGTCGGAGAGCCGAGCGGCGAGGTCGTCGAGGGCCGCGTTGCGGTCACCCGGGCGCGGGCGGCGAGCCGTCGCGGGACGCTCGGCGTCTCCCCCGAGCGTGACGATCTCCTCGGTGGCCCGCACCGACAGCCCTTCGGCGACGATGCGCTGGGCGAGCCGTTCCATGGAGGCGGCGTCCGGCAAGCCCAGCAGTGCACGGGCGTGCCCCGCCGACAGCACCCCCGCGGCGACGCGGCGCTGCACGAGCGGCGGAAGGCGCAGGAGGCGCAGGGTGTTGGTGATCTGCGGGCGGGAGCGGTGGATGCGCTGGGCGAGCTCCTCGTGGGTGCAGCCGAAGTCGTCGAGGAGCTGCTGGTAGGCGGCCGCCTCCTCGAGCGCGTTGAGCTGGCTCCGGTGGAGGTTCTCGAGGAGCGCGTCGCGGAGAAGGTCGGCGTCGTCGGTCTCACGGACGATGGCGGGGATTGTCGCGAGGCCCGCCTCACGCGTCGCACGCAGGCGCCGCTCGCCCATGATGAGCTCGTACGCACGCTCCCCGTCCTGCGACGGCAGCGGACGCACGACCACCGGCTGGAGGACGCCGATCTCCCGGATCGACTCGACGAGCTCGGCGAGGGCGTCCTCGTCGAACACCGTTCGGGGCTGGCGCGGGTTCGGTCGCACCGAGCCCACGGGAACCTCGGCGAAGTGGACACCGGGCACCGGGAGCAGTCCGTCGGGGAGGTCGTACCGGTCGGGAGCGCCCTGCGCGCGGGCGGCCGATCCGTCGGCGGTCGAGCCGGACGTGTGCGCCGGCTCAGCCGGTCCACGGTCGTGGGAGCCGTCGTCTGTCGGCTCGACCGGGGGTGCTGCCGCTGGACTTCCCGCGTCGACCGGCGCGGTGTAGCCGGCCGCTCCCCTGTCGTCATGGACCACAGCGGGGCTCGTGCTCGCCTCGTGGGTCGCACCGCCGGGCAGCTCAGTCGTCTCTACGGGGTCAGTCGCCTCCACGACGTCGACCGTCTCCGCGACGTCAGCAGGCACCGGTGCCGCGGGCGCCGATGCGCCGGGGAAGAAGACATCGACGGGACGGGAGTCACCCGTGGGTGCGCTGGGGATCAGCGCCCCGAGTCCCCGGCCCAGTCCACGACGCTTCTCGGCCATCAGATCTCCTCGTTCGGGGACGTGCGTTCGGGGCCACCGGCGGTCACCGGTGCGCCCGCGGTCAGGCTCGTGCCTTCGGCGTCGTTCGCTCCGGGCTGGCCCGGTCCGGCGTGGTCCGCTCCGCGCGCACCCACCCCGGTTGCGGTCGGTGCCGCGCTGGCGGTCGGCGACGGCTGCGTAGCGTCGGGCGCCGGCGCGGTCACCGTGGCACGTTCGGCGAGCTCACGGGCCGCCGCCAGGTACGAGAGCGCGCCGGTGGAACCCGGGTCGTACGTCATGACGGTCTGGCCGTAGCTGGGCGCCTCGGAGATGCGGACGGAGCGCGGAACGGTCGTGCGCAGGGTCTGCGCAGGGAAGTGTTCGCGCACCTCGGCCGCCACCTGCTGCGCGAGGTTGGTCCGCGCGTCGTACATGGTCAGAAGGATCGTCGACACGTGGAGCGCCGGGTTCAGGTGGTTCTTGATGAGCTGCACGTTCTTGAGGAGCTGGCTGAGGCCCTCGAGCGCGTAGTACTCGCACTGGATCGGGATCAGCACCTCCTGCGCAGCAACGAACGCGTTGACGGTCAGGAGGCCGAGGCTCGGCGGGCAGTCGATGAACACGTAGTCGAGGCGGTCCTGCCCGGCGGCGGCGCGGCCCTCGAGGTAGGCCGACACCGCGTTGCGCAGGCGGTTCTCCCGCGCGACGAGGGAGACGAGCTCGATCTCGGCGCCCGAGAGGTCGATCGTCGCGGGCGCGCAGAGAAGCCGTGGGACCCGGGTCGACTGCTGGACCACGTTGACGAGGTCCTCGTCCTCGACGAGCACCTCGTAGATAGACGGAGTCCCGGCCCGGTGGTCGACGCCAAGAGCTGTCGAGGTGTTGCCCTGGGGGTCGTTGTCGATCACCAGGACGTTGAGCCCCGCCTGTGCCAGTGCTGCCGCCAGGTTGACGGTCGTCGTCGTCTTGCCGACGCCCCCCTTCTGGTTCGCCACAGTGACCACACGCGTGTGCGTCGGTCGCGGGAACCGGCGTCCTGAGAGGTCGATACGTCGTCGCGCGTCGGCCGCGAGCTGGGCTGCGAGCGGGGTCGAGTCGTCGACGGCTGGGAGGCTCTCGATGATCGCTGCCCTGCGCGCCTCGTCCGGATCGACTGTTCCACGTGAAACGTCGAAGCCTGGGTCCTGCTGGTCCACCACAACTCCCGTCCTTGCGTGGTCACATCCTGCCATTGCGAGGCACCCGCCCCGGCGTCGTGCACCGCACTTCTCCGTCCGCACGATGTGCTAGCCGCCCGGCATCAGCCGCCGGCCATCCTGATCCACCCTGTGGCCCGCCCGCCGTCCGCGACCCCGCCCCGAGGGTGCCGCTCCTCCCCAGGGCGCCCAGGCGAGCGGCGCGGCAACAGGGACAGGCACACAGGCACGGGCACAGGGACAGAGGGACAGAGGGACAGGGACAGGGACGAGTGCAGCTCACCTCGGCCGAGCCGCATCGGCGGGCCGCAAACAACCTTGCGTCCCGGGCGATCCCATCCGATCCAGACGGAGCTCGTCGCGAGTCTGTCCGGTCCGGCCTGCGGGCGCCGATCCCCCGCCTCCGCGGCGTCGGCGCCAAGCGCCTACCGAGATGCTGATCAGCGACGGCCCCGCTTCCCCTGAGGCGCGGGCGGAACCACCCGCTCCCGCACGACTCGCACGACGACGGTGCTGTCGACCCCGGGGATCGTGGGCGCGTCCAGGACCTCTGCGGGACCACCGCCCAGCGCACTCAGTGCGGGTGCGGCGTCAGCCGCCTCGACTGCGGCCTGCGACCCCTTCAGCGCCAGGAGAGCACCGCCCTGCCTCACGAGCGGAAGCGTCCATCCGGCGAGGCGGTCCAGCGGTGCGACAGCGCGGGCCGTCACCACGTCCGCCAGGAGCGTGCCGTGCAGCTCCTCAGCACGGGCACGCACCACCGATACCGAGCCCGCGAGCTCGAGGGTCTCGACGACCTCCTCGAGCCACGTCACACGCCGCAGCATCGGCTCGACGAGCGTCACGGTCAGGTCGGGTCGCATGGCCGCGAGCACCACGCCCGGCAGGCCGGCGCCGCTGCCCACGTCGATCACGGAGCCTTGCTCGGGTAGGAACGCAGCGACTGAGGCGGAGTTGAGCAGGTGCCGCTCCCAGAGACGTGGCGCCTCACGCGGTCCGATGAGGCCGCGCGTGACGCCCTCGCCTGCGAGCATCTCCCGGAACCTGTCGACGCGGTCGAACGCCGCACCGAAGTACTCGACGACGAGGTCTCGGTTCACCGGCTCAGGTTCATGGGCGGCGGGAGCGTCGGTCACGGTCTGGTCCTCCTTGTGCCCTGCGACGGCGTACGACGATGCGTTTCACGTGGAACCAAGTGCCCGCCAGCTCGTCGTGAGGCTTTGGTAGGTCGTGAGCCGTCGAGTGCCGGCCTGCGCGCACCGAGCAATCGAGTCGGACCTGACGTGGATGGCGTGGGCGGGGTTGGGTCATGACTGTCCATGTTTCACGTGGAACCAGTCGAGTGCCCGGTGCCCGGGTGGCACCGGCCCTCCGCACCAGCGTCCCGCTCACGGCTGGGTCGTTCCACGTGAAACATGGAACGTGCAGTCCGTGAGCCCACGGGCGACGGTGCTGGAAGGTGGCGCCCCCGCGCCTGCCAGAGACCAGCGCGAGCGGCCGTCCGGTTTCACGTGAAACCAGCCACCTGCGCCCGACAGGCGCGTCGTCAGGTCTCCCGGGATCAGGCCGGACGCACGACCACGTGGCGAGAGGGCTCCACGCCGTCGCTGTCGCTGACGAGGCCCGCCTCGGCGACGACGTCGTGCACAACCTTGCGCTCGAACGGGTTCATCGGCTCGAGCGCCACGGGTGCACCGCTGGCCTTGACCTCGGCGATCGCCGCACGTGCGACCTCAGCGAGCTCGGCCTTCCGGCCGGCGCGGAACCCGGCGATGTCGAGCATCAGGCGGCTGCGCTCGCCCGTCTTCGTCTGCACGGCCAGGCGCGTGAGCTCCTGAAGAGCGTCCAGGACCTCTCCGTCGGCGCCGACGAGGTTGCGCAGGGTCTTCTCCGAACCGGCCTCTGCGACGATCTCGACCGCGGCTCGGCCGTGGTCGACGTCGATGTCGATGTCACCGTCGAGGTCGGCGATGTCGAGCAGCTCCTCGAGGTAGTCGGCTGCGATCTCACCCTCCTCCTCGAGGCGGCGCGTCAGCGTTCGCTCCTGAGTCGCGTCGTCCGGGGCGGGCGCGGTCTGCTCAGTCATGAGATCTCCTCGTTCGATCCTGGGGCGGCGTTGCCGCAGTTCAGCTGCTGGGGGCGGACGGGCTCTCGGGGCCCTGAGTCCCGTCGGTGTCGCCAGACGCGGTCGAACCCGGCTCGGGCTTCGACGCGGCCTTCCGCGGCGCCTTCGCACGGGCCGGACGCGGCCCAGAGGCCCCGTCCGTGACGTTGCCTCCCTCGGCCACCGAGCCCTCCAGGCCCGGGCTCGTCGACCCCGAGGTCTCAGGGCGGGCTGCCGAGGACTTCGCACGCGCGGGCTTCCCACCCGCAGACGTGGCCCGACCGGGAGTCGCTCCGGCAGGCTTCGTCCCGCCCGTCGTGGCACCAGCCGCCGTGGAGCCGGCAGGCTTCGCGCCGGCAGGCTTCGCACCCGCAGGCTTCGCACCCGCAGGCTTCGCACCCGCAGGCTTCGCACCGGCAGGCTTCGCACCGGCGGGCTTCGCACCCGCAGGCTTGGCACCGGGGGCCTTCGCCGCGCCCGTGCCGGCCGCCGCGGCGGTCCCGGCGATCTCCGCGGGCCGCACACGGTCCTTGCGCTTGGGCTGCTGCCGCTGTCCGCGCGGCTTCTCCTCGATCGCGGGCTTCTCCTCCTCGAGCACGATGCCTCGGGCGGCAGCCTTCTTCGCCCGACGCTCCTTGAGCAGGCGCTCCGCCTCGGAGCCCGGCGTCGGGTTGCGCCGGATGACGTAGAACTGCTGCCCCATCGTCCAGAGGTTGGTCGTCGTCCAGTAGATGAGGACACCGATCGGGAAGTTGACGCCGGAGATCGCGAAGACCAGCGGGAGGATGTAGAGCAGCATCTTCTGCTGCTGAGCCATCGGGCCCTGCAGGGCGGAGGCGGGCATGTTCTTCTGCGTGAGCTGGCGCTGCGTGGTGAACGTAGTGACCGACATGGCGACGATCAGCGCGACCGTCACGATGCGGGTGGCAGCGCTCGCGTCGGGCGCGAGGAAGTACGACGAGATCGGCGCGTCGAAGATCGTGGCGTTGTTCGCCTCTGCGGCGAGCTGCTGCGTGAGCGGGCCGATGCTCGACTTCGGGTTGTCGGACCCGACGGGGTAGTTCCCCTCGGCGAGGTCCCCGAGGCTGTACAGCACCCGGAAGAGTGCGAAGAAGATGGGGGACTGGGCGAGGATCGGCAGGCACGAGGAGAACGGGTTCGTACCGTGCTTACGGTAGAGCTCCATGGTCTCGCGGCTCATCGCCTCGCGGGACGCGGGGTCCGTCTTCCCCTTGTACTTCTTCTGGATCGCCTGCAGCTCCGGGGAGAGGAGCTGCATGCCGCGCTGCGCCTTGATCTGCCGCACGAAGAGCGGGATGAGCGCGATGCGGATGACGATCACGAGCCCGACGATCGACAGCGCCCACGTCACCCCCGAGGCGGAGGGAAGGCCGAGCGTCGTGAGCAGCGTGTGGAACTGGACCATGATCCAGGCCACGGCCACCTTCAGCGGCCAGAGGATGGTGTCGAACCAATTCATCGCGTGGAGCTCCTCGCTCGCTCGGCGGGCCCGTGGTCCGGGCAAGAAGGCTGGTGGCGTGCCGGGGGGACGTCGTCGACGCCGCCCGCGGCCCAGGGGTGGCAGCGTCCGAGCCGGCGCAGGGCCAGCCACGAGCCGCGCAGCGCACCGTGCCGCTGGACGGCGGTGAGCGCGTAGCTCGAGCAGCTGGGGTAGAACCGGCACGACGGCCCGGTCATCGGCGAGATGCCGTACTGGTAGGCGCGGAGGAGCCCGACGAGGACGAGCTGGGGGAGTCTGCGCACGGCGCGGAGCACGCTGTGCTGCGTGACGAGCGCAGCCGACGTCATGGCTGCGCCACCCGGGCGAGTGCGCGCCGGTACGCGGCGTCCAGGGCGGACCGGTACTCACGCTCGAGGTCGGCGAAGCCGGCGGCGACGGAGCTGGGTAGTGCGCGCACGACGACGTCCGCACCGTGCGGCAGGGAGTCCCTGTGATCGACGACCATGCCCCGCAACCTCCGTCTGACCCGGTTACGCGTCACCGCGCCGCCGACCGACCTGGCGACGACGAAACCCACCTTCGCGGCTTCCCGACCCGGCACGAGGCGGCAGTGCACCACGAGCGTCGACCTGCCCGCACGGGCGCCCGCACGGATGGTGCCGGCGAACTCGTCGGCGCTACGCATCCGCAGCGCGGGAGGCAGCACCGGGGAGGATCAGGCGGAGAGCTCTTCGCGACCCTTGCGCCGACGTGCAGCGAGGATCGCGCGGCCGGCCCGGGTGCGCATGCGCAGCCGGAAGCCGTGCGTCTTGGCCCGGCGCCGGTTGTTCGGCTGGAAGGTGCGCTTCGACACGTCAGACTCCACAAGGTTGGTTCACGGTCACCGCCAGGACGGCGGACAGTCGGTTGCGTCCCCGCCGCTGCTTGCCGCCACCGGCGGCAGGGACCACCCGATGGTGAGGGTGCGTGCCGTGCGCGGGCACGCGAGCAGAAGCCGAAGGAACGGCTGTGCCACGGTACGCGGCGGCGCGCGGCGGGTCAAACGCGGGACATGACCTCGACGCACCCGGCCAAATGAGCCAGGATGCACCCGTACGGCGGATTCCCCTGGACGACACGCCGGAGCACCATGATCAGCGGTCGCTGAGGACCCGCACGCCGTGCCCGTCCGCCGTCGCCCGGACCCGGGCAGAGGACCGCCCGGCGTGAGCACACAGCTTGTGGACAAGTGTGTGGATCATGGACCCGCGTGCGAGACTTCGGCTCGGATCAGGGCCATCGGCAAGTACTCAGGAGCGATCAGTGCCAGCACAGGACGACTCGATCGCGCAGGTCTGGGACCGCGCCGTCGGGCGGATCGCGAACGACCCGTCGACGAGCGCCCAGCAGCTCGCCTTCATCCGCCTGGCCCGGCCACTCGGGCTCCTGGACGGGACGGCGCTGCTCGCCGTCGGCAACGAGTTCACCAAGGACTACCTCGAGTCGCGTGTGCGCACGGAGCTCAACGAGGCACTGAGTGCGGTCCTCGGCGTCGACGCCCGCTTCGCCGTCACCGTGGACCCCTCGCTGGACCAGGACGCGGCACGAGGCCCCTCGCAGAGCGAGCGCGCGAGCTCGACCGGTGCCGTGAACGACGACACCCGGGACGACCACCCGCGAACGACCGGTCTGCTCGAGCGCGGCGACCGACGCAGCGATCGCACCGACCACGACGACCGTGACGACCACCGGACGGGCGACCGCCGGCGAGGCATCGGCGACGACCACGACGACGACCACGGCCGCCGCCGCAACGACCTCCCGTTCGGGGAGCGCCCGCACGGCTCGTCGTCGTCCGCACGCGCCACCGTCGAACCCGCCAGGCTCAACCCGAAGTACCTCTTCGAGACGTTCGTCATCGGCTCGTCCAACCGGTTCGCGCACGCGGCGGCCGTCGCCGTCGCGGAGGCACCCGCAAAGGCCTACAACCCGCTGTTCATCTACGGCGACTCCGGTCTGGGCAAGACGCACCTGCTCCACGCGATCGGGCACTACGCGTTCTCCCTGTACCCCGGCGTCCGCGTGCGGTACGTGAACTCCGAGGAGTTCACGAACGACTTCATCAACTCGATCGGCGAGGGCAAGGCCGGGGCCTTCCAGCGTCGCTACCGCGAGGTCGACGTGCTCCTCGTGGACGACATCCAGTTCCTTCAGGGCAAGGAACAGACGATGGAGGAGTTCTTCCACACCTTCAACACCCTGCACAACGCGAACAAGCAGGTCGTGATCACGTCCGACCTGCCGCCGAAGCAGCTCAACGGCTTCGAGGACCGCATGCGGTCGCGGTTCGAGTGGGGCCTGATCACCGACGTCCAGCCGCCGGACCTCGAGACGCGCATCGCGATCCTCCGCAAGAAGGCGGGGAACGAGAAGCTCCAGGCGCCCGACGACGTCCTCTCCTACATCGCGTCGAAGATCTCCACGAACATCCGTGAGCTCGAGGGCGCGCTCATCCGCGTCACCGCGTTCGCGAACCTCAACCGGCAGCAGGTGGATCTCGCGCTGGCGGAGATCGTGCTGAAGGACCTCATCACCGACGAGGACACCGCGGAGATCACGGCGGCGGCGATCATCGCCCAGACCGCGAACTACTTCGGCCTGACCATCGACGACCTCTGCGGGTCCTCCCGGTCGCGCGTGCTCGTCACCGGTCGGCAGATCGCCATGTACCTGTGCCGGGAGCTCACGGACATGAGCCTGCCGAAGATCGGCCAGCAGTTCGGCGGCCGCGACCACACGACCGTGATGCACGCGAACCGCAAGATCCGCGAGCTCATGGCCGAGCGTCGGTCCATCTACAACCAGGTGACCGAGCTCACGAACCGCATCAAGCAGCAGCACCGCGGCTGAGAGACGCCTCCACGTCCGAGGAACCTGCTCCCGCGGATACTCCTCCGGAGACCGCTCGTGAGGCCCGGCAGAAGCACGCGGACGAACCTCGACGGCGCACGCCGGAACGCCCGGTCTTGTGCACCCGGGTCCCTTTCGCGCACCCGTGGGACGACTGTTCACACCTGTGGACATCTCTGTGGAAGGCCGTGGACGACACGCACAACAGGTGTGGACGCAGGGTGGCCTCGCGGTGGACGACGAGTGGACGCACGACGACGATCCACCGGTCACGCCGGCTGTCGACAGCTGCGTCGACAGCGGGTCCACAGCCGGCCCCGGTCTCTGACCTGCGCGAAGAGGCGTCGTCCACACTCTCCACACTGCCTATGACGATGACTAACCCTTTGTCATCCAGAGATCCACAGCGCCTTCATGACCCCGATCCGGCCCGAGGACCCGCGACCCGCAGGGGATGCCGCGACCACAGGCGCACCCCGGGCTCCGGCCCGTCGACGGCGCGGCCGTGATCCTGTCGTCTGAATGACACGAATGGTGTCCCCCGTCGGTGCAACCGCGTACTGTTCACCCAGATCCGTGCTCGCAGACCACACACCGTCGTGCCACACAGCGCACGAGGTCACACGTCGGACGAGGGCACGCCGGGGCGAAGGGATGCAGTGATGAGGTTCAGGGTCGACCGTGACGTCCTCGCCGAGGCGGTCACCTGGACCGCACGGTCGCTGCCCACGCGTCCGCCCGTCCCCGTCCTCGCCGGCGTCCGCCTCGAGGCCGACTCGTCCGGCGTCGTGCAGCTCTCGAGCTTCGACTACGAGGTCTCGGCGCGTTCCGAGATCGCGGCCGACGTGAGCGAGGCCGGCACGGTCCTGGTCTCTGGCCGCCTGCTCGCGGAGATCTCCCGCGCACTGCCCGCCAAGCCCGTCGACGTCGTCCTCGACGGCAGCAAGGTCTCCGTGACGTGCGGCGCCAGCCGGTTCACGCTGCTCACGATGCCCGTGGAGGACTACCCGGCGCTGCCCGCGATGCCGGCCGTCGTCGGCACGGTCGCGGGTGACGAGCTCACGCAGGCCGTCGCGCAGGTGACCGTCGCGGCGAGCCGTGACGACACGCTCCCGCTGCTCACCGGTGTCCGGATGGAGATCGAGGGCGAGACGATCACTCTCCTCGCGACCGACCGCTACCGGCTGGCGCTGCGCACCCTGTCCTGGACGCCGGCGACGCCCGACCACTCCTCGGTCGCGCTCGTGCGTGCACGCACCCTCTCGGACGCCGCGAAGTCGCTCGGCTCCTCCGACCGGGTGACCGTCGCGCTGTCCACCGGGGCGGGCGTCGACCTCATCGGCTTCGAGGCGGGTGGCCGCCACACGACCTCCCTGCTGGTCGACGGCGACTACCCGGCTGTCCGTCGGCTGTTCCCCGACGAGACGCCGATCCACGCGGTCGTCTCGACGCACGCGCTGACGGACGCGGCGAAGCGCGTGGCGCTGGTCGCCGAGCGCAACACGCCCATCCGCCTGGCGTTCACGGAGGGCCAGGTCGTGCTCGACGCGGGCCAGGGGGACGACGCGCAGGCGTCCGAGGCCCTCGAGGCCGCCCTCGTCGGCGACGAGATCACCGTGGCGTTCAACCCGCAGTTCCTGCTGGACGGGCTCGGCGCTCTCAACACGCCGTTCGTGCGGATGTCGTTCACGCACCCCAACAAGCCGGTCGAGTTCACGGGCCAGGGGTCCCTGGAGGGCGACGACGACCAGAGCTACCGGTACCTGCTCGTCCCGATCCGCTTCGCGAGCTGACGTGGCAGGGACCATGCACGTCGGGATGGTCGGCCTCGGCAGGATGGGCGCGAACATGCGCGAGCGCCTGCGCACCCGTGGCATCGACGTCACGGGGTACGACCGCAACCCTGCGGTGTCGGACGTCGCCGACCTCGCCGCGCTGGTTGCCGCACTGCCGCAGGATCGGCGCGTCGTGTGGGTCATGGTCCCGGCCGGACCGATCACCCGCTCGGTCGTGACCGACCTCGCAGCCCTGCTCGGTCCGGGGGACGTGGTCGTCGAGGGCGGCAACTCGCACTACACGGACGACGCCGTGCACGCCGCGGAGCTCGCCGAACGGGGGATCCACTACGTCGACGTCGGCGTCTCGGGTGGCGTGTGGGGCCTGGAGAACGGCTACGGGCTCATGGCCGGCGGGTCGACCGAGGACGTCGAGCTCCTGATGCCCGTCTTCGACGCGCTCCGTCCCGACGGCGCCCGCGAGAACGGGTTCGTGCACGCCGGGTCGGTCGGCGCCGGTCACTACGCGAAGATGGTGCACAACGGCATCGAGTACGGCCTCATGCAGGCGTACGCCGAGGGGTACGAGCTCCTCGAGGCGCAGGAGATCGTCATCGACGTCACCGGGACCCTCAAGGCGTGGACCCAGGGGACTGTCGTCCGCTCCTGGCTGCTCGACCTGCTGGTCGCGGCTCTCGAGCAGGACCCCGAGCTCGCCGCGATCGACGACTTCGTCGAGGACTCCGGCGAGGGCCGGTGGACCGTCGACGAGGCGATCGACCGGGCCGTGCCGCTCCCCGTCATCTCCGCAGCCCTCTTCGCCCGGTTCGCGTCGCGGCAGGGTGCCTCTCCCGCGATGAAGGCCGTCGCGGCCCTGCGGCAGCAGTTCGGCGGCCACGCCGTCCGGCCCGCACCGCCCGCCTGACCTGCCGCAGCCGTGCACGTCAGCCAGCTGTCCCTGACCGACTTCCGCTCCTACGAGCAGGTCGAGCTCACCCTCGAACCCGGGGTGAGCGCCCTCGTCGGCCCCAACGGTCAGGGCAAGACGAACCTCGTCGAGGCGATCGGGTACGTCGCGACGCTGAGCAGCCATCGCGTCTCGACCGACGCGGCACTGGTCCGGGCCGGCGCCCCACGCGCCGTCGTCCGTCTCCGGGCCGTGCGGGGCGAGCGGCAGAGCCTCGTCGAGCTCGAGATCAACCCGGGCCGGGCGAACCGTGCGCAGATCAACCGCTCCCCCGCGCGCCGCGCCCGTGACGTCCTCGGCATCCTGCGCACCGTGCTGTTCGCTCCCGAGGACCTGGCGCTCGTCAAGGGAGACCCCGACGGGCGGCGCCGCTTCCTCGACGAGCTCGCCGTGCAGGTGTCACCGCGCATGGCGGGTGTCCTCTCGGACTACGACAGGGTGCTGCGTCAGCGCAACGCGCTGCTCAAGACGGCGGGTGCCGCGCGTCGGGGCATGCGCGGCGGGTCACGGCGCACCGCAGAAGATGCGCCCGACGCCGGCGACGACCTGCGCACCCTGGACGTCTGGGACGCGAAGCTCGCCCAGGTCGGTGCGCAGGTCCTCGCGGTACGGCTCGCGCTCGTCGACCAGCTCATGCCGCACGTCGCCGCCGCGTACGCGCAGGTCAGCGACCGGCAGGGCGACGCCGTCCTCGGGTACCGCTCCTCCCTCGAGGTCAGCGCCGAGGACGAGGAGACGTCGTCGTCCCGGTCCTCCGGTGGCGCGGGTGGTTTCGTCACGGTGCGGATGGTGCCGACGGTCCCCCATGCGGGAGCGAGCACCGAGCTGCTCGAGGCCCAGCTGCTCGAGGCGATGAGTCGCCTGCGCCGTCGCGAGCTCGAGCGGGGCGTCAGCCTCGTGGGCCCGCACCGCGACGACCTCCTGCTCAACCTCGGTGGGCTGCCCGCCAAGGGGTACGCGAGCCACGGCGAGTCCTGGTCGTTCGCCCTCGCGCTGCGGCTCGCGTCCTACGAGCTCCTCACGCACGGTTCGCCCGACGACGAGTCGGGCGCCGGGATCCCTGGCTGGGCGGAGGGTTCCGAGCCCGTGCTGATCCTGGACGACGTGTTCGCCGAGCTCGACGGCCGCCGTCGGGAGCGGCTCGCGGGCCTGGTCGCGCGAGCCGAGCAGGTCATCGTCACCGCGGCCGTCGCCGAGGACGTCCCGGAGCAGCTCGACGGTGCGAGGATCGACGTCATGGACGGCCAGGTGACGCGTGTCCGGTGACCGCCGTCGCGACGGCGGGTCCGCTCCCGCGGGCGACGAGCCGGCGTCGGGGGCACCGGCTTCGGGCACCCCGTCCGCGGACGACGACGCGCCGGCCCCACCCCTCGGTGACCGGCCCGTCGCGGAGCAGCTCGGCCTGACGTCAGCGTCGGAGGTCGCGCGCGCCGCCCTCAACCGTGCACGCGTCGCCGCCCAGGCGCGGGGCGTGCGGCCCGGGCAGCCAGGCCGGCGCCGCACCCCGCTCCCCGAGACGAGGTCCGGGCCGGGGCGTGACGGCCGGGATCCCGCGCTGCTCGGTGACACGCTCTCGCGGCTCGCGGCCGAGCGCGGCTGGTCCACGGAGCTGTCGGTCGGCGGGGTGATCGGGCGGTGGCGCGAGGTCGTCGGCGACCAGGTCGCGGACCACTGCGTGCCGGAGACGTTCGAGGACGGGCTCCTCGTGGTGCGCACCGACTCCACGGCCTGGGCGGCCAACCTGCGGCTGCTGGTGCCTCAGCTCCTCACGCGGCTCGAGGTCGAGGTGGGCGCCGGCGTCGTGCGCGAGGTGAGGGTCGTGGGCCCGTCGGGACCGCAGTGGGGGCGCGGGCGGCGCAGGGTTCCGGGACGCGGTCCCCGCGACACGTACGGCTGACGTCACCCTGTGGAGAAGCACCCGGGCGGTCATCGGCGCTGACCCGCCTGAGAGCCCCGGACAGCCGTCGCGTGACCACGGGGTCAGGGGGCGGATCCCCGGATGCGTCCAAGGTGTGCCCAGGCGGTCCTGCGGGCCGTCGCACGGTAGGATGGCCTTGTCATTCCTGGGGGTCGTACGGCTCCGTGGGGCTGACCGCCCGTCGGGACCGTCACGCACGCTGGAGCGCGCGGGGCATCGCGCGCTCGGTCCGCTCCCCGTAGGGGCCCTGTGCGCCCGGGAACCCTGTGTCCGCTGCCGTCCGGCCTGCGTCCGGCGGTGTGCACCGCACCTGTGAGGAGCACCTCTGCCCGTGGCAGACCAGAGCGCCAACGACCGACCCAGCCCGCAGAGCAGCCCGGACAACTCCTACGACGCCAGTGCGATCACCGTCCTCGAGGGCCTCGAGGCGGTGCGCAAGCGGCCGGGCATGTACATCGGCTCCACGGGACCACGTGGTCTGCATCACCTTGTGTACGAGGTTGTGGATAACTCTGTGGACGAAGCCCTCGCCGGCTACTGCACGCACATCGAGGTGACCCTCCTCGCGGACGGCGGAGTCCGCGTCGTCGACGACGGCCGCGGCATCCCGGTGGCGATCCACCCGACGGAGGGACGGCCGACGGTCGAGGTCGTCATGACGATCCTGCACGCCGGCGGCAAGTTCGGCGGGACGGGCTACGCCGTCTCCGGCGGCCTGCACGGCGTCGGCATCTCCGTGGTCAACGCGCTCTCCCACCGGGTCGAGACCGAGGTGCAGCGTGACGGCTACACCTGGCACCAGTCCTTCGCGGACGGCGGCAAGCCCGTGGGCGAGCTGCGGCGCGGCGAGCCGACGGACCGGACCGGCACGACCCAGACGTTCTGGGCGGACCCGACGATCTTCGAGACCGTCGACTTCGACTTCGAGACGCTGCGTTCGCGCTTCCAGCAGATGGCGTTCCTCAACAAGGGCCTGCGCATCACCCTGACCGACGAGCGGCCCGAGCACACGGGCACCGAGGACGAGGTCACGGCGTCCTCGACCGACGGCGGCGAGACGGCAGCGGCCGACGGCGCGGCGCCCGTGCGGACGGTCGTCTACAAGTACGACGGCGGTCTCGTCGACTACGTCAAGCACCTCAACTCGGCCAAGAAGGTCGAGGTCGTCCACCCCGAGGTCATCGACTTCGAGGCCGAGGACGTCGAGCGCAAGATCTCCGTCGAGATCGCGCTGCAGTGGACGAACGCCTACTCGGAGTCCGTGCACACCTACGCGAACACGATCTCGACGACCGAGGGCGGCGCGCACGAGGAGGGCTTCCGGGCGGCGATGACCTCGCTGGTCAACCGGTACGCCCGCGAGAAGGGCATCCTCAAGGAGAAGGACGAGAACCTCACGGGCGACGACATCCGTGAGGGCCTCACGGCCGTCCTGTCGATCAAGCTGGGCGAGCCGCAGTTCGAGGGGCAGACCAAGACGAAGCTCGGCAACACCGAGGCGCGCACGTTCGTCCAGAAGGTCGTCCACGAGCAGCTCGGCGACTGGCTCGGGGCGCACCCCGTCGAGGCGAAGGACATCATCCGCAAGTCGATCCAGGCCGCGGCAGCGCGGATGGCTGCGCGCAAGGCCCGCGAGGCCACGCGGCGCAAGGGTCTCCTCGAGTCGGGCGGCATGCCCGGCAAGCTGCGCGACTGCCAGTCGAACAACCCCGTCGAGTGCGAGATCTTCATCGTCGAGGGTGACTCGGCCGGCGGCTCCGCCGTGCGCGGCCGCAACCCGCGGACCCAGGCGATCCTGCCCATCCGAGGCAAGATCCTCAACGTCGAGCGCGCCCGGCTGGACCGCGCCCTCGGCAACCAGGAGGTCCAGGCGCTCATCACGGCGTTCGGGACGGGCATCGGCGAGGACTTCGACGCCGACAAGCTGCGGTACCACAAGATCGTCCTCATGGCGGATGCCGACGTCGACGGCCAGCACATCGCGACGCTGCTGCTCACGCTCCTGTTCCGGTACATGCGGCCGCTCATCGAGAACGGTCACGTGTACCTCGCGCAGCCCCCGCTGTACCGCATCAAGTGGAGCAACGCGCCGCACGACTACGTGTACTCGGACCGTGAGCGCGACGCCTACCTGCTCGAGGGGCAGGCGGCCGGCAAGCGGGTGCCCAAGGACAACGGCATCCAGCGCTACAAGGGCCTCGGCGAGATGGACTACTCCGAGCTGTGGGACACCACGATGGACCCGGACCAGCGCACGCTGCTCCAGGTGAACCTCGACGACGCGGCAGCGGCGGACGAGATCTTCTCGGTGCTCATGGGCGAGGACGTCGAGTCGCGCCGGGCGTTCATCCAGCGCAACGCCAAGGACGTGCGGTTCCTCGACATCTGACCGTGCGGCCCGCGCCCGTCCACGGCGCGCGGGTCCGGCCGGGGTCGAGACCGCCAAGAGCTGACATGCCATTCACGAGACGAGGTACACGGTGACCGACCAGACTCCCGACGGCGACCTGCCGGAGACGGGGCCCGACGCGCCGCTGGATGTGATCACCGACCGCATCACCGCGGTCGACCTGCAGCTCGAGATGCAGCGCTCCTACCTCGACTACGCGATGAGCGTCATCGTGGGTCGCGCGCTGCCCGACGTGCGGGACGGCCTCAAGCCCGTGCACCGGCGCGTGCTGTACGCGATGTACGACGGCGGGTACCGGCCCGACCGCCAGTTCTCCAAGTGCAGCCGCGTCGTCGGCGACGTGATGGGCAAGTACCACCCGCACGGCGACGGCGCGATCTACGACGCGCTCGTCCGCCTCGTGCAGGACTGGTCCCTGCGGTACCCGCTCGTCGCGGGCCAGGGCAACTTCGGCTCCCCCGGCAACGACCCGGCGGCCGCGCCGCGGTACACCGAGTGCAAGATGGCGCCCATCGCCATGGAGATGGTGCGGGACATCGACGAGGAGACCGTCGACTTCCGCGACAACTACGACGGGCGCACCCAGGAGCCGGCGGTCCTGCCGTCACGGTTCCCGAACCTGCTGGTCAACGGCTCGGCGGGCATCGCCGTCGGCATGGCCACGAACATCCCGTCGCACAACCTGCGCGAGGTCGCCGCGGGTGTGAAGTGGCACCTGGACCACCCCGAGGCGAGCAAGGAAGAGCTCCTCGAGGCGCTCATCGAGCGCATCCCGGGCCCCGACTTCCCCACGGGCGCCACCATCCTGGGCCGACGCGGCATCGAGGACGCCTACCGCACGGGCCGCGGCTCGATCACGATGCGCGCGGTCGTCACGGTGGAGGAGATCCACAACCGGATCTGCCTCGTCGTCACCGAGCTGCCCTACCAGGTGAACCCGGACAACGTCGCCGCGAAGATCGCGGAGCTCGTCAAGGACGGTCGCGTCCAGGGCATCGCGGACATCCGTGACGAGACCTCGGGCCGCACGGGCCAGCGCCTCGTCATCGTGCTCAAGCGCGACGCCGTCGCCAAGGTCGTCCTCAACAACCTGTACAAGCACACGCAGCTCCAGGACACGTTCGGCGCGAACATGCTCGCGCTGGTCGACGAGGTGCCGCGCACGCTCAGCATCGACGCGTTCGTGCGTCACTGGGTGACCCACCAGCTCGACGTCATCGTGCGGCGCACCACGTACCGTCTGCGCCGGGCCGAGGAGCAGGCGCACATCCTCAGCGGCTACCTCAAGGCGCTCGACGCGCTCGACGAGGTCATCGCGCTCATCCGTCGCTCGCCCGACGTCGAGGAGGCCCGGGCCGGCCTGATGGAGCTGCTCGAGGTCGACGAGCTCCAGGCGACGGCGATCCTCAACCTGCAGCTCCGTCGCCTCGCGGCCCTCGAGCGGCAGAAGATCATCGACGAGTACGACGGTCTGATGATCAAGATCACGGACTACAAGGCGATCCTCGCCGACCCGCAGCGCCAGCGCGACATCGTCGGCAGCGAGCTCGAGGAGCTCGTCGCGAAGTACGGCGACGAGCGCCGGACGACGATCCTCCCGTACGACGGCGAGGTCTCCATGGAGGACCTCATCGCCGAGGAGGAGGTCGTGGTCACCATCACGCGCGGCGGCTACGCCAAGCGGACCCGCAGCGACCAGTACCGCGTCCAGAAGCGCGGCGGCAAGGGTGTGCGCGGTGCACAGCTGCGCGCCGACGACGTGGTCGAGCACTTCGGTGTGACGACGACGCACCACTGGCTGCTGTTCTTCACGAACCTCGGCCGCGTGTACCGCGCGAAGGCGTACGAGCTCCCCGAGGGCGGTCGCGACTCCAAGGGCCAGCACGTCGCGAACCTGCTCGCGTTCCAGCCCGGTGAGCAGATCGCCAAGGTCATCGACCTGCACGACTACGAGCAGGCCGAGTACCTCGTCCTCGCGACGCGCCGCGGCCTGGTCAAGAAGACGCGGCTCGCCGAGTTCGACTCGAACCGCTCGGGCGGCCTCATCGCGATCAACCTGCGCGAGGACGAGGACGGCCAGCCCGACGAGCTCGTCTCTGCCGCTCTCGTGGACGAGGACTCCGAGCTGCTGCTCGTCTCCCGCAAGGGCCAGGCCGTGCGCTTCGAGGCCACGTCCGACCAGCTGCGTGCGATGGGCCGCGCGACGTCGGGCGTCACGGGCATGAAGTTCCGGGACGGCGACGAGCTGCTCTCCATGGACGTGGTGACCGAGGGCTCCTTCCTCGTGACCGTGACCGACGGCGGGACCGCGAAGCGCTCCGACATGCACCGCGTCAACTCCGACGGCAACCTCGACTACCGACGCACCAAGCGCGGCGGCCTGGGCGTGCGTGCGGCGCGCCTCCCCGACGACCGCGGCGGCCTCGTGGGCGCGCTCATGGCCGACGAGGGCGACGAGGTCCTCGTCGTCATGGAACGCGGCAAGGTCGTCCGCTCGCAGGTCGGTGAGATCCCGGTGCACGGGCGGGACGCGACCGGCGTCATCCTGGCGAAGCCCGACTCCGGGGACCGCATCCTCGCGGTCGCCCGCAACGTGGAGCGCAACCTCGGCACCGATGCGGCTACCGTGGACGAGGGCGACGCCATACCTGAGGACGATGCCGCCTCGGCGAGCACCGGGGACAATGACAGTGCCCATGCTGGCGACGACGCGGTTGACGCGGCGAGCGAGCAGCCCGCGACGACGGAATCCACCGAGGGAGAGCGATGAGCACCGACGGGACCAAGCCGCCCTCGATCGCGCCGAAGAGGCCGGCGGCGGCACCGGCCCGTAGCGCGGACGTCCAGCCCCGGCCGGCCTCCGCGCCGCGCTCGGGGGGCAGCGCGCCGTCGGCGACGCAGACCACGACCTCCGAGCCGGACACCGGCAGTTCGACGTCGTTCGCCGAGCGCATCAAGGCGACCGCGCAGGGTGCCGTCGGCGCGGCGCGCAACGCGATGCCGTCGCGCGAGCACGAGGAGATCAGCACGCAGTCCGAGGGTCAGCGCACGACGTCGCCCCGTCCCTCGGCCTCGCCCGTCACCTCGTCCGGCGGGCCCCGGCGGGTGCGCCTGGCCGTGGCGAAGATCGACCCGTGGTCCGTCATGAAGCTGTCGTTCCTGCTGTCGGTCGCCGTCGGGATCATGCTCGTGGTCGCGACCGCGGTCGTCTGGTACGCGCTCGACGGCCTCGGCGTCTTCGTCTCCGTGAACGACGTGATCACGACGCTCTCGGGCTCGGAGGACTTCTTCCCGCTGCTCGAGTACACCGCGTTCGACCGCGCGATCTCCCTGGCGACCATGATCGGCGTCGTGGACATCGTGCTGCTCACGGCGCTCTCGACGATCGGCGCGTTCCTCTACAACATCGTGGCGGCTCTCGTCGGCGGCGTGCACCTCACGCTCACGGACGACTGACCGACCTCGACTGGCACCCGGCGCCCCGCCGCGCGAACCCGTCGCGCACCGGGTGCGTTTGGGCGCCGCGGTGCCGCTGGGGTAGTCTCGTGCGGCGCCCGCAGCACGCCGGCGTGACGGGCCTATAGCTCAGACGGTTAGAGCGCTTCCCTGATAAGGAAGAGGTCAGAGGTTCAAGTCCTCTTAGGCCCACTCCAGACGCACCACCGGAGGACGGATGAAGAAGCTCCTCATCGCCCTGCTCGCAGCGGCGGCCGGCTACGTCGTCTGGCGCACGTACGCGGAGGATCGCGACGAGCGCGACCTCTGGACCGAGGTCACCGACGAGATCGACTGACCGCGTCAGTCCCGCCACCCCAGGCGGGTGCACGGGGCCATGGCGCAATTGGTAGCGCACCTGCTTTGCAAGCAGGGGGTTAGGGGTTCGAGTCCCCTTGGCTCCACCGAAGCTCACACCGTCATCGGCGTCGAGGCTGGACCGGAGGCACAGCGTGACGAGGCCGGGTAGTCCCACATGAGCGGTGCGACGATCGCCGCAGCAGCAGGCAGCGGCATCATGGCCGGCTTCTACCTGGCGTTCTCCGTCGTGATCATGCCCGCCTTGCGCCGGCTCCCCGGTGCGTCGGGGGCCGCCGCCATGCAGCGGTTCAACGAGGACGCGCCCAAGGCGTGGGTGCCCGTCGCCGTACCTGTCGCTGTGCTGTCGGTCGTCCTCGCGGTGGCCGGCGGGCGCGACGTGCCGCGCATCGACGGGGTTCTGCTCGTCCTGGGCGCGCTGGCGTACCTGTCCTCTGTCGCGATCACGTTCGCGTTCCACATCCCGCGCAACAACCGGCTCGCCGCGACCGACCCGGCAACGGACGACGGTGCTGCGTACTGGACGGTGTACCTCGCCGAGTGGAACCCGATGAACCACGTGCGGACGCTCACCTGCGTGGTCGCTGCGGTCTGCTTCGCGGTGGCCCTGGGCCGTTGAGCGGTCCGGCCGGCCTCCCGGCGGACCCGACGCCCGGGAGGCCGGCCGGAGCGCCTGGCCTCAGACGGCGCCCATGTCCATGTAGATGACCTCCCAGACGTGTCCGTCCGGGTCGGTGAAGCTCCGGCCGTACATGGCGCCGTCCTCGATCGGCTCGCGCGCCGTCCCGCCCGCCGCCAGGGCACGCTCGACGAGCTCGTCGACCTCTGCGCGCGTCTCGGCCGACAGGCCGTTGAGCACCTCCGTGGTGGTCCGCGCGTCGGCTATCTGCGTCGTGATGAAGGTCGCGAAGCGGCGCTCGGTGAGGAGCATGACGATGATCGTGTCCGAGATGGTGACGCAGACGACCTCGTCGTCGGAGAACTGCTCGTTCACGTCGAAGCCGAGAGACGTGTAGAACCGGCGCGACACGGCGAGGTCGCGGACCGGGAGATTGACGAAGATCATGCGTTCCATGGCGGGCTCCGGGAGGGTGAGGCGGGCGTCGATCACGCAAAAAAGACCCCTCCCGCCGGGGAAAGTCATCGGGGTAGCCTCGCGGGTGTGAGCACCGTCACAACCGAGCAGGACTTCCTCGCCCAGGTCGAGCCGCTGAGGCGCGAGCTGATCGCCCACTGCTACCGGATGACAGGCTCGGTGCACGACGCCGAGGACCTCGTCCAGGAGACCTACCTGCGCGCCTGGCGCGCCTTTCACGGCTTCGAGGAGCGCTCCTCGATCCGCACCTGGATGTACCGCATCGCGACCAACACGTGCCTCACGGCGCTCGAGGGGCGCCGCCGCCGGCCGCTGCCCACGGGGCTGGGCCAGCCCCCCGCCAGCCCCGCGAACGGGCTCACCCGCGACGGTGAGGTGCCGTGGCTCGAGCCCCTGGCCGACGACGCGCTGTGGGCCACGCCCGCGCCCGACCCGGCGGCCGAGACCGTGACCCGCGACAGTGTCCGGCTGGCCCTCGTCGCGGCGCTCCAGCACCTCACGGCCCAGCAGCGCGCCGTCGTGATCCTGTGCGACGTGCTCGCCTGGCGTGCCGCGGAGGCCGCCGAGACCCTCGGGCTCAGCGTCGGTGCCGTCACGAGCACGCTCCAGCGCGCCCGCACCCACCTCGCGCGGGCGCGCGAGCACGAGCCCGTGCCGATCGCCGAGGACGACCCACGGACCCGCGCCCTCCTCGAGCGGTACGCGCGCGCGTTCGAGGAGTACGACATCGACGGACTCGTCCAGGTGCTGACCGCGGACGCCGTGTGGGAGATGCCGCCGTTCCTCGACTGGTACCGCGGCGCGAGCGACATCGGCGGGCTCATCACGCACCACTGCCCCGCGAACGCCGCCGGTGACATGCGGATGGTGCGGACCTCCCTCAACGGGCGTACCGCGTTCGGGCTCTACATGCGCGGCGAGGACGGCGTGCACCGGGCGTTCAACCTGCACGCCCCGGTGGTGACCGCCGACGGCGTCGCCCACGTGACGGCGTGGTTCGACACGGACCTGTTCACGGCCGCCGGGCTACCACCCGCGCTGCCGGCTGTGGGCTGAGCCGGGCAGCACGGGAGCCCGGCACCTCTCGGCACCGGGCTCCCGGACAGTCGTGCGGACGGCGGGCTCAGCTCTCGTCCGCGCCCTTCGCCGTCGAGCCCGGTGCCTTGGGCTGACCGGGGACGTCGGTCGGGATCTTCTGCGCATCGGTCGGCTCGGTGAAGAGCTCGGCAGGGGTCGGGATCGCCTCGGTGACCTCGTCGGAGGCTGCCGTGGCGTCGTCCGTCGCCGCCTTCGCGGTGCGGCGGCGGGGCGTCGTCGTCTTCTTCGCGGCGTCCTTCGCGCGCTCGGCTGCCTTCTCGGTGGCCTCGCGTGCCCGCTCCGTCGCCTCACGGGCGCGCTCGGCTGCCTTCTCGGTCGCCTCCCGCGTCCGCGCGACGGTCTCGCCTGCCGCCTCGCCGACGGCCTCGGCAGCGTCGCCCAGCTCGTGACGCACGTCGGAGACCACGCCCTCGAGCTCGTCCCGGGCCTCGGCGGCCCGCGCCTTGAAGCGGTCCGTCCCGTGCTCGGACTCGTGCTCCCACGGCTGCTCGGCCCACGGGTCGTGCGTCGGACGGCTGCTCCGCCACGCGGCGACGGCGGCACCGATCGCGGCGATCCCCGCGAAGAACCAGAAGACCTTCGCACCCTTGTGGGACTTCTTGGGCTCCGGCACCTCGAGGTGCGCGAGCTCCGTGAGCTTGGCCGACGTGACGTCGCGCGCCTTGTCGGCACCGACCGCCGCGGCACCCGCGGCGGCGGTCAGGGCCGCCACGAGCTTGGGCAGCAGGTCGTCGACGAGGCGGTCGTGTGCGGAGTCCACCAGCGGGACGGCGCGCTCGGCGGCCTTCTCGACCTTGGGCGCGGCGGCCTTGGCGCCCTCCCGCAGCGCCTTCTCGACGCGCGGCGCCGCCCAGTCCTTGGCGTGCAGCGCCCCGACCTTCGCCTGCTCGGCGACCTGCTCGGCGAGCTGGGCGGCAGCCTGGCCGGCGTGCACGGATGCGTCGCTCAGCACGGCCCCGACCTCGGCGGCCTGGCTCTTCAGACGGTCGGCGTCGACGCTGGTGCGCGCGGAACGGCGGATGTGGTCGAACATGGTCGACTCCCCTTGTCGGCGGACGGACAACGAACTGACCCGGGTGCGGGACCTCCTGCCCATGCTGCCACCCTTGCACGGCCCGCGCCCGGCCTGCGTGGGAGGATGTGAGCATGTTCGCGACTCTGCACACCACATCCGGCGACATCCGCCTCGAGCTCCTCCCGAACCACGCCCCCAAGACCGTCCGCAACTTCGTCGGGCTGGCCACGGGCACGCAGGCGTGGAAGGACCCGGCCACCGGCGCCGAGCGCACCGACCCGCTGTACGACGGCGTCGTGTTCCACCGCGTCATCCCCGGCTTCATGATCCAGGGCGGCGACCCGCTGGGCACCGGCACCGGCGGCCCCGGCTACACGTTCGACGACGAGATCCACCCGGAGCTCGGCTTCACGGAGCCCTACCTCCTCGCCATGGCGAACGCCGGCCTGCGCCGCGACCCCGTCACGGGCAAGCCGGGCGGCACCAACGGCTCGCAGTTCTTCATCTCCGTCGCGCCCACCGCCTGGCTCACGGGCAAGCACACGATCTTCGGCAAGGTGGCGGACGACGAGAGCCGCGCCGTCGTAGACGCGATCGCCGGGACCCGCACGGGCTCGGGCGACCGACCCGTCGAGGCGATCACCATCACCTCGGTGACGGTCGAGGAGTGACCGCACCCCACCCCGCACCATGAGCGGCGTCCGATGAGCACGCCGTACGGCGGCGGGCCGGCACCTGAGCAGGTGCCGGTCTGCCCCCGCCACCCTGATCGCGTCTCCTACGTGCGGTGCCAGCGCTGCGGGCGCCCGACGTGCACCGAGTGCCAGCGCCCGGCGGCCGTCGGCATCCACTGCGTCGACTGCGTGCGCGAGGCGAACCGGACCGCACCCGTCGCGCGCACCGCGTTCGGCGCGCCCCTGCGGGCCGGGCGGCCGCTCGTGACGCTCACGCTGATCGGCGTGACCGTCGTCAGCTACCTGCTCCAGCTCGCGGTGGGCGACGCGTGGACGAACTCCCTGCTGTTCGCGCCGGGCATCGGCGACGCCGAGCCGTGGCGGTTCCTCACCGGGGCCTTCGTGCACTACCCGAGCGGAACGTTCGGCATCACCCACATCCTGTTCAACATGTACGCCCTGTGGATCCTGGGGCATGAGCTCGAGCCCGCACTCGGCCGTGCCCGGTTCCTGGCGCTCTACCTCGTCTCCGCGCTCGGCGGGCACGTGATGATCCTGCTGCTCGCGTCGCCGTTCTCGCCGGCGTGGGTCACCGGGACCGTGGGTGCCTCGGGTGCGGTGTTCGGCCTGTTCGGCGCCATCGCCGTCGTCCTGCGCCGGATGGGCCGCAGCGCCCGCCCCATCCTCGGGGTCGTCGCGATCAACGCCGTGATCGGGTTCCTCGTGCCCGGCATCTCGTGGCAGGGGCACCTGGGCGGCCTCCTGACGGGCGCCCTCATCGGCGTGGGGTTCGCCTATGCGCCCAAGGCGAGGCGGCGCGTCGTGGGCATCGGGGTGACCGTGGGCGTGGCGCTCGTCCTGGTCGTCATGGCAGCGATCAAGTACGCCTCCTGGTGACCCCGGACGACACGTCCGGTGCCCCGGCAGCCGTCCCCAGGGTTGCTCACACCTGTGGAACTACACCGGTGTAGTTATCCACAGAGATGTCCACCCCTGGGGAGAACACTCGGTGGCGACGGGCGACCACCCGTGACGAACCCGGACGACCCCGGGACGACGAAGGCCCGCCGCGGGTGCGGCGGGCCTTCGTGGCGGTGCGGGTGCGGTGCGGCGTCAGCGCCAGCGGGTCGTCAGGCCGAAGCCCGCGATGATCAGCACGAACCCGACGGCGAGGTTCCAGTTGTCCAGGCCCGGGATCGGGTAGTCCGTCTGCGAGATGTACGTCACGACGACCCACAGCAGGCCGACGATCATCAGGGTGAGCATCGTCGGGACGAGCCAGCGAGGGTTGACCTGGGGTCCCTGGCGCTCCGCCGGCGGGACGTAGGCCGGCTTCTTGCGCGACTTCGACTCGGGCACGGCACATCTCCTGCTCGGACGGGGACCGGTGCCACGGGCACCGGTGGTTCGTCGTCTAGCGTAGTGGCACCACGCGGCACACCTCGTGGACCGGTCGACGGAGGGACGCGGCATGGCGGGCAAGGCACGCACCCGCAGGTCCGTGCCCGTGACCGGCGCGCTCGGGGTGACTCTCGTGCTCGTGCTCGCGGGCTTCCTCTTCGCCGCCAACGCACGGCTCGCCGCCGGGACCACCGGGCGTGAGCCGCAGGACCTCGCGGGCCTGGTCGAGACCGAGATGGCCCGCCTCGAGGAGGTCGAGACCGAGGTCCACGACCTCGAGGGCGAGGTCGTCGCCCTGGCCGAGGAGCTCACCGCGGAACCGTCGGTCGACGAGGCGGGCGCGGTCGCCGAGGAGGCGCTCGTCGCCGGCCGCGTGGCCGTCACGGGCCCAGGACTGACGGTCCAGCTCGACGACGCCCCCACCAACAGGACGTACTCGGACGAGGTCACCAACGACATGCTGGTCGTCCACCAGCAGGACCTCCAGGCGGTCATCAACGCCCTGTGGGCGGGCGGTGCGGAGGCCATGACGCTCCAGGGCCAGCGGGTCGTCGCGACGTCGGCGTTCCGGTGCGTCGGCAACGTGCTCCTCCTGCACGGCCAGCACTACTCCCCGCCGTACACGGTCCAGGCGATCGGCGACCCCGACGCGCTGCGCGCGGCCCTGCGGGAGGACGACGCGATCGAGATCTACCTCGACTACGTCGAGCAGCTCGGCCTCGGGTGGTCGGTCACACGCGAGGCCCAGCTCGAGCTCCCTGCCTACGAGGGCAGCGTCGACCTCAAGTACGCGGCCCTCCCCGAGGGCGTCGAGGCCGACGCCGACGCCGAGTCGTGAGCGGACCGGACGGGCCCGGGCCGGGCACGACGCCCGCACGCCCCAGGGCGGTACGCCGTCGGTCGGTCGGTGCCGCCGTCGTCGGCGTGCTGGGCGAGCTGCTCGTGACGCTCGGCGTGCTCCTGGGGCTCTTCGTGGTGTGGCAGCTCTGGTGGACGGACGTCGTCGCCGGGCAGCGCCAGGCCGAGCTCGTGAGCAGCATGGACTGGGTCCGCTCCGAGGCGCAGCCCGCCCCGACGCCCGCCCCGAGCGCCGAGCCGACCGGCCCGCGGGACCCCACCGACCCCCCACCGGTGATCGACGAGCCCGCGTTCGCGACCACGTTCGCGTCCCTCCAGGTGCCCCGCTGGGGTCCCGACTACCTCCAGATGATCAGCCAGGGGACCACGCGGCGAGAGATCCTGGACGTGCTGGGCCTCGGCCACTACGAGGGCACCGCGATGCCGGGGCAGGTCGGCAACTTCGCGGTCGCCGGGCACCGCACCACCTACGGCAAGCCGCTCAACCGGGTCGAGGAGCTCCAGGTCGGTGACGCGCTCGTCGTCCAGACGCCCGAGACCTGGTACGTGTACACGGTGAGCTCCACCGAGGTCGTCACACCGCGTGACGTCCAGGTGATCGCGCCCGTGCCCGGCCAGCCCGGCGCCGTGCCCACCGGCGCCGTGATGACGCTGACCACCTGCCACCCCATGTACTCGGCCCGGGAGCGCTTCATCGTGCACGCGGACCTCAAGTACTGGATGCCGGTCGCGGACGGCACACCGGCCGAGCTCACCGGAGGCGCATGATGTACGCGTGGTTGTGGCGGGCGCTGCCCGGCCCCCGGTGGCTCCGGCTCCTGCTCCTGCTCGCCCTCGCGGTCGCCGTCGTGGCCGCCTGCTTCACCTGGGTGTTCCCGGCGATCGCCCCGTACATGCCCTTCAACGACATCACGGTGGATGAGTGAGATGACCCGGATCCTCGTCGTGGACAACTACGACTCGTTCGTCTACACGATCGTCGGCTACCTCGACCAGCTCGGGGCGCAGACCGTCGTGGTGCGCAACGACGCTGTGCCGTCGGCGCAGGAGCGCGCCACGTACGACGGCGTGCTCATCTCCCCCGGCCCGGGCACGCCGCGTGCCGCCGGCGCGAGCATGGACGTGATCCGCGACTGCGCCGACGCCGGCACACCCATGCTCGGCGTGTGCCTCGGTCACCAGGCCCTCGGCGAGGTGTTCGGCGCGACGGTCACGCACGCCCCCGAGCTCATGCACGGCAAGACGAGCGAGGTCGTCCACGAGGGCGCCGGGGTGCTGTCAGGGCTCGACACGCCGTTCACGGCGACCCGGTACCACTCCCTCGCGGTCGTCGACGGCACGGTGCCCGACGAGCTCGTCGTCACGGCGCGCACGCGCACCGAGGACGGCCACGGCGTGATCATGGGCCTGCAGCACCGCGAGCTCCCGCTGCACGGCGTGCAGTTCCACCCCGAGTCGGTGCTCACCGAGGGCGGCCACCGGCTCCTCGCCAACTGGCTCGAGCTGTGCGGGCTCGAGGGCGCCGTCGAGGCGTCGGCCGGCATGCACCCGCTCGTCCGCGAGGGCGCGCGGGGCTGAGCCCGCCTCGCTGAGCCGCTCGCGACGAGGCCGGCGCGACCCGTGCGGGTCCGCCGGCCTCGTCGCGCGGGCCGTCAGGGGTTGGTGGTGCCGGTGCCGGTGCCGTTGCCCGGGGGCGTCGCCTTGGTGACGATGAGGACGACCTGAGAGCCGACCTCGACCTCCGCGCCCGGAGCCGGGTTGCTGTTGGTGACGACGTCGGTGTTCTCGGCGGCCTTGCCGTCGGCGTACTGGCACACCCCGTTGAGGTTCGAGGCGCCCAGGATGTCCTTGGCGTCGGCGCACGTCTCACCGATGAGGTTGACGGGCACCCGCACCGTCTCGATGGTGGGCTCCGTCGCGATGGTCAGCTCGACCGACGAGCCCTGCGGGACCGGGCCCGGGCTCCGGCTCTGCCGGATGACGAGGCCGGGTGCGACCGTCTCGCTCTCCTCGTACTTGATGATGGGCGTCAGGCGCAGGGCCACGAGCGCGGCGCTCGCGTCGGCCTCGGCCGCCCCGGTGAGGTCGATGAGGTCGACCTGGCCCGTCGAGAGGTACACCTTGACGGGCTGGCCGGGGTCCACCGACGTGCCCGCGACGGGTTCCGTGCGCGTGACCGCGTCCTTGGTGACGTCAGGGCTCGCCTCGGTCTGGATGCTGATGTCCTCGATGCCGAGGTCGTTCAGCTCACGCCGCGCGTCGGCCTCCGAGAAGTTCTTGAGCTCAGGGATCACCACCGCGTCGGGTCCGGACGAGATGTAGGCGGTGACCTCCTCGCCGGGCTCCACCTCGACCTCCGCCTCGGGGTCGGTCCTGATGACGTTGCCCTCGGCGACCTCGGTGCTGGGCTCGGTCACCGGGGTGTAGACGAGCCCGGCGTCCTCGATGAGCTCGCGCGCGGCGGCATCGGCCATGTTGACGACGTCCGGCACGGCGACGGCGGTGGTCTCAGGTTCCTGGGTGCCGTTCCTGTTGAGCAGGAAGATGATGCCGGCGACCGCGATCAGCGCGACCGCGACGAGCGCCCACAGGATCCACCGTCGGCTGGGCTCCTCCTCGGGCTCGGGCGGCACGTCACGACGGGACGGTTCGTAGCCACCCGTCCCCGCGCCGGCACCCACCCCGGTCTGCGACCAGGGCGCCGCGGCGGGAGCGACCTGCGTGGCGTTCGGCACGCCGCCGATCACCTGGGTCGCCGCAGTGGCGGGGCCCGGGTCGTACGCCGCGGCGGCGGCACCGCCGAGGGCGGCGGCACCGAGCGCACCGACGGCGGGGGCGCTCACGCGCCCGCCACGGATCGCGGCCTCGAGGTCGGAGCGGAACTCCGCGGCTGTGCTGTACCGGGACTCGCGGTCCTTGGCGAGCGCCTTCATGGTGATGCGGTCGAGGCTCTCGGGCACGTCGGACGCGAACGCGCTCGGTGCCTGGGCCTCCTCGCGGGCGTGCTGGTACGCGACGGCGACGGGCGAGTCGCCGATGAACGGCGGGCGCCCGGTCAGCAGCTCGAAGAGGAGGCAGCCCGTCGAGTACAGGTCGCTGCGCGAGTCGACCGCCTCGCCCCGGGCCTGCTCGGGCGAGAGGTACTGCGCGGTGCCGATGACGGCCTGGGTCTGCGTCATGGTGCCGGCCGAGTCGGCCATGGCCCGCGCGATGCCGAAGTCCATGACCTTGACGGCGCCCGTGGGGGTCAGCATGACGTTCGCGGGCTTGATGTCGCGGTGCACGATGCCGGCGTGGTGGGAGTACTCGAGCGCCGAGAGGACGCCCGCCGTGATCTCGACGGCCTCCTCGATCGGCACCGCCGAGCCGTCCCGGAGGATGTCGCGGACCGTGTGGCCCTCGACGTACTCCATGACGATGAAGGGCACGTGCGCGACGCCACCGCCGTGCTCGGTGAACACGTCCTCGCCCGTGTCGTAGACGGCGACGATCGCCGGGTGGTTGAGCGACGCCGCGGCCTGGGCCTCGCGGCGGAAGCGCGCCTGGAAGGACGGGTCGCGGGCGAGGTCCGAGCGCAGGATCTTGATCGCCACGGTGCGGCCGAGGCGGGTGTCGTGCCCGATGTGGACCTCGGCCATCCCGCCGCGCCCGATGAGCTCGCCGACCTCGTAGCGGCCGCCGAGGATCCGAGGTGCGTCGTCCACCACTACTGGTCCCTCGCTGTCGTCATGTCCAGGCCTGTCGCCTGCACTCTCATGCCCTGTGCTGTGGTGCCCTGCCCCGCCGGCGTCCCGGACGCTGCGACGTGTCCTGCTGCCGCTGCGGTCATGGCCACCGGGCCTCCGACCGTCGGGCCGGGCCCGACGCCGTCGACGCTCGCGCCGATCCTCCCACGTGCGGGGCCGTCCCCGGGGGAGGCCACGACCGCTCGGACGCTGCCGTGCTCGTCAGGCGCGCCGATCGCACGGGCCGATCCCCAGACCCTATCCGCGAACGCGGCGCCGAGAAGAGCGAAGAGCACCATGAGCACCAGGACGACGAGCGGCCGGGACACGGTGCCCCACCGCAGGCCGGTGGTCGTCGACGTGCGCCGGACCTCGGTCTCGCGGGCGCGGCGGCGGCCGATCGACCGTGCCGCTCCCCCGTCGGTGCCCGAGCCGGGTCGGCCCGCTCCGGCGGAGGGCTGGAGGGTCGGTGGCGCCGCCTGGCCCGCGGCTCCGGCGGCGTGCGGCTCCGGTCGGGGCACGTACGTGGGCGGCGGCTCGGGGGGAGTGACGGCCGTCGCGTCCTGGAGCGCGCGGCCGGGCACGACCGTCGCGACGGGTGCGGCGAGGGCGCCTCGGGCACCTGCGCCGGCGTCGGCGCTGCTCGGGGACGCCCCGTGCGGCTCCTCGGGACCTCGTCGCTCGGCAGCGTCGCCACCCGCCTCGCGACCCGACCCGGGCGACCCCGTGGACGTGGTGCCCGCTGCAGCGACGGGCCCCGAACCAGGCCCGGGACCGCCGGCGGGGGCCTCGCCCGGTGGCAGCGGGACCGGCCAGGCCGGTGGCTCGGCGGGGGGGACGACGGCGGGCGCGACACCCGTGGTGGGCAGGCCCTGCGTCGCGGGTCGGCGCGCCTGCTCGGCCTCGCGGTCGCTCATCTCGGCGGCGTCGATGATGTCGGCCGTGCGGGCGTGGCGGCCGTAGGGCATGGGCAGGCCACCGGGCGGTGTGCGGTCGAGCATCCCGTCGAGCGTGCGCGCGAGCGACGCCGCGGACCGGGGCCGTTCCTCGGGCTCCTTGGCGAGCATGCGCATGACGAGCGCTGCGAGGTGCGGCTCGATGTCGGAGGGCAGCGGGGGCACGGGCGTGTTCACGTGCGCGACGGCGATGTCCACCGCCGTCGGGCCCGTGAAGGGGCGGTTTCCCACGAGTCCTTCGTACGCGACGATCCCGAGCGAGTAGATGTCCGACGCCGGGGTCGCCGCGCGGCCGATCGCCTGCTCGGGCGACAGGTACTGCGCGGTGCCCATGACCATCCCGGACGCGGTCATCGGGATCTGGTTGCTGGCCATGGAGATGCCGAAGTCGGTGATCTTCACGCGACCCGAGCGGGCCAGCAGGATGTTGCCGGGCTTGACGTCCCGGTGCACCACGCCGGCCACGTGCGCGGCGTGCAGGGCGCGCGCGGTCTGGGCGAGGATCGGCAGGAGGCGGCGCGTCGGGAGCACGGGCTGCCGGTCGAGGAGGTCGGACATGGGCTCGCCGAGGACGAGCTCCATGACGAGGAACCCCGAGCCCTCCTGCTCGCCGTAGTCGTAGAGCTGGGCGATGTTCGGGTGCGAGAGCTGGGCGCTGTTGCGCGCCTCGGTGCGGAACCGCTCGAGGAACCCGGCGTCGCCCGCGAACTCCTCGCGCAGCACCTTGACGGCGACGTCGCGCGCGAGGGCCATGTCGTGCGCGACCCACACCTCCCCCATGCCGCCGACGGCGATGCGGGAGGCGAGGCGGTAGCGGCCGCCGAGGGCGACGTCGGTGTCGGGCTTCACGAGCCGAGCACCGCCTCGATGACGGCCTTGGCGATCGGCGCTGCGACCTGCCCGCCCGTGGCCTCGTTGCCCATGTTGCCGCCGTTCTCGACGACGACCGCGACGGCGACGCGCGGTGCGTCGGCGGGCGCGAAGGCCGTGAACCAGGCGTGCGGGGCGACGTCGTCGGTGGTCTGCGCGGTGCCGGTCTTGCCAGCGACCTGGACGCCCGAGATCTGCGCGGCGCGGCCGCTGCCGTTCGCGACGACGCCGACCATCATGTCCCGCAGGGCCGCGGCGGTAGCCGGGGAGACGGGCTGACCGATCTCCGCCGGGTCGGCCTCGCTGACGACCGTGAGGTCCTGGCTGCGCACGGCGGCGACGAGGTACGGGCGCATCTGGGTGCCGCCGTTGGCGATGGCCGCGGAGACCATCGCCATCTGGAGCGGGGTGACGCGGACGTCGCGCTGGCCGATCGCCGACATGGCGGTGGTCGGCTCGTCGAGGTCGCCGGCCGGGAACCGGCTCTCCGTGACCTTCATGGGCACGTTCAGGGGCGTGTCGAACCCGAACGCCTCGGCCTGCTCGCGCAGGGCCTGGTCGCCGAGGTCCATGCCGAGCTGCCCGAAGGCCGTGTTGCAGGAGATGCGCAGGGCGTCGGCGAGCGTCGTCGTGCCCGTGCCGCTGCACGAGGACCCGCCGAAGTTGCTGAGGGTCGCGGACGTCTGGGGGAGGTCGAGCACGTCGGGCGCGGGGACCTGGCTCTCGGGCGTGAGGCCCGACTCGAGCGCGGCCGCCGCGGTCACGAGCTTGAACGTCGAGCCCGGCGGGTAGGTGTCCCCCGCGATGGCACGGTTCGCGAGGGGATCCGTCGGGTCGTCCTCGAGCGCCTGCCACGCGGCGTTCACGGCTGCGGTGTCGTGGCTCGCGAGGGCGTTCGGGTCGTAGCTCGGCTTGGAGACCATCGCGAGGATCGCCCCGGTGGTCGGGTCGAGGGCGACGACGGCGCCGCGCTGGTCGCCCAGGGCGTCCCAGGCGGCCTGCTGCGCGTTCGGGTTGATCGTGAGCTCGACGGACGCGCCCTGCGTCTGCCGGCCCGTGACGAGGTCCTCGAGGCGCGAGTAGAACAGCGAGTCGGCCGAGCCGTTGAGCTCGGTGTTCATCGCACGCTCGACGGCCGAGGGGCCGTACACGACGGAGTAGTAGCCGGTGACGTGCGCGTACAGGTCCGGGGACGTGTACGCGCGCTGGTAGCCGAACGCGTCGTCCACGGGTGTCGAGGACGCGATGGCGTTGCCCGCCACGACGATGGGGCCGCGTGCATTGCCGTACTCGCGGTACAGGGTGCGGACGTTGCGCGGGTCGTTGTTGAGCCGGTCGGACTGGGCGTACTGGACCCAGGTGCTGCCGCCCATGAGGACGAGGAACATGACGACGACGACGGACGCGAGGCGGCGCAGGGGCGTGTTCACCGGCGCACCTCCCGCACGTCGATGATCTCGGTCTCGTGGACGTCGTCACCCGTCGGGCCCGTCGTGGGCACGTCGTCGGCGTCGTACGGCGGCTCGGGATCCGGCTCCGGTGCGGGTCCGCCGCCCGCGCCACCACCCGGCAGGGGCGCACCGGCGGGCCGTCGCGCGCTGTCGGAGATGCGGAGCAGGAGCGCGACGATGACCCAGTTCGCGAGCAACGAGGAGCCGCCGTACGCGACGAACGGCATGGTCAGGCCGGTCAGCGGGATGAGCCGGGTCACTCCCCCGACGACCACGAAGCACTGGAACGCGACGACGAACGCCATGCCGCCCGCGAAGAGCTTGCCGAAGCCGTCGCGCACGCCGATGGCGGTGCGCAGGCCGCGCTGGGCGAGCACCACGTACATCACGAGGATCGCGAGGAGGCCCGTCAGGCCAAGCTCCTCGCCGAGCGACGCGACGATGAAGTCGGACTCCGCGTACGGGACGAGGTCGGGGCGGCCCTCACCCCAGCCCGTGCCGAACAGGCCTCCGCTCGCCATGCCGAAGAGGCCGCGCACCAGCTGGCCCGAGCCGCCCGGGGACGCGTTGAACACGTCGTCGTCGAACGCGTGGAGCCAGGCGTCGAAGCGCGCACCCACGTGGCTGAACACCTGGGACGCGACCGCGGCTCCGCCGACGAACAGCACGAGGCCCAGGACGACCCAGCTCAGGCGTTCGGTCGCGAGGTAGAGCATCCCGACGAAGAGGCCGAAGAACAGGAGCGACGTCCCGAGGTCGCGCTCGAACACGAGGACGCCGAGGGACACGGCCCACGCGAGGAGGATCGGCCCCAGGTCGCGGGGACGGGGGAGCTGGAGCCCGAGGACCTTCGGGCCGGCCAGGGCCAGGGTGTCGCGCGTCGTGACGAGGTACCCCGCGAAGAACACGGCGAGGGCGATCTTGCCGAGCTCGGCCGGCTGGAACGAGTTGCCGGCGAAGCGGATCCAGATGCGCGCCCCGTTGATCTCGGTGCCGAGGCCCGGGACCAGGGGCAGCACGATGAGCCCGAGGCCCACGACCATCGCCGTGTACGTGTAGCGCCGCAGCGTCCGGTGGTCACGCAGGAGGACGAGCACGACGCCGGCGAGCACGACGCCGAGGGCCGTCCAGCCGAGCTGCCGCTCCGCGAACGTGCTGACCCGGTCACGCGCGGCGTACGCGATGTCGATCCGGTAGATCATCGCGAGGCCGATGCCGTTGAGCGCGGTCACGACGGGCAGGATCACCGGGTCTGCGTAGGGCGCACGCCACCGGAGCACGAGGTGCAGCCCGACGGTCAGGGCGACCAGGCCCGCGCCGTACCCGAGGATGTCGACGGGCAGCGTGCCGGACGTCGCCAGGCCGACGAGCGCGTACGCGCCGACGCCGATGACCAGCGCGATCACGAGCAGGCCGAGCTCGAGGGTCCGGCCCGGGCGTACGCGATGGGGAGCGACGGTGGCCATCAGCGGCCCCCCCGCCCGGTGCGGGTCCTCACCGGTGGGGACGACCTCACGACGCCCCGTCCGCCTCGGACTCGCGGTCCTGCACGATCTGGCGGGCGTCGTCGAGGCTGGTCGCCCGGATGGTCTGCGCGAGCCGGTCCTGGACGTAGGCGGGCAGGTCCGCGACCGGGACGTCGCTCGTCTCGACGACCGTCGACAGGTCCAGGGGCCCGAGGGACTGCGGGATGCCCTGGTAGATCGCGACCTTCTCCTCCGCGACGCCCACGTAGTACTGCTCCTGGGTCCAGCCGTACGCGAGGTACCCGCCGGTGCCGAGGGCTGCCAGGACGAAGAGCGTGACCAGGGCGCCGACGACGCGGCGGCGCACCCGGCTGGGCTCGGGCTCGTCCTCCTCGACGGGTGGCGTCGGCTCGGCGGCGTGGGCCTGCGGGTCCTCGGCGCGGGCCCGGGCGCGTGCGGCCGCGGAGTGCTCGGCCGCGCGGGCGGCGGGCGTCCCGGCGCCGACGGTCGGGCGGTGGCGGTCGAGGGCTGCCGCGCCGACGACGTGCGACTGGGTCGACGGGGCGGCGCCGTCGGGCAGCCCGTCGACGTCGACGACGTCGCCCAGCACGACCGTGACGTTGTCCGTCGCCCCGCCGCGCAGCGCGAGCTCGACGAGGCGGTCGGCGCACGTCTCGATGTCGGTGAGCTCGATCATCGTCGCGGCCAGCGTCTCGCTGCTCACGACGCCCGAGAGACCGTCGGAGCACAGCAGCCACCGGTCGCCGGGCCGGGCCTCCCGCACGGACAGGTCGGGGACGATGTCGAGGTCGAAGTCGCCGAGCGCCCGCAGCAGGACCGAGCGGTGCGGGTGGTGCTCGGCCTCCTCGGGCGTGATCTTGCCGGTGTTGACGAGGTGCTGGACGAACGAGTGGTCGGTCGTGACCTGCGCGAGCTCGCCGTCGCGCAGCAGGTACGCGCGCGAGTCGCCGATGTGCGCCATCGCGATCTTGTTGCCCGAGCGCAGGAGGGCCGTCACGGTGGTGCCGAGCCCCGCGAGCTCCGGGTTCTCCTCGGAGCGCGCGAGCAGCTCGTCGTGCGCCGCCGCGATGGCCCGGCCCAGCTCGTCGAGCGCGTCGTCCGGCCCGTGCGCCTCGTCGTCGAGGGGTGCGAGGTTCGCGACCGCGACGGACGACGCGACGTCACCGCCCGCGTGACCGCCCATGCCGTCGGCGACCACGAGCAGGTGCGGGCCCGCGTACGCGGAGTCCTGGTTGTTCGTCCGGTACAGGCCCACGTCGGAGCGGGCTGCGTAGCGCAGGGCGATCGCCATACCGGTCCCCCTACCTCTGCAGCTCGAGGATGCTCTGGCCCACCTTGACCTGGGCGCCCGTCCGCAGCGCGGTCGGCTCCGTCACGCGCTCGCGGCCGACGAACGTGCCGTTGGTCGAGCCCAGGTCCTCGACGAACCACTGGCCGTCCTGCGGGAAGATCCGCGCGTGCCGTGACGACGAGTAGTCGTCGTCGAGCACGAGGGTGCACGAGGGTGCGCGGCCGATGAGGATCGCCGACGACGTGAGCGGCAGCGTCGTGCCCCGCAACGGGCCGGCCGTGACGACGAGGCGGCGCGGGGCGACCTCACGCTTGGGGAACGGGGCCGAGCCGGCGGCGGGCGCGGGCGGGGCGGCCTTGGGGGCCACGGGTGCGGCCGCTCCCCCGCTGCGACGCAGACGACGCTCGACGATCTTGGTGCCGTACAGGTCCCGGCGCAGCACGCCGATGGCCGCGAGCACGAACACCCAGAGCAGCACCAGGTAGCCCAGCCGCAGCAGGGTGATCGTGAGCTCACTCATGCCGGGCGCTCACCGGTCCTCGTCGTCCGTGCCGGTCCAGAACAGGATCCGGGTGCGGCCGATCGTGATCGTGTTCCCGTCGACGAGCGTGGCCGCGGGCACCTGGTGGCCCTCGACGAACGTGCCGTTGGTCGAGCCGAGGTCGCTCGCGATGACGCCGTCGGGCGTCACGCGGATCTCGAGGTGGCGCCGGGAGATGCCCGGGTCGTCCACGATGATGTCCGCCTCGCTGCCGCGGCCGATGACCGTGACGGGCCCCGTGAGCAGGTAGCGCTGGCCGTCGATGTCGACGAGCGGGTGGCGCGGGGTGGCGGCGACGCTGGTGGCGGGGGCCACGGCACCGCGCACGGTGGCGCTGCGCACCTGGAAGCGCCCGGTCTCGAGCTCCTCGTTCTCCACGAACGCGACGGTCACCGGCCCGACGAACGCGTAGCGCTGCTGCGTCGAGTGGTCCGTGACGTTCGCCGCGAGCTCGTCCGCCAACGGCTCCGCACCCCAGTCCTCCACCTGCTGGAGATCGGCAGAAGAGAGCTCGATCGTGAACTCGTTGGGCACGACAGTTCTGTCGCGGCCGACGACGGCGGCACGGTCGTCGACCTCACGGCGCAGCGCGCTCGCGAGCTCGACCGGCTTGACCTCGCTGCGGAACGCCTTCGCGAACGCCGTGCTCACGACGCGCTCGACGCCCTTCTCGAACTTGTCGAGGACTCCCATGCCACCTCCTCCCGTCTCCTGCTCCCGCTCGAGGCGGGTGCGGGGCCCGCTGACGGCATCGTTGCTGGGTGGTGCGACGCCCGGCGGGCGCGTGGACCGCCCAGAGGTCCTGCCTGATCGTATCCGCCGCAGCCACGATCGGCCGCGAACGCGCGCAGGGGGTGGCCCCGCGAACCGTGCTAGCCTTCTGCGGCGCGCGCGAGTGGCGAAATGGCAGACGCGCTGGCTTCAGGTGCCAGTGTCCGAAAGGACGTGGGGGTTCAAGTCCCCCCTCGCGCACAGGATGAAGGGCCGCTGACCTCGGGTAACACCGGTCAGCGGCCCTTCTTGCTGCCCTCGGGGCCGGGGAATCTGCTGGCGGGCGACCCGGCCGGGACGCTGCGGCGAGTCGTGGACAGGCGCGTGCTCTGCTGCGTCAGGCCCACGCCGCCAGGAGATCGTCAGCGGTCCATGCCTGGGCGGCGCCGGCCGTCGGGGTCACGCCGCCGGGGCACACGGCGACCAGGGGCGTGCTGTTCTGGTAGCCGGGGACGGCGGCGGCGTCGGTCGAGAGCTTGCGGATGTCGGTGGCGGTGACGGGCTGGGGACGCCACTTGATCGTGCCGACGAACGCGAGCTCCTGCGCGGGCCGACGCGCGGCGCCCACGAGGTCGATCTCGGGGACGTTCGACCTCGGCCACCAGCCGCCGATCTCCCGGACGTGCGCCCACGGGGTGTCCGCGAGCAGGCGCGACATCGAGGCGCGGACGACAGGCTCGATCGCCCGCCCGCGCCACGACCCGTACGCGGCGTCGTTGACACGGGCCAGGGCAAGGTCACCGCGGCCGCGGTCGACCTCGGGGAGCGCCGGCTCGACGAACGGCAGCCAGAAGCGGAGCGCCGGGTCGTCGATCCGGTACCGCGGCTCCTTCTGGGTCCGGGTGCTGAGCGGCTGGTCGACGGCCACGATCCGTTTGGTGGTGAGCAGGCCGAGGGACCGGGACAGGGAGGTCGACTGCAGGCTGCCCGCCGCCTGCTGGATGCCTGAGAACGTCCGCTCCCCGTATCCCCCGATGGCGGTCAGGACGGTCCGGGCCTGAACGCCCTCGGGGAGCTCCCCGTCGAGGACGCGGGTCCCGGAGGCGACCAGCGCGGACAGGGACGTGGCGAACGATCGCTCGAGGAAGGACTCGCGGGACTCGCCGGTCCGCCAGGTCTCGGCGATCTGGGGCTGCCCACCGGTGATCAGGTACGCGTCGAACGCATCCATCCCGCGCAGACCGGTCATGGTGGCGATGTCTGCCGGCGTGAGGGCCCGCAGGACCAGCTCGGCGCCGCGCCCGTGGAACGGCTGGTCGGGCTTGGTCAGGTGCTCCATCATCGCGAGGTCCGACCCGAGGAGCAGGAGGAGCACGGGGCGACGGGACAGCTGTTGGTCCCACACCCGCTGGAGCTCCCCGGCTCCCCCGGGCAGCACCTCGAGGAGCCAGGGGAGCTCGTCGAGGATGACGACCGACGGCCCGTCGGTGGGCAGGGCTGCGGCGAGCAGCGTGAGCGCGGCGGTCAGCGACCGAGGTTCGTTCCCTGCTGCGACGGCGGCGTTCGGGAGGCTCGACGCCGCGATCGCGGCGGCGAGGTCCGCGTACGCGCGCTCGGGTGTGGACCGGCGTGCCGCCTGGAACACGATGTAGGGGACGTCGGCCCGTTCGGCGAACACCTCGGCGAGGCGGCTCTTGCCGATGCGGCGACGTCCGCGGACGAGGACCGCGACCCCACGGGCATCGCGACCGCCGCGGCGGACGATGTCGAGCTGGTCGTCGAGGAGCGCCAGCTCGCGCGTGCGGCCGATGAACGACGTCATGCGCGCCTCCCTACCTCGCCCGACCAGTAAGTATCTCTGTTGTTAGTTACACCAGAGATAGTATCTCAGCCTGGCAAGACAGCCGAGCGGAATGACCGTGCTGCCCATCGGAACCGAAAAGACCCGTCGCACGGCCGTGTCGATCCGGGCCTTCCTCGTTCGACCTGGGGATGAGAAGGTCCGAGACCACGGGCCGACGACACCTGGGAGGCAGGACGATGTCGAAGTACATGCTCATCATGCGGAACACCGACGAGGGCTACGCGGAGTACGTGCAGAAGGACTTCAGCGAGATCATCGCCGCGATGGGGCGGTACAACGAGGCGATGATGCAGGCCGGCGTCCTCGTCGCCGGTGAGGGGCTGTCGGGCGCCGACGAGGGCGCCGTCGTCGACTTCACCGCCGAGACGCCCGTCGTGACGGACGGGCCCTACGGCGAGACCAAGGAGCTGTTCAACGGCTTCTGGATCCTCGACGTCGCCACGAAGGAGGAGGCCGTCGAGTGGGCGAAGCGCGCACCGCTGCACGGCCCGGGCAACAAGGTCGAGGTGCGCCGGGTCACCGGGCCCGACGACTTCCCGAAGGACGAGTGGGCGGAGAAGGAGGCCGGGTGGCGCGAGCAGCTCGGGACGAACTGAGCGCTCCGGCCACCGAAGCCGGGCGGCGCGCCGTCGAGGCCGTGTGGCGGATCGAGTCCGCACGGATCGTCGGCGCGCTCGCCCGGTACACCGGTGACTTCTCGCTCGCCGAGGACCTCGCGTCGGAGGCCCTGACGGAGGCGCTCGCGGCCTGGCCCCGCGACGGCGTGCCCCGTGACCCGGTCGCGTGGCTGCTCACGGTGGGCCGGCGTCGGGCGATCGACGCGTTCCGACGTCGCGCCGGGCGGGACGAGCGGTACGCGACGCTGGGACGCGAGCTCGTCGAGGGCGGCGCGCACGCCGGCGGTGCCCCCGCGCGGGCGCAGGAGCCGGACCTGCTGTGGGACCCGGACCGGATCGACGACGACAGGCTCGCGCTCCTGTTCATCGCCTGCCACCCCGTGCTGTCCCGGGAGGCGCGCCTGGCCCTGACGCTGCGCGTCGTCGGCGGTCTGACGAGCGAGCAGGTCGCCGCGTCGCTCCTCGTGCCCGTGCCGACCGTCCAGGCGCGGATCACCCGCGCCAAGAAGACCCTGGCCGCGGCGCGCGTGCCGTTCGAGGTCCCGCCCGCCGCCGAGCGTGCCGAGCGCCTCGGGTCCGTGCTGTCCGTGATCTACGTGCTGTTCACCGAGGGCTCCTCGGCGTCCACCGGCGACTCGTGGCTGCGCACCGACCTGGCTCACGAGGCCGTACGGCTCGCGCGCGTGCTCGTCGGGCTGCTCCCGGACGAGCCGGAGGTGCAGGGCCTGCTCGCGCTGCTCGAGCTCACGGCCGCGCGCTTCCCGGCGCGCACGCGGCCCGACGGCGACCCGGTGCTCCTCGCCGACCAGGACCGACGGCGGTGGGACCGTTCGGCGATCCGGCGGGGCCGTGCGGCGCTCGCGCGGGCCGTCTCGACAGGTCGCGGGCTCGGGCCGTACGGGCTCCAGGCCGCCATCGCCGAGCAGCACGCGCTCGCGGCGTCGATCGAGGCCACCGACTGGGACCGCATCGTGGTGCTGTTCGAGGCGCTCGGACGGGTCGCGCCGTCGCCCGTCGTCGACCTCAACCGCGCCGTGGCCGTGTCCATGGCCGCGGGGCCCGACGCCGCGCTGCCGCTGGTCGACGCCCTCGTCGCCTCCGGCTCGCTGGCCGGCACGTACCTCGTGCCGAGCGTGCGCGGCGAGCTCCTCGCACAGCTCGGACGGTCTGCCGAGGCGCGGGCCGAGCTCGAGCTCGCCGCGCGCCTGTGCGGCAACGAGCGCGAGAAGGCCGTCCTCCTCCGCAAGTCCGCCGCCCTCTGACGTCGCGACCTCGCGAGTCCCGCCCCCCCACCAGTCCGGCCCCCACTCGTCCGGCCCCCACTCGTCCGGCCCCCCCAGTCCCGTAACCGCCGAGGTCGCACATCCGCATCGAGGTCGTACGCGCGCATGTGTGATCTGGGTGCGGATGTGCGAGCTCGGGAGAAGTGGGGAGGGGGAGTGGGGGACAGAGGAGCGGCAGGGGTCAGGCGTCGGGGGAGTGGTGGTCGAAGTTCGCGACGCCGACGCGCCAGTACCCCGTCATCGCGAAGGCCTCGCGGCCGATGCCCGCACCTGCGAGGTGCGCGCGGATGCCTCGGACGGCGGCGGCCTCGCCCGCGGCCCAGGCCCACAGCGACGACGTCGGCAGGGTCGGGAGGGCGTCGCGGACGGCGTCCTGGAGCAGGGTCGTCGTGCCCGGGGCTGCGCCGTTGCGGTACAGCCAGGTCACATCCGTCCGCGCGGCGCCCGGCAGGTCGATCTCCTCGCCCGGGGCGCCGACCTCGACGAGGGCCCGCACGCACGTCTGCGTCGGCAGGCGGTCGAGCCAGTTGAGGAGCGCGGGCAGGCCGGTCTCGTCGGCCGCGAGGAGATACGCGTCACGGTCGAGGGGGACGAGCATCGAGCCCCGCGGGCCGAGCGTGCCCAGCACCAGGCCGGGCCGGGCCTGCGCCGCCCAGCGACCCGCCGGTCCGTGGGCGTGCACCACCATGTCGATCACGAGCTCGCCGGCCGCCGGGTCGAACGTCCGCACCGTGTAGTCGCGGTAGACCAGCGACGGGTCGGCGCGGTTGACCCAGCGGCCGTCCTCGAGCACGGGCATAGTCACGCCGTCGCCGTCGCCGTCGTCGTGCGGGAAGAAGACCTTGACGTGGTCGGCCGGGCCGTGGGCCTCGAAGCCCGCGAGGTCGGGGCCGCCCAGCGCGACGCGGCGCATGGTCGGGCTGAGCTCCTCGACGCGGTGCACCGTGAGGCGGCGTGCGACGAGGGGCAGGGGCACGCGGCGCACGACGTCGGCGCTGGTCGTGGTCATGGGGGCTCCGTCCGGACGGGGTTGCGGCGTCGAACAAAGGTTAGGCTACCCTCACCTCGACCCGTCCAGGGTCTCCTCGTCTCGACACCCGTCCACAGTCCCGCCCGAACGGAGCCCCATGTCCACGCACCGCCCGCAGGCGACCGGCCGCGGCCTCGCCGCAGTCGTCCTGTCCACCCTCGCGCTCACCGCCTGCGCCTCCACGCCCGAGGAGGTCGAGCCCGCGGGCGAGGCCGAGGTGACGGCGCAGGAGGTGCCCACCGAGATCAGCGTGACCCACGCGCAGGGGGAGACCACGGTCCCCGTGAACCCCGAGACGGTCCTCACGTTCGACCTCGCGACCCTCGACACCCTGACCGAGCTCGGCGTCGAGGTCGACGGCCTGCCGAAGTCCAACCTCCCCGGCCACCTCGCCGACTTCGACACGCCCGACATGCTCGACGTCGGCACGCTGTTCGAGCCCGACTACGAGGCGGTCAACGCTGCGGCGCCCGACCTGATCATCGTCGCGGGCCGCTCGGCCGAGGCCCTGCCCGAGCTCGAGAAGATCGCCCCCACGATCGACCTCTCCAACGACTGGGCCGACTTCCGGGGCAGCGTCGAGGCGAACGCCGCGATCCTCGGCCAGATCTTCGACAAGGAGGACGAGGTCGCCGAGATCGTCGCCCAGCTCGGCGCCGACATCGAGGCCGCGAAGGAGATCACCGCCGACGCCGGGACCGGCCTCGTCGTCATGACCGCCGGCGGCGAGGTCACCGCCTACGGGCCGGGGTCCCGCTTCGGGTTCGTCCACGACGAGCTCGGCCTCACCCCCGCCATCGAGGACGTGGAGGCCGCGACGCACGGCGAGGCCGTGAGCTTCGAGTTCATCGCCGAGGCGAACCCGGACTGGCTCGTCGTCGTCGACCGCGACGTCGCCGTGGGGGAGTCCGGTGCGGCCGCCGCCCAGGTGCTCGAGAACGAGCTCGTCGCGGGCACCACCGCCTGGTCCAGCGACCAGGTCGTCTACGTCGACTCCGTCGACTGGTACATCGTCAACGGCGGCCTCGGCACGCTCTCGCGCATGGTCGACGAGATCACGACGGCCCTCGGCTGACGTGACGCTCGCACCTGCACGGCCCGTCACGCCGACGGCACCCGCCCCGACGGCCACCCCCACGCGGGGCGGCCGTCGGGTCGCGTTCGGGTGGGCGGTGGCCTGCGTCGTCGCGCTCTCGGTCGTCAGCCTGTTCGTCGGGGTGTCGGCGCTCTCCCCGGGCGACGTGCTCGCGGCGCTCACCGGGGCGTCGGGCGCCGCGGGCCGCGACGACCTCGTCGTGCTGCTCGTCTCGCGGGTCCCGCGTACCGTCGCGGTGCTCCTCGCGGGAACGGGCATGGCCGTCGCGGGGATGCTCATGCAGGTGCTCGTGCGGAACCGGTTCGTCGAGCCGTCCACGGCCGGGACCGTCGAGTCCGCTGTGCTCGGCATCCTCGTCGTCACGCTCGTCGCACCCGGCGCACCCCTCATGGCGAAGATGGGCGTCGCTGCGGCGTTCGCGCTCGCGGGCACCGCCCTCTTCCTGCGCGTGCTGCGCGCCGTGCCGCTGCGGTCCGTGCTCGTGGTGCCGCTCGTCGGGCTCATGCTCGGAGGGGTGATCAGCGCCGCGACCACGTTCGTCGCGTACCGCACCGACCTGCTGCAGTCCCTCGGCGCCTGGACGACCGGCGACTTCTCGGGAGTGCTGCGCGGCCGCTACGAGCTGCTGTGGGTCGCCTTCGCGCTCACTCTCGTCGCCTACCTCGCCGCCGACCGTTTCACCGTCGCGGGCATGGGGCGCGACGTCGCGACGACGCTCGGGCTCAGCTATCGGGCCGTGATGAACCTCGGGCTCGTCCTCGTGTCGCTCGTGAGCGCCGTCGTCGTGGTCACCGTCGGCATCGTGCCGTTCCTCGGGCTCGTCGTGCCCAACGTGGTCTCGCGGCTGCTCGGGGACGACGTGCGGCGGACCGCGCCGTGGGTCGCCGTGCTCGGCGCCGGCCTCGTGCTCGTGTGCGACCTCGTCGGGCGCGTCGTGCGGTACCCGTACGAGGTGCCGGTCGGGGTCGTGGTGGGCGTCGTCGGGAGCGTGGCGCTGCTGCACCTCCTGCTGCGCAGGGATGCCCGTGTCGCCTGACCTGGGCGGCGCCGGCCGCGGGACCGTGACCGCCACGCCTCGACCGTCGTCGTCGTCGTCGTCGGACAGCGGTCCCGCCCGGCCCGCCGATGCAACAGCGGCCCGTGACCGCCGCCCGGGGCGCGTCCTGGTGGGGCTCGGCGTGCTCCTGGCCGTCGCGGTCGCCGCGTTCATGACGGTCGACGCCCGGGGCGCGTGGGCGTTCGTGCTCCCGTTCCGCGGGGTCAAGGTGCTCGCGCTCCTGCTCGTCGCGTACGCGATCGGTGTGTCCACCGTGCTGTTCCAGACGGTCACCGAGAACCGCATCCTGACCCCGTCGATCATGGGGTTCGACGCGCTGTACGTGGTGCTCCAGACGACGCTGGTGTTCACGATCGGCTCGGCGCGGCTCGCGGCGGTGGACCCGCACCTGCGGTTCGGCGTCGAGGTGCTCCTGATGGTCGGCTTCGCCGGGGTGCTGTTCCGCTGGCTGTTCACCGGCGCGCGCCGCAGCCTGCACCTGCTGCTGCTCGCCGGGATCGTGCTCGGCGTGCTGTTCCGCAGCGTCTCCTCGTTCCTTCAGCGCCTCATCGACCCCAACGAGTTCGCGGTGCTCCAGGACGCGCTGTTCGCGAGCTTCAACGCCGTGGACACCGAGCTGCTCGGCGTCGCCGCGGTGCTCGTCGGGGCTGCGTCGGTGGTCGCGTGGCGAGGGCGGCACGCCTACGACGTGCTCCTGCTCGGCCGTCCGACGGCGACGGCCCTCGGCGTCGAACACCAGCGGGCCGTCACACGGGTCCTCGTGGTCGTCGCCGTGCTCGTGTCGGTCTCGACCGCGCTCGTCGGGCCCGTCACGTTCTTCGGGCTGCTCGTCGCGCACCTCGCGTACCGGGTCGTCGGCAGCCACCGGCACCGGCACGTGCTCCCCGCCGCGGCGATGGTCGCGGCGATCACCCTCGTCGGCGGTCAGGCGGTGCTCGAGCACATGCTCGGGCTGGACACCGCGCTGAGCGTCGTCGTCGAGCTCCTCGGAGGTCTTGTGCTCCTGTCCCTGCTGGTCCGCGAGGGCCGCCGATGATCCGGGTCAGCGGCGCCGTCAAGGCGTACGGGGCCACGCGCGTCGTCGACGGGGTCGACCTCGAGCTCGCGCCCGGGGGCGTCACCTCGATCATCGGGCCGAACGGCGCGGGCAAGTCCACGCTGCTCTCCTGCGTGGCCCGGCTCCTCGAGCTCGACGGCGGGACCGTCACGGTCGACGGACTCGACGTGCACCGCACCCCCGGCGACGTGCTCGCCCGGCGCCTGTCCGTGCTCAGGCAGGACAACCACCTCACGGCGCGTCTGACGGTGCGCGACCTCGTCGGGTTCGGCCGCTACCCGTGGAGCAAGGGCCGCCCCACGCCCGACGACGAGCGCCACGTGGTCGAGGCGCTCGCCTTCCTCGAGCTCGAGGCGTTCGCCGACCGCTACCTCGACGAGCTCTCCGGCGGGCAGCGGCAGCGCGCGTTCGTCGCGATGGTGCTGTGCCAGGGCACCGACTACGTGCTCCTCGACGAGCCCCTGAACAACCTGGACCTGCGCCACGCCGTCGCCATGATGCGCCTGCTCCGGCGGGCCGCGGACGAGCTCGGCCGCACCGTCGTCGTCGTGCTGCACGACGTCAACGTGGCCGCCGCGTACAGCGACGTCGTGGTCGCGATGCGCGACGGCGTCGTGGTCCACCAGGGCCCACCGTCGCAGCTCATGCGGACCGACGTGCTGCGGGACGTCTACGACCTCGAGCTCACGGTGCACCACCTCGACGGCCGGCCCGTGGCGGTGCCGGTGCTCTGAGCGGCAGGGCGCGGGGCTCGACGGTCTTCCGGTGGCGGTGCGTGGTCGGTACCGTCGGCGAGCAACGGGCCCGTGGGTCGTCGCACATGGCGAGAGGCGGAGGCGCATGTCGGAGACGTACGCCGTCGTGGTGGGGGCCGGGGACCTGCGCTCCTCGGCACCTGAGGCATGGTCGGCCCCGCATCGCTGGAGCGCCGAGGGCGTCACCGTCGAGGCACCGTTCGCGGGAGCGCACCTGCTGCACGTCGCCGCTGCCGGTTGCGTGCTGAACGACCTCTACCGGGAGGCCCAGGCGCTGGGCATCGAGCTCCGCGGCGCCCGTGTCACTGCGCGTGGGGGCTTCGACGACGCCTGGGCGTCCACGGGGATCACGTACACGGTCGCGGTCGAGACCTCAGCCTCGGCCGACGACGTCGAGCATCTTCTCGAGGTGGTCGACCGTGTCGCCGAGATCCCCCGCGCGATCAGGGCAGGGGCGCCGGTGGAGCGGGAGCCAGCGCCACAGCCCACGTGACGGTCGGCCCGATCAGGGCGCCGGCGGACCCGCAAGGTGTGCCGCGCGCGCAGTCCCGCCCTCGCGCCACGCCTGCGTGCCGAGGTTGAGCAGCACGTCCGGGAGGCCGTCACCGTCCTGCAGCGCCTCGACGGCCGCAGCGACGAGGTACTCGAGCATGACGACGCCGTCCTGCGGCCAGGGTGAGGCACCGGCCGGGAACGCACGCAGCGCGCGTGCGCCGGGGGGCTCCTGAGCCAGGTGCGCTCGGGCGTGCCGCTCGACGTCCGCGAGCGGTTCGCCGGGCCACGCGGTGGCCGGACCGGCCTGCTCGCCGTCCACGACCCGGCGCTCCCAGTCGATGCCGCCCTCGCGCCACGCGTGCACCACGAGGTCGAGGATCGCGGCGCCCGGTCCTTCGGCCGCGGCGCGGTCGACCGCGCCGCCGACGAACCACGCGAGCATCGGGTTCCCTGGCGCCGGCCACGGCGGCTCGCCCACGGGCACGTCGCGCAGGCCCACGACGGCCTGCTGCTCGAAGGCGATGTAGCTGCCGAGCGGGGCCAGGCGCTCGCTGAACGCGCGGGTGGGCGGCTCGGACCGCCCGCCCACCGTCGGGTCCCCGTGCATCGTGGCCTCCTTCACGCCGCACGAAGGGTACCGAGCGGTCACCGAGGGGGCGCGGGCCCGTCGTCCTGACCTGCGCGTGCGGTGCGCGGCACCGCTACCCTGACCGCGGCCCCCGACGACCACACGCAGCCGGCACGGGGGCCAGCACGTTCCTGAACGACGCCTGGACCACCCGTGCCGCACGGGAGCGGACCGGGGCCGGCAGCGACCCAACCTCAGGGGTGTCCCTTCCTCATGCGCCGTACCTCCACCATGCGCCGTCCCAGGTCCGTGCTCGTCCTCTCCGCGACCGGCGCCCTCGCGCTCTCGCTCGCCGCGTGCGGTGGTGGTGACGCAGAGGCGCCGACCGCGGACGAGTCCTCCGACACGGCCGAGGCGACCCCGGACGAGGAGCCCGCGGAGTTCGACGGGGACCCCAACGACATCGTCCCGGAGACGGAGTTCGGTGAGCCCTATCTCGACGACCGCGGCCTCGAGATCGTCATCGAGGCACCGGAGCCGACGCAGACGACCGAGACCGGCCCGGAGGGCACCAAGCCCTACGCGTTCGCCGTCAGCATCACGAACACGGGCACGGAGGTCTACGAGGCGGCGATGAAGCCCGGCACGAACGTCGTCGCCGCAGGGCGGTCGGCTCGCTTCATCGACTACCCGAGCAACGTCGACTTCGGCGTGCTCGAGCCCGGGCAGACCTTCGAGGGCGACGTCAACGCGTGGTTGAGCGACACGGACGACGTGTCGGTCGAGCTCAGCATCGACCTCGGTGCCCCGATCGCGTTCGCCACGGCCAACCAGCTCAACAACACGGGTGAGCCCTCGGGCCCGGGCGAGGCCGACGAGGAGGACGTGACGCTCGCCTTCGGCGAGACGCACACGTGGTCCGACGGGATCAGCGTCACGGCGAGCGAGCCGAAGCCCTACAGCTCGGACACAGTGACGACGGAGATCGGCTCCGAGGGGGAGATCTACGAGGTCACCATCGTCGTGACCAACGAGAGCGGAAACCGCATCGACGTGAACTCCCCGGGGACGTTCGCCGTCGGTGGCGAGGACGTGAGCAAGCTCACGGGCTTCGCGAACGACTGGAAGAAGGGCAAGGAGGGCGGCTACTTCGGCATCGGGCACATCCCGAACGGCGGGACCTGGACCGGTGACGTCCTCCTCGTCCTGACCGACCCGAGCGAGCTCACGTACGACATCAACCCGCTCGGCACGCGGGGGCACGCCATCTTCACCTCCTGACCGGTCGGCGTTCGGCCGGGACCCGCCCCCCCGGGGGGTCCCGGCCGACGCGAGCGGCCACGGCCACCGGATTCTCCGGGGCCCCTGGACCGCGGCCGGGACTAGCATCACGCGCTTGTGAGCCGACTCGTGGAGACCGTGGTGCCCGCCCGCCTGGGCGTCGGGTTCCGCTGGCTCCTCGCGTCGTCGTGGGTCAGCAACCTGGGCGACGGGATCGCGATCGCCGCCGGCCCGCTCCTCGTCGCCTCGCTCACTCAGGACGCGCGCCTCGTCGCCCTCGCCGCGACCCTGCAGTGGTTGCCGCCGCTCCTGTTCGGACTGTTCGCGGGCGCGCTGGCCGACCGGCTCGACCGTCGGCTCATCGTCGTCACCGTCGACGTGCTGCGGGCCGTGGTGCTCGCCGTCCTCGCGGTGACCGTCGCGACCGGCCACGTCTCGATCGTCCTCGTGCTCGCGACCCTCTTCGTGCTCGGCACCGCCGAGGTGTTCGCGGACAACTCCTCGCAGACGCTGCTGCCGATGCTCGTGCGGCGTGAGGACCTCGCGGTCGCCAACGCGCGGCTGCAGACGGGATTCATCACCGTCAACCAGCTCGCGGGCCCGCCGATCGGCGCCGCGCTGTTCGCCCTCGGGACCGTCTGGCCGTTCGCGACCCAGGGCGTCGTCGTCGGGCTCGGGGCGGTGCTCGTCGCCCGCATCGGCCTGCCGCGGCACCGGCGCGAGCATGCCGAGCGCACGCACATCCGGCACGACATCGCCGAGGGCTTCCGCTGGGTGCGGCACCACGCGGCCGTGCGCACCCTCGTCCTGACCATCTTCACGTTCAACATCACGTTCGGGGCCGCGTGGTCGGTGCTCGTGCTCTACGCGACCCGACGCCTGGGGATGGGCGAGATCGGCTACGGGCTCCTGACGACCGTCAGCGCCGTCGGCGGCCTCGTGGGCACTGCCGCCTACGGGTGGATCACCCGCCGCGTGACCCTCGGCAACCTCATGCGCATCGGCCTCGTCATCGAGACGTTCACGCACCTCGGTCTCGCCCTGACCACGCGGCCGTGGGTCGCGATGGCCATCTTCTTCGTCTTCGGGGCGCACGCGTTCGTGTGGGGCACGACGTCGATCACCGTGCGCCAGCGCGCGGTCCCCGCACCGCTCCAAGGGCGGGTCGGCAGCGTGAACATGGTCGGTGTGTTCGGCGGGCTCGTCGTCGGCTCCGGTGTCGGCGGGGTGCTCGCCGAGCGCTGGGGTGTGACCGCGCCCTTCTGGTTCGCGTTCGTCGGGTCCGCCGTGTTCGTCGTGCTGATCTGGCGGCAGCTGCGGCACATCGCGCACGCCGATGAGGACCCTGCGGACGGTGACACCCTCGCCGAGGACGACGGATCAGGCGACGAGGGGCCGGACGACGACGGCCCCGCGTCCGACGCCGCCGCCCGAGGTGCGCGCCCGCAGGAGGGTCCGTAGCGTCGTCGCTACCCGCACCCGAGGAGCCCGCATGAACGACTACGAGGACGACGACGCGTACACGACCCACCCCGAGCCCACCCGGGTCGTGATGTTCCTGGTGTGCCTCGCGGCCCTGCTCGCGGGCTTCTGGCTCATGGGCTCCGGGGTGACCAACGGCAACGGCCTCGTCTTCGCCGGCGGCCTCCTGGTCAGCGGCATCGCGTTCGGGATCCCCATGCGTGACACGGCCCGCTGACCCGGCCCGACCCGGCCCGCTGACCCGGCCCGACCCGGCCCGCTGACCCGGCCCGACCCGGCCCGCTGACCCGCCCGACCCGGCCCGCTGACCCGGCCCGACCCGGCCCGCTGACCCGACCCGGCCCGCTGACCCGGCCCGCCTGAGCGCCCACCTCAGGGCTCGTCTGAGCGCGAACCCGCACATCTGCACCGAGGTCGCACTGGCGCGAGTGCGACCTCGGTGCGGGTGTGCGATCTCGCGGGGCGGTGCGGCGGCCCTGTGACGGATGACGCAGAAGCGCCGGCGCCCGGCCGCACGCACAGGGCCTAACGTCGGGGTGTGCTCGACGTGCTCGCCTCCTCCCCGCTCCTCACCCTGTTCCTCGTCGTCGCGCTCGGGACCCTGCTCGGCGCCGTGCCCTTCGGGCCCATCCGCTTCGGCGCGGCCGGCGCGCTCTTCGTTGGCCTCGCGCTGGGGGCCGCCGACGCGCGGCTCGGCGAGAACCTCGGGCTCGTCCAGACGCTCGGCCTCGCGCTCTTCGTGTACACGGTGGGGCTCGCGGCCGGCAGCACGTTCTTCCGTGACCTGCGCCGCCAGCTGCCCCTCATGGGTGTGGGCGTCGCGGCGCTCGCGGTCGCCGGTGCGTCGGCCGCGGTCCTCGGCGCCGTCGGCGGCCTGTCGGGCGCGCTCCGGGCCGGCGCCTACACGGGCGCGCTCACCTCCACGCCCGCCCTGGCGGCCGCGACCGCCGCGACCGGGACCGACGAGCCCGCCGTCGGCTACTCGCTCGCCTACCCCGTGGGCGTGACGATCGCGATCGTGCTCGTCGCCCTCACGGTGAGCCGCACCTGGCCGGCGCGACGGGACCCGGAGCCCGCGGCCGGCGTCGGGCTCGAGGCCGTGACCGCCGAGGTCGAGCGGCCCACGCGGCTCGACGACGTCCCTGGCTTCGCCGTCGGCGGTGTCCGCATGTCCTACCTCGCGCGGGACGGCCGGATGCGCGTGGTGGGGCCCGACGAGGAGCTGCGGCCCGGGGACCAGGTCGTCGTGGTCGGGCCACGCACGGCGGTCGACGACGCCGTCGCGCACCTCGGGCATCGCGTGGAGGAGCACCTGGCCGACGACCGGACGGTCGTCGAGACGCAGCGGTTCGTCGTGTCGGACCGCCGTGTCGCCGGGCGCACCGTCGCGGAGCTCGACGTCCCCGGCAGGTTCGACGGCGTGGTCACGCGCGTGCGCCGCGGCGACCTCGACCTCCTCGCCCGCGACGACCTCACGCTCGAGCTCGGGGACCGCGTCCTCGCCGTCGTGCCCCGTGAGCACCTCGACGAGGCGCGCGCGCTGTTCGGCGACTCCGAGCGGCGCGTGTCCGAGATCGACGCGGTGACGGTCGGGCTCGGGCTCGCGCTCGGGCTCCTGGCGGGCCTGGTGAGCATCCCGCTCCCGGGCGGTGGCTCGTTCGCGCTGGGTGCCGCGGCCGGGCCCCTCGTCGTCGGCATGGTCCTGGGACGTGCCGAGCGCACGGGGCGGCTCGTGTGGGGCATGCCGCAGGCCGCCAACCTGACGATCCGGCAGCTCGGGCTCCTGCTGTTCCTCGCCGCGGTCGGCCTGGCGTCGGGGCAGGCGTTCGCGGCGGAGGCGCTGACGGCCACGGGCCTGCGGGTCGTGCTCGTCGCGGCGGTCGTTGTGGGGGTCACGTGCGGCCTGTTCCTCGTGGGAGCGCGGGTGGTCGGCGTCAGCGCACCGCGGGCGGCGGGGGCGCTCGCGGGCCTGATCGGCCAGCCCGCGATCCTCGCGTATGCGAGCAGCCGGGTCGTCGACGAGCGTGTCGAGGCGGGCTACGCCGCGCTGTTCGCGCTCGGGATCATCGTCAAGATCCTGCTGGTGCAGGTGCTCGTCACGCTCTGAAGGCGAGGGCGAGGGCGAGGGCGAGGGCGAGGGCGAGGGCGAGGTCGTGCGGCGTGCCGCGGCGACGTCAGGGGAGCGCCGCGAAGAGCGCCGGCACCGCCTCGGTCACCGCCGGGGTGAGGTCCTCGAACGCCTCGACCTCGACGCGTCGGTTGCGGCCGGAGCCGACGGCGCGCCAGGCACCGACCACGACCCCGCGGTCGACGACCGTGTGCCGGAACACCCCGTTCCGTCCGGGGACGATGAGGTCGGCGTAGGGCGCCGGGACCGTTGCCGTCCGGTCGGCGTAGCCCAGCACCATCTCGTCGAAGCCGGGCAGCAGGAGCGTGGCCTCGGCGGCGGCGCGGTGCTTCTCGAGCAACGCCGGGATCGTGCGATCGAGGTAGTACGTCACGCCGTCGACCTCGAGCGTCGCGAGCTTGTCGAGAGCGAGCGCCAACCCGGCGCGGGCGTCTTTGGCCGTGAGGCCCGTCCAGCGGACCAGGTCTGGCACGGTCGCCGGGCCGTGGCCCAGGAAGTAGCGCAGCGCGAGCTCACGCAGCGCCTCCTCACGCGTGGGCGTGCGGGGCGCGGGCACCCATTCCTCGACGAGCACGATGAGCTGCTCGCCGTCCCGGGTCGGGCCGAAGCACACGAGGCCCGCGTGGCCGAGGGTGGAGAGCAGGTGGTAGCCGCGGCCCCCGGACGTCTCGAGCCCGGCGTCCGCCCACGCCGCCATGAGCTCCGCCCGTGCCAGGCGGCCGCCCCCGCGCAGGGCCGCGACGGTCGCGTCGTTCGCGCGCGCCACGTGCGACGCGTCCAGGTCGAGCTGGGGTCGCCGCTTCGCCTGCGCGGCCATGGGCCGCACGTTCATCAGCTCCGCCATCCACGGGAGGTCCTCGGCGAGCACCGCGTGCAGCGTCCCGCGCTGCGTCCAGGAGCGGACGACGGTGCCGGCGTCGTACTCCGCCACCACTGCGGACCGGGGCACCCCGGCCCGCAGCGCGATCGAGAGCTGGGCGCCCGCCTCGTCCTGCGCCTGGACCGCGGTGAGGCGCGCGACGACCTCCCGCGGGGTCTCGCGCCGCCCGACGACCCCCTGCGCGACCAGGCGCAGCAGGGAGATCTCGCGCTGCGCGTCGGGGACGGTCGTCGTCGGCATGGCTCGACGGTGCCAGACGGCACCGACACCGCGCACCACCGAGCTCGTCATCCGGCGTCCTGCGCGTCATCCGGCGTCCGGGCCGTCGCGGCGCGTCCCGACCGGCTCCTGGCTGCGCGCCTCCCGGCGTCGGCGCCACAGCGGCTCGAGCGAGGCGACCTCCTCGTCCGTGGCGGTGCCGAACGGCGGGTCGACGGGGGACTCCGGGCCGCGCCGCTCCTGACCGCGCGTCGCCCACAGGCTTGCGCCGACGGAGCCGGCGAGGAGCGTCACGATCACGGCGAGGGAGATCGTGGTGGGCACGTAGAGGACGTCGACCTTGAGCAGCATCTTGATGCCGACCCAGATGAGCACGAGCGCCAGGCCGATCTTGAGGTACACGAACCGGTGGATGAGGTCGGCGAGCAGGAAGTACATGGCGCGCAGGCCCAGGATCGCGAAGGCGTTGGCCGTGAACACGAGGAACGTCTCGTCCGTGACGGCGAAGATCGCCGGGATCGAGTCGACCGCGAAGACGATGTCGGTGACCTCGATGAGGACGAGGACGGCGAGGAGGGGCGTGGCCAGCACGACGCCGCCCTTCCGGATGAGCATGTGCTGCCCGTGGTAGGCGTCGGTCATCGGCACGTACCGGCGGAACAGGCGGAGCGTGCGCGAGGCCTCGGGGTCCAGGTGCTCGTTGCGGCGCCGCAGCATGCTGATGCCGGTGTAGACGAGGAACGCCGCGAACAGGTAGAGCACCCAGGAGAAGCTGGCGATGAGGACGGAGCCGGCTGCGATGAAGGCGCCGCGGAACACGAGCGCGCCCAGCACGCCGAGGAACAGGACGCGGTGCTGGAAGGCCGGCGGGACCGCGAAGTGGCTGAAGATGATCGCCCAGACGAACACGTTGTCCACGGCCAGCGACTTCTCGATCAGGTAGCCCGCGAAGTACTGCTGGCCGAGGTCCGCGCCGTACACCTGCCAGATGAGCGCCCCGAAGGCGACGCCGAACGTGACCCACAGCACCGACCACCCGGCGGCCTCGCGCACGCCGATCACGTGCGCGCGCCGGTGGGCGAGGAGGTCGAGCGCGAGCATGAGGAGGATGACGCCCAGGACGGCGAGCCAGCCCCACAGGGGGACGTTCATCGGGCCGCCCCCTCACGCGCGGTCCGCGTGCGGGGCGCAGGGGCGGCCGGCGGGGGCGACGGCCGCGGTGCACGACGCCGCACGCGTGCGGCAGGGGGGAGCGGGGGTCGACGCAGGTCGAGCGGTGCTGGTGCCACGAGTGAGGGTCCTTCGGCGAGGAGCGACGAGGTCTCCCTCGAGCCGTCGGACGGCTCCGCCGCGCCGGGCCCCGCTGGGGAGGCCGTACTGACGACGCGGCGAGGTGAGGTACTCCCCTCAACGTGCGAAGCCAGATTAGCGAACCACAGTTCGCATGTCTACCGGCGGGGCACCAGCACCGCGAGCAGCTCGTCGAGCTGGTGCCCAGCCTCGAGCGGGTGCCTGAACGGCCGGTCACGCGCCACCGTGTACGTGTTCCGGCGCCCCTCACGGGCCCGGCTCACGTACCCCGCGTCGACGAGGTCCGCGACGATCTTCTGCGCCGCGCGCTCCGTGATGCCGACCTGCTCGGCCACGTCACGCAGCCGCACGTGCGGGTCGCGGCCGATCGCCACCAGCACGTGCGCGTGGTTCGTCAGGAACGTCCAGCCGCGGCTGGCGTCGGGCTGCTCGACGACGTCGGAGGTCATGGTCGCCATTGTCGGGACTGTACCTGCGGTGCGCTCAGGGGTGGGCCGGGGTGCGCAGCCCCGCCACGACCATGTGGACGAGCAGGGCGTACGACTCGTCGAGCCGCTCGGGCCGCTGGAACGCGCGCTCGGCCTCCAGGAGCGCGAACCCGTGCACGGCCGCGCGCACGCAGCGGGCGGCGTGGACCGCGTCGGCGTCCTCCAGGCCGTACGCGCGCAGCGCGGCGAGCAGCACGCCGACGACGCGCTCGCCGGCCTCCGCGACGGCCGGCTCGGGCGCCTGGACGAGCGCCGTGTAGCGGCGTGGGTGCTCGACGACGTACGCGCGCCACGCCGCCATGAGCGCACGGATCGCGTCGTCGGCCGAGCGTCCCAGCACGGCCTCCCCGATGCGCTCGGCGAGCTCGTCCATGATCCGCACGGACACGAGCGCACGGACCTCGGCGAGGCTGCGCACGTGCTTGTAGAGCGACGGCGTCGCCACGCCCGCGCGGGTCGCCACCGCCGCGAGGGTCAGCGCGGCCGGGCCCTCCTCGTCGACCAGGCGCATCGCGACGTCGACCACCGCGTCCGTCGAGAGCGCAGCCCTAGGCACGGGCGGTCTCCTCGAGGAACGCGAGGACGTGGGCGGCCACCTCGGTGGGGCGCTGGGCGTGCGGGTAGTGGCCGGCGCCCTCGATCACCTCGACGCGGCCGACGCCCGCCGGCATCGCGGCGACGACTCCCTCACCCTCGGCGCGCGGGTCCACCCAGTCGGGGTCCAGCGAACCCTCCAGGACGAGCACGGGGCTGCGGACGTCGCCCAGGTGGGCGCCCGCGTCGGTGGGCGCCGACATGCCCATGCGGCCGACGACGGCCATCCGCCCCGGTCGTCGCAGGTCCGCGTCGAGCGCGGCGAGGTGCTCGTCGAAGCCGGGCTGCCTCGCACCCGGGTAGGCGTGCTCGAGGTACCGCGTCCACAGCCCCACGCTGCGGAACGTGCCGGCCCCGAGGAGCAGCAGCATGCCCCTGCGGTAGCGCGCGTGCGTCAGGAGGCCGCGCAGGTCGGGCTTCTGGGCGCGCGTGAACGGGGCGATCTCGACCACCGCGCGCACCAGCTCGGGCGCCTGGGCGGCCGCGATCGTCACGGAGCCGCCGGTGAACGAGTGCCCGACGAGCACGGCTGGGCCGCCGAGGTGCCGCACGACGGCGAGCAGGTCGGCGGCCGAGTCGGTGCGCGTGTAGGACGGCCAGCCGGTGCTCGACTCGCCGTGGCCGCGCTGGTCGACGCTCGCGACCCGGTACCCGCCCTCCGCCAGCAGCCCGGCCAGCTCCCGGTACACCCCACGGTTGTCGCCCATGCCGTGGGCGAGCACCACCAGGGGGCCGTCGCCGACGACGTCGTAGGCGAGCCGCCCCCCGTCGACCTCAAGGAACGTCGTCACGCGAGCCTCCTGGGCTAGTAGCAATAGCGATGAGGCTAATGCCAATAGCCTGACGCGTCAACGGCCGGGTGGAATGCCGCGGGGGGCCGTGGGGTTGGTCGTGGCGTGAGCGAATCCCTGCGCGTCGACATCTGGTCCGACATCGCCTGCCCGTGGTGCTTCATCGGCAAGCGGAAGTTCGAGGAGGGCCTGCGGCGCTACGCGGCGGCGGACGACGCCCTGCCCGTCGACGTCGAGTACCACTCGTTCGAGCTCGCCCCCGACACGCCCGTGGACTTCGAGGGCAGCGAGGTCGACTTCCTCGCCGGGCACAAGGGGCTCCCCGCCGACCAGGTCGGCCAGATGCTCGAGCGCGTCACCGCGATCGCGCAGAGCGTGGGCCTGGCGTACGACTTCGACGCGCTGCGCCACACCAAGACCCTCAAGGCCCACCAGGTGCTGCACCTCGCCAAGGCGCACGGGCTCCAGCTGGACATGGCCGAGCGCCTCTTCCACGCGTACTTCGAGGAGGGGCGCCACGTCGGGCACGACGCCGACCTGGCCGACCTCGCCGCCGACGTCGGCCTCGACCGCGAGGAGGTGCTCGCCGCCCTGCGTGCGGGGACGTACGCGGACGCCGTCGACGCCGACCTCGAGCAGGCCCGCGCGTACGGCATCAACGGCGTGCCGTTCTACGTCATCGACGGTCGCTACGGGGTCTCCGGAGCGCAGGACCCGACGGTGTTCGAGCAGGGCCTGCGCCAGGCCGCGGGCGACCGGGTGGGCGCATGACCGGGCCGGTCGGGACGACCGCGCTCCACGGGACGACGGCCGGGGTGGCCGACGCCGGGGCGTCGAGCAACACGGGCGCCGTGCCGGCCCCTCTCACGCTCGTCCCCCTGGGCGACCCCTCGGCGGCCGCGTGCGAGGGAGATGCGTGCGCCCTGCCGGCCTGACCGGACCCGTACGACACGCGACCCAGGCCTGACCGCCCCGCACCGCGCGAGGTCGCACGTTCGCACCGAGGTCGTACTCGCGCATGTGCGGGCTCGCTGCAGATGTGCGACCTCGGCGTCGGGGGGCGGGGGCGGGGGGTGTCAGAAGGTTGCGGGGGCGCGGGTGACGGTGCGGGCCGTGGCGAGCGCGTCGCGGACGCAGCGGACGTACACGGCGGAGACCTCGGCGGGGAGCATCCCCGCGGCGAGCACCCCGGCGGTGTCCTTGTCCTCGTGCGCGCGGACGGCCGCGAGGACCGCACCGAGCGGACCGGCCTCGGAGCGGACGGCCTCGGCGACGGCGGCGGAGACACCGACCTTGTCGAGGATCACGTCCGCGGGCACCCCGAGCTGGTGGGCCAGGGCCGAGAGCATGCCGACCGTGTAGCCGGTGGAGTCGTCGGCGAGCGCCTCGCACGTGAGGGACCTTGCGAGGATGAACCACAGGCTGTCCATGGCGTCCGGGCGGGCGTCGAGCATGAGCGCCGCCACGAGCGTGATGACCTCGCGCACGCCGAGCAGCACGACGGCCTGGTGCACGGTGTCGACCTCGCGGGCGAGCCCGAACGCTCCGCTGTTGACCAGGTGCAGCACGCGCAGCGTCAGGACGGGGTCGGTGTCGACCACCTGGGCGACCTCGGAGAAGTCGACGTCCGGCTGCGCGAGCAGGTGCATGAGCGCGAGGCACTGGAGCTCGCCGGCACGGAGCACCCGGGAGCCGCCCGCGGGCACCTGGCCGTCGGGTGCCTCGACGCGCGCGCCGTAGCCGCCGCGCAGCCCGTCGACGCCCGCGGCCCGGCACTCGTCCTGAAGGCGCGGGTCGCGCACGTCGGCCGCGAGGACCCGGGCGCCGGCGGCGTGCACGTGGTGCACGAGCGCGGACAGCGGCAGGCCAGGGGGCGCGGGGTCGATGACGACGAAGCCGAGGTGGGGGAGCAGGCCCTCCTGCTCGGCACCCCCGCGGTAGTCGAGGAGCGCGAGCTCCATGCCGAGCGCACGGAGCGCCGCGGCGCGCTGGACGGCGTCGGGCGTGTGCTCGAACCCGAGGGGCAGCTCGAGGACGAGGCGGCCGGGCACGACGGGCGCGGGCACGAACCCGTCGAGCATGCGCTGGGTCGCGGGCAGGAACGCGTAGCGGTCGGCGACGAGGTTGGGCAGGTCGAGAGCCATGTAGTGCGCGTGCAGCAGGTCCGCGGGCGCCGGTGCGGCCGCGGGGTGCGCGGCGTCGTGCCGGCCGGGCGTGGCGGCCTGGATGCTGACGGAGATGCAGTACCCGACGACGTGGCCGTCGAGCGTCGTCACGGGGTCCCGGTGCACGGTCGCACCCGGGAGGGCGACGGGTCCCGTGGTCGAACCTGTGGGGGCGACGTGCGCGGCGGCGGGTGCCACGGGCGCGACGGGCGCGGCGGGAGCCGGCGCGGGCGCGGCGGGCACGGGCGCCACGGCCACGGGCGCGGCAGGCACACCCTGCGGCGCCGCGACGGCGGCGGGGTCAGCGGGCGGCGGGACGGTGGGCACAGTCGGCACGGTCGCTCCTCGGCCTGGTCGTTGTCGTCGAACCATCGGCGGAACGGCGCCCCGCATGACCGTTTCGGCACGCGGGAACGCGTGGACGGGCGAGTTCACCCGCGCCGGGCCGCCGGCTGCGGCTCAGGCCGCGGAGCCCTCGGCGGACAGGGGTGCGCGCAGCGGCCACTCGTCGCCGTCGAGCACGACCTGAACGGCGCGCCCGGAGGCGGGGTCGACGACGACGGGTGCGAGCAGGTTCGCCGTCGGCGGGCGGCCGTCCTGGCCGGGGTGCACGACGACGAGGAGCACGGTGTCCGCGCCGTCGGCGACCTCGAGGTCCGCGCGGACGCTCGGGTCCAGGTGCGGCTCGTAGTCGGGGAAGTAGATGCGCGGCGGCACGAGGAAGAGCCGCGTCTCGGGCTCGTCGACGGCGCGCAGGGCGAACAGCAGACCGAGCTCGTCGAGCGCGGTGAGGGTGAAGCGGCGCAGGTCCCGCAGGCCCGGGGGCGGGCTGAGGAACTCGAGGACGTCGTGGACGTCGTGGGTCTCGGCCGGCCCGTCGGCCACCATCACGCTCATCGGAGGAAGTCCATCAGGGTCGGCTGCAGGACACGTGCGGTGGCTCCGAGGGCGCCCTTGTAGGCGACCTCCTGGGCCTGGATCTCGACGATGATCGCGGCGAGGTCGATGTCCTCGACCGCGGAGAGCTGCGTCTTGAGGGCGAGCACGTCGCTCGAGAGGTTGGACTTCGCGGTCGCGATCTGGTTGTACCGGGTGCCGACGGAGGCGGCTTCGCCGAGCATCGCGTCGCGACGCGCGTCGATCGTGTCGAGGTGGACGCTGACGTCGGTGCCGGCGCGCAGGTCCGCGGCGATCGTGTCGATGAGCGCGAACACCGAGGTGGCGCCGTCGCCGAACGCGGCCTTGCCGTCGGCGTCGACGCGGACCGTGGTGTCCTGGGCGAGGCGACGCTCGACGCTCCCGTTGGCCGAGCCCGTCCACGTGTACTGCGCGGGGACGGCGGGGACCACGGGCGGGCCGGGCTGCTCGGGCACGGCGGGGGTCACGGTGTAGGCGACCCCGGCGTTCGACGTGCCGGCGAAGACGGAGCGGCCGAGCAGGTCGGTGTTCGCCTGGTCGAGCAGCGCGTCACGCAGGCCGTCGAGCTCCTTGGCGATCGCCTCGCGGGCGGCCGGGCCCATGGCGCCGGAGTTGGCACCCTGGACGGTGAGGTTGCGGGCCTTGAGCAGCAGCGCCGTCGACGACGACAGCGCCGTGTCGATCGTGTTGAGCCACGTCGCACCGTTGTCCGCGTTGCGCGTGAACTGCTCCGCGGCGCGCTTCTCGGTGCGCAGGGCCATCGCCTGGGCGGTGCCGGCGGGGTCGTCGGACGGCTTGGTGATGATCTTGCCGCCGGACATCCGCGACTGCAGGTCGGCCATCTTGCTGAGGTTGAGCTGCAGGTTGGCCAGGGTCGAGCGCTGGACCGTCTGGTGGGTCACGCGGTTGATCACGGGTTACCTCCCCACCACGCCGGTGCGGTTGATGAGCACGTCGAGCATCTCGTCGATGGCGGTCAGGACACGTGCTGCGCCCTCGTAGGCCCGCTGGTAGGCGAGCATGTTCACCGACTCCTCATCCAGATCGACACTCGCCTGGGAGAGTTGAAGGTTCTCGGCGGTCGCCCGGGCGACCTCGGTGACCTTGGCGCGCTGGGTCGCGGCCTGCGTCTGGACGCCGAGGTCGACGACGAAGCTGCGCCACACGGAGTCCGGTCCGCCGGCCTTGCTGACGATCTGGGACACCTTGTCGGCGATGGACCCGTCGAGGGTTCCCTTGGTGCCGTCCGCGGCGGCCACCTGGGCCGGGTCGCTGATGGTCGAGAGCCGCAGCGCCTTGGGCAGGCTCGCGTCCGGGTTGACGACGAAGAAGTCGACACCCGTGGCCCCGGTGAGGGTCGTCCCGGTCTGGTGGACCGCGTTGACGGACGTCTCGAGGGACGTCGCGAGGTCGTTGAAGGAGTCGGCCGCGCTCATGAGCGAGCCCGTGGGGCTGAGGACCGAGATGTGGCTCGCGAGCGTGCCGCCCTGGAGCGACAGCGGCGTGGGCGGGGTCGTGCCCCAGGAGAGCGACACGGGCACCGAGGGCGTCGCGACGAGCTCGGCCATCGAGCTGGGGCCGGAGAGCTGGACCGCGGTCGCCTTGACGCCGCGGACGAGCGCGTTGCCGGCCACCATGACGTCGATCGTCCCGTCCTCACGCTCACGGGCGGAGGCGCCGACGAGCGAGGAGAGCTGGGTCACGAGGAGGCTGCGCTGGTCCACGAGCTCGTTGGCCGAGCCGCCGGAGACCTGGATCGCGCGGATCTGCTCGTTGAGGTCGGCGACGGCCGTCGCGGTCGTGTTGACCTGCGTGACGATCGACTGGGCCTCGGTGCGGGCCTGCGCCCACTGCGTCTCGACGCCCCGGTAGCCGCTCGCGATCTGGCTGATGAGCGCCTTGGCGTTGCCGATGAGGGTCTGCCGCGCGGCCGGGTCGTCGGGGTCGTTGCCGACGTCCTGCCAGCCGGACCAGAAGGTCTGGAGCTGCGCGGTGATCCCGGTGTCGGAGGGCTCGGTGACGAGCGTCTCGAGCCGGTCGAGCGACTTGGCCTGCGCGGCCTGGAAGGACGCCGCGGACGTCTCGGTGCGCAGGCGCGCGTCGAGGAACACGTCGCCCATGCGCGTGATGCCGCTGACCCGGACGCCGTTGCCGGCGCCGTTCGCCGCGGAGAACATCGACGGCGTCGTGAGCGCCTGGACCGACGTCATGTCGGCGCGCTGGCGGGTGTAGCCGGCGGTCTTGGCGTTCGCGACGTTCTGGCCGGAGACCTCGAGGGCCTGGCGCTGCGCGATGAGGGACGACAGGGCGCCGCTCAGTCCGGAGAAGGTGCTCATGCGTCCCTCACAGGGCCTGGTCGAGGAGCATGCTGCCCGACGCCGACGCGGCACCGCCGCGCGGGTCGTACGTCTGCACGCTCTCCTGCAGGCTCATGAGGGTCTCCTGGGTGGCCCGGTGCGAGGTCGCGAGCAGGTCGCGGTTGCTCTCGGCGAGGCCGTTGATCTGGTCGGTGAGGGAGACGAACGCCGCGTGGTGCTCGGTGAGCAGCTCGTCCCAGGGTGCGGGCGCGTGCTTCGCGAGCTCGAGGAGGCTGGCGCCGCTGGAGATCCGGAGCTCACGGGCGGCCTCGTCGGCCTCCATGGAGCGGCCCAGCTCGGCGCCGCGGATCTGGTCGAGGACGGTCTCGACCTCACGCGTCGCGTGGCCGAGCCACTGGGTGCGTCCGCTGGAGAGGATCAGCTGCTCCTCCTCCAGCTTGAAGAGCAGGAGCTCGAGGAGCTGGCGTTCGTGCCAGAGCACCCCGGAGAGCTCGTTCAAACCCATCGTGACGTCCCCTTGGGTCTAGGTATCTGCGTTCGCGCGTTCCAGCCCAGCCCATCGGCAGGCGCCTCGTCATTGTGACCGATCCCTGGCACGAAGTTCCGGGGAGGCCCCTGACCTGCGGCTTCTTGATCTGAATGTGACGTAGATCACAGGAGGATGTCCGAGTTGGCACGTGTTCACCGGATGTGAATCGGACGCAACTGCGCAACTCGTACCGCCGGGAGGGGCCCGCCGTGCAGCGACGCGCCGGTACCACATCCTTTCACCCGCTCGGCCCGCTCAAGTCATCCGCCACGGGCTCCGAAAGCCCTTCTTGTGACCGCAACAGAGCACTCCACGAACGCGCTGGTCGTCGAGCACCTCCCGCTCGTCGGCTACCACGTCAACGCGATGCTGTCCCGCGTGCCGTCCTACGTCTCGCGCTCCGACCTGGCCTCCGCCGGGTCGCTCGCGCTCGTCAAGGCGGCCCGGGCGTACGACGCCGAGACGGGCGTCCCGTTCGCCCGCTACGCGTCGCTGCGCATCAAGGGTGCTCTCATCGACGAGCTCCGCGGCATGGACTGGGTCTCCCGCGGCGCCCGCCGCCGGGCCCGCCAGCTGACCGAGGTCGCCGACGAGCTGACCGGCGCCCTGGGCCGCGTGCCCTCGCGCAGCGAGCTCGCCGAGGCCACGGGCATGGGTGTCGACGAGATCGACGCCGCCCGCGGCGACGCCGACGTGCGCGTCCTGTCCATCGAGGCCTTCGACGGCTCGATCGCCGACACCGTGGTCTCCGCGGGCATGGGCCCGGAGGAGAGCCTCCTCGTGGGCGAGCGCCTGCAGTACCTGCGCGCCGGCGTCGAGAGCCTGCCCGAGCGCATGCGCCACGTCGTCGAGCAGCTCTTCTTCCACGACCGTCCGGTCGTCGAGCTCGCCGCCGAGATGGGCGTCACCCAGTCCCGCATCAGCCAGCTCCGCACCGAGGCCCTCGGCCTCCTGCGCGACGGCATGAACGCGAGCCTCGACCCCGAGCTCGTGCAGACCGCCGACCGCCCCGACGGTGTCGCCGAGCGTCGCCGCCGCGCCTACTTCGCCAGCGTCGCGGCACGCGCCGCGGCCGGCGCCCACGCGAGCACGGCAGCGGCCGTCCCGCAGCAGCGGCCGGGGACGCACGACGACGCCGAGCTGGTCGGCGGCGGCCTCGAGTGGGCGGTCTGACCCCTCACCGCTCGACCCGTCCTGCCGATGTGACCCGCGTGCGCGCGTCTGCGCGCCCGGGTAACGAGGGGGATCCATGTCGACCAGGCGCACGCCGACCGTCGCCGCCGTCCTGATCGTCAAGGACGAGGAGGCCGTCCTCGCGCAGTGCCTCGCGTCCGTGCAGTGGGCCGACGAGGTCGTGGTCTACGACACCGGCTCCACGGACACCACGCGCGACGTCGCGCGGCAGTTCACGGACCGCGTCGTCGAGGGCTACTGGGACGACGACTTCGGGGCCGCGCGCAACCGTGCGCTCGAGCACGTGACGGCGGACTGGGTGCTGTCCATCGACGCCGACGAGGTGTTCGAGGGCGTACCCGCGCAGCTCCGCAAGAACCTGGGCCGCGACGGCGCGACGGCGCACTCCGTCATCCAGCACAACGTCGACGAGGCCGCGACGCTCCCGCTCGCTCCGCCGACCCGTTCGGTCAGCGCGCGCGTCTCGGTGCACCGTGTCTTCCGGCGCGACGTCCACGTGTGGACCGGGAGCCTGCACGAGCAGCTCACCCGGCGCGTCGACGCACCCGTGCCGGCGCACCTCGTCCCCCTGCCCGACGTCGTGCTGCGCCACACCGGCTACGCCACCGAGGTGCGCCAGGGGAAGGCCAAGGGGGAGCGCAACGTCGCCCTCGCCGAGGCGGAGATCGAGGCGGGCCGACGCGCGGGCGTGCCCGCGGAGGAGCTCGAGAGCTCACGGATCCAGCTCGCCCGGTCGCTCGCCGCCGCGGGCCGCTTCGTGGAGGCCGCCGCCCTCGGCGAAGAGCTGCGCTCCGCGGGACTCAGCCTGCCGCGCCGGGCTCGCCTGCTCGCGACCTCGATGGTCGGGGTCACGCACCTCCTCGGCGACGCCGAGGCGACGGACCGCTGGCTCGACCTGTGGGAGCAGTCGGACGACAACCCGGCGTTCGCCCGTGCCGCGCGTGCGCGGGTCGCCGCCGAGCGGGGTCAGGCCGACGTCGCGCTCGCCGCGCTCGAGGCCATGCCCACCACGACGCTCAACGGAGAGGGCGAGCGGCTCGACCGGATCAGCTACGTGCGGATCGAGGTCTGGGCCCTCGCGACGCTCGGCCGCGGCCGGCAGGCTACCCAGGTCGCGGTCGCCGCCGCCCGCAAGGGCGTCGCGCCCGGCGCACCCGGCGGCCTGGTGAGCCTGCTCGGGCGCGAGCGCACGACGCGCGTGATCGAGGTGCTCGGCGACGCGCTGTGGCGCGAGTACGTGACCGCGTGCCTCATGGAGCCCGACGCCGACGCGCGCACCTTCCTGCGGTGGATGCACGACGCGCGGCCCGGCGACCCGACCGTGCTCGGTGCCGTCGCGACCGCAGCGCTCGCCTTCCCGCTCGAGGAGGCCGCAGCCTGGGCGATCGAGCTCCGCAGGTACGGGGCGGCCGAGCAGTGCCCGCTCGTGCGGATCGCCCTCGACGAGCGCGTCGACGCGCGGGGCCGGGCGCTCGCGGGCGCGCTGGCGTTCAGCGTCTACGGCGACGAGCGTGCGCTCGCGGGCCTCGAGGCCGCGCTCGCCCTCGTCCCGGCCGCCGAGGAGGCCGCGCTGCTCGCCGAGCTCGACGTGCTCGCCCCCGGCCTCGTGACGCCCGCGGCCGACGGCTGACGGACGTCGCAAGAAAGTTCTCCGGAAAACGCTCAAGGTCCGGGGGCGCCGACCGATCAGACAAGTGCTCGCCCATGGAGGGGCGGCAGTTCCGACCCGAATCAAGGAGGAGTTCCCCATGGGTCTCTCGATCAACACCAACATCGCGGCGATGAACTCGTACCGCAACCTGTCCAACACGCAGAACGACCTCAACTCCTCGCTGGAGAAGCTGTCGTCCGGTCTGCGGATCAACCGTGCGGCGGACGACGCGGCCGGTCTGGCCATCTCCGAGGGCCTCCGCGCCCAGATCGGTGGCACCAAGCAGGCTGTCCGCAACGCCCAGGACGGCATCAGCGTCGTCCAGACCGCTGAAGGCGCGCTGACCGAGACGCACTCGATCCTCCAGCGCATGCGCACCCTGGCCGTCCAGGCGTCCAACGAGGGCAGTCTCTCCTCCGAGGCGAAGACGAACATCCAGGACGAGATGGACCAGCTCAAGACCGAGCTGACCCGCATCGCCGACACCACGCAGTTCAACGGCGCGAAGCTGCTCGACGGCAACTACAGCGGCACGTTCCAGGTCGGGGCCAACACCTCCGCCCAGGACAAGATCACGGTCGACCTCAACAGCACGGGTGCGATGAGCGCCTCGGGCCTCGGGATCTCCGGTGTCGACGTGACCACCACGGCCAGCAACGCCATGAAGGTCTCGGACGTCACGATCACCAACGCGTCGACCACGGCCGTCGGCACCATCGCGACCGAGACGGCGTTCGCCGACCTCGCCACCGCGGCGAACTTCGAGAAGCTCAACGGCACCGTCACCATCGGCTCCAAGAGCTTCGACTTCTCCTCGGTGACCTACACGGCCGGTGAGGACGCCGCGGCTCGCGGCACCAAGCTGACCACGGCGATCGACGCCGCGCTCGGCACCGGCTCGGCCGCCATCGCGACCGGCGTGCTGACGATCTCGGGCCCGGCGTTCTCGGGCACCGACACGATCGAGCAGCTCGCTGCGAAGACGCCCACGTTCGCCGCTGCCAGCGGCGCCACCGAGGCGATCGACCTCATCGACGACGCGATCACCGAGGTCTCCTCGGTTCGTTCGCAGCTCGGTGCTGTGCAGAACCGCTTCGACCACACCATCAACAACCTCAACGTCGCCGTGGAGAACCTGTCCGCGTCGGAGAGCCGGATCCGTGACACGGACATGGCCGAGGAGATGGTGTCGTTCACCCGCGCGCAGATCCTGTCCCAGGCCGGCACCGCGATGCTCGCCCAGGCCAAGTCGCTGCCGCAGAGCGTGCTCCAGCTCCTCCAGTGAGCCTGGGGTCGCCCTCGAGGTGACCGCCGCTTGACCTGCAGCACCCGTATCACCAGCAGCACCGGTATCACCAGCAGTACCCGCAACATCCGACCGGCGGTGGGTGGACGACCGTCCGCCCACCGCCGGTTCGGCATTCCCGACTCTGGAGGACACCCATGGCGAGCTCGTTCGCGATCTCGGGCGCCGTCAGCGGCTTCGACTCGACCGGCATGATCAAGGCCCTGATGCAGGTCGAGGCGATCCCGCAGGCGCAGCTCGTCAACAAGAAGGCGAACGCGTCCTCGCTCGTCACGGCCCTCCAGTCCCTGAACACGAAGGCCGCGTCGCTCCTGACCGCCGCCCAGACCGCCGCGAAGACCGAGTCCTGGAAGACCGTGACCGCGACCTCGAGCGCCACGTCGGTCACCACGACGGTCGGCTCGACGGCCCAGCCCTCCTCGGTGACCTTCGACATCGAGAACCTCGCGGCCTCGCAGTCCTCGCTCGTGACGCTCCCGAGCAGCTTCACCTCCACGACCCCGTCGTTCACGCTGACGCACGGGACCGGCCCGGACGCGACGACGGTCACCGTCACCGCCGCGAGCACGTCGGCCGCCGACGTCGCGGCCGCGTTCAACAAGGCCGACACGGGCGTCACGGCCGCCGTCGTGAACCTCGGCACCACGGCCGTCCCCGACTACCGCATCCAGCTCACGGGCACCAAGACGGGCGCCGCCGCCACGTTCTCGGTCGCGTCGAACGACTCGGCCGACCAGCCCGGTGTCGCACAGATCCGCGCGGCCGTGGACGCGTCGATCACGCTCTGGGCCGGTACGCCCGCGGAGCAGGCCGTCACGTCCGCGACCAACACCTTCTCGGGTCTGCTCGGCGGGGTCGACGTGACCCTCAGCAAGGCCGAGACGGACCCCGTCACGCTCACGGTCGCACCCAGCACCGCCGCGCAGACCACGCTTGCCTCGAGCCTCGTGACGAACCTCAACACGGTGCTCAGCGAGATCGCGTCCCGCACCAAGACGTCCACGAGCACCGCAGAGGACGGCGGCACGATCGTCACGGGCGGGCTCTTCGCGGGGAACAGCACGACGCGCGGGCTCCAGCAGAACCTGCTCGCGGTCGCGTCCCAGCCGGTCGACGGCACGTCGCCGTCGGACATCGGCCTCGTGCTCAACCGTGACGGCACCTTCACGTTCGACTCGGCGAAGTACACGGCCGCCCTTGCCGCGGACCCCGCCAAGGTCGAGAAGATCGTCAGCACCGTCGCCTCACGCGTCGCCGAGGTCGCGAAGTCCGCGTCCGACAAGGACAAGGGCTCGATCACCGCGCAGGTGAACAGCCACCAGGGCATCGTCAAGGACCTCGCGGACCGGATCGCCGACTGGGACGACCGGCTCGCGATGCGCCAGGCGACGCTCGAGCGCACGTACACGGCGATGGAGGTCGCGCTCAGCACGCTCACCTCGCAGCAGGCGTGGCTCTCCGCTCAGATCGAGCAGCTCAACGCCAACTCGGGCTCATGACCACGCACCGACCGAACCTCACCTGGGGAACGCGATGAACTACTCCGCAGTGCGCACGCGGTACCTCGACGACACGGTCGCGACCGCGAGCCCCGCCAAGCTCCTCACGATGCTCTACGACCGCCTCGTGCTCGACCTCAAGCGTGCCGAGGACGCCCAGCGTGCCGGCGACCGCGCCGGTGCGGGAGCCCAGCTCACGCACGCGCAGGACATCGTCTCCGAGCTCCTCGAGACCCTCGACGTCGACGCGTGGGACGGCGCCAAGCAGCTCATGAGCGTCTACACGTTCCTCCTCACGGAGCTCGTCGGTGCGAACGTCGCCGGCGACGCCGACCGCACCGCGTCCTGCCGCGAGCTCGTCGAGCCGCTGCGCGACGCGTGGCACGAGGCCGCCGCGACCGTGTCCGGAGCGGCGACGCTCGAGCCCGTCACGACCGCCGGTGCGGCGACGACGCCGCGCTCCCTCGGCGTCCTCGGCGTGGGCTAGACCGTGGCTGCCGTCACGGCGTCGTCGTCGACCACGTGGGGGAGCGCGTGGGAGGCAGCTCTCACCGCCCTCGAGCTCGACGTCGAGGCCGCCGAGCGCATGCTCGCGCTCGACCACATCGCTGACACCCCGCCGCGCGACCCGTGGGCCCCGCCCGTCGGCCTGGGCCCGCTGCCCGCCGCGCTCGGCGACCGGGCGCTCGCGCTGCTCGACCGCCAGATCGAGGTGGGCCGCCGCATGGCGGAGGCCGCCGACCTGAGCCGCCGGCACGGCCGCGCCGCGCAGGCGCTGCGCTCCGGGGCGCCGTCCGTCCCCGTGTACGTCGACCTGCCTGCCTGACCCGGCACACGGTCGCTCACCCGTACGGGTGACTTCCGTCCCGGCGAAGATCACCGGGCCCGGAATCCCTCACACGCCCAGGGCCCCGGCCGATGGGCACGCCGAGCAGGGATCGCTCACCCCGAAGGCCATGGATCGGCCGCATTGCTAGGCCTCGACTGGGTGAGGTGTATCCGGCCGTGTTCGACTCCGTGTCCTTCGTCGCGATCAACAGTGCTCTGGACGGTCTCGCGCTACGTCAGCGCGTCATCGCCGACAACGTCGCGAACATCCAGACCCCCGGCTTCCTCGCCGGGCGCGTCTCCTTCGAGGAGTCGCTCGCCGCGGCCGTGTCCGACGGCACCGGCGCCACCACACCCGCCACGTCCCGCTCGCTCGCCGCGACGCGTGAGGACGGCAACAACGTGAACCTCGACGAGGAGACCCTCCTCAACGTCGAGACGAACCTGCGCTACCAGCTCGCGACGCAGGCCGTCGACGGCACGTTCAGCAAGCTCCGCACCGCGATGAGGATGAGCTGATGAGCATCTTCGGGGCCATCGGCGTCGCCGGGAGCGGCATGACCGTCTACCGCACCTGGCTCGACGCGATCAGCGACAACCTCTCGAACATGAGCACGGTGAAGTCGACCGACGAGGACGCCTTCCAGGCGCGCTACGTCATCGCGCAGGCCCGTGACTACGGGGGCCAGGGCGGCGCCGAGGTCGCGGGCGTCGAGTTCGGCAGCGCCGAGGGGCGGCTCGTCTACGAGCCCGACCACCCGCTGGCCGACGCGGACGGCTACGTGAAGTACCCGGACATCGACATGTCCAGCCAGATGACCCAGCTGATCATGGCCCAGCGCGGGTACCAGGCGAACGCCGCGGTCGTCGACCGCGCCAAGGAGACCTACCAGGCCGCACTCCAGATCGGACGTAGCTGATGAGCATCCAACCCATCTCCGGCGTGACGGCGGGGCTGCTCGACTCCCTGACCGGCGTCGGCGCCGTCGGGCAGACGAGCCCCGTCGCCGCGACGGCCGGCACGTCCCCCACGGCCGCGGTCTTCGGTGCCGACCTCGCCGGCTCGATCGACCAGCTCCAGGCCATGCAGTCGACGTCGGACGCCCTCGCGGTCAAGGCCGTCACGGGTGACCTCGACGACGTCCACGACTACACGATCGCCAGCAGCCAGGCCGCCGTGACCCTCGAGCTCACCGCGGCCCTGCGCAACAAGGCCGTCGAGGCGTTCACCGAGATCATGAGGATGCAGGCCTGATGCCCGCTCAGATCAGCGGCCTGCTGGGCCGCCTCCAGCAGTCGATCCGCCAGTTCACGCTCGCGCAGCGCACCCTCGTCGTCATCGGTGTCGCGGTGCTCGTGCTCGGCGCGGTCGCGCTCTCCTCGTGGCTCGCGAAGCCCACGATGACGCCGCTGTTCACGGGCCTGTCCGCGACCGACGCGAGCGCGATCGTCGACCACCTCGAGTCCGAGGCGGTCGCGTACGAGCTCACCGACGGCGGCTCGACGATCATGGTCCCGAACGACAAGGTCTACCCGATGCGCATCGCCGTCGCCTCGGCCGGCCTGCCCGCGTCGTCCGACGGCGGCGGCTACTCGCTGCTCGACGACATGGGCATGACCTCCTCGGAGTTCCAGCAGGAGGTCACCTACCAGCGGGCCCTCGAGGGCGAGCTGGCCAAGACCATCGGCGCGATCAACGGCGTCGAGGCCGCGACCGTGAAGCTCGCGCTCCCCGAGGACAGCGTCTTCGTCGACGAGAAGGGCGCACCCACCGCGTCGGTCTTCGTCAAGACCGCCCCGGGCGTCGCGCTCGAGTCCGACAAGGTCGAGTCGATCGTGCACCTCGTGTCCGCGGGCATCGAGGGCATGTCGCCCACCGACGTCGCGGTGATCGACGCCGACGGCAAGGTCCTCTCCGCGATCGGCGGGACCTCGGGCAACGGCCTCCAGGGCAACCAGACCGCGGAGTACGAGGCGCGCGTCGCCTCGAACGTCCAGCAGATGCTCGAGCGCATCGTCGGCGCCGGCAACGCCGTCGTGACCGTGACCGCCGACCTGGACTACGACCAGGCCGCCCGCGTCACCGAGACGTACACGCCCGCCGAGAACGCGCCCCCCATCTCGGAGACCAGCACGCTCGAGGAGTACACGGGCTCCGGGCAGGCCGTCGGCGGGGTCCTCGGCCCGGACGGCAACACGACCACGGGTGACGACGCGGACGGCTCGTACCGCAAGGAGAGCGAGACCCTCAACAACACCGTCAACAAGACGGTCGAGGAGGTCACGACGACCCCCGGTGCCGTCCGCCGCCAGTCCGTCTCCGTCGTCGTCTCGCAGGACGCCGGTGGCAACCTCGACATGGCCGACCTCCAGGAGACGGTGGTCGCCGCGGCGGGCATCGACGAGGCACGCGGCGACGTCGTGTCCGTGTCCCGCATGGAGTTCGACACGAGCAGCGCCGAGGCCGCCGAGGCCGCGTTCGCGGAGGCCGAGAAGGCCGCCGCAGCCGAGGAGTCCAAGCAGCTCATCACGACGGCCGGCATCGGCGGCGTCGTCCTCCTCGCCCTGATCCTCGCGATCGTCATGGGTGCACGCCGCAGCCGCCGGGCCCGCCGCGAGGCGATCGACCTGGGCGCGATCGAGCTCATCGAGTCCCGCAAGGCCGAGATCCTCGAGCAGCCCGAGCCGACGCTCGCGCTCCCCGCCCCGGTCGAGCCCCTGTCCGACGAGATGCAGAGCAAGCGTGACGACGTCATCGCGCTCGCCGCGGAGCAGCCGGCCGAGGTGGCCGAGGTCCTGCGCGGCTGGCTCGTGGGCGGGCGGCGCTGATGTCCACCGCGATGCTCACGGGCACCCAGAAGGCCGCACTGCTGCTCATCCAGCTCGGCCGCGAGCAGGCCGGGCGCGTCATGGCCCAGCTCGAAGAGAGCGAGATCGAGGAGCTCACCACCGAGATCGCGCGCCTCGAGCGGGTCGACGGCAAGCTCGCCGACGACGTGCTCGACGAGTTCTACGAGGTCTCGCTCGGGGGCGCGGGCTACAGCGGCCGCGGCGGCCTCGGCCTCGCGCAGGCGCTCCTCGAGGCGTCCGTCGGCCGGGACCGCGCCGCGGGCATGCTCGAGCGCCTCGCGTCGTCCCTGCAGGGACAGCCGTTCGAGTTCCTCCAGTACGCCGACGCCCGCCAGGTGGTCTCGCTCCTCAACGGCGAGCACCCCCAGACGATCGCGCTCGTCCTGGCCCACCTGCGCGCCGAGCACGCCTCCGCGATCATGACGGGCCTGCCGCACGCCACCCAGGGTGAGGTCGCGCACCGCATCGCGCTCATGGAGCGTGCCTCGCCCGACGTCGTCGCGCTCGTCGCCGAGAGCATGCAGCGCAAGGCGTCGGCCGTCCTGACACCCCAGGAGATGTCCGCGGTCGGCGGCGTCCAGCCCCTCGTCGAGATCATCAACCGCGCCGACCCGACGACGGAGAAGCTCATCCTCGAGGGCCTCGAGGCACGCGACCAGGCGCTCGCGGAAGAGGTCCGCAGCCGCATGTTCGTCTTCGGCGACATCGTGCTGCTCGAGGACCGCGCGATCCAGCTCGTGCTGCGCGGCGTCGAGATGTCCTCGCTCGCGACCGCCCTCAAGGGCGTGGCCGACGAGGTCCGCGACAAGATCCTGCGCAACCTGTCGGAGCGCGCCCGCGAGAACCTGCTCGAGGAGATCGAGCTGCTCGGGCCGGTGCGCCTGTCCATGGTCGAGGAGGCCCGGGCGGCAGTCGTCCAGGTCATCCGTCGCCTCGAGGAGAGCGGCCAGATCGTCATCCGCCGCGAGGGCGAGGACGAGTATGTCGCCTGAGCCCACGCCCGCCGTCGTCGCGTTCCGGCCCGCCCAGCTCGCGCCGACCACGACGACCGCCGCCGCCGGGGAGACCGAGAACCGCGCCCGCGCAGCCGGCTACGCCGCCGGCTGGTCGGCCGGTGCGCGGGCGGCCGCGGACGCCGCGGTCACGCAGCAGCGACGCCTCGCCGAGCAGAACGAGCGCGCCGAGGCCTCACGTCAGGCTGCGCTCGCGGACGCGATGCTCGTGCTCGAGCGCGCGGTCCAGGCCACCTCGGCCCGGGTCGTGCCCGTCGTCGACGACGCGCGCCGCGCGATGTACGACGCGGCGCTCGAGCTCGCCGCCGTCGTGCTCCAGCGCGAGCTCGCCGACGGCGCGGGGTCCGTGCGTGACCTCCTCGCGCGTGCCCTCGCCGTGCCCGCCGAGGTCGGCGTGCACACCATCCGGCTGAACCCGACCGACCTCGCCCGCGTCCAGGACGCCGTGGCCACGGGCGACGGCGTGCCGCTGCCCACCGGGGTGTCCCTCGTCGCCGACCCGCGCCTCGCGCCCGGCGACGTCATCAGCGAGTACCCGGGCGGGTTCCTCGACGGCCAGGTGGCCGCCGCGCTCGACCGCGCCCGTCGCGCGCTGCTCGAGGACCAGGCATGACCACGACGACCTCCGCGCCGCGGACGAGCCGGCCCGGCGCCGCGCCGTCCCGCGCCGACGCGCCCCTGGGCCCGGCCGACGACCGGCTGGCGCGCGCGCTGGCCGGCGCGGCCCCCGAGCGCGTCGGGTCCGTGTCGGCGGTCGTCGGGCTCTCGATCGACGTGTCGGGGCTCAGCGGCGCCGTCGGGGACCTCGTGCTCCTCGGCGACCCGGCCGACGTCGCCCCGCCCGTGCCCGCGCAGATCGTCGCGGCCACCGCGAAGACGCTCCGCTGCATGCCGCTCGGCACCGTGAGCGGGCTCCGCACGGGCATGCCGGCGCGCAGCACCGGCCGGCCCCTGACCGCCCCGACGGGCAACGCCCTCCTCGGCCGCGTGCTGGACGGCCTCGGCCGCCCGATCGACGGCAAGGGCCCGCTCCTCGGCGCGCACCGCGTCCCGGTCGACGCGTCGGCACCCTCGGCGCTCGGCCGGTCCCGGGTCGACACCCCGCTGACCCTGGGCGTGCGCGCCCTCGACACCCTCGCGACCGTCGGCCGCGGTCAGCGCATCGGCCTGTTCGCCGGCTCGGGCGTCGGCAAGTCCTCCCTGCTCTCGATGATCGCCCGCGGCACGGAGGCCGAGGTCTCCGTGATCGCCCTCGTCGGGGAGCGCGGGCGTGAGGTGCGCGAGTTCCTCGAGGACGACCTGGGGCCCGAGGGCCTGGCCCGCAGCGTCGTCGTCGTCGCGACGTCCGACGAGCCGCCGCTCGTGCGCCGCCAGTCGGCGTTCGTCGCGACGCGCATCGCCGAGGCGTTCCGGGCCGAGGGGCGTGACGTCGTCCTCATGATGGACTCCCTCACGCGTGTGGCCATGGCCCAGCGTGAGATCGGCCTGTCCGTGGGCGAGCCGCCCGCGACGCGCGGCTACCCGCCGTCGACCTTCTCGCTGCTCGCGCAGCTCCTCGAGCGTGCAGGCACCGACGAGCGCGGCTCCGTTACCGGCATCTACACCGTGCTCGTGGACGGCGACGACCACAACGAGCCGATCGCCGACGCCGCCCGGTCGATCCTCGACGGGCACGTCGTCCTCACGCGTGAGCTCGCCGTCGCCGGGCACTTCCCGAGCATCGACGTGCTCGGCTCGATCTCGCGTGTCGCGGGCCGCGTCACGTCGCCCGAGCAGCGCGCCGCCGCGACGGGCCTGCGTCAGGTGATGGCGGCCCGGCGCCGGGCCCAGGACCTGCTCGACGTCGGCGCGTACGTGGCGGGCAGCAACGCGCTCGTCGACGCCGCCGTCGCGAACGCCGACGGGATCGACGCCTTCCTGCGCCAGGGCATGGACGAGGTCGCCGCCGCGGACGCGTCCTGGCAGCAGCTCGCCCGCCTCGTGAACGCGATGGGGGTGCGCTGATGGCCGGCCGGTTCCGCCTCGCGGGGCTCCTGCGCCTGCGCAACCTCCAGGAGGAGCAGGCCGCTGCCGCGCTCGCCCTCGCGCACGCCGAGCGCCGTGCGGCTCAGAAGCGTCGTGACGAGACGGCCGAGATGCTGAGCGGCACGGGCCTGCCCGAGCGCGCCGACCACCTCACGTGGCAGGCCGCGATCGCCGGCCGGGCCGCGGTCAACGGCCTGCTGGGTGAGGCGCGTGCCGCGCTCGAGGTCGTCGAGGTGCGCGTCGACGCCGCGACCCACGAGTGGTCGGCCGCCCGCACCAAGGCCGCGACGCTCGAGAAGCTCGAGGACCGCCACGAGGTGCTCGAGCGCGCCGAGGAGCTGCGCGCCGAGCAGCTCGTCCTCGACGAGGCCGCGTCCCGGCAGCGTGCGGCGGACCTCGCCGACGCCGCGGACGTGGCCGAGCCGGGTGCCCCGGCCGACGCCCACCGTTCCAGCGCCGACGACGTCGTCGAGAGCCCACGCACCGCAACCCCCAAGGAGGACCGATGACCACGATCATCATGCTCCCCGCACCTCCGCCGTCCGGTTCGCGCGGTGCGGACCGCACGTCGGCCGGCTCGCGCGGGAACGGCGGTGACGACTTCGCGTCGACCATGGACAAGGTGGGCCGCGAGGCCGACCGGGCCGAGCGGGCCGAGCGCGCCGACCGCCGGCGCGACGCCGACCGCCGCGACGCCGGCACCGGCTCCGCCGAGCGTTCCGAGCGCACGGACCGTCCGGTCCGCACCGACCGGACGGCCGGGCGGGCCGACGGCGAGCGCACGGACACCGCGACCGACCGGTCCCAGCACGGCGCCCAGGACGACACCGCGCAGGCGGGACCGGGCACGGCCGCCGGCTCCGCGCCCGCCACGGGCCCCACGGCCCCGGCGGACGGTGCGGCCCAGCCCGTCCCGGGCGACGTCGGCGCGGTCCTCCTGACGATCGGCCAGCTCGTGGCCGCCGCCGGGCAGGCCCTCGCCGCGGACGAGGCCGCGGCGGCCCAGGGCGTCGCCGTCGAGAGCGCCGACGCACCCCTCGCCGACGTCGTCGACCTCGACGCGCGGCGTCGTGCGGCGGCTGGTCGTGCCGCCGGTGCCGCGGGCGCCGCCGTCCAGGGCGGGGTGCCCACGCAGCGCGGGGTCGCCGACGCCGCCACGGCGACGCCTGGCACCCCCGACTCGGCGGCCGGCACGACCGCGACCGGGACCGCCACCGCGCCGACCGCGCTCGCGCCGTCGACCACCGACGGTGGCGACCCGCAGGCCGGGAACGGCTCGCGGTCCGGTGCGCAGGCCGCACCGGCCGCCGAGGCGACCACCGACCCCGCGGCCACGGCCCAGGCACCCGCCGACGCCGCGGTTGCGGCCGCCCGCGCGGCGCTCGCCTCCGACGTGGCACCGACCACCTCCACCGCGACGACGACCGCCCCGACCGGACCGGCGAACGTCGCGGTCGTCGGGCCGACGCAGTCCGCGGCACCCGCCGCGGAGGTCGCCGCACCGTCGGCTCCCGCCCCGGCTCCCGAGCCCCGCCAGGTGGCCGACCAGCTCGCCGCGCGCCTCGTCGGCCTCCGCGGTGCGGGCGCCGGCCAGCACGTGCTCGTCATGCGGGTCGAGCCCGAGGCGATCGGCCAGGTCCGCGTCGTCGCGCACATCGGCGCCGAGGGTGTGCGGATCGAGCTCCTCGGCGCGACCGACCAGGCACGTGACGCCCTGCGCGCCGCGCTGCCCGACCTGCGCCGTGACCTCGTCGCGGCCGGGCTCCCCGCGGAGCTCGGCCTCGGCACCGGCAGCCAGAACGGTGCCCGCGGTCAGGGTCCCGCGACGGGCGGCCCGGGCGGCAACGGGACCGGCGCGAGCCCCGACGGCTCGACGACGGGCTCCGACGGCCGCGGCTCACGCGAGTCGCCGACCGACGCGGGCCTCGCCGGCGACGGCACCCGCACCTCGACCCACGCTGGCTCGCGCCGCACCGGCCTCGACCTGATCGTCTGAGAGGGAACCATGACCGTCACACCCACGGCGTCCGCGCCGCCGCCAAGCCTGTACACGACGAACACGCCCGCGACCGACGCGAAGAAGGAGATGGACCAGGAGGTCTTCCTGGCCCTGCTCGTCGCTCAGCTCCGCAACCAGGACCCCACGTCCCCCATGGACACCAACGAGATGATGGCGCAGTCCACCCAGCTCGCGTCCATGGAGCAGCTCACCGCGCTCTCGGACACCTCCCGCGAGAGCTTCGCGCTCCAGATGCGCATCGCGGCGAGCGGCATGGTCGGCCAGACCGTCAGCTACGTCGACGACAAGGACAAGGTCCAGACCGGCGTCGTCTCCGGCGTGTCCTTCGACGACGAGGTGCCCACGGTGACCGTGGGCAAGGTCAAGGTCCCGATCGACCACGTCTCCGCGATCACGGCGCCCGCCGCCGTGACCCCGCCCCCGACCACCACCCCGCCCGCGACCACGACCGACACCACCGACTCCGCCGGTTCCGCCGGAACCGCTGCCTGACCAGGCCGCGACACCACCGAAGGGAAACTCCCATGCTTCGCTCGCTCTTCTCCGGCATCAGCGGTCTGCGTGCCCACCAGACCATGCTCGACGTGACCGGCAACAACATCGCCAACGTCAACACGACGGGTTTCAAGGCGTCCCAGTCCCAGTTCCAGGACACGCTGTCCCAGGTCCTGACGAACGCGGGCGGCGGCCAGGACGGCGTCGGCGGCACGAACCCCGCGCAGGTCGGCCTCGGCGTGCGCGTCGCGGGCATCACGACGAACTTCCAGCAGGGCGCCGCCCAGCTCACCAACCGCTCGACGGACATGATGATCTCCGGCGACGGCTTCTTCATGGTCCGCAAGGGCTCCGAGCAGTTCTACACGCGGGCCGGGGCGTTCGACTTCGACGCGACGGGCCAGCTCGTGACGCCCGACGGCGGCCTCGTGCAGGGCTGGGCGGCCGACGACGCGGGCGCGATCGACACCAACGGCACGCTCACGGACATGCGCCTGCCCATCGCGACGCTCATGGGCGCGGCGGGCACGACGTCGGCCACGTTCGAGGGCAACCTGCCCGCCGACGCGACCGTCACGCCGGCGACCATCCTCAACCGTGAGGTCGACGTCTACGACGCCGACGGCACCATGCACTCGCTCTCGCTGGCGTTCACCAAGACGGGCACCGGCTGGACCGTCGCGGCCACGCAGGACGGCGCGCCCGTCGGCACGTCCCTCAACCTGGCGTTCGGCGCGGACGGCAAGCTCACGACGACCCCCGCGGTGCTCGACGCCGGCGTGGTCGACGTGCAGCTCGGCACGATCACCGGGTACGCGGGCCTGAGCACCGTCGAGGCGCTGTCGCAGAACGGCCGCGCGGCCGGCACGCTCCAGTCGTTCACGATCAACGCGGACGGCACGCTGCTCGGCTCGTTCAGCAACGGCCTCAAGCAGGCGCTCGGCCGTGTCTCGCTCGCGACGTTCACCAACCCCGCGGGCCTCGAGAAGGCGGGCGGTTCGTTGTACCGCACGACCGTCAACTCCGGTGACCCGCAGGTCGGCGAGGCCGGCACGGGCGGCCGCGGCGACCTCACGGGCGGCGCGCTCGAGATGTCGAACGTCGACCTCTCGGCCGAGTTCACCAACCTGATCATCGCCCAGCGTGGCTTCCAGGCGAACTCCCGGGTCATCACGACCTCGGACGAGCTGCTCCAGGAGCTCGTGAACCTCAAGCGCTGACCCCGGCGCACCGCGAGCGTGCGACCCCCACGGCCCCGCCGGCGTGGGGTCGCACGCTCGCCGCGTCCACGGCCCCGGCTGCTGGACGTCCCCGGCCCGCCCGCGGGCCCGCTCGACCGCCGCACGTCGCCGCACGGCGCCGCACGTCGGCAGGTCGCCACCGAACGCCACGGGACCCACCCGAACCGGCGCCGAAGCCTCACACCGCCGCCACCCCGGCCGATCAGGTAGGGGCAGGGCTCACGGATGGGCCCGAAGGAACTCCAGGGACGGACCACCATGATCGTCGTCACGCGTCTGAACGGACCGCGCTTCGCGGTGAACCCGGACCTGCTCCAGCGCATCGAGAGCACCCCGGACACGATCCTGACCCTGATCGACGGCACCAAGTACATCGTGGCCGAGTCGCTCGACGAGGTCACCGCGCTCGTGGTCGCGTACCGGGCGCGTGTCGCCGCCGCGACCCTCGCGCTGAGCGCCGACGGCGCCGGCGACCCCCTCGCCGGTGACACCACCGTGGCTGCCGTGACCGAGCTGCGCCCCGCGCCGGTCCGCAACCTCAGCTCAGTCCCGGAGGCCGACTGATGGATCCGGCAACCATGGCGGGGATGGCCCTGGCGTTCGGGGCCGTCCTCCTCTCGATCTTCCTCGAGGGCTCGAGCCCGATGTCGGTCATCCTGCCGGCGCCCATGATCCTGGTGATCGGCGGAACCCTCGGCGCGGGCCTCGCGAGCAGCACGCTGCGCGACGCCAAGCGCGCCTTCGGGACCCTTGGTCGCTGGATGACCTTTCAAGCAGCCGGACCTCGACTCGACGGTCGAGGTGGTCGTCGGTCTCGCGGACCGGGCCCGGCGTGAGGGCCTCCTCTCGCTCGAGGACGCGGCCCGGACGGTCGACAACGAGTTCTTGCGCGCGGGCCTCCAGGCCGCGATCGACGGCACCGACCCCGACGACCTCCGCGAGATGCTCGAGGACAAGATCGCGAGCAAGCGTGCGCTCGACCGCACCACCGCGAAGTACTTCAACAACATGGGCGGGTACGCGCCGACCATCGGCATCATCGGCACCGTCGTGTCCCTCGTGCACGTCCTCGAGAACCTCGCGGAGCCGGCCGAGCTCGGTCACATGATCGCCGCCGCGTTCGTCGCGACCCTCTGGGGCCTGCTCTCCGCGAACCTCATCTGGCTGCCCCTCGGCGCACGCGTGACCCGCGCCTCCGAGCTCGAGTGCGCGCACATGGAGATGGCGGTCGAGGGCCTCCTCGCGATCCAGTCCGGCGCGAACCCGCGCCTCGTGGGCCAGCGGCTGCGCAGCCTCATGCCGCCCGACGCCGTCAAGAAGGACGGCAAGGCCGCGAAGAAGGAGGCGGCGTGAGCTCGGGCCACGGCTCCGGCGGGCACGGGCAGCGCCCGCGTCGCAAGAAGGCCGAGCACCACGAGGAGCACGAGAACCACGAGCGGTGGGCCGTGAGCTACGCCGACATGATGACCGTGCTCGTCGGCCTCTTCATCGTCCTGTACTCGATGAGCCAGGTGGACCAGGCGAAGTTCGAGGCCCTGCGGGAGTCCCTCGCCGCCGGGTTCGGCCACCGCGCCCCGTCGATGCTCCAGGGCAGCACGGGCGCGCTCTCCGGCGTCGAGGACTTCCAGATCGTCCCCGACCTCGCCGGCGAGACGGGCATCGAGACCGAGCAGGTGCAGACCCCCGAGGTGGAGATCACCGAGGAGGAGCGCACCATGCAGCTCGCCGCCGCCGAGTACGACCGCCTCGCCCAGATCCGCGACCAGATCAGCCAGGCGCTGAACGCGCAGGGACTGGGCGACCGGGTGCGGTTCCGCGTGACCGAGCGCGGGCTCGTCATCGGCATGGTCGCGGACGACGTGTTCTTCAGCCCTGACACGGCCACGCTCACCGAGACCGCGCTGAGGGTGCTCGACACCACGGCGCCGGTCCTGGTCGGGCTGCCCGACCAGGTGTCCATCGAGGGGCACGCCAACGTGCTGCCCAGCAGCCGGTACCCCACCAACTGGGAGCTGTCCTCGGACCGCGCCACGCAGGTGCTGCGCCGCATGGTCGAGGTCGGTGGCCTGCCCGCGGGCCGGGTCGCGGCCGTCGGCTTCGGTGAGGCTCGCCCGATCGACGACCCCGGGGTCGACCCGCTCGAGGCCAACCGCCGCGTGGACCTCGTGGTCCTCAGCGGCATCTCCGAGGACGCCCGCGTCCTCCTCCCGTCCATCGAGAACGCACACCAGGGATGACCGCCATGACCGAGCAGCGCGTGATCGCGAGCAAGCCGAAGATCGGCGCCAGGCCCACGTCGGGCGCCCCGGAGCCGGAGCCGGAGTCGAAGGGCAAGGGCGAGGGCGGCGGCTCCAAGAAGAAGCTGATGATCATCGTCCTGGCGGTGGTCCTCGTCCTCGGCGGCGGCGCGGCCTACTGGTTCCTCATGGGCCCCGGCGCGTCCGCGACCGAGGCGGCCCCCGAGCCCGAGCCGGAGCCCGAGAAGGGCGAGGTGTTCGTCATCGAGGCCGTGAGCATCAACCTCGCGGGCGGGCACTACCTGCGCCTGGGCATGGGCCTTCAGCTCACGGCCGAGGTCACGGAGGAGCCCGACGCCGCGCGCGCGCTCGACCTGGCCATCGCCCTGTTCTCGGGACGCACGGTCGAGGAGGTGTCGAGCCCCGAGGGGCGCGAGGCCCTCAAGACCGAGCTCGCCCACCAGCTCGAGGAGGCCTACGAGGGCGAGGTGATCGACGTCTACCTGACCGACTACGTGACCCAGTGACCACTGGGGGACGTCGTCCCCGGCGCACCGACCCGCAGGGCCGAACGCGGCCCGCCCGGGCCGAGGTGCGCTGACGCAGCAGACCGGCACGGAAGCCGGTTGTCTTTCACGGCGCCATGGAGGGCGCCACCTCGCCCCGGGGTCCCAGGAGCCCGGGGAGCCGGACCGTGCATGCCACGGCCGGCAGGCCCGCCGCGACGCGCGGCGCCGATCCGGGTGATTCCACGCACCCGCGCATCTGGTTCCCGGCTTTGCCTCATCACCCCCGGCGGTGTGCCGATGTGCTGGCCGTGACGGTCCAGGACACGCTGAATGCCACGACGCGCCGCAAGCGCTCGGCGGCTCCCGAGCCCTACGACTTCCGGCGACCCATGACGCTCGCGCGGGAGCACGGGCGCATCCTCGAGATGGCGTTCGAGACGTTCTCGCGCCAGTGGGGCACCCTGCTGACCTCGCGCCTGCGCGTCGTCGGCGCCGCAACCCTCGAGCGCGTCGAGATGCGCTCCTACGACGAGTACATCCGGTCCCTGCCGCCCACCGCCGTGATGGTCCTGTGCGGCATCGAGCAGAACCGCTCGACGGCAGTCATCCAGCTGCCCATGGACACCACGATGCTGTGGATCGACTACCTCCTCGGCGGCCCGGGCATCGTGCTCGACGTGCCGGAGCGCGAGCTCACCGAGATCGAGTGGTTCCTCATGCGCGACCTGCTCCAGCAGGCCTCGAAGGACCTCACGTACGCGCTCGCGGCGGTCCACCCGCTCGACGTCGTCGTGAAGTCCGTGCAGTACAACCCCCAGTTCGTCCAGGCCGTCGCCGCCTCCGAGCCCGTGATCGTCGCGACGTTCGAGCTCACCGCGGGGGAGCGGGTCTCGACCGCGACCATGATGATCCCCGCCGACATCCTGCTCGCGTCCCTGCGCGACGGCGAGACCAGCGACAAGCGCTCGGCCGACGAGCTCCGCGAGCACCGGCTCGCGACCGACCTGCTCTCCGACCAGGTGCGGGGCGTGCCCGTCGGCGTCTCCGTCCGGTTCAAGCCGCTCACGGTCACGCCCGGCAGCATCGGGCGGCTCGCCGTCGGCGACGTCGTGTCCCTCAACCACAGCGCGGACACCCCGCTCGACGTCGTCGTCGGCGACGTCGTGCTGGCCCGCGCCGCGATCGGGAGCAACGGCTCCCGCCTGGCCTGCCTGGTCGTCACCTCCGAGGAGAAGTCCTGATGAGTCCCCGCAGCATGTCCACCGCGACGGCGCCCGTCGCCGGCTCGGCCGAGGCGATGACCATCGCCCGGGCCGCAGCCGAGGAGCTCACGCGGCTCCTGCCCTCGACCGTGCCCCTGACCGTCGCGTCGTTCGACCCGTCCGCCGGGCCCTCGCCCGACGCGCTCGTCGTGCGCGCGTCCTTCGTCGGGGCCGTGTCCGCCGAGGTCATGGTCGTGGCCGACGAGGCGGTCGCCACCGCGCTCGCGGGCGCCGACCAGATCTCGCTCGCCGACGCGCTCCGCCCGGCCCTCGAGGCCGCGACCGCGACGCTCGGCGCCGGCGTCCTCGACGCGACGACCGCCGCACCCGTGGGCGACGCGCTCGCGCAGGACGGCGTCACGGCCGTCGCGCTCGCGGACCCCAGCGGCACCGCGCAGGCCTGGTTCGGCATGCACCTGCGCCAGGCCGCACCGCCCGTCCCGCACCAGCGCGGCGAGGGCGGCACCCCGGTGCACGACGAGCGCGCCGCGATGCGCCTCCTGAACGACGTCGAGATGACGCTCACGGCCGAGATCGGCCGCACCCGCCTGCCCGTGCGTCAGGTCCTCGAGCTCGTGCCCGGCACGGTCCTCGAGCTCGACCGGGCCGCCGGCGCCCCCGCGGACGTCATGGTCAACGGTCGCCTCGTCGCCCGCGGCGAGGTCGTCGTCGTCGACGAGGACTACGGCATCCGCATCACCGAGATCGTCTCCGCGGAGCACGCGGGCTGATGGACTCCTCGACCCTCGTGCTCGGCCTGCGCGTGGCGCTGGCCCTGGCCTGCGTGCTGGGGCTGCTCTGGTACGCCGGCCGTCGGATGTCCGGGACCGCGCACGTGCGCCGGTCCCGGGCCGCCGCGCTCACGGTCGTCTCGCGCCAGTCGCTCGGCGGCCGCAGCGCGCTCGCGCTCGTCGAGGTCAGCGGGCGTCGCCTGCTCCTCGGCGTCAGCGAGCACGGGGTCAACCTGCTCACCGAGATCGAGGCCGAGGCGCCCGAGACCGAGCCGGCGCGCGTCGAGCGCGTCGAGCTCGACCCGGCCGAGCTCGAGGCCCTCACGGCGGTCGACGTCGTGGCGGACCTGCCCGTCGTCACGCCCGCGACCACCGAGCGGGCGGCCCCGGCCGCACGGCCCACGGTCCTCGCGGCGGTCGGCGCCACACCTCGCCCCAAGGCCACCGGCCAGTCGGGTGCCCGCACCACGAAGTCCCAGCGCAGCGCTGCTGCCACCACGCCCCCGTCCACCCCCGCGGCACGGATGCCCGCGGTTCCCAAGCCCCGCTACCCCCTCGAGGGATCGATCCTGGACGCCACGACGTGGCGCCAGGCGGTGGTTGCGGTGCAGGAACGGACCATCCGGCGTTGACCTCCACCCTCCTGGCGCCCCGCGCGGGCCGGCTCGACCGGTCGCCGTCGCAGGGCCCGGCCCGTCGTCGGGCATGGACGCGTGCGGCCCTCGTGCTGCTCGTCCTGCTCGCGGCGCTGGCCCTGACCGTCCTCGTGGCGGGCGGCGCGCACGCCGCGCCCGTCCCGCCCGCCGACCCGGCCGCACCGGTCGACCCCGCCGCGCCCGACGCGGACCCGAGCGTGACCGTCGACATCAACGGCGTCAACGGCGGGCCCAACAGCTCGATCGTGGTGCTGCTGACCATCACGCTGCTCGCGGTCGCGCCCTCGCTGCTCCTCATGATGACGAGCTTCACGAAGATCTTCGTGGTGCTCGCGCTGACCCGGAACGCCCTCGGCCTCCAGGGCGTCCCGCCCAACCAGGTGCTCGCCGGTCTCGCGCTCTTCCTCTCCATGTTCATCATGGCGCCGGTGCTCACCGAGGTGAACGACACCGCGCTCCAGCCCTACCTCGCGGGCACCGCCACCTTCTCGGAGGCCGTGGAGGTCGGCGGCGGGCCGCTGCGGGAGTTCATGCTGGGTCAGACGCGCGAGGAGGACCTCGCGCTCGTGACCCGGGCCGCGGACCAGCCGAACCCCGAGTCGGCGGACGCCGTCGCGATGACCACGCTCATCCCGGCGTTCATGCTCTCCGAGCTGCGCAGCGCGTTCATCATCGGGTTCGTCATCTTCGTGCCGTTCCTCGTGATCGACCTCGTCGTCTCCGCGTCACTGATGTCGATGGGCATGATGATGCTGCCGCCCGTCATGGTGTCGCTGCCGTTCAAGCTCCTGCTCTTCGTCCTCGTGGACGGCTGGGGCCTCATCGTCACCGCACTCGTGGGGAGCTACGGCTGATGAACACCAACGCCGTCCTGGACATCGGCCTCCAGGCGATGCTGCTCGCGGGCAAGCTCGCGGCCCCCGTGCTCGTGACCGCCCTCGTCGTCGGCTTCGCGATCTCCCTGCTCCAGTCGATCACGCAGGTCCAGGAGGTCACCCTGAGCTTCGTGCCCAAGGCGATCGCCGTGGCCGCGGCCCTCCTCATCGGTGGGCACTGGATGATCTCCGAGTCCGTCGCGTTCACGCACGAGATGTTCGAGCGCATCCCCACGCTCCTGGGGGGCTGACCCGTGGGGTTGACGCTGCCCCTCGCGACCGTCGAGATCATCATGCTCGCGGGCGTGCGCATCGCGGCGTTCCTCGTCATCGCGCCGCCCTTCTCGCACCGGGCCATCCCGGGGCGGGTCAAGGCGATGCTCGCGCTCGCGCTGGGCCTCGTCGCCGCGCCCCGCGCCGCCGCCGCGGCCGGGACGGAGGTCGGCTCCGCCATCGCGTCGGGCACCGCGGTCTTCATCGGGCAGCTGCTGCTCCAGGTCGTCATCGGCGGGGCGCTCGGCTTCCTCGTCGCGCTCGTGTTCGCCGCCGTGCAGTCCGCGGGCAACCTGATCGACCTCTTCGGCGGCTTCCAGCTCGCGGCCGCGTTCGACCCGATGAGCCAGTCCAACGGCGCACAGTTCTCGCGGCTCTACACGATGACCGCGATCGTGCTGCTCTTCGCGTCCGACGCGTACCAGGTGGTCATCGGGGGCCTCACCCGGAGCTTCGACGCCCTGCCGCTCGGCACCGCGCTCGACCTCGCCGCGATGGGGCAGGCCGTCACGACGGGCCTGACGGAGATGTTCCTCTCGGCCCTGCAGGTCGCCGGCCCGCTCATCGTGGTCCTGTTCCTGGCCGACGTCGGCCTGGGCCTGCTGACCCGGGTCGCCCCCGCGCTCAACGCGTTCGCGCTCGGGTTCCCGCTCAAGATCCTCATCACCGTGAGCCTCGGGGCGACCGCCTACCTCGCCGTCCCGCAGCTGATCAGCGCGCTGACGGACACCGCCGTGACCACCGTGCTGGAGGTGGCGCGATGAGCAGCGGCGGGCAGGACAAGACCGAGAAGGCCACCCCGAAGCGGATGAAGGAGCTCCGCCGCGACGGAGCCCTCGAGAAGTCGCAGGACCTCTCCTCGTGGCTCGGCATCGGCGTCGGCGCGCTCATGCTGCCGATGGTGCTGAGCAGCGGCACCAAGGCCGCGACCGACCAGCTCACGGTCGTCACCGACGTCATCGCCGACCCCGACCCCGAGGCCGCCGTGACGGCGCTCTTCACGGGCATGCAGTCCCTCATCGGGACGCTCGCGCCGCTGCTCGCGGTCGTCGTGATCGCGGCGGTCGTCGCGTCGGCGGCGCAGGGCGGCATCCACTTCTCGACCAAGCGCATCAAGCCGACCTTCAAGCAGTTCAACGTCGTCAACGGCATCAAGCGGACCTTCGGGCCCCAGGCGGGCTGGCAGGGCGTCAAGGCCGCGCTCAAGACCCTCGCGATCGGCGCCGTCCTCTACACGGTCGTGCAGGGCCTCGTCCCGTTCATGCTCGGGTCCGGCACGCACTCCCTGACCCAGGTGCTGAGCACCGCCGGCGCCGGGATCTCCGACCTGATCCGCACGGCCGTCGTCGCGGGCCTCGGCCTCGCGGCGCTCGACCTCATCGTCATCATGCGGCGCAACCGCAAGAAGACGAAGATGACGCTGCGCGAGGTCAAGGACGAGAACAAGCAGTCCGAGGGTGACCCGATGCTCAAGGGCGCCATCCGGTCCAAGCAGATCGCGATGAGCCGCAACCGCATGATCGCGGAGGTGGCCACGGCCGACGTCGTGCTCGTCAACCCGACGCACGTCGCCGTCGCTCTCCGGTACCAGCCGGGAACGGGAGCGCCGCGCGTCGTCGCCAAGGGCGCCGGGCACGTCGCGGCCCGCATCCGCCAGGTCGCCAACGACAAGCGCATCCCGATGGTCGAGGACATCCCGCTCGCGCGTGCCCTGCACGCCGCGTGCGAGGTGGGCCAGGAGATCCCGCAGCACCTCTTCGTCGCCGTGGCGCGCATCCTCGCGTTCGTCATGGCCCTGCGCCGGCGCGGGTCCGCGGCCGGCATGCACCGCCCGCCGGGCGGGCCGACCCAGGTCCCGGAGGCGGCATGAACACCCGCCGCGGTCCGAGCCCGCACCGCCCCGCAACCGCCCGCACCGCCCGTCACGTGAACGACCACCAGAGACCGGAGACCCCCCGATGAGAGGCAAGAACCTCGCCCAGCTGGCCGTCCCGGTCGGCGTGGTCGGCGTCGTCCTGCTCCTCGTGGTGCCGCTGCCCGCGGCGCTGCTGGACGTCCTGATCGTCGTCAACATCACGATGTCGCTCGTCGTGCTCCTCACGAGCATGTACGTCAAGCGGCCGCTCGACTTCTCGGTGTTCCCCTCGATGCTCCTCGTGCTCACGCTGTTCCGGCTGGGCCTCAACGTCGCCTCGACTCGCCTCGTGCTGCGCGACGGCTACGCCGGGCAGGTCATCGACGCGTTCGGGCACTTCGTCGTCGGCGGCTCGCTCGTCATCGGCCTCGTGATCTTCCTGATCCTCGTCGTCATCCAGTTCGCGGTCATTACCAACGGTGCGGGCCGTGTCGCCGAGGTCGGGGCGCGGTTCACCCTCGACGCGATGCCCGGCAAGCAGATGGCGATCGACGCCGACCTGAACTCGGGCCTCATCGACGAGGACACCGCGCGCAAGCGCCGGGCCGACGTCGCGGCCGAGGCCGACTTCTACGGCGCGATGGACGGTGGCTCCAAGTTCGTCAAGGGTGACGCGATCGCGGGCATCATCATCACGGTCATCAACCTGCTCGGCGGGTTCGCGATCGGCATGATGCAGATGGGCATGTCCGCGGGCGAGTCGCTCGAGCGGTTCAGCCTCCTGACCATCGGTGACGGCCTCGTCACGCAGATCCCGGCGCTCCTCATGTCCGTCTCGACGGGCCTCATCGTCACGCGCGCCACCGCCGAGGCCGACATGGGCACGGCCGCGAGCCAGCAGCTCACGCAGAGCCGCACGGCCATGCAGATCGCGGGTGCCGCGGCGATCGCCCTCGCGCTCATCCCGGGCCTGCCCAAGATCCCGTTCGTCCTCGTGGGTGCGCTGCTCCTGTTCGGTGCGTGGCGCGTGGGCGTCACCGAGAAGGCCGAGGCCGCCACGGTCGCCGCAGCCGCGCAGACCGCCGTGACCGGCCCGACGGGTCAGGCGGACACGCCCGAGGCGCTCATCGAGCAGATGCGCGTGCACGCGCTCGAGATCCTGCTCGCACCCGACCTCGTCGACATGGTCGGCAGCGGGACCGACCAGGACCTCCTGGCCCGCGTGCGCGGCCTGCGCCGCAAGATCGCGATGGAGCTCGGCATCGTCGTCCCGCCCGTGCGGACGCGCGACTCGGTCGACCTGCCGCGTTCGACGTACGTGGTGCGCATCGCGGGCGTCGAGGTGGGCCGCGGCGAGGCGCCCGGCGGCCGGCTCCTCGCACTCGGCGACAACCTCGACGGCCTCGGCGGCACGCCCGTCGTCGAGCCCGTGTTCGGCCTGCCCGGCAAGTGGATCCCCGCTGAGCTGCGGCACGGCGCCGAGATGGTCGGCGCGACCGTCGTCGACCGCGTCTCGGTCCTCATCACCCACCTCGGCGCGATCATCGACGCCAACGCGGCCCGCCTGCTCTCCCGCGAGGACGTGCGCGTGCTGACCGAGGGCGTCAAGCAGGTCAACCCGTCGGTCGTCGACGAGCTCATCCCCAACCTGCTGACGCTCGGCGAGGTCCAGCGCGTGCTCCAGGGCCTCCTCGCGGAGCAGGTCGCCGTGCGGGACCTGGGCCGCATCTACGAGGGCCTGACGCTGCGCGCCAAGGTCAGCACGGACCCCGAGGGCCTCGTCGAGGCCGCACGTGCGAGCCTCGGCCCCGCGCTCGCGGCACCGCACGCGACCGACGGCGTGCTGCGCGTCCTCACGCTCGACCCCGTCCTCGAGCAGTCGCTGCTCGAGTCGGTCCGTCCCGGCGACGGCGGGTCGCAGCTTCTGCTCGACCCCGCACGTGCCGACCGGATCCTCACGACCCTGCGCACGCTCGCCGCGCAGGGTGAGGCCAGCGGCCGCGAAGCGGTCCTCGTCTGCGCACCGGCTCTGCGGCCCGCCCTGCGGCGTACCGTGGTGCTGGCGGTGCCCCGCCTCCCTGTGCTCTCCTACAGCGAGGCGACGGGCGCCGGCCTGCAGATCGAGACCGTGGGGGTGGTCAGTGATGCCCACGCGATTGCTGCTTGACGGTGAGGACCTGCCGTCCCTCATGCTCCGTGTGCGCTCCGAGATGGGCCCGGGTGCACGCATCGTCAAGGCCGAGCGCATCCGCACCGGCGGGTTCGCGGGGTTCTTCGCCAAGGAGCACTACGAGCTGACCGTCGAGGTGCCCGAGCCCGTGCGCCCGGGCCGGCGCCGCCTCGCCCCGCGCGGCACGGCACCGGGTGACGCCGCGGGCATCGACGCGCTGCTCGCCGCGGCCGACGCCGCCGAGCAGGAGGACGCGGACCTGATCGCGGGGCGGGTGGCCGGCGGCGGGGCGCCCGAGGGCGCTGGGGCACCGGCGGCGGCCGAGCCGACCGGTGCGTCGGGGGGAGCCGGCACCCCGGAGGGCCCTGACGAGCCCGAGGCTCCCGAGGAGCCGCCGGCCCCGGTCATGTCGACGTCGGGCGAGACGTTCGCCCAGATCCTCGAGTCCGTGCGCCAGATGGTCGGCCCCGTCCCGCAGCGCGCCACCCTCCCCGCCCAGGCCGCCGACGACGCCGCCGCGCCCGACGCGGACGCCCCCGACGACGAGGCGGACGAGGCCGACGACGACGCGCCCGACGCCGACGAGGCGCAGGCGGGGGAGCCGCAGCCCGACGAGGGCGCCGCCGGTGCCGTCGAGCCCGCCCCGGCAGCCCCGCCCGCGCCCGCGCCCACCCCGGCCCGTGCGGCGGAGCCTGACGATCGCGGCTCGGGCTCGACGATCAGCACGTTCCTCGAGCTCGGGCTCCCCACGCGCGTGCTCCAGGGCTTCGGGGACCCCGGTGCGCCCGTCCCGCTCTCGCAGCTCGTGCGCAGGTTCGACCGCGCACCCGCCCTGCGCGTCGCGCCCGGCCAGGTGCTCGCGGTCGCCGGCGATCCCGCGACCGTGCTGCGCACCGCGACCCAGATGGCCGGCCGCGTGGGCGTCGCGCCCGAGGACATCGTCCTCGCGGGCGCCATGGAGCCCGTGGCCGGGCACGGCCGCCGGCTGCAGACCGTGCCGGCCCTCGCCCGGTACCGCGCACGCGTCTCGGCTGACGTCCCCGCGGTCGTGGCGCTCGGCGTCGGGCCCGAGCGCGACGACTGGGACGAGGCGGCGATGCTGCTCGAGGCCCTGCACCCCGACCAGGCGTGGGCGGTCGTCGACGCGCGCCGCAAGGCCGCTGACCTGCGGCGCTGGCTGCGTGGGGTCGGCTCGCGCCGGGCGTTCGACGCCGTCGCCGCCACCGCGACGTTCGACGCGCAGGCGCCGGGCACCGTCCTCAACCTCGGCACACCCGTGGGCTGGGTCGACGGCCTGCCCGCCTCGCCCGTCGTGTGGGCCGCGGTGCTGAGCGAGCGCCTCGCCGACGACGCGCGCTGGGACTGACTCCGACCGACGTGTCGGGTGCGGCCGCTGCCGCCTCGCGCAGCCCGATTGCATGATCATTACCACGGGCTGGGACGGGTGCGGACCATCGGCGCGGCCGTTGGCGTGGTGAGCCGTTAGTCTCGCAACCATGCTCGTCCTGAGTCGTCGCGTCGGCGAACGCCTGATCATCGGTGACAACATCGTCATCACGGTCATCGACGTGCGCAGCGACGGCGTGCGCATCGGCATCGACGCGCCGCGCGAGGTCCGCGTCACGCGGGCCGAGATCCTCGAGGCCGTGACCCAGGCCAACGTCGAGGCGACGCGCTCGGCCGACGACGACGCCGTCGAGGCCCTGCGTGCGCTGCGCCCCCCGACGCCGCCCGCGCCCGCGGCGGCGAGTGGTGCGTCCGCGCCCGAGACGCCGGCCGCCCAGTCGGCGAAGCCGGCCGTCACCCCCGCGAAGCCGGCCGCGCCCCGCCGCTGACCTCGCGGCCCTCCGGCCGGTCAGCCTGCGGCGGGGCAGGGCCGCGTGTTCCGCGGCAGCTGCGGGCGAGCGCGTGCCGCGGTCGGCGGCGGCCCGTCCGCCGTCTGACCTCGTGCTCCGCTCGTCCGCGAGCGGGTGAACGCACGCCGGACGACACGGACTTCCCTCACATCCCGCAGCCGACCGCCGATGTGCCTCGTGACGTGTAGCGGAGGCCCCGTTACGGCCGGTCATGGAGGACGCTGTGGAAGACCTGGACGAGATCGTCCACGAGTTCCTGATCGAGAGCCACGAGAACCTCGACCAGCTGGACTCGGACCTCGTGGCGCTCGAGAGCACCCCGGGAGCCCGTGAGCTGCTCGGCAGCGTGTTCCGGACGATCCACACGATCAAGGGCACGAGCGGGTTCCTCGCGTTCGGCTCCCTGGAGAAGGTCACGCACGCCGGCGAGAACCTGCTCGTCGAGCTCCGCGACGGCCGACGCTCCATGGACCAGCCGACGACCGACGTGCTGCTCGAGATGGTCGACAGCATCCGCGCGATCCTCGAGTCCATCGAGGCCGACGGCACCGAGGGATCGGTCGACGTCGCGCCCGTCGTCGAGCGGATCCGCGCGGTCCTCGAGGCGCGGGTCGACGCACCCGAGGCCGCGGTGCCCGCCGAGGAGCCCGCCGCCGAGCCGGAGCCCGTCGTGGAGACCACCGCCCCGGAGCCCGCGCCCGTGGTGGAGGCGGCCGAGCCCGTGCTCGCCGCGGTCGCGGCCGAGCCCGAGGAGGCGCCCGCCGAGCCCGAGCCCGCCGCCGAGGCGCCCGCCGCCCCCGCTCCGGCTACCCCGGCCGTGCGCAAGGTCGTCGCCAAGAAGCCGGTGGTCGCGAAGAAGCCCGTCGTTGCCAAGAAGCCCGTCGTGGCGAAGAAGCCTGCGGTCGCCGCAGCCGCCTCGGGTGCGACGGGCCGCGCGTCGGCCGTCGCGACCGAGACCGCCACCGAGCAGACCCGTCCGGCCGACGACGGTGCGCCGCACCCGGTCCTGCCGGACATGACCGACGTCGGGCGTTCCGACGTCGTGCCCTCCCCGCACCCCCCTGCCGACACCCCGGAGGTCGCCGTGCCCCCCGCCCCCGTGACCGCCCCTGCCGAGGCGGTGGCGCCCCCGGAGGTCCCGTCCTCGGACGCCACGACGGCCCGCAGCGCCGCCGACGGCTCGATCCGCGTGGACGTCGACCTCCTCGACGCCCTCATGCGCCAGGTCAGCGAGCTCGTGCTGGCACGCAACGCCATCTCCCGGCTCGCCGAGGGTGGCGGCGACGTGGACCTGGCGCGCGCCTCGCAGCGGCTGAGCCTCATCGCCTCGGAGCTGCAGGAGGGCGTCATGAAGACGCGCATGCAGCCCATCGAGCACGTGTGGTCCAAGGTCCCGCGCATGGTGCGCGACCTCGCGGCCGCGTGCGACCGGCAGGTGCGCCTCGAGATGATCGGTGGCGACACCGAGCTCGACCGCAGCCTCCTCGAGGCCATCAAGGACCCGCTGACCCACCTGATCCGCAACGCGGTCGACCACGGCATCGAGTCGCCGGCCGCCCGGGTCGCGGCGGGCAAGCCCGCGCAGGGCCTGCTGTCGCTGCGTGCGTACCACGCGGGCGGTCAGGTCGTCGTCGAGATCACCGACGACGGCAAGGGCGTCGACCCGCAGGCCGTCGCGTCGACGGCGGTGCGGCGAGGCGTGCGCACGACCGAGCAGGTCGCGAACATGGCTCCCGCCGAGCTCCTCCAGCTCCTCTTCCTGCCCGGGTTCTCGACCGCGGAGGCCGTGACCAACGTGTCCGGTCGTGGCGTCGGCATGGACGTCGTGCGCACCAAGATCGAGTCGATCGGCGGGACCGTCGACATCGACTCGACCGTCGGCCGCGGCACCACGTGGCGCCTGCGCATCCCGCTGACGCTCGCGATCATGCCCGCGGTGACCGTCGAGTGCGACAGCGAGATCTACGCGATCCCGCAGGTCAGCCTCCTCGAGCTGGTCGCCCTGGGCGACTCCACGTCCGACGGCGCGATCGAGTACGTGGGCTCCTCGCCCGTGTACCGGCTGCGCGGCGACCTCCTGCCGCTCGTCGACCTGCGCGAGCTGTTCGGCGTGCCGGACCGCAGCGAGGAGGGCCGCACGGTCATCGCCGTGCTCCAGGCCGACACGGTGCGCTTCGGCCTCGTCGTCGACCGCGTGCTGAACACCGAGGAGATCGTCGTCAAGCCGCTCTCCGCGCGTCTCAAGGCGATCGGCCTCTACGCGGGTGCCACGCTCATGGGCGACGGACGCGTCTCGCTGATCCTCGACGTGCAGGGCCTGGCCCGGCGGTCGATGGCCGCGGACGTCGGCGAGCACGCCCGGGCGCTGCGCAGCGACGAGGTCCTGCACGACGTCCAGACGGTGCAGACCCTGGTCGCGGGCATCGGCGACGGGCGCCGCGTGGCGATCCCGCTCTCCGCGGTCACGCGCCTCGAGAAGCTCCCGGCGGCGGTCGTCGAGCACGTCGGCTCCCGCGAGGTCATGCAGTACCGCGGCCAGATCACTCCCGTGGCGCGGCTCGACCGCATGCTCGGCTCCCTCAGCGACCAGCGCGACGAGCTCACGGTCGTCATGTACACCCGCAACGAGCGGAGCGTGGCGATCGTGGTCGACGAGATCATCGACATCGTCGACGACCACGCGTCGCGGCACAGCGAGCTGGGCGACCACGGCCTGGTGGGCTCCACGGTCCTCAAGGAGCGCGTCACCGAGCTGCTCGACATCCGGGCAGCGGTGGCCGCTGCCGACCCGTCCTTCTTCTCCGACGACATCGACGAGCTGGCCGCCTTCGGCGAGCTCGTGGGGGTGTGACATGAGCCGACAGCTCGCAACCTTCGTCCTCGACGGGGCCCGCTACGGGGTCGACGTCGTCCGCGTCCAGGAGGCGCTGCGCTCGCACACGCGCACGCCGGTCCCGCTGGCCCCGGCCGGCATCTCGGGCCTGGTCAACCTCCGCGGCGAGGTCGTCCTGAGCATCGACCTGCGGGTCCGCATGGGTCTGCCGCCGCTCGCGGCGGGTGCCGAGCCGATGATGGTCGTCGTCCAGGTCGACGGGGAGCCGATCAGCCTGCTCGTCGACGAGGTCGGTGACGTCATCGACGTCGAGGAGACCCAGTTCGAGGCGCCGCCGGACACGCTGGCCGCCGAGCTGCGCGAGGTCATCCTCGGCGCGTACAAGCTCGACGGCGGGCTGCTGCTCGCGCTGGACGTCGAGCGCGCCACGGCGGCGTAGGTCGCAGGTCCCGGGTTCGGCGGTCGGCGGGGACCTTGATCACCCGTCTGCCGTAGTTCCGGACGGATCGCGGCGGAAATCCCCTCACGCGATCGGGCTGAGGGACGAACGGAACATCGGTGGACCGGGCACGGTGCCTGGCACCTGGAGGGCAACACCATGTCGCACCCCGGTTCTGCAGGCGCTCGGCACCGTCGGCGTCGCCTGCACGACTTCTCCGTCCGCACCCAGGTCCTCACGGCGCTGATCGTCACGACGCTCGTCACGGTGGTCGTGGTCGTCGTCGGCAGCCTCGGGGCCGGCAGCATGGCCTCGACGGCCGAGCAGCTCTACAGCCGCCACGTGCAGGGCACGTCGCTCGCGGGCCAGATGAAGTACCAGATGGTCTTCGCCCGGTGGAACGCCGTCAGCGGCGGCTACGCCTCCGACCCCGCTGCGGCCAAGGAGTACCGGGCGGACCGCGACGAGGCCCTCGCGAGCATCGCGGACCTCGCCGACCAGTACATCGCCGAGATCGACCCGACCGAGGCCGAGACGGGCATCCTCGAGACGCTGCGCGCGGACGTGCTCGCCTACGCGGACGCCGTCACCGAGACCGACGCGCTCATGGCCGCGGGCAAGAAGGCCGAGCGCGACGAGCTCGTCGCGAGCACCGTCGCCCCGCTCGGTGTGTCCGTCGCCGAGGGCATCGACGAGATCGTCGCCCTCCAGGTCGCCGAGTCGCTCGAGGCCAGCGAGGCCGCGACCGCCAAGGCCGCGCAGATCCGGATGTGGACCATCCTGGCGGGCGCGCTCGGCACGGTCATCGCGATCATCCTCGGCATGCGCGTCACCGGCGGGCTCACGCGCGGCCTCGGCGCCGTCGAGTCCGTCCTCGCCCGCCTGTCGGCCGGCGACCTGACGGCCGAGACCCGCCTGACGCGCGGCGACGAGGTCGGTCGCATGGCCGCGGCGCTGGACGCCGCCCTCGTGTCCCTGCGGGCGACCGTCACGACGGTCGCCGAGGCGTCCGACACGGTGGCCAAGGGGGTCGGCGACCTCTCGGCCGCCAGCGCCCAGGTCGCCTCGGGCTCGCAGGAGACGAGTGTGCAGGCGGGTGTGGTTGCTGCTGCGTCGGAGCAGGTGAGCCGGAATGTGCAGGCGGTGGCTGCGGGTGCTGAGGAGATGGGTGCTTCGATTCGTGAGATTGCTCAGAATGCGAATGAGGCTGCTCGGGTGGCGGCTCAGGCTGTGGCGTCCTCGGAGTCGACTGCTGCGACGGTGAGTGCGTTGGGTGAGTCGGCGAAGGAGATCGGGAACGTGGTGAAGGTGATCACGTCGATCGCGGAGCAGACGAATCTACTGGCGTTGAATGCGACGATCGAGGCTGCTCGTGCTGGTGAGGCGGGTAAGGGTTTTGCGGTGGTGGCTGGTGAGGTGAAGGAGCTGGCGCAGGAGTCTGCGCGGGCTGCTGAGGACATCGCTGGTCGAATCGCGACGAATCAGGCTCAGACGGCGTCTGCGGTGGCGGCGATCGGTGAGATCTCGGCGATCATCGCGAGCATCAACGACTACCAGCTGACGATCGCGTCGGCGGTCGAGGAGCAGACGGCCACGACCAACGAGATGTCGCGTGGGGTCACCGAGGCCGCGACCGGCTCCGGGGAGATCACCGTCAACATCAACGGGGTCGCCGGCTCGGCCCAGACCGCCGCCGACGTCCTGGTCCAGATGGGCGCGTCCACCGACGAGCTCGCCGCGGTCGCCGCGGACCTCCGGGCGAAGGTCTCCGCCTTCACCTACTGACAGATCCACGGCCGGCCCACACCACGTGGGCGGGCCGCTCTGCGTCGGTGGGCCGCAGGGCATGACACAGCGGAAGGCACCCTCATGGCACGGCTACGCAACCTGAGTGTCGGGCTCCGGCTCGGCGGCACGTTCGGCGCGATCGGGATCCTCGTCCTCGTGTGCGTCGCGATCGGCCTCACCTCGGGTCAGGCGCAGCGCGAGTACGGCGAGCGCGTCACGGCGGCGGAGCTCGTCGCCCGCGACGCCGAGACGGCGCGGTTCCAGATCGCCGACGTGACCGGTTGGCAGTCGCTCGTGTTCGGCGACACGACGGTCTACGGTCCGCAGACCGCGCTTGCCGAGGACAGCTACAACCGTGCGGGCTTCCTGGAGAGCAAGGCCGGGGTCTACGAGTGGCTCGACGCGCTGGACACGAGCACGGCCACGCCCGAGGAGGCGGCCGAGTTCGCGAAGCTGCGCCCGGCCTGGGACGAGTTCTTCGAGTGGGACGACCGTGTGGTCGGTTGGCTGGCCGAGGGCACCCCGGCGGCGTACCGCACCGCCATGGAGGCCATCAACGGTGAGGCGGGCGCCGCGTACAGCGCGATCGCCGAGATCGCGGACACCGTCCAGGCCTCGGCTCTCGAGCGTGCGGACGCCATCGCGGCCGAGCAGGACGCCGCTCAGCAGTCCTCGCAGATCCTCCTGATCGGGGTCGGGTCTCTCGCGGTGCTCGGCGCCGTGGTGCTCGCGATCGTCGGGACCCGGTCGATCGTGCGGCCCGTCGCGCGCATCGCCGACGTCGCCGAGGCCATCGGCCAGCACGACCTCACGCGGACCACCGGGCTCGTCTCCCGGGACGAGGTCGGCCGCGCCGGGGCCGCGCTGGACCGCGCGGTCGAGAGCATCCGCGCTCTCGTCGGTGAGGTCTCGACGGCCGCGGACGACGTCGCGGCGGCCGCCGGCGCGCTCTCCTCCTCGACCGCGGAGGTGACGACCGGCTCGCAGGAGACCAGCGCTCAGGCGGGTGTGGTTGCTGCTGCGTCGGAGCAGGTGTCGCGCAATGTGCAGGCGGTGGCTGCGGGTGCTGAGGAGATGGGGGCGTCGATCAGGGAGATTGCTCAGAATGCGAATGAGGCGGCTCGGGTGGCGGCTCAGGCTGTGGCGTCTTCGGAGTCGACTGCTGCGACGGTGAGTGCGTTGGGGGAGTCGGCGAAGGAGATCGGGAATGTGGTGAAGGTGATCACGTCTATTGCGGAGCAGACGAATCTTCTGGCGTTGAATGCGACGATCGAGGCTGCTCGTGCTGGTGAGGCGGGTAAGGGTTTTGCGGTGGTGGCTGGTGAGGTGAAGGAGCTGGCGCAGGAGTCTGCGCGGGCGGCTGAGGACATCGCTGGTCGGATTGCGACGAATCAGGCGCAGACGGCGTCTGCGGTGGCGGCGATCGGTGAGATCTCGGCGATCATCGCGAGCATCAACGACTACCAGCTGACGATCGCGTCGGCGGTCGAGGAGCAGACGGCCACGACGAACGAGATGTCGCGTGGGGTGACCGAGGCCGCGACCGGCTCCGGGGAGATCACCGTCAACATCAACGGCGTCGCCGGTGCCGCGTCGACCTCCGCGCAGGTGCTCGGTCAGATGGGCACCTCCACGGACGAGCTCGCCCGCATGGCCTCCGAGCTGCGGACCAAGGTGGCGACCTTCACCTACTGACACCACCGGCGCTGCTCTGCGGCGCCACCACGATCTCCCGCCCGGGTTCGTTCGACGGCGGTCCCGGGCGGGGCCAGGCCCCGGCGCGGCTGCGATCCCCCCGCAGCCGCGCCGGAACCACAGACCGCTCACATCCCGGATCGGCCTGCCGATGGGGCCCCTGACACGTATCGCCCTGCACGCACGTCAGGAGCAGCACATGACCGCCTGGACCGAGGCCACGCCACGGGTAGCGGCCACCACGCCCCTGCCTGCCCGAGGTTCGCAGGGCCGTCTGGCCGACTTCTCGTTCCTGAGCAAGTACGTGCTCGCGATGCTCTGGTCGCTCGTCCCCCTGGTCGTCGTCGCGGTCCTCACGGGCAGCGAGCTCGCGTCCGGCGAGGCCGACGCGACCGCCGGCCCCGTCCTGGCGCTCTCGATCGCGGGCGTCGCGATGACGCTCGCCGTCGGTGTCTTCATGGCGCGTCGCATCGTCGGTGCGATCGCCCGCGTGGGGCACGTGGCCGAGCGCATGGCCGCGGGGGACCTCAGCCAGACCACGGGCCTGGACCGGCGTGACGAGATCGGCCGTGCCGCCTCGGCCCTCGACGCGGCTGCCCGCAACCTCCGGGCGACCCTGTCGCGCGTCCAGGGCGTGGCCGACGGCCTCGACGCGACGGTCGGGACGTTCGAGCAGGCGAGCACGGGCATGGTCGCCGGCGCGGAGGAGACGAGCGCGCAGGCAGGCGTCGTCGCCGCCGCGGCCGAGCAGGTCAGCCGTAACGTGCAGGCCGTCGCTGCCGGCGCCGAGGAGATGGGCTCCTCGATCCGGGAGATCGCGACCAACGCCAACGAGGCCGCGAAGGTCGCCGCTCACGCGACCGACGTCGCCGCAGCCACCAACGTCTCGGTCGCGAAGCTGGGCACGAGCTCGCAGGAGATCGGCAACGTCATCAAGGTCATCACGTCGATCGCGGAGCAGACGAACCTCCTGGCGCTCAACGCGACCATCGAGGCGGCGCGGGCGGGCGAGGCCGGCAAGGGCTTCGCCGTCGTGGCCGGTGAGGTCAAGGAGCTCGCGCAGGAGACGGCACGGGCCACCGAGGACATCGCCCGCCTGGTCGAGGCCATCCAGGCCGACACGACCGGGGCCGTCGCGGCCATCGGCGAGATCTCGCAGATCATCGCCCAGATCAACGACTACCAGCTGACGATCGCGTCGGCCGTCGAGGAGCAGACCGCGACGACGAACGAGATGTCGCGCGGCGTCACCGAGGCCGCGACCGGCTCGGGCGAGATCGCCACCAACATCACGGGTGTGGCGACGGCGGCGTCGTCGTCGGCCGCGACGCTCAAGCAGATGCAGGGATCCGTCGACGAGATCAGCCGGATGTCCGGCGAGCTCCGCAGCCGGGTCGACGCCTTCAGGCTGTAGCACGACCGCACGACCGCACGACCGCACGACCCGGGCGCATGGACGCGCTCGGTGACACGAAGAGCAGGGGCGGCACACGGGCCTCCCCTGTACCGCCCGCAGGGAAGCAGGCGCCATGACGGCACCAGTCGCGGCAGGGACGCCGCACACCACACCCGACCCCGCCCGCACGCGTCGCGTGCCCGGCCTCCTCACGCGGGTGCCGGTGCTCGCGGCCCGCGTACGGGTGCGCGGTCCCGGGCGGCGAGCCCTCGAGGACGGCGCGGCGGACGGCCCCGCCGGCCCGTCCGGTGCAGACCCGTCCGGTGCGGCCCCGGACGTCGCCCAGGGTCCCAGGTCACCTGTCCCCGCACCCCCGGACGGCGCGCACGACGACGCCCCCCGCCGCCGCCCGCGCCTGGCCGACGCCTCGGTGCGGACCCGCATCGTCGCGCTCGTCGTCGCCTTCGCCGTGGTCGGCGGCCTGCTCACGCTCAGCACCGTCGCCGCGATGCGTGAGGTCGCCCAGGACACGGGTGACATCGTGCTGAGCCAGCAGGAGATCGCCGCGCCCGTGTACCGGATCCGCGAGAACCAGGCCGAGGCGAGCGCGATCGTCGCGCAGATCGCCGCGGTCGGCTCAGGCCTCCAGGGGCCATGGCTGGCCCGGCAGGAGACCAACGACGGTCAGGTCGCCGCGGACATCGCGATGGTCGAGGCCGCCGGCGGCTCGGACCTCGAGGGCTGGCCCGAGTTCGTCGACGCCTACGCGCAGTGGCTCGCCGTGCGCGACGACGTGCTGCTGCCCGCCGCGCAGTCCGACGACGAGCAGGCGTACGTCCGCGTGCTCGGCAACGACGCGGAACCGCTCGCCCTGCGCTACCAGAGCAACCTCGACCTGGTGCTGGCCGACGTCACGGAGCGGCTCGAGGTCGGTGCCGAGCGCGCCGCCGGGCGCTCCGACCAGGCCCTGCGGACCGTGCTCGCCGGCATGGCCGTCGCGGTCGCCGGGCTCGTCGCGTTCGGACTCGCCACGGCGGGGTCGATCCGCAGGTCCGTGGCCGCCGTCCAGCACTCGCTCGAGGCCATGGCGGCGGGCGACCTGACGGTGACCGCGCGCGTCGTCGGCCGCAACGAGCTGGGGCGCATGGCCGAGGCGTTGGGCACGGCCCAGCAGGCGCTGCGCGCGACGCTCTCGGGTGTCGTCGAGCACGCCCTCGCGATGGCCGGTGCGGCGCAGGAGATGTCGAGCGCCGCGCGGCTCGTGCGTGACGGCGCCGAGGAGGCGAGCGCGACGACCGAGGTCGTGGCGGCGTCGGCCCAGCAGGTCAGCCACAACGTGAAGAACGTCGCGACGGGCGCCGAGCAGATGGGTGGCTCGATCCGGGAGATCTCGCACAACGCGCACGAGGCCGCCAAGGTCGCGACGGAGGCCGTGGCGCGCGCCGAGCACGCCGCTGCGACCGTCACGGAGCTGGGCAGCAGCGCCGCCCAGATCAGCACGGTCGTCAAGGTCATCACGTCGATCGCGGAGCAGACGAACCTGCTCGCGCTCAACGCGACGATCGAGGCTGCGCGGGCGGGCGAGGCCGGTCGCGGGTTCGCCGTCGTGGCGGGCGAGGTCAAGGAGCTCGCACGCGAGTCGGCGCAGGCGGCCGAGGACATCGCGCGGCGCGTCCAGGCGAACAGCGGTCAGGCTGCGTCGGCGGTCGAGGCGATCGGCGAGGTGACCCAGGTCATCACGTCGATCAACGAGTTCCAGCAGACCATCGCCTCCGCCGTCGAGGAGCAGACGGCGACGACCAACGAGATGTCCCGGTCGATCGTCGACGCCGCGACGAGCTCGAGCGAGATCGCCGGGAACATCGCGGGCATCGCCGAGAGCGCGCGCAGCTCGAGCGAGATCAGCACGCGCATGGGCGAGCACGCCGACGCCGTCGCGCGCGCCTCGTCCGAGCTCGAGGAGTCGGTCAGCCGGTTCGCGTTCTGACGTCTCGCGGCCACGGTGCGGGGCGGCCGGGTGGGGGCGGACCACGTGCCGACGGACTGTCGGCTGCTCACAAACGGCCTGTCCTGGCCGATCAGTCCGTGGGCCCCGTACGGGTGCCCGAGGTTCAGCACGACGAGGGGATGTCCATGAGGCACGCCACGCGACCGACCGTTGTGGTCGGCGCCCTGCTCCTGACGGGAGGGCTCGCCGCCTGCTCCGTCATACCTGCCGGCGGGGGTGACGGTGACGACCTCCTGGTCGGTGTCGCGATGCCGACGACGACCTCCCAGCGGTGGATCGACGACGGCGAGAACGTCCAGGCGCAGCTCGAGGCCCTCGGCCACCAGGTCGACCTCCAGTTCGCCGAGGACGACGTGCCGACGCAGGTCGCCCAGATCCAGAAGATGATCGACGACGGAGCGGACGCCCTCGTCATCGGGTCGATCGACGGCACCGCTCTCAAGGACGTGCTCGCGCAGGCCTCGGCCGCCGACATCCCGGTGATCTCCTACGACCGCCTCATCCGCGACACGCAGGACATCGACTACTACGCGACGTTCGACAACGCGCGGGTCGGCGTCCAGCAGGCGACGTCGCTCCTGTCCGGGCTCGGCGTCATCGACGAGACCGGTGAGCCCACGGGCGTCACGGGCCCGTTCGCGATCGAGCTGTTCGCAGGCTCGCCGGACGACAACAACGCGACGGTCTTCTACCAGGGCGCGATGAGCCTGCTCCAGCCGTACATCGACTCGGGCGTGCTCGTGGTGACCTCGGGCGAGACAGCCTTCGAGACCATCGCGACGCCCGCGTGGAACGGCGAGACCGCGGCCAAGCGCCTCGGCCCGCTCCTCGACGCGCACTACACCTCGCGCCGTCTCGACGGGATCCTCGCGCCGGCCGACATCATCTCCGTGCCCCTCCTCGAGGTGCTGCGCGGCGCCGGCTACGGGACCGACGCCAAGCCCTGGCCCGTCGTGACCGGCCAGGACGCCGACGTCACCGCGGTCAAGGCTGTCGTCGCCGGTGAGCTGCACTCGACGATCTACAAGGACACCCGGCAGCTCGCCGAGGTCGCGGTCACGATGGTCGACGCGCTCCTCTCGGGCGAGGAGCCCGAGACCAACGACGTCACGTCCTACGACAACGGCGTGATGGTCGTCCCCTCGTACCTGCTCGCGTCCCAGGTGGTCACGCAGGACAACTACGAAGAGGTCCTGGTCGAGAGCGGCTACTACACGGCGGAGGAGCTCGGATGAGCGCGCAGGCACAGGTGCACGGCGACGCCGGGCACGCGGACGCACCGACCGTCGCCCGACGCCGCCCGGCTGCCTGGTTCTGGGACCGTCCCGTCGCGGTCAAGGTCGGGACAGCCCTCGGCGTCCTCGGCCTCGTCTTCGCGATCGTCGGCGGCATCGGGGCGATCGCCCTGGTGCGGGCCGGCAGCAACCTCTCGCAGGTGCGGGCGCTGACGGACGACCTCCAGGGGTCGATGGCCGAGCTGCGCACCATCCAGCAGTCGAGCCACCTGCTGGTGCGCCGTGCGGCGTCCGCAGCGGACGACGCGACACGCGAGCAGCTCCTGACGTCGGCGGCCTGGAACGACAGGCGTGCCGAGGCGCTCATCGCCGAGGTGTCCGAGTACCCGGAGGCGCAGACCAAGCAGTGGGAGGACTTCCTCGTCCGGTGGGACGCCTGGCTGGCGTACCGGGACGCGACCCTCATGCCGTTCGTCGAGGCCGGTGACCCTGCGGGCCTCGAGACGGCGCTCGCGGCGTCCATGGCGGGAGACCCCGACAACGCGGCGCGCGCCCTCGGCCTCGCCGACGGGCAGGCCCGCAACGCGGTCGCCGACATCGAGGCACGGGCGTCCCAGGAGATCCGTTGGGTCGTCCTCGGCCTCTCGGTCGGGTTCGTCGTCGCCGCGGTCACGGCAGGTTCCCTGACGATCGCGATCACGCGCCGCATCAGCCGCGGCCTCCAGTCGGTCGGCACGAGCCTGGACGCGATGGCCACGGGTGACCTCACGGTGCCGGCCGACGTCGCCGACCAGGACGAGATCGGTCGCATGGCCGCGTCGGCGAGCGCCGCTCAGGCGTCGCTGCGCCAGATCCTCGCGGGTGTCGTCGAGACGGCGCAGACCGTCGCGGCTGCGGCGGAGGAGCTGTCGGCCGCGAACGCGCAGGTCGCGGTCGGGTCCGAGGAGACCAGCGCTCAGGCGGGTGTCGTCGCCGCCGCTGCCGAGCAGGTGAGCCGCAACGTCCAGGCGGTAGCCGCGGGCGCCGAGGAGATGGGTGCGTCGATCCGGGAGATCGCCGGGAATGCGAACGAGGCGGCGAAGGTCGCGGCGCAGGCCGTGCACTTCTCCGAGTCGACCGCGGGCACCGTGAGCGAGCTCGGCGCGAGCGCCAAGGAGATCGGGAACGTGGTGAAGGTGATCACGTCGATCGCGGAGCAGACGAATCTTCTGGCGTTGAATGCGACGATCGAGGCTGCTCGTGCTGGTGAGGCGGGTAAGGGTTTTGCGGTGGTGGCTGGTGAGGTGAAGGAGCTGGCGCAGGAGTCTGCGCGGGCTGCTGAGGACATCGCTGGTCGGATCGCGACGAATCAGGCTCAGACGGCGTCTGCGGTGGCGGCGATCGGTGAGATCTCGGCGATCATCGCGAGCATCAACGACTACCAGCTGACGATCGCGTCTGCGGTCGAGGAGCAGACGGCCACGACCAACGAGATGTCGCGTGGGGTCACCGAGGCCGCCACCGGCTCCGGCGAGATCGCGGCGAACATCACGGGCGTCGCCTCCTCCGCGTCCAACTCCACCGAGGTGCTCACGCAGATGGGCGCCTCGACGCAGGAGCTCGCACGCATGGCGGCCGACCTGCGGGCGCGCGTCTCGGCGTTCAGCTTCTGAGAAGGGGACGAGCAGCTCCTGGGTCGAGCTGAGGGGGCGCCTCGCGACGGCGCCATGCCCGACAACGCCATGCCCCGACGGGGCCGACGGGATCGTCCGTCGGCCCCGTCGTCGTGTCCGGGTGGGCCCAGGATTCACCCGGGTGACCCATCGTAGAACCTTCAATGACAAACGGTCCGGGACGAAGGAGGGTCTCCCCCCCGATCTACCCCGGAGTCGACCATGTCCGCCACGCACCCCCCCCGCCGTCCGCCCCGCAGGGCGGGCCCGATGGTTCACCGACCGACCGGTCGCCGTGAAGATCGGCACCGCGCTCGGGGCGCTCGCCGTGGTCGCGACCGGGATGGGCGTGCTGGGAGTCACCGCGCTGCGCGGCCTGGATGCCGGCCAGGAGCGCATGTACGACGAGACCGTCGAGCCCCTCGTCGACATGCAGCGGACGTTCCAGGGCAGCCGGGTCCGGGTGAACGCCTACGCCTTCGCCCACGCCGACGAGCGCGCCGACCTGCGTGCCGAGCTCGTCGAGCGCGAGGCGGCCTTCACCGAGCTCGTCGAGGCGTACCGGCCCCTCGCGGACGACCCGGCGGTCGTCGACACGCTGGCCGAGCAGGCGGCCGCCTTCCACGCCGCGTTCCGCGACGAGTTCGCCCCCGCGGTCGACGCGGGCGAGACCGAGGCCGTCGCCGACCTGTACGGCGAGCTCGTGTACCCCGCGGCAGACGCCGCCAACGAGGCCATGAGCGCGGAGGCCGAGGCGCAGGAGGCCCAGGGCGCGCAGGAGCACGCCGACGGCGAGGCCCTCGCGAGCCGCTCCGAGGTCCTCCTCATCACCTCCCTGCTCGCGGGCCTCGCGGCCCCGGTGCTCATCGCCTTCGCAGTCGTGCGCGGCATCGTCCGCACCGTCGGGGCCGTGAGCGTCTCCGTCGAGGCCCTCGCCCGCGGCGACCTCACGCAGGAGCCGCACGTGACGTCCGGCGACGAGCTCGGCCGGATGGCCGCCTCGCTCGCGACCGCGCTCGGCGCGCTGCGCAGCACCATGACGACCGTCGGCCAGACCGCGCAGACCGTGGCGGCTGCGGCGGAGGAGCTGTCGGCGGCGAACACGCAGGTGGCTGCGGGGTCGCAGGAGACGAGTGTGCAGGCGGGTGTGGTTGCTGCTGCGTCGGAGCAGGTGTCGCGCAATGTGCAGGCGGTGGCTGCGGGTGCTGAGCAGATGGGGGCGTCGATCAGGGAGATTGCTCAGAATGCGAATGAGGCGGCTCGGGTGGCGGCTCAGGCTGTGGCGTCCTCGGAGTCGACTGCTGCGACGGAGATCGGGAACGTGGTGAAGGTGATCACGTCGATCGCGGAGCAGACGAATCTTCTGGCGTTGAATGCGACGATCGAGGCTGCTCGTGCTGGTGAGGCGGGTAAGGGTTTTGCGGTGGTGGCTGGTGAGGTGAAGGAGCTGGCGCAGGAGTCTGCGCGGGCGGCTGAGGACATCGCTGGTCGGATCGCGACGAATCAGGCGCAGACGGCGTCTGCGGTGGCGGCGATCGGTGAGATCTCGGCGATCATCGCGAGCATCAACGACTACCAGCTGACGATCGCGTCGGCGGTCGAGGAGCAGACGGCCACGACCAACGAGATGTCGCGTGGGGTCACCGAGGCCGCCACCGGCTCCGGGGAGATCACCGTCAACATCAACGGCGTCGCCGGTGCCGCGTCGACCTCCGCGCAGGTGCTCGGTCAGATGGGCACCTCCACCGACGAGCTCGCGTAGCTCGCGGCCGACCTGCGGACCAAGGTCGAGGCCTTCACCTACTGACACGCCCGTGAGGGCACCCGCGCTCCGGCACGGGGGCCCCACGCCCCGGCACGACTCACCCGCTGAGCGGGCCCGCAGCACCCACGGACGGCTCACATGACGGGCGCCGTGGCCGATCTGGATCGTGTCGCACAGCGCGGCGAAAGAGGAGGAAACGTGGCACGCATCAGGGTCCTGGTGGTCGACGACTCGGTCGTCGTCCGCCGGCTCGTGACCGACGCCCTCTCCTCCGACCCCGCGATCGACGTCGTCGGTGTCGCGGCGAACGGCCAGATCGCGTTGAGCAAGGTCGAGCAGCTCGCACCCGACCTGGTGACGATGGACATCGAGATGCCCATCATGAACGGCATCGAGGCGGTCCGCGCGCTGCGCAAGGCCGGCCACCGCATGCCGATCATCATGTTCTCGACGCTGACGGAGCGCGGCGCCGTCGCGACGCTCGACGCCCTCGCCGCCGGCGCCACGGACTACGTGACCAAGCCGGCCAACGTCGGCAGCGTCCAGCAGTCGCTCGCGCAGGTCGCCGGCGAGCTCATCCCGCGCATCAAGGCGTTCGTCCCCAAGCCGACGGGCTCGGACCTGCCCGGCCTGCGCTCGGCCCCCGGGCCCGCGCGTCCGGCCCCGGAGCGTGCCAAGCCGCGCTTGCGGCCGCGCCCCGAGGGCCTGCGCCGGCCCATCCGTGCCGTCGTCCTCGGCTCCTCGACCGGTGGGCCCGAGGCGCTGTCCCGCGTGCTCAAGAGCCTCGCGGCGCCCCTGCCCGTGCCCATCGTCGTCGTGCAGCACATGCCGCCCGTCTTCACGCGTCAGCTCGCCGCGCGGCTCGACCGCCTGGGCCCGAGCTCGGTCGTCGAGGCGGCCGGCGGCGAGGACCTCCAGCCCGGGACCGTCTACATCGCCCCCGGCGACTTCCACCTCGAGCTCACGCGCTCGGCGTCGGGCGCCCGCACCCACCTGAGCCAGGGTCCGCCCGTCAACTTCTGCCGGCCCGCCGTCGACGTCATGATCAAGTCCGCCGTCGGCGTCTACGGCGGGGACCTGCTCGCCGTCGTCCTGACCGGGATGGGCTCGGACGGCAAGGTCGGTTGCGAGGAGGTCGCGACCGCGGGCGGCACCGTGATCGTCCAGGACGAGCCCACGAGCGTCGTCTGGGGTATGCCCGGTGCTGTCGCCGGAGCCGGCCTCGCCCACGCGATCCTCCCCATCGACGAGGTCGCAGCAGCCATCACCCGCACCGTCACCTCGGCGGAGCTGAGTGCGACAGGAGACGCCCGATGAGCCTGAGCGCCGACTCCTTCGCCTTCGTCGCCGACCTCGTGCGGCGCCGTAGCGCGATCCAGCTCGAGGCCGGCAAGGAGTACCTGGTCGAGAGCCGGCTCCTGCCGATCGCCCGCGCCGCCGGGACCACCGACGTCGACACGTACGTGCGCGGCCTGCGCGCGACGCCCAGCCCGGCGGCCCTCGAGGCCGTCGTCGAGGCGCTCACCACCAACGAGACGTCCTGGCTGCGCGACGCCCAGCCGTTCCACGCCCTGACCGAGCACGTCGTGCCCCAGCTCCTCGAGGACCGCAGCGGCTTCGGCGCACCCACCCTGCGCATCTGGTCCGCGGCGTGCTCGAGCGGGCAGGAGCCGTACTCGATCGCGATGGTCCTGGCCGACGCCGTCCCCCAGGTCCAGCTCCGCATCGTCGCGACGGACATCAACCAGCTCATGGTCGACCGCGCACGTGCCGGCCGGTACAGCCAACTCGAGATCAACCGCGGCCTGCCGGCCCCGATGCTCGTCAAGCACTTCACCCGGATCGGAGCCGACTGGGAGATCGCCCCGGCGCTGCGGTCCGCGATCTCGTTCCAGCGCCACAACCTGCTGGACGCGCCACCGCCGGGCGGACCGTTCGACGTCGTCTTCCTGCGCAACGTCCTGATCTACTTCGACCTCGCGACCAAGCGGGACGTGCTCCGGCGCGTCCAGCAGGTCCTACGACCCGGCGGCTACCTGCTCCTGGGCGCGGCAGAGACAACCATCGGCATCGACGAGGGCTGGGAGAGGGTCGCGGTCGGTCGCGGCTCCGTCTACCGGCTCGCGGCCCGGAGGGCAGCATGAGAGCACTGGTGATCGATGACTCGCGCACGATGCGGCGCATCATCGCAGGGACACTGCAACCGTTGGGCTTCGAGACCCTCGAGGCCGCGGACGGCCGTGAGGCGCTCGACATCCTCGAGGCGGGCACCGAGGTCGACCTCGCCTGCATCGACTGGAACATGCCGGTCATGAACGGGCTCGACTTCGTCACCGCCGTGCGGGAGAACCGCACGTGGCGCGGCGTCACCCTGATGATGATCACCACGGAGAGCGAGCACAGCCAGATCGTGCGCGCGCTCGCCGCTGGCGCCCACGAGTACGTCATCAAACCCTTCACCCCGGACGCGATCCGGGACAAGCTCCAGCTCCTCGGGCTGGTCGGACTTGAGGAGTCGGCATGAGCCTGGACATCAACATCGCGCTGGACGACTTCTCGGGGACGGACCCCATCTGGGTCATCGCCGAGGAGGTCTTCACCGCGATGGTCGACGGGGAGCCCGGCTTCCTGCGACCCTGGGAGGGTGACCAGGCCGAGCTCACCGACCCCATGTACGCATGGGTCGACGTCCACGGCGCCCTGCCGGGCCGGGTCCTGCTCACCGCGGAGCGCGAGACCGTGGAGCACCTCTCGCGTGCACTGCTCGCGATGGGTGAGGACGAGGTCCTCAGCGAGACCGACATGGCCGACGCCCTGGGCGAGGTCGCGAACGTCGTCGGCGGGAACGTCAAGGCGCTGGTCCCCGACCCCGGTGCGCTGACGCTGCCCCAGGTGGCGCACGAACGACCCGAGATCGACGCCGAGGGCCTGATGTACGAGCTGCCGCTCGACTGGCGGGGCCGGATGGTCGTCATCGGCCTCTGGAGGCTCCTGTGAACGACCGGCGGCGCACTGCACCGAACAGCAACGACGCACGAACGAGGTGGAACCGATGAGAGTCCTGGTTGCCGACGACAGCCGGGTGATGCGTCAGATCGTCATCCGCACGCTCCGCCAGGCGGGGTACGACTGGTGGGAGATCACCGAGGCGCCCGACGGCGCCGCGGCGCTCGAGCTCGCCATCAACATGGACCCGGACCTGGTGCTCTCGGACTGGAACATGCCTGAGATGACGGGGATCGAGCTGCTGCGCACCATGCGCGCGCAGGGCATGGACATCCCGTTCGGGTTCGTCACGTCGGAGGGCTCGACGGAGATGCGTGAGCAGGCCGACGCCGCGGGCGCGCTGTTCCTCATCGCGAAGCCGTTCAGCGCCGAGGTGTTCCGCGACACCATCGACCCCTTCCTCGCATGAGCGGCCAGGTGACCCGCCCGACGCCGCTGCCGGCGGCGCTCGAGGTGCGTGAGCTGCTCGAGGGCCTGCTGGGGCGCGACGTCGACGGCAACGTCGGCACCGCGATCGTCAACCCCCACGAGCGTCCGGGCGCCGTCGTCGGCGTGTACGTCGACGACATGCTCAAGCTGCGCTCGCTCATCGTCGTCGACATGCCGCTGACCGCGTACCTCGGTGCGTCGATCGCGCTCATGCCGGCCGCCACCGCCAACTCGGCGATCGAGGCGGGCCTGCTGACACCGGTCCTCTACGACAACGCGCGGGAGATCCTCAACATCGCCGCGTCGCTCTTCAACCACGACGGCTGCCCGCACGTGCGGCTGTACGAGGCGTATGCGCCCAACGAGGTGCTGCCGCCCGACGTCAACAAGTGGGTGACGGCGTACGTCGCGCGCCTCGACATGGAGCTCACGGTCTCGGGCTACGGCTCGGGCCACGCGTCGGTGCTGGTCATCTGACCGACCGGCGCCGGAGGCGCACTGCAAGCACCCTGTGGGCGATCCGGGTGGTGCGTTCCCCGCGGTCCGTCCGCGGGATGATGGCCGGGTGACCTCAGACTTCCCGATCCGCCGTCGTACCCGCTTGCCCGCCGACGAGCGTCGCAGGCAGATCATCGACGTGGCGACGTCGGTGATCGCGCAGCGTGGCTTCTGGGGGCTGTCGATCCAGGACGTCGCGGACTCCTGCGGCCTGACGGTCAACGGTGTGCTCCACCACGTGGGCTCGAAGGACGGAATGCTCGTCGCGGTGCTTGACCATCGCGATCTCGAGGACGTGCGCGCGCTGGCCCAGATCCTCGGCCTGCCGTACCCGACGTCGGGCTGGTCGCCGGAGGACCTGACGTCGATCGCCAGTGAGCGGGGCATCGGGCTCGCGGAGATCTGTGCGGCGGTCATGGAGCGCAACGCCGCGCAGCCGGAGATCGTCCGCCTCTACAGCGTCCTGGACGCCGAGTCGCTCAGCCCCGACCACCCCGCGCACGACTACTTCACCTCCCGGCAACGCGTCACCCTCGACGGCTTCGCCCGACTGGCTCAGCCCGGGGTCGACGGCCCCGCCCTCGCGCGCCACCTCCTGGCGTTGATGGACGGGCTGCAGCTGCAGTGGCTCCGCGACCCGCAGGTCGACCTGTCGAGCGCCTGGGCGCAGATCGCGGCGGGGGTCCCCGGCCTCTCCTAGGGCATCCGCGGTCGCATCCGGGCGGACCAAGGGCCCCTTCCCGATCGGGTCCGCTGGCGCTATCGTTACCGCGTACCGCGTAGGTATGCAGTAACGACTCCGAGGAGACACCGATGTCCACCCCGTTCCAGGACGCCGTCGAAGCGATCCGCCACGGCGCCCCGCCCGCGGACGAGGCCGCCACGCTGTACCAGGAGCTCACCCCGACCGAGCGGCTGTGGCTGCTCGACGGCGACGAGCCGTTCTGGGAGGGCCAGGCGGTCATGATGACCGAGGGCTACAACGTCCGCCCGCTCGTGCACGGCGCGATCGACCGCCTCGGCATCCCCGGCCTCCGGTTCAGCGACGGCCCCCGCGGTGTGGTCATGGGCCGCTCGACTGCCTTCCCCGTCTCGATGGCACGCGGCGCCTCGTGGGACCTCGACCTGGAGGAGCGCGTCGGCCAGGCCATCGGCGCGGAGGTCGCCGCGCAGGGTGGCAACTTCTTCGCCGGGGTGTGCATCAACCTCTTGCGACACCCCGCCTGGGGCCGGGCGCAGGAGACATACGGCGAGGACCCCGTCCTGCTCGGAGAGATGGGCGCCGCCCTGACCCGGGGCGTGCAGCACCACGTGATGGCGTGCGTCAAGCACTACGCGCTGAACTCGATGGAGAACGCCCGCCTCAAGGTGGACGTCACCGCGGACGACGCCACGCTGCACGAGGTCTACCTGCCGCACTTCCGACGGGTGGTCGACGAGGGCGTGGCCGGTGTGATGTCGGCGTACAACGCCGTCAACGGCGAGTGGGCCGGCCAGAACCGGGCACTGCTCACGGAGATCCTCCGGGACCGCTGGGGATTCGAGGGCGTGACCGTCTCGGACTTCGTCTTCGGGATCCGCGACGCGGCGGCAAGCCTGGACGCTGGGCTCGACGTCGAGGAGCCCTTCCGGCAGATCCGGGCCGAGCGCCTCGAGTCCGACCTCGCCTCCGGCGCGGTGTCGTGGGAGGCCGTCGAGCTCGCGGGGCTGCGGATTATCGCGACGCAGCTGCGCTTCGCCGCCGAGCACCGCGAGCCCGTGCCGCCCGCCGACGTCGTCGCGAGTGCACCGCACCGGGCGCTCGCCCGCGAGGTCGCGGCCCGCGGGATGGTGCTGCTCCGCAACGAGACGGTCGACGGGGCGCCCGTCCTCCCGCTGGACCGGGCCTCGCTGCGGCGGCTCGCCGTCGTCGGGCGGCTCTCGGACGTGCCGAACACAGGGGACCGCGGCTCCTCGAACGTCCGCGCGCCGTACGTCGTGACGGCGCTCGCCGGACTGCGCGCCGCCCTGCCGGACACCGAGGTGGTGGCCGTGCTCGAGGACGACGCGGCCGAGGCCGCGCGCATCGCGGCGACGTGCGACGCCGCGATCGTCGTCGCGGGCTACACCGCCGACGACGAGGGCGAGCGCGCCGACCCGTCGGCCTTCACCGACGAGCTCACGGCCCTGTTCCCGCCGGTGCCGGAGGGGGCGGAGGAGCAGCAGCGGGCGTCCATGGCCGGCAGCGAGGCCATCGATGCGGGAGGCGACCGCGTACGTCTCACGTTGCGTGAGGTGGACGAGGAGATCATCCGGCAGGTGGCCGGCGCCAACCCCCGCACCGTGGTCACCATCGTTGCCGCGGGCGCCGTGCTCACCGAGTCCTGGCGCGAGCACGTGCCCGGGGTCGTCATGGCCTGGTACGCAGGGATGGAGGGTGGGAACGCCCTCGCCGACGTCCTGCTCGGCGCGGCCGAGCCGTCGGGCCGGCTGCCCTTCGCGATCCCCACCAGCGAGGAGCACCTGCCGTACTTCGACAGGGACGCCGCCGCCATCACGTACGACCGCTGGCACGGCCAGCGGCTCCTGGACCGCCTCGGCGTCCCGGCGGCCTTCCCCTTCGGCTTCGGCCTGTCCTACACGACCTTCGCCCTCGCCGGCGCGGCCGCCGAGCAGACGAGCGCCGACGGCGCGCGGGTCACCGTCACGGTGACCAACACGGGCTCCCGCAGTGGCAGGCACGTCGTCCAGGTCTACGGGCACCGGCCGGAGGTCGGGGACCGCGTGCTGCTGGGCTTCGCCTCGATCGGCCTCGAGCCCGGGCAGCACGCCGAGGTCAGCGTGCCCGTCTCGCTCCGCCCGCTGGCGACCTGGGACGCCGACGCGGACGACCTCGTGCTGCCCCGCGGGGCGATCGTGGTCGAGGCCGCCGCCCACGCTGGCGACCCGAGGTCGGCCACCACGAGCCTCGCGCTGGCCTGACGCCCCCGTCCCACCGTTCCCGCCCACCCGAAAGGACAATGATGTCTGTATCTCCCTCCCCCTCCCCCTCGAGAGGGTCCGAACCGACCGTGCAGGAAGCACCCGGCCGACCCAGGTTCTCGATCCGGCTCGCCGTGGCGATCATCCTCGGCAACCTGCTCTGGCTCGCCCCGTTCGTCGCCGGGATCGCCGTCCTGCTGCCCGCGCGGCTGGAGATGGTCGCACCCGACCAGAAGGTCCAGGCGATCGCCACGCTCGCGATGGCCGGGTCGGTCGTCGCGCTGATCGCCAACATCGTCTTCGGCGCGCTGTCCGACCGGACGCGGTCCCGGTTCGGCAAGCGGACGCCCTGGATGGTCCTCGGCTCGGTGGCCACGGCGGCGTCCCTCTACGCCCTGTCCGTCGTCACCTCGGTCACAGGTCTGGTCGTGGTGTGGTGCGTCTTCCAGTTCTTCCTGAACGCGATCGTCGCGCCGCTGATCGCGATCATTCCCGACCGGGTACCCGAGCAGCTGCGGGGCACGTTCTCCGCCGTCTACGGCATCGGCAGCACGCTCGGTGCGGGTGCGGCGGGGATCCTGGCCTCACGCTTCGTCACGGACCCGTCGACGGGTCTCATGGTCTTCGGCACCGCGATCCTGTTCGCGGGACCGGTCGTCGCGCTGATCGCTCCGGACCGCTCCACCGCGGACGAGCCGAGGGCGCCGCTCGACCGCGAGACCCTCCTGCGGAACTTCTCGTTCCCGCGCCGGGGTGCCCGCGACTTCTACCTCGCGCTCGTCGGCAAGCTGCTGTTCGTCCTGGCCATGTACTCGATCACCGGGTACCAGCTCTACATCCTCACCGACCACTTCGGTCTCGCGCCGGCGGCGGCCGGGGTCATGATCGCGACCATCGCGACCATCCAGACCGTGGGCTCGCTCGTGGCAGGCACGGCCGCAGGCCCGCTGTCCGACCGTCTCGGACGCCGCAAGGCACCTGTGGTGGGCGCCGCGCTGCTGCTGGCCGTCGCGCTCATGGTCCCGTTCCTGTGGCAGGACAGCGCGGCGATGATCGTCTTCGCGGTCCTCGGCCTCGGCCTCGCCTTCGGAGTCTTCAACTCCGTCGACCAGGCCCTGAACTACAAGGTCCTGCCTGACCCGACGACCGCGGCGAAGGACCTCGGCATCCTCAACATGGCGAACACCGGCGGCCAGATCCTCGGGCCCGTCGTGATGTCGGTGGCCGTCATCTCCCTCGGCGGGTACCGGGCCGGGTTCATCATCTCGGCCGGGATCGCCGTGCTCTCGGCCATCACCATCTCGCTGGTGCGCAGCACCCGCTGAGCTCAGCCGGGGCAGCGCCGGCGCGAGCCGGCCGCTGCCCCGGCGTCTCAGCGCCGGCGTCGGCGCCTGCCCACCAGCCCACGACGCGGAGATCGGACTCACCATCGACCACGAAGACGTCGCGACGCGGGGGCACCTCGCCGCGGTCCTGACCCTGTTCCTCCTCACCCCGACCGTGGGCCTCGTCCTGCCCGCCATCGCCGACGTGGCCACCGCGTTCGACGTCCCGGCGACCAGCGCGACCTGGGTGGCCACCGCCCCGAGCGTGGCCATGATCCCCGTCACGGTGCTGACGGGGATGATCGCCGGCAGGAGGCTGCGCTACCGGCCGCTGGTGCTGAGCGCGACCGCCCTGTACGTCGTCGCGGGCGTGCTGCCCATCGTGATCGACGACTTCTGGTGGCTCGTCGGGTCCCGCGTGCTGTGGGGCGCGGCGACCGGCGTGCTGCTGACCGCCGCGAACAACCTCGTCGTCCTCACCGCAGGCACCGCCGTGCGGCGCGCCCGGCTGTTCGCGCTCGCCAACACCGTGTTCAGCGTGGGAGCGGTCGCCAGCCTCGTCCTCGGCGGACGCCTTGCCGCCCACTCCTGGTCCGCGCCCATGTGGGGCCACCTCGTCGGGCTCCCGGCCCTGCTCGTCCTGGCGATCTGGCTGCGCGAGCCCGCGGCGCCGCCCGCCGTCGCCTCCGGCCGGCGCGCGCAGATCCCGCGAGCCGCGTATGTCCCGATGGCGGTCTTCGTGGTCATCGTCATGTGCGTGTACCCCGTGAGCACCCTGATGTCGGTCGTCTTCCAGCAGGCAGCCATCGGAGACCCGGGTACGGTCGGCGTCGTCGGCTCGCTGCTGACCCTGACCGGTCTCGTCGTGGCGCCGGCCTTCGGACGCCTCTACTCGTGGCTCGGTGCCCGCGTGCTGGCGTGCTCGACCCTCGTCTGCGGCGTGGGCCTCGTGGTCGTCGTCGCGGCGACGCCGACGGCACACGGAAGCCTGCCCCTGTACGGCGCCGGCCTCGTCGTCACGGGTGCCGGTCTCATGGGCGCGACCATCAGCCTCCCGGTCATCACCAGCACCATCGTGCCGCCGGAGGCGGGTGGCACCGCACAGGGACTGGTCGCGGCGGCCTTGAACGTCGGCGGCCTGCTGTCGTCGGGCTATGCGGGCCTCATCGTGCCGTGGCTCGGCGGGGGTGGCACGGTGCGCCCGGTGTACCTCGTCTCCGCGGGCCTCTTGCTCGTGCTCGCGATCCCCCTGTGGTCCGCGGGGAGACTCCACCCGGCCCTCCGCCGGTCGGCGCCCGCGGTCGAGCGCGACCCTGTCGCCCGCAGCGACGCCCCACCGGCAGGCGTCCTGTGAGGTCCGCGCCGCCGTCAGTGCGTGGGGTGGTAGCCCCAGTGCCAGGGCTCGCGCGGGGTGTCCTCGACGAACCCGTACCTGCCGGCGTTCTCCCGCATCCATGCCTGCGCCGTGGCATCCAGCTTCAGGTCCGTCGCCATGCCCCAGCCGTGCATGCTCGTGCCCGGTGCGGCGGCCAGGCCGCCCTGCGAGTACAGGCCCTTGCGCTGGGCGAGGTCCACCTGGGACTCGTAGGTGCGGTAGGAGTCGGTGATGCCGATCGTGACGCCGTCACGTGCCGCGTCGTCCCGCAGCGCCTCGAGCGAGCGCGCCGCGGGGGTCCACAGCCGGTGACCCGTGTCGCCGATCTCGCTCAGCGCGTCTGCCGGGACCTTGCCGTTGCCGTGCACGAGGAGCTCGTTGGGCACGCCCTTCGCGTTGACGAGGCTCTTGCCCGAGCCGACCTCCGTCGGTGCGAGCATCGACGCCGAGGTGGTCCCCATGGCGTCGGCGAGGGCGGACGCGAAGCTCGCGCCCTGGGTCGCACCGGTGCCGAGGGCCGCCGCACGTGAAGTGACGACGACGGGCGGTGCCACGGTCGCGATGTGGCTGCGGATCTCGAGGATCCGCTGGTTGATGCTGGCGACAGCCTCCACGCGGGCGTCCCTCCAGGTCGGGTGTGTCCGTCCTCTCGATCGGCCGGGCGGCCCCGGACATGAGGGGTACGGCCCGACACGCGGGTGAAAAGAACTACTCCGAACGGGTGGCATCAGGCCTCTCGGGCCTGTCGAGGTTGCGCGGAGGTTACAGTGAACCGTCAGCGAAAATGGCAAACCTGTCGCGAGGCAGGGACGCAAAGCCACGGGACCCTCGAGGTCAGCCGGGCTACCGAACGAAAGCAGAGCGCCATGGGTGACTTCGGCCTTGCCGGATCGGCATACTCCCTCGACGACAGCAGCAGCGCAGCGGTCGACCTCCCCGTCCCGCCGCAGCTCCTGGCCCGCTGGGCCGCGATCGCGAGCCAGCGCGCATGCTTCGGCATCCTCCCCACGCAGGCGTCCACGCAGGTCTGACGTCGTCCGGGCCCGCCGCGGCGGGCCCGGAGCGCCGGGTGCCCGGCCGGTGCCACGGTTCTGGTTCGTCCCGTGGCGCGTCCGGAGCTACTGGTACGTGACGAGCTCGGGCAGCGGCTGGACCTGGTAGGTCTGCTCGGGCGTCAGCATCGGCACGTCCTCGTCGACGAAGTTCTTCCACCCCCACGCGACCCCGGCGGGCGCACCCTGGTGGAGGCTCGCCCACGTGCCGGCCTTGGCGCCCTGGCTGCCCTGCCCGTCGGCGTGGATGAGCACGTGCAGCTCGTCGTGCGACGTGTCGACGGTCTCGCGTGCGGTGATCATCCGGTTCGTGAACTGGTGAAGCACGAGGAGCTTCTGCGGCAGCGCGTGCGTGCGCGTGAGCTCGGCGAGGTACGCGGAGACCGCATTGATCTCGTCGGCGTGCACGGAGCCGATCTGCCGCAGGTGGACCTGGTCGGGTGCGAGGCGCCACTCGGGGTCGAGGGCGAGCCCGACGTTCGGGTAGAGCAGCAGCGCCTCGTACGCCTTGGCCTGGGTCACGAAGTCGGTGCGGCCCGGCTGGAGGTCGATGACCACGTACTGGCCGGCGTCGCGGGCGGCCTCGACCCACGGGATGAAGCTCTCGACCGGGAGCTCGTTCGAGTAGTTGCCGTCCGGGCCGGCCTCGGCCGACGCGACGGTCACGATGAGCTCGAGCGTCGGGACCACTGTGTCGCTCGTGAGGGGCTGGTAGGCGGCCGCCTGCCCCTGCGCGCGCGCGATCGTCGCTGGCAGGTCCTGCTCGCCGAGGAGGCCGAGGCCCGCGAAGTGCGGCGTCCCGTAGAGCGCGACGAGGCGACGCCCGGGGAAGAGCACCTGCCCCCCGCCCGGCAGCTCGACGCCGGTGGCCGCGGTCGCCGCCCGGGTCGCGAGGCGCTCCGCGGAGCCGACGGCGCTGCCGAGGCCGATCACGGCGTGCGGCTTCGCGTCGGCGAACGCCTGCACGGTCGCGCTCGTGGAGCGCGGGTCGCCGCCGGGGGCGGTCACGACGTCGGCGCCGGCCGCGCGGGCCGTCGCGAGCGCTGCGAGGTCGAGCGGGTCGCCCGTGGTCAGGACGAGGGCGTCGTCGAGCGGGTCGGCCGGGCGGGTGGACGGTAGGTCGGTGGCCCTCGGCGTCGGGTCGGAGGCAGCTCCCTCGTCCGACGCGTCGGACACGTCGGGCCGTTCGAGGGTGGCGACCGCGGCGACCTCCTGACCTGCGCTGGCGTCGGGTGACGTGGGGAGCGGGACCCCGATGAGCCGCTCGACGGCGCTCTCGCTCCGGGGGAGGGGTGCGACGACCCGGGTGTCGTCGTCGGCGTCGTCGGCCCATGCCGTGGCCCAGTCCTCGGAGCCGGCGACGGCGAGCACGGCCTGGGCGCCCAGACGGTCGAGCTCGGCGGCCGTGGCGGACGCACGGACCTCGGCGGGGTCGTGCTCGGTGGGCGCGGCGGTTTCGGCCGGCTCGGGCGTGGGGGCTGTATCCACCGGCGGCGCGGGCGTCGCTGCCGGGGTTGGTGCCGGGGTGAGCAGGAGCGGCACGCCGAGGGCGACGGCGGTGCGGGCTCCGAGCAGCTGGGCGGTCGCGTCGTCCGCGGGTGCGAGCACGGCGACGGGTGCCGACTCGTAGAGCGTCGTGCTCATCTCCACCGCGCGCGCGGATGCGTCGGCGCCGGCGAGGACGGTCGCCGGGGCGTCGGGCAGCACCACGTCAGGACGCTGCACGGGGGGTGGCGTGGCGGGCGCCGTGGTCGCCTCCGCCTGGGGCTCGACGGCGAGGGCCGCCGCCTGGTCGCCGTGGGGGGACGCCGCGGTGCACGCGAGCAGCGCGAGGCTGCCCATCGCGACGGTGAGGAGCACCGTCCTTCCGGCCCGGGACGTCGTGCGTCGCATGCTGCCCTTCGGTCGGCTCCGGTGCGGGCGGTCGGTCACCCTCGGCCCGCTGAAACCCTAGCCGCGGTACGCGGAGCCCACCCGCCGACGGCTGCCCGCGCGCTCCTGCCGGCAGTCGTCCACGCACCCCGATCAATTTCCTTGCCGCCGACCGTCAGTAAGCCTGAGGCTCGGACGCACCGGGCCGCAGCCGTCCCTCGTCCTCCAGGAGCCGCGTCATGTCCACGCCCACCGTCCCGAGCCTCGCCGTCCTCGACCTGCGCGCACGCGTCCGCGGCCGTGTCGTCGAACCCACCGATGCCGACTACGACGCGCTGCGCGGCATCCAGCTCGGCGGGACGGACCCTCGTCCGGCCGTGATCGTGCGACCCGTGGACGACGACGACGTGGTCCAGGCCGTGCGGTTCGCGCAGGACGCCGGCCTGCCGCTAGCCGTGCGCAGCGGAGGCCACAGCGGCGCCGGTCACGGGAGCGTCGACGGTGGCGTGGTCGTGGACGTGCGTGACCTGCGCACGCTCGAGATCGACGCGGAGGCGCGCACCGTGTGGGCGGGCGCCGGGCTCACAGCGGGCGAGCTCACGACCGCGACCGACGAGCACGGGCTCGCCGTCGGCTTCGGCGACACGGGGTCGGTCGGCATCGCGGGGATCACGCTCGGCGGTGGGCTGGGGTACCTGTCGCGCAAGCACGGGCTGACGGTCGACAGCGTGCTGGCCGCGGACGTCGTGACGGCCGACGGGCGTGTGCTGCGTGTCGACGCGGAGCACCACCCGGAGCTGTTCTGGGCGATCCGCGGCGGCGGCGGCAACTTCGGCGTCGTCACCCGGTTCCAGTACCGGCTGCACCCGGTCGGCGAAGTCACGGGCGGCATGCTCATGCTGCCGGCGACGGCCGAGGTCCTCGCCGGGTTCCTCGCCGCGGCGGAGGCGGCGCCGGACGAGCTGAGCGCGATCGTCAACGTGATGCCCGCCCCGCCCATGCCGTTCATCCCCGCCGAGGCGCACGGCCGCCTCGTGGTCATGGCCCTCATGTGCTTCGCGGGCCCCGCCGACGCCGCGACCGCCGCCCTGGCGCCGTTCCGTGCGCTCGCGGAGCCCCTCGCGGACATGGTCCGGCCGGTGCGCTACCCCGAGCTCTTCCCTCCTCACGACCCGGACTACCACCCGGTCGCGATCTCCCGCACCGGGTACACGACCCACGTGGACCTCGACCTCGCTGCCGAGATCGTTGCCCGCCTCGAGGCCGCGGACGCACCGATGCGAGTGGTGCAGCTGCGCGTGCTCGGGGGCGCCATCGGACGCGCGGACGCGGACTCCACGGCCTACGCCTTCCGCGACCGCAACATCATGGCCGTCACGGCCGCGTTCATCGAGGACCCCGCCGCCCGCCCGCGCCGCATCGAGTGGGCCGAGGACCTGCTGCGCACCATCACGCGCGGCGACACCGGCGCGTACGTGAACTTCGTCGGAGACGAGGGCCCCGACCGCGTCCGCGCGGCCTACCCGGGCGCGACGTGGGACCGGCTGCTCGCCGTCAAGGAGGAGTACGACCCGACGAACCTCTTCCGGCGCTGCCAGAACGTCGTGCGGGCGTAGGTCGGTCGGCGGGTGGGCCTGGCCAACGGTCACTAGCCCTGCACACCGCCGCGTAGCGCAGCAGCCTCTACAGCCTGGGTCAGGCTCGGGGTTCACGCTCAGCCGAAGAGCCGGGGTCACTCTCGGGCCTCGGTGACACCCCGCTCTGCCGCACCGGCGCCGACTGGCGCACGTGCGCAGCGAGAGCTTGGCGAACGACCTCGCTCAGGGTCGCTGGAGGCCCCCAGGGGTCGCGTGTGCCAGACCTCACCTGCTCAAGCTCGATCGCGAGGGAGTTCGGAACTCGCACGCGAATCACAGGAGAGTGCCAGCCGGGCAACGCCGTGTTGTCGAGGTTTGGCCTGCCTCGGGCCGAGACACTCGCAGACTCGGCAGTAGAAGTACTCAGTTCCTCGGTCATCGCGGCTCTCCCCCCGGTAGGCCGGGCGCGCACGAATGCGATGCTTCCCCGGCAGCGCGAACACTGCACATTACCATCCCGCGCTACTCGGCTGCTTATGTGCCACACAATCGCTCCGATGCGGGGCAGCCTGCCGGTCAGGTGCAACCACGCCGGTCTACAGAAGCCCTCGCTGTGGGACACAAAACGAGTCCCGTCCACATGCCTGCCGAACCCGTGCATCGTTGCGAGTAGCGCGGGTAGGCCGCGCGTCTCAACCAGCTGTCCGGAGGGCAAAATGTCGACCACTGCAACTACGCGCAAGCTGCCCGCGCGTCTCTTGATCGCCCTGCTCGTCGCAGGTATGTTGAGCACGGTTCCGCTGTCTGCTTCTGCTCTATGGGCTGAGATCTACGGAGGTGTCGGTGCCGATTACGACACCAGCTACGGTAAGGGAACAGGGGCCTATGCCGGCGACACGGCGGCCGACAATCACCGGGCTGACGCGAGCTACAACAGGATCAGCGTCACCGGTCCTGTGCTCACGATCTCGGCTACCGGGGGAAACGGGACCTACGCGTACGACGAGCGCAGTGGCAAGCTTGCGCGCGTCAAGGTCTGCGTCGTCAACAGTAATCCGTTCGACTCGCAGACCTGCTCCGGTTGGGCCTACTGAGGGACTGGTGTGGCGCCTGTCCAGATCTGGACAGGCGCCACGGCCATCCTCCTGCAGCGTGTGAGGCGAGAGAGTGCCACTTCTTGATGTACGCGATGTCACGTTCGGATACCGGCGAAGGATGGTGCTCAAGGGGGTCTCATTCAGTCTCGACGAGGGTGCATCGATCGCGATATCTGGCCGCTCCGGGTCAGGTAAGAGCACGCTGGTCGCCATCGTCTCGGCGCTCCTTAGACCAGACACGGGGTCGGTCCACATTCTAGGTCAGGACATCCTGGGTATCGGGCGGGCAGGCCTCGCAGGCTTCCGGCGGAACAACGTCGGACTAGTATTCCAGGACAGCGAGCTCATTCCCACGATGACAGCATTGGAGAATGTCGCTTTTCCTGCGATGCTGAATGGCGTCCCGTGGCAGGAGGCGCAAAGGCGCGCGGGTGCATTGCTCGACTCGCTCGAGATGGCGGAGTTCGAGAGCTCCGCCGCAACGCTTTCGGGCGGTGAGGCGCAGCGTGTGGGCATCGCGCGGGCCCTCATCAACCGACCGCCGTTGGTCATCGCCGACGAACCCACCGCTTCCCTTGACGGCGAGACGAAGGAGGTGGTGGGCGACATCCTCTTCGATCAATGCCACGCACACGGCGTCGGCCTCGTTGTCGTCTCGCATGACCAGACAACAGTCGAGCGCGCCGACCGCCAACTACTCCTAGAGGACGGCTCGCTGCGATGCCGCGACGGGGTGTGTGGGTGACCACGCTGAACGTCTACAAGGTGGGCGACGAGAGCGAGCGCCTCTGGACGTGGTTTCTGGGTGTCACAGCCTTCATTGGCGTGCTCGTCCTGAACATCCTTGCGGGAGTCGATCACGAGTATGACGCGAGGCTGGAGCGGGATGCGGCCCGTGCTCCAGTCGAGGTGGTCGAAACTGACGTGGCACGGCCTTCTGGCGAGCCGCTTGTAGCCCATTGGACAATGCGTAGTGAGCAGATCGACGGGCACGAGGTCACCTTCGAGTGGTTCTTGCCGACGGGAAGTGTCAGCGCCCCGCCGGGTTCCAGCCGGTGGCCCGAGGCCGGTGAGTTGTTCGTCTCGCCGGCCGTGGCGGAACTCAGCGGGGCCGACGTCTATCTCGCGCGATACGGGAAGGTTGTCGGCTCGATCGATCCGATCGTTCTGGCGGACCCTGGAGAGATGATTGTCTATGCGGGCGTCGATTCTGCCCTCCTTGATCCGCCGCCGTACTGGACTGGCGTGGCGGGGTTCGGAGTGCCTGTCGACAAAGGCCGCGGAGACCAGGGCTTCATCGGGTCAGCGCTCTACCAGTCGAGCAGGTCTGGTGCCTTCTTGCTCACGGTTGTCTTCGCGCTTGCGCCGCTGCTGGTACTGATGGTTGTGGCTTCCCGGCTTGGGGGAGAGCGAAGGGACCGCGCTGTGGCAGTCGCCACTGCGGTGGGTGCTTCACGTGCTCAACTTCGTGTCGCACTTCTCCGTGCAACGGCGAAGCCGATCATCCTTGGGGGTGTTGCTGGACTGCTCGTCGTAGGGCTCTTGCAGCGCTTCGAGTGGACGCTCCCGCTCGCCGGGTACACCTTCCTGCCGTCGACCGACTCTCGGCAGGTTGTCACGACTGTGGCGGCGGCGACTCTAGCTTGTGTGCTGCTGTGGGAGGTGCTCTGGGCCACGAATCGACCACGACGGTCGCTGTTCCGTGGCCCGCGGCCAACCAGAGACGCAGAATCGGTATCGGGGAAACCGGTGCTCGGACTGGTCGCATCCCTAACAGCTACGAACTGGCTCTACGGGCTCTTCTTCCCGACCGACCCCGATCTCGCGGCTCTCGTCATGTTCCTCGGCGCCGTGTGTTGCATGCTGTTTCTAGGGCCGGCGACAGCGAGCATCCTTGTCGCATTCGGACGCGGCGCTATCAGAGTTGGTCGGCGAACGAGTCGCCCAACACTTCTGTTAGTCGGGCAGGAGATGGCAGTCATGTCGCGCCCAGCCGTCCGCGCGACGGTGTTCATGGGCATAGTTGGCCTCGTCGCAACCTTCGCGACCGTTCTCGCGACTCGCCCGGCTGAGGTGTTCGTGCAGGCAAAGAAGGCGCAAGTCCTCAATGCGGAGAGATCTTTTGTCATGAACACCTCTGAGAAGGCGCCGTGGCTGCCGCTCTTGGAGTCGTCGCTGCCCTCCGACATACACCTGCTTCAGCTTGTCGGTGGTCCGACACCCACCGCGGCCGCTGAGATCGTCGCCACCTGCGCCACGCAGGAAGAGTTGTTCGGATCGTGCGTGCCCGGTGAGGGGGCCAGCGCCCCGCTGGGCAGCCTCGGCGGCGACGCTCCCCCGGCGCTGCGCCTTTGGGGCCCCACGGACGCGACGGTGGTTCGAACCGGGCCAGTTGGTCCCGGTCAGGTACTGCTCATCTCGGGCGACGGCGCGCCGATCGACCCGGTGGCCGTCTCGTCGTCGGCCAGAGCCGTTGTGAGCCCGGTGCCCGCTCTCGAACAGCCCGGGCAGACGTGGGTCGTCGGCTCGGCCGTCGGAGCGCGACAGGCGTTGTGGATCGTGGCGGCCGGAGCTCTTGCGTGCCTCTTGGCCGCTGCGATGGGTGTGGCATCGCTCGGTAACGAGATGGTGCGCATGCGCGGTCGCCATCGCATCTTCGCCATCTATGCGGGGTCGTTCCCGCGATTCCTAGGGCTGGGAGGCGGGCTCGTGGGGCTGCCCCTCATGCTGGGGGCCGCGCTGGGCGCCGCATGCGGGTTGCTCATCAGCTTCAGCGCAACCCGGCTCGGGGCAGGGGCCATCAGCTCCGCCGACTCTGTAGTTGGGGTTCTTCTCGTTGTCGGCGCGGCGGTCGCAACTGCCGCGACAGTCGCTGCGGCGCTGGCCGTTCGTAGCTCTCCGCGGCCCCGATAGGTGGGCTCCTCCGCGCCGGTGGCTTCCGTTGGCGAGATGGCGGCCGAGCATCGCCCGGCCCATCCCTGTCGAAGTTGAGCCCGCGCGAGGCTGCCCGCGTCCCTATGCTGCTTCTAGCTGAGGTCCACGGGGTGGACCGTGACCGAGAGCGCGGTGAGGCGAGCGATGCGAGTCGGCGCCGTGTTTCCCGGCAAGGTCGCGGCGACCTGGCCGCTGCTTGGTCTTCGGTTCGATGAGGCGTCCGTCGAGCTGACGGCTGTGAAGCCGCTTCGGCTCGTCATGACCCGACTTCTCGGACCCAGGTGGACAGCATCGGCTCGCGGAGGCCAAGTCGTCGCGTGCGCATGGGACGAGGTGGCGAGCCTTCGGAGAGTGTTCCTGGGGGTCGATCTCTCGTTGGTTCGCGGAGATCAAGTCCGGATCTACCCCGTTGCTCCTCCGCGGATCACGCGCCTCATGGACCGTGCGCGAGCGCGTGGGGTCACGGTGGTGGACGGTGCCTGACGTCCGAAACCCAGGAGGAGCCATGGACCCCACCCTTGTGACAGGGAACCGGGGTGGGCGCTCGAGGGTGCGGGCGGACTGCCTACGAACGAATCGGATCTGATGGCCAGTCCGTCGAGCGCCAGACTCGTCCGGCAGCTGCAAAGTGCTTCGTCGCCGCGAGAGGCCGAGCGTTCGAGGTGGATCCTCGAGGCGGCGTTCCTTCCCAACCAGGTGCTGCGTGCTGGTGCGGAAGAGGTGGCCAGGCTCGTCGCGCACGGCCTCGCGACCGCATCGCCTGCGGGCCGCGGAGAGTCCTGGGAGCTGCTGAGCCAGCTGGCGGCTGGCTCGGCGGGGCGGACCGCCGCCGACGAAGAGGTCGTACGGGGCGTGCGCCTCGCGCTCCGGGAGGCTGTCGGCGCGGCGCTCGAGCGCGCTTCCAGCGCGTCACCGGAGGCCGACGACTTCCTCGCGGTTGATGTCCTCGACTCGTTGCTCTCGACCTCGGACGAGCCGTTGCGGGCGAGGTGCATCGCGGCTCTCCGGAAGTTCGCGGAGAGGGGGCCGCGGGAGCTGCTTCGGGTGACGGCCGTCCTGGGAGATCCGGCGACCTAGCCTGGATGCGTCTTCACCTGGCTGGGTGAGAGGGCCCAGGGCACTTGCCTCCGGATCTGCGCGCGCACGCCGTGGCGGCCGGTGGAGGGGGCGCACCGCAGGGCAGGAACCGCGATCGCCGCGGAGCGGCCCTACGGCGGTAGTGCGCTGCCGACGCCGCGAAAGCGGGCGCCGAAGTCGTCCAGCACCCCTGCGAAGCCATCCTGGGTGAGAGGAGAGTCGTAGTCGCCAACCATCTCGTCCACGACGTCGCTCGAACCCTGGCCGCCCCAGTACAGGACGTCTGCCCAGCCTCCGGCGTAGAGGACCAGCTCGCCCTCTTCGTCGCCGCAGATCACCTTGACTCCAACGGAGTCCGGCTCTGCGGCCCGAGCTCGGCCAGCCACGACCTGGTGCGGCCACGTGCGGGCCTGGTCGCGCCACGTGATCGGACCAACCCGAAGGCCGCGAGCTTCCCAGTCCGCGCCGCGAGCCTCGATCTGCCCGGCGGCGAGATCCAGGTCGATCTTGACGTCCACAGCGAGCCCCAGCGGTTTGGTGTGGTTCGCGAGAGAGCGTACGGCGCGGGAGGCCGACAGCGACCCACAACCGCGCGCCGGAACAGGGCCAACGCAGACTCGTTGGGCCGGGACCCGCGCAATCGCCATGGAGCCGGCGCGACCGCGCGTCCGGACTCCACCACTCGACCATGCCCCACGGTCCGGCCCCCGGGCGGCCGCGACCCGAGCGTGGACGACAATGGCCCCGGCGGACACTCGTTCGCGGCGGACCGACCGGAGTGAGGGCTGAACCATGCGTCGGGGTGTCGTGCGGTGCGGGCTCGCCGCCCTGCTCTTCGGGGCGTCGACGCCGTTCGCGGCCCAGCTCGCGCAGGACACCAACGCGTTCACGCTCGCCGGGCTCCTCTACCTCGGTGCGGCCCTGGCGGTGCTGCCGAGCAGCCTGCACAGCCGCCCCGACGGTGGGTCGCTGCGCCGGGGGGCAGGCCGGCTGATCACCGCCGTGGTGCTGGGCGGCGCCGTCGGGCCGGTGCTGCTGGCGCTGGGCCTGCAGCACGCGACCGCCGCGACGGCGTCGCTGCTGCTCAACCTCGAGCTCGTGTTCACCGTGGTCATCGCGGCCGTGTTCTTCCGCGAGCACATCGGCCGGCACGTCGCGGTCGGCGCCGCGCTGGTCGCCGTGGCGAGCGTGCTCATCAGCGGGCCGGGCGCGACGACGGACCTGCGGATCGGGGCGGCCCTCATCGCCGCGGCGTGCGTGTGCTGGGCGATCGACAACAGCGTCACCGCGGACCTCGACGAGCTCGCCCCCGCGCACATCACGCTCGCCAAGGGCGTCGTCGCCGGTGGGGCGAACACGATCATCGGCCTCACGCTGGCCGGGCCGCCGCCACTGGCCGCGGTCGGTGCCGCACTCGTCGTCGGGGCCCTCGGGTACGGGGCGTCGATTACCCTGTGGGTCGCGGGCGCGCGGGACCTCGGCGCGGCGCGCGCCCAGGTCGTCTTCGCGAGCGCACCGTTCCTCGGCGCCGTCGTCGCCTGGACCGTCTTCGGTGAGCCGCTGGTCCCGATGGTCGTGGTCGCGCTCGTCGTCGCCGTCGTCGGCGTCGGGCTCGTCTCCCGCTCCGACCACACCCATGAGCACGAGCACCACGCCGTCGAGCACGACCACGAGCACGACCACGCCGACGGCCACCACGACCACGAGCACCCGGACGGGTTCACGGGACGCCACCAGCACCCGCACGCGCACGAGCGCGTCGTCCACGACCACCCGCACGTGCCCGACCTGCATCACCGCCACGCCCACTAGCGAGGCCCGCCAGCGGCCGCGACCGACATGTCCCGCCGTGCCCGGTTCGCGGTAACGTACGCCCTCGCCGATCCAGGGCCCCCGGATCCGAGGCCCAGCTCGCCAGTGACGGGAACAGCATGAGACGGACTGCCCACCTCGCCCCCGACGCGGCCCGCTGATGGGCCGGTTCGCGGAGCGCTTCCGCCTCGTCGTCGGCATGTGGATCTTCGTCGGGTTCGGCGGGTCCCTCATGGTGGCCGCCTTCGGGATCATGGCGGTCACGGGCTCGGGCGTCTTCCAGGACAAGGGCGAGTTCTCCGTCGACTCCGAGTTCACCCCCGGCGAGGAGGTACCGACCAACACGGTGCGGCCCGGCGGGTTCATGGTGCTCGCCTACCCGGCGACGGCCGACCTGAGCACCGTCGAGTGCATCAAGAGGAGCCGGGTCTACAGCACCGGCAAGCAGGAGATCGACCAGGTCGTGGTCGAGCGGCCCGACGGCGTCGCGCCGACCCTGCGGACGCTCGAGCGCACGCCGCGCACGTTCGTCCCGGTGGCCGCCGTGGACTGGCTCGGCACGGACTACATCAGCTGCACGGGCGCGGGCGTCGAGTCGTTCGCGCTCACCTCGACGAAGGGCGTCACGACCGACGGCTACCGGTACGGCGTCGGTGCCTTCCTGCTGGTGCTCTGCCCCGTGATGTTCGGCCTCGGCTTCCTGGCCCTGCACCTGACCCGGACGTGGTCGAGCCGGGCGGCCGCACGCGCGTACCCGCAGGCCTACGGCCAGGCGCCTCAGGCGTACGGCCAGCCACCGCAGGCCTACCCGCAGCAGGCCCCACCCGTGAACCCGCCGCTTCCGCCGGGTCACAACCCGTACGGACCGCCGCCGGGCCCGCCGCGCTGAGCACGGCGCGCCACCGCTCGCAGCGGCGCCGCAGCCCGAGGGCCGGGGCACGCGTCACCGATGACGGCCGCGTGCCCCGGGTCGGTGCTCAGACCGTGAAGCGGCTCATCGCGGACGTGAGGTCGTTCGCGAGCCGCGCGAGGTCGGTCGAGGCAGCACGGGTCTGACCCACGCCCTCGGCCGCGATGGCCGCCGACGACGCGACGCCGGAGACGTTGCGCGCGATCTCCTCCGTCCCGGTCCCGGCCTGCGTGACGTTGCGGCTCATCTCCTCCGTCGTCGCCGTCTGCTCCTCGACGGCCGAGGCGATGGTCGTCTGGAAGTCGCTGATCTCCGTGATGACCTCGGTGATCTGCGCGATGGCCGAGGCGGCGCCCGACGCGTCCGCCTGGATCGCGGCGACCCGCTCGGCGATGTCCTCCGTGGCCTTCGCGGTCTCCTGGGCGAGTTCCTTGACCTCACCGGCCACGACCGCGAAGCCCTTGCCGGCCTCACCGGCGCGCGCGGCCTCGATGGTCGCGTTGAGCGCCAGCAGGTTCGTCTGCTCCGCGATCGACGTGATGACCTTGATGACGTTGCCGATCTGCGCGCTGGACTCGCCCAGGCTCGCGACCGTGTGGGTGGTCGAGCCCGCGAGCTCGACGGCGTTGCCCGCGACCCGGGCCGCGTTGGTCGCGTTGCGGGCGATCTCCGCGATCGACGCCTCCATCTCGTGCGCACCGGCCGTGACCGTGCCGACGTTGGCGCTGACCTGCTCCGCGGCGGCAGCGACCACACCGGCCTGCGCCGACGTCTCGTCGGACGCGACGGCGAGCTGCTCGGACGTCAGCGACAGCTCCTCGGAGGCCGCGGCCACGGCGAGTGCGGAGTCGCGCGCCTGGGTGATCACGTCACGCAGCGCGCTCTGCGCACCCGTGAGGGCCTGCGCCATCGTGCCGACCTCGTCGCGCGAGGAGACGCCCGACTCGACCGTCAGGTCACCCTCGGCCATGGCCTGGAGCGAACGGCTCACGGCGCCGAGCGGACGCGTCACGCTGCGTGCGGCCACGAGGGCCAGCGTCACCGCGAGGGCGATGCCCACGACGCTCACGAGGACGATGAGTCGGAGGCCGCTGGCCATCGACGCGACGCCGGAGTCGTTGCGCTCGAGGGCGCCCGCGGCCTGCGCCTCACGCTCCGCCTCGAGCGTGTCACCGGCGTCCGACAGCGCGGGGCGCATCTCGTCGGTGAACAGCACCTGGAAGTCCGCCGTGGTGCCCGTCTCGGCGACCTCGAAGAGCTTCGGGACGACCGCCTGGTACTCGTCGAACGCCACCGCGAACCCGTCGAACGCCGCGGCGTCGATGGCGCGCGGCCGGTAGTCCTCGATCGCCGTGCTCATCGCCGCGTGGAGCTCGTCGACCTCTCCGCTGATCTCGGCCCGACGCTCGTCGTCGGCGATCGAGTACTCCTGCACCCGGGCGCGGCTCGAGGCGAGCGAGCGCTGGATCGACGCCAGCTCGTTGAGCTGGATCAGGTTCTCCTCGTACAGGGCGTTCGCGTTGTTGCCGAGCGTGCTCATCTGGCTGACGCCGACGAGGCCGACGACCACGACGACGACGCCCATGACGAGGACGCCGGCCAGGATGCGTGCCCGCACCCGGAGGCCGCCGAGGCGGGTGGGCCGTCCGGGCGTCCCGGAGTCGCGCGCGAGGCGCACGTCGGGGCCGTCGGGCAGGGTGGTGGTCGGGCTCGATGGCACAGGGATGTCCTCACGCGTGCAGGGGAGTGGCGTCCTCGCTATCGGCCGCACGCGGAGCGCGGTGAGCGAACCTGGCCAGGCTTCACCCGCTGGATCGATCATGTGCCCGGTGGGCCGGTCGCACCGAGCGGCGTGATCGACGCGCACGATCGCGCAAGCCGCTTGCAGTCGCTGTCGTAGAGTTGCGTCATGTCGCGCAGGCTGGCCGAGGTCGCCCAGAAGGTCGGAGTGAGCGAGGCGACCGTCAGTCGCGTCCTCAACGGCAAGCCCGGCGTCTCCGAGCCCACGCGTCAGGCCGTCCTCACGGCGCTCGACGTGCTCGGGTACGAGCGCCCCACCAAGCTGCGCGGCGAGCGGGCCCGGCTGGTCGGGCTCGTGCTCCCCGAGCTCGCGAACCCGATCTTTCCCGCGTTCGCCGAGGTCGTCGGCGGTGCGCTCGCGCAGCAGGGCTTCACGCCCGTGCTGTGCACGCAGACCGCCGGCGGGATCAGCGAGGCCGACTACGTCGAGCTGCTCCTCGGCCAGCACGTCTCGGGCATCGTCTTCGCGGGCGGCAACTACGCGCAGCGCGACGCCGGCCACGCGCACTACGAGCGCCTCGTGCGCCGCAACCTGCCGGCCGTGCTCATCAACGCGTCGATCGAGTCGCTGCCGTTCCCGCGCGTCTCGTGCGACGACGAGGTCGCCGTCGAGCAGGCGCTCGGTCACCTCACCGCGCTCGGCCACACGAGGATCGGGATGCTGCTCGGCCCGGCCGACCACGTCCCGTCGGAACGCAAGCTCGGCGCCGCGCGCGCGATGGCGGCGCGCCTGGGCATCGAGCTCGGCGACGACCGCGTCACGCGCAGCGCGTACTCGCTCGAGAGCGGGCAGGCCGCCGCCGCCCGGCTCCTGCGTGCGGGCGTCACGGGCATCGTGTGCGCGAGCGACCCCCTGGCCCTGGGCGCGATCCGGGCGGTGCGGCGCGCAGGCCTGCGCGTGCCGCAGGACGTCTCGGTGGTCGGCTACGACGACTCGGCGCTCATGAACTGCACGGACCCGCCCCTGACCACGGTGCGGCAGCCCATCGAGCCGATGGGTCGCGCCGCGATCGACCTGCTCGTCGGGCAGATCGCCGGCTCGGCCGCCCCGCAGGACGAGCTCCTGTTCGAGCCCGAGCTCGTGGTGCGCGGCTCGACGGCGCCCGCCACGACCGCCTGACCGGGCTCACCCGTCGGCGGCGGTCCCCGCGCGTCCTTCGACGAGGCGCTCGAGGCCGTCGAGCACGCGGTCGAGGGCGAAGCGGTAGGCGTGCGCCGGCTCGTGCGCGCTGCCGTGGGCCTCACCGGCTGCCGAGCCGATCCGGGATGCCCGCGGGTAGGCCGCAGGGTCGAGGACGCGCTCGAGGACCGGGCCTGCGGCGGCCCACCACTCCTCGTCGCCCTGTGCGGTCTGCTCGCGGGTCGCGTGGGCCTCGATCGAGTCGCGTGCGCACGCCCGGACGACGACGAGGAGGTGCGTCAGGCAGTCGTCGACCGTCACGTCGTCGAGCCCCGCGTCGTCGAACGCCGCGAGCTCGTGCTCGTACTTCGCCATCTGGCCGGGCCCGAGCGGCGGGCGCAGGGTCGACACGGCGGCGGCCCACGGGTGGGCCTCGTACAGCGCCATGTTCTCTTCCGCCACCGCGCGCACGCGCTCGCGCCACGGCAGCCCCGTGGTGGGGCGGCGGTCCATGCGTGCGTACGCGGCGTCGAGCATGAGGTCGAGCAGCTCCGCCTTGCCCGGCACGTACGTGTAGACGGACATGGGTGGGACGCCCGCGCGGCGTGCGACCGCGCGCATCGTCAGCCCCGCGAGGCCCTCGTCGTCGGCCAGGGAGATCGCGGCGTCGACGATCGTGTCGACGTCGAGCGCGCGCCGCGGGCCGCGCCGGGGGAGTGCCGACGGGTCCCGCCACAGGAGCGCGAGCGTGCGCGCGGGGTCGCCGGCGCTCGTCCGGGCGGGCGCGTCGGCGTCGGCGGGCGTGCGCCGGGAAGGCGCGTCGGGGGTCACGGGAACATTCTCGCTCCTCGGGCGTTGTACAGCGTACGTCGTACAATGTACGGCGTTCGTTCCGCTCCCGCTCGACCCTCGCCCTGGAGGCAGCATGCAGATCTCAGCCACCGCCGTGTCCCTCAACGTCGACGACGCGCAGGCGTCGGCGCAGTTCCTCGTCGACCACTTCGGCTTCACGGTCACGATGTCCGCCGACGGGTTCGCGTCGCTCGCGCGGGACGACGCCGGCGCGAGCGTCGTGTTCCTCCGGCGCGGGCTGCCGACGCTCCCGGAGGACCAGCGCAACGACCGCGCGCAGGGCGTCATCCTGGCGTTCGTCGTGGACGACCTCGAGGGCGAGCTCGCCCGCCTCGAGCGTGAGGGCGTCGCCATCACGATGCCGCTCACCGTCGAGGAGTGGGGCGAGCGCGCGTTCCAGGTCCGCGACCCCAACGGGGTGATCGTGCAGCTCGTGGACTGGAACGGCCCGACCGCGGGGTGATGCGCGCCCGATCGCGTCCGTCGTCGCCCGCTCCCGTGGCGCCGCGGGCGTGGTCGAGGTCACGACAGGCCGTCCGCTGCGCACCCGCACCGGGCGGCCTGTCGTATGACCAACGGAGACTGATCACGTTTCGATAACCGTCCTGTCAAGTTCTTGCGTGCAACCAGTCGCCTCCTTTAGTGTCGGCGACGCGAGGCAGCCCCGGCACGGGAGGGGAACCGGTCTCGCCGGCAGGCCTCATCGCCCGCCGTCGCAACGGAGCGAGAGGTCACGCCGACGTGGCAGAGCAGGGCAGGCACGACGACGCGTGGTGGCGCACCGCGGTCATCTACCAGGTGTACGTGCGCAGCTTCGCGGACGCCGACGGCGACGGGACCGGCGACCTCGCGGGCGTCCGCGCCCGCCTGCCCTACCTGCGTGACCTGGGCGTCGACGCCCTCTGGTTCACGCCCTGGTACCGCTCTCCGATGGCGGACGGCGGCTACGACGTCGCCGACTACCGGACGATCGACCCCGCGTTCGGGACGCTCGCCGAGGCCGAGCGCCTCGTCCAGGACGCGCTCGCGCTCGGCATCCGCACGATCGTCGACGTGGTCCCCAACCACGTCTCCGACCAGCACCCCTGGTTCCAGGCGGCGCTCGCGGCCGGCCCCGGCTCGCCCGAGCGCGAGCGCTTCTGGTTCCACCCGGGCAGGGGCCCGCAGGGCGACGAGATGCCGACGCGCTGGGAGTCGAGCTTCGCCGGCCCTACCTGGACCCGGACCACCGGGCCCGACGGCGCCCCCGGCGAGTGGTACCTGCACCTGTTCACCCCCGAGCAGCCCGACCTCAACTGGGACCACCCGGAGGTGCGCGCCGAGCATGAGGACATCCTGCGGTTCTGGTTCGACCGTGGTGTCGCGGGCATCCGCATCGACTCGGCCGCGCTCCTCGTCAAGGACCCGGCGCTGCCGGAGGTCCCGGACCGGCCGGGCCCGGGCGAGCACCCCCACATGGACCGCGACGCGCTGCACGACGTGTACCGCTCCTGGCGGCGCGTGGCCGACGCGTACGACCCGCCGCGCGTGCTCGTCGGCGAGGTGTGGCTCGCGGACGCCGCCCGGTTCGCCCAGTACCTGCGCCCGGACGAGATGCACACGGCCTTCAACTTCGACTTCATGGCCCGGCCGTGGGACGCGAAGGAGCTGCGCGAGTCCGTGGAGACGACGCTCGAGGCGCACCGCTCCGTCGACGCACCCGCCACCTGGGTGCTGTCGAACCACGACGTCACGCGGCCCGTCACGCGCTACGGCCGCGCGGACTCGTCCTTCGACTTCGCCGCCAAGCGCTTCGGCACGCCGACGGACCTGGCCGTCGGGCGACGTCGGGCCCGCGCCGCAGCGGTCCTCACGGCCGCACTGCCCGGCTGCCTCTACGTGTACCAGGGCGACGAGCTCGGGCTGCCGGAGGTCGAGGACCTGCCGCTCGACCGCCTCCAGGACCCCATGCACTTCCGCTCCGGCGGCGTGGACCCCGGGCGGGACGGCTGCCGCGTGCCGCTGCCCTGGTCCGGCGACGCACCGCCCTACGGCTTCTCCCCGACGGCGCGCGAGCCCTGGCTGCCCCAGCCGCGCGACTGGGCAGACCTCACCGCCGAGCACCAGGCGCAGGACCCGGGCTCGATGCTCAGCCTCTACCGCACGCTGCTCGCGCTGCGCCGCGACGACCCGGACCTGCGCACCGGCGCCCTGCGCTGGCTCGACGCCGACGCGCACGACGGGGTGCTCGCGTTCATGCGCGGCGACGGCCTCGCATGCGTGGTCAACCTCAGCCCCGCGCCCGTTCCGCTGCCCGCGCACGACGCCGTGCTCGTGGCCAGCGGAGAGCTCGTCGACGGGCTGCTGCCCACCGACACCGCGGTGTGGCTCCGGCTGCCCGCCGCACCAGCTGCCACCTCCAGGCCCACCCCCACCCCACCCGAGTAACGCACGAACGAGCCGACCGGCTCGACCCACAGAAGGAGTGACGATGAGGTCCACACGATGCGCGGCGATGACGCTCACGAGCGTGCTCGCCCTGGGTGCACTGACCGCGTGCGCCGGGACGGACGGCGACGACGCCGCACCCGCCGGTGACTCGGAGGCGACGACCACGCTGAGGGTCGTCAGCCTCATCCCGGGGTCCGAGCAGGAGGCCTTCGACGCGTTCGACGAGCGCGTGGCCCAGTTCGAGGACCTCAACCCGGACATCGACATCGAGGCCGTCGAGTACGAGTGGCGGGCCACCACGTTCGCGGCCCAGCTCGCGGGCGGCACGCTGCCCGACGTCTACGAGATCCCGCTGACGGACGCCAAGACGCTCATCGAGAACGGCCAGCTCGCGGACGTCGACGAGCAGTTCCAGGCGCTTGAGTACGCGGACGACTTCAACGAGACGCTGCTCGACGCCGGCAAGGGCGAGGACGGCAAGGTCTACGCGATCCCCGCGAAGTCGATCTACGGCGTCGCGCTGCACTACAACCGCGCGATGTTCGAGCAGGCGGGCCTCGACCCCGACCAGCCGCCGACCACCTGGGACGAGGTCCGCGACGCCGCCAAGGCGATCAAGGACGCCACGGGCCAGGCCGGCTTCGCGACGATGGCCGCGAACAACACGGGCGGGTGGCAGCTCGCCGCCGCGACGTACTCGCGCGGGGGTCGCGTCCAGGAGGCCGGCGACGACGGCACGTACACGGCGACGCTCGACAACGACGGCACGCGCGAGGCGCTCCAGTTCCTGCACGACCTGCGCTGGGAGGACGACTCGGTCCTCGCGGACACGACGCTCGACTGGAGCACCATCAACCAGGCCTTCGCGGGCGGCCAGACGGCGATGTACACGTCCGGCTCCGACGTCCTGACGTCGCTCATCGAGACCAACGGCCTCGACAGCGCGGACTACGGGCTGACCGCGATCCCGGTCGACGGCGACGACGCGGGCGTGCTCGTGGGCGGCACCCTCGCCGCGGTCAACGTCAAGGCGGACGACGCCGTCAAGGACGCGGCCGTCCGGTGGATCGACTTCTTCTACCTGAGCAAGCTCCTCGACGAGGAGCAGGCCGTGGCCGACGCCGAGGTCCGTGCGGACAACGGCCAGGCCGTCGGCACGCCCGTGCTGCCCATCTTCAGCCGCGAGCAGTACGAGCTCTCGCTCGAGTGGGTCGCCGACTACATCAACGTGCCGCTCGAGCAGATGGTCGGGTACACGGACGTGATGTTCGACCAGCCCGTGGTCGGTGAGCCGAGCCGCTCCACGCAGGAGACGTACGGCGCGCTCGACACCGTGGTGCAGGCCGTCCTCACGGACGACAACGCGGACATCGACGCGCTCCTCGAGACCGCGAACACGCAGGTCCAGGCCCTGCTCGACGAGGGCTGACCTCAGCCCCCGCGGTGTCCGGCGCCCCGGTCGGTCGCACGCTCACCCTGGACGAGCGTGCGACCGGTCCGGGCGCCGGGCCCGCGGATGCCCCCTGGCCGACGTCCGGCCCCCACGTCCCTGCTCGACCCCTGAGAGGCGAGGCATGACCACCCCCGATGTCACCCGGGGCCGCGCGCCGGCCCCGGAACCCACCCCGGTCAGGCGCCGACGAAGCCCCGCGGCGTGGGTGCGGCGCGGAGGCCTGAGCGCCCTCGTCTTCGCGCTCCCGCTCCTGCTCGTCTTCGGCGTGTTCTCGTGGCTGCCGATCGGCCGGGCGGTGCTCATGAGCTTCCAGGAGACGAACCTCATCACCACGACGTGGGTGGGCCTGGACAACTTCCGGGCGGTGTTCGCGGACCCGCTGCTGCCGCAGGCGCTGCGCAACACCGCGTGGTTCGCGGTGCTCGCGCTGCTCTTCGGCTACCCCGTGCCGCTCGTCGCGGCGGTGCTGATGAGTGACGTGCGACGCCTCAAGGGGCTGTTCTCGGCGCTCGCGTACCTGCCCGTCGTCGTGCCGCCCGTCGTCGCCGTGCTGCTGTGGAAGTTCTTCTACGACCCCCGGCCCGAGGGCGTGTTCAACTCGATCCTCGGGTGGCTCGGCGCGGGGCCGTTCCCGTGGCTCCAGGACCAGACGTGGGCCATGCCGTCCCTGGTCCTCGAGGCCACGTGGGCCGCGGCCGGCGGCACCGTGATCATCTACCTCGCGGCCCTGACGAGCGTCCCTGCCGAGCTGTACGACGCAGCCGAGGTCGATGGGGCGTCCATCTGGCGCAAGATCTGGCACGTGACGCTGCCGCACCTGCGGGGCGTCCTGCTCATCACGCTGATCCTGCAGGTCATCGGGACCGCCCAGGTGTTCCTCGAGCCGTACCTCTTCACGGGCGGCGGGCCGGCGAACGCGACGCTGACGATCCTGCTGCTCATCTACCGCTACGCGTTCGGCCAGAGCCTCGGTGCCGACTACGGCCAGGCGACGGCGCTGAGCCTCCTGCTCGCCGTGCTCCTCGCCGTCGCGTCGCTCGCCTACTTCCGTCTGACCCGACGCTGGAGCACCTCGTGACCACGACCGCCGCAGGCTCGCACGCCGCCGCCCACGCCGCCGCCCACGGAGCCGCCACGGGAGCGGCCGGGGGGAACCTGGGCCGGGGCGAGGGCGTCCAGTCCCGTGCATTGGCGGGCCGTCCCGCGCATGAAGGGCCGGGGAGCTCGTCGGGCCGTGGCTCGAGGCGGCGTCGCCGGGCTCGGGACGCGGAGGCCGACCGCGGCATCCTGTCCGAGGCCGACTGGCGACGTCCGCTCGTGCGGCGCGGCATGTCGACGGTGCACCTGGTGATGCTCGTGCTGCTCGTGATCTGGGGGATCGGCCCGATCGTGCTGCTCGCGAAGTTCGCGGTCACGCCGACGCAGGACATCCTGCGCACCCCGCTCGCGGTGTTCCCGAACGGCATCGCGTGGGGCAACCTCGCCGAGGCGTGGAACGACGTGCGCGTGAGCCACTACTTCCTCAACACCGTGTGGGTCGCGGCCGGCTCGTGGGTGAGCCAGGTAGTGGTCGCCGCGACGGGCGGGTACGTGCTGTCCGTGCTGCGCCCCCGCTACGCGAAGGCGCTCCAATGGGCGGTCCTCGCGACGCTGTTCGTGCCCGCCGTCGTGCTCCTCGTGCCGCTGTACCTGACGATCCTGGACCCGCCCGTCGGGTCGTCGATGCTCAACACGTTCTGGGCCGTGTGGCTCCCGGCGGGTGCGAGCGCGTTCAACGTGGTGCTCGTGCAGCGCTTCTTCGACTCGCTCCCGCGCGAGGTGTTCGAGGCCGCACGGGTCGACGGCGCCGGGCCGTTCCGGCTGTTCTGGTCGATCGTGCTGCCCATGAGCAAGCCGATCCTCGGCGTCGTCTCGGTGTTCGCCGTGATCGCGTCCTGGAAGGACTTCCTGTGGCCGCTGCTCGTGCTGCCGAACCCGGACCTGCAACCGCTGTCCGTGCGCCTGCCGTCCCTGCAGGGATCCACGGACATGGGTGTGCTCATGGCCGCGCTCGCGATCTCCACGATCATCCCGGTGCTGGTGTTCCTGGTGTTCCAGCGCCTCTTCCTGCGCGGCGCCGGGCTCGGCGGGGCGGTCAAGGGGTGAGGTGGGCGGCGGCTGTGAGGCTGCGGTAGCCGATCCTGGACTCAACCGGTCGTCGTGCTCCTTCAGTGGTCGAGGAGCACACCAGCGATGAGCGCGGCACTGAACACCGCTCCGATCGATACGCCGACGACGAGGTCAGCACGTGTCGGGAGCGAGTCGTCCGACGGCGACTCTCCCGGTGGTTCGCCATTCGCTTGCCATGCACGCAGCTGGCGGCGCGCGCGTGCGAAACGTAGTGACAAGGGTGCGACGAGCCCAAGTGCGGGGAAGATCAGTGCAACGGCCAGCGCCAGGGCAGAACCCGCAGCGAGCGGGCCGACGAACGAGCGCGCCACCAGCGCGGCTGCAGCAGCCGGCAGGTACGCGACGAACGACAGCACCGGGACCGAGTACGTCAGCACCTCGAGGGCGTAGTCGCGGCCCCACACCGAAGCCTGCGGACCCAAGCCATCGTTGACGACGTCCCTGGCTATTCCTTCCCGTGATCGGCCACGAGAATCTCGGGAAGCGACGGAGCGCGTGACGAAGGGCCTCGAGAAGCGATAGAGCAGGCGCCAGGCAAACGCGGATTCTCGGATATATCGAATGGGTCGCTCCCTGTGCGGTTCGCGGCAGCGAGCGGCCGCGTCGGCCGTAGTTGCGGGCTCACTCTTTCGATAACGTCCGCTACTGATCATGATCTTGCCAGGCGGTAGCCGCGGTTATGGGGTCGAGTCTGGCAGGTGGGCTCATGGCCGGGAGCCCCCGGGCTGGCGAGCGACTCCGCCACCGGGTGGGCAGACCATCCGCTCGCCCGCGCCTGTCACGAGCGTCCACGCCCTCGACCTCTACCCGAGCGCCGACGCCTCGCCCAACACGCCCTGGAGTGCGATGAGCCGCCAAAGCCACCCTCGTCATCGTCCTCGCGCGGCCCGCGATCGTGCGTTTTGTGCAGGAGGTATCGCGCTGTGAGCCGTACGGCGCGCTGCTCCCCCCGACGTTCGTTGGCCGCCCGTCTCTGCCAGCACCTTGAACTCGCGAGGTCATCCAGGCCGCTCGCCGCGCCGGGGACGAGTTGAATGGTCTAACCAAGGCGGCGACCCCGCCTATACGAGCAGGACAAAGGCGGCCACGGCGACTGCTAGCGGCAGGGCGTAGACAAGGTCGCGAGTGCCTGGCTGCGACGTGGCCGACGGTCCTCGTCCTCGCGACAGATCTCGCCGTGCGACGCTCCAACGGGCTGCCCACACGAAGCCCAGGCCGAGCAGTGGCGCCCGAAGCAGGCTGCTGGCCGCCTGGGCGACGGCCACGCCCACGTGACTCCCCGTGACCGCCTCGAAAGCAATCCCGCATCCTGCGCCAAGAATGAGCACGGAAGCCCCCAGGGCTATGGCGGAGTTTGTCAGGAGGGCGAGAAGCCGGTTGGTATGCGAGTGGCATCAAATCCCCTAGTAGGTGGAAGCGCCCGTCTGATGATAGCCACGCGAATGACGAGCTCACTGCCGAAGGTGGCGCCAGGTTCAAGATCCAAGCATCGACATGGTCGGCCCAGAAGGTGACCGTGCGGCCAAAGCGCCCTGGTTGATTCATCGCCACGCGGGTAGTTGCCGCCTGGGTCACCCCGCTTGGCGTACCGAACGCCTGAGTGACGGCTTTCCCAGCCACTGACCCTACGACCGGGATCGCTGAGATCGCGCTCATCACGGCGGCGCCCGCGCCTTCGTCCTGCGCGTGCTTCGTCCGAACGGACCAGCCGCCCGCGCATCGGCCGTAGCAGAGCTGCGGGCGAGATCTCCCGAGGTCAGTCAGGGCGACCGGTAGACCCGACCGGCCGCGGTCCTCCGCACCAGGCCTCCCACCGTGGCTAGTCTCCCCTCGAGCGGGAAGGGGGGCCGTCATGCACGAGCGGATGCGCGTTAGCGTCGACGACGAGATGACCGTCGAGGGCACCACCGTGACGATGACCGTCACTGTGCACGCCGAGGACCACTACAGCTTCAACCGTGGTCAGGCCGACATCGCGAGCGGCGCGCCCGACGACGCCAACGGCCGTTTCACCGAGGTCGGCTGGGCCAAGCCGTTCCCGACGAGCGGCGGGCTCACCCGGACCATCACCTGGCAGGTCGGTTCCCCCGAGGGTGCGACCGAAGTCCTCACCGAGGAGCCGGGGGGATGAACCATCGTCGGACCGCACGCGGCCGCCTGGCGGCGATCGCCGTCGTCGTCGCCACCACTTTCGGCCTTGCCGCGTGCGACGCCGGCCCCCGCACCCCCGAAGGGACTCGTACCGACATGCCGCAGACCGCCACCAAGACCGGCGACGGCACCGAACGCCGTGACCTCGCCCCCCTGACGTCCCGGATCCCCACGCTCGAAGGCGTGCAGGACGCCACTTGGTACAGCGGCACGCTCGGTTCCAGCGACGCCCCCGGGCCGTCCCTGTACTGGATCGACGCCGTCGTCACACTCCCGCCCGGCACCGCGGACGAACTGCGGAACACCCTCGATCTGGCGCCCGCCACTGACGCACCGGACGTTGTCGACGCACTGGCTCCCGCCGTGCCCGACGGCGACCTGCTGATGGGCGAGCAGCTCGACGCGGCGTTCTCGTACCAGGGGTGGCACAGCACCGCCTACCTCTCGGCGTCGGGCGACCAGCTGGTCCTAGGTGTCGTCGGGGAGTAGTCGACGGTGTCCCCGGTGTCGTTGAGCGCTCGAGGTCGCCTGATGCGCCGGACCAGCTGGGGCAGGCCCGTCCCGCCGTGGCTAGGCTCCCTTCGAGCGAGAAGGGGGCCGTCATGGACGAGCCGATACCGCTGGAGGCCGCACTCGTGGCGGGCGTCTGCCTGGTCCTGGGGGCGATCGCGATTGCTGTCGTCGTCCGCCGCGCGGCGTCGGGCCGGATGGGGCCCAACCCGTGGGCGGGGATCCGCACCCCGACGGTGCAGCGGAGCCCGGAGACGTGGCGCGTCGGGCACCTGGCGGCTCGCGGGCCCACGGACATCGGCGCGGCCGGCATGGCGCTGTCGGGTCTCGCGGCGCCGTTCCTGCACGACGGCGTGGCCTTCACCGTCGTGGCGATCGGCGGCTCCGCCTGGGGCGTGGCCTGGCTGATCATCGGCGCGGCCCGGGCGTCGTCGGCCGCCCGTGCGGTGGCACCCCTCGGCCGGGGCGGCACGCGCCTCGACTGACCGCTGCGACCGCGGGTCCGTCGCCGTCCGACCGCTCATGGCCGCGCCCAGCGCGTCGAGCAGCACCCTCGCGACGCCCCGATTCGGGCCCACCTGATGGACCCTGTTCGACCTCGGCGAAAACCCTTGGCACGACGCGCGGGGCCGACGTACCGTCGTTGTCACACGGGAAAGGAGGTGGTCCAGAAGATGATTTCTCTTCGGACGCGTGAGGTGACTGCCCGCTAGTCGCCCGATGGCATCGGACGGATTGCCTCCGGTCCCCTACCGCTCGTGCGGCAGCGAGACCCAGGCAGTCACCGCAGCCCGTGGGAGCCGTGCATCGTCCAGCACGGCGCGCCGGTCCCCCTGACCGGTAGCCCACGGGCTGTTCCATGCCCGCAGCCCGCAGCCCGCAGCCCGCAGCCCGCAGCCCGCAGCCCGCAGCCCGCAGCCGACGGCCGTTCGGCGTGATCGCGCGATGGCAGGATGACGCGCGTGCCGCTCTTCGCCGACTTCGAGCCCGCGACCCGCGGGGTGCTCGACCCCTCCGTCGTGATCCGCGCCGCCCGCACGGACGACGTCGAGGGCGTCGCCGCCGTAGCCTCGAGCCGCGGCGAGCTTCCCGCCGGGTTCCGCGACCGGCTGGCCGCGTGGGTGGCCGCCCCCGAGGGTCAGGTGCTCGTCGGGGACCGCGGCGGCGAGGTCGTCGGCTGGGCCCGCGTCGCACCGCTCACCGGGCTCGACGTCCCCGACGGCCTGTACGTCCAGGCGCTCACCGTCGCGCCCGCCCACCGCCGGCGCGGGACGGCCGACCGCCTCCTCGGCGGCCTCGTCGCCTGGTCCGCGGAGCGCGCCGACGTGCTGCGCAGCGTCATCAACGCCGGCAACCTCCCGTCGATCCTCGTGCACGCCCAGCACGGGTTCCGGGAGGTCGCACGCGGCTCCACGTTCGCGGGCATCACGTTCCAGGGCGGCGTCGGGGTGCTCATGGCCGCCGAGCTCGGTGAGGGAGGACGACCATGACGGAACCCCACGTGTACCGCGTGATGACGGTGTGCACCGGCAACATCTGCCGGTCACCCATGGCCGAGGTCGTGCTGCGGGACCGCCTCGAGCGCGCTGGGCTCGGGGACCGCGTGCTCGTCGACTCCACCGGGATCAGCGACGAGGAGCACGGTCGTCCCATCGACCGGCGCGCCCAGCGCGTGCTCGCCGCGCACGGATACCCGGTCCCCGCGCACCGGGCTCGCCAGGTCACGGCCGTCGACCTCGCGACGCGTGACCTCGTACTCGCGATGACCTCGGCCCACGCCCGCGCGCTGCGTGCGCTCGCGCACGACGAGCCGCGCCTCCGCGACCGTGTGCGCATGTACCGCTCCTTCGACCCCGCGGCGCCCACCGACGGCCCCGAGCACCTGCTCGACGTCGACGACCCCTGGTACGGCGACCAGGAGGGGTTCGAGGTGACGCTCGCCGAGGTCGAGGCGGCGGCCGACGCCGTCGTCGAGCACGCCCGCGCTGCCCTCGCGGCACGCGAGCCCGGTCGGTAGCGCTCGCGGGCACCATCGGCCACGGTCCGGCGTTGGACCCCGTGAACGCGCCTGACGACGCCGACCGAGGAGGACCCATGAAGTGCCCGATCGACGATGCCGAGCTCGTGATGTCGGAGCGGCAGGGGGTCGAGATCGACTACTGCCCCACGTGCCGCGGGGTGTGGCTCGACCGCGGGGAGCTCGACAAGATCCTCGACCGCGCCGCGACGGCCCCCGGACCCGGGGCAGCCACCGGCCCCGCACCCGTCGCGCCCGCCCCCGCACCCGCGGCGGCGTTCCCGCCGGCACCCGACCCGCGGACCTACCGCCCGGCCCCCGCGCCCGAGCCGTACCGCGAGCCACGCCGCGAGGGCTACCCCGACCAGTACCGGGACGGCTACCGCGAGCCGCGCCGCGAGGGCTACCCCGACCAGTACCGCGACGGCCGCCCCTACAAGAAGCGCAAGGAGTCCTGGCTCAGCGACATCCTCGACTTCGGGTAGACACCGGCCGCGCGGACGGCGCCAGGAGGGGTGGACGGCACCAGGATGGGTGCATGAAGGTCGCGCGCCGAGCCCAGGTCCCTCCGTTCGCCGTGATGCAGGTGCTCGCGGCGGCCAACGCCCGACGCGACGCGGGCCAGCCCGTCATCAACCTGTGCGCGGGCCAGCCCCTGGCGGGGGCGTCGTCGGTCGTGCGTGACCGGGCGGCGGCGCTCCTCGCCGTCGGCGACATCGGGTACACCGAGGCTGTCGGCGTCCCGCCGCTGCGTGCCGCGATCGCCGAGCACTACGACCGTTGGTACGGCGTCGACGTGACGCCCGAGCAGGTCGCGGTCACCACGGGCTCGTCCGGTGCGTTCATGCTCGCGTTCCTCGCGGCGTTCGACGCCGGGGACCGGGTCGCGATCGCCCGGCCCGGGTACCCGGCCTACCGGAACATCCTGGCCGCGCTCGACTGCGAGGTCGTCGAGCTCGACTGCGGCCCCGCGTCGCGCTACCAGCCGACGGTCGACCAGCTCATGGCCGCGTACTACGACGGCGGCCTCGACGGCCTGGTCCTCGCGAGCCCCGCGAACCCGACCGGCACCATGGTCACGCCCGACGAGCTCGACGCGCTCGCGGCCTGGTGCACCGAGTACGGCGTGCGCCTGATCAGCGACGAGATCTACCACGGCATCGTCTACGCCCGCCCGGGTGCCTCCGACGCCGCGCCGATGCCCGCAGCCCCGGGCACGCCGCACCCGTCAGCACCGCCGGAGCAGGCGACCGCCGCGCGCTGGACGGACCGCGGCGCCGTCGTCGTCTCCTCGTTCTCGAAGTACTGGGCCATGACCGGGTGGCGGCTCGGCTGGCTCGTGCTGCCACCCGACCTCGTCGCACCGGTCGACGCGCTCGCGGGCAACGTGGCGCTGTGCCCGCCGGGCCTCGCGCAGCACGCCGCCGTGGCGGCGATGAGCCCGCAGGGGTACGCGGCCGCGGAGGCCGACGTCGCGACGTACGCCGCGTCACGTGAGCTGCTGCTGCGCCGTCTGCCGGAGCTCGGCTGGGGTGTCGCCCCGCCCGACGGCGCCTTCTACCTGTACGCCGACATCTCGGCGTCGGGCCTCGACTCGGTCACGTGGTGCGCGCGCCTGCTCGCCGAGGCTGATGTCGCGATGACACCGGGGACGGACTTCGACGCCGTGCACGGGCGCGACTGGGTGCGGCTGTCCTTCGCGTCACCGGCCGCGGTCGTCGACGAGGCCGTCGACCGGATCGTCGCCTGGCAGGCGACGCTCGCGTAGGCGGGGGAGCGCGGGCCGGGTGGCGCGGCGGTCTACGCTGGCCCTGCTGAACAACCGAACACGCTGCTCGAGCTGTGGCGGGAGAGTCCCCGGCCTTCACGGACCGGGGCGCCGAAGGAGCAAACCCTCCCCGGGAATCTCTCAGGCCCCCGTACCGCCACGGTGAGGCAACTCTGGAAAGCGGCCGCCCCCGGGTGGCCCACCGACGGTGCAAGCCGGCGCGCCCCGACAGGCGGACCGGCCAAACTCTCAGGTCGTGCGCCCAGGCGTACGGATGACAGAGCGGGGAGGCCCTGCCCCCGTCCGGCATGCGCCGGGCACAGCCCTGGAGCCGCCCGTGACCACGTCAGCGCACACCACCACACCCGCCGCCGAGGGCTTCGTCGACCGCCACGTCGGGCCGCGGCCCACGGACCTGGACCGCATGCTCGCGCAGGTCGGTGCGGACTCCCTCGACGCGCTGATCGACGCCGCGGTGCCCTCGTCGATCCGCATGTCGCGCGCCCTCGCCCTGCCGGCGGCGCGCAGCGAGGCCGAGGTGCTCGCCGCGCTGCGCGACGTCGCGAGCCGCAACACGGTGCTCACGTCGATGATCGGCCAGGGCTACCACGGCACTGTCACCCCGCCGGTGATCCGCCGCAACGTGCTCGAGAACCCCGCCTGGTACACCGCGTACACGCCGTACCAGCCGGAGATCAGCCAGGGTCGGCTCGAGGCGCTCCTCAACTTCCAGACCATGGTCGCCGACCTCACGGGCCTGCCGATCGCCGGCGCGTCGCTCCTCGACGAGGCCACGGCGGTGACGGAGGCGGTGCTGCTCATGCGTCGCGCCGTCAAGGGTCGGCCCGACGGCGTGCTCGTCGTCGACAGCGACTGCCTGCCGCAGACCCTCGCCGTGGTGACGGGCCGCGCGGAGGCGCTCGACCTGCCGCTCCTCGTCGCCGACCTCGCGCACGGCCTGCCCGCGGACCTCGGCGGCCGCGAGCTCGTGGGCGTCGTCGTGCAGCGGCCGGGCGCGTCGGGCGTAGTGCGTGACGTGCGGGGGATCGTCGAGGAGGCGCACGCCCTCGGCGGCCTCGTGACCGTCGCCGCCGACCTGCTCTCGCTGACCCTCGTGGAGGCCCCGGGCGAGCACGGCGCGGACATCTGCGTCGGCTCCGCCCAACGGTTCGGCGTCCCCATGTTCTACGGGGGCCCGCACGCCGCGTTCATCGCGGTCCGCTCGGGCCTCGAGCGCATGCTGCCCGGCCGCCTCGTCGGGGTGTCGACGGACGCCGACGGCGCCACCGCCTACCGGCTCGCGCTGCAGACCCGTGAGCAGCACATCCGCCGCGAGAAGGCGACGAGCAACATCTGCACCGCGCAGGCCCTCCTCGCCGTCGTCGCCTCGATGTACGCCGTCTACCACGGGCCCGACGGGCTCCGCGCGATCGCCGACCAGGTGCACGCGCGCGCCGCCGCGCTCGCGGACGGGCTGCGGGCAGGGGGCGTCGACGTCGTGCACGACGCGTTCTTCGACACCGTCCTCGCGCACGTGCCGGGCCGCGCCGACGAGGTGCTGGCCGCGGCCCGGTCCCACGGGATCAACCTCCACCGCGTGGACGACGACCACGTCTCGGCCACGACCGACGAGACCACGACGCCCGAGCACGTGCAGGCCGCCGTCGAGGCGATCACCGGGACGCCCGCGAGCGCGTCGGCCGCCGAGCCCGGACCGGCACGCACCGAGCCCGCAGCCCGCCGCGCCCTGCCCGCGGAGCTCGCCCGGACCACGCCGTTCCTCGAGCACCCGACGTTCCACCGGTACCGCTCGGAGACGGCGATGCTGCGCTACCTGCGCCGGCTCGCCGACCGCGACCTCGCGCTCGACCGGACGATGATCCCGCTGGGCTCGTGCACCATGAAGCTCAACGCGGCGGTCGAGATGGAGCCCATCTCCTGGCCCGGGTTCGCGGACCTGCACCCCTTCGTCCCCGCCGACCAGGCCGCCGGGTACACCGAGCTCATCGGTGAGCTCGAGGCCTGGCTGGCCGAGATCACCGGGTACGCGGCGGCCAGCGTGCAGCCGAACGCCGGGTCGCAGGGCGAGCTCGCCGGGCTGCTCGCGATCCGCGGCTACCACCGCTCACGCGGCGACGAGCAGCGCACCGTGTGCCTCATCCCGGCATCCGCGCACGGGACCAACGCGGCGTCCGCGGTGCTCGCGGGCATGCGGGTCGTCGTCGTGAAGACGGCGCCCGACGGCGAGGTCGACCTCGAGGACCTGCGCCAGCGGCTCGAGGAGCACGCGGACCACGTCGCCGCGATCATGATCACCTACCCGTCGACGCACGGCGTCTACGAGGCACACGTGCGCGAGGTGTGCGCGCTCGTGCACGGCGCCGGCGGCCAGGTGTACATCGACGGCGCGAACCTCAACGCGCTCGTCGGCCTCGCCCAGCCCGGTGAGCTCGGCGGCGACGTGTCGCACCTCAACCTGCACAAGACGTTCTGCATCCCGCACGGCGGGGGCGGCCCCGGCGTCGGGCCGGTCGCTGTCGCCGAGCACCTCGTGCCGTTCCTGCCCGGGGCGGGCTCGACCCAGGTCGCGGCCGCGCCCCAGGGGTCGGCCGGCATCCTGCCGATCTCCTGGGCGTACGTCGCGCTCATGGGCGGCGAGGGTCTGCGCCGGGCCACCGAGGTCGCGGTGCTGAGCGCCAACTACGTCGCGTCACGCCTGCGCGAGCACTTCCCGGTGCTGTTCACGGGCCCCGGCGGGTACGTCGCGCACGAGTGCATCCTCGACCTGCGGCCCCTGACCGCGGCGACCGGCATCACGGCGGAGGACGTCGCCAAGCGGCTCATCGACTACGGCTTCCACGCACCCACCCTGTCGTTCCCCGTCGCGGGGACCCTCATGGTCGAGCCGACCGAGAGCGAGGACCTGGGCGAGCTCGACCGCTTCTGCGAGGCGATGATCGCGATCCGCCAGGAGATCGCCGACGTCGAGCGCGGCCGCTGGACCGCCGCCGACTCCCCGCTGCGCGCAGCGCCCCACACGGCCGCCTCGGTGGTCGCCGAGGCGTGGGACCGGCCCTACAGCCGCGAGACCGCCGCGTTCCCCGTCCCGGGGCTGCGTACCGACAAGTACTGGCCACCGGTGCGCCGCATCGACCAGGCTGCAGGTGACCGCAACCTGGTGTGCTCGTGCCCGCCGATCGAGGAGTACGTGTGAGCGACGACCTGACGCAGGACCCCGCACGCCGCGGCCCCCTGCACGCCGAGCACCTCACGCTCGGTGCCGCGATGACCCCGTTCGCCGGGTGGTCGATGCCCCTGCGCTACACGTCCGACCTCGAGGAGCACCGCGCGGTCCGCACCGCCGCGGGCCTGTTCGACCTGTCCCACATGGGCGAGATCCGGCTCACCGGGCCCGCCGCTGGTGCGGCGCTCGACCGCGCACTCGTGGGCAACCTGTCCGCGCTTGCGGTGGGCCGCGCGCGCTACACGATGATCTGTGCGCCCGACGGCGGGGTCCTCGACGACCTCGTGGTCTACCGGCCCGGCGCCGACCAGTACCTCGTGGTCGCGAACGCCTCCAACGTCGACGTCGTGCTCGCGGCCCTGCGCGAGCGGTGCACCGGGCCCGGCGTCGAGGTCACCGACGAGTCCGAGGCGACCGCGCTCGTCGCGGTCCAGGGGCCCGCCGCCGTGCGCGTCCTCGAGCCGCTGATCGCGGACCCGGACGAGCGCGCCGCCGTCGTCGGGCTCCGCTACTACGCGTGCACCTTCGCGTCCGTCGGGTCGGGTGCGGATGCCGGCGGCGCGGTGCGTGCCATGGTCGCGCGCACGGGCTACACGGGCGAGGACGGGTTCGAGCTCTACGTGACCGCCGACGACGCGCCCGCGCTGTGGCGTGTGCTCCTCGCCGCGGGCGCGACAGCGGGCCTCGTCCCCGCGGGCCTCGCGTGCCGGGACAGCCTGCGCCTCGAGGCCGGGATGCCCCTGTACGGCAACGAGCTCGATCGCACGACGACGCCCTACGAGGCGGGCCTCGGCCGGGTCGTCAAGCTCGACAAGGTCGACGCCGACGGTGCGCCGCTCGAGTTCGTGGGCCGTGGGCCGCTCGCCGCCCGCGCCGGGTCCGAGCCCGCGCGCGTGCTCGTCGGGCTCCAGGGCCTGTCCCGCCGGGCGGCGCGGCACGGGTACCCCGTCGTCACACCCGGCGGCACAGTGGTGGGGGAGGTCACGTCGGGCGCACCCTCGCCGACGCTCGGCCACCCGATCGCGATGGCGTACGTGACCCCCGAGGTCTCGGCCGTCGGCACGGACCTCGCGGTCGACGTGCGCGGGCGGCCCGAGCCGGTGCGCGTCGTCGACCTGCCGTTCTACCGTCGTCCGGCGAGCGCCTGAGCGCGTCGCGCACGCGCACCACGTACCCACCAGCCACCGGTCGCACGTCCGGGCCGGGTTCTCCATCCGCCCGAGCAAGCCAAGCCAGCCGTCCAGCCCGTCAGCCAAGTCCGTCAGCCAAGCCAGCCGTCCAGCCAGTCGAGGAGAGACCGTGAGCGCCGTCCCGAGCGACCTGCAGTACACGACCGAGCACGAGTGGGTCACGTCCGGTGAGCCCGTGACCATCGGCATCACCGCCAACGCGGCCGACGCGCTCGGCGACGTCGTGTACCTCGAGCTCCCCGAGGTCGGCTCGCAGGTCACCGCAGGTGCGGTGTGCGGTGAGATCGAGTCGACCAAGTCGGTCTCGGAGATCTTCTCGCCGGTCACGGGCACCGTCGTCGAGACCAACGACGAGGCCGTCGCGGACCCGGGCCTCGTCAACCAGGACCCCTACGGGCGGGGCTGGCTGCTGCGCGTCGAGGTCGTCGCCGCGGGCCCCCTGCTGTCGGCGGACGAGTACGCGGCGCTGACAGCGAGCTGACCCCGAGCTCGCCGCGGGCCGGCCTAGGGGCGGTGTCGGGACGGCGTCGGGCCGGGCTACGGGCGACGTCGGGACGGCCTAGGGACGGCTGGCGAGTGGACCCCGCCGGCGGCCGACGGACCCTCTCCGACGGCCTCCGAGTGGTTGAGACTTGGTCCAGTTGTTACTCCGTTCGGGTGACTCCACACCACGATCGGATGACGCGACCGCCAGTGCTCTGACCTGCGCGAACGCTAACAAGCGTGCCCTCCTAGCGCCGTTGATCATGATCCGCAAGACGGGTCCGCGAGAACTGCGGGTGAAAACCGCGTCATCGCGGGTGAAGTCGTCGCTCTCTCCAGGTGTCACGCACGAGCGGTGCCCCCCGGGCACCGGCCCCCCTGGAGGTCATCATGACGATGGAACTGCAGCACACGGTCCCCACGCAGCACACGGTGGAGCCGCTGACCCGTCGCGAGCGCGTCATCCTGTCGAACCTCGACGAGACGACCACGCTCGAGGAGATCGCCTCCAAGCTCTTCGTCACGCGCAACACCGTCAAGTCGCAGGTGCGCAGCGTGTACCGCAAGCTCGGCGTCAACACCCGGGCCGACGCCGTCGCGTGCGCCCGCGAGTTCGGCCTGCGCTGACCTGGACCGATGCCTGATGGTCGCGCCGACGAGCGTGGCCACCAGGCCCGGGTAACCTCGGAGCACTGACGCTCCGTCACGGGGCCCTGGCCGAGGCAGGTGAGGCGTGGACCGTCCCGCCGGATCCCTCGCTGCCGACGAGCACTGGGCCCCCGACCACCTCGTCCTGGACCGCAGGGTCCTCACCTACGCCGGCCGGCTCTTCGTCGAGCAGGACGCCAACGGCGAGGTCATCGTGCACGCGCCCCTCGTGGGCATGGCGGCCGTCGAGCAGCGCTACCCGGCCTGGGCCCTCGGTCCCTTCGGCCGGATCGAGCCCGAGCAGGAGCTCCCGGAGGAGCCAGGCGTCTTCGCGCTCGTCACGCAGGGCGTCGTCAGCTACGTCGGGGCGTCCCGCGACCTCGCGCGGAGCTTCGGCCCGCGCAACGGCCTGGGCCACATCTCGCGCCGGGACTGCCAACGAGCGGGCAGCGAGGAGCGGTGCCGCCTCAACCGCCTCGTGACCGCCGAGGCGAAGGCCGGCCGCACCGTGGACGTGTACGTGCTCGTGACCCCGGCGGGCGGGCTCCTGTCCCGCCTGCTGCGCCGCGGCTCCGACGCCTCGGCCGACCAGGTCGCCGAGCAGCTCCGCGCGGCCGCCCACGGGCCCTGGCACCTGCCCACCTGACCGCTGCCGCCGTGGGGCCTGGAAGACTGACGCCATGGCGCACCCCGACCCCGTGATCGTCGTGGCCGCCGCGCTCGTCGACGCGCTCGACGCCCCCAGCAGCCTCCTCGCCGCCCGTCGCCGGCGGCCGACCAACCTGGCCGGCCGCTGGGAGTTCCCGGGCGGCAAGGTGGACCCGGGCGAGACAGTCGTGGACGCGCTGCACAGGGAGATCCGCGAGGAGCTGGGTGTGCGGATCGTCCTGGGCCGGGAGATCGAGCCGCCCGCGGGCGGTTCGTGGCCGATCTCCGCGCGTTACCGCCTGCGGCTCTGGGCGGCGACGATCAGTGACGGCGTCCCCGAGCCCCTGGTCGAGCACGACGAGCTGCGGTGGCTCGCCCCGCAGGACTGGCTGTCCGTGCCGTGGCTCGACGCCGACGTGCCGATCGTCGAGGAGCTCGCCCGGCAGGCGGCCGTCGTCGGGCTACGGTGAGCCATGGTCAAGGACCCGATCCGCAGGCACGGTGACACCGTCGGCGAGGAGGCCCTGCGCGCGCGCACGGGCCGCGGGCGCGAGGAGTGGTTCGCCGCCATGGACGCCGCGGGCGTGCGCGACCTCGGGCATCGCCGCATCGCCGCGTGGCTCGTCGAGGAGCACGGCGTCGACGGGTGGTGGGCTCAGTCCCTCACCGTCGGGTACGAGCAGAGCCGGGGTCTGCGGGTGCCCGGCCAGCGACCCGACGGCACGTTCGAGGCCGGCGTGAGCGCGACCCTCCCCGTGCCGGTCGACGCGGTGTTCGCATGCGTGGCCGAGCCGGAGCGCCGGGCCCGGTGGCTCGACGTCGAGCCTGAGGTCCGAGGCGCCACGCCGCACAAGACCGTGCGGTGGACGTGGCCAGACGGCACCCGCGTGCTCGCGACGGTCACCGAGCTGCCCGGCGGTCGCACCCGGGTGAGCCTCACCCAGAGCGGCCTGCCCGACGCCGACGCGCTCGCGCCGGCCAAGGAGTACTGGCGTGAGCGCATGGCGGCACTCAGGGAGCTTCTGACAGACCGCGCTTGAGCCCGACACCCGGCTCCCCGGTGACCGTGGGGCAGGTCGCGAGGTGGTCGTCGACGAGCCCGCACGCCTGCATGGCGGCGTAGGCCGTCGTCGGGCCGACGAAGCGGAAGCCCACCGCCTTGAGCGCCTTCGCCAGGGCGACCGCCTCGGGCGTGGACGCCGGCACGTCGGCGAACGTCACCGCCCGGGGGCTGCGTACGCGCTGCGCCGGTGCGTGGGACCACACGAGCTCGGTGAGCGTGCGGTCCGCCTCCCACAGGCCGACGACCGCGCGGGCGTTCCCGATCGCCGCGTCGATCTTCGCCCGGTTGCGCACGATCCCGGCGTCGGCCATCAGCCGTGCCACGTCGTCCTCGTCGAACCGCGCGACCGCCTCCGGGTCGAACCCCGCGAACGCGGAGCGGAACGCCTCGCGCTTGCGCAGGATCGTGATCCACGCGAGGCCCGACTGGAAGGCCTCGAGGCAGAACCGCTCGAGCAGCTCGGTCTCCCCCCGCACCGGCAGGCCCCACTCGGTGTCGTGATACGCCTCGTAGAGCGGGTCGCCGTCACCGAAGCAGCGCGCGGTCATGGGTCCTCCGGTCGTGGTTCCGTCTCGTCCGGGCGCCAGTCAATCAGCGGGCACCGTCACGGGGCCCGTCGTCCACAGCACCGGCCGACCGTCCGGTGCTGTCGCCGCGACGCCTCAGCTCCGCAACCGGTCCGCGAGATCGCACTCCTGCACTGAGATCGCCCATGCGCGAGTGCGATCTCGGTGCAGGAGTGCGACCTCGGCGGGGGTGGGGTCGTCCGGAGCGGCGGGCGACGGGCGGCTGATGCCCGGTACCGTCCTGGCAGGTCTCGGGTGCGGAGCGTCTCGGGTACGGAGGTCTCGGATGTGGAACCGACGGCGTGCTGCGCTCTCGAAGGGACTGGTGGCGCTCGCCGCCTCGGCCGGGATCGGGGCGTACCTGGTCCCGCAGGTGCTCTTGGTCTACGACCGCGAGTGGCCCGATCAGGGCGTGCGCCCGCTGATCATCATCGCCACGCAGGGCGGCGGGGTGGACTACTCCGTGGAGGTCCGGGCCAACGTCTCCACCTCGGGCGACCTCCGGTTCACCTTCTACCTCCGGTCCGACGACGCGTCGACGGCGCAGAAGGAACGCCCCCACGCGAACGTGCAGGTCGTGGCCATCGGCGACGGTGTCGAGACGGGCGTCCGGTGCGGTGCGGCATCCGGCCTCACCTCGGTGGACGTGGAGGCGCTCTCGCCCGGCCCTGCGCACGCGTACGCCATCGACCAGGTCGCGGCCCGGTGGTCTGCCACCAACTACCGGCCCGACTCGCCCACCGAGCCCTCGCAGGCGGGTGCTACGGCTCAGGCCGCGCCGCCGCCGTCACCTGCGCCCGGCGAGGGTGAGGCCCCGGCGCCGCCCGTGCCCGACGCCGCGCAGTACGCCGTCGAGATGTGGGGCTGGTACTCCGACGAACGCGCGTGGGACTCACGAAGCCTGAACGAGACCGGCCTCGTCTTCGTCGAGGAGTGCACCGTCGACGCGGCACTCATGTGGTCGAGCGCCTCGCCCGACGCGCCGATGAGCTCCCCGCAGGCCACGTTCTTCCCACCGCAGTTCAACCTGACCTCCATCGACGCCACCACGGATCACCAGACCGACCTGGGCGTGTGGATCCAGATGGACCGACCGCCGGGGGCGACCCTCGCGGAGAGCTACCCGACCCCGGCGACGGCTGCCGACGGGTGGTCGCTCTGGTACGACGTCCAGTGGAACGGCACGCTCGGCAGCACCGGGAACCTCGCGTACACGGATCAGCCGACGTGGCTCATGGTCAACCGGGACGCGGCCCGGGACGAGCAGTCGTGGCTCCTCTTCGGCGGCCTCGGGCTCGGGCTGTTCGTCACGCTCCTCGTCCGCGCGCTCAGCGACCTGGTCGACTCGACCGTGCCATCGGAGGTGACCCCGCAGCCCCCGGATCCAGGCGCCACGCCGGTGCGCTGATCCGGGCCGCGAGAGCGCACTTCCGCACCGAGATCGCACTCGCGCATGGCCGACCTCGGTGCAGAAGTGCGAGTTCGGCGGCGGTGGGCCGGCGGGCTGGGCTTAGGGTCTGGCCGGCGGGCTGGGCTTAGGGGGTGGCCGGCAGGGCGGCCCGGCAGGCTGGCCCGGGGAGCGGGGCGGTGGTGGCCCGGCGGCTGTCCGGGGGAGCGGGCCGGGGTGGGTCAGCGCCGGCGGACGACCAGGGTTGACGGGTCTGCCCGCGGGCCGGGGTGGCTGAGCTCGTCGTGCTCGGCCGGGACGGCGAGGAGGCCTGTGTGCACGGCCCCGAGGATGTCGCGCGGGGGCGTGGGCGCCGCGCTGCTCAGGGCGGCGCGGGCATGTGCGACCTCGGTGTCCCTGTCCGTCATGGCCGATAATGTACGGCTTCTGACGCCCCGATGAGACCGTCCTAAGGCCTATGCGGCGGCGTGTCGGTCAACCGGCGAGGACTGTGCGGATCCGCTTGGCCGAGACGGGATGGGCCGTGCCCATCTGCTGGGCGAACAGGCTGACCCTCAGCTCCTCGATCATCCAGCGGGCCTCGTCGAGGCGGGCGACGCGGGCCGCGTCCGGGGATGCGCTGCGCGCTGCCGCCGCGGCGTCGTCGTACGCGTCCTGGACCTCGGCGACCTGCCAGGCCAGCGCCTCGTCGCGGCGGGGGTCCTCGGCGGCCTTGACCAGCCGGTGCCGGGCGGCGCGCAGGTACCGGACCAGGTGCGGCATCCGGGCGGCGCCCGCCGTGGCTACGAAGCCGTCGTGGACGAGGGCCGCAGCCTGGTCACGCACATCAGCCGCGGTCGACAGCAGGGCCAGGCTCGTGGTCGCCCGCACCTGCGCATCGAGCTCGCGGGCCGCCGCCAGCACGGCGGCGACGTCCTTCGCGACGGCGTACGTGCGGTCCTCCAGGGCGTCCCGGACCGTGGCGCGCAGGGCGGCGTACGCCTCGGCGTCCAGGACCGAGCGCGTGCCGCCCCCACCCGTGCGCTCGTCCGCGATCGCGTCGAGAGCCGCGCGCTCGAGGTCCGCGACCAGCGCGTCCGTCGACCGGTACGGGCTCGCCGCGAGCGTCAAGGACTCCGTGGTCGTCCAGCGCGTCGTGATCCGTGCCGTCGCGAGCCCCGTCTCCGTGAGCAGCAGCTCGCGGACGGCCGGGCCGTGGTGCGTCGCCTGCTCGGCGGCGGTCGCGAGCAGACGCAGGTCGACGGGGCGGGCGCCACGGGTCGCCGCCGCGCCGTCGCGGACCACGAGCGACGGGTACGCGTGGACGGTCATGCCGGCGGCCGACGTCGTGAGCACCTCGGGCAGCCGTCCCCCGGGGAGCCCGTCCGGCCAGGTCGTCAGGTCCGTGCGCTCGAGGTCGGTGGGGACGGCGGCGTCGCGGGAGCCACCGCCCGGGTGAGGCGCCCCACCCTGCGCCGACTGCCGTGCGCCTGACGCCGCGCCGCTCCCGGCGGAGGCCGAGGGGTGCGTGCCGGCTGCCACCCGTCCGGCGCGTGCCGTGCCGGCGCCCGCGCCCGCAGCCGGTGCGGTCGCTGCCTCGCCGCCCGCGCCCACGCTCGTGCCGGACGCGCCCGCGGACTCCCGCGCCGCGTCGCGCATCGCGTCGCGCACGGCCGAGCGCACCGCCGACCGCACGGCCTCCTCGGACCGCGGGGCGAGCCGACGCTGCAGGGTGAGCAGGTCGGAGGCCTCGTCGAGCGCGATCGTCGACCGCCCGCGCTCCTCGACGACACGGAACCGGATCCGCAGGTGCGCGGGCAGCCTGCTCGCGTCCCACGCGTCGTCGGGCACCTCGACGTCGCGCAGGGCACGCACCGCCCGGCCGAGGGTCTGCGTGAACGAGGGCGCCATGTCCGCGGCGCGCACCGTGTCCTCCCACGACGGCTGCGTGTCGCGCATCCACGCGACGATCGACCGCGCGACGTCCGGCGCCGGCACCAGGTTGACGCGGATCGGCTTGGGCAGGGCGCGGATCAGCGCGACCGTGAGCTCCTCGTGCAGGCCCGGGACGAGCCAGTCGAAGCCCTCGGGCCGCACGCGTGGCAGCACGGACACCGGGATGTGCACGGTCACGCCGTCGGCCTCGGTACCGGGCTCGAACTGGTAGGTCAGGGGCAGCCGCAGGTCGGCCTGCGGCCACACCGAGGGGAGCTCCGCCTCGTCCACCGCGGCGTTATCGGCCACGAGCATGTCGAAGGAGAACGTCAGCAGGTCCGGCTGCTCGCGGCGGGCCGTCTTCCACCACGTGTCGAAGTGCCGCGCGGAGACGACGTCCGGGGGCACGCGCTCGTCGTAGAAGGCGAACAGCGCGTCGTCGTCCACCACGAGGCCGCGCCGCCGGGCCCGGTGCTCGAGCTCCTCGGCGTCGGCCAGGAGCCGGCGGTTGTCGTGGAAGAACCCGTGGTGCGTGGTCCACTCGCCGTCGACGAGCGCGTGCCGGATGAAGAGCTCGCGCGCGTGCTCGGCGTCGACCGTCCCGTACAGGACGCGGCGCTGCGCGACGATCGGCACCCCGTACAGCAGGACCTTCTCGAACGCGGTCGCGGCACCCTGCTTGGTGGACCACGCGGGCTCGGAGTAGGTCCGTCGCACGAGGTGGGGTGCGAGCTCCTCGGCCCACTCGGGTGTGATGCGTGCGACGTCGCGGGCCCACAGGCGCGACGTCTCGACGAGCTCGCCCGCCATGATCCAGGCGGGCGGCTTCTTGGACAGGGGCGACCCCGGGAAGATCGCGAACCGGGCGCCGCGGGCCCCGAGGTACTCGTTGCGCGACGCCGGCCGCGCAGGCCTGCCGCCCTTGGTGGTCGCGGGCCGCGCGGGGCCGCCCGCCCGCACCTCCGTGGCCTCCTGCATGCCGAGGTGGCTGAGCAGACCGGACAGGAGCGACTGGTGGATGCGGTCCGCGTCCCAGGCCAGGCGGTGGTCCACGGCGTCCGCGGAGCCCTCGCGCACCTGCGCCTCGGCGGCGGCCTCCTCGGCGGTCAGCGCGCGGGCACCCGGGGCGGAGCGGCGCACCGTCCCCGTCGCGGGCCCCGTCGAGACGGTGGCGCGCGCCGACGGGGGCCGCACGGTGATGCCCAGGGGCTTCGCCATCTCCTTGAGCTGGCTCACGACGTCCTGCCACTCGCGCAGCCGCAGGTAGTTCAGGTGCTCGGCCCGGCACATGCGCCGGAACGCGCTCCCCGAGAGCTCGCGCTGCTGATCCCGCACGTAGTGCCACAGGTTCAGGTACGTGAGGAAGTCCGACGTCGGGTCCGCGAAGCGTGCGTGCGCCTGGTCCGCCTGCGGGCGCTGCTCCGCGGGTCGCTCGCGCGGGTCCTGGATCGACAGGGCCGCCGCGATGATCATGACCTCGCGTGCGACGTCGCGCCGACCGCCCTCGACGATCATGCGCGCGAGACGGGGGTCCATGGGCAGCAGGGCCAGGGATCGCCCGACGTCGGTCAGGCGCGTGCCCTCGCCCGCGCGGGTGTCCAGGGCGCCGAGCTCGGTGAGGAGCTGGACGCCGTCGCGGATCGCCCGCACGTCCGGCGGCTCGACGAACGGGAACCGCGCGACGTCGTCGGGCGACGCGGCGACCCCCACGGCGATCATCTGCAGGATCACCGAGGCGAGCGAGGTCCGCAGGATCTCCGGCTCCGTGAACTCCGGCCGTGCGGCGAAGTCGGTCTCCGAGTACAGGCGGATCGCGATGCCGTCGGCGACGCGGCCGCACCGGCCCGAGCGCTGGTTGGCGCTGGCCTGCGAGATCGGCTCGATCGGCAGCCGCTGGACCTTGGTCGTCTTGGAGAAGCGCGAGATGCGCGCGGTCCCCGGGTCGACGACGTACCGCACGCCCGGCACGGTCAGCGACGTCTCCGCGACGTTGGTCGCGAGCACCACGCGCCGCGTCTGGTGGGGCTCGAACACGCGGTGCTGCTCCGCGGACGACAGCCGCGAGTACAGCGGCACGATCTCGACCGACGACGGCGTGCGCGGCGTCGCCGGGCCGAGCACACGCGGGCCGAGGTGCCCGCGCAGGGCGTCCTCCGCGTCCCGGATCTCGCGCTCGCCCGAGAGGAACACGAGGATGTCCCCGGGTCCCTCGACGCACAGCTCGTCGACGGCCTCGCAGATCGCCGTCATGAGGTCGCGGTCCTCGCCACGCGCGGCCTTGCCGGTGCCGGCCGCGTTGGCCCTGCTTGCCGGTCCGCCTCTGCCTGCGGGTCCGCCCCTGCCTGCGGGTCCGCCCCTACCTGCCGGACCGCCGCGCCCGGACGGGCCCGTGGCCGAGGCCGTCGCCCGCCCCGCCGAGCCGCGCCCGGCCGCGGACGTCGTCGTCCGGCCCCGCGCACCCGCGACCTTCGCACGCGAGGAGGACGCGGCGCCGTCGACGTCCTCGTCCAGGTCGTCGTCCCCGGCGCCCGAGAGGGACCCCGCGTCGTCGCGGTCGGGGGACAGGGGCCGGTAGCGGATCTCCACCGGGTACGTGCGGCCGGTGACCTCGATGACCGGGGCGGGGACGCCGTCGGGTGCCTCAGCGGTCGGCGGGCCTGCGAAGTGCCGGGCGAACCGCTCCGAGTCGATGGTCGCGGACGTGATGACGACCTTCAGGTCCGGCCGCTGCGGCAGGAGCCTCGTGAGGTACCCGAGGATGAAGTCGATGTTGAGCGAGCGCTCGTGGGCCTCGTCGATGATCAGCGTGTCGTACGCGAGGAGCTGCGGGTCGCGCTGGATCTGGGCGAGCAGGATGCCGTCGGTCATGACCTTGACCAGCGTCTCCTGCGACGACTGGTCGGTGAACCGCACCTGGTAGCCGACGATGGAGCCCAGGGCCCCCGACGCCCCGGTGATCTCCTCGCTGATGCGCTCCGCGACGGTCCGTGCCGCGATCCGGCGCGGCTGCGTGTGGCCGATCTGCCCGTCGCGCCCCCGGCCGAGGTCCAGCAGGATCTTCGGGAGCTGGGTCGTCTTCCCCGAGCCCGTCTCGCCCGCGACGATCACGACCTGGTGGTCACGGATCGCCGCCGCGATGTCGTCGCGGCGCGCGGAGACCGGCAGCTGCTCGGGGTACGTGATGGGTGGCACGACGACGGCGCGGCGTGCGTCCGCGCGTCGGACCCGGTGGTTCTCGTCCCGGCCGGTCGCTCCGCGGCGCCGGGCCTGGTCCGTGGCGCCGCGTCGCTCGTCCCGACGCCTGGGGCGCCGCGCATCGTCCGTGGTGCGGGCCGGCGTCTCGGGTGCCCGGTCGAGGCGCTGCGGCGGCTGGTCGGGACCCTGCGGTGCGTGGTCGGTGCCCCGCGGTGCGAGGCCGGTGCCCTGGGGTGCCTGGTCGGATCCCTGCGGCGCGCGGGCCGGGCGGCCCTTGCCGCGGCGACGGTTGCGCGAGCCCGACCGGCCCCGGCTCTCGGCCGGCGTCGGCTGCCCCTCGTGCGGCCCGTCACTCACAACGCACCATTGTCCTCGACGCCGGGGTCGCCTCGCGCGCTGATTCCCGGAGCCCGGGCCGGTAGGCGCGCCCGGGGCGGCTGTGGGTGGGTCCACGCCCGGGGCCGCGTGGGCGCGCGGGGATCCTCGGCCGGTCGGGCGGTCAGGCAGGCAGGTGCTGGGTGAGCCAGGCCAGCGCGCGGTCGGCGACGTGATCGGTGTGCTCGATGAGTGAGTGGTCGGCGCCGAGGACCACCTGGAGCTCCGACCCGGGCGGCAGGTGCGGCATGCCGACGCGGGAGCGGGTCAGGAGCGCGTGCTCCTCGCCGTCGACCAGCCGTCCCCCGTGGATCAGCAGGACGGGGCACGCGACGGCGCCGAGCAGCGCGGCCTGGTCGACGTCGGAGAACGCCTCGAGCGTGCGCCGCGCGATCACGTTGTGCTCACGCGGGCCGGGTCCGTCGTCGACCACAGTCGTCCGGCCGTCGCGCGCGAGCTCGTCGAGCTGCTGCGCGGAGAGGATGTGGTCCCACGGGTGGTGGATGGGCCCCGCGACCGCGCCCGTGAGGACCATGGCCTCGACGTGCGGCGACGGGCACCGCAGCGCGACGAGCGCGCCGAGGCTGTGCCCGTGGAGCACCTGGCGCGGGTAGCCGGCGTCGGCCAGGAACTCGCTCGCCGCGCTCAGGTCCTCGACCTCGTGCTCGACGAGCACCACGTCGTCGTCGGACGCGCCGCAGCCGGAGAAGTCGATCGTGAGGGTGGCGAAGCCGTGTGCGCGGTAGCGGGCGGCGAGCAGGTCCGCGCGGCCGCGGGAGGACCGCTCGGCGAGGAAGCCGTGCGCGAAGAGCACCGCCGCGCCGCTCGGGGTCGCCGGGTGCTGCGCGGCGGGCGGCTCGAACGTCCCCGCGAGCCGCACGCCACGCGGCGTCGTGATGCTCACCTCGGGCATGCGCACACGGTAGGCGCCGCGGATGTCGGCCGTGTGAACGGCCGCGCCGGGGTGACCTCGCGGGCCCGGGCCGGGTAGCGACGCGGTCGGGCGCGCTAGGTGGCGCGCCAGGTGGCCGGACGGTGCGCGTGGATGCGATCGGCGAGGTGGTCGGCGGTGGTGCGGGCCTCTCGTCGGCGACGGGTCCAGTCGTCCGGGACGTGGCCGGTGTAGGCCAGGCGCGCCACCGACAGGGTCGAGCGGTACGGCTCCTTGAGGGTCGGCTCGACGAGCTCCGCGGCGCGATCCTTGGGGACGATCTGGTCGGTCTCGAGGGTCACCACCATCCGGGCCAGGGTCAGGAGCACGTTGCGCTCGTCGCCCACGAGGTCGTCCAGGAGCGCCGCGAGGCTGTCGTGGACGGCACGGTGCAGGTCCGTGGTGGGAACCGGTGCCAAGAGGTCCCGGGGGTGCGCACCGGAGAGGCAGGTGGCGTGCTGCCGGGCGCCCGTGATCAGCACGGCGAGGTCCGGACTGGTGTGCCGCTGGGGCAGCGCACCGGTGTTGAGCTCGTCGCGGAGCCACTCGCCGTAGAGGAAGTCGCAGACCGGCGGGTACGCCCAGGGGACGACGTCGTCCCGGACCACCACCGTCACCTCGAGCGGCCGCGTCGGCCCGACGGTCGCCTGCCCGCCCGAGGTCTGGAGGAGGTGGGTGAGGAGACCCTGACGCTCGGGCTGCGCCAGGGAGCGTCGGGTCGTGATCAGCACGTCGATGTCGCTGTCGGGACGCAGGCCTCCGACGACCGACGACCCGACCAGGCAGACGCCGAGGACCCCGCCCGGGTCCGTCCGGCTCACGTGGTCGTGCAGGCGCGCGATGACGGGCTCCACGCCGATCACCGTCCGCGCGTCGAGCGTGCCCGTCAACGGCATTCTCGGGTGCGCGTCCGCGCCCCCCGCGCCGCCCCGCGCCGGCTCGCGCCGCGACGGGCGGCGCGTGCCTGACGGGACCAAGGGCCCTGGAACGTGCGGGTGTGCCGCCGGACGGTGGAGGTGACAGCGAGAACCAGGCGGGTGCACCCCGGGCTGGGTGGCTTCTTCGTACCCGTCCTCGCGGGGAAGGAGAACGGCCATGACCGGAACCGTCGTCGTCGGCGTCGAGGGCAGGCCCTCGAGCGACGATGCCTTGATCTGGGCGGCCCACGCCGCCAAGGAGCGCGGCTGGACGCTGGAGATGGTCCACGCCACCGGCTTCCCCACGATCGCGCTCGACGTCATCTACGACGACGCGATCCAGCAGGGCGCCATGGCCCTCCTCGAGAAGGAGGCCGCGCGCGTCCGCGAGGCGGTGCCGGGCGTCGAGCCGCGCCTCCGCGTCGACCGGTACACGGCCGCCCACGCGCTCGTGGAGCGCTCGGCCGAGGTGTCGATGGTCGTCGTCGGCTCGCACCGGCTCACGATGACCGAGCGCGTGTTCTCCGGCTCGCTGAGCTACCAGATCGCCGCCGCGGCCCACTGCCCGGTCGCGATCGTCCCGATGATGCCGCAGGCCGAGGCCCGTGGCGTGGTCGTCGGCGCGGACGGGTCGCAGGACTCCCTGGAGGCCATCGCGCTCGCCGCGGCCGAGGCGGACCGCACCGGTCAGGAGCTCCACGTGGTGCACGCGTGGCAGGAGCCGGCCATGTACATGGCCGCCGACTACTTCCCCAGCGGCATCGGTGAGGAGATGGTCGAGGCGGAGCGCGTGATCCTCGGCGAGTCCGTCGCGGGCCTCGCGGACATGTACCCGGACCTCGTGGTCCACCGCGAGCTCGTCAACGACGCCCCGGCGACGGCGCTGCTCGCGGCTGCGGCGGGTGCGCGGCTGCTCGTCGTCGGGAGCCGGGGCCGTCAGGGTGTCGCGCGGGCGCTGCTCGGCTCGGTGAGCCACACCGTGGTGCTGCACGCGCCGTGCCCCGTGCTCGTGGCACGGATCCGCAAGCACGCGCACTGAGGCGTCAGGCGTCGGGTCCGGTCGCGCGGGCCCGACGCCTGCGGACCGGTCTGGTCGACGCTCTCGCCCGTGATCGACGGGTCGCGCTGTCGAGCACGGCAGGGTGCGTCGACCTCGCCTGTCCCGGCGCACGTGCGCCGCGCGCCGCGCACGTGCTGCACGCGCCGCGCGGGTGTGAGGATGGCTGCGTGAGCGAGCAGCAGCCGGCGCCCGACGGCGCGAGCGAGGGTGAGCAGCGGGCGGTTGCCGCCCTCGACGCGACGGGCCTGCGCTATCGGCTCGTGCGGCACGGCCGGGTCTCGAGCCTCGAGGAGGCCGCCGCCGCCCGCCGGGTCCGCCCCGAGCAGGTGATCAAGACGATCGTCGTGCGGCGGGCCGAGGACGACTTCCTCTTCGTGCTCGTGCCCGGCGGCCGGGTGATCTCGTGGCCCAAGCTGCGCGCGCTCCTCGGCGTCTCACGCATGTCCTTGCCCGACGCGGCGACGGCGCTCGCGGTCACCGGTTACGAGCGCGGGACGATCACACCGTTCGGGTCGACGCGTGCCTGGCCCGTCGTCGCCGATGCGCGCGTCGCCGGCCGGGCGGTCTCGATCGGCGCGGGGGCGCACGGCGTGGCCGCGACCCTCGACGGCAGCCAGATGGTGCTCGCCCTCGGCGCGACCGTCGCGGACGTGACGGATGCCGAGCCGACGTCGGGCTGAGCCGACGCGTTCACCGGCCGCTCGCAACCCTTCCCCAGAGCGTTCACCGCACCGTCCCGTGACCGCCTCCCGAGACCGCGAGGATCGAGGGGAACCGACGGCGTCGGTGGGGCGTCCTACCCTTCGGAGGCCCTGGTCGACGTGGCGGCACCGGATCGCTCCGGAGCTCGCGCCGAGCGGGCACCGGCCGGCCTTCCCGCCGGTCAGCAGTCCGGACGGGGCGCCCCGCGGCCCGTCTTCTCCAGACGATGAGGAACCGATGATCGACCTGACCGACACCGACACGACTCCCGGCAACCTCGGCGGAGGGCTGGCACTCGTGACCGACGGCGGGGACGAGTCCCTCGTGCGCATGTGGGGTGACGTCGACGCGACGCTGCGCGACCAGGCCAGCGAGGTGATGAGCGCGGTCATCCAGCGCGGGGACCGGGTGGTCGTCGACGCGTCGGAGGTCGAGTTCATCGACTCCTCGGGCCTCGCGTTCATCCTCCAGCTCGTCAACGTCAGCGACGAGGCCGGCCGCCCGGTCGTGCTGCGCGACCCCCCTGCGCTGGTGCTCGAGATGTTCGACATGCTCGGCCTGTCGGAGCACGTCCCGCTCGACTTCTCCCGCGGTGACGAGACGGGTGCGGCTGAGACGGCGCTGGAGGCCGCGCGGCGCTGACCCCTACCGGGGTGCGCGTTCGCCGAGCCAGGGCGCGAGGACGTCGGGCCGGTCGAGCCAGTCGCCGAGTCCGCGGCGGGCCTCGGCGTCGGTGAGCAGGATGTCGTCGAACGCGGCGCGCAGGGCCTCGCGGTGCGGTCCGACGCCGGTCATGACGAGCCTCGTGAACGGCGCACGGCGGCCCCAGGACTCGAGCTCCCCGATGCTGAGCTGACCTCCGGCGCCGTCCCACGCACAGGCCGAGTCGGGTCGGTTCGCGACCCAGAACACGCCGCGCCCGCGGACGTCGGGCAGCCCGAGCCGGCTGACGTGCTCGACGAGCCGCTCGGGGTGGAAGGGCCTGTCGGACGCGAGCTCGAGGCTCCACACGCCGCTCGCGCCGGGCGTCGTGGCGGCGCGGGCACGCAGCGGGTCGAGCCTGCGCCGGCCCGCGTCGGCGTGGTGCGTCCCGGCCAGGAGTGCACGGAGGTCGAGGTCGTGGAGCCCGTCGACGCGACGGCCGTCGGGCGCGCGCAGGTGCTCCACGAGGTCGGACGCGACGCCGCTGAGGTCGCCCGCCGTGACGAGCACGTCGACGTGCCCGACCTGCGCCGCGACGGCCTCACCGACCGATCGGCGGTCGTCCGCGGTCAGGGCGAGGCCGCGCTCGGCGAGCAGGTCGTCGCCCAGCAGGTCGTCGGCGAAGGTCTCGAGGTCGACGGCGCCGATGACGGATGCGAGGCGCACCCGGCTGAGCTCCCCGCCGCGCTGCATGGCCCGCTCGAGCGCGAGCGCCACGGGCAGGGACTCTCCCGAGACGGGCAGCGCGAGGGCGAGCGAGGACCATCGGCCGTCGTCGGCCAGTGCGCGGAGCGTCGGGAGGGCGTCCTCGCGGACCGCGCAGCTCAGGCATGCGTGCTCGAGGGGCACCTCGACGTCCTCGATCACGCCACCCGCGTCCATGACGACCCGGCGGAGGTGGCCTCCGGCGGCGTCGTCGACGATGTCGTGCCGCACGAGGACGGTGGACGGGGAGTCGGTGAGGAGGCCGAAGACCATCGAGTCCCGGACCACGGGGTCGATCGTCGCGAGGAGCAGCAGGGGGAGGCGGTGGGCCATCGGGCGTCCTTTCACACGGGTCGCACGGGGTGGGAGCGCCCACCCTAACGCCTTGACCGGAATGATTCTCATTACTAGTTTCATCCGACGTGCCACCACGCGCACACCCCCGTCGGAAGGCCCCTCGATGTCCGCCAGATGCCAGGTCCTCGGCACCACGCCGGGCTTCGGCCACGCGATCTCCCACTCGCACGTCCGCACCAAGCGACGGTTCGACCCGAACGTCCAGCGCAAGCGCTACTGGGTCCCGAGCCTCGGCCGGCACGTGCGCCTCACCGTCAGCGCCCGCGGTATCCGGACCATCGACCGGCGCGGCATCGACGTGGTCGTCGCCGAGATCCTGCGCCGCGGGGAGAAGGTCTGATGGCGGCCCGGCGCCAGGACCTGCGCCCGGTCATCAAGCTCCGGTCCACGGCGGGCACCGGGTTCACGTACGTGACCCGGAAGAACCGCCGCAACGACCCCGAGCGGCTCGTGCTGCGCAAGTACGACCCCGTCGTGCGGCACCGCGTCGACTTCCGCGAGGAGCGCTGATGGCCAAGAAGAGCAAGATCGCCCGCAACGAGCAGCGCGCCCAGGTGGTCGCCCGGTACGCCGAGCGGCGCCGCGAGCTCAAGGCCGCGTCGGTCGACCCGCACGCGAGCGCCGCTGAGCGGGCCGTCGCGATGGCCGCGCTGCACGCCCTCCCGCGCGACGCGAGCCCCACCCGTCTGCGCAACCGCGACGTGGCCGACGGCCGCCCGCGCGGGTACCTGCGGACGTTCGGCCTGTCACGCATCCGGTTCCGGCAGATGGCCCACCGTGGCGAGCTGCCCGGCGTCACCAAGTCCAGCTGGTAGGAGGAGCAGCACATGAAGAAGGGCATCCACCCCGACTACCACCCCGTGGTGTTCCGGGACCCGTCGGCCGGCACCGCGTTCCTGACCCGGTCGACCATGACGTCGGCCGTGACCGTCGCGTGGGAGGACGGCCGCACGTACCCCGTCGTCGACGTCGACGTGTCGAGCGCGTCCCACCCGTTCTACACGGGCCGCACGCGCGTGCTCGACACCGCCGGCCGCGTCGAGAAGTTCCGACGCCGGTACGGCCTGACCGACGACGCCGCACGTGAGGGCCGCTGAGGCTCCCGGCCGCCGGCCATCGACCCCACGCACCCGACCGACCCCCAGGAGACACCCATGGCACTGAACCGTTCCGACGTCGTCGCAGGCATCGCCGAGCACGCGGGCCTGACCAAGGCCCAGGCGGACGCCGCGCTCGCCGGCCTCCAGCACGTCCTCGAGGCGGCCCTGCGCGGCGACACCCCCGTGCGCATCGCCGGCCTTCTCGCCGTCGAGCGCAGCCACCGGGCCGCCCGCGTCGGCCGGAACCCGCGCACCGGCGAGGCCCTCGACATCCCGGCGGGGACGAGCGCCAAGATCACCGCAGGGTCGGCGCTCAAGGAAGCGGCGAAGGCGTGAGCCGGCGGAGCCGCCCGGCCTGAGGCTTGACTACCGGACCGGGCTCTCGTTGAGCCAGGGCTTGGCGATCGTCCCCGCCGTCTGAGGCGCGGAGGCGCGCGAGTCGTCGCGCTCGACGTCGAGGAGGTCGCCCGGGCGGCAGTCGAGCGCGTCGCAGATGGCAGTGAGGGTCGAGAAGCGGATCGCCCGGGCCCGGCCGTTCTTCAAGACCGACAGGTTCGCGACCGTGACGCCGGTCAGGGCGGCGAGCTGCACGAGGGTCAAGCCCCGTGCCTCCAGCAGCTCCCCGAGGTGGCTGACGACGCGGTGGGGGCTCTTGTCGCCGTCGTCGGTCATACCAAGCCCTCGGTGTCGGCCGTGATCCGGGTGCCCGCCCTGGTGGCTCCGGCGAGCGCTGCGAGCAGCAGTGCGGGCAGGGCGGGCCACCACGCGATGCGCAGGTCGAACACGAGCCATCCTGCTGGCATGGCGAACTGCTCGAACGGGCCGCTCTCGGTGTACCGGGGTGCCGCTTCGATGAGGTCGATGATGGTCGGGGCCGCCAGCGCTGGCCCGGCTGTTCCGGCGACCCACCCCAGGACGATCAGCGCGGCTGCGGCCGCGAGGCGTCGGTCGTTGCCGGGCCGGAAGAGCTGCCCGGCCGCCGTGCTGCGCAGCACAGGGATGAGGACGAGGACGACCGCACCGGCTGCCATCAGGGCGGTCCACTGGGGGGCGGCCGACAGCAGCGCGGGGAGGGGCCCGACGTCGTTGATGCCGGCGCTCATACCCCCGAGGTACCCGACGGGGAGCGGCTCGCCGCCGGGCCACTCGTCCGCCGTCACTGCCGGGGCGCATCCGGCGCTCCCGTCCTCTGGCCAGCCCTCGACGCAGGGCACGACATGGCTCGAGATCGCGGCTTCAAGGCCGTCGAGTCGTACCGGGACGTCGCCGCCGGTCTGTCCTTGGACGGCGAGGGCGGCGTAGAAGACGCCGGCGACAATGGCCAGCCACGCGGCCACGGTCATGACGCCGACCGTGATCGCCGATCGCATGCTCTGCCGGGTGACCATCTGGTCCAGCTCGGTGCTCATCGCGCCCCCATCTCGATAGTCGATCTGCTGTCGCCAAACGTATCGGTAATCGAGATGGCTTGGTGAGGGTTCTGCGCTCCCGTTCTCGCCGGCGCTCCGGCTCAGCCCGGCGACGTCGGCCCTGTCTCGCCCGCCGGGCGCGCGTCCTCTGGCGTGTAGGCGAACACCTCGTCGAGCGGACGGCCGAGGGTGTGGGCGATCCGGAACGCGGTCTCGAGGGTCGGCGAGTACCTGCCCTGCTCGATCGCGATGATCGTCTGACGGGTCACGCCGACCCGGGACGCCAGGCGGGCCTGGCTCATGTCGCCGGCCTCGGCGCGCAGCACGCGGATCCGGTTGGTCACCCGCGTGGGTTTGGGGGTCATGAGGTCAGCCGCGCGCGTACAGGCCGAGGCGGATCAGCGCGTTCGCGAGGCCTGCCAGCAGGTATGCGGCGAGGAGCGATGTCACGAACCACACCGGCGCAGCGCCGGAGAGCCCCAGGACGAGCGGGATCACGGCGAGGCCCATGAACACGTGCATCGTGATCGCGTCGGCACGCCGACCCAGCTCCCGGTCGCGCTCGTCGGCGAAGTCGTCGCCGGGAGACGTGCTGCGCCGCACCCAGGTGCGGATCGCGATGAAGAGCAGGTTGATCGCGATAGCGACCGTGCCCACCTCCGGGCCGAAGCGGATGTCCTCGGGTGCGGTGTGGGAGAGCTGGGTGCCGAGCCAGAGCCCGAGGCCGAGCAGGAGGAGGACTGCCGCGGCGACCTCGACCCACTGGCTCCTCTGCGCGAGCGACACGGCGCACCTCCGATGTCTGGAATCTTTGACATCGCTAGCGTCGCGCGAACCGGCCCGGTGTGTCAAACATCTTCGACATCTCGTGCCGGCATCGTGGCCGTGCCGGGGCACACCCCCGGACGCACGACGGCGCCGACCCCCGCAGGGACCGGCGCCGTCGGCGCGTCACACCAGGCTCAGCCGAGCGTCTCCGGCAGGGTCGCCGGGCCCTGGGCCAGCACGTGCTCACCCAGGAAGCCGAGCACGACCTGGTACCAGACCTTGGCGTGCTGGGGCGTGAGCACCCAGTGGTTCTCGTCCGGGAAGTACAGGAACCGGTGCGGCGTCCTGCCGTCCTCGTCGGCCGGGAGCTGCGAGGCCGAGAGCAGGTCGTACCAGAGCCGCAGGCCCTCGCCGACGGGCACCCGGTAGTCCTTGTCCCCGTGCACCACGAGCATCGGGGTGCGGATGTTCCCCACGTTGCGGTGCGGGGAGTTGGCGTCGGCCATCTCGCGCGTCATCTCACGGGCCCAGTAGTAGGCGCCGTCCGTCGTCGGGCCGAACTGGTCCAGGGCCCACAGGCTCGCGTGCGTGACGATCGCCGAGAAGCGGTCCGTCTGGCCCGCGACCCAGTTGGCCATGTAGCCGCCGAACGAGCCGCCCATCGCGGCCGTGCGCGTCTCGTCGACGTCGTCGCGCGCGATCGTCGCGTCGGTGATCGCCATGAGGTCCGTGTAGGGCTCGGCGCCCCAACGGCCCCAGCCGCGCTGCACGAAGTCCTGGCCGTACCCGGTCGAGAGCGCCGGGTCCGGGAGCAGCACCGCGTAGCCCTGGGCGACCATCAGCCACGGGTTCCAGCGCCACGACCAGCTGTTCCACGAGCCGAGCGGGCCGCCGTGGATCCACAGGAGCAGCGGCGCCGGGCTCTCGGGACCCGAGCCGTCGGGCAGCGCGAGCCAGCCGCGCACCTCGGTCGCCTCGTCGCCCTCGCCGACGGTCGTGCGGACCTCGGTCAGCGTGCCCGGCAGGGTGGGCGGCGGCGCCGGCGCACGCAGCACCGTGACGGTCCCCGGCATGCGGTTCTCGTCCGCGACCAGGTGGATCCGCACCGGGTGCGCGGGCGCCAGATAGGAGGCGCGCAGCGCGTAGACGACGCTCGCGTCCGGCGCGACCTGCAGGTCCGAGTACGCGTAGTCGTCCTTCGTGAGCTGCTCGACCGTGTCGGCCTCGAGGTCGATCGCGAACACCGGGGCGCGCCCGTCCTGGTCCGCCGTGACGAGCAGCGCCGAGCCGTCAGGCAGCCACTGGTGGCACGTCGTCCAGCGGTCCCAGTGCGCGACGAGCTGACGCGGGCCCTCGTCGGGCGCGTCGAGCGAGAGCAGGTGCAGCGTGCGACGCGTCGCCGTCGTGGGGTCGGAGATCGAGTCCCGGACGAACGCGACCGCGCGACCGTCGGGCGAGATGACGGGCGAGCCGACGTCCGCCTGCGCGTCGTCGACGAGGACCGTGCGACGGCCCGAGTCGAGGTCGATGCGCACCAGGATCGTGCGCAGGTCGCCGCGCGCCTGCGAGACCTGCCACGTCGAGACCACGAACGTCCCGTCGGGGCTGAAGTCGTACTCCGCCTCGCGCAGCGCGTGGCCGGGACGGGGCGTGAGGTCCGTGACCTTGAGGTGCTCGATGCTCAGGCTCGCGACCTCGACCGCGCGCGCGACGTCGTCGTTCGCCGAGAAGTGCCAGCCGAGCAGGTGCGGGGCGTCGGGGCCCAGGTCGTGGTCCCAGTGCCGCACGGGGTACCCGTCGTGCAGGATCGCGCTGACCTTCTTGTCCTTGCGCAGCGCGCGCAGACGCTCGTCGTCCGCGCTGCTCGCGGCCGTCGGCAGCATGTCGGTCGCGAACACGACCGCGGGAGACGAGCGGGCCGTGCGGACGTCGCGCACCCCGCCCGGGCTCGTCGCGACGATGCGTGCCTCGCCACCACCCGCGGGAAGGACCCACAGGGCCGGCTTGTCGAGCGGCTTGTCCGAGTTCTCGGGAGCGTCCGCGTTGGGGCGCGACGACGTGAACAGCAGGTCCCCGTCGGGCGTGAAGGCCGCACCGGACTCACCCTGGGCGCTGCGCGTCAGGCGGCGGGCAGGCTTCGCCCGCGTCGGGTAGACCTCCCACAGGGCCGTGTGCACCTTCGTCGCGTCGTGGTTGACCGTCGACACCTGCGTCACGAGGCGCGAGCCGTCCGGCGACAGCACCAGGCCGGACATCCGCGGCAGCGCCACGTACTCGTCCAGGTCGTGGAACGGCGTGGTCAGGGCGAAGGAGTCGGACTCCACGGAGTCGGTGTCCTGGACGAGGCGGAGCCCGGGACCGGTCTCGTGGGTCGGCGGCATCTGGTCCTCCTGTGGCGGTGGCGCGTGGCCACCAGGTCTGGTGCGTACGGACGGTGCGAGCGGGCGCGGTCAAGGACGCGGCGATTCCTACATCGGTACCCCTGGCGTCGCGGATAACCCCTGACCGCAGATCTCACCCGGGATCCTGCCACCTGCGCGGTGCGACGCGCCCGGGACGTCGGGTCCCGGGTCAGGCCGCGCGACGGTGCCGCGAGAAGGCGTCCCGGCCGGGCTGAGATCATGGGACGTGCCCGCCGCCCTGACCCGACTCCTCCCCGGCCTCCTCATGACGGCGGCTGCCGCGGCCGCGAGCCTCGCGCTCTCCGCCGCCGTGCCCGCCGTCTCCGCGCTCATCGTGGCCATCGTGCTCGGCGTCGCCGTGCGCAACCTGCGGGCCCTTCCGGCGGCTGCGCAGCCCGGCGTCGCGTGGTCGGCGAAGAAGGTGCTGCGAACCGGCGTCGTGCTCCTCGGGCTCCAGCTGTCCGTCCCGGCGGTGCTCGGCCTCGGCGGTCACGGGCTGCTCGTCATCGTGGGGACCGTGGCCGCGACGTTCGCCGGCACGCTGCTGCTCGGACGCCTCCTGCGGGTGCCGCCGGTCATGACGCTGCTCGTCGCGACCGGCTTCTCCATCTGCGGCGCCGCTGCCGTCGCCGCGATGTCGGCGGTCGTGGACCCCGAGGGCGAGCGCGAGGAGGACACGGCGACGGCGATCGCCCTCGTGACGCTGTACGGGACCCTCGCGCTCGTCGTCCTGCCGGTCGCGGCCGGCCTGCTGGGCCTCACCGACCACGAGGCCGGGCTGTGGATCGGTGCGAGCGTGCACGAGGTCGCGCAGGTCGTCGCCGCGGGAGGCGCGGTCTCGGCGGCCGCGCTCGCGGTCGCGACGGTCACCAAGCTGGGCCGGGTCGTGCTGCTGGCACCGCTCGTGGCCGGGGTGGGTGTGGTGCGCCGACGCCGGGCCGTGGTCGCGGTGGGGGCGGCGGGGGGCTCCGCGGGTGCGGACGTGGCCGTGAGGGACGGAGCTGTGGGGGACGGGGCTGCGACCGACGGGGCCGCGGGGCGTTCGCGGCCGACGCGCCCTCCCGTGCTGCCGCTGTTCGTGGCCGGGTTCCTCGTGGCCGTCCTCGTGCGGTCGACGGGGTGGCTGCCCGACCCCGTGCTTGACGTCGCCAAGGTCACGACGACGGCGCTGCTCACGGCCGCGATGTTCGGCCTGGGCACGGGCGTCGACCTGCGGGTCCTCGTGCGGACCGGTGGGCGGGCCGCGGCGCTAGGCGCGGTGTCGACCCTGCTCGCCGCCGCCGTCGCCGGTGCGCTCGTCGTCGTCGGCGGGTGACCGGTGGCGGCCCCGTGGTGACGCCGGCCGGCGTCACGGGCTCGGGGCGCGGGCCGCTCGACGCGCCTGACCGCATGCGGCCGGGTGTCGGAGCCTCGGGCTAGCGTCACCGGCATGCGGATCCTCCACACCAGCGACTGGCACCTCGGTCGCACGCTGCACGGTGTGGACCTGCTGACCCACCAGGCGGCCTACCTCGACCACCTCGTCGAGCTCGCGCGCGCCGAGGACGTCGGCGCAGTGGTCGTGTCCGGGGACGTGTACGACCGGGCCATCCCGCCGCTCGAGGCCGTGCAGCTGCTGGCGGACGCGCTCGCCCGGCTGTCCGAGCGCGCCCCGGTGATCCTCACGCCCGGGAACCACGACTCGGCCATCCGGCTCGGCTTCGCGGCCTCGCTCTTCCGCGACGGCGTCCACCTGCGGGCGCGCGTGGCGGACGTCGGGCGCCCGGTCGAGCTCGCGGACGAGCACGGACCGGTGCTCGTGTTCGCGCTGCCGTACCTCGACCCGGATGCCGCACGGCACGAGCTCGCGGGCGAGGGCGAGCGCGCCGGGGACGGTGGGGGCGGTGCGGGGGGCGGGGATCGTGCACCGCTGGCACGGTCGCACGAGGCTGTCATGTCGGCCGCGATGCGGCGCATCCGGGCCGACCTGGCCTCTCGCGGGGGCGGCCGCAGCGTCGTCATGGCCCACGCGTTCGTGCTGGGCGGGCAGGCGTCCGAGTCGGAGCGCGACATCCGGGTCGGCGGCGTCGACTCGGTCCCGGCCACGGCGTTCGAGGGCGTCGACTACGTCGCCCTCGGTCACCTGCACGGCGCCCAGCGCATCTCCTTCCCGGTCGCCCCGGCACCGCCGTCGAGCACGCCCGACGCGCGGCCGTCGAGCCCACCGGTGCTCCAGTACTCGGGCTCACCCCTCACCTACTCGTTCTCCGAGATGCACCACCGCAAGGCGACGGCCCTCGTCGAGCTGGGCGCGCACGGCGTCGTGGGCGAGGTCGAGCTCGTCGCCGCACCCGTGCCGCGGCGCCTCGCGGAGGTGGTGGGCCCGCTCGCCGACCTGCTGAGCGAGGCCGGGGAGCCCCACGTCGACAGCTGGCTGCGCGTCGTCGTCACCGACGCCGCCCGGCCCGACCAGCTCTACGCCCGCGTGCGGTCCCGCTTCCCGCACGTGCTCGCCGTCGAGCACCGTCCGCCGGCCCGCGAGGGAGTCGGGCCGGTGGCGGCGATCACGGCCGCGCACGACCCGCTGGAGGTCGCCGCGGAGTTCGTCGAGCACGTCACCGGGGGACCGGCGACGCCCGACGAGGTAGAGGTCCTGCGCCGCGCGTACGAGCAGGTCCTGGCCGCGGAGCGGAGCGCCTGATGCACCTGCACACCATGACGCTCCAGGCTCTCGGGCCGTTCGCGGGGACCCACACGATCGACTTCGCCGAGCTCGGCGCCTCGGGGATCTTCCTGCTCGAGGGGCCCACCGGCGCGGGCAAGTCGACGATCATCGACGCGATCGTGTTCGCGCTCTACGGCAAGGTCGCGTCCGCGGAGGCCAGCGAGGACCGGCTCCGGTCCGCGCACGCGGCACCCGAGACGGAGACGTTCGTCGACCTCGTCCTCGAGTCCGGCTCCGGCATCTACCGCATCCGCCGGACACCCCGCTTCGAGCGGCCCAAGCGGAGCGGCTCCGGCACCACCACCCAGCAGCCGGGCGCCAAGCTGTGGCGACTCACCGACGTCGACCGCCCCGACGAGGGCGAGCTGCTCGCGACACGGCTCGACGACGTGGGCGTCGAGGTGCAGCGGATCGTCGGGCTCGACCGCGCCCAGTTCGTCCAGACCGTCGTGCTCCCCCAGGGCGAGTTCGCGAGCTTCCTGCGGGCCAAGCCCGAGGACCGGCGCGGCCTCCTGCAGAAGGTCTTCGGGACCGAGGTCTACGAGGCGATCTCCGTGCGCCTCGACCGCATGCGCGCCGAGGCGACGCGGCAGGTCGAGGCAGCCCGGCAGGCGGTCGGCAGGTCCGCAGCCGGCTTCGTCGGCGCGGCGGCGCTCGCGGACGAGGACGCCCAGGCGGTCCGGGACGCCGCGGAAGGCTCCGCCGCGGTGGCCGCGCTCACAGCGCTCGTGGACCGCCTCGAGTCGGGCATCGCCGCGGACGTCACGCGGGCGAGCGGTGACGCCGAGGCGGTCGAGGCCCGTCGCGTCGCCGCGCGCGCCGCCCTCGACGAGGCCCGTGCGCTCGACGCGGCGCTCACGCGACGTGCAGCGCTCGTGCGGGAGAGAGCCGGCCTCGACGAGCAGGGCCCTGAGCACGCGCGGCGTGTCGAGCGCCACGACCGGGCCCGCCGCGCGCGCACCGTGCTCCCCTGGGTTCAGGGCGCGGAGCAGGCGGCGGGCGTGGCCGACGCCGCGACGCAGACCGTGCGGCGGCTCCGGGACGACGTGGTGCCCGACCTGCGCGACCTCGTCGACGAGTCGACCGAGCTCGGCGTGCAGCGCAAGACCCTCGCCGTCGAGCGGGACCGGTGCACCGCCGTCCGGGCGACCCTCGACCGGCTCGTCGAGCTGGAGGGCGGGCTCACGGTCCGCCGGTCCGTGCTCGAGGAGGCCCGCGCGCAGCGGACCCGGCTCACGACCGAACGCGACAGGGCCGTCGCCGAGCGGACCCGGCGGCCGGAGGAGCGCGCAACGCTCGTCGGCGACCTCGACGCGGCCCGGTCCGTCGCGGCGGGACGCCCCGCCGCCGAGCAGCGCGCAGCCGCGGGGTCCGCGCGCCTCGAGGCCGCCGTGGACGTCGACGCCCTCGTCGCCGAGCTCGCGCGCGTCGACGTCGAGGTCCAGGGCGCGGCCACGGACGCCCGGCACGCGATCGCCGAGGCGGCGAACGTCCAGCAGGCCCGCATCCGCGGCATCGCGGGCGAGCTCGCCGAGAGCCTCGTCGACGGTGAGCCGTGCATGGTCTGCGGCGGCATCGACCACCCGCACGTCGCCACCCGGGTGCCCGGGGACGTGACCGTCGAGGACGTCGAGGCCGCCGAGGCGCGACGGTCCACCGCGCAGGACGCCCTCACCGACGTCACCGCCCGGCGCGGTGCGCTGCGCGAGCGCATGGAGGCCCGTCGTGCCGCGGCCGAGGGGACCGACGTGACGACCGCGACCGCGATGCTCGAGGCCGCCCGCGCCGAGGTCGCCGCCTGCACCGAGGCGGCCGTCCACCAGGCCGAGCTCGAGGCGGCCCTCGTCGCCTTCGACGCCGCGACCGAGCAGATCGACGCACAGGTCGCGGCGCTCGGCGCGGAGATCGCCGCCGTCGACGCGCGGCTCGCCGACCTCGCCGCCGGCCTGCAGCGGGACGAGGCCGAGGTCGACGCGGCACGCGACGGTGCCGCGACGGTCCAGGAGCGTGCCCGGGCCCTCGACGACCGCGCCCGCCAGGTGAGCGCGTGGAGCGACGCCCTGGCCACGCTCGAGGACGCGCGAGCCACCAGCGCGGCACGGTCCGAGGAGCTCGCCGACGCGCTGCGTGAGCACGGCTTCCGCGACGTCGCCGAGGTCCACGCCGCCCACCTGCCCGATCGCGAGCTCGACGCCGTCGAGCGCGCGATCAAGGACCACGAAGCCGCCGTCGCACGCGTCGACGGCGGGCTCGCCGAGCCCGAGCTCGCCCGGCTCCCCGCCGGCATGACCGTCGACGTCGCCGCAGCCGCCAGCGCCTGCGCCACAGCCGAGGACGAGGCGGCGCGCGTCGCCGGCGAGGTCGCGCGCCTGCGGCAGACCGCCGCAGCCGCGCACACCGCCCGCACCGACGTCGAACGCGCCGTCAGCGAGCTCGTCCGCGCCGAGCGTGACGCGGCCCCCGTGACCCGGATGGCGAACCTCGCCGGTGCCGTCGGCGGCGACAACACCCGTCGCCTCAGTCTCGCGACGTACGTGCTCACCCGCCGCTTCGAGGACGTCGTCGCCGCAGCCAACGCGCGGCTCACCGCGATGTCCGCCGGCCGGTTCGAGCTCGTGCGCAGCGACGAGCGCGAAGACGTCGGAAGCCGCAAGACAGGCCTCGCGATGAAGGTCGTCGACCACCACACCGAGACCCTCCGCGACCCGCGCACCCTCTCCGGCGGTGAGACCTTCTACGTGTCGCTGTGCCTCGCCCTCGGGCTGGCCGACGTCGTGACGGCCGAAGCCGGAGGCATCGACCTCGGGACCCTCTTCGTCGACGAGGGCTTCGGTTCGCTCGACACCGAGACCCTCGACATCGTGCTCGCCGAGCTCGGCCGGCTCCGCGACGGCGGGCGCGTCGTCGGCGTCGTGTCCCACGTCGACGCGCTCAAGCAGTCCATCGCCGAGCGGATCGAGGTCCGCCGCCTCGAGGACGGCTCCAGCACGCTGACCGTCCGCGCCTGACACCGGCCGGGGCGTGCGAGGCAGCCCCGGCGGTCACCACGACCAGCCGCGGGACGCGAGCTCGATCTCCTCGCGGAACCGCTCCGGCTCGGCCTGCGGCGCACCGTCACGCCGGGTGCCGGCCGGGACCTCCACACCGGCGAGCCGGCACGCCTCCGCCAGCAGGTCGTCGTACGCCGCCTGCGTCGCCATCACACGACGCCCCTTCGCCCACACGTGCTGGTCCGCATCCAGCACACGCAGCTCCTGGGCAAGCTGGCCGAGGCGGATCTGCACCGTCAACGCCTCGAACGGGTTCTCCACCGGCGTCGAGCGACGCGGACGCCCCGCCCGCCCGGCGACGGCACGCCCCAGGGCGTGCACCGCACGCCCGACCGCTGCGCCCACCGCGACGACCCGCGAGCGCGCGCGAACCTGCCACCGAGGTGGCTCCGGCTCGAAGAGCAGCGACGCCATCGCGCCGTAGACCACCGCGGGGAGCATCAACCACAGAACGGACTGGGCGACCATGGCCGGACCTCGTCGTCGGATGCACCCAGCGTAGGTCCGCCCACGCCACCCCACCAGGCCTTTCAGGCGCCCGACCTGCCGACGCTGCCCCCCCGACGCTGCTGCCCGACAGTGCTGCCCGACGCTGCCGCCCGACGCTGTTGCCCGCCCGACGCTGCCTTCCGTCCGATGGTGCCGTCCGCCCGACGTGCGTAGGTTCGGCAGGTGCGCGCACGAGGACTGCTCATCACCGGCGCGACGGCGGTCGTGCTCGTCGGCGGCCTCGTCGTCGCGGACGGGATCGCGCGCGCCGGCGCCCAGGACAGGATCGCCACGGAGGTGGGCCGTGCCCTCCCCGGCCTCGCCGAGGCACCCGAGGTCACCGTCGACGGCTTCCCCTTCCTGACGCAGGTCCTCGCCGGCGAGCTCACGTCCGTGCGGCTCACCGCGCCCGAGCTCACGCTCGACGGCCTCCTGCTCGAGGACGTCGACGTGCACCTCGAAGGCGTCTCGACGACCCAGCCGCTCACCGCGGACGCCGCACGCCTGACGGGGTTCACGTCACTGGCCTCCGTGCAGGGCGTCGTGGACGGCGAGATCGGCAGCGAGGTCGGTCTGAGCATCGACGGCGGCCAGCTCGTCGCGACCACCGAGGTCCTCGGCCTTCCCGTCGAGGTCGGCCTCCGGCCAGAGCCGGCCGGCCGGGCCATCGCCGTCGTCGTCGAGACGCTCAGCCTGGGCGGCGCCTCCGTCGACGCCGAGCGACTCCCGGACGCCCTCACCGAGGCGCTCACCGGTCTGACCATCCCGCTCGACGAGCTGCCCGCCGGCGTCGACATCACGGGCGTCACCGTCGAGGCCGACGGGTTCGGGCTCGAGGCGGGCGGCAGCGACGTCGTCGTCGGCGCCATGCCCTGACGTCGACCCCCGTCCCGAGCGCGGAACACCCCGGGCGGGCCCACCCGTCCGCGCGACGCCGTACCCGTCACCGCGACGCGGCCCACCCGTCAACGCGCCGCGGCCCACCCGTCAACGCGCCGCGGGCCACCCGTCCGCACCACGCGCCGCACGCGGCGCCGCGTTAGGGTCGCAGGCATGGCCACGCCCCACATCAATGCCGAGCCCGGCGACTTCGCCCCCGACGTCCTCATGCCCGGCGACCCACGGCGAGCCATGCGGATCGCGGAGTCGGTGCTCGAGGACGCGCAGCTCGTCACCGAGGTGCGCGGGATCCTCGGCTACACGGGCACGTTCGGTGGGCGGCCCGTCTCCGTGCTCGCGTCAGGCATGGGCATGCCCTCAATCACCATCTACGCGACCGAGCTGTTCCGGTTCCTCGGGGTCAAGCGGATCATCCGGATCGGCACCGCCGGCGGCATGGCCCCGCACCTCGAGCTCGGCGACGTCGTGATCGCGAGCGCCGCGCACACCGACTCCGCGATGACCGCCGGCCGGATCCCCGGCATCCACTACAGCCACGCCCCCAGCTTCGCCCTCACGGCCGCTGCGGCGGCCGCGGCCGGCCTCGGTGCCGCAGCACCGAAGGCGGAGGACCCGAGCCACGCCTCCGGGCGCCGTCGTCGCCGCGCGACGCGCGCGACCGTGCACGTCGGCCCCGTCTTCTCGTCCGACGCCTTCTACGCGGACCGGCCGCAGACCAACGACCTGCTCGTCAAGCACGGCACCCTCGCCGTCGAGATGGAGGCGGCCGCCCTGTACGCCACCGCCGATGCAGAGGGCGGCGAGGCGCTCGCCATCTGCACCATCTCCGACCTGCTGTTCCGCGAGGCGTCCCTGCCCGCCGAGGAACGCGAGCTCCTCTTCGACCGCTCGGTCCAGCTGGGCCTCGCGGCGTTCGCCACGGCGTGACCGGCCGAGAGCCCGGGCCCGCGCACGAGCGCGGCTACGAGCCCGACGGTGGCCGCGCCTCGTGGCCCGGACGCCCGTGGGTGCGCCGCTCCTCCTTGAGCTGTGCCTCGTACACGTGGCGGCGTCCGCCGAGGAGCTCCGCCCGGACCGTCCGTTCCCAGTCCCGGAACGGCTGCCAGTACGAGTCGTCGTAGTCCTCGACGACCTGGAAGGTCCACCGGCCCGAGACGACGTTGCGACCCAGGAGGTCCTCCCGCAGACGATCGGCGAGCTCGGAGTGGCCTGCGGTCGCGAGCGCCTCGACGGCCTCGAGCAGGTCGTTGTCCGCGTGACCCGTGAGGCGGTGGAACCCGTAGAGCATGCCGCGTGCCTGCTCCACCAGCTCGAGCGCGGCCGTGAGCTTCCCGACCGCGTCGACCGTGGCCTGGGACACCCCGTCGGGGGCCGTGTGCTCGGCCGCGGGTCCGTCGTCGGGCGTCGGTCCGCCGTCCTGCGGCGGCGCCGCGAACCCGGAGGCCGGCGCCGCCTGCCCGGGCGGCTGGTCCGCGGCCTCGGGCGGCCCCCCGGTCATCGCTTCTTCTCGTCCTCGAGGAAGTCCTTGGCCTTGTCCACGACGGAGTCGATCGTCGCGTCCGTGGGGGTGTCGGTCCGCGACTTCAGGGCGTCCGCGGCCTTGTCGAGCGCGTCCTGCGCCTGGTCCTCCCGCCCGTCGAGTGCCGACCGCGCCTTGTTGACCAGATCGTCGATGCCCATCGCTCCTCCTCCCGCGGGCCGCTGAGGGCCCGGCGGTCTCGAACCACCTGACGTCTCTGCCTACCGCCGCGCGAGGTCCCCCGCAACGCGTGGAGCGCGGCGTGCGGGACGAGCATTCGTGTCCCTCGCGAGGCGGTCGGCGGGCGGCCCACGGAGGTCCAGGCCGCTCCGAGCTGGCCGTGCGTCGGCGTGTCGGGCGCAGGACAGGGACGCGCGGGTCGACGGTGGAGGGTGAAAGGCCCCGGGTCCTGTCACAGGGAGCGGTCCTCGACCGATCTCTAGGGGGAGGACGACGCACACCGTGGAGCCGTGGAGGTGACGAGGATGAGCCAGGCAGTGATCCCTTCCCCGGGGTCGGCAGGCGCCGAGCACCCACGCGGCCACACGCACGCCACGCACCCGGCCGTCACCGCCAGGGACCACCGCCCGCCGACGGCGTCCCGGATCTCCCCGACGACGGCGCTCTCGCTGCACGCGACCGACGACCGCGGCATCCCGATGACGTGGCACATCACGTCGCTCGCCGAGGACGGCGCGGAGGCGACGTACCTCGTCGAGCGGGCCGTCGGCGACATCAGGAGCCCCGCCGTGTGGATGCAGGCCCAGCGCGATGCCGAGATCGTCGGTGAGACGGGCGTGCTGGACCTGGTGCGCTCCGTCCTGTTCAGCACCCACCAGGCGCCCGACGACGACCTGTGACGCGGGACATGCCGGGGTCCCCTCAGGTCCGGCACCTGATCGGCCGATGAGAGACACGACCCAGCGGCCGACCGGCCCGTACGCACCACGACCGAGGACCTTGCGATGACCCAGGCACTGCTGACGCGACCGCGTCCCACGTCTCCCACGGCGCCGGCCTGGACGCTCACGCTTCAGGGACCTGACCCCGTCTCGGGCTTCCGCGCCACCTGGCAGATCACCCCGCTGGTCTCCGACGACCTCGTGGACCACTGCACGGTCGAGCGCGTCGACGGTGAGATCACGCACCCCGCCGTCTGGATGCAGGCGACCAAGGTCACGACCGTGATGACGCGTGACGAGGCCTTCCGGCTCGCCCAGCAGGTCTCAGGGCGCTGACCACGGCACTAGGTCGCCGACCACGGCGCTAGGTCGCTGACCACGGCGCAACGTCGCCGACCGGCGTCCTCCCACTGACCGGCGTCCTGCCGCTGTCCGACGTCCTGCCCGGCTCGTCCTCTCCCGCGGCGCACACACCGATGAACGCGCCGAGCTCCTCGAGCTGGTCGGGCCGTGTCGGCAGGTGATCGGTGAGTGCCGGTGAGCGCACGACGACCGCGCACCACTGCCCGCGCGAGATCGCGACGTTGACCCGGTTGCGGTTGAGCAGGAACTCCATGCCGCGGGGCACGTCGTCAGCGGTCGACGCGGCGGTGGTGACCACGACGACAGCTGCCTCCTGGCCCTGGAACCTGTCGACGGTCCCCACGCGCACCCCGCCGAGCCCGGCCGCCTCGAGCGCTCGTCGGACCGTCCACACCTGGGCGTTGTAGGCGGCGACCACGAGGACGTCGCTCGCCAGCAGTGGCCGGTCGGTACGCGTCGCGGGGTCTCGCCACCGCTTGCCGACCACGTGCCGTACCTGCGCGACGACCTCGGTCGCCTCCTGCGTGGATGCGACGGCGTTGCCGGTGTGGGGCACGCGGATGCAGTGCACACCCGGGACGACGCCCTCGAGGGACCGCTCGGCCGTGCGCGGGACGCTGCGCAGCCGTCCCTCGTACGCGAGCCGGGAGACGACCGCGCACAACGCGGGGTGCATGCGCCACGAGTGCTCGAGGAAGTAGCCGAGCTCGGTGGGCAGCGTGTCGTGCCCGGCCGCGAGCCACGAGAGCACGGACCGGTCGACGGGCTCCGGGTGCCGTCCCTGGGTGACCTGCGGGAGCTGCTGCGGGTCCCCGAGGAGGAGGAGGTTGCGCGCGGCCCCCGCGACGGCGACGGTCCCCGCGAGCGAGAACTGCCCCGCCTCGTCGACGACGAGCAGGTCGAGCGGCTCGTCGGGGAGCCGCTGGCGGTTCGTGAAGTCCCATGCGGTCCCCCCGACGACGTACCCGTTCTCGCGGTGGTCGCGGTAGAACGCGCCGAAGCCGGCGTCCTTGAGCACGCGCCACGGCTCGTCACCGACGGCCGTCCCGTTGGCGGCCTTCTTGCCGAGCCGGTCCGGGTCGACGCCCGCGGCGGCCAGGGCGCGCAGCATGTTCTCGACGACGCTGTGGGACTGTGCGACGACGCCGACCCGCCAGCCCTGCGCGACGAGCGCGGCCACGACCCACGCACCGGTGTACGTCTTGCCCGTCCCGGGCGGGCCCTGGACCGCCAGGTACGAGCCGTCGAGCTGCCGGACGGCGGACGTCAGGGCGGCGACGTAGTCGGCGGGCTCCCCGAGCACCGGTGGGAGCGGTGCGCCACCGCGGAGGCGTGGCGGACGTCGGCGCAGGAGGTCGAGCGCGGGGTGGTCGGGCAGGTGCGGGAGGCCGTCGGCGACCGTGCGCGCGAGCTCGCGGATGCCGGCGGCGAGGCCGTCCGTGGGAGGCGGGTAGCCCGGTGTGAGGGCCATGGGGAGCGCGTCATGGGGATCGTGCCGCGCACGGAGCGAGTCCTCGACGAGCACGACGTCCCGCGCGTCGGGCCCCTCGCCGTCGGCCTCGACCGCGGTGACCGTGAGCGTGTCCGTCCACCCTCGTCGGCCGTCCTGCGTGGTCTGGGCGCAGCCGGGGACCGGCTCGTCGTAGAGGCCGCACACCGCGGCACCCTCCCGGAGGTCGCTGCCCGGGTCGAGGCGGCCGACGAGCCGGAGCGTCCGGCGGGCGGTGCGCTTGCCGGCAGGAACGTGCCACGGCACGACGACGGACGCCTCCTCGACGAGGAACGTGCTCCGCCGGTCCGCCCAGTCGGCGGGCTCGCTGACGAGCCTGTCGAAGTGGCCCCACCAGAACGGCTTGGCCTCGCGCCAGTGGTAGCCGACCGACGCGGCGAGCATCGCGACCGCCTGGCGGTCAGGGCTCCGCGCGCCGGGCCCGTCCTCGTCCGCGAACGCGAGCAGGGTCTCCACGACGGCGTCGTGCTCGGGCGCATCCGGACCCGCCGCTCGCTCGTCGGTCGACGCCGGCTCGGCACCCCGGGTGCGTGGTGGGCCCTGGACGGGTGCCACCTCCGGTGCCATCTCCGCGGCGCGGGCCCGGAGCCAGTCCCTCAGGCGGAGCGTCGAGAGGCAGTCGTAGGCGTTGTACTCCGCGATCTGCTCGAGCCGCGCGCGCCACGCGTCGTCCTGGCCCGCGTCGCGCAGCAGGCACGCCGACGCGTACTCCACGATGGAGTCGCCGGCGGTCGTCACCTCGCCCTGGCGACCGGTCTCCATGTAGAGGGGCTCGAGCTTCTTGATCGAGTACGACCGCTGACCCGTGCGCAGGCTGGCCCGGACCGTCGCGTAGAGGTCGACGAGGACGCCGTCGCGCAGCAGCTGGTCGACGTCGTCCTCCCCGACGCCGTGCCGCCCGGCGAGCCGGAGCAGTGCCGTCCGCTCGTACGACGCGTAGTGGTAGACGTGCATGCCCGGGAAGCGCCGCCTGCGCTCGCCGAGGTACGCGAGGAACTCGCGCAGCGCCTGCTTCTCCTCCGTGCGGTCGTGCGCCCAGAACGCCCGGAACACCGGCTCGGCCCCGGGAGACGTCGGTGCCTCGACGAGTCCGAAGAGGTACTCCAGCCCCCAGTCGCTCGACCCGTCCTCGGTCCACAGGGGGTCACCCTCGAAGTCGAAGAAGATGTCGCCGGGGTCGGGCTCCGGGAGGCCCGCGACGACCGAGGGCGCGAAGAGCTCGAACACGACACCGCCCGAGGTCGCCGTGCCGGCGCGTGCCGACGCGTCCGCCGCGGGACCGCGAGCATCGGCCGCCGCGTCCGCGACCGGCCCCGCGGGCGCGCCGAGCGTCGGCCCCACGGCCGGCGGGTCCTGCACGGCCTGGAGCCGCGCCTGCGCCCGCAGCGAGGCGAGGGCCGCGGCACCGACGCCGTCGACCGGACCGGTGCTCGCGGCGAGCTCGTCGAGCGTGCCGATCCCCGCGGTGAGCAGCCGTGCCCGCTGCGTCGACCGCATCCCTGCGACGAGGAGCACGTCCCGGCGTCGCTCGATCTCGGGCGTGCACACCGCGCATCGCCCGCACGCACGGAACCGCGGGTCGCCCCACGCGACCGGACCGGCCGCCCGCTGGTGCGCGTCCAGCACCTGCTGGAGGCGTGCTCTCCGCTCGCGGTACACGGGCAGCAGGTCGACGAGGCGGTGGTCCGTCGTCGTCCGGTCGCCGAGGACCAGGTGGACGAGGGGTGCGGGCCGAAGGTCGGCCGCCAGCATCTGGTCCGCGTAGGCCGCGACCTGGAGCAGCGCGGTGATCTTCGCGTGCCGCGCGAGCTTGGTGTCGAGGACCGCGTACACCGGGCCGGTGCGGTCCGCCGCGGCGCGCTCCGCAGGGCGGTCGCGGACGAGGAAGTCGGCCCACCCGCCGAAGCGTCCGTCGAAGAAGCCGGCCTGGAACACCACGTCGGCACCCGTGCGCAGGGCCCCGACGGTCTCCGCGTGCTTCGCCTCGAGGGTCGAGCGGTCGGTGTGGCGACCCGCCTCGGGGCGCGCGATCTCGACGACACCCGTGCCCGCCGTCGGGTCCCACGGGCCGAAGCGCTCCCGGTACCCGGCGAGCACCCGCTCCTCGTGCTCGTCACCGAGCCGGGCGGCCCGCTCGCGCATCGCGTCCGGCGGCTCCACGACGCGCGGGAGGCGTCCGAGGACGGCATCGAGCGTCCGGAGCAACGCGAGCTCGCACGACGCGGCGAGGGCGAGGTCTGTCGCGCTGTACACGATCGCGCCGTCGTCGAGGAGGAACATGCAGGCAGGCTACGGCCGGGCACCCACACGGCCGCCGACGGCCGGCGACCACGCGGACCGAGGGCCCGCCGCGTGTCGCGACGGGCCCTCGGTGGACGTGCTGGGACTGCCTGGAAGCGCCTGGCGGTCAGCTCGCGTCGGCGCCGGTCGTCGCGCCGGCCGCGTCGGCCTTGCCGCCGGCGACCGAGGAGATGAGCTGTGCGAGGTCGAGGCCCGTGAGCTGGCGGACGACCTCCTGGCCCTCGCCGAGCACGGACGCCACGTTCTTGGTGATCGCGGACGCACCGTCGGTCGAGATCACGGTCATCTGACCGATCGACCCGATCGGCTCGGCGGCGGCCCGCACGATCTCGGGCAGTCGCGAGATGACCTCCTGCGCGATGGCGGCCTGGCCGTACTTCTTGAGGGCCTCGGCCTTCGCGTCCGTCGCGGCCGCCTCGGCGCGGCCCGCGGCCTCCGTCGCTGCGGCGCGCGCCTCGCCCTCGGCCCGGATACCCGCGGCCAGGGCGACCTGACGGTCACGCTCGGCCTCGCCCGCGCGTCGGACGGTCTCGGCTGCCGCCTCGGCGTCCTGGAGCGCCGCGGTCTTGTTGGCCTCGGCGATCGTCTTGCGCTTGTACGCGTCGGCCTCGGTCGCGGCGTTCGCGGCGTCGCGCTCGGCGGTCGCGCGCTGGACGGCGGCGTACGCCTCGGCCTCGGCGGGCTTGCGGACCGAGATGTCGAGCTCCTCCTCGGTCACGCGGGCCTGCTCGGCGAGCGCCTGGCGCTGCTGGGCCGCGACGATCTGGTCCTGCTGGGCGCGGGCGAGCTGGCCGGCGGCCTCCGCCTCGGCGTTGGCCCGGTCCGTCTCGGCCTTGATCGAGGCCTTCTTGAGGTCGAGCGCCTTCTGGCGCTCGGCGATCTGCTCCGCGGCCTCGATCACCGCGAACTCCGACGCACGCTGGGCCTCGGCCTCGGAGACCTCGGCGACCTGGCGGGCGCGCGCGTTCTCGGCTCGACCCAGGTTGCCCAGGTAGTCCGACCCGGGCGTCGAGATGTCGGAGATGTTGAGCAGGTCGACCTGGAGGCCCTGCTCGGACAGGTCGGTCTTGGTGGAGTCGACGACCCGGTCCGAGAGGCCCTTGCGGTCGCTGATGATCTGCTCGATCGTCATGTCGCCGACGATGGACCGGAGCGAACCCTCGAGGGACTCCTTGATGATCTCGGTCAGCGTCCCCTGCTGGGAGAGGAAGCGCTGCGCGGCACGCCGCACGCCCTCCTCGTCGCCCCGGACCTTGAAGTTGATGGACGCCTTGATGGCGATCTTGATGCGGTTCTTGTCGACGCCCTCGACGGTGATGCCGATCTGGCGCTGCTCGAGCGAGATCGGGAAGCCCTGCTGGAGCACGGGCCACACGAAGACACGGCCGCCGACGACGACGCGCTGCCCCGTCTCGTTCACCGCAGCCTTGCCCGCGCCCCGCCCCACGATGATGAGCGCCTCGTTGGGCGGCACCCGTCGGATGCGCTTCGCGATGAAGGCCACGACGGCGGCGACCGCGATGGCGAGGGCGACGACGCTCACGACCGTGATCGTGTCTGACGCGATGTTCAAGGGGACGTCCACGGAGAACCTCTCTCAGGTGGCTCGGGCCGGGCGGCCGCGAGGGTTCCGGAAGACCGGTGCGGTGCGGCGGTGGTCAGACGGCGTCGTCGGGCGCAGCGGCCGCGGGGCGGACCTTGACGCGCCCGCCCGACTGCTCGACGACGACGACGCGGGTTCCCTCGGCGATCTCGACGTCGGCCCACGCGAGCCTGCGTTCGAGCTCGCTCGGGTCGTCCAGGGAGACCTCGCCGGCGCGGCTGGGCGTGATGGTCGCGGTCACGGTGCCGGCGACGCCCACGAGGGTGCGGGGCCTGCCGTCCTCGGTCGCCCGGAGGCGGTTGACCATGACCTGGACGCCGAGCACGGTGAGGATCGCGAAGACCGCCGACGCGGCGTACGCCCACACGATCGGGAGCCCGTTCGCGGTGACGATCGAGCCGATCGCTCCGAAGGCGACGGCCCCCGCGCCGAGCGACGTGCCGGACAGCGCGCCGTCGCCGATGTCGAACACGTCGCCGAGCGGCAGCGCCACGAGCAGCAGGAGGAGCCCGATGGAGCCGATGATGATGAAGGTGATCATGCGTCCGTCCTCGGGGAGCCTGCGGTCGTGGCGATCCTCACGGCAGCCCCGCCCGGCCCAGGGCGCGGGCGGGGCTGCCGGTCACGGGGTCAGTAGCTGTACCGCTCGACGCCCGAGATGCTGAACACGGCGTCGGCCGGCAGGTCCTCGAAGAAGTAGACCTCGACCTCCGTGAACTGCCCGGGTGCGAGGTCCTGGGCGGACGCGTGCGAGTTGTCGTACTGCTGCGTGCCGTCGGCGTTGGTCGCGACGACCTCGGCCGAGTAGCTGTACGTGGTGTCGCCGCTGTTGGTGATCGTCGCCGTGAGGGTGCCGCCGCCGTACTCGTCGGGCGTGTAGGTCCCGAGCGTCACGTCGCCGCTGATGTCGAGGAAGCCGACGACCTCGACCGACCCGACGGTCATGACGAGCTCGGAGCCGCTCAGGTACAGCGAGTCGAGGTTCTGGTCGGTGCCGACCTGGGCCTCGACGAGCACGATGTCGTCCTCCGCCGCCGCGAGGAGGATCTCCTCCAGGCCGAGGAGGATCACGTCGTCCTCGAGCTCGTACTGCGCGGTCGGCTGCAGGGCGCCGCCCCGGCCGTGCATGACGTTGGGGCCGTCGTAGCTGTTGACCGAGGTGACCTCGACGTAGAACTGGACGAGCTCGCCCTCGTGGGTGCTCGGGTCGCGGACCATCGCGGCCCACTCCTCGGGCGTGATCTCCGCGAAGCTGCCGCTCGGCGGGTCGATCTCGAACGTCGTGCCGTCCGTGAGGTCGGTCTCGAGGTCCTCGAGCTCGTCGATCGTCGACTGCCACTCGTCGTTCGCGTCGTTCGCGGCGTTCACGACGGCGATGGTCGTGATGATCGCGACGATGCCCGCGAGGATGCCGACGCCGGACGTGATGGTCGCGGCGAGCGCGAGCCCGCGACCGCCGACCGTGCCGCTCTTGGTCTTGCGCATACCGAGGATGCCGAGGATCAGACCCGCGATGGCGAGCACGAGGCCGGCGAGGCCGACGAACGGCCACCAGCCCATGAAGATCGAGAGGATGCCGAGGACGAGACCGGTGATCGCGAGACCGTTGGTCTTGAGCGGGGGCGTACCCCCGTAACCCTGCTGCCCGTAGCCGCCGGCGTACGCCGTGGCGGGCTGCTGGCCGTAGGCCGTGGCGGGCTGCTCGTACCCGGTCGGCGCCTGGCCGTAGGCGGCCTGCTGCCCGTACGCGGGCTGCTGGCCGTACGCGTCGGGCTGGCCGTAGGGGGCGGGCTGGCCGTAGGCGTCCTGCGGCTGCCCGTAGGCGGGCGCGGGGGGCTGCTCGCCGTAAGGGGCCGCGGGCTGCTCGCCGTAGGGCGCGGCCGGCTGCTCGCCGTAGGGCGCGGGGGGCTGCTCGCCGTAGGGCGCGGCAGGGGCTGCCGAGTACGGCGCGGTCGGCTCAGCCGGTGCGCTCTCGGCGGGCGTGCTCGGCTCGGCCGTGTACGGCGGCGGCGTCGCGCCGGTGGGAGCCGGCGGGGGCGGGGGCGGCACGCTCCCCTGCGAAGGCGGCTGGGGGTTCTCGCTCATGAGGTTCTGCTCCAGGCTCGAAATGTCTCGTCGGAGGCTGACGGGCGTCTGAGCCAGCGGGTGATCTGCCGCTCCGGACCGACGGCCCCCGTCGTCGTCCGGGGACATTCTGGTCTGTCGGACGCCCCTGAGCGGGCATTTCACCCATCCGGGGGACGAGTCGTAATGCGTCTGTGACCTCCCGCCCAGGCTGTGGACGCCCGGCGGCGTCGAACCGGGTCCGTGCGTCGGACGGAGAGCTCCGGCACCGGCGGGTGTGTGACCGGCGCCACTTCACCCGCGCCGGATGTCAACGCAGGGGTGCCCGAGCCGATCCGTACCGGTGAGACGGCGCACCGGGTGCCGTCCGGCCGGCCGGAGCGCCGAGCAGGAGTGGTGGTGAGCAGGATGAGCAGGATGCTGACGCGAGGGGTCCAGGTGCGTGGGGCCTCGGCGGTGCTGCACGGCATGCACCCGCTGCGCGGCTACCCCGCGACGTGGCACCTGACGCCGCTGACCTCTGCTGAGCACGGCTCGCCCGACTTCCTCGTGGAGCGCGCGGACGGGCACATCGACGACCCGCTCGTGTGGGAGCTCGCCGAGAAGGAGACGGTGGTCATGGACACCCACGAGGTCACCGAGCTCGCCCGACGCGTCTCGGCGCGCCAGCCCGGAGCCTGAGGCGTCGCGACGGCTCCCTCAGGACGGCGGAGGGCTCGGCTCGGCCGTGACGCACCGACCGAGCTCCCTCTCGATCGCGTCGTGCTCCGCCTGCGTGACCCACAGCCCGTAGTCCGCCTTCACCGAGACCTGCCGGATCACGTAGACGCAGCGGTACCCGCGGTTGGGCGGCAGCCACGTCGCCGCGTCACCGGCACCCTTCTGCTGGTTCAGGGCGCCCTGCACGGCGAGGAGGTTCGCCGGGTCGTTGGCGAACGCCTGTCGTTGCGCGTCCGTCCACTGCTGCGCGCCCTTCTGCCAGGCGTCCGAGAGCGCGACGACGTGGTCGATCTGGACGTCGGCGCTGTGCTCGCCGCGCTCGAACGGGATCGCCGCGCCGGAGTACGGGTCGGCCAGGGTCCCGGTCAGGACCACGCAGCCGTTGGTGCCCGGCTTGGCCTCGATGGCCGTGAGGTCGCGGGCGAGCACGTCGTTGCGCGTGTCACACCCGTTGCGGTCCTCGTCGGCCCACGCCTGGCCGAAGACGTCACGGTCGTACCCGGTGCTCGGCGCGCGCCCGCGGACCGGCAGCTCCGCGAGGGCCTCGCGCGCGGCGACGAGGTCCGCCTCGGGCACGGCGTACGTCGTCGTGCGCGCCGCGTCGGTCACGCTGGGGATGGCTACGAATGCGGCGACGAGCAGCCCGAGCGCGATCGCCGACCACGCCACGTGCGATCCGGACGTACGGCGCCGACGGCGGCGCGAAACCACTCAGCACCCCCGCGACGCGGGGCGGGGGCCGCGGTCGGCAGGTGCGGCAGGTGCGGCGCGGCGGGGCATGGGCCCAGGTTAGGGGCGCCGTCCGACACGGCTGGGCGGGGCCGGGCGAACCGTGCAGACCCGCGCGCACCGTGGGGCCTGTGGGTCGGGGCGCGTCCTTGCCCGTGTCGGTCCCGCCTGCCATGGTCGTCCCGAGCCCGGTGGTCGGGCGCGGAGGAGGTCGACGGGTGAGCGAGCAGCACGTGGGGCGGGGCAACCGGGGCGAGCACGGCGTGCCGGTCGAGCACCCCCTGACCGGCCTCGTCGTGCGGGAGCACCGCCTGGCCGTCCCCGTGGACTGGTCCGCACCCGACCGGTTCCCCCCGATCGAGGTCTTCGCACGCGAGATCACCGCACCCGGGCGCGAGGGCGAGGACCTCCCGCTGCTCCTCTTCCTCCAGGGCGGCCCGGGCGGCCTGAGCCCGCGCCCCGCCGGCGGCGGCTGGTGGACGACCGCGCTCGCGACGCACCGGGTGGTGCTCCTCGACCAGCGCGGCACCGGGCGGTCGGGCCGCGTGGACGGCCGCCGGATCGCCGCGCTGGGGAGCGCCGAGGAGCAGGCCGAGTACCTCGCGTGCTTCCGCGCGGACGCCATCGTCGCGGATGCCGAGCACCTGCGCCGCACGGTCTACGGCGGGAGACGCTGGGCGACGCTGGGCCAGTCGTACGGCGGCTTCGTGACGCTGGCCTACCTGTCGAGCCACCCCGAGGCGCTGAGCGCGTGCTACGTCACGGGCGGGCTCATCGGCATCGAGGCGGACGCGGAGGAGGTCTACCGCCGCACCTTCCCCCGCCAGGTGGCGCGCAACGCGGACTTCGCGCGCCGCTTCCCGCAGGACGTCGAGCTGCTGGGTCGCATCGCCGACCGCCTGGCCGGCGGCGGCGTGCTCCTGCCGGACGGTGACGAGCTGACGGTCGAGCGCCTCCAGCTGCTCGGCATGCCCTTCGGCATGAGCACCGGCGTCGACGGCCTGCACTGGCTGCTCGACACGGCCGACGTGGACGCGGACGGGACGCCGTCGCCGGCGTTCCTCGCCGAGGTCGCGCACCGCACGGGCTACGACGAGAACCCGCTCTACGCCGCACTCCACGAGATCGTCTACCACCAGGGCGGACGTGCCCCCGGGTGGGCCGCGCAGGCCGAGCTCTCCCGGCACCCGGCGTTCGCCACCGACGCCCGGCCCCTCAGCCTCACCGGCGAGGCCGTGTTCCCGTGGATGTACGAGCAGATCCGGGCCCTGCGACCGTTCCGGGACGCGGCCCACGTGCTCGCCGAGCGCACCCAGTGGCCGGCCCTGTACGACGCTGCGCGTCTCGCGTCCAACGAGGTCCCCGTCGCCGCGGTCCAGTACTACGACGACCCGTACGTCGACCTCGACCTGGCGCTCGACACCGCCCGCGTCCTGGGCAACGCGCAGGTGTGGATCACGAACGAGTTCCTGCACGACGGCCTGCGGGTGAGCGGCGACGTGATCCTGCCGCGCCTCATCGACCTCGCGGCGGGACGGTGGAGCGTGACCGGGAGGTGACGTGAGAAGCGCTTCGACACCGGGGTGAAGTTCTTTCCCCTCAGGGATCATGTTCCGGTGCATTCGTACCGATGCACCTCGGGTGACCACCGACACCGACCTCGCCGCGGTCCCGACGGACGCGGACGCCGAGCGCCTCGTCGTCGCGCTGCTGAGCCCGGGCGGGATCCACACGGCGTTCCAGCCGGTCGTGCGCGTGGCCGACGGCACGATCGTCGGGTACGAGGCGCTCGCGCGCTCGAACGCCGCAGCGGACCTCACCCCGGACGTCTGGCTCGAGATCGCCGAGCGTGCCGGTCGTCGTGACGACGTCGAGCTCGCGTGCGTCGAGGCGGCGCTCGCCGCGGGTCCGCCGCCCGACGGCGTGCTGCTCTTCGTCAACGTCAGCCCCGACGTCGCGCTCGACCCCCGGCTCCCCGCCCTGTGCCGTGCCCTGCCCCGCCACGTCCTCGAGGTCACCGAGCACCGGGCCGTCGACGACTACGAGCCCCTGCAGGACAGCCTCCGGGCCCTGCGGTCCAGCGGCTCGATGGTCGCGGTCGACGACGTCGGCGCCGGGTACGCGTCGATGGCGCACGTCCTGCAGCTCGGCCCGTCCTTCATCAAGATCGACCGTTCGCTCGTCCAAGGGCTCCACTCCGACTCGCGTCGCCGGGCGCTCGTGGAGGCGCTCCAGGCCTTCGCGTCCGCCATCGGCGCGCTCACCATCGCCGAGGGTGTCGAGACGCCCGAGGAGCTCCGCGAGCTGCGCGCGGCGGGCGTCGACCTCGCCCAGGGCTACCTCCTCGGGCGCCCGCAGGCGCCTTGGGCAGAGGTCCCGACCCAGGCGAAGCAGGTGCTGGCGCCCATCACGCCGACCGTGCAGCTCGAGGACCTCGAAGGCCTCACCCGGGCCGTGAGCGAGGCCGTGACCACAGGCGACGTGTGCGAGCTCGTCGGCCAGTACCTGTCCCGTCAGGGCGGCCTCCTGCCGAGCGTCTACCTCGAGCGCGGCGGCGTGCTGCGCTGCCAGTCGCGCCGCGGCCAGTGGCTCGTCATGGACGGCCTGCACCCCGGAACGGGCATCACCGGGGCGGCGTTCGTCGAGGAGAACGAGATCGTCTGCGAGGACGTGGACGCCGACCCGCGGTACCGCCTCGCGATCCCGGGGGTGTGCAGCGAGATGGCTGTGCCGCTCCGCGCGTCCGGCCGCGTCGTCGGGGTGCTCAACGTCGACGCCGTCGCGCCTCTGCTGCCAGCCCAGCGCGACCTCGTGCGCCACTGCGCCGAGCTCCTCGAACGCCGCCTCGAGACCCTCCAGCTCGTGCGGTCGACGGGCGCGGCGCTCAACGACCTGAGCCGTCTCGCGCCGATCCTCGCCCAGGCGACGTCGAGCGAGGAGCTCACCGCGGCTGCGCTCGCCGCGGTCTCCGAGCTCACCGGGTTCGACAGCGGGTGCGTGTGGTCGTTCGCCGCAGGCGCCGACGCGCACGCCGCGCCGGTCGTCGCATCCACGTGCGGCATCGACGCCGACGTGCTCGCGACCCTCGAGCCCGACGACGTCGAGCTCCTGCGTGTCCTCGTCTCGGACCTGACGTCCTGCTACAGCGGGGGCACCGACCTCAGCCTCGCCGTCCCGCCGACCCACATGCTGCGGGAGCGTGGCGCGCGTGGCGTCATCCTCGTGCCCATCCGCGACGGGTGGGGCCTGACCGACGTGCTCGCGCTGACGAGCCGCACGACGTCGTACGTCCCGGCCGACGTGGTGGACGCCGTCGAGAACCTCTGCCTCCTGACGGGCAGCCGCCTCGCAGCCCTCCGCAGCGCCGCGGCGCTCGCGGCCCTGGTCGCCACCTCACCGACGGTGTGACCCCGGGCACCCGCCCAAGGTCTGGGCGGGCGGCTCGTGCCGATCGGGCTCTCTCAGTCGGGGGCGCGGGGTGAACCCGAACAGCGCCGCCGGCCGTCCTCGAGGAGACGACCGGCGACGCCGGGAGCACGCAGACGCATGCCGACACCCTGGGTTGCCCCCCGGCTCGCAGAGTGCCCGCTCCTCACCACTCGACGTGGGAGGAGGTGCAGCGCCGACGCCACGGTCGGCGCCGGCGTGATGCGCATCGATCCTCCGCCCGCACCGGGACGGGGCGCTGGGCCCGACGTCCCACGGCCCTTCGTCCTCCCTGACGAACCACCCGCGTGCCCTGGGCGCGCGCCCGGTGTCGGTACCCGCGGCCGTGACGCCGGCCGGCACGCCAGGACGGGCAGCTCGGGCGTGACCGTGCCTTCGCCGGCGGTCAGCCCTGGCGACCGGCCAGGGCGAGGTCCCGCCACGGCCCGACCTGCACGCCGACGCCGTTGTGCTCGAGCACGTGGACGTACCGGGAGAGCATCCCCGCCGCAGCCGTGCGCAGGCTCGACGCGTCCCTCTTCCGCACGGTCAAGGACAGGAGGGTGCTGGCGGGCCCCTCCTCACCGGCCGTCACGGCGAGCACGGACGACGTGAAGAACTCGGTCGGCTCCGTGACGAGCTGGAGGAGGTTGAGGGCGACGGCCATCTTGTCGCGGACCTCGACGGTGCGACCGTCGGGGCTCACCTTGACCCGCAGCCTCGCCTCACGTCCGACCGTGGTCAGCGTCGCCATCGCTGCGGGGAGCGGGCACGCGACACGCAGCTCGCACGCCGGGCGGGCCATGAGCCGGCCCCACGGCTCGACGCGGGCGGTGCTCACCGCCAGGGCGCCGTGCTCGACGGCGGGGCGGGGTCGCCCCGATCAGGCCCGAAGCCCTGGCCCCTCGGGCCGGTCCCGAGATCAGCGCCACCCGGGCCGGTCCCGAAGCCCTGGCCACCGGCGTCGGGGGAGGTGGCGCCGAGCGAGCCGAGCATCGCGGTGAGCCGGTCGCGCGCCGCGGCGAGCCCCTCGAGGGCGTCGTTGAGCTCGTCGTCCTCGCTCTCCTCGATCGTCGTGGCGAGATCAGCGGTGCGGGCGCGCGACGTCGCGCGCAGCGACCCGGCCTCGGGGGAGTCGTCCTTGCCGGTGAACACCGCCTCGAGCGTGGTGTCGCCCCGGTCGACGCGTCCCTGGATGCGCTTCCAGTCCTCGCCGAGCTCGCCGGCCCGCGCCCTCTCGGCGAGCTCGGCCATGCGCTCCTCGTCCCGACGGGCCTCCAGGCGCTCCTGCTGGTCGATCCGGTCGATGAGCGCACGCATGCGCTCGAGGGCCTCCTCGCCGGCGTCGCGCGCCGAGCGCGCCGTGCCACCCGCCCCGCCCGCGCTGCCCGCACTCCCGGCCGCTCCGCCAACGCCGCCGCCCGCTCCGCCGATGCCGCCGCCCGCGGTGCCGCCCGTCATGCCGTCCTCCGTCATGCCGTCCCCCTCACGCCGTCGCCCGGCGGAACGCGTACTCGGCGATGTCCTCGATGAGGTGCACGGACTGGAGCAGCTGGGCCTTGCCCTCGATGAAGCCCGTGATCGCGGTGATGATCATCTCGATGAGCGTGTAGGCCGTGCGCACCTTCGAGATGATGTCCTGGACCATGATCAGCGCCTCGCCCGCGGCGACGGCCCACCCCACCACCGGGACGGCGGCCTCGGCCGCCATCCGGATGAGCTTCTGCGAGATCGACTTCAGGAGCTTGCCGATCGCGATGCACGCGAGCTGCGAGACGAGCGCGATGTTCGACGTGAGCCCGCCGATGTAGCTCGCGGCCTGGCTGAAGCCGACGTACGCGGCGGCCGCGGCGGTGATCGCGGCACGGAACGCCTCGGCGGCCTCGCCGCGCCACCCCTCGGCGGTGGGCGCGAGGAGCCCGACGTAGTTCTCGGAGACCGCGGTGAACGCCGCGGACGTGTTGCTCCAGCCGGCGGCGGCCTTCTTGATGTCCTGGAAGTCGCCGCCGAAGGGCTTGAAGACGACCTCCTCGAGGATGGAGAAGCCGAGCAGCTGCTCGGCGAGCCAGTCGATGCCGCCCAGCACGACGCCCGCGGACCAGCGCAGCTCCTGGACCTCGTTCCTGCCGAGGTCCGGGGTGACCAGGTAGGACTGCGGATCCGTCTTCTCCACGACGCCGCCGGTCGATCCGCCCCAGGCGCGGACGTCGTCGGGCAGGCCTGTGATCTCGTCGATGGAGCGCTGCACGGTGTCGACCGCGCTCGAGATGTCCTCGCCGAACCACTGGCCTGCGGAGCCGTAGCCGCTGGGTGCGCCGCCCTGCGCGGGGCCGACGGGGTCGATGCCCGCCGTCGGGTCCTCCCACTTGGTGATCGTCTGGCCGGACCGCCGCGCGAGGTCGTTCATGGTCCGGTGCGCGGCCTCGTCCGTCTCGACGTAGGTCTCGACGGCCCGCTGGAGCTGGTCGGCGGTGACGGTGCCGACCTGACCCGCGAGGTGGATCGCCTGTGCGGCGGCCTCGAGAACGAGGAAAGCGGGCGGCGCGAACATGGCGAGCAGGAGGCCCGTGTCGTCGTGGATGCCGCACTCGCGGCGCACGTACGCCTCGATCGCCGTGCAGTGCTCGGACTGGCGGCGCAGGACCTCGACCGCCGGGACCATCACGCCGTACGAGACCTCGACCGTCACGCCTTCCCCCTGAGCTCATGGCCGGGCGCATCGGCAGGCCCGGCTCCGCGCGTCGGGCTGGAGGCGGTGACCCGACCCGCCCCGAAGCGGCGGGCCGAGCCTAGCAACGCGGCGGGCGCGTCGGGAGGAGGACCGGAGGGGTCCGGCCCCGCGCGTCAGGCCGGTGAGGCCTCCACCTCGGGGCCTGCCTGGGGCGTCGGACGGCCGGTGCGCGGCATGGCGAGAGCGGCGCCCGTGGTCGCCACGGCGACGACGGCGGCGGCCACGAAGATCGCGGTCGCCGCGCCGCCGAACGCCTGCGGGTCGTCGATCGCGTCCGCGCCCCGCATGCGCGCGTTCACCAGCGCGCCGAGCGCCGCGACGCCGACGGCGCTGCCCATGGACCGCGCGAACATGTTGGCGCCGGTGACGACGCCGCGCTCGCCCCACCCGACGCTCGCCTGCGCTGCGATGAGGCTCGGCGCGGCGACGAGCCCGAGCCCGAGGCCGACCGCGAAGCAGCACAGGGCGACGGACACGACGGACGGCGTCGTCGACGTGAGCGCGAGCGCGGCCGTGGCGAGCACGACGATCGCGACGCCGATGAGCACGGTGGTGCGGAACCCGAGCCGGAGGTAGAGCCGTCCGGCCTGGGACGCCGAGATGGGCCAGCCGATCGTCAGGGTCGCGAGCGCGAGCCCGGAGACGAGCGGCGACGTGCCGAGCAGCGCCTCGAGGAACGTGGGGACGTAGGTGGTGATGCCCATGAGGATCACGCCGACGCCTATCGCGATGAGCGCCGTCGTGCCGAGCAGCCGACGCGAGACGACCCACAGGGGCAGCACGGGCTCGGCGGCGCGTCGCTCGACCAGGAGGAAGGCGCCGAGCAGGAGCAGGCCCGTGGTGAGCGCACCGATGCTCTGCGGCGAGGTCCACGCCCAGGCGTTGCCGCCCTCGAGCAGCGCGAGGATCGCGAGGCTCGTCGACACGGTGAGCAGCGCGCCGCCCGCCCAGTCGATGCGGTGGGTCGTGCTCGGCACCACCTCGTGGAAGTGGCGGACGATGAGCCAGCCGGCGGCGATGCTCAGCGGGATGTTGATGAAGAAGATCCAGCCCCACGTGAGGTACTCGGAGAACAGGCCGCCGAGCGTCGGCCCGACGACGGCGGACACGGCCCAGACGCTCGCGAGGTAGCCCTGGACCTTTGCGCGCTCCGCGAGCGTGTAGATGTCGCCGACGATCGTGATGGCCATCGGCTGGACGGCGCCCGCGCCCAAGCCCTGGATCGCGCGGAACGCGATGAGCGCGGGCATGGACCAGGCCAGCCCGCACAGCACGGACCCGAGGAGGAAGAGGCCGATGCCCACGAGCACGATCGGCTTGCGGCCCACGGTGTCGGCGAGCTTGGAGTAGATCGGGACGCTCACGGCCTGGGTGAGGAGGTAGATCGAGAAGAGCCACGGGAAGCTCGAGAACCCGCCGAGGTCCGCGACGATCGTCGGGACGGCGGTCGCCAGGATCGTCGAGTCGATCGCGACCAGCCCCGTCGTGACCATGATCGCGACGAGGACGGGGCCGCGCTCGGAGCGGAAGCCGACCCCGCCGGTCGTGCGGGCGTCCCCGGTCAGCGCGGGACGGCGTCGCCCGGCGCGGGGCTTCGGGGCGGTGCTCAGGGTCGTGGCCTCTCGATCCGGGTGCGGCGAGGACGCCGCGGTGACGGCGCTCGGACGCACCGACAGGTGCCAACCCGCGGCCGCCCGGACGCATTCCGCACCGGGGGGCCGTGGTGACCCGGCGCGGGTCGCGACGGGGCGTGCGCAGGATGTCAGACAGGGGTGACAGAGGTTCGCAGCACCTCGAGGTCGACGGCCCAGCCCGCGCGCTCCGCCGCGAGGCGCACGGCCCCGGCGACGGGGGTCCCGGCGTCCCGGAGACGGCGTCCCTGAGCCTCGAGGCGAGCCACGACGCTCGCGCGGACCGGGCCGGGCCGGGTGAGCACGGACCCCGCGAGCACGACGACGTCGCCCGACGACGCGGGGCTCACGGTCCCGAGCGTCGTGACGAGGCCCGAGGCGGCGTCGTCCACGATCCCGGTCGCGATGGCGTCGCCCTGCTCGGCGGCCGCGGCGACGGCCCGCGCGAAGCCGCCGAGCCCGGCGGGTGGCAGGCCGTCGACGAGCCGGACGAGCTCCTGCGGGTCGGCGCCTGCCGCCCCGTGCGCGACCGTGCCTGCCTGGTCGCGTGCCCAGGCGAGGGCGGCGTCGGTCAGCGCGGTGGCGGGGCCCCGGCCGTCGAGGGCCGTGGCGGCGGCGCGCAGACCCGCGAGGCCGAGCCAGACGCCGGAGCCGATGTCGCCGAGGAGCCAGCCGAGGCCGTCGCACCTGGCCACGACCTCGAACCCGCGCAGCCGGGCCGCCACGGCACCGGTCCCCGCGAGGAGGAGCGCGCCGTCGGGTGTCGGGGCGGCGGCCGCGTACGCGACGACGAGGTCGGTCACGAGGCTCGCCCGGCCGTCGGGGATGCTGCAGCGCGCCGTCGCCTCGGTCAGCGCCTCCAGGGCGCGGGTCCGCCCGGCGGCGCCCGAGCCCGCGATGCCCGCGGTGAGCGCGACGACGTCGAGCGTGGCCGCTGCGTCGAGCCGGCGCCGGGCGGCGGTCAGCGCGGCGCCGACCGTGGTCGCGAGCGCGCCGGCGGGGTCGGCCGACGAGCGGGGGTTCGCGCCCGGTCCGGTGGTGACGGCGAGCACGGTCGCGTCGGCTCCCATGACCGCCACCGTCGTGGTCGTGCCGCCGGCGTCGGCCCCGACCACGACCGGGACGGAACTCATGTGCCGCACGTCACGTTCTCCGCCCTCGATGGTGGTAACTTCTCTCCATCACACCACATCTGGAACTAACTTCCAGGCGCGGAGCTCCACAGGACCCCCATCAGACCAGGCCCCGGCACGAGCGCACCACCGGCACCTGACGCGAACAGGAGGACGTCATGAAGCGACCGATCACAGGAGTGGCGGCGGTGTCAGCGCTCGCGCTCACGCTCGCCGCGTGCAGCAGCGGCGGCGGCGGGACCGACGAGGAGACCCCGGGCGGCGACGGCGCCGACTACGCGGGCGAGACCCTCACCGTCTGGGTCATGGAAGGCACCAACCCCGACTCGGACGCGTTCTTCGACGAGGTCGGCGCGGCCTTCGAGGAGAAGACCGGCGCGACGCTCGACGTGCAGATGCAGCCCTGGGCCAGCGCGCACGACAAGTTCATCACCTCGATCGCCGGCGGCACGGTGCCCGACGTCGCCGAGGTCGGCACCACGTGGACGCCCGAGTTCGCCGAGGTCGGCGCCCTCGTCGACCTCACGGACCGCATCGCCGAGGCGGGGCTCGACGGCGACCTCGTCGGAGGGCTCCAGGAGGCCGGGACCTACGACGGCGGCCTGTACGGCATGCCCTGGTACGCGGGCGTCCGCGCCATGATCTACAACACGGAGATCTTCGAGGCCGCCGGCATCACCGAGCCCCCCACCTCGTGGGACGACCTCCTCGCCGCGGTCGAGGCGATCAAGACGTCGCAGCCCGACGTCATCCCCTTCCCGGTCTCGGGCGACAGCCAGTACGGCCTGTACCCGTGGGTCTGGGGCGCGGGCGGCGAGCTCGCCGAGCAGGACGGCGACACGTGGGCCTCGACCATCGCCTCACCCGAGGCCGTGGAGGGCATCGAGTTCTACACGGACCTCGCGCTCGAGCACGGCTCGTCGACCGCGGCCGCGACCACGTGGAACGAGGCCAACGCGCTCGAGGCCTTCCAGCAGGGCGACGTCGGCATGATCGTCTCGGGGAGCTGGACGCCCGCGAAGATCGAGCAGGACAACCCCGAGCTGTTCGCCAAGCTCGGCGCGTTCCCCTTCCCCGGCAAGGACGGCGACGTCGCCGGCTCCTTCCTCGGCGGCTCGCACCTCGGCATCTTCGAGGAGTCCGACAACCAGGACCTCGCCTGGGAGTTCGTCCAGATGATGTCGACCGGCGAGTTCGCGCAGAAGTGGGCCGAGCAGTCCGGCTACTTCTCCGGCCAGGCGAGCCTCGTCGAGGCGCAGAGCGAGGCGGCGGACCCGCTGCAGCAGGCGTTCGCGACCCAGATGCTCGAGGGCGGGCGCTCGCTCCCGGTGACCCCGGCGTTCGGCAAGGTCCAGGGCGCCAAGACCGTCGAGACCATGCTCCAGTCCATCCTGAGCGGCAGCGCGAGCGCCCAGGAGGCCGCCGAGACGGCCGCGGCGAGCATGGACGAGACGTTCGCCTCGGCCGCGGGCTGACCTGCGACGCTGCGCCCGGGCGCGCCACCGCCGCACAGGCGGGCCGCGCCCGGGCGCACCCCGACCCCCACGACGAGACGTGAGCCGAGCAGACCGATGAGCAGCAGCACCGCAGACGTCGCGCAGCACGCGACGCCGCCCACCACGCCAGGGCCCACGCCCGCGCGTCGCGGCGCCCTCCGCCGCCCGCCCTCGTGGCGGCGCGCTCAGCACCGCCGACCGTGGCTGCTCCTGAGCCCCGGGCTGCTGCTGCTCGCCGTGCTGCTCGGCTTCCCCCTGGTGCGCGTCGTCCAGCTGTCGTTCCAGGACTACGGGCTGCGCGAGCTCGCGCGCGGGGAGGACAACTACGTCGGGCTCGAGAACTACCGCGAGATCCTCACGTCGTCGTTCCTGTGGCAGACCGTGCTGCCCAACACCGTGGGCTTCGCGGTCGTGTGCGTCGTCCTGACGATGCTCGTCGGGACCGCCGTCGCCGTGTTCCTCAACACCCTGCCGCGCACGTGGCGCACCCTGTGCCTCACCGCGGTCATGATCGCGTGGGCCGTGCCGGCCGTGACCGGCACGTACGTCTACGTGTGGCTGTTCGACCCGCTCAACGGCCTCGTGTCGACCGTCCTCACGGACGTCGGCCTCATCGACCGCGGCGCGGTCAACTGGTTCGCCGAGCGCTTCTCCTTCTACGCGATCGCGACGCTCAACGTCGTCCAGCACGGCTTCCCGTTCGTCGCCGTGACCGTGCTCTCAGGCCTGATGACCGTCCCGCGCGAGCTCTACGAGGCCGCGCAGATCGACGGCGCCTCCGCGTGGCGGCGCTTCCGGTCGCTCACGGTGCCGATCCTCAAGCCCGTGTTCGCGGTCTGCACCATCCTGTCGACGATCTGGGACTTCAAGGTCTTCACGCAGATCTACCTGATGCCCGGCGGCAACGGCGGCAACCCGGACGTCTACAACCTGGGCGTCTGGAGCTACATCGAGTCCTTCGCCCAGGGCCGGTACGGGATGGGCTCGGCGATCGCCGTGCTGCTGACCGTCATCCTGCTGCTCATCACGGTCGTCTACATGCGCACCCTGTTCTCCGAGGAGGAGCTGTGACCGGCCCCGCCGCGCTCCCCGCCGTGCCCGCCACGCGCACCGCCCGGCGCGCCGCGGGCCGTGGCCTGCGGTCCGACGAGACCGGCGGGCGGCGTGAGAGCCGCGCGAGCACCGTCGCGAAGGTCGTCGGCTCGATCGCCCTCGTCGCGTTCGCGGTGTTCCCGGCCTACTGGATGCTCACGACGGCACTCGACGCCGACGCCGCGACCCGCGGCTCGCGCCTCGTCCCCACGTCGCTCACGGGTGAGAACTTCGCCCGCGTGTTCACCGACGGCGACTTCGGCAGGTTCATCCTCAACTCGGTGGTCGTCGCGACCGCGACCGTCGCGATCAGCGCGGTCGTCTCGCTGCTCGCCGCGGTCGCCGTCGCGCGGTTCCGGTTTCGGTTCCGGACCGCGATCCTCGTGATGATCCTCATCGTCCAGATGGTGCCGCTCGAGGCGCTCGTCATCCCGCTGTTCCTGCAGGCGCGGACCCTGCAGATGCTCAACAGCCTGCTCGGCCTCGTCATCGTCTACCTCGCGTTCTCCCTGCCCTTCGCGATCTGGACGCTGCGCGGCTTCGTCGCCGCCGTTCCGCAGGAGATCGAGGAGGCCGCCTACATGGACGGCGCCTCCTGGGGCCGCATGTTCCGTTCCGTGCTGCTGCCGCTCGTGGCCCCGGGCCTCGTCGCGACGTCGATCTTCGCGTTCATCACCGCGTGGAACGAGTTCATCTTCGCCCTGACGTTCATGCAGGACTCGGAGCTGTACACGGTCTCGGTGGGCCTGCGGACGTTCTTCGGCCAGAACACCAACGACTGGGGCGCGATCATGGCCGCGTCGTCGATCATCACCGTGCCCGTCGTCGTGTTCTTCGTGCTCATCCAGCGGCGCATGACGTCCGGCCTCGCGAGCGGGGCGGTCAAGGGATGACCGACCTGCGTCGCGCCGTCCTCGGCGTCCTCGCCCCCGGCTTCAGCGGCCCGGAGGCGCCCGCGTGGCTGCTGGACGCCGCGCGCGAGGGCCTGGGCGGCGTCGTCCTGTTCGCGGGCAACACCCCCACCCTCGCCTCGACCAGGACGTTGACGGACGTGCTGCACGACGCCGGCCCGCAGGTCGTGGTGGCGGTCGACGAGGAGGGCGGCGACGTCTCGCGCCTCGAGGCCGCGACCGGCTCCGGGCTGCCCGGGCTCGCGGCCCTCGGCGTCGTCGACGACCTCGACCTGACCCGGCGGACGGGTGCGGCGCTCGGCGCGCTCCTGCGATCCGTGGGGATCGACCTCGACCTGGCACCCGTGCTCGACGTAGCGTCCGAGCCGCGCAACCCCGTGATCGGCGTCCGCTCCCTGGGCGGCGACCCGGCGCTCGTCGCGCGGCACGGGGCGGCGCTCGTCGAGGGGCTGCACGACGGCGGGGTGGCCGCCTGCGGCAAGCACTTCCCCGGGCACGGGGCGACGACCGTCGACTCCCACCTCGACCTGCCGGAGCTCGACGCCGACCTCGAGACACTGCGCGCCCGCGACCTGCCGCCGTTCGCCGCAGCGGTCGCCGCCGGGCTCGACGCCCTCATGACGGCGCACGTGCGCGTGCCCGCGCTGGGCCCGAGCCCCGCGTCCCTCGAGCCCGCCGCCACCGCGCTCGCGCGGGACCTCGGGTTCACCGGACCGCTCGTCACCGACGCGCTCGACATGGGCGCCGTCGCACGCGACCCCGGCTTCGGCGAGGCCTGCGTCCGTGCGCTCGAGGCGGGCGCCGACCTGCTGTGCCTGGGCACGACCGTGGGCCGCGACGACGAGGCGCTCTTCGCGCAGGCCGTCGCCGCCGTGACCGACGCCGTCCAGGCCGGCAGGCTCACGCCGGACCGTCTGCACGACGCCGCCGCGCGCACCGATGCGCTGCGCGAGCGGGTCGCGGCGTATCGTCGCCGCACGGCCGCGCTCGACCCGGCCGCCGCCGTCGCCGCGCTCGCCGCCGTCGGCTCCGAGACCGCCGGCCGGGCCGTGACGTCCACCGGCCCGGTCGGCGTCAGCACGGCACCCGTGCTCGTCGACCTGCGCCGCCGGCTGAACCACGCTGCGGGCCGCACGTCGCCCGCGCTCGCCGAGGCGCTGCGGCGGCGGTGGCCCGGGACGCTCGTCGTGCACGGGTACGGACGTACGGACGGGCCTCGGGACGGCGGTCAGGACGGTGGTGTGGAGCGGGACCCTGCGCGCCCCGTCGTCGTGCTGTGCCGGGAGCCGCTCGCGGACGCCCAGGAGGGTGCCGCGCTCGACGCGGTGCTCGCGGCCCGGCCCGACGCCGTGGTCGTGCACGCCGGGCTCGCCGCCGCGGCGCCGGACGCGACCGCCCTCGTGCTCGCGCACGGCGTCGGGCGCGTGAACGCCGACGCGGTCGTCGCGCTCCTCGCACGCGGCGAGCTCGCGGGTGACGTCCACCCGGGTGCGGACGACGCGCGTGGCGACGGCGCGGGGGCCGACGGCGCGGGCGACGACGGCGCGGGTGCTGGCGGCTCGGCCGGGACGCTCGGAGGTGCGCGATGAGGGTCGTCGCCGTCTCCTCGGGCACGTCCGTCGACGCGATCGACGTCGCCGTCGCCGACCTGACCGACGCGTCCGGGACCGTCCACCTGACACCCGTCGCGCACGCCGAGGTCCCGTGGGACCCGCGGCTGCGGTCCCGGCTCCTCGCCGCGCTGCCGCCCGCCCTGGTCGGTGTCGGCGAGTGGGCGCGGCTCGACGCGCTCGCAGGCCAGGCGTTCGGTGAGGCCGCCGCGGTCGGCGTCGCACTCGGGGGCGGCGCGGACCTCGTCGTCTCCCACGGCCAGACCCTCTACCACTGGGTCGAGGACGGTCACGCCCGCGGGACCCTGCAGCTCGGGGCACCCGCCTGGATCCACGAGCGCACCGGCCTGCCCGTGATCTCCGACCTGCGCAGCGCGGACGTCGCCGCCGGCGGCCAGGGCGCGCCGCTCGTGAGCCTGCTGGACCACCTGTGGCTCGGCGACAGGCCCACGGCCGCGCTCAACATCGGCGGCATCTCGAACATCACGGTCGTCGGCCTCGACGCGGACGGCGGCGGGCAGGACGCCGGCGTCGTCACGGGCGACACCGGGCCCGGCAGCTGCCTGCTCGACGCCGCCGTCATGCGCCTGACGGGCGCGCGGTTCGACGAGGACGGTGCGCTCGCGGCGCAGGGCACGGTCGACGAGGCAGTGCTCGCCGTCCTGCTCGAGGACCCGTTCTACGCGCTCCCGCTGCCGCGCAGCACGGGCCGCGAGCACTTCCATGCCGACTACGTGGCCGCGCGGCTCGCCGCCGCAGGCCGAGACCCGGCGACCGCGCCCACGGGCCCCGACCTGCTCGCGACGCTCACCGAGTTGACCGCGCGCACGATCGCCGCGGAGATCCGCCGGTACGACGTCGAGCGCGTCGTCGTCGCGGGCGGGGGCCTGCGCAACCCGGTGCTGATGGCACGCCTGCGCGCGGCGCTCCCGGCGTCGGTCGACGTCGTCGGATCCACGGCGCTCGGGCTGGACGCCGACGCCAAGGAGGCCTACCTCTTCGCGCTCCTCGGGTACCTGAGCGCTCGCGGGCTCCCCGGCACCGCGCCGGGCCTGCAGGAGACGCCTGCGCGTGCCGATGCCTCGGTGGGCGGTGCGGCGAGCACGGGCCTGCGGCGTCGGGCCACGGGTGCGTCCCGCGCCGTCGTCCTCGGCTCCCTGAACCCGCCCGCGCCACCGCCGTGCCCACCGGCGACCGAGCCCGTGGTCCGCCTCGAGATCCACCCGGCGACGCCCGGACCCGCGCCGGGGCCGCCCGCACCACCAGTGGCCCTCGCACCACCAGCACCGCCCGCACGGACAGCACCACCGACACCGCATCAGGAGACGTCATGAGCCAGGTCGAGCACGACTGGCGCGAGATCCTCGGGCTGCGCTCGCCCACCGAGGAGCGCAACCCCCGGACCCTGGACATCGACCAGCTCGGGTCCCTCGCGGTCGTGCGCCGCATCGGCGCCGAGGACCGCGCCGTGATGGACGCCGTCGACGCGGTCGCGGAGCGGGTGGCCGCGCTCGTCGACGTGGCGGTGCGGGTCCTCGCCGGTGGCGGCCGCGTGCACTACGTCGGCTCGGGCACGTCCGGGCGGCTCGGCGTCCTCGACGCGGTCGAGCTGCTCCCGACGTACGACGTGGGGGAGGAGTCGTTCGTCGCGCACCTCGCCGGCGGCCAGGGCGCCATGATGCGCGCGGTCGAGGGCGCGGAGGACGACGCCGACGCAGGTCACGCGCTGGTCCAGGCCATGACGGCGGGCGACCTCGTGGTGGGCCTCACGGCGAGCGGGCGCACCCCCTTCGTCGGCGGCGCGCTCGCGGGTGCCAGGGCCCTCGGGGCGGCGACCGCGCTCGTCTCCACGAACCCGACGGCACCCCTCGCGGGCGGCGTCGACATCGCGGTGCTCCTCGACACCGGGCCCGAGGTCGTGACCGGCTCGACCCGGATGAAGGCGGCCACGGCCCAGAAGATCGTGCTCAACACGTTCTCGACGGCCGTCATGGTGCGAATGGGCAAGACCTACTCGAACCTCATGACCGAGGTCCGCGCGACCAACAAGAAGCTCCGCGCGCGCACCGTCCGGATGCTCGTCCAGGCGTCGGGCCTCACGCCCGAGCGGTGCGAGGAGGCGCTCGTCGACTCCGGCGGGCACGTGCGCACCGCGCTCGTCGCGCTGCTCGCGGGAGTCGACGCCGCGGCCGCCACCGACGCGGCGCGCAGGTTCCCGCCCGACCCGGCGCGGACCGACGACCCCGCCGGCGTGCGGTCCGCCGTCGCGTCCGTGGCGGTGGCCCGATGAGCGGGGCGTCGGTCCCCGTCCGGCTCCGCGGGCTGCTCGACGACCTGCGGCCCTCGATGCGTCGCGTCGCCGAGCTCGTGCTCGCCGACCCCGAGCACGCCGCCGGGCTCACCATCTCCCGGCTCGCGGCCGAAGCCGGCGCGTCGCAGAGCACGATCGTGCGCCTGTGCCAGGAGCTCGGGCTCGACGGCTACCGCGAGTTCCGCCTCGCTCTCGTCTCCGAGCTCGGACGCCGCGAGGGGGCCGCGCACACGCCCGTGACCGGTGACATCGCGCCCGGCGACTCGATCGGGACGGTCATCGAGAAGATCGCGTTCGCCGACGCCCGCGCCGTCGAGGACACCGCGCGCTCGCTGTCCGCCGACTCGCTCGAGGCGGTCGTCGAGGCGATCGTCCAGGCCCGGCGCACCGACATCTACGGCGTCGCCGCGTCGGGGATCGTCGCCGCCGACCTCGAGCAGAAGCTCCACCGCATCGGCCGCGTCGCGTTCGCGCACACGGACACGCACCTCGCCCTGACGTCGGCCGCGCTCCTGATGCCGGGCGACGTCGCGATCGGCATCTCGCACACCGGCATGACGAACGACACCGTCGACGCCCTGACGCTCGCACGGGCCCAGGGCGCGACGACCGTGGCGATCACCAACGCGCCGCGCTCCGACCTCGCGGCCACCGCCGACCACGTGCTCCTCACGGCGGCACGCGAGACGACGTTCAGGTCCGGTGCGACGGCGTCCCGCCTCGCCCAGCTGACGGTCGTCGACTGCGTCTTCGTCGCCGTCGCGCAGCGCACGTACGACGCGAGCCAGCGCGCGCTCGAGGCGACCGCGACAGCGCTGCGTGACCGACGGACGGGGGCGCGCGGCAAGGGCTGAGAGCACCCCCGGCCCCGGCCCCGGCGCCGGGGGCGGGGGCTCGGCGGAGGCGGGGGCGCTCGTCGCCCGGGCAGGCGGTCCGGGGTGGCAGGACGCAGCGGGGGACAACGGCACAGGGCGACCGGGACGTCACCGCGCGCGACTGCGGCGACCAGCCGGTGCAGGACCGCGGCGGACACCGATGTCCGGTGCGGAACAGGGCACGAGAACCTGGGGGAACGACCGATGAGACACATGCGCAGACCGATCGCCGTCCTGGCCGGCCTGGCCCTCCTACCCGCGCTCGCGACGGCGACACCCGCCGCCGCCGAGGTGGCGGACCCGGCGAGCGAGGCGGTTGCGGCGCCGCCGCTGGCGGGGGAGGTGGCGAACGAGGCCGCCGCGGCACAGCCGGACGCCGAGGTGGGGAGCGCGGCCGAGGTGACGCCGCCGTCCGGCGACGAGCAGTGGCGCGGCTACTGGGTGGACGCGTTCAACCGTGGCATCTACGACGCGGACCAGGTCGCGACGCTCGTCGCCGACGCCACGTCGCTCGGGGCGAACGTGCTCGTGGTGCAGGTGGGCCGCCGCTTCGACTGCTTCTGCAACGACGCCCTCTACCCGCGCACCGACGCGGCGATCGCCCCCGCGCCGTACGACCCGCTCGCGGAGATCGTCGAGCAGGGCCACGCCGCCGGCCTCGAGGTCCACGCGTGGGTCAACGCCACGACCCTGTGGAACTCCGCGACGCCCCCGACGTCGCCCGAGCACGCCTTCAACGCGCACGGCCCGTCCGCCCAGGGCGCGGACCGCTGGCTCAACAAGCGGGTCGACGGGACCGAGCTCGTCGGCGCGAACGCGTTCATCGACCCCGCGCACCCCGCCGCGGTCGACTACGTCGCCGAGGCCGTCGCCTCGATCACGGCGGCGTACGACGTCGACGGCGTGAACCTCGACTACATCCGGTACCCCGACTACAACACGGGCGAGCTCGTCAACGACTGGGGCTACTCCGAGACGTCGCTCGCGCGCTTCGCCGCCGAGACGGGCCGCACCGACGTGCCGGCGCCCGACGACGCGCAGTTCAGCGACTGGCGGCGTGACCAGGTGTCGGCACTCGTGCGCAAGGTCTACGTCGCGATGTACGGCGTCGACCCGAGCGACCGGCTCAGCATCAACGGCATCACGTACTCCTACGGCCCCGCGACGTACGGCAGCTTCGAGGCGAGCCGCCCCTACGCCAACGTGATGCAGGACTGGAAGGGCTGGCTCGACGAGGGGATCGTCGACACCGTCACGGCCATGAACTACAAGCGCGAGTGGAACCTGGACCAGGCGCGCATGTTCGCCGAGTGGAACCAGGCCCTCGTCGACTACCGCGCGGGCCGGCACGTGGTGAGCGGTCCGGCGCTGTACCTCAACGAGGTCGAGGACTCCGTCGCGCAGGCCGAGCAGGTCGTCGCCCTCGGGCTCGACGGGTGGATGGGCTACTCGTACGCCAACCCGTCGCTGACCGCCACGCCCGCGGGTCAGGACGTCAAGGACGCCGAGCGCGCCGAGCTCACACAGGCGCTGCGGTCAGGCGTGTTCGCGGACGACGTCGTCGTGCCCGAGATGACGTGGCGCACGGAGCCGACGACGGGCCTGCTCTCCGGGAACGTCGACGTGCGCCACGGGGGCGTCGCCGACCAGGTCGACGTCGTGCTGCACCCGGTGGGCCGCACGCCGGGGGAGCCGGTCGTGGTGCGCACCGACGGGTCCGGCTGGTTCGGGGCCGTGGACCTCGCGCCCGGCCGGTACCGGGTCCAGGTCGTCGAGGAGGGTGCGACAGGCACCTCCTCGACCCACGTACGCGTCCGTGCCGGCGAGGTCGCCGACGTGGACGTGCGGGTCAGGTCGCTGCGGTGAGGGCGATGACCTGACCCCGATGACCCGGTCGCGGACACGACCGGGTCGGTGACGGCCGAGCGTGCGCCTCCGGTGCGGGCTGGACGTCACGGAGCTGCTCGGCCGCGGACACGGCCGGGTGGCCATCCCGCCCCGCCCGGTGTCACGCCGGGCGGGGCGCGGGGTGTCCGGGGGGTTGCCGGGGTCCTGGGCGCCGGGGCCTGGGGGTGCGGGAAGCTGGGGCCTGGCTGTGGCGCACGGAGCACTCGCAGTCGGAGCGGCAGGGGAGCGGGTCGCCCCATGTCGGCTCCTCCGGAGCCGGCATCTCCAGCATGGGACCGAGGCATGACCATCGCCATCCACAGCCTCGTCCACATCGCGTCCACAGGGGACGGTCCCTCTTCTCGTCCACCCACGTCCGCTTCGTACAGTTGTTCGAAGTCGAGTGTCGGGGGTGAGTGATGGCGGGGACGGGGCCGACGCTCACGCTGACTACGCCCACGGGCGCGGTGTCGGGTGCCGGCTCGCCGGGTCCGGCCGGTCCGGCGGCAGGGGGCATTCCGGAGGCCTCGGTCGCGACCCTGGTCCGCCGCGTGTGCGCCGAGATCGATGCGCTCACAACCCTCGACCTCGAGGGCGTGGACGGGTTGAACGGCCCCGCACTGCACCAGGACATGCGCCGCGCGAGCGACAAGCTGCAGGCCTTCGCCGCCCGCGTGCTCGCCCGTGTCGAGGCTGACGGCCGGTGGGCGACGAGTGGCAGCCGGACGTTCCCCGACTGGATGGCCTGCCAGGAGCTCGCCTCCTACGGTGCGGTCAGGCGCGAGGTCACCCTCGGTCGCGCGCTCGACGAGGACCTGCCCGCGACGGCCCAGGAGATCTCCGTCGGCGGAGTGACGCTCGAGCACGCCCAGGTCCTTGCCAGGCTCGGGCCGACGTCCGACGCGCGTCGGGCCGCTCTCGCGAGCGGCGCGCCTGATCGCAACGAGGCCTACCTCGTCGAGCGGGCGAAGGCGCTCCCGGTGGACGAGTACCGGCGCGAGGTCCAGAGGTGGGCCACACGGGTCGACGCCGACGCGGCCGAGCGCGAGCACGATCAGGCGTGCGCCAAGGAGCACCTGACCTTCTCCCGCAAGGACGACGGCGTCGCCTTCCAGGGGTTCCTGACAGCGGAGCACGGCCACGCTCTGGCGACCGCCCTCCGCGCCGTCGCAGGCGTGCCCTCGGTCGGCGACCAGCGGAGCCGCGAGGAGCGTCAGGCGGCTGCGCTCGTGGACGCGGCCCGCATCGTGCTGGACCGCGGCCTCGCGGGCGGCGGTCAGCAGGTGCGGCCGCACATCAGCGTGCACGTGTCGTGGGAGGCGCTGCTCCGGCTCCAGGCGACGCACCTGGACGGTCCGGCTGACGGGTCGGCGAACGGGGGTGCGGACGGCAGCGCGGACGTGAGCCTCGTCGCGCAGCTCGACGACGGGCGCCCGGTGCCCGGTTCGCTCCTGGCACGGATCGCGTGCGACAGCGAGATCTCCCGCATCGTGTTCGGGCCGCGGGGAGACGTCCTCGACGTCGGGCGGGCGCAGCGCACGTACTCGGGCCAGCAGCGCCGCGCGGTCATCGCGCGTGACAGGTCCTGCCGCTACCCCGGGTGCGGTGCGCCGCCGACGCTCGGCGAGGTGCACCACGTCGTGCCCTGGTTGCAGGGCGGCGTCACCTCGATCCGCAACGGGATCCTCCTGTGCTGGTTCCACCACGACCTCGTCCACCGCCGCGGCGTCGTCATCCGCAGCGACCCGCGACGGGCCTGGCGCTTCTTTCGACGGGACGGCACTTCGCTGGATGACGGGCCGACCTCGGGCGACGGCGGTGCGCCCGCGGGCGCCCCCGCTGACGGTTCACGCGGCGCGGGACGTGGCGTCGGTGGACGTGACGCGGAGGGCGACGTCGGCGGACGTGGCGCCGCGTCGGGCGCCGGTCGAGGAGGCATGGCGTCGGGCGCGGGAGTCACGGCACTCGCGAGGGCGGCGCCGCTCGCAGCCGACTCACCCGGAGATGCGGCGCAGCCAGAGCTGGACCTGACGGGGTAGCGAGTGGAGAGACCCGTCTCGCGGGTGTGCTCGCGCCTGCGGCTCGTGGCTGCGGCTCGTGCCTGCGGCTCGTGCCTCGGCTCGCGCCTGCGGCTCGTACCTGCGGGCCGTCTCGCGCGCATCCGCTGGCTCGGAGGCTGAGGAACAAGGTGCGTGTCGCCGATGCCGGCGGTCGCTGGGGCGTGCGGTGGGGCCGGTGGTGGCCTGAGGGCGGTCGGCGATGCGGGCCGCCCGGGGCTGCGACCACGCTGGTCAGGGCCTCGGCAGCGCATGCGCTCCAGACCCCGGCGCTGCACCGCTGTCGGGACGCAGCTGTACGGTTCGATCATGTCAAGGACCGCTCCGGGCAGTACCGCGCCGACTGCACGCGCGCTGGTCGAGAGCCTGCGCGGTGAGCAGCCTGTGAGCGGGTTGAGCGTGGCAGTCGCCGGCCCCGGTCGCGCCGTGGTCGACGCCGCGGCGGTCGGGGTGGCGGACGCTCGCACCAGCAGAACGCTCACACCCGAGACGCTTCTCCACGCCTGCTCGATGAGCAAGCTCGTGGCCGCCGTGACGGTGGTGCGGCTCTGGCAAGACGGGGCCCTCGACCTCTACGCCGACGTCGACGACATGCTTGGGTCGAGTGGCTGGAGCATGGTGCGTCCACCCGGGGAACGGGTCACGCCCGCTCACCTGCTGTCCCACCAGGGCGGGATCGTTGACCCCCCGGACTCCTTCGCGCCGTCGGACCCTGGGCGCGTGTGGGACGTCGCGGCCCTCCTGCGGGGCGAGACCGCGCACCACGCCGGACCGGTGGTGGCCACGAGCTCGCCCGGGCAGTCGTTCGCGTACTCCGATGCCGGATTCTGCGTGCTCGAGCAGGTCGTGCGAGCCGTCACGGGACGCCCCTACAGCGCTGTCGTGGACGAGCTGGTGCTCGAGCCGCTTGGCCTGGCGCACCCTGAGGCGACCGCGTGGGCCACCGCTGAGGTTGGCTCGCCAGCAGTCCAGAGAGACCGCCTGGTCGGGGACGCTGCCGCTGTCGGGCACGACGCCGACGGGCGGGTGGTGCGCCACGAGCGGCCGTTGTACCCGGGGCTCGCCGCCGCCGGGCTGTGGGCCACCCCGACGGCGCTCGCGACGCTGTTGGTCGACCTCCTCGGCTCCTGGCACCAGAGCCACGGCGTTCTCAGCGCACAGAGTGCCCGTGCTCTGTGGACTGCTCCAGGCGCGGTGGGGTACGCGGCGCTCGGTGCGTTCCTGCTGCGTCACGGCGCGGAGACGGTCGTGCAGACCCACGGCTGGGGCGAGGGCTTCCAAGGCGTGGCCAGAGTGCACCTGGACAGGCGCACGGTGGTGGTGGCGATGATGAACACCGACCCCGGGGTCGATCAAGACTCCTCTGCAGTCGGTGCCATCGCCGACGCCGTCACCCAGCAGGTCTAGGAGACTGCTGAACACGGCGCTCGCGCGGGCCAGCTTCCACCCGCGTAGGCCGGCTCCCCGAGGAGGCGCTCGCGCGGGCCGGCTTCCACCCGCGTCGGCCGGCTCCGCGAGGCGGCGCAGGCGCGGGCCGGCTTCCTCACGCCTCGGCCCGGTCCCCGAGGCCGCGCCCCCGCGGGCCGGCGCCCGCGTCGGCGCGTCAGATGTCGTCGGAGGTGTCCTGCGCGAGGAGTCGATAGAGCTCCTTGCGTGCTGCGGCGATCGCCGTCGCCGCAGCGGTGTGCTGGGCTGGGGACCCGACGCGCGCGACCTGCCGCACGGCGTCGCGCAGCGCGAGGAACTCCTCGCGGAACGCGAGGGCCGGCCCGTGGTCCTCCCCGTCGACCGTCCACGGCGTCCCGAGGCGGTCACGGTTCTCCTCGACGTGCGCGCTGCCCGCGGGCGTGAGAGACGCGGTCTTGCGCCCCTCGATGCTCTCGATCGTGACGAGTCCCTCGTCCTCGAGTGCCTGGAGCGTCGGGTAGACCGACCCGGGGCTGGGCGTCCACGAGCCCGAGCTGCGCTCGGCGATCTCCTGGATGAGCTCGTACCCGTGTCGCGGCTGCTCGTCGAGGAGCAGCAGGATCGCGGAGCGGACGTCGCCGCGGGCGCGGCCCCGTCCTCGGTGGCCGCCCGGGCCTCGGAAGCCACGGGGGCCTCCCATGGGCGGACCGCCACGGTGCCCGCGGTGCGGTCCGCCGCGTCCGCCCGAGAACGGGTCGGGCCCGCCGCGTCCGCCGGCGAAGGGGTCGGGCCCGTCGCCCGGTCCGTCGGGCCACGCGGGGCGGAAGTGGCGCTCGTGGTGCTCCGGCTGGGTGAAGTGGTCATGGTTGCGCATGATGGTGTCCTTTCTCGACAGCATCACGATATATCGGGAGCGTGTCGAGTGCAAGGCTCGCGACGGCGACGGCGACGCCGGCGGTGGTCGTGGTGATGCTTCGGTCCGGTCAGTGCCGACAGTGACCTCGGTCTGGCGGCGCGCCGCCCCTCGACACGGCACACCAGCGCGGGCCCGATCCAGGTCGCGCTCTCGACCTACGGCACCGGCAGGCGGGGGTCGTCCGGCGTGACGGGCTCGAGGCGCTCGGCGGTCTCGCGCAGCTCGGTGAGGTCCGCGCCGGCGATGACCAGCCGGTAGCTGGCCTCAGCGGTGTTCCAGCGGATGCCGGCGCCGCCCTGCTCGTCCGGCAGGTACACGGCCGCGGCGTCGCCGACCGTCGTGTACTGCTGCTCCCCGGGCCACGCCGCCCGGGCCTCCACGGGGGCACGCGCCGGGCTCGTCACCTCCAGGTAGGTGTACCCGCCCGCCTCGTACTGGACGGCCCACCGGTAGACGGTCCCGTCGGGCTCGTGCTCCGGGACCGGCACGGACTCGAACCCCTCGGGCACGGTGGCCAGCCCGGTGTCGTCGAGTGACGCGGTCAAGGTCTCGGCGAGCTCCTCGACGCTCAGCCCGGCGGCCTCGGCGAACCATCGGACGCCGTCGTCGTCGGTCCAGGACACGTAGTGGTGCCCGGCGGGCGGGCTCAGCACGTCGGCCGGGTGGCCGAGCACCGTGGCCTCGTCCAGGTCGGTGATGCCCCGGAACGGCTCGGTCACGTCGCGGTACACGACCACGCCCCGCTGCCCGTCCTCGTCGTGCAGCACGGCGACGGGGACCGCGTCGCACACGGCCGGACCTGAGGTGACCACGGCGTACTCCGGCGTGCGGTCGTCGACGAGGTGAAGGATCCCGGCCACGGGTGCCAACGAGCCCCACCGGTCGGTCGGGACCACCTGGTCCGGGTCGGACAACCCGGGGACCGGCACCTCGGCGCAGCCGTGGCCCACGGCGGCGACGGGCAGGATGCCGAGGAGCGGGGCCGCCGCCGGCACCGGCTCCGCCCCGCCGTCGACGCCAGTCCAGCCGGCCCCGACCGCGACGACGGCCAGCGCCACCACGGCCGTCACCGCCGAGAGCCCCGCGGTTCGACGCCGCCGCGCCCGCCGGCTGGAGGCGAGCACCCGCTCGGCACTGAGGCCCGAGTGCAGGGCGTCCAGGCTCGCCGCGGACCGCAGCCGCGCCGAGAACTCGTCGTCCGAGACCGTCATGACAGCTCCGTTCCTGACTCGTCCATGGTGTGTCGCAGACGCGCGAGCCCCCGCGCGGCGCTGCTCTTGACCGTGCCGACCGGGATGCCGAGCTCAGCGGCGACCTCCGCCTCGCTGAGCTCGAGCAGGTGCCGCAGGACGACCACACGACGCTGCTTCACGGGCAGGAGCAGCAGCGCGCGGACGACGGCGTCCCTGTCGTCGACGACCCCGGTCGCCGCCGAGGTCGCGCCAGAAGCCGGCGGGTCGAACCCGCTGAGGACCTCCCGCCGGGTGCGCCGCCACGTGTCGACACGCAGGTTGGCGAGGATGCGGCGTGCCCAGACCAGCGGGTCACCGCGTCGGGCGGTGCGCCAGGACCGCCATGTCCGCTCGAACGTCTGCTGGGTGAGGTCCTCGGCCCGGTGGTGGTCACCGCACAGCAGGTAGGCCATCCGGTACAGCGGGTCACGTGCCGCCTTGATGAACGCCACGAACTCTTCCTCGTACGTGGCGTCCGTCGTGACCACGAGCCAGTCGTCCCCGGGTCGAGGCTCGCTCACCTGGTCGCCCTTCGTCGGCGCCGAGGCGGCCTCTGTCGCAGTCACACCCCCAACACGCAGCGGGGTCCCGGAAGGTTCCACCCGGGTGGCGCCGGTCTCAGGTGAGGCGTCGCGACCCTGCTCAGCGCGGCCGTGGTTCCGTCGTCGGGCGGTCCGACGCGCGCGTCGTCCCACCCGAGAGGGCAGCTCCACCCGCGCGCACGACGAGGAGATGCGCTCCGAGGCCGAGGGCGACCGCTGCGAGGCCCGCGGCCGGGTACCCGCCGAGCGCGTCCGCGAGCAGGTGCGCCGCGACGAAGCACCCGACGCCGATCAGCGCGACGACGACGAGGCGCCACCATGCGGTTCTGTGGACCTCGCGCAGGACGCACCAGGCGAGGCCTCCCACGAGCACCACGGCGCCGAGCGCGCGCACACCGCTGACGTCGGCCACCACGAACCCGAGGAAGAGGGTCGCGGCGGCGAGGACGTCGGTCGTCAGCTGCCTCACGCGCGGAACTCTACGGCGACCGCCGGTGCTCCCCGCCGGGAACGGCGTCGGCCACGCAGCAGGCCCGCAGGCGCCGGGCGCCCCTCGTCGGCCTCGCGCGCCCGAAGAGGACCAACGTCCTGGCGCGCCCGGGCCACCGGGATCACAGTGGGAGGGACACGTGCCAGCGTCGGCACGGTCCACGGGCTCCGGTGGACACGTCGGGCCCGCGCGGGATCAACGGTGCGTCGTCCGCGCCGCCGTGGAGGTCAGCCATGAAGGCCTGGCAGTTCACCACCACCCACGAGCCGCTCGTGCTCAACGAGATCCCCGAGCCGACGCCCGGACCGGGCGAGGTCGTCCTCGACGTCAAGGCCGCGGGGCTGTGCCACTCGGATGTCGGCGTGCTCGACGACGAGGGCTGGCTGGGCATGATCCCGAACCGCCCGATCACGATGGGCCACGAGATCGCGGGCGTGATCCGCGCGGTCGGCCCCGACGTGACCGACTGGGCTGTCGGCGACCGGGTCGGCGTGTGCCCGACCGGCGACAGCGGCGTCTCACCGGGCTACGGGCGCGACGGCGGCTTCTCGTTCCAGCACCGGGTCAGCACGGGCGACCTCGTGCGGATGCCCGACGGCCTGTCGTTCGAGCTCGCGGCCCTCGGTACGGACGCCGGCATGACGGCGTACCACGCGCTCATGACGATCGGCGGCGCGAAGGCGGGCGACAAGGTCGGCATCATCGGCCTGGGCGGCCTCGGGCAGGTCGGGGCACGCGTCGCCGTCGTCACGGGCTGCGAGGTCCACGTCGCCGAGGTCAACGACGCCGTGTGGCCGCTCGCCCACGAGGTCGGTGCCACGGGTGTCGTGCACGACGCCGCCGAATGGGCCGGGCAGGACTTCGACCTCGTGGTCGACTACGCGGGATTCGGCACGACGACGGCGAACGCCGTCAAGGCGATCCGGCGCGACGGCACGGTCGTCCTCGTCGGCATGGGCAAGCTCCAGCTCACGCTCGACACCATGGACATGATCCTCAAGCAGGCGCGTGTGCTCGGCAGCAACGGCGGGACCAAGGCCGACGTCGCGGCCTGCTACGACCTCCTGGCGTCGGGTGCGGTCCGGCCGAGCACCACGGTCATCACGTTCGAGGAGATCCCCGAGGGCATCGACCGGTTGCGCCGGCACGAGGTCACCGGGCGCGTCGTCGCGCACGTCGCGGACTGACGAAGCCCGGACCCTTCCGTCCCGACCCCGCCGCCCCGGCCTCGGCCCGTCACCACGGTCAGGCGGCGGGGTCGGGCGCTGCGCCGCTCACCCCCGCACGACGCGCAGGCGCGCTCGGCTCCCCGCGCGCGCGAGCGCCTCGATGCGGTCGAAGACGACGCCGCGGTCGAACCTGAGCGCGTGCTCCCGGGCACGCGCCTCGAGCCGCGCCCGCTCGCCCGGGGCCAGCTCCAGCACCAGGTGGTCGAGCGCCGCCGCGATCGCCCCGGGGTCCTCGACGGGCACGAACGTCGCGCAGTCCCCGACGGCTTCGCGGATGCCACCCGTCTGCGTGGTGATCACGGGCCCGCCGCCCGCGAGCATCTTCTCGACGAGGGCGATCCCGAAGGTCTCGACGAACTCCGGGAGGGGCTTGCTCGGCAGCACGTAGGCGGCGCAGCCGGCCATGAGGTGCGGCTTCTCGGCGTCGTCGACGTCGTCGAGGAACGTGATCCGGTCGGCGCGCGGGGACGCCGCCGCGAGCGCCCGCAGCCGACCGGCCTCGGGCCCGTTGCCTGCGACGACGAGCCGCACGTGGTCCGCCGCGCGGCTGCGCGCGTACCCGGCGATGAGGTCGTCGACTCCCTTGGCAGGGCTGAGCCGGGACAGGAAGAGCGCGTACCCGTCGGGCTCGAGGCCGCGGCGCGCGAGCGCCCGCCGGGTCTCCTGCGGGTCGAGGTCCACGAGGCTCGACACGTCGACTGCCGGGTAGGAGATCTCGACCCGCGCCCGGCACTGGGCCGCGAAGGTCGTGCCGTGCCTGGCGTCGACCGCCTCGGCCTCGCTGATGATGAGGTCGCGCGTGTAGGCGGAGACGGCGAGGCACACGTCGTGGCTCAGGTAGCTCGACAGGACGTGGGCCGCGGCACCGAAGCGCCCCTCCTCGACGCACGAGCGCACCACGTTCGTGACGTCGGACCCGACGGCCTCCGCGACCGTCGTGACGTCCACGGTGAGCCCGGTGCTCTCGGCGACGCGCACGGCGTCGGCGACGGCGACGGCGTGCGGGCTCAGGTACAGCGACAGGCAGAGCGTCGGCACACCGTCGGTGAAGAGCTCGACGAGGCGCCCCGTGAGCCCCGCGAGGTACCGGCCGTCGGGCACCTTGTAGTCGCCCACGGGTCCGGGCCGCTCCACGGTGATGCCCTCGCTGTAGGGGAGCACGCGGTCGAGGGGCTTGAGGGGGAGCCCGGCCTCACGCAGGCGCTCGACGGGCCAGGTGACGATGCGCACGTCGTCGTATCCCCGCTCGCGGGCGGCCTCGGCGAGGTGCCTTGCCTCGCCCGCGTGGCCGCAGATCACGGGGTCCGCTCGCACGATGATGACGAGGCGGTTGCGGGGTCGGTGCGGTGCGGTCATCGCGGTCCTTCCGTGGAGGCCGACGGCGGTCGGCGAGCGGACCCCCCGCCCGGCGTCGGGCCGAGGTCGACGAGGAGACGTGCGCCCCGGTGCAGCTCGGTGCCGGTGAGCCAGGTGCGGTCGAGCGGGACGCCGTCGAGGGTCACGCCCTGCACGTGCTGCGCGGGGGCGTCGGGCTCGGGCTCCACGAACCCGCGGGTCTCGACCGTCACCACCGCGTCACCCACCTCGATGCGGGACTCGCGCCAGGCGGGCGCGTTGAGCAGCACGAGGTTCTGGCCGGCCACGGGGAACAGGCCGAGCGACGCCCACACGTACCAGGAGGACAGGCCGCCCGAGTCGTCGTTTCCGGGGAGCCCACCCCGTCCCGTGCCGAACTGGTGGTGCAGCACGGCGTGCACGACGTCGGCGGTCCGGTCGGGCCTGCCCGCGTACTGGTAGGCCCAGGGCGCCTCCATGTCGGGCTCGTTGTTGAGCCCCTCGAAGCGGTTCAGGGCGTACCCGCGTGCCATCTCCTCGACGGACGGCCGCACGCCCGGCTGCGTGACGGTGTCGGCCCCGAACCCGAAGAACCGGTCGAGGAGCCCGACGAAGGCGTCGTCGCCGCCCGCGAGGTCGATGCGCGCCGCCATGTCGTGGAGCAGCCGGAACGAGTAGTTCCACTTGCCGCCCTCGTAGTACGTGGAGTCCTTGAGGAGCCCGTCCGCGGGGTCGAACGCGTTGACCCACCGGCCGGCGAGCGGCGCGAACTGCTCGACGAGCGCGCGGTCGCCCAGGTGCTGTGCGACCCGTGACGTGCACCAGTACCCGAACGCGAGGTCGAGCGTGTGGCTGATGGGGTGCGCCTCGCCGCGCAGGAGGAAGTCCTCTCCGTACGTGCGCCGCAGGTCGTTGTGCATGTGCACCAGGGCCCAGTCCCAGTCCATGCCCGGGAGCCCCAGCTGGCACAGATCCGCCAAGAAGGTGTGCGCGAGGGCGCTCGCCTGCCGCGTGAACTGGTCGGCGCCGCGGGCCATGCGGTAGCCGATGGGCAGGTTGCCCTCCTCCTCGCAGATGTAGAGCAGTGCCTGCGCGAGCTCGACCGCGCGCTCGGGCAGGAGCGTCGTCAGCAGGGGGAGCTGGGTGCGGTAGATGTCCCACATCGTCGAGATGTCGAACGCGAACGCGCCGCCCGCGGGCCAGAACGGGCTCTCGTCGGGTGCGAGGCACGGCTTGACGAGCGAGTGGTAGAGCGCGGTCGAGAACACGGTCTGGCGGTCGGTCGAGGGCGTGTCGACCGTGACCTTGCCGAGGTGCTCGCGCCACGTCTGCGCGGTCGCGGCTCTCCGCACGTCGAACGTGGAGGTGCCCGACGCCGCCTCGCCGCAGTCCGCGCGGAGGTTCTGGCGGGCCTGCTCGACGCCGCGCAGCGAGAACCCGAACCGCAGCTCGACGACCTGTCCGGGCTCGGTCGGCCCCGCCCACATGAGGCCGAAGGGGCGCAGCGTGGTGGGGCGGATGTGGTCGAAGTCGAGGCGCGTGCCACCCGGCATGAGCCGCCGGTCGTACCAGAGCATCTGCCGCCACGACGCGGCGTCGCACTCGACGTGGACGGCGAGCGGCGCGCCCTCGACGACGATCTCGCCCTGCGCGACGCCGGGCGCGAGCGAGTGCAGGTGGGCGCGCAGCGGCACGGTGCGCCCGTAGGGGATCGCGAGGCCGCCCAGGGACGCGTCGATCACGAGGCGGGCGTCCCGGTGCCCGGGGAACGTGTACCGGTGCACGGCGCTCTTGGGCCCGACGGTCACCTCGCACCGGATGCCCGCGAGGGTCGCCGCGTACCAGCCGGGTTCCGCGCGCTCGTCCTCGATCTCCCACAGCTCGCCGAGCGCGTCGAGCGGCTGGAGCATCGGTGTGACCCGGAAGTAGTTGTAGTACTTGCGGATCGCGCCCGTCCCGGACTGCTGGAAGTGCGTGAACCCGGAGGCCACGAGCCCCGTGTGCAGCGGCGCGGGCACCCCCTCGGTCGAGAGGTCGTGCCGGCCGTAGCCCGTCGGGTACGCGCCCGAGTACGCGCACGCGGAGACCATGCCGAGCGGGTAGGTGGCGCCGGGGTGCGTGTTGCCGACCTGGGGCTTGGGCCACCACCACGTCGCGGCCAGGCCCGACGGCGGGGCGAGGGCCGTGACCTCGGTGCCGATGAACGGGTCGACGTGCTCGATCACGGGCATCGCCCGGGGGCGTGCACGGGTCCGACGCCGCTGTCCATGGGCCGACGCTACGAGCCGCACATGTCCTCGCTGTTGCGCCCAGGTGACGGTTCGGAGGTCAGCCCGTGGCGTGCCCGGGTGGGTGCCGCGCGGGCGTAGGTTCGTCGCGTGATCCCTGCTGACGTCGCGCTCCTGCGCACCCCCGGAACCCCAGCCCTCAGCCCCGACGGGACGACCGTCGTCGTCGCCGTGACCGCACCGGACCTCGACTCCGACGAGTACGCCGGGCAGCTCTGGCGCATGCCGACGGACGGGTCGCACCCGCCCGTGCGCCTCACGCGCGGCCACCGCGACACGTCGCCCGTGTGGTCCCCGGACGGCCGCTGGATCGCCTTCCTGCGCGCCGAGCGGCGCGGCAAGCCCCAGGTCCACGTCGTCGAGGCCGCCGGTGGGGAGCCCGTCGCCCTCACGGACGCGCCGCTCGGGGCGTCGGCGCCGCGCTTCTCGCCGGACGGCACGCGCCTCGCGTTCCTCGCCCGCGTGCCCGAGGAGGGCCGCTACGTCCCCGGCGAGGACGCCGGCGCGGAGCCGCCCCGGCACATCACGACGTTCACGTACCGCGGCGACAACCTGGGCTTCTTCCGCGACCGGCCCCAGCACGTCTTCGTGCTCGACGTGCCGCAGGACCCGACCCCCGGCGAGCTGCCGACGGCCGTGGACCTCACGCCCGACGCCGAGGACGTGAGCGGCGCGGAGTGGTTGCCCGGCGGCGAGCGCCTCGTGGCGATCAGCGCCGTGCACGCGGGCCGCGACGAGGACCTGCGTCGGGACGCGGTGCTCGTCGACGCTCCGGCTGCTGCGCCTCGCGCGCCCCTCGTGCCCCTCACGGACGCGGCCGCCGGGTCGCGGCTCAGCGTCGACGCCGTCCGCCCCTCGGCGGACGGCCGGACCCTGTGGCTGCTCGCGAGCGACCAGGGGCCGGGCGGCAAGGACTTCGTCGCCGCGCAGACGGGCCTGTTCTCGCTCGACCTCGGCGCGGTGCTCGCTCCGCCCGCGGCCGGTGAGGCGGGCGCAGCCCCCGGCGTCGTGCCCGTGCGCCACACCGACCCGGAGACCGTCGACCTCGTGCCCGGGATCCTCGTGGACGCCGGCGACGAGGTGCTCGTCGCCGATCAGCGGCGAGGCGCCGTCGTGCTCGTCGCGCTGCCCGCCGCGCACCGGCCTGCGGGCCCGGCGGAGACGGTCGAGGGCCGGACCCTCGTCGACGGGCCCCTCGTGGTGCTCGGCGCCGACGCCCGCCCGGGCTCGACCGTGGTGGTCGCGAGCGTCGCGGGCCCCGACTCGGCGGGCGACGTCCTCGCGCTCGACCTCTCCGCGGGCGAGCGCCGCCTCACGGACCTGTCCGCGGCGTTGCGCTCGACGGGGCGCCTCCACCTCCCGCGCGAGCTCACGGCGACCGCGCCCGACGGCTACCCGGTGCACGGGTGGGTCGCGCTGCCCGCGTCGGCGCCCGGCGCGGGGCCGGTCCCGACGATCCTGATGGTCCACGGCGGGCCGTTCGCGCAGTACACGCACGCCCTGTTCGACGAGGTCCAGACCCTCGTCGAGGCGGGCTACGCCGTCGTCTACGGGAACCCGCGCGGCTCGGCGGGCTACGGGGCGACGCACGGCTCGGCGATCCGCCACGCGTTCGGCACGGTCGACGCCGACGACGTCCTCGCGCTCCTCGACGCCGCGCTGGCGGACAGCGCTCTGGGCCTCGACGCCGACCGGGTGGGCGTCATGGGCGGCTCGTACGGCGGCTACATGACGGCCTGGCTGACGACGCGCACCCACCGGTTCGCTGCGGCGATCGTCGAGCGCGGGTTCCTCGACCCGGTGAGCTTCGTCGGGTCGAGCGACATCGGCTGGTTCTTCGGCCTCGGGTACCTCGGGGACGCGGCGACCCCCGAGGGTGCTGCGGCGCTGGCCGCGCAGTCACCCATGGCGCACGTCGGTGACGTCCGCACGCCCACGCTCGTCATCCACTCGGAGAACGACTGGCGCTGCCCGGTCGAGCAGGGTCAGCGGTGGTTCGTCGAGCTCAAGCGCCGCGGCGTCCCGGCCGAGCTCCTGCTCTTCCCGGGCGAGGGGCACGAGCTCACGCGCTCCGGCCGCCCGCGCCACCGCGTCGTGCGGCTCGAGCACGTGCTGCGCTGGTGGGCGCAGCACCTTCCCGTCGAGCGCATGGGCTGACGGCGGTCACGGCCGCCGGGGGCCTCCCCGGCGGCCGCGTCGTCGTGCTCAGCTTGCGAGCGGTGTCAGCGCGACGTAGTCCTCGATCGTCCCGTCGCGCAGGCAGACCTCGATGATCTGCCGGCCCAGCGGGTCGAGGTCGTCGGTCAGGTACTGCGCGAGCTCGCTCTTGAAGAAGTCGGTGAGGATCTTCGCCCCGGCGTCGTACGCGGCCTCGCCGACCTGCGACTGCTTGTCGGGCCGCAGGAACGTGGGCCGGATGAGCTGGCCGTCGATCTTCATCTCACGCAGCGTGTAGCCGAACAGGGCGCAGCGCGACGCCACGAGGTGCTCGGGGCGGATGCGCCCGGCGCCGCGGCGGGCCAGGTACTCGCGCGTGAGCCACTCGGCGGCGAACCCGACGCGGTACGCACCGATGTGCTGGTTGGGCGTCAGGACGTACCGGGTGCGCGACGCGTCGACGAGCTGACGCAGCAGCAGGTTCGCGGCCGCGACCTTGGTGCCCGTCGAGAACGGCCAGTAGGAGCCGACGCCCTCGGAGATCATGCCGCCGTGCGCGATGGCGGCCGCGGCACCCGCGCTCTCGCCGATCGACGGGTTCTTGTCCCCGCGGGGGGCGATGAGGCGCCACAGCCACGCGAGCGACGGCGGGACGATGTGGGTCATCCCCATGATCCCGTAGCTCGGCGCGGTGCGCGTGCACGCGGGCATGCGCACGCCGAACGTGCGGACGTCGACCTCCTCGGGCTCGTTGACGACGCCCTTGATGAGCCGGCGCGGCACGACGACGCGAGGGTTGGGGCACGGCTTGCCGGTCGAGTCGAGCGTGTGCTCCCACGGCAGCGCCGTGGCGTCGGGCATGCCCTGGATGTTGAAGAACACGAGGGGCTCGGCCGGGTGGATGACGACGCGCTCGAGGTTCACGTCCTCGCCGTACTCGGTGAGGTTGTCGACGCGCACGAACCAGCCGTCCTCGGCGTCCGTCACGACGAGCCGCCCGGCGCTGTTCTGCAGCGACGCGTGGCACAGCGTCATGTCGTCGGTGACGGGTGCGAGCTTGCTCGTCTCGCCGAGGTTGATGAAGTAGGGCTCCTCGGTGACGACGTTCGTGCCGAGCAGGATGCGGCCGTCGTCCTGGCGGCGGATCTCCTGGCACATCTCCGACTTGCCGCCGCCCGAGGCGCCCTCGTGCATCACGATCGTCTCGTTCTCGTACGGCGTCGTGACGCGCACCGACGAGGCGTGCGCGGTGAGCCAGCCCTCGCGCTCGCCGATGTCGAGCAGCACCGAGAACACGCCCTTCTTGGCGCTGGGCCCCGGGTACAGGTTGTACGCGAACAGCTCGTGCAGGGAATCGGTGCGGTCGTGCACGACGACCTGCCGACCACCGAACCGGGTGTGCCGGAACGGCGGCGCGACGTACAGGATCGAGCGGGGCGCGAACGGCCCGAGCTCCTCGAACGTGACCCAGCCCTGGAGGTCGACGAGCGCGACCATGAAGAACGCGGCGTTGACCGGGCAGATCGCGACCGACGGGTAGCCGTACGTGGGGCCGCCGGCCTTGTAGGGCACGACGACGAGGTCCTGCCCGGCGAGCCAGTCGAGCGTCTCCGCCTTGACGTCGGCGAACTCCGTGCCGAAGACGTCGCGGTAGCGCGGCTTGTCCGTCGGCAGGTCGTCGGCGATGCGCATGCAGTCGGGGTCCCGGCGGCGCATGTAGTCCTCGGGGTAGTTCACCGCGAGGCCGTTGCGGCAGCGCACCACGTCGGCCTCGGGCACCATCGTGCCGTCGACGTCGTACTCGACCGTGAACCGGGGGCCGCCGTCCGGGCCCAGGGCCAGCGCGTACAGCTCGGCCCGCGACGAGGGCACGACGACGGACCTCGCGTTCTCGAGCGTGGTGCGCACGGCGTCGGGCAGGGCCACGTCGGGCAGCACTGCGCTGGTGGGTGCCATGCCGGCAAAGGGTCGGCTCACTGTCAGCTCCTCGGTCGAACCAGGGGAAGGTCTCGAGCTCCTTTGCTCTCGCCGTCGTGCTGATCGGGATCACCGTGGGCACGGGCTTTGCCGAAGCATTACGTCTGGCTGGGGTGGTGTTCCTGGGACCTTTGGGCGGTTCGTGCGTGGAAGGGCAGGAGTTTCGGTGTGATCGGGGTCACTGGGTGAGACGGCGAGCCCCCCGGTGGGGTCTCGACCGTCAGGCCGAGGCGCTGCGGCACTGCGGCACTGCGGCGCGGGGTCGGCGGCGTCGGGCAGGGCGACACCTAGGCTCGGGTCATGATCGGACGCGCGGGGGGTCGGACGCGGGGCGTGCGTGGGGCGACCGCCGCGCCGGACGGTCTCGGCGCGCGGCGCGCGCGTCTCGCGGTGGCGCTCCTCGTCACCGTCGCGCTCGGCCTCGCGACGACCCGCCTCAAGGGAACGGCGCCGGACCTGCTGGGCGACGGCCTGTACGCCGTCCTCGTGTACCTCCTCCTGGCGCTCGTCGCCCCCCGCGTGCGGCCTCGTACCCTCGGGGCCGGGGCCTTCGCCTGGTGCGCGGCCGTCGAGCTCGCGCAGCTCACGTCCGTCCCTGCCGAGCTCGTCGACGCCTGGGCTCCCTTCCGGTACCTGCTCGGGACGACGTTCGCGCCGGTCGATCTCGTCGCCTACCTCGCGGGCGCGGCGCTCGCGGCCGTGCTCCACGCGAGGCTTGACCCGGTGCCGGGCCCGGCGCCCGAGGTCGAGTCGGTCCCGGTGGGTGGCCCGGTGCCGGAGGCCGGGTCGGACTCGACGCCCGAGGCCGGGTCGGGCCCCGTGGGTGGCCGGGTGCCCGAGGTCGGGTCGGGCCCGGTGGGTGGCCGGGTGCCCGAGGCCGGGTCGGGCGCCCGACGTCCGTCCCGGACGACGCCGGACGGCGCATCGTGACCGCCCGGACCGCCCGGACCGCCCGGACCGTGCGCCTCGTCGCGGGTCCGGTCGTGGCCGCGCTCGCGGGCCTGGTCGCCGGGATCGTGCTCGGCGCGCTCGCGATCTGGCTGTTCACCGCCTCGTCCGACGGCGACGCCTGGTCCGACCTCGCCGGGGTCATCCTCGGGGCGATGGCGGGCGCAAGCCTCGCGGTGCTCGTCTGGGTGATCGGCCTCGTCGTCGCCGCCCGCGCGCTCTTCCCGCGCGGCAGACGGCTCGGCGCGGTGATGCTGACGATGGGGACGACGGCCGTGGTGGTCGTGGGCCTGACGCTCCTGCTGCGGGTCGTCGACGTCCCGGGAGCGACCGGTCTCGAGCCCGTGGTGCTCGTGGCCGTCGTCGGCCTCATCACGTCGAGCGCGATGTTCCCCCTGTGGGACCTCTGGCGGGGCGAGCCGGCTGACGGCGTCGGCGCCGGCGGTCGGCCCGCGCCTGGCGACTGACGCCTGCGACCCACTGGGTCCCGGACCGGCCGGCTGCGCGGCCGACGGCCTCCGTCCACAGGCGAGGGTCCCTGCCGGAGCTCGGTGTCGGCCCCCGCTGATGCGATGGTCGCGTGCCTGGACACCCGCCCCTGACCTTCCGCCTCCACGTCCGCCTGCTCCGTACCCGGTTGCGCATCTGGCGACGCGTGGAGGTGCCCTGCGACCTGACGCTCGACGAGCTCGCGGTCGTCCTCGACGTCGCCATGGGCTGGTCAGGCAGGGCCGGACGGGAGTTCAGCCTGGGCACGAGCTGCCGGGACCCGTACCGGCAACGCATCCTGCCCGCGCAGGTGCTCGACGCGTGGCGCCGCGAGGAGCGCGGGGCCGAGGGCGCGGACGGGCCGTTCGACGATCTGGTTGACGAGCCATGGTCGGCGGGCGTCGTCCGCGTGCGGGACGTCCTCCTGGTGCCGGGCGACCGCCTGCACTACCGGTACGGCGTCGGGTGGCAGCACCTGGTCCGGCTCGAGAAGGTGGTCGACGGCGCGGGGCGGGCGCGCGTCCTCGCCGGCCGGCGCGCGTGCCCGCCCGAGTACCTCGCGACCGTGTGGAGCTACGAGCCGCTCGTCGGCCTCGCCCGAGCCCTCGCGGACCGTGCGGCCGGTACCGGCGCAGGCGGCCCGCCGGGTCCCCGCTCGCAGGACGCGGCCGGTAGGCGCGCCTCGGGAGCCCTTGCGGACGACGCGGCCGGTGGACTGGCCGGGAGCGGTGACGCAGCCGGGCGCGGCTACACAGCCGGGACCGGTCGTCCGGCCGGGACCGGTGGCCCGGCCGGCGGTGCCGTCAGTGACGAGCGCGAGCTCGCGGTGCACTACCCGGGCCTGAGCCCCGCCGAGGTGCTCGAGCTCATGGAGACGTTCGACGTCGCACGGACGGACGCGGTGCTCGAGGCCGTGCTGCGGTGAGCGCCCGACGTCTGGACGCCGAGCAGGCGCGCCCTACAGCTGGCAGTCCGGGCAGTAGTAGACGGCGCCTCCGAGGTAGGCCTCCTTGACGATGCGTGACCCGCAACGGGCGCACGGCAGCGACCGTGTCGTGCGGCCCATGACGACGGAGTAGCCGCCCGCGTTGCCCCGGGCGTCGCGCTCGGTGCTGCGGCCGCCGAGGTGGGTCATCTCGCGCAGCGTCTGACGCACGGAGTGGAACAGCTCGGCGCGTTCGCGCCCGTCGAGCGTGCCCATCTTGCGCTTCGGGTGGACGTGCGCGAACCAGAGGATGTCCTGCAGCACGCCGTTGCCGAGCCCGGGGATGCGCTGCTCGGTCGCGAGGAACGCCTTCGCGGACAACCGGTCCACGCCGGGCGCGGCGAGGAGCCGGGAGGCGTGGGCGTCGTCGAACGCCGGGCCGAGGGGGGAGGGCGCCCGGACGGCCGTGAGGTAGTACGGGTTGTCGTTCTCGCCGATCGGGTGCAGGGACATCCCGCCGTACATCTGGACGGACACCACGAGCGAGGCCCCGTCCTCGAGCACCAGGGCCAGCTGGTGCTTGTCCGGCACCGCCTCGTCCGGGTCGACCAGGCGCGGGTACGCGCCGTCGCTGAGGACGAGCTGGTGGTCGCCCACCGTGATCTCGATCAGCCCGCCGCGCGCGACGGCGCCCGTGAGGGGGCGGCCCTTGAGGTGGTCCGCGTATGCGTGGGGGTCTCCGGTGAAGAACGCCATCTTGTGCGGGGTCCGGTTGACCTCGACCTCGGTCACGATCGCTCCCGCGAGCGACCGTCGGATCTGCTCGGCCATCGTCGTGGCCTCTGGCAGCTCGATCATCGCCGACCACCTCCCCGCATCACCCGAGACTAGGCCTCATACCGGCAGAAAAGCCCCATCGTGGGCGAAAGTTCGCCCGGTCGGCCCCGTCGGCGCCACGCGCCCTGAGTGCCTGCACTCGCTGCCGGCCGGTGCGTCGGGCCTGGCCGCGGTCTGGCCGCCGACCCTGTACGCGCCTCGCCCCGCCCCCGGTGCCCCGGGCCGGCCTGTCGGAGCCCGCCGTCCGCACCTTCCCCCCGCCCTGACGCACAGCCGGCTCACAACGGGCACGTAGGGACCGTCCAGTGCGGCTGCGTAGACCTGTGCCCACGACCGAGCACCGGCCCACGGCCGGGCTGGACCCCGACGACCGGAGCGCCCGATGAGACGTCCACAGCCCTTCTCCCGACCCGCCCACCTCGCGGTGCCGCTGGCCCTCGCACTGCTGCTCACCGCGTGCGGCCAGACCAGCGCGGCGACCGGGACGACCACCACCACCGGCACGACCGACGCGACGTCCACGGCGAGCACGACGGCGGAGCACGCCGAGGACCACGACGACGCGGCCGACCACGAGTGGGACGAGGCGGACGAGGTCGCCATCACGCTCGAGGGCGACACGGCGTCGTCGAGCAGCAGCGCCGTCGTGATCGACGGCACGGACGTCGTCATCACCGCCCCGGGCACCTACCGGCTGAGCGGGACCCTCGAGGACGGTCAGGTGGCCGTGAGCTCTGCCGAGGACGGTATCGTCCGGCTCGTCCTCGACGGGGTCGACCTCACGAGCTCGACCACCTCACCGCTCGTCGTGACGGACGCCGACGAGGTGATGGTCGTGCTCGCGGACGGCACCACGAGCTCGCTCACGGACGCCGAGACGTACGTGTACCCGGATGCGGAGACCGACGAGCCCGACGCGGCGCTCTTCTCGACGGCGGACCTCACGATCGCAGGGACCGGCACCCTGGAGGTCGTCGGCCGCAGCGCCGACGGGATCGTCAGCAAGGACGGCCTCGTGATCGCCTCGGGCACCGTGACGGTGGACGCCGTCGACGACGGGATCCGCGGCAAGGACTACGTCGTGGTCGACGGCGGCGACGTGACCGTGACGGCGGGCGGCGACGCAGTGAAGTCCACCGACGAGGAGGACCCGACGGCGGGCTACGTCTCGGTCACCGGCGGGACGCTCGACCTCACGGCCGGGGTCGACGGCATCGACGCGTTCACCGACGTCGTCGTCTCGGGCGGCACCACGACGCTCGCGACGGGCGACGACGGCATCCACGCCGACGGCGACGTCCTGGTCTCGGGCGGCACGGTCACGGTGAGCGAGTCGTACGAGGGCCTGGAGGGCGCGACAGTCACGATCAGCGACGGCGTGATCGACCTCACGGCGAGCGACGACGGCATCAACGTCGCCGGTGGGAACGACAGCTCGGCCGCCGCCGGCCCGCAGGCCCAGGGCGGTGCGGCCGACGAGTTCGCGACGACGGGCGAGTACCACCTGACGATCACGGGCGGCACCGTCACGGTCGACTCGGGCGGTGACGGCCTCGACTCGAACGGGGACGCGACGCTCACGGGCGGCACGGTCGTGGTCAACGGTCCCACCGAGAGCATGAACGGGGCGATCGACGTGAACGGCACGTTCGAGGCCTCGGGCGTCACGCTCGTCGCGGCCGGCAGCGTCGGCATGGCGATGGCTCCCGCGGGCGCGCTCTCGCTGACCTTCGAGGCCGTCCAGGGCGCCGGGACGGTGGTGCACGTCGTGGACGGCGGCGGCGCGACCGTCCTCTCCTTCGAGTCCACCAAGCAGTTCCAGAGCCTCGTGGTCGTGACGCCGGAGGTGGTCGGGGGCGAGAGCTACGAGGTCTTCGGCGGAGGCACCGTCTCCGGGACCGTCGTCGGCGGCATCAGCCTCGACGGCGACCACGCCGGTGCGACGAGCCTGGGGACCGTCACCGCGAGCACCGAGGCGAGCGGCGGCGAGATGGGTGGTGGGGGTGGCCGCTAGTCCGTCGCCGGCGTGAGCAGGAAGAGCGGGATGAGGCGGGTCGTCTTCGTCTGGTAGGTCGCGTAGTCCGGCCAGACGGCGACGGCCCGCTCCCACCACACGGCCCGCTCGTCGCCGGACAGCTCGCGCACGTCGTAGTCCTTGCGCACGGCCCCGTCCTGGAGCTCGACCCGGGGGTGGGCGACGAGGTTGTGGTACCAGGTGGGGTGCGTGGGTGCCCCTCCCTTGGAGGCGACGACGACGTACTCGCCGTCGTGCTCGACGCGCATGAGCGGCGTCTTGCGCAGGTTCCCGCTCCGCGCGCCCACGGACGTCATGACGATGATGGGGACGCCCCGGAGGGTGTTGAACTCGGCGCCGCCGGACGCCTCGAAACCCTCGGCCTGGGTGCGGGCCCAGTCGGACGTGCTCGGTGCGTACTTCCCGGTCAGTGGCATGTCAGGCAGAACGACGCCGGACGCCGGGTCCATTCCCGGCGCGGTCGCCCCCGTTCTCGCCGTGACAAATGCCCGCACTGCGGAGCGTGCGCGACAGGGGAGTGGCGAACGGGCATCCTGGAGCGTTCGACGTCGCACCACCGCCGGTGCAGCACAGCGAGGGGACATCATGGCCATGCAGGGGATCTTCCGGCGCAAGCCGGTCGAGGACTCGCTCGAGGCGTCCCACGACCCGGACCGGTCGCTCAAGCGCGACCTGACGGCGTGGGACCTCGCCGTCATGGGCGTCGCCGTCGCCGTCGGGGCGGGCATCTTCTCGGTGGGCGCGACCGCTGCCGCGAACTACGCGGGGCCGGGCGTCATCCTGTCCTTCGTCATCGCGTCCGTCGTGTGCGCGCTCGCGATCATGTGCTACGCCGAGTTCGCCTCGACGCTGCCGGTCGCCGGCTCGGCCTTCACGTTCTCCTACGCGACGATGGGCGAGTTCGTCGCGTGGATCATCGGCTGGGACCTCATCCTCGAGATGCTCCTGGCCTCCGCGGTGATCGCGAAGTTCTGGGGCGTCTACCTCTCGGACGCCTTCGGGCTGTTCGGCGTGGACATCCCGACGACGATCCACGTCGGCGGCGTCGCGGTCGAGTGGGGACCGGTCGTCATCACGGCCGTGTTCACGACGCTCCTGGCGATCGGCACCAAGCTCAGCTCGCGCGTGAACAGCGTGTTCACGATCATCAAGGTCGGCATCACGCTCTTCGTGATCGTCGCGGGCTTCTTCTACGTCAAGGCGGAGAACTTCACGCCGTTCATCCCGCCGGCCGAGGCCGCGCCGGGCAAGACGGGCCTCGAGCAGCCGCTCTTCGCGTTCCTCACGGGCATGGAGCCGACGACGTACGGCGTCGTCGGCGTCCTGTCCGGTGCCGCGCTCGTGTTCTTCGCGTTCATCGGGTTCGACGTGGTCGCGACGACGGCGGAGGAGACCAAGGACCCGCAGCGCACCGTCCCCCGCGGGATCCTCGGCGGGCTCGCGCTCGTCACGGTGCTCTACATCCTCGTGACGATCGTGGTCACCGGCATGGTGTCCTACCAGGACCTCGCGGCCTCCGACAGCCCGTCGCTGACCACCGCGTTCGTGCTCGTCGGCGCCGACTGGGCCGGCCGCATCATCTCGCTCGGCATCCTCCTGGGCCTCACGTCCGTGCTCATGGTGCTGCTCCTGGGCCTCACGCGCGTCGTGTTCGCGATGAGCCGCGACGGCCTCCTGCCGCGCGGCGTCTCGCGCACCTCTCCGCGCTTCCACACGCCCGTCCGGCTCCAGGTCGCCACGGGCGTCGTCGTGGCGCTCATCGCGGGGCTCTCGAAGGTCGAGCTGCTCGAGGAGATGATCAACATCGGGACGCTCTCCGCGTTCGTGCTGGTCAGCTTCGGCATCCCCGTGCTGCGACGCATCCGCCCCGACCTGACGCGCGGGTTCCGGGTGCCCGGCAACCCCGTCGTGCCGATCATCGCGGGCGTGGCGTGCCTGTGGCTCATGCTCAACCTGACCACGCTCACGTGGGTGCGGTTCGGCGTCTGGCTGCTCGTGGGCGTCGTGATCTACTTCGGCTACTCCTACCGGCACAGCCTGCTCGGCAAGCGTCAGGCCGACGCCGCGGCGCTCGCGCGCGAGAGCGCGTAGTCCTCTACTCGAAGCGGCTGGGGTCGCCCGCGCCCACGCGGACGACCTCCGGGTAGCCCTCCGACCAGTCCACGACGGTCGTCGGCTCCGTACCGCAGTCGCCGGCGTCGACCACGGCGTCGATGACGTGGTCGAGCTCCTCCTTGACGGCCCAGCCCTCGGTGAGCGGCTCGTCGGCGTCGGGCAGCAGAAGGGTGCTCGTCAGGAGCGGCTCACCCAGCTCGCGGACCAGCGCCATCGCGACAGGGTGATCGGGGATGCGCACGCCGACGGTCTTCTTCTTGGGGTGCGCCAGGCGACGGGGCACCTCCTTGGTCGCGGGCAGGATGAACGTGTACGGGCCCGGCGTGGCCGCCTTGATGGCCCGGAACGCCGAGTTGTCGAGGTGCACGAACTGCCCGAGCTGCGCGAAGTCCGCGCACACGAGCGTGAAGTGGTGCCGGTCCCCGAGGTGCCGGATGCGCCGGATCCGGTCGGCGCCCGTGTGGCTGTCCATGCGCGCGCCGAACGCGTAGCAGGAGTCCGTGGGGTACGCGATGAGGGCGTCGTCGTCGCGGAGCATCGCTGTCACCTGGGCGATGGCACGCGGCTGCGGGTCGTGCGGGTGGACGTCGAAGTACCGGGCCATGAGCCGAGCCTAGGCCGGGACGTCCGCGTCCGCGGGGGCTGTCGGCGCCACGATCTCCTCGGCGTGGGCCGCGACCCACCCGACGAGCGGCAGCAGGTGGGCCACGAGCTCCCGTCCCCGCTCGCTCAGCGAGTAGTCGACGCGCGGCGGGATCGTCGGTGCGGCGGCGCGGTCCACGATGCCGTCCCGCTCGAGGGTCCGCAGGGTCTGGGCGAGCATCTTCTCGCTGATGCCCTCGACGACGCGGCGCAGCTCGCCCCAGCGCAGGCTCCCGTCGGACAGTGCGACGAGCACGAGGACACCCCACTTGCTCGTCACGTGGTCGAGCACGACGCGGCTGGGGCAGGCGGCGGGCAGGACACCGGCCGGAGCGAGCGCTTGAAGCGCCGTCGGGACGGCGACGCCGGGGGAGCTTGCCCCTCCTTGGACGGGGCGCACGCTCGTGACCTGCTGGCTTACCGGCATGTACGTACCTTACGTGAAAGTGGGTACCTCCCGGCGGGAAGGCTGTGCGCGCGGGGTCGGTTGTGCCGGGTGCGCGGCCGACGTCGCGCCGCCCAGGTCCGTCCGGGCGCCGCTCGCCCCAGGAGGAACCCATGCCCGTCGTCGTCACCGGAGCCACCGGACCGTTCGGCCGCCACGTCGTCGAGCACCTGCTCGCGTCCGGGACACCGGCGGCCGACGTCGTCGCCGCCGGCCGCCGCGTCGAACGCCTCGCGGACCTCGCCGAGCGCGGGGTCCGGACCGCCGCGATCGACTACGCCGACGTCGCAGGCATGACCGCGGCGTTCGCGGGGGCGGACACGCTCGTCCTCGTCTCGGGCAGCGAGGTGGGCCGGCGCGTCGAGCAGCACGGCGACGCGATCGACGCGGCCGTCGCCGCGGGAGTGCGCCGTGTCGTCTACACGAGCGCCTCGCACGCCGACACGTCCGCGCTCGTGCTCGCACCCGAGCACAAGGCCACCGAGGAGCTCATCCGGGCGTCGGGTCTCGCCTTCACCATCCTGCGCAACAACTGGTACACGGAGAACTACGCCGCGACGCTCGAGCAGGCGCGTGCGACAGGCGAGGTCGTCTCGAGCACCGGGGCCGGCCGGGTCGCCAGCGCGCCGCGCGCCGACTACGCCGAGGCGGCGGCCGTCGTCGCCCGCACGCCGGGGCACGACGGCGTGGCCTACGAGCTCGGCGGCGACGAGCCCTGGGACCACGCGGAGCTCGCGGCGACCATCGGCGACGTCATCGGTGCACCCGTGGTGTACCGCGAGGTCACGCCCGAGGAGCACCTCGCGGCCCTGCTGGCTGCCGGTCTCGACGAGGGCACGGCGGGCTTCGTCGTCGCGCTCGACGGCAACATCCGCGACGGCCTGCTCGCCGGTGGGTCGCACGACCTGTCGACGCTCCTGGGGCGCCCGACGACACCCCTCGCGGACGCGCTGCGCACCCTTGCGGGCGACGCGGCCTGAGACCCGGTGCGGGCCGCGCCGTCACCGGCGGCGCGGCCCACGGCTGCCTGGCTGACGGTGCCGGGCGGCGGGGCTCGCGGCTGCCTGGGCCGACGGTGCCGGCCGGTGGGGCGACGCGAGCCCGTCACGCCGGGCGGGGCGACGCGAGCCCGTCGGTCAGGCTGTGCGGCTCAGCACCGCGACGAGGAAGTCGGAGGTCGCCTCGAAGGGGCGCAGGTCCCACGTCGCGAACGCCGCGTCCCGGCGCAGGCCCGCCGCCTCGGCGTCGGCGAAGAAGGCGTCGAACGCGTAGCCGCGCCCCGCCCCGAAGCCGACGACGACGCGCCCCGTCGGCGCGAGGTGGCCCGCCAGCCGGCGGAGCACCTCGACCTCCGTGCCGGGCGCGACGAACGTCAGCACGTTGCCGGCGCACACGGCGACGTCGAACGGCTCGGCGATCCCCTGCGCCGGGAGGTCGAGCTCGGCGAGGTCCCCCACGAGCCATCGGCCGCCCGGGTGGTCCGCGCGGGCTGCGTCGACGAGCACAGGGTCCACGTCGACGCCCACGACCGTGTGGCCCAGGCGCGCGAGCTCACCGCCCACGCGGCCCGGGCCGCAGCCGGCGTCGAGCACGCGTGCGGCCCGCGGGACCATCGCGTCGACGAGCCGCGCCTCGCCCGCCAGGTCGGCGCCCTCGGCGCGCATCCGGCGAAACCGCTCCACGTACCAGTGCGAGTGGTTCGGGTCGGACGCGGCCTTGGCCTCCCAGCGGGTCTGTCGGCGCATGCCCCGACGCTACGCGGGCCCGACGGCGCGTGCGAACCTCCGTGTCCGGCTCGGCACCGCTTCGGCTCGGCACTGCCTCGGGTCAGCACTGCGGTCGACCGGGTCGGCCGTCGTAGGCCGGGGTCGTGCGGGGTGCGCGTGCTTCTGCGTCCGCGGGAGTCGCTGGGTGCGGGTCGGTCGTCGTGCCGAGGGGCAGGCGGGTGCCGGTTGGTCGTCGTGCGCGGGGCTCGTCGTCGTGCGGGGCGCGATGGTGGACCGGCCTCGCCAGGTGCGGGTGCGACAGGGTAGGACTGGCCCCGAGGCCCGACCGCGTGGCGCCCGACGGCGCCGCGCCCGGGCGTGCTGCACGCGACGGCAGACGGGAGCGGTGATGCAGGAGCACGACGTGATCGTGATCGGGATGGGGCCTGGGGGCGAGGACGTCGCGGGGCGGCTCGCGCAGAGCGGCCTGGACGTCCTGGCGGTCGAGGCGGACCTCGTCGGCGGGGAGTGCCCGTACTGGGCCTGCGTCCCCACGAAGATGATGGTGCGCGCGGCCGGTGCGCTCGCGGAGGCCCGGCGCGTCGCCGAGCTCGCGGGGACGGTGGGCGAGGTCCGGCCCGACTGGTCCGTCGTCGCGCGCCGCATCCGCGAGGAGGCCACCGACACCTGGGACGACACGGTCGCGGCCGAGCGCTTCACGGGCAAGGGCGGGACACTCGTGCGGGGCCACGGCCGGCTCGTGGAGCACGACGTGGTCGAGGTCGGTAGCGAGCGCTTCCGGGCACGCCGGGGCGTCGTCGTCGCGACCGGGAGCCGGGCGTTCGTCCCGCCGCTCGAGGGGCTCGACACCGTGGAGTACTGGACCAACCACGAGGCCGTCGAGGCCGAGGTGCTCCCGGAGTCGATGGTCGTGCTCGGCGGGGGACCGGTGGGGTGCGAGCTCGCCCAGGTCTTTGCGCGGTTCGGCACGCGGGTCACGGTGCTCGAGGCGTCGGCACACCTGCTCTCGCTCGAGGAGCCCGAGTCCGGGGAGCTCGCCGCGCAGGCGCTGCGGGCCGACGGCGTCGACGTGCGGACCGGGGTGCGTGCGGTGCGGGTCGAGCGGGCCGGGGGCGGCGAGCAGCCGGGTCCCGACGACGGGGCAGGTGGCGGCGCGTCGTCGGCCGGACGCGCGCCGGGCGGCGTCGTCGTGGTGCTCGACTCGGGTGAGCGGGTCGAGGCTGAGCGGCTCCTGGTGGCCACGGGCCGGCGCGTCGACCTGGCGGCGGTCGGGCTCGACGTCGTCGGCGTCGACACCGGCGGGCGATCCGCGCCGGTCGACGGGCGGTGCCGCGTCGCCGACGGGGTCTGGGCGGTCGGCGACGTCACGGGCGCGGGGCCGTTCACGCACGTCGCGATGTACCAGTCGGCGATCGTGGTGCGCGACATCCTGGGCGAGGCGGGACCGGAGGCCGAGTACCGGGCGTTGCCGCGCGTGACGTTCACGGCCCCGGAGATCGGGGCGGTCGGGCTCACGGAGCGTGCGGCGCGGGAGCAGTACGACGACGTGCGGGTGGCGACCGTGGCTGTCGCCGACACGTCACGTGGCTGGATCGAGAAGGTCGGGAACGAGGGTTTCATCAAGCTCGTGGCCGACGGCGCGACGGGCACCCTCGTGGGTGCGACGTCGGCCGGCCCGATGGGTGGCGAGGTGCTCGGTGCGCTCGTCGTCGCCGTGCACGCCCGCGTGCCCGTCGCGACCCTGGAGTCGATGATCTACGCCTACCCGACGTTCCACCGCGGCATCGAGGCGGCGCTGCACGAGCTCGGGCTCGACTGACGGCGCGGACCAGCGGGCGACGTCGCTGCCCGCCTGAGGCTCCGGCGTCCCCGAGGACCTGGCGGCCGGGCGCCTGAGCTCCGCTCGCGGGCGGGCCGGGCGCCTGAGCGCCGCTCGCGGGCGGGTCGCTACTCGCGCTGGTCGACGACGTCGGCCGGGTAGTCGATGCTGAGCAGCCGGTGGCGGCTCAGCGCGCCGACGGCCCGGCCGCCGTCGGTCACGCGTGCGACGTCGGCGTTGGTCGTCAGGAGCACCGCGAGCGCGTCGTACAGCGACGCGCCCAGGGCGATCGTCGGCAGGCCCGCCGCGTCCTCGACCGTCGCGAGCGGGGCCAGGAGGTCCCTCGTCACCGGGGTGACGACGAGGCGCCGGATCGCGCGGTCCCCGCCGACGAACTCGCGCACGAACGGCGAGCTGGGTTCGCCGAGCACGGTGCGCGGGTCCGCGTACTGCTCGAGCCGGCCGCCCTGGGACAGGATCGCGATGCGGTCGCCGAGCCGCACGGCCTCGTCGAGGTCGTGAGTGACGAGCACGATCGTCTTGCGGACGTCGGCCTGGAGGCGCAGGAACTCATCCTGGAGCCGCGCCCGGGCGATCGGGTCGACCGCGGAGAACGGCTCGTCCATGAGCAGCACGACGGGGTCGGCGGCGAGGGCGCGGGCGACGCCGACGCGCTGGCGCTGCCCGCCGGAGAGCTCGTTGGGGTAGCGCGGGCCGTACCGGGCCGGGTCGAGGCCCACGAGCTCGAGGAGCTCCTCGGTGCGCTCGCGGATGCGCGCCGTCGGCCACCCGAGCAGCCGGGGGACCGTCCCGACGTTGGTGGCGATGGTCTGGTGCGGGAACAGGCCGACGTTCTGGATGACGTAGCCCATGCGCCGGCGCAGCTGGACCGGGTCCGCGGTCGTCACGTCCTCGTCGTCGAGCAGGATGCGGCCCGACGTCGGCTCCACGAGCCGGTTGATCATCCGCAGGACAGTGGACTTGCCGCACCCCGACGGCCCGATGAGCACGACGAGCTCACCCGCCGGGACGTGCAGGCTCAGGTCCTCGACGGCGACGGTGCCGCCGGCGTAGTCCTTGCGGATCTGCTCGAGCGTGATCGAGGCCGCCGACCCGGTGGAGGCCGTCGCCGGGCCCCCGGCCGGGGGTGAGCCGGTCCGCGGGGCAGCGGGCTCGTCGGGAAGGTCGCCCTGTCGCAGGGCCGGGGTAGCGTCCACGTATGTCCTCGCCTCTGGCCTACGTCGCGGATCCTGGGAACCCGTGGTTCTCCGCGCAGTACCTGCGGGACAACTCCGGGACGGTGCTGAACGCGCTGCGCGAGCATGCGGAACTGACCGGCCAGTCGGTGCTGATCGCCGCCGCCGTGGCCATCCCGCTGGCGGTCGCCGCGTACTGGTTCCGGCGCCTCACAGGGCCGATCCTCGCAGTGACGGGTGTGCTGTACACGGTGCCCTCGCTCGCTCTCTTCGCGTTCGTGGCACCGTACCTGGGGACGGGGACACGCACCGTGGTGCTCGGTCTCGTGCTGTACGCGCTGCTCCTGATCATCCGCAACACGCTCGCGGGCCTCACCCAGGTGCCCGCCGAGGTGCGGGACGCCGCTGAGGGCATGGGCTATGGCAGGTTCGGCCGCCTGCTGCGCATCGACCTCCCGCTGGCCCTGCCCGGGATCCTCACGGGGCTGCGGCTCGCGACGGTCTCGACCGTCGCCCTGACCACCGTCGGCGTGCTGGTGGGGCACGGTGGGCTCGGGCAGCTCATCCTCGGGGGCTTCCGCAACAACTTCTACAAGGCGGAGATCCTCACCGGGACCGTCCTGTGCGTGCTGCTCGCGCTGGTCCTGGACCTGGCGATCGCCGGCGTCGGTCGCCTGCTCACCCCGTGGGCCGCGCGGCGGGTGGCCGCATGAACCCGCTCGAGCAGGCGTTCGCGTGGGTCAACGACCCGCTCAACTGGACCAACCCCGGCGGCATCCTGGACCGGCTCGGCGAGCACCTCGTCATCTCGGTCGCGGCCGTCGCGATCGGGTGCCTCGTCGCGTGGCCCCTGGGGCTGTGGCTCGGCCACGCGCGGCGCGGCGGCGGGCTCGTCGTCGTGCTGTCCAACATCTCGCTCGCAATCCCGGTCATCGCGCTGCTCACCATCCTGCCCCTGACGTTCCTGGGGTTCGGGCGCGCACCCGTGATCGTCGCGCTCGCGGTGTTCGCCGTGCCGCCGCTCCTCGCCACCGCCCACACCGGGGTGCTCCAGGCGGACCCCGAGGCGCGCGACGCCGCCCTCGGCATGGGTCTCTCCTCGGGCCAGGTGCTGCGCCGCGTCGAGCTGCCGCTCGCGGTGCCCTACCTGGCCGCGGGCTTCCGCACCGCGGCGGTGCAGGTGGTCGCCACGGCGGCGCTCGCCTCGTTCGTCAACGGGGGAGGGCTCGGCCAGATCATCAGCGCGGGGTTCGGGCTCGGCATGGCCGTCGGGGGCGGGCAGATCCTCGCCGGCGGTGTGCTCGTCGCGCTCCTCGCGCTGCTCGCCGACCTGCTCCTCGCGGCCGGTGAGCGGGCCGTCACGCCGCGACCCCTGCGTCGGGCCCGACGTGGTCAGGCGGGCCGCGCGTGACGCGACGGGTGCCGGCGCGCCGGGGGTAGGGACGGGTAGTCCTGACGGGCGCTGCTCGCTCCGGACGGGTCGACCTGAGGCCACTAGCGTCGGACCGTGAGTGATCAGGACCACGAGACCCGGCTGCCGGGCGGAGGCATGGACGGTGCCGTGCGGTCAGGCGAGACCGTGCGCCGTGCCCCCGGACCCTGGACGCCCACGATCCAGCGCCTGCTGCGACACCTGCACGCGCAGGGCGTCCGGACGACCCCGCGCCCGCTGGGGACCGACGAGCAGGGGCGTGACGTCACGGAGTACGTCCCCGGCGAGGTCCCGACGTACCCCATGCCCTCGTGGGTGTTCAGCGACGAGGTGCTGGCCGAGTCGGTGGCGCTGCTACGGAGCGTGCACGACGCGTCCGTGTCGTTTGACAGGGCCGAGTCCGTGTGGCGGCTGGAGCCGCGCGAGCCCGCCGAGGTGGTGTGCCACAACGACGCGGCCCCGTACAACATGGTCTTCCGGGACCGTCGCCTCGTCGCCCTGATCGACTGGGACACGGCCGCTCCGGGCCCGCGTTCATGGGACCTCGCGTACCTGGCGTACCGGCTCGTCCCCCTGGGCCCGGCCGCAGCCGACAGCGGACCCGTTCCCGACCGGGAGCGTCGCCGCCGCCTGGAGCTCCTGTGCCGCGCCTACGGTGACATCGGCCCGGCCGACCTGCTCGGCACCGTCGTCGAGCGGCTCACGGAGCTCGCGCGGTTCACGCGGGCACGCGCGGACGGGGACGCTGAGCTCCTGCGGCACGTCGACCTGTATCTCCGCGACGCGGACTGGGTCGTGGAGCACGCTCCGGGACTCGTCGACTGAGCGCCCTGCGTGTACGTCGACACCCCCGTGACGTGGCGGGCGCCGCCGACGCGCGTGACGTCGGGCCGGGTGCCCGGGGCAGCCGCGCCGATCGGCTCGCCGGGCCTGCGCGTGCCCGTGTCAGTGGTCCGTGATGCAGTAGTGCCGACGGGGCGAAGGTGACGATTCGGTCACGGAACGCCCGTCGGGCATGAGAAAGGGATGGTGGCGCGCACCCGTGCGTGTTGGCATCGACGGAGCGGGTGGCGGTGACGTCGCCCGCCGGACACGCGGCCGGTCATCAGGATCGCGCCGGGACACGAAAGGCGGGATGCAGTGCGCGCACATGCTCGACTGGCGGCGGGAGCCGCCGGCCTGCTGGCCCTGACAGGCTTCCTCACCGCCTGCGGCGAGGCCGGCTCCTCGGGCGCTGAGGCTCCCGAGACCTCGACCGAGGGCGGGGCCGCGGGCTGCGTCCCCGTCGCAGGCGACCAGCTCGTGGTCCTCGAGGACGACCAGCTGCTCCAGAACACGGACAACGTGATCCCGGCCATCAACGCCGAGGCCGCTAACCCCGACCTCGTCGCGGCGCTCGACGCGGTCTCCGACAGCCTCGACACGGCCGCGCTCATCGACCTCAACAAGGCCGTCGACATCGACCGCAAGACGCCGGTCGTCGCCGCCGAGGAGTACGCCGAGGCCAACGACCTGACGGCGACCATCACCGCGACCCAGAGCGGGCCCCTCACCGTCGGGGCGGCCAACTTCAGCGAGAACCAGACCCTCGCCGAGCTCTACAAGATCGCCCTCACGGCCGTCGGGTACGACGTGACGGTGCAGCAGATCGGCAACCGCGAGCTCTACGAGCCCGCGCTCGAGAAGGGTGAGGTCCAGGTCGTCCCCGAGTACGCGGCGACCATGGCCGACTTCCTCAACGGCAAGGTCAACGGCGCGGACGCGGAAGCCGTGTCGTCCTCGGACCTCGGCGAGACGGTCGGTGCCCTCCAGCAGCTCGGTGACCAGGTGGGCATCGTCTTCGGCGCCCCGTCCCAGGCCCAGGACCAGAACGCCTTCGCGGTCACCCAGGAGTTCGCCGACACGTACGGCGTCAGCACCCTGACCGAGCTCGCCGAGAAGTGCTCCGGTGAGGGCACAGTCCTCGGCGGTCCGCCGGAGTGCCCGGAGCGGCCCAAGTGCCAGGCCGGGCTCGAGGACGTCTACGGCTTCGAGGCGGGCTCCTTCAGCTCGCTCGACGCGGGCGGCCCGCAGACCAAGTCGGCCCTGACAAGCGGCGCGATCAGCGTCGGCCTCGTCTTCTCCTCGGACGCCGCGCTCGGCGGCTGAGCCCGACCGGCTCTAGGTCGCGGCTGAGTACCTCACGACCGTTCGGCGGCCGCCCATCCGGGGCCTCGCTCGGCACCCACCCACCCGGGGCCTCGCTCGGCGGCCGCCCACCTGGGGGTCGTTCGGTGGCTGACCCGGTCATGGTGCGACGTGAGCAGCCGGCCGGCGCCCGCACGCAGCGGGCGCCGGCCGGTGTCGTCGGCGCCTTGCAGTCGCCCATCTGCCGAGCCGCAGCCGGCCTCGCCGACGCGGCTCCCGAGCGATCGACGCGACTCCCGAGCGATCGGCGTCAGGCCTCGGGCGAGTGGTGGTCGAAATTCTCGACGCCCAGGCGCCAGAAGCCCGTCATCGCGAACGACGACCGGTCGAGCCCGCGTTCCGCGGTCACATGCGTGCGGATCGCGCGCACGGCGCTCGCCTCCGCGGCGGCCCACACCCAACCCAGGCCCGTGCCCGTGCCCGTGCTCTCGCCGGCGGCGCGCGCACCGAAGTCCGCGGCAGCCACCGCGTCCGAGAGCAGCGACGTCGACCCAGCGGGTGCCCCGTTGCGGTGGAGCCACGTCACCGTCATCGCCGCCCGAGCAGAGAGCTCCACCTCGTCAGCCGGGCCGTCGACCTCGAGGAACACCTGGACCGGAGCCTGCTCAGGCAACCGGTCCAGCCAGTTCAGCACCCCGGGCAGCCCCGTCTCGTCGCCCGCGAGCACGTACCAGTCACGGTCCAACGGCGCGGCCTTGGTGCTCCGCGGACCCAGCGTCCCCAGCTCCTGCCCGGGCGCGGCCTGACCTGCCCACCGGCCGGCCGGTCCGTGGTCGTGGACCGCGAGGTCCACCACAAGCTCGTCGACCGCTGCGTCGTGCGTCAGCGCCGGCACCCCGAAGGTGCGGACCGTGTAGTCCCGGTACAGCAGCCCCGGCTCATCGCGGTTGACCCACCGCTCCTCATCTAGCCGCGGCATGACCAACGCGCCGGACGCGTCCGGGAAGAAGAGCTTGAAGTGGTCGATCGGCCCGTCCGAGACGAACCCCGCCAGCTCCGGCCCGCCGAGCACCACCCGACGCATGCTCCGGCTCAGGTCCACCACGCGCAGCACCGTGAGCCGCCGCGCCGCCATCCGCAACGGCACCTTCCGCACCGGCGACGTCGGCGCGCCCGCGACGGCGGGGCCGCCCGTGCCGACCCCGCTCCGGCGGGAGGTCGCCCCGCGCGCCTGAGCGGTCGAGCTGGAAGATGTGCTCATCGGAGTCCCGTCGCGAGGTGACATCGGCATGCGCCTAAGGTCACCCTAACTCGCCCTCGCCCTCGCCCTCGCCCTCGCCGGCAGCCAGTCTCGGCGGCCAGGGCAGTTCTGGGGCGGGGCGGGGCGGGGGTGCCGGAGAGGCCAGCTCGGCCGCGGGCAGGAGAGGTCTCGGTCGGGTCCGACCGGAGGGCTCAGCTCGCCGCGGAGATCTTCTCCACCAGGTGCGGCGGCACCACGTCGTAGTGGTCGTGGACCGCCGTGAACGTCCCGCGGCCGCCCGTGAGCGAGCGCAGGTCGAGCACGTACCGGCCGATCTCGGCCTCCGGCACCATCGCCTGGATCTGCTGGCGGCCGTCGGGCAACGTGTCGGTCCCCGCGATGCGGCCGCGGCGAGCCGAGAGGTCACCCATCACGTCGCCCTGGAGCGCCGCCGGGACGGTCACGGTCACGAGCGACACGGGCTCGAGCACCACGGAGCCCGCCTTCGTCAGCGCCTCGCGCAGCCCGTGGGACGCGGCGGTCCGGAACGCCATGTCGGACGAGTCGACCGAGTGGTACTTGCCCTCGTAGCACTCGACGCGCACGTCGACGACCGGGAACCCGTGCACGCCGCCCGCCGCCATCGCCTCCATGACGCCGCGCTCGACGGCCGGGATGTAGTTGCGCGGGATGGAGCCGCCGACGATCGAGTCGACGAACACCGACCCCTCGCCACGCGCCGTCGGGCTCACCCGCAGCTGAGCGACGGCGAACTGCCCGTGCCCGCCCGACTGCTTCTTGAGCTTGCCCTCGGCCTCGACGGTCCCGGCGATGGTCTCGCGGTACGCGATGCGGACCGGCTCGGTCGTCACGTTGACGCCGAACTTGCGGGCTAGCCGCTCGAGCGCCACCGCGAGGTGCGTGTCGCCCGTGCCGCGGAGCACGGTCTGGCCCGCGTGGGCGGTGCGGTCGATCATCAGCGTCGGGTCCTCGCCGACGAGGCGCTGGAGGGCCGAGGACAGCTTGTCGTCGTCGGCCTGGGTCAGCGGCTTGAGGGCGAGCGCGTACGGGGTCGGCCGCGCCGGGGGTGCGACGACGCGCGCTGGCGTCCCGCGCTTCGACAGCGTCGAGCCCGTGGGCGTCGCGGTGAGCTTCGCGACGGCCGCGATGTCGCCGGCCACGACGCGGTCGGTCGGCAGGTGCTCCTTGCCGCGGAGGAAGAAGAGCCCGTGGAGCCGCTCGTTCGCGCCCGTCGCGGCGTTCGTCAGGTGGTCCTCGTTGCCGACCGTCCCCGCGAGGACCTTGAACACCGACACCTGCCCGACGAACGGGTCCGCGACCGTGCGGAACACGTGCAGCAGGGTGTCCCCGGCGGGGTCCGACGCGACCGAGATCTCCGACCCGCCGACGCCGGGTTCCTGCTCGCCGACGATGACACGCGCGGGCCTGTCTGCGGGCGACGGCCCGAGCTCGCAGATGTAGTCCGCCAGGCGGTCGACGCCGACGCCCGTCAGCGCGGAGCCGACGAGCACGGGGAACTCCTGGCAGTCGCGGACCTCGTGGACGAGGGCACGCTCGAGGTCGGCCGCGCCGGGCACCTCGCCGCCGAGGTAGCGCTCGAGCTGCTCGTCGTCCCCGGACACGATCTCCTCGGCGACCTCGTCGTGCAGGCGACGCTCCTCCTCGGCCACGTCGTCGGGCATCGCGCCCGCGTGGTGGGTCCCGTCGGCGGCGTACTCGAAGCCCTGGTCGGAGAGCACGTCGGCCACCCCGTGGAAGGCCTCCTCTTCGCCGATCGGCAGCTCGAGGGGGACGAACCCTGGCCCGAACGTCGCGCGGAGCTGGTCCAGGACGCGGTGGAAGTCGGCGCGGGGCTTGTCCTCCTTGGTGACGAACACCATGCGCGGGATGCCCGCGGCGGCGGCCTGCTCCCACACGGTCTCGGTGCCGACCTCGACACCGTCCACGGCGCTCACGACGGCGACCACGAGGTCCGCGACGGACAGCGCGGCGTCGACGCCGCCCGCGAAGTCGGCGTAACCGGGCGTGTCGATGACGTTGACCTTGTACGTCTCGCCGTCGGACGCCTTCCAGGTGAACGGGGCGATCGTGGGGGAGAGCGAGATCCCGCGCTTGATCTCCTCGGGCTCGGTGTCGCACACGGTCGAGCCGTCCTCGACCCGGCCGACGCGGGGGATGACCCCGGCTCGGCTGAGGAGCGCTTCGACGAGCGTCGTCTTGCCGGCACCGCTGTGGCCCACCAGGGCCACGTTGCGGATCCTCGGCGTTGCTGCCTGGTCCATGATTCCGGATCTCCTTCGTTGGAGTGGCCCTTGGAGGCAGGCTAGCCACGGCCCGCTGGGCAGAACAGGACCTCCGTCCGTCGACGGCGGCGCGGCGCGTCGGCACGCGCCTCTCGGGTGATCGCGGGACCTTCGGACCCTGGCCCTTGACGGCCGGGCGACCCTATGATGGCGACGCCGGTTGGCGTGGGAGCGCTCCCGCGGACCTGATCCCCGGCCGCACAACCCCGACGAGAGGCACCGAGGACCATGCGTTACGGGCACTTCGACGACGAGACCCGCGAGTACGTCATCACGACGCCGAACACCCCGTACCCGTGGATCAACTACCTGGGTTCGCAGGACTTCTTCTCGCTCATCTCGCACCAGGCCGGCGGCTACTCGTTCTACCGCGACGCCCGCATGCGCCGCCTGACGCGGTACCGCTACAACAACATCCCCACGGACGCGGGCGGCCGCTACCTCTACGTCCACCACGACGGAGACGTCTGGACGCCGTCGTCCATGCCCGTGCGCGCCGAGCTCGACCACTTCGAGGCGCGCCACGGCCTGGGCTACACGCGGATCACGGGCGAGCGCCGCGGCGTGCGCGTCGAGACCCTCTTCTTCGTCCCCGTGGGCGAGAACGCCGAGGTCCAGCGCGTCACGGTCACCAACACGTCCGACGCCCCGGTGGAGCTGACGCTCTTCAGCTTCGTCGAGTTCGCGCTCTGGAACGCGCACGACGACCAGACGAACTACCAGCGGAACCTGTCGATCGGCGAGGTCGAGGTCGAGCAGGACGGCCCGCACGGCAGCGCGATCTACCACAAGACCGAGTACCGCGAGCGGCGCAACCACTACGCCGTGCACGCCGTCAACGCCCGCGCGACGGGCTTCGACACGGACCGCGAGACGTTCGTCGGCCTCTACAACAGCCTCGGCGAGCCGGACGTGCCCCGCGCCGGCGTCTCCGCCAACTCGGTCGCGAGCGGCTGGTACCCGATCGGCTCGCACAGCCTCGACGTCGCCCTCGCCCCCGGCGAGTCGCAGACCTTCACGTTCGTGCTCGGCTACCTCGAGAACCCGCAGGACGAGAAGTGGGCCGACGACGCCCACCAGGTCGTCAACAAGGCCGGCGCACACGCCCTCCTCGAGCGCTTCGCGACGACCGAGCAGACCGACGCCGCGTTCGCCGCGCTCCAGCAGTACTGGACGGACCTGCTCTCGACCTACTCGGTGCGCTCGACCGACGAGAAGCTCGACCGGATGGTCAACATCTGGAACCAGTACCAGTGCATGGTCACGTTCAACATGTCGCGGTCCGCGTCGTACTTCGAGACCGGCATCGGCCGCGGCATGGGCTTCCGCGACTCGAGCCAGGACCTCCTCGGGTTCGTGCACCTCGTGCCCGAGCGCGCACGCGAGCGGCTTCTCGACGTCGCCGCGACGCAGTTCCCGGACGGCTCGGCGTACCACCAGTACCAGCCGCTGACGAAGCGCGGGAACCTCGAGGTCGGCTCAGGCTTCAACGACGACCCGCTGTGGCTCATCGCCGGTGCGTCCGCCTACGTCAAGGAGACAGGCGACTTCACGATCCTCGACGAGAGCGTCCCGTTCGACAACGACGAGTCGCTCGCGCAGAGCCTGTTCGAGCACCTCACGCGCTCGTTCGAGTACACGCGCACGCACGTCGGGCCGCACGGCCTCCCGCTCATCGGGCGCGCCGACTGGAACGACTGCCTGAACCTCAACTGCTTCAGCAGCGAGCCGGGCGAGTCCTTCCAGACCACCGAGAACAAGGGCGGCGGCGTCGCCGAGTCGGTCTTCATCGCCGCGATGTTCGTCAAGTACGGCCTCGAGTACGCGGAGCTCGCCGAGCGCTACGGCAAGCCCGACGTCGCGGCCGACGCGCGGGAGTCGGTCGAGCAGATGCGCGCGGCGGTGCTCAGCCACGGGTGGGACGGCCGCTGGTTCCTGCGGGCGTACGACTACTTCGGCAAGCCGATCGGGACCGACGCCGAGCCCGAGGGCAAGATCTGGATCGAGCCGCAGGGCTTCGCGGTCATGGCCGGGATCGGTGTGGACAGCACCGACCCGACGAGCGCCGAGTCGGCGCACAGCCCCGCCGTCGCCGCCCTGGACTCGGTGCGCGAGCTCCTGGCCACCGACCACGGCATGGTGCTGCAGTACCCGGCGTACACGACGTACCGCATCGAGCTCGGCGAGGTGTCGACGTACCCGCCCGGCTACAAGGAGAACGGCGGCATCTTCTGCCACAACAACCCGTGGGTGATCATCGGCGAGACGATCCTCGGCCGCGGCGAGCGTGCCTTCGACTACTACCGCCGCATCACCCCCGCATACCGCGAGGACATCAGCGACGTGCACCGGCTCGAGCCGTACGTGTACGCGCAGATGATCGCCGGCAAGCAGGCGGTGCGCCACGGCGAGGCCAAGAACTCGTGGCTGACGGGCACGGCGGCGTGGAACTTCGTCGCGGTGAGCCAGTACCTGCTCGGTGTGCGGCCGGGGCACGACGGCCTGGTCGTGGACCCGCAGATCGGCCCCGACGTGCCCGAGTTCTCGGTCACCCGCGTCGCGCGCGGCGCGACGTACGAGATCCGCGTGGTCAACTCCGGCGCACCCGGCGCCCGCGCGACCCTGACGGTCGACGGCGTCGAGATCGCGGGCAACGAGGTCCCCTACGCGGCGCCCGGCAGCATCGTGCAGGTCACGGCCCGCCTCTGAGCCGGTGGCCGGGCGTCCCGTCCAGGGGGACGCCCGGCCGCCTCGCCACGGAGGAGGTCCGCGTCGGCCTCTGCGCCCACGGCCGCCTCTGCCACGGCGCCGGGCTCTGCGCCCGCGCCACTCAGGCGTCGAGCCCGAGCACCCGCCGCGCGTTGTCCCGGTAGACGGATGCGAGCACGTCCGCCGGCAGGTGGACGCCCGAGACGGTCCACCGACCCTGGGGCGGCACGTCTGCGCCCGGCGCGTAGTCGAAGGCCTCGTCGGCGGTCTCGAGGAACCGGAAGTGCACCTCGAGGTCCTCGCGTGCGAGCGGGAAGGCGTCGGTGCCGAACAGCACCCGGTCCGGGTGGTCGAGGACGAGGCGCCGGAAGCGGCGCGGCTGGCGCCCGATCTCCGCGAGGCGGCCCGCGATGTCGACGACGAGGTTCGGGGCGACGCGCAGCAGGTGCTCGACGTGGTCGAGGTCCTCGGCGACGCACCCGACGTGCGCGCCGATGTAGCGGGTGCCCGGCGTCGCCACCAGGAGCGCCTCGAGGGCGTCCATGAGCAGCTCGAAGGTCGGGTAGGTCCGCGCGTCGGCGAACGACCACTGCGGCTGGGCGAGGAGCTCGTCGACGCGCTCGTTGTGCCGGTCGAGGGGCGCGAAGAACGCCTTGGGGTCGGCCACGTGGATGAGCACGGGCAGGCCGAGCTCGCCGGCGAGCGCCATCGTGCTGACCACGCGCGGGTCGTCGGGGAGCACGAGCGCACCTGAGGCGTCGCGCACCTCGAGACCGAGGTCCTTCCACACCTTGACGCCGCGTGCGCCTCGTGCGGCGCTCGCGCGCAGGTCGGCGTGGATGCGCCGTTCGCCGTCGGGCAGCGCGAGCTGCGTCCAGTCGACGTGGCAGAAGGTGAGGAACCGGTCGGGGTGCGCCCTGTCGTACCGGTCGAGGTTGGCCTCGAGCTCGGCACCCCAGCGGCCGTCGAGGTTGACGATCGTCGTCACGTTCGCGTCGTCCATGAGCGCGAGCAGCGCGCCGACGTCGGGTGCGCACCAGACGCCGTCGGTGAGCCAGCGGCCGAGGTGGTTGTGCGCGTCGACCGCCGGAACCGCTGCGCGCGGCACGTGCGTGACGGGCACGGTGAGCGTGCGCCGGGGCGCCCAGTCCGCGAGGCGGAGGTCGGGGCCGTCGCCCGACGGCGGGGGCGCGTCGAGCGGCGCGGCTGACGCGGCGGCGTGGGTGACGCCGGGGGACGCCTCGGGCGCGGCGGCGCGGGGCGCGTCCGGCGACGGCTCGGGTGGCGTGGTGGGGGTCATGGGTCCTCCTCGACCGGTTGCCCAGAGCATGCCGCGACGGCCGACGCGGACCGACGAGTTGGCATCAAGTGCTCAGAGAAACTGCGCACTTTCGTCAGTATTGCTGACGGCCACGCAGTCGATGAGCAGTATGGGCAGGCATCGGAGGCGCCGAGAACCGCGTCGCCGCACCTCGACCGAAGGATCCTCAGTGACCAGCATCACGGCCCTCGAGATCAGCTCCCAGCCCGACACGTGGGCGCGTGCTCTGTCCGGCCCCTCGGTCGCTCCGCTGCTGGGCGGCCCGGGGGAGCGCGTGCTCATCCTCGGCTGCGGCACCAGCGCGTTCGTCGCCGAGTCGCTCGCCGCGCTGCGTGAGGCGGCCGGCCTGGGCCACACCGACGCCGCGTACGCCTCCGAGTGGCGGCCCGGCCGTCCCTACGACCGCGTGGTCGCGATCAGCCGCTCCGGGACCACCACGGAGGTCCTCGACGCGCTGGCCCGGGTCGACGCGGGCGTCGTGACCGCCGGGGTCGTCGCCGTCGCCGGCACACCCGTGACGCTCGCCTGCGACGAGAACCTCGTGCTCGACTACGCGGACGAGCAGTCGGTGGTCCAGACGCGGTTCCCGACGACGGTCCTCGCCGCGGCACGCGCCGCGTTCGGCGCAGACCTCTCCGGGCTCGTCGCCCAGGCCCGCGACTCCCTCGCCCAGGACCTTCCCGTCGACGTCGCGGACTTCGACCACTTCGTCTACCTCGGCTCGTCCTGGACGTACGGCCTCGCCCAGGAGGCGGCCCTCAAGGTGCGCGAGGCCGCGCAGGCCTGGTCCGAGTCCTACCCCGCGCTCGACTACCGCCACGGGCCCATCGCCGTCGCCGGCCCGCGGTCGCTCGTGATGCTCTTCGGCGACCTGGACGCCGCGCTCGTCGCGGACGTCGAGCGCACCGGTGCCACGGTGCTCCACCTCGACGTCGACCCGCTGGTCCAGCTCGCTCAGGCCCAGCGCCTCGCGGTCCGCCTGGCCGAGACCCGTGGGCTCTCGCCCGACACCCCGCGGGGCCTGACGCGCTCCGTCGTCCTGTGAGCCCGTCCACCAGGGCGGCCCGCCCGGTCCATGCGGCCCACCCGGCCGCCTGACCCGTACACCCGCCCGACCCGCCCGCACCAGATCCCCCGCACGAGCCCCGCACCCACCCCGCCCCTCCGACAGACTGGGACCACGATGCCGATCCCCCACCGCCGGCGCGCAGCGTTCGGCACCCTGACACTGCTCGCCGCCGCGACGACGCTCGCTGCCTGCACGTCGTCGCCCCAGGGCGCCACGACCCTCGACACCGAGGCGGACGTGACCCTGACGTGGTGGACGGGCCAGGCCGACGCGGCCCAGACGATCCTCGAGGGCCTCGCGCAGGAGTTCGAGGACGAGCACCCCAACGTGACGATCGACATCTCGTCGGGCGCCCCGTCGACGGAGGACCTGCTGCAGAAGCTCTCGGCGTCGTTCGCCGGTGGCACGTACCCGGACGTGTCCTACGCGTTCGGGTCGTGGGCCAGCGAGCTCGCCGACTCGGGCCGCACGCTCGACCTCACGGAACAGGTCGCGGACCCCGAGGTCGGCTGGGAGGAGTTCTCCGGTGCGGCCCGCCAGACGGCGCAGCCCACGGGCGACGTCACCATCGGGTTCCCCGCGGTCGTCGACAACCTCTCCCTGATCTACAACACGACGGTCTTCGACGCCGCGGGCGTGGACTACCCGACCGAGGACTGGACGTGGGAGGACTTCCGGGAGGCTGCGAAGCAGCTGACCGATCCCTCGACCAACACCTACGGGTACGCCTACTCGGTCTCGGGCACCGAGGAGACCACGTGGCAGTTCTGGCCGCACCTGTGGCAGCGCGGCGGCGAGATCCTGTCCGACGACGGCACGACCGCGACGTTCAACTCCGAGGCGGGTGTCGAGGCGCTGACGTTCCTGCGTGACATGGCCGTCGAGGACAAGTCGGTGTACCTCGACCAGACGGACACCAAGTTCACGCAGCTCTTCGCGAGCGACCGCATCGGCATGGTGACCTCCGGGCCGTGGACGCTCTACGACCTCGGCGTCGCCGGGACGTCCTACGGCGTGGTCCAGCTCCCGGGCGTCGACGGCGTGCACACGACGGTCTCCGGGCCGGACCTGTGGGTGCTGTTCGACCACGAGGACGTGAACCGGGCGTACTGGTCGTACGAGCTGATCCGGTGGCTGACCGACGCCGAGCAGGACGTCCGGTGGAACGTGGAGTACGGCAACCTGCCGCTGCGCGCCGCGGAGATCGACACCCCCGAGTTCGCCGCGCAGGTGGAGGCGATGCCCGGGCTGGACGTGATGGCCGCCAACGGGGTCAACGCGACCGAGCCCCGGCCGACCGTCGCGGGCTACGTCAAGGTCTCCGAGGCTGTCGGGACGGCGATCTCCCAGGTGCTCCAGGGCCAGGGCGAGCCGCAGGAGGCGCTCGACACCGCCGCCGCCCAGGCCACCGCGGAGCTGGCCGACCAGTGAGCGCGGCGACAGCCACGGCGGACCCCGTCGAGGCGCACCCAGGCCGGACGGCCCGCCGGCCCGCCCGGGCGCGTGCCCGCCGGGCGAACCTCACCGGGTGGGGGTTCGTCGCCCCCGCGACAGCCGTCGTCCTCGGCCTGTCCGCCTTCCCCGCGGTGTGGGCGTTCATCCTCTCGCTCCAGGACTGGAACGGCTTCGGGACCGCCGAACCCGTGGGTCTGGAGAACTACTCGGCGATGGTGAGCGACGCCGAGCTGCACGCCGCCGTGACGCACACGGTCGTCTACACGGCGCTGTTCGTCCCGGCGTCGGTGCTGCTCGGCCTGCTCCTCGCCGTGCTGCTCAACCGGCGCATCGTCCTCATCGGCGTGTACCGGACGCTGATCTTCCTGCCGTTCGTCGCATCCGCGGCCGCCACGGGCATCCTCACGACCTACCTGTTCAACCCGCAGTTCGGCCTCGTCAACAACGTGCTTCGCGTCGTCGGGCTGCCGCAGCAGGGCTGGCTCGAGGACCCCGCGCAGGCGATGGTCGTCATCACGCTCATGTCCCTGTGGGGGCAGGCGGCGTTCACCACGGTCATCTACCTGGCGGCGCTCCAGGACATCCCCGCGGAGCTGACGGAGGCCGCGCGGATCGACGGCGCCAACCGGTGGCAGGCGTTCTGGCACGTCACGTTCCCGCAGCTCGCACCCGTGACCGTGTTCGTCGCGATCTGGCAGACGATCAGCGCGATCCAGCTGTTCGACCTCGTGTACACGACGACGCGCGGCGGGCCGCTCAAGGCCACGGAGACGATCGTCTACTACCTGTGGAGCGCGGCCTTCAAGGACCTCGAGCTCGGGTACGCGTCGGCGGTCGCCTACGGCCTGTTCGCGGTGACGCTGCTCATCACGATCGCGGTGACCCTCTACTCCCGTCGCACGAAGGTCGGTGCGTTCTGATGGCCCTGCTCCTGCGCGACCCCGTCGCACCCGTCGTCGACGGACCGCCCGCGCGCCGCACGCGCCCGCGGTCCCTGTGGTGGCACCTGCTGCTCGCACCCGTCGCACTGCTCTTCGCGACGCCGTTCGTCCAGATGTTCCTCACGTCGCTGACGCCGAAGGAGGACATCAACACCTTCCCGCCGCGCTTCTTCCCGAGCAGCGTCACGCTCGAGGGCTACGCCAAGCTGTTCGAGCAGTCGGACATCCTGCGCTGGATGGGCAACACGGTGCTCGTCTCGGCCGTCGCGATCGTCTCCCACCTCATCCTGTGCTCGCTCGCGGGCTACGGCTTCGCCCGCCTGACGTTCAAGGGGCGTGACGTCGGCTTCTTCATGATCGTCGGGACGATCATGATCCCGACCCAGCTCCTCATGGTGCCGACGTACATCCTGTTCTCGCGGCTCGGCATCATCGACACCCTCGCGGCCGCGATGGTCCCGTGGCTGGCCTCGGCGTTCGGCATCTTCCTCATGCGGCAGTTCTTCCTGTCGCTGCCGCCCGAGCTCGAGGAGGCCGCGATCGTCGACGGCTGCACGCGCCTCCAGGCGTTCTGGCGCATCATCCTGCCGCTCGCCCGCCCCGCGCTCGCGACGCTCGCGATCTTCACGCTGCTCGGCTCGTGGAACGACCTCGTGTGGCCCCTCATCGCGATCAACGACCCACAGCAGTTCACGCTCCAGCTCGGCATCACCAACTTCCAGGGCGCCCGGCGCACCGACTGGTCGCTGCTCATGGCGGGCAACGTCGTCGCGACGCTCCCGCTCATCGCGTTCTTCCTCGTCGCGCAGCGGCAGTTCCTCGCGACCATGACGTTCTCCGGGATCAAGGGGTGAGCGCCGTGGACGGGAGGGTTCCCGACGACGGGCCGGCCGCGCCCGGGCGGCCGAAGGCCCCGGCCGGGCCGAGCGGACCACGTCCGCTCGTCGTGCTCGGCGACGCGAATGTGGACCTCGTGCTGCGCGGCGACGTCGTGCCGCGGTTCGGGCAGGCCGAGCAGCTCGCGGACTCGGGCGACCTCGTGCTCGGCGGCTCCGCGTCGATCGCGGCGTGCGGCACGGCGCGGCTGGGTGTGCCGACGACCCTCGTCGCTCGCGTGGGTGAGGACGCGTTCGGCCGGTTCACCCTGGAGGCGCTCGTGGACGCGGGCGTCCAGGTGGGCGACGTCGCCGTCGACCCGCGCACGCCCACAGGGTTCTCGGTGATCCTCTCGACGCCCGACGACCGCGCGATCCTCACCGTGCCGGGCACGATCCCGACGCTGCGCGCCGCCGACGTGCGGGCCGCCGCCGTGTGGGGCACCGGGCCGGCGCACGTGCACGTCGCGTCCTACTTCCTCCAGCCCGGCCTCGCGGCGGAGCTCCCCGCGCTCCTCGCCGAGCTGCGCTCCGCGGGGCTCACGACGAGCCTCGACACCAACTGGGACCCGACCGAACGCTGGGCCGGGCTCGCCGAGGTGCTGCCGTACGTGGACGTCCTGCTCCCCAACACGAACGAGCTCCAGGCGATCGCCGCCGCGCTCGGGGCACCACCGGGGTGCTCCGACGAGGCGGCCGCGCGCCACGTCGCAGCGCTCGGCCCGCGCGTCGTCGTCAAGGCCGGCGCCGACGGCGGCTGGTCCGTCGCGCCCGACGGTCCCGTGGTGCACGCACCGGGCCTCACGGTCGACGTCGTGGACACGACGGGTGCGGGTGACAGCTTCGACGCCGGCTACCTCGCCGCGGTCGCGCACGGTGTGGTCGACGAGGGCCGCCGCCTGCGGTGGGCCGCCGCCGCGGGCTCCCTGTCGACCCTCGGCGCGGGTGGCACGGGTCACCAGGCGACGCTCGCCGACCTGCGCCGGGCGGGGGTCGTGTGATCAGCGCGGTCGCGCTGAGCCCGAGCCTGGACGTGACCTACCGCGTCGCGTCGTTGCACGGGATCCAGCGTCCCGAGGCGACCCGGCGCGTGGCCGGCGGGAAGTCCCTCAACGCCGCACGGGCGGCCGCACGGCTGGGGGCCGACGTCCTTGCGGTCGCGGTGCTCGGCGGCGGGACGGGCGACGTCGTCCGGCGCGCGGCCGAGGAGGACGGTGTGCGGGTCGACGCCGTCGCCGGGCGGCACCTGACGCGCACGTGCGTCTCGGTGTCCGCAGCCTCGACGGGTGACCTGACGGAGGTGTACGAGCAGGCGACCCGCGTGGAGCCCGACGAGCTCGAGAGCCTCCTCGCGCGGGTCGCGGCCCGCGCGCGTGCCCGGCCGGGCTGGTGGCTCGTCTCCGGCGCCCTGCCGACGTCGCTCCCGGACGACACCCTGAGCCGGCTGGTGCGCGTGCTGCACGACGCCGGGGTGCGCGTCGCGGTCGACAGCCACGGCCCCGCGCTCGCGAGCGCCGTGGACACCGACCCGCCGGACCTGGTCAAGGTCAACCGCGCCGAGGCGGCGGAGGTGCTGGGCCTGCCCGTGGACACACCCCTGGGCGAGCTCGTCCGGTCGCTCCGGGCCCGTGCGGGTGTGCTCGCGGTCGTGACCGACGGCACCGCGGGGGTCGCCGCGAGCGACGGGGACGTCGGACTGGTCGCGCGGCTCGACGGGCACGTCGGCGACTACCCGGTGGGGAGTGGCGACTCGTTCCTGGGGGCGCTGCTCGTCGCGCTCGACCGCGGGGACGGGCTCGCCGACGCGTTGGCCCTCGCGACAGCCGCGGCGACCGCCAACGCGCAGGTGCCGGGCGCCGCCGTCTTCTCGCCGGAGCTCGTCGGGCGGCTCGTGCCCGAGGTGCGCGTGGGGGTCCTCGCCGGAGCGTGACGGCGCGTCGGGTCAGGCCTCGACGACGTGCACCTCGACGCCCGCCTCCCGGATCGCGGCGAGGTGCTCGGGGTCGGCGCTCGCGTCCGTGACGAGCACGTCGACCTCCGAGAGGTCGGCCATCTTCGCGAGGGTGATCCGGCCGACCTTCGAGCCGTCGGCGACGACGATGACGCGCTCGGCGTGCGTGACCATCGCGTGGTTGGTGCGCGCCTCGATCTCGTCGTGCGTGGTCGCGCCGCCGCGCACGCTGATGCCGTCGGTGCCGAGGAACGCGGTTCCCACGTGGATCGCGTTGAACGTGTGCTCGGCGAGCACGCCGACGGCCTCGAGGGACGTCGAGCGGACGACGCCGCCGGTCATGATGACCTGGAGGTTGCTGCCGGCTGCCAGCTCGATCGCGGTCGTGAGCGCGTTGGTGACGATCGCGACGTCGGGCCGCTCCGCGAGGACGCGCGCGACGGCGGCGGCGGTGCTGCCGCCGCTGATCGCGACGGAGTACCGGCCCGCGGGGAGCAGCTGGGCGGCGCGGACGGCGATGCGCAGCTTGGCCTCGCGGAAGTGCGAGTCGCGCAGGCGCACGGGCAGCTCGCTCGTGGCGTCGAAGGCGCGCACGCCGCCGTGGGTGCGCACGAGCAGGCCCTGCTCCTCCATGTCGGCGAGGTCCCGCCGGACGGTCGCGGGGGAGACGCCGAGGTCACGCACCAGGTCGGTCAGGCGCACGGCGCCGGCGCCGTTGACGAGCTCGAGGGTGCGGCGCATGCGCGCCGACCGCTTGTGCGAGACGGCCGTGGGCGTGGCGTCGGCCGGGGGGAACATGGCACTCCTCGGGTGCGGCGAACTGATCACCAAAACTGAGCACTTTGGTCGCGTACTGATCGTATTCTTGCACGGCTCGCTCAGGCGCAACCATGATCTCGCCATGGTCCAGATCGCGTTCCTCGGCGCTGGCAGCGTCGTGTTCACCCGGCAGCTCGTCGCCGACCTCCTGCGCTACCCGGAGCTCGCGGACGTCCACCTCGCCCTGCACGACATCGACGCGGACCGCCTCGCGGTCGCCGAGGGCACCGCGCGGCAGATCGATGCGCGGCTCGGCACGCGCGCCACGATCACCGCGACCCTCGACCGGCGCGAGGCGCTGCGCGGCGCCGACTTCGTCATCACGATGATCCAGGTCGGCGGCATCGACGCGACCCTCACCGACCTCGAGCTGCCCGCCCGCTACGGCCTGCGCCAGACGATCGGCGACACGACCGGCGTCGGCGGCGTCTTCCGGGCTCTGCGCACCTTCCCCGTCCTCGAGGCGATCACGGCCGACATGCGCGAGCTCTGCCCGCAGGCCTGGCTGCTCAACTACACCAACCCGATGGCCATGAACGTGTGGTGGGCCTCCGTCGTCGCGCCCGACCTCAAGGTCGCCGGCCTGTGCCACAGCGTCTACTGGACCGCGCACGACCTCGCCGAGCTCGTCGGCGTCCCCGTCGAGAGCACGCGGTACCGCGCGGCGGGCGTCAACCACCAGGCCTGGATGCTCGAGTGGACGCACGACGGCCAGGACCTGTACCCCCTCCTCCGCGAGCGCATCCGCCGCGAGCCCGAGCTCGAGCGCCGCGTGCGCGTCGAGATGTTCCGGCGCCTCGGCTACTACCCGACCGAGACGAGCGAGCACTCCGCCGAGTACCTCTCCTGGTTCCTGCGCTCGGACGCGCAGGTCGAGCGGTACCGGATCGAGCCGCTTCAGTACATCGGCATCAGCCGCGACAACCTCGCCGAGCTCGCCGCGACCCGGACCATGCTCGCCGAGGGCACCCCGCTGCCCCTTGAGGAGGGCGCGAGCGAGTACGCGCCGCAGATCATCCACTCGATCGTCACCGGCACGCAGCGCGAGGTCCACGTCAACGTGGTCAACCGCGGGCTCATCGACAACCTGCCGCAGGACGCCGTCGTCGAGGTCCCCTGCGCGGTCGACGCCGACGGCCTGCACCCCGTGGCGATGGGCGCCCTGCCCGTCCAGTGCGCCGCCGCCAACCAGCCCTACCTCTCGGTCAACCGGCTGACCATCGAGGCGGCCCGCACGGGCGACCCGCGCCTCGTGCGGCAGGCCGTCCTCATGGACCCCAACGCGTCGTCGAGCCTCACGCCCGAGCAGATCTGGCTGCTGTGCGACGATCTCGTCGCCGCGCACGGGTCCTTGCTCCCGGAGGCGCTGCGCGTGCCCGTCCCGGCGGGCACGCTGTGACCTGGACGACGACGCGCGCGCTCGTCGACGCCTCCGTCGCGTCGGGCAGCGCGGTGCTCGCGTTCAACGTCATCACGCTCGAGCACGCCGAGGGCATCGTCGCGGGCCTCGAACGCGCCGACCTGCCCGGGATCCTCCAGGTCAGTGAGAACGCTCTGCGCTTCCACGACGGCGCCATCGCACCCCTCGTGGCGGCCTGCCGCGAGGTCGCCCGCGCGGCACGCGTACCCGTCGCCCTGCACCTGGACCATGTGCAGGACCTCGACCTGTGCCAGGACGTGATCGCCTCCGCCGAGGGCATCGGCGTGAGCTCCCTCATGGTCGATGCGGCTCATCTGGGCTACGAGGACAACGTCGCCAGGACGGCGGAGCTCGCGGCCGCCGCGCACCGCGTGGGGCTGTGGGTCGAGGCCGAGCTCGGGGAGATCGGCGGCAAGGCCGGTGCCCACGCGCCGGGCGTCCGGACCGACCCCGACGAGGCGCGCGCCTTCGTGGCGGCCACGGGCGTCGACGCGCTCGCGGTCGCCGTCGGCAGCACGCACGCCATGACGACCGCGACGGCGACCCTCGACCTCGGCCTCATCGAGCGGCTCGCCGAGGCCGTCCCCGTGCCGCTCGTGCTGCACGGCTCCTCGGGCGTGCCGTCCGCGATGATCCGCGAGGCGGTCGCGCGTGGCATCCGCAAGATCAACGTGGGCACGGCGCTCAACGTCGCCTACACGGGCGAGGTGCGCCGCACGCTCGCGTCCGACGGAGCGGCGACCGACCCCCGCGGCTACCTGCGCCCGGCCCGCGAGGCCGTCGCCGCGTCGGTCGCGACGCTCTCCGGCGAGGTCCTGAGCGCCTGACGGCGGGGCTCGGCGCGGCCGTACCCGAGTGACGCCCGACGCTGGCCTCCGCCCGACGCGGGCCGCTGCGCCCGGTACCCGGCCACCTCGCCGGGCGAGGCCTCGGGGTGCGAGGGTCGGGGACGGGGCGTAGAACGGGGGAACCGTCCCGACCTCGATGGGTACCTCGATGCAGCGGATCGCCCTCGTCTCCGTCCTCGCCGCCGCGGCGCTCGCCGCGGGCCTGCCCCTCGGCGCCCCGGGCGCACCGCCGAGGTCCGACGACTCGGACGCCGCGCGGGGCGGCCCCGGGCGCGCCCCCGCGACCTACACGAACCCCGTGAGCGCGGGCTTCGCGGACACCTACGCCGACCCCGCGGTGATCCGCGGCAAGGATGGCCTCTGGTACGCGTACGGCACGACCGACCCGCTGCGCGAGGGTGACGAGCGCAGCATGCTGCCCATCTCGCGCTCGTCCGACCTGGTCACGTGGGAGCACGTCGGCGACGCGTTCGCCGACGGCGCGCTGCCGGCCTGGGCGGACGCCGAGCGTGGCGCTGCGCTCTGGGCGCCGGACGTCCGGTACGTCGACGGCGAGTACCGCCTGTACTACGTCGTCACCGAGACGACGCTCACTCCCGAGCCGAACGACAACGCGATCGGCGTCGCCACCGCCCCCTCGCCCGCGGGCCCGTGGACGGACACGGGCGCGCCCGTCGTCGGGCCGCGGCACGGTGCGGGCGGGGAGGGTGACTTCCTGTGGACGTTCGACCCGTCGCACGTGTCGGCCCCGGACGGGACCGAGTACCTGTTCTACGGCTCCTACTACGGCGGCATCCACGTGACCGCGCTGTCGGACGACGGGCGGACGGCCGTCGGCGAGCCCACGCCCGTGGCCGTCGACAACAAGTACGAGGGCGCGTACGTGGTGCGCCGCGGCGGGTACTGGTACCTCTTCGCGTCGTCGGCGAACTGCTGCGCGGGCCCGACGACGGGCTACAGCGTGCACGTGGGCCGGTCCGAGCAGGTGACGGGTCCCTACGTGGACCGCGAGGGTGCGCGCCTGGACGTGTCGCGCGCGGGCGGCACGCCGGTCCTGGCGCCGAACGGGAACCGCTGGGTCGGCACGGGCCACAACGCCGTCGTGACCGACCTCGCGGGCCAGGACTGGATGGTCTACCACGCGATCGACCGCGAGGACCCGTACCTGGAGGGCACGGACGGCATCAACGAGCGCCCCATGCTCCTGGACCGGCTGGACTGGGTCGACGGCTGGCCGAGCGTCCGGGCGGGCGCCTGGGCGTCGCAGGGCCAGGAGGTCGCGCCCGTGACGTCCGGGCGCCAGGTCACCGGTCTCGAGGACGGCCTGGGCCGTGGCCTCGGCCACGCCTGGAGACTCGCGGGCCCGTGGACCGCCACGCGGGACGCCGACTCGGGCGGCCTGGCGCAGGCGGGCGGTGAGGCGGCCCTGGTGACGCGGCGGACCATCGCCCAGCCGGTGCGGGTGGAGGCCGACGTGCGCCTCGCCGAGGGGGACGAGCCGACGACGGCCGGCCTCGTCGCGGGCTCGCGGCACCAGGGCGACGCGATCCGGGCAGTGGTGGACCCGGTGGCCGGCGAGCTCGTCGTCACGGTCGAGGCGCGGGGTGCCGAGGTCGCCCGTGCGGCCGGGCCGCTCCCGTCGGGCTTCGCGGCGTCGGCGTGGCACTCCGCCGTGCTCGAGGTCGCGGACGGTGTCGCGCGCGCCGAGGTCAGCGACGCTCGGCTCGGGGACGCCACAGAGGTCCGGCTCGCCCTTCCCGACGGGACCCGAACGGCAGGGGCTGCGGGTGTCGTCGCCGGTGGGCCGGGCGTCCAGGTGGACAACGTGAGCGTCCTGCCGCGGGCGATCCCCGTGGCCGACGTGGTTCCCGTCCCGGTGCCCGGGATCCCCGACCCGGCGGCGAGCGACGAGCTCGACGGCACGGCCCTCGGTGCAGGCTGGACGGCGCTGCGGGACCCTGACGTGCGCGTGGAGGGTGGGTCGCTCGTGTGGCCCACCGAGGCGGCCGACCTCGTCGGTACGGGGAACGACGCGGGCGTGCTGCTCCGCGACCCACCGGACGGGGCGTGGACGGCCGAGACGCGCGTGACCATCGACTTGGGCACGGACGACGTCCGCAACTTCCAGCAGGCGGGCCTCGTGGCGTACGTCGACGACGACCGCTGGGCGCGGCTGTCCCACGTGGCCATCTGGAACACGCGGCAGACGGAGTTCGGGACCGAGGTGCCGTACGCCGGACGGCTCGCCTTCGGCGGCACCATCGTCGGGCCGCCCGCGGACACGACCTGGCTGCGCCTGTCCCTGCGCGTGCGCGACGGCGAGCAGGAGGTCCAGGCGTTCACGAGCACCGACGGCGCGACGTGGGTCGCCGGTGGGGTCTGGACGTTCCCGGCCGATGCGGACGTGAAGGTCGGGCTCGTCTCCCACGGCGGGGCCGGCGCGACGGCGCAGTTCGACTACCTGCGGCTCTACCGCGACCTGACGCCCGGCTGACACCGGTTGACCCGGGACCGGTGCCCGGCTGACGCCCGGCCTCAGCCGTGCCCGGTCACGAGCCGGCGCAGCACCTCGATCGGCAGCTTGGGCGTGCGGTCGGCGCGCAGCAGCCCGTTGGTCTCCTGGCCGGTGTCCGTGAGCTGCGTCCAGCAGAAGCCCGCGATCGGGGCGCTCGCGCGCACGGCGTCGAGCAGGTCGGCGACACGGGCCTCGAAGTCGGCGTCGTCCGTGGCCGTCGAGTAGCCCCACGCGTCCTCGCGGCCGCCCGCGTAGCTGACGCCGCCGAACTCGGTGAGCATGAGCGGCTGGCCGCGGTCCACGGTGGGTGCGGCGTCGTCGAGCCGCATGCGTCGCCCGGCGGGGCCGATGCCGTCGAGCAGGGCGTGCACCGCCTCGGGCGTCCCGTACCGGGCGCGGACCTGCGACCCGTGGGCCGTGTAGTCGTGCACCGTCCAGATGTCGGAGTCCGTGTGCTCCCACCCGTCGTTCGACACGACGGGCCGGGTCGGGTCGACGGCGCGGGTCAGGTGGGCGAGCGCGAGCGAGTAGTGCTGCTGAGCCGGCTCGTGCGCGACGTGCTGGAGCCCCCAGCTCTCGTTGAGCGGAACCCACGTGATCACGCTCGGGTGCGAGGCGTCCCGGCGCACCAGCTCGAGCCACTCCCGCGTGAGGAGCTCGACGGAGCGGGGCGAGAACGCGTACGCGTTCGCCGTCTCGGCCCAGACGGTCAGGCCGAGCCGGTCCGCCCAGAAGAGGAACCGCGGGTCCTCGGCCTTCTGGTGCACGCGCGCCGAGTTGAAGCCGAGCGCCTTGATGACCTCGACCTCCTCGCGGAGCGCGGCGGCGCTCGGGGCGGTCAGGTGGCTCTGCGGCCAGAACCCCTGCTCGAGCACCGAGCGCACGTAGAAGGGCCGGTCGTTGAGCAGGAGGACCCCGTCGTGCACCGCGACGCTGCGGATGCCGAGGTAGGAGGCGACCGTGTCCGTCACGTGCGGTCCCGCGTGGTGCGTCAGCGGGCTGACGTCCCGCTCGAGGTCGGCCGCGGTGCCGGCGCCCGTGAGGCCGTCGTCGGCGACGTGCAGCACGACCTCCGCGTCGACGAGGGTCGGGCGCTCCGGTGACCAGAGCAGCTCCTCCTCCTGCTGCCCGTTGGCCTGCCGCGGGATGTCGACGCGCACGCGCACGTCGCGGTCGAGCACGCGGACCTGGTGCTCGGCGAGCAGCTCCTCGCCGAGGTGGAGGCTCACCGCGAGCGTCGTGCAGGCGCGTGGCGGGGCGCTCAGGCGGGCCGTGAGCAGGACGCTGCCGTCGGCGACGTCCGTGCGCCAGGCGACGTGCTCGAGGTGCACCCCGGGAACCGCCTCGAGCCACACCGGCTGCCAGATGCCCGTGGTCCGCTCGTACCAGATGACGTGCGGGCGCTCGCGCCAGTCCTGCTTGCCCCGCGGCTGCGCGACGTCGGCGGGGTCGTCCTCCGCACGGACCACGAGGGCGAGGCCTTGCGGGCCCAGCAGGTCGCTCCAGCGTCCGCCCTCCCGAGCCGTCCCCGGCGCCGGCTGCACCTGTCCGGTGGAGGACCGGCGGCCGTGGTCGAGCAGGACGGGCGTGAGGTCCACCGTGAACGGCGACTGGCCGCCGACGTGACGGCCCACGTGGTGCCCCCCCAGCCACACGTCCGCCGAGTGGTCCACGGCGCCCAGGTGCAGCAGGAGCCGGTCCCCCTGGACGTCGAGGCCCGCGGCGTCGAGGTCGTCGGAGGTGAGGCGGCGGCGGTACCAGACCACCCGGCACGGCCGCGGGTCGGCGATGCCCGAGGCCGCGGACTCGGGCGGGAACGGCACCTGGATGACACGGTCGAACGGGCTGGTGCCGGGTGCCGTCGCGTCCGTCCCGGTCCACCACCCGGCGTCGCGACCGGTGTCGTCCGGGTCGGCCGCGAACTCCCACGGGCCGCACAGGTCGGCCCAGTGGCGGCGCAGGAGCTGGGGTCGCGGGTAGGTGCCGTCCTGCGCGCTCGCGCGGAGCGTCCCCGAGGCGGGGTGGCCCTCCACGGCGGCGGCGTGGGCGTCGCGCCGAGCGCGCACGTCGGGGGTCTCGGGTGAGCGCTGCGGTGCGGTCATGGGGTGCCTCCGGGGCCGAGGGTGCTCTCACGCGGGACCACGCGGTGCCCGACCACGGCGTGGACGGGGTGTGGTTCGGTTCCTGCGCGCAGGCGCAGGAGCAGGTCGACGGCGGTCTCCGCGATCGCACGCTTGTCGGGTGCGACGGTGCTCAGGCTCGGGGCGCTGAACCTGCCTTCCTCGATGTCGTCGATGCCGATGACCGCGACGTCGGCCGGTGCGGTCAGGCCGCGGTCGCGCAGCGCACGCAGTGCCCCGAGCGCGAGCAGGTCGTTGAAGCAGAAGACGGCGTCGGGCGGCTCGGGCAGGTCGAGGAGCGCGTGCATCGCGGCCGCGCCGTCGGCCCGGTGGAAGTCGCGAACGTGGCCGACGAGCTCGGGGACCGCGGGGCGTCCGGCCGCCGCGAGCGCTGCGCGGTACCCGTCGAGCCGCAGCTCAGCGGTCTCGGCGGGCGTCGCGTTCTGCCCGGGCACCTTCGCGCCGATCGCGGCGATCCGGCGGCGGCCGAGGGACGCGAGGTGCGCGGTCGCCGCGAGGGCCGCCTGCCGGTTGTCGATCGCGACGTGGGGGAAGAGGGAGTCGTCACCCACGTGCTCGCCCAGGAGCACGAGGGGTCCGGCGTCGAGGCGGTGGCGCAGGTCGTTCGCGCCGAGGACGAGAGGGGAGAGGATGAGGCCGTCCATGAGGGGCATGTCGATGCCGTCGCTGATCGCCCGCTCGGCGTCGGCCGTCCCGTCCGTCTGGCTCAGCAGCACCGTGAGGTCGCGTGCCTTGGCGGCGCGCACGAGCTCGGACGCGAGCTCCGCGAAGTAGGGCTGCGTGAGCTCGGGGAGCGCGACGGCGATCATGCCGCTGTTGCCGTGGCGCAGGTGCCGGGCCGCGACGTTGGGTCGGTACCGGAGCTGGGCCAGGGCGTCCTCGACCTTGGAGCGCGTCGACGGCGTGATCGTGCCCTTGCCGTTGACGACGTTCGAGACGGTCTTGATGGACACGCCTGCCATCTCGGCGACGTCCTGAAGCCGGATGCGGGCCACGGGCACCTCCCTCGCTGCTCGTCGGGACGTTCGCCGTCTCCGGTCGCGGGACCGGTGCGACGGGGCGACCCTACTGAGATCGGCAGGATCGATACAAGGTTTACCACGAACCCTTGTAAAGGTTTACCGTGATGAGGTAGGAACTGCGGTACAAGGTTTACCGCCGTTCGACAGGTCTGTCCGGGTCCCCTGGCAGGCACGCACCGCGGCGAGCCGGCCGACCTCACCGCAGAGGAGCTCAACGATGAGAACCGCACCCTCCCGGCACGCCGGGATCCCCCGACCGCGCAGGCTTACCGCCGGCGCGCTGACAGTGACCGCCGCGCTCGCGCTCGCCGCGTGCGGCGGCGGCATGACCCCCGAGGAGGCCGCGGAGGGCGGCGCCGAGGACGCCGCCGAGTTCACGGGCGAGTACACGGGCCCCGAGGTCGAGCTCGCGTACTGGAACGGCTTCACGGGCGGCGACGGCCCGTTCATGCAGGAGCTCGTCGACCAGTTCAACGAGGAGCACGAGAACATCACCGTGGTCCCCAACACGATCCAGTGGTCCGACTTCTACCAGCGCGTCCCCGCCGCCGTGCAGGCGGGCGAGGGCCCGGACGTGGGCGTCATGCACCTCGACCAGCTCGCGACGAACGCCGCGCGCAACGTCATCGTCCCCGTCGACGAGCTCGCCGAGAACCTCGAGCTGAGCGCCGACGACTTCACCGCCGAGGTGTGGGACGCGGGCGTCTACGAGGGCAAGCGGTACGGCATCCCGCTCGACGTCCACTCGCTCGCGATGTACTACAACACCGAGCACTTCGCGGCCGCGGGCATCACCGAGCCACCGACCGACGCCGAGTCCTTCATGGCCGCCCTGGACGCCCTGAAGGCCGCCGGCTACGAGACGCCGTTCTGGATGCCGTCGCTGTGGCCGAGCCACCTCATGTTCCTCTCGCTCCTGTGGCAGAACGGCGGTGAGCCGTACTCGGAGGACGGCGCGGAGGCGCTGTTCGACTCGGCCGAGGGCGTCGAGGCGCTCGAGTGGCAGCGGTCGATCATCGACGGCGGCTACAGCCCCAGCGACGTCGCGATCGACTCCCAGTACGTCGCGTTCAAGAACGGCGAGACGTCGATCACCTGGGACGGCATCTGGCAGATCAACGACCTGACGGACTCGGGCACGCCGTTCGCCCTCGCGCCGGTCCCGACCATCGGCGACGAGACCGCGGTCTGGGCCAACTCCCACAACTTCTTCATCACCAAGCAGGCGACCGAGGACGGCGACAAGTACCAGGCCGCGCAGGTCTTCATCGCCTGGATGAGCGAGCACTCGGGCGACTGGGCGGGCTCCGGGATGATCCCGGCGCGCCAGTCGGTGCGGGACAGCGGTGTGCTCGACGGCGCGGCACAGCAGCCGATCGCCGAGCAGATCGACCAGATGCGGTTCCTGCCGCCCGTCCCGGGCCTCGGCTCGGTGCAGGCCGAGGCGCTCGAGCCGGCCGTCGCCGACGCGACCCTCGGCGCACAGGAACCCGCCGCCGCGCTCACCGGTGCGGCCGAGCAGGCGACCGAGCTCATGGCCCGCAACCTCGAGAGCTTCGGGGGCTGAGATGACGTCGACGCCCGTCGCGGCGCCCCCGGCCGGCCTGGCCGTGGGGGCCGCCGGCCGGGGCGCGCCGCGGCGTGGCGTCCCGCGGCACGGGAAGGCCACGCCCTGGCTCTTCCTGGCCCCCTACCTCGCGCTCTTCGTCACGTTCGTGATCCTGCCCGTGGTGCTCGGCGCGTGGATCAGCCTGCACCAGTGGGACTTCACGCTGCCCGGCAAGCCCTTCGTGGGCCTGGACAACTACCGCGACCTGTTCGACCCCGAGTCCATCTCCTACGAGTCGTTCTGGCGGTCGATGCGTGCGACCGGGGTCTTCACGCTCTTCAGCGTCCCGCTGCTGCTCGTCGTGCCGCTGCTGGTCGCCCTCGTGATGAACCAGCGGTTCCGGGGGCGCAACCTGTTCCGCGCCGTGTTCTTCGCGCCGTACGTGCTGGGCGTCGCCGTCGTCGCCGTGCTGTGGCGCTACCTGCTCGACAACAACATCGGCCTCATCAACTACTACCTCGGCCGGCTCGGGCTGCCCGACGACACGGCGTGGACGACGTCGCTGCCCGCCGCGTGGGTCGCGCTCGTCGGCGTCACCGTCTGGTGGACGCTCGGGTACAACTCCGTCATCTACCTCGCCGCGCTCCAGGACATCCCGCGCGAGCTCTACGAGGCGGCGCGCGTGGACGGCGCGAACGCCTGGCAGCAGTTCTGGAACGTCACGGTGCCGGGCCTGCGTCCCGTGCTCGCCTTCGTCACGATGATCACGATCCTCGCCTCGGCGAACATGTTCGGGCAGTCCTACCTGATCACCCAGGGCGGTCCCGGCCGCGAGACCCGCACCGCGATCTACCAGATCGCCGAGACGGGTCTGCGCAACTACCAGATGGGCAGCGCTGCGGCGATGAGCTACGTGCTCACGGCGGTGCTCATGGTGCTGTCCGTCGCGATCTTCTGGCTCTTCCGCGAGAGGAGGACCCGATGAGGGCCGGCACCGCGGGCCAGGTGGTCCGCTACACGCTCCTCGTCCTGCTCGGGCTGCTGTTCCTGAGCCCGCTCGTGTTCATGGTCGTCACGTCCTTCAAGACGCGCGGCGACGCCGGTGGCATCCCCCCGTCCTGGATCCCCGACCCGTTCTCCACGCAGGCGTACGAGTCGATCCTCACGGCGCGCGGCACACCCGTGCTCCGGTGGTTCGCCAACAGCCTCGTCGCGGCACTCGCGAACTCGGCGCTCGTCGTCGGGACCGCGGCCATGGCCGCCTACGCCCTCGCGCGCATGGAGTTCCGCGGCCGCGGTCTGGTGTTCGGCGCCATCATCGCGACCCTGTTCGTGCCGCCCGTGATCCTCATCATCCCCAACTACCTCGTCGTCGGTGAGCTCGGCTGGCTCAACACCCTGGCCGCCGTGATCGTCCCGACCGCCGCGTCGGCGTTCGGCGTGTTCTTCCTGCGCCAGTTCTTCCTCAGCATCCCCGCCGAGCTCGAGGAGGCCGCACGCCTGGACGGCGCCAACGCGTGGCAGATCTTCCTGCGCGTGCTCCTGCCGCTGTCCCGGCCGGCGCTCGCGACCCTCGCGCTGCTCGCCCTGCTGACCAACTGGAACGACTTCCTGTGGCCCGTGTACGTGCTGTTCAGCCCTGAGATGCAGACGCTCCCCGCGGGGCTGTCGACGCTGCAGTCCGCCAACGCGGTGCGGTACGACCTGCTCATGGCGGGCGCCGTGATCGCCAGCGTGCCGGTGCTCGTGCTGTTCGCGTTCCTGCAGCGGTTCATCATCGAGGGCGTCTCACGCTCGGGGCTCAAGGGGTGAGCGCCCGGGCCCGCGGGACCGGCGCCGTCGTCGCCGCGATCGCGTTCCTCCTCACCGGGTGCACGGGGGGACCGGCGGGGGACGGGGTGTCGAGCCCCGGGCCGAGCGGCTCGGCGTCCCCGGATGAGGACGGCGGCGACGACGACGGCGCGGACGGGGAGTCCGGAGCGGGAGGCGTCCACGACGCCAACCCTGTGATCGACACGGACTTCCCCGACCCCGACGTCCTCGAGGTCGACGGCACCTGGTACGCGTACGCGACCAACGGGAACTCGCGCAACGTGCGCGTGGCCCGGTCCGCGGACCTGGTGACCTGGGAGGAGCTGCCCGACGCGATGCCCGACCTGCCGACGTGGGTCATCCCGGGCAAGACGTGGGCGCCCGAGGTCACACGGCTCGAGGACGGCCGCTTCGCCCTCTACTTCACCGCGACGAGCTTCCGCCCGACGGCGCAGTGCATCGGCGTCGCGCTCGCGGACTCGCCCGAGGGGCCGTTCGTGGCGGTCGGCGAGCAGATGCTCGTGTGCCCCGACGCCGAGGGCGGCGCGATCGACGCGTCGACCTTCACCGACGCCGACGGCACCCGGTACCTGCTGTGGAAGAACGACGGCAACTGCTGCGGGCTGGACACGTGGCTTCAGCTCGCGCCGCTCTCGGCCGACGGCACCGCCCTCGCCGGTGAACCGGTGCGCCTCGTGCAGCAGGACCAGCCGTGGGAGGGGAGCCTGGTCGAGGCGCCGACGCTCGTCGAGCGGGACGGGACGTACGTGCTGCTCTACTCGGCGAACGACTACGGCGGGCCCGCGTACGCGATCGGCTACGCCACTGCGACGTCGGTGCTCGGCCCGTACACGAAGGCTCCCGAGCCGCTGTTCACCACCGACACCTTCGAGGGCAGGTACGCGGGGCCCGGCGGCCAGGACGTCGTCGCCGGCCCGGACGGCGAGGACCGGCTCGTCTTCCACTCCTGGTACGGCTCGACCACCTACCGTGCGATGAACGTGCTCCCGCTGACCTGGGAGGGCGGTCGGCCGGTGCTCCCGGACGCCTGACGTCCGTTCGCCGCCTGTCCGGCTCAGTCCGCCGGGGGGGACGCGGTGGGGAGCCGCAGGGAGAAGCCGGGGCGCACGCCGTTGAGCACGCGGTGCCCGATGCTCTCGAGCTGGCGGACCTGCGCGGGCGTGAGGTTGTCGAAGACCAGACGCTGCACCTCCTCGACGTGGCCGGGTGCGGCGGCCACGACCTTGTCCCACCCGGCCTCGGTGAGCACCGCGAGGGTGGCTCGGCCGTCGTGGGGGTCGGGGGTGCGTCGGAGCCAGCCCTGCCGCTCGAGGCGGGCGGCGATGCGTGACAGGTGGGAGAGGCTGACCTTGGCCATCTCGGCGATCTGGCTCATGCGCGCGGCGCGGCCCGGGGTCATCGACAGCCACGAGAGCACCTGGTAGTCGACGTGGCTGATCCCGGAGTCGCGCTGGAGCTGGGCGTCCAGGGCTGTGGGCAGCTCGACCAGCACGGCGGACAGTGCGATCCACGCCTTGGTCTGCTCCTCGTCGAGCCACCGGGGCTCCGTCGCGCTCATGGACTCAGACTACTTGACACGGCAAGTGAAAGCCGGACAAGGTTGCTTTCCGCGGCAACAAAGCCGGCCTCGGCGTGCCCCCCGAAGGAGTCCTTGTGAACATCGCTCTGTGGATCGTCCAGGCCCTGCTCGCCGTCGCCTTCCTCGGTGCCGGGGCCATGAAGCTGACTCAGCCCAAGGAGAAGCTCGTCACGTTGCTGGCGTGGGCCGAGAGCTTCAGCCCCACCTCGATCAAGCTCATCGGGGCGGTCGAGGTCCTCGGCGCCCTCGGTCTAGTCCTGCCTGCACTGACCGGGATCGCCCAGGTGCTGACCCCGCTCGCTGCGGTCGGTCTGGCGGTCGTGATGGTCGGCGCGATCGTCACCCACGGCAGGCGCGGCGAGAGGCCGATGATCGCGGTCAACGTCGTCCTGCTCGCGCTCGCGCTGTTCGTGGCCTGGGGCCGATTCGGTCCCTACGCCTTCTGACGGTTGCCGGGCGTCGAGCCCTGCGAACCCTGACGGCTGCCGGGCGTCGAACCCCGCAGCCGCGTCACGCAGTGTCGGCGAGCCGGTCCGGTCGCTGTGCTCGATAGCCGGGCCGGTTCGCTCCTCATGTCGCGGACAACCGGTGGTTAGTGAGGATCTGGACTGCTCTCTCGTCGCCGTCCGACAGGTCGCTGGCTTGCACGACCTCCATGGCGCCTTCTTCTGCTCTGAGTGCGGTGGCGAGGAACGTCGCGCCGGCAACGTTCACTGCCCTCCGGCGTCACCCCACCCCGCCTGCGCGCCGCGCACGAGCGCGAGCAGCTCGCCGTCGCCCAGCCCGCCAGCGCGTGCACGCGCGACGAGCGCAGCGACGTCCTCGAGCAGGTCGTCGAGGGGTCCCGCGTCCCCGGCGCGGGGCGCGCCGGGGTCCGCCGGCCCGGGGTCCGGCCCCGCCACGGCAAGCCCGGCCACGACCGTGCCCGTGCGGCGCCGGGACGTCACGACGCCGGCGGCCTCGAGCTCGCGGTAGGCCCGCTGCACGGTGCCGACGGCGACGCCGAGGTCGCGGGCGAGGTCCCGCGACGCGGGCAGCCGCTCCCCGACGGTGAGCGCGCCGACCGCGACCAGCCCGGCGACCTGGGCCCGGATCTGCTCGTAGACGGGGGTGGGCGCGGCCAGGTCCACGCGGAGCTCGGTCATGCCCTCGCGGTCCCCGTCGCGGTGGTGAGTGACGGGCGAGCGCGCAGCCCCGGGAGGGCGGACGCACCGAGCGCGAGGGACGCAGCGCCGACGGCGAGCGCGCCGACGAGCGAGACGAGTGCGCCGCCCGTGTGCTCTGCACCGTGGAGCGGCACTGCGGCGACGGCCATCATCAGCGCCGTCGCGCCGCCGACCCAGGCCTGGACCCCGGCGAGCACGCGTGCCGCGGAGGTGCGGCGCACGGCGTCGTCGTGCTCGCGCGGGACCAGTGCGAGCGCCGGTCGCCGGGCGACCACCCACAGCACGAGCACCGCCGCTGCGAGAGACACGAGCATCCCGACGGCGATCGGCACACCGAAGGGCCACCCGGGGTAGGGGCCTGACGCCCCGGTGCCGATCACCGTGCCGTCGGTGTCGAGCGTCGGCACGTGCGCGACGGTGCGCCCGCCCGGTGCGGCTGTCAGCCCGTACGCCACGACGGCGACCAGGCCCAGCGCCACCGTCGCCGCGAGCGCGAGGAGCCGGCGGCCGCCGAGCTCGCGCACGGTGCGCCGCGCGAGCGTCGCCGTCCGAACCGTCCCGCTCGGCCGCGGCCACCAGAGCTCCCCGAGGGCGCGGGCCAGGCAGAAGACGACGGCTCCCAGGAACGGGCTGGTGTAGACCAGCATGCCCGGCGCCGCGGGGGTCGGCTCGAAGCCGGACGTCCACACGACCGGGAGCGTCGTCACCCCGATGACCGACCCGAGGCTCGCGACGGCGGCTCCGAGCGACATCAGGGCCTCGTGGCGGCGGGCGGCGCGCGCCACGGTGGGGGCGTCGGCGGCCGGGCTGCCGGCGACGACGGCCGCCACCACAAGGGCGACGAGCGCGAGAAGGCCCACCACGAAGGTGAGCAGGACGAGAAGGACCACACCAGCCATGACGCTCCAATGAATCAATGAGTTGATGCATTGAATCAGGCCTGAGCGCACGGCGCAACGCCTCGCCGTCTGCCTGCCGGCATCCACCCGCCCGCCCGGCCCCACCGTCGACACCCGCCCCCGCCCCCGGCGCCAGCCCCAGGTCGCCCTGCCGAGATCGCACATCCGCACCGAGGCCGGCCATGTGACGGTGCGATCTGGGTGCGGATGTGCGATCTCGCGGGGTGCAGGGGGCGAAGGGGTGGGGGTGGGGGGGTGGGTCGATGGTCCCGGCGTCGGTCCCGCCCTGACTGTGCATACTGTTCGTACTGCACATATACAGTGAGGCAGCGAGCGGCGCACGAGGCGTCGACACATGACAGGCGGGAGGCAGCATGCGGGTCGTCATCTCGAACACGGCCGGAGTGCCCCTCTACGAGCAGATCAAGGAGCAGGTCAAGGCCGCGATCCTCGCCGGCGAGCTGCGTGAGGGCGACGCCCTGCCGTCCGTGCGCTCCCTCGCCAAGGACCTGCGCATCAGCGTCATCACCACCACGCGCGCCTACGCGGACCTCGCCCGCGAGGGGTTCGTCACCAACGTCCAGGGCAAGGGCAGCTTCGTGCTCCCCGCGAGCTCCGAGCTCGTGCGCGAGCAGCTGCTCCGCGACGTCGAGGACGGCCTGACGGCGGCGCTCACCGCGGCACGCGTCGCCGGCCTGGGCCGGGACGAGGTCGTCGCGGTCCTCGACCAGCTCCTGACCATCCACGAGGAAGGGAACCAGTGACCACCGAGAACGCCCTGGCCGTACAGGGGCTCACCAAGTCGTTCGGCGGCTTCGCGCTCCGCGACGTCACCCTGACGCTCCCCACGGGGTACGTCATGGGGTTCGTCGGGCCCAACGGCGCGGGCAAGACGACGACCATCAAGTGCCTGCTCGGCATGCTGCGGATCGACGGCGGGACCGTCGAGGTCCTCGGCCGCCGGGTCGACGCCGGTGCGCCGGGCCCGGCGGACGACGTCGGCGTCGTGCTCGACCGCCCCTACTACGTCTCGGACTGGCGGCTGGACGACGTCGAGAGCGCGCTCCGCCCGTTCTACTCGCGCTGGGACGGCGACCGCTGGTCCTCGTTGCTCGACCGGTTCGAGCTGGACCGGCGCCGCAAGGTCAAGGACCTCTCACGTGGCATGGGCATGAAGCTCATGGTCGCGGCCGCCCTGTCGCACGACGCACGCCTGCTCGTGCTCGACGAGCCGACCAGCGGCCTGGACCCTGCCGCGCGCGACGAGCTCCTGACCATCCTCTCCGAGTTCCTCGAGGACGAGCAGCACAGCGTCCTGTTCTCCACGCACATCACGACCGACCTCGAGCGCATCGCCGACTACGTCACGTTCATCCGCGACGGCGCCATCGTGTCCACCGGCACCAAGGACGACCTGCTCGACGCCTACCGCGTGGTGCGCGGCGGGCCGCAGGACGCGCCACCCCCGGGGACGCCCGGGTTCGTCAGCACGCGCCGCCACGGGAGCGGCTTCGAGGCGCTCGCCCGCGCGGAAGCGGTCCGGGACCTGCCCGACGGCGTCGTCGTCGAGCCCGCGAGCCTCGACGACATCGTCATCCACGTCGGACGTGCGTCCGACGGCGCGTTCGACCATGCAGAAGGGAGCCTGTGATGTCGACCGTCGCAGCATTCGTGCGGCTGGACGCGCTCACGGTGCGCCCCCAGCTGCGGTCCTACCTGTTCCTGCTGGGCATGGGCGTCCTGTTCGGGCTCATGCTCGAGGACTCGTCCTCGGTCATCGCGATCTCCGTGGTCTACGGGATCCTCACGTCGTCATACGCGTTCGCCATCGAGGACAAGGACGGTCTCTCCGTCCTGTACGGGACGCTCCGGGTGCCGCGCGACGTCGTGGTGGTCGGCCGCTACGTCGGTGCGCTCCTCATGTTCGTCGTCATCGGCGCGGTCTCCACGGCGCTCGCGGCGCTGCTCTCGGCCTTCCAGGGCGAGACGCTGACGGCCACCGAGGTGCTCGCCGTCCTCGCGGTGTCCTTCGCGATCTTCGCGTTCACGATCGGCGTGCAGTTCCCGCTGTTCTTCGCGCTCGGCTACACGCGCGCCAAGCTCCTCGCGTACCTGCCGTTCCTGCTGGTTTTCGCAGCGGTCGTGGCGTTCACGCAGGCCGCCCCGGACGCCCAGAGCCTGCCCGCCTGGCTGGAGCCGTCCGCAGGCGCCGGAGCCGTGGTCGTGGTCACCTCGCTCGCCGTGCTCGTCGCGTCCTGCCTCGTGAGCCGACGCATCTACGGGCGCAAAGACCTCTGAGGGCGCGGCCCCGGACGCGACGAGGCCCCGGTCGGCCGCCTGTGGGGCGGTCCGGCCGGGGCCTCGTCTCGGTCGTGCGGAGGTCAGCTCGCGTCGAGGATGTCCACGACGAAGACGAGGGTCTCCTCCGCGAGCGCGTTCTCCGTGCCCGCGTACGCCTTCTCCTTCGGGACCACGAGCAGCAGCTGGCTGCCGACGGTGCGCCCGACGATCGCCTCGTCCCAGCCGGTGATGACCGCGCCAGCGCCGATCGTGGTGGTGAAGGGTGACCGCGCCCACGACGAGTCGAACTGCTCGCCGTCGAGGGTCCAGCCGCTGTACTGCACGGTCACGCTCTGCCCGGTCTCGACGACGGGCCCGGTGCCCTCGATGAGGGGCTGGACCACGAGGTCGGCGGGCGTCGGGTAGCCGGCGGGGATCGAGATCGACGGCTCGCCGTTCTCCGCGAGGGTCACGGTCGGCAGGCCCTCGGCCGGCGCGACGGCCTCGCCCTCGGCGCGCGTCGGGAGCGTCTTCGCCGCGAGGACCTCGATGGCCATGATCGTCGCCGGGTAGGCCTCCGACGTCTCGGTCGCCGCACCACCGGGTGCGGCGAACAGGACGCGCGCGCCGACCTTCTGGCCCGTGAGGGCCTCGGTCAGCGCCGGCAGGATCGCCTCGTCGCCGAGGATGAGCGACTCGGGCGTGCCGAGGTCCCAGGTCGACCCGAACGAGGTGCCGTCGTCGCCCGACACGGCGACGTAGTGGATGCTCAGGGTCTGGCCGTCCTCGAGCGGCTCGCCCTCACCCTCGACGTCCACGCGGGCGACGGGCTCGCTGATCGTGAAGGGCTGCTCGAAGGTCAGCGTGGGGGCGGCCCCGAGGTCGCCCTCGACCTCCACGGCCTCGAGCGTCGCGGCGTCGTCGGGCGTCGCTGTCGAGTCGTTCGTCTTCTCGGCCTCGGCGTCCCCGGAGCCGCCGGAGCATCCGGCGAGGAGCAGGGTCGTGGCGATGAGTGCGGCAGCCAGTCGGCGCACGGGCAGGTCCTTCGTGATCGGTCATCGAAGCCGCTGTCACCGGACGTGGCCGGTGGCGCGGGAACGTGTCCGCTCGTGCGGACCCGCCGACTCTACGTGCTCTGCCTGGGAGCAGCCTCGGAGCCGTGTGGAGATCCTGCGTGCGCCGACGGGCCGCCCGCCCGCGCGGCCGGCCCCGGGATGCCGGGCGGCGCTCGCGGTGTGAGCCTGGGGGCATGCGATTCGGATACACGCTGATGACCGAGCAGAGCGGGCCGCGCGAGCTCGTCGGGTACGCGGTCGGGGCCGAGCGGGTGGGCTTCGACTTCCAGGTCTCGAGCGACCACTACTTCCCGTGGCTCGACGCCCAGGGCCACTCGCCCTACGCCTGGTCGGTCCTGGGCGCGGTCGCGCAGGCGACGTCCCGCACCGAGCTCATGACGTACGTGACGTGCCCGACGATGCGGTACCACCCCGCCGTCGTCGCGCAGAAGGCGGCGACGCTCGGGGTGCTGAGCGACGGACGGTTCCAGCTCAACGTCGGCGCCGGCGAGAACCTCAACGAGCACGTGGTCGGTGAGCGGTGGCCGGCCGTGGCCGAGCGGCACGACATGCTCGACGAGGCGCTCCAGGTGATCCGCCCGCTCCTCGACGGCGAGCACGTGACCTTCGAGGGTGAGCACTTCCGTGTCGACCAGGCGTACGTGTGGGACAGGCCCGAGGCGCCCGTCGAGATCGGCGTCGCCGTGTCCGGGCCGGAGTCCGTGGAGCGGTTCGCGACGATGGCCGACCACCTGGTGACCACGGAACCCGACGCCGACGTGGTCGGCCGGTGGGACCGCGTGCGGGAGGGCGCCGGGTTGGGCCCGTCCCGCAAGATCGGGCAGCTCCCGATCTCCTGGGACCCGGACCCCGCCGCCGCGAAGGCCCGGGCGCACGAGCAGCTCCGGTGGTTCGGCGGCGGCTGGAAGGTCAACGCCGACCTGCCGACGACGCAGGCGTTCGACGCGGCGTCGCAGTACGTGCGGCCCGACGACGTCGCGCAGACCATCCCGTGCGGGCCGGACCTCGACGCGGTCGTCGAGGCGGCGTCAGCGTTCTGGGAGGCCGGGTTCACCGATCTCGCGATCCTCCAGGTGGGGGACGAGAAGCAGCAGGAGTTCCTGGACGACGCCGCGGGCCCGCTGCTCGAGCGACTGCGCGCGGCGTCCCCGGGGGGATGAGGAGGTAGGGCCCGCGTCGTCGGCGGCATCACGGCCTGTGCCGGCGCGCCGCCGGGTCGTGCCGGGCCCCGCGGACGGTGGCGCGCCGTCGGAGGTCGATGCCGACGTGAGACGGCGTGTCTCGACAGCCGGGACGGTTGGCCTTGGGATCGCGGCCCGGGACGCCCTACAGTGTGGGCGACCCATCAAGAGCGGCCGAGAGATCTGGCTCGTCGACGCCGCAGCAACCCCCCTCGCGACAGGGTGCGGGTGCTCACGCCAGAACCGATGGAGCAGCATGAGCGACGCACCCGCCCACCCGACCACCGCCTCCGCGCCCGCGGCACCCACCGGCCCGGCCGCCTTCCCGGCCCTGCCCTCACGGCTCCGCGCGTCGGACGCCGGCCCCACCGTGTCGTTCGAGCTCTACCCACCGCGCAGCGAGGCCGCGACCGCGTCCCTGTGGCGCACGATCCCGCGGCTCGCCGAGGTCACGCCCGACTTCTTCTCCGTCACCTACGGCGCCTCCGGGTCGTCCCGGGAGACGTCCCGCGCCGTCGTCCAGTGGATCCTCGAGCACACGGCGACGACGACGGTCGCGCACCTCACGTGCCTGGGCTCGCCCCACGCGCAGGTGCGTGCCGTCGCGGAGCAGCTCGTCGCCGACGGCGTCCGCGACTTCCTCGCGCTGCGCGGGGACCCGCCCGCGGGCGTCCCGGACTGGCGCCCCGACCCGGCGGGCCTCCAGCGCGCGAGCGAGCTCGTCGAGCTGCTCCGCGACGTCGAGCGCGCGGCCGGCGAGCCCCTGAGCATCGCCGTCGCAGCGAGCCCCGCGGCGCTCGTCGCGGCCACGGCCGACGGCGGAGGCCCGGCGAGCTGCGGCGACCTCCAGGCGCTCGTCGCCAAGCAGGCCGCCGGCGCCGACCACGCCATCACGCAGGTGTTCTTCCGCCCCGAGGACTACGTGCGGTACGTCGAGGTCGCGCGCGCCTCGGGCGTCGACATCCCGCTGCTCCCGGGCATCGTCCCGCTCGCCGACCCGCAGCGTCTGCGCCGGCTGCAGGAGATCAGCGGCGTCGACGTCCCGGCCACGATCCTGGCCCGCCTCGACGCCGAGCAGGACGACGAGCGCCGCCGTGCCGCAGGTGTCGCGATGGGCGTCGAGCTCGTCGAGGCGGTCCTCGACGCGGGTGCGCCAGGCCTCCACCTCTACGCGTTCAACCAGTCGCGTGACGTCGTCGACCTCCTCGAGGGCGCCGGGCTCGCCGACCCGGCCGCACGCGCCGCCCGGGCCCGCGGCGTCCCCGTGGCGTGACCGCGACCTGACCATGACGTGACCGTGGCAGGCTGACGGCGTGAGCGCCCCCACCCCGGCCGACCTGCGCCGCTGGCGCCGTCACCTGGCCGACGAGCGCGCCGAGGCCGGCGTGTACCGCGAGCTCGCCCGGCACCGCAGCGGCGAGGAGCAGGAGATCCTGCTCGCGCTCGCGGACGCCGAGGGGCGCCACGCCGAGCACTGGGAGCGGCTTCTCGGCGACCAGGTCGGCGAGCCCCGCCGCAGCGACCCGCGCTTCCGCATCCTCGTGTGGCTCGCCAGGCGCTTCGGGTCCGTGTTCGTCCTCGCGCTAGCCCAGCGTGCCGAGGCCCGCGCGACGTACGAGGTGGACATCGACGCGACGCCCGCCATGGCCGCCGACGAGCGCATCCACGAGGAGGTCGTGCGTGCGCTCGCGACGCGCGGCCGCAACCAGCTCTCGGGGACCTTCCGTGCCGCCGTGTTCGGCGCGAACGACGGCCTCGTGTCCAACCTCGCCCTGGTCATCGGCGTGGCCGCCGCGGGCACGCCCACGGGGACGGTGCTCATCACCGGGCTCGCCGGCCTGCTCTCCGGCGCCCTGTCGATGGGCGCCGGGGAGTTCATCTCCGTGCGGTCGCAGCGCGAGCTCCTCGCGGCGTCGAACCCGAGCGCCGAGGCGGCCGGTGCCCTGCCGCACCTGGACGTCGACCGCAACGAGCTGACCCTCGTCTACCGGGCCCGGGGCATGACGCCCGAGGAGGCCCAGCGGCGCGCGACCGAGGTCCTCGACGACATCGCCGCGCTGGGCCCCGCGAGCCGCGAGTTCCACGCGGACTACCCGGCCGCCGACCAGCACGAGGTCGTGGGCACGGACGTCGGTGCGGCGCTGTCGAGCTTCTGCTTCTTCGGCTCCGGCGCGCTGATCCCGGTGCTGCCGTTCCTGCTCGGCCTGTCCTCGACCGCCGCCCTGGTGGCCGCGACCGTCGCGGTCGGCGTCGCGCTCCTGGTCACGGGTGCGATCGTCGGCCTCATCTCGGGCGGTCCGCCGGTGCGCCGGGCCCTGCGTCAGCTCGCCATCGGTGCCGGCGCGGCGGCCGTGACCTACGGCCTGGGTACGGCCTTCGGTGCCACGCTCGGCTAGGCCGAACTGACGCACCTGCGCGGTTGCGTGGCGTGAAACGCTCACAGGTGCCCGATCGTGGCCGCACGGTCTAGTAACCTCCACACAACCTCCGACATGACTGACAGGCGCGACGATGAGCCACGAACCTGGCACGGGCTCGGCGCCGAACGGCCTCGACCCCGGCCTCGACCACATCTGGACGAGCAACCTCCTGGACTCGTCACGCGAGGTCATCTACTTCAAGGACCTCGAGAGCCGGTTCATCCGGGTCAGCCTGGGCTGCGCCGAGCTCCACCGGACCACGCAGGACGCGCTCCTGGGCCTGAGCGACTTCGACCTGTTCGACGAGAAGCACGCGAGCGCCGCGTACGCGGACGAGCAGCAGATCATCGCCACGGGTGAGCCGATGCTCAACAAGCAGGAGCGTGAGCGCTGGGTCGACCGGCCCGACACGTTCGTCTCGAGCAGCAAGTTCCCGCTCCGCGCGCCCGACGGGTCGATCATCGGCACCTTCGGCATCTCGCGCGACGTCACGTCCCTGGTGCAGAACGAGCAGGAGATGGCGCGCCTCGCGGACATGACCGTCGAGGCCAACGCGGAGCTCAGCCGGGTCGAGTCGCAGCTCCGGGCGGTGCTCGACGGCTCGACGGACGCGATCGCACGCTACGACCACGAGCTGCGCTACCAGTACATGAACCCCGCCGGTGAGCGCTCCCGCGGGACGAGCCTCGCGGAGCTCCTCGGGCGCACCGACCGTGAGACGGGCATGGCCGAGGCGTCCCTGGAGATCTGGGAGCCGGCGCTGCGCCGCGTCCTGGAGACGGGCGAGCCCGACGAGGTCGAGTTCAGCGTGCCCGACGGTGCGGACGGCGAGGAGACCTGGTTCCACACGACGATCTCCCCGGACCGCGACACCACGGGGGACGTCGTCGGCGTGCTGACGTCGACGCGTGACATCACCGAGGTCAAGCGCGCCGAGCAGGCGCTCGCCCACCAGGCGATGCACGACTCGGTCACGGGCCTGGCGAACCGCTACCTCCTCACGGACCGCCTCGCCCAGGCGCTGGTCCGCATGGAGCGCTACCCCGCGCGCATCGCCCTGTTCTTCATCGACCTGGACTACTTCAAGGACGTCAACGACACGTACGGGCACGACGTCGGCGACCGCGTGCTCGCGGACGTCGCGCGCCGGCTCGAGGGCGTCGCGCGCAAGCAGGACACGGTCGCGCGCCTCGGTGGTGACGAGTTCGTCGTGCTGTGCGACCGGGTGCTCACGGACGAGGACGCGTCCGACATCGCCGACCGCATCGTCCACGCGCTCGGCCAGCCCCTCGTGGAGGGCAAGCTCCACCTGCGCCTGTCGGGCAGCGTCGGCGCGGTGATCACCGACGACCCCACGTCGGACCCGGGCGAGCTCATCCGCAGCGCCGACGCCGCGATGTACAAGGCGAAGCAGGGCGGGCGCAACCGGTTCCAGGTGTTCGACCCGCGCGAGCACGAGGGCACCACGGAGTGCATGACCCTCGAGGCCGAGCTCCGGGGTGCGCTCGAGCGCCACGAGCTGCGGCTGCGGTACCAGCCCCTGCTGAGCCTGAGCGACCAGCGCCTCCTCGGGTTCGAGGCACTCCTGCGCTGGGAGCACCCCGAGCGCGGCCTCCTCGGGCCCAAGGACTTCCTCGCGGCCGCCGAGAGCCGCGGCCTGATCGGGCCGATCGGCGCGTGGGTGCTCGACGCGGCCTGCGCCCAGCTCGCCCTGTGGTGCGCGCAGCGCGGCCCGACGGCGCGCCCCCTGTCGATGGCCGTCAACGTCTCGGGTCGGCAGCTGCGCGAGCCCGACCTGCTCGAGCAGGTGTGCACGGTCCTCGACCGGCACGGGCTCGCCCCCGAGCAGCTCTGCCTCGAGTTCAGCGAGCGCTCGCTCGTCCAGGACGGGCCGGACGCCCGCGAGACCCTCGAGGCGCTGAACCTGCTGGGTGTGCGCCTCGCGGTCGACGACTTCGGGGCGACGTACACGTCGCTCGCGCGCCTGCCCCGGTTCCCCGTGAGCGTGGTCAAGGTCGAGCGCGGCGCCGACGAGGAGTGGCACCGCAACCTCGTCGGTGCGGTCATCGCGATGGCGCACGGGCTGGGCATGAGCGTCGTCGGCGAGGGCATCGAGACGCCGGCGCAGCTGCGTGAGCTCATCGAGATGGCGTGCGACGACGGGCAGGGCTTCCTGCTCGGCCAGCCGTTGTCGCACGGCGAGGTCGCCCAGCTGCTGGCGGCCGACTCGCGCCGGGACGGGCCCGACCGCGGGTCGGCTCGCGCGCTCGCGGCGGGCAGCGCGCCCCGGGGGGCCGTGGCGCGGCTCGGCAGGGACCACGGCAGCTCCGACGAGGACCGGGAGCTCGGTCTCGCGGGTCACCGCTGAGGTTGCCGCGTCCGGGGGTTGCCCGGCGGGTCGCCGGCTCAGCCGAGGTGTGCGAGGAGCGTGGCGCGGCCCTGCGCGAGCGAGGTGAGGTACGGGCCGACCCAGGCGCCGTCGTACGCCCGGGGAACCGTCTCGACCGTCATGATCAGGTTGAGGTAGAGGCGGTAGAGGGCGAGGCGGACGTCGGCGGCCGCCGTGAGGCCGCTGACCGTGCCCGCGGCCGGGTCGAGCGGGAGCGTGCCGCCGCCGGAGCGGTACCCGGCGAGCAGGGTCGGTGACGGCGCACCGACGTTGAGGGGTTCGGCCCCCACGAGGTCCATGAGCGGGTCCGCGAACAGGCCGCGTTCGAAGTCGACCACCCCGGTCACCGTGCCCCGGGCGGCGTCGACGAGCACGTTGCCCGGCCACATGTCCATGTGGACCAGGCGCGGCGCGACGACCTCGGCGAGCGCCTCGCCGGCGCGCCCGACTGCGCGGAGCACGGCGCCGGCCTGGACGTCGACGCCCCAGCGGTCGGCGTCGCGCAGCACGGCGTCGACAAGGAGTGCGACGGCCTCGGGCCACGTCCCGGCCCCGAGGGCGAAGCCGTCGGCGGGGTAGCCGAAGCGTGCGGGGCCGACGGCGCCGTCGTCGGCGAGCGGCACGGCGTGGAGGGCGGCGAGCACGCGGCCGACGCCCTGCCCGAGCCGCGCGTCGACGCTCGGGTCGAGCTCCGCACGCACGCCTTCCCACGCGACGCCGGGGAGGTGCTCGACGACCAGCACGTCGACGTCAACGACGGCCCGGTCGAGGTCCAGGAGCAGGACGGCGGGGGACGGGACGCCTGGTGCGCGGCCGGCGTGGCCGAGCATGAACGCCTCGCCGCGCAGCAGGTCCCGCTCGTACGTGAGCAGGCACTGGGTCGCGGCGTCGTCGGGCGTCCCGGTCTTCACGACGACGGTGCGGCCGTCCGTCAGCTCGGCCGCCTGGACGGACGCGAACAGGCCGCCAGTGAGGACCCGGTCGGCGACGACGCCGCCCAGGGGCGCCAGCACGGCGCTCAGCTCGGTCCGCGTGAGCGGGCGCCGGGTCGAGGGCGTCACGCGGGGTCGCCCATGGGGTCGGTGGTCGGCTCGCGGAGCAGGACCGTCCCGGACTCCCTGGGGCCCGCGCGCAGGGTCCGCAGGGAGGCCAGGACCGCGAGCACCGCGAAGCCTGCGCTCACGACGACCACGACGAACCCGCTGTGCGACCCGCTCCTGTCGATGAGCGCGCCGGCGACCGAGGACCCCACCGAGACGCCGATGCCCAGCGAGGTGCCGACCCAGGTGAGGCCCTCCGTCAGCTGCGCCCGCGGGACGAGCTCCTGCACCAGGCCGTTGCCGTTGACGAGGGTCGGTGCGATGGCGAACCCCGCGACGAACATGACGGCGGCCAGCACCGGCAGGCTCGTGACGAAGAAGAACAGGCTCACGCCGAGGGCGAGCGCGACCATCCCGATCGCGAAGCGGCGCCACAGGGGGCTCGCCCAGTGGTGGGCGCCGTAGATGAGGCCCGAGATCATGGACCCGGCCGCGAACACGGCGAGGATCACGCCCGCCGAGCCCTTGCTGCCCTCCTCCTCCGCGAACGCGACCGTCGCGACGTCCGTCGCGCCGAAGATCGAGCCCATGGCGATGAAGACGACGGCGAGCACGATCATGCCGCCCGAGCGCATCACGTGCGTGTGGCGCACGTCCGGGTTGCGCTGCACGGGTGGCGGCTCGGTCGCGCGCTGCCCGTAGAGCAGGAGGCCGCCGACGACGACGGCGACGAGGGGCACGACGAGGCCCGCCACGGGCTGGACCCCGGTCGCGAGGAGCGTCGCGAGGACGGGTCCGATGATGAAGACGAGCTCGTCGAGGGCCGACTCGAGCGAGTAGGCCGTGTGGACGTCCCGTGGGTCCCGCAGCAGGTGGGACCACCGGGCGCGGATCAGGGCGCCGACCGACCCGATGCTCGCGCCCGAGACGGCGGCCGCCGCGTAGAGGAACCAGGGCGACGCGCGCAGCAGCGCGATGGCGACCAGTGCGGCGAGCCCGAGGACGGTGACCGCGAGCGCAGGGCGCATGATCCGGGCCTGGCCGTAGCGGTCGACGAGCCGGGCCAGCAGCGGGGAGCAGATGGCGTGCGCCACGACCTCGACGGCAGCGACCCGCCCCGCGAGGCCGTACGAGCCGTAGATCTCGGAGACCATCAGGACGATGCCGATGCCGACCATCGACATGGGCAGGCGTGCGAGGACGCCTGCGGAGGAGAACGCGAGCGCACCGGGGCGTGACAGGACCTCGCGGTACGGCTGGAGCATGGCCTCATCATCGCAGCAGGCGGTGACACGCCCGGCGTCGTGACGGCCGGCGCCCCGGCCGCCGAGGCCGTCGTCATCGGCGGACCGACGGGCTGCGGGTGAGGTCCACGGGGCGGCGTCACCCGCACGGCCCTGCCGGACTGCGCACCCGCGAGGGGCCGTGCGAGGATCGCCGCAGTCGCGTGCGCCGGCCGAGCGTCGTCAGCGGGGCGCGGAGGGAGGCGCAGCATGGCGCTGAGCATCGCGGAGGGCACGGGGACGCCGGCCGCGGACCGGGCGAGGGCACGGCGACGCCGCCGGGCCTGGCCCCGTCTCGTCTACAGCGTGCCCGGCCTCCTCGTGCTCGTCGTGGCCCTCTTCTGCCTGGCCTTCCTCGCCGTGGCGCTCGCACCGCAGGACCACCACCTCGCGACGTGGTGGCCGGCGGCAGGGCTCTCGATCATCGCGCTGCTGTGGGCGCCGCGGGACCGCCGCGTGGCCGTCGTCGGCGCCGTCGTCCTCGCGAGCCTCGCCGCCAACCTCGTCGTCGGGCGCACCTGGCCGCTCGCCGCAGGGCTGTCGCTGTCCAACGCCAGCGAGGCCGTGGTCGTCGCCCACCTGCTGCGGCGCGGCCGGTCCGCGCCCCGGCTGCAGTCCCTCGAGGACGTCACGCTGCTCGTCGGCGCGACGGTCGTCGGTGCGCTCGTCATGGGGCTGGGCGCGGGGCTCACCACGCTGCTCACCGCCACGGGCGACCCGTGGATCACGGCGCGCACCGTCATCTCGAGCCACGGCGCGGCGGTGCTCGTCCTGGTGCCGCTGGGCCTGCGGGGGGCGGCCATGCCGCGTGGCGCCGACGTCGGGAGACGGCTCGAGGTCACCGCGCAGTGGTGCTGCCTGCTCGCCGCCGTCGGCCTTGTGTTCATGCCCGGGCAGTCCCTGCCCCTGAGCTTCCTGCCACCGGCGCTCCTCGTGTGGGGAGCGCTGCGGCTCAGCGTGCGCACCGTGAGCGTGCAGCTGTTCCTCGCGGCGCTGCTCATCAACGTCCTCACACGGCTGGGCGGCGGTCCGTTCGCCGCCGGCTTCGAGGGCGAGTCGACGCTCGCGGCGTCGCTCGTCCAGACGTACGTCGTGGTGCTCGCCGTCATCACGCTGCCGCTCGCGGTCTCGGTCGGTCAGCGCCGGGCCGCGCTGGAGCGGGTCGCCGCGAGCGAGCGGCTGTTCCGGCGCGGCTTCAGCGACGCCCTCCTCGGGATGGTCCTGCTGCGCCGGTCCGAGCCTGCCCGGCCCGGCGACCCCGGCTCGGGCGGCCGCGAGGAGCGTGGCCTCGACGTGGTGGAGCTCAACGACATCGCTGCGCGCCTCCTGGGCGGCGGGCACGACGAGCTCGTCGGGTCCTCCTGGACGGACGCCGTCGACGAGGAGCACCGGCCGGAGCTCCTCGAGGCGGCCCGCGCGATGGTCGACGGCGACCTCGCGGGCTGGCACGGGGAGGTCTCCCTCACGTCGGCGCTCGGCCGGCGCTGGGTCGAGGTGGCGCTGTCCCCGCTGTCCGCGCAGGCGGGCGACGGGCTCTTCGTCGCGCAGGTCGTCGACGTCACGGGCCGCCGCGAGGCCGAGGATCGCCTGCGCGCGCAGGCGCTGCGGGACAGCCTCACGGGCCTCGGCAACCGGGTGCTGCTCCAGCAGAGGATCGACGCCGCGATCGCCGCCCTGCCGACGCCGGGGCCTGTCGGCGGGACGCACGACGGGCCGCACGACGAGGGCCAGGACCGCGGCGACGGTGGTCCGCCACCGGCCGCGCCCGGCGTCGCGCTCCTGTTCTGCGACCTGGACGACTTCAAGCTCGTCAACGACTCCGCGGGGCACACGAGCGGGGACGAGGCGCTCGTCGAGGTCGCGTCACGCCTGCGTGCCGTGCTGCGACCGGGCGACGTCGCCGCACGCCTCGGCGGGGACGAGTTCGTGGTGCTGCGACCACGCGCGGGCGACACCCTCGAGGCCCGCGCGCTCGCCGAGGAGGTGCTGGGGGTCTTCCGCGAGCCCGTGGTCGTCGCCGACCAGGCCTTCGCGCTCGGCGCCTCGATCGGCATCGCCTGGGGCACGCACGGCACGACGGCGGACGACCTCCTGCGGGACGCCGACGCCGCGATGTACGCGGCCAAGGCCGAGGGCAAGCGGCGGGCGGTCGTCTTCTCCGACGAGCACCGGGCCAGCGCCGTCCGCTCCGCCCGGCTCGAGCAGGAGCTCCGGACGGCCGTCGAGCGGGGCGAGCTCGAGATGTTCCTCCAGCCCGTCACGGACCTGCGGGACGGCCGCACCGTCGCCGCCGAGGCGCTCGTGCGGTGGTGGCACCCGGAGCGGGGCCTCCTCGCGCCCGGCGAGTGGCTCGACGTCGCCGAGTCGTCGGGCCTCATGCCGCAGATCGGCGCCTGGGTGCTGCGCCGCTCGTGCGAGATCGCGGCGACGTGGCCGGAGCTGCGCGGCCAGGAGGCGCCCGCCATCCACGTCAACGTCTCGGCCCGCCAGCTCGAGGTCGCCGGGTTCGTCGACGACGTCCGCGCCGTGCTCGAGGCGACGGGCCTCGAACCCGGCCGGCTCGTGCTCGAGTTCACGGAGACCCACCTGGACACCGTGAGCGACCGCCTGCTCGCCGACCTCGCCTCGCTGCGTGACCTGGGCATCGGCCTCGCCGCGGACGACTACGGCACGGGCTACAGCCCCCTGACCCGCGTGATCGACCTGCCCATCTCGATGATCAAGATCGACCGGCGCTTCGTCGCGGCGATGCTCGACGACGTGCGCAGCCAGGCCGTGGTGACGACCCTCGTGCGGCTGAGCGACTCCCTCGGCCTGGCGCTCGTCGCCGAGGGCGTCGAGACCGCGGAGCAGGCCCAGGCGCTGCGCCTGCTCGGGTGCACGACGGGCCAGGGCTACCTGTGGTGCCGGCCGGTCCCGGAGGCCGAGTTCTGGGAGCGCCTGCACGCGTCGGCCCGCGCCTGAGCGCGCGCGGCGCCCGACGTCGCTCCCTGTGCCCGACGGCTGTCACCTTCGCCTGAGCGCGCGACGGCAGCCCGTCGGCCCGTCAGGCCGTCAGCCGGCGAGCGTCTGCGTGACGAGCTCCTGCGCGGCCTGCTGCACCTGCGTGAGGTGCTCGGCGGACACGAAGGACTCGGCGTAGACCTTGTAGACGTCCTCGGTGCCCGACGGGCGCGCGGCGAACCAGGCGTGCGGCGTCGTGACCTTGAGGCCGCCGATGGCCGCACCGTTCCCGGGCGCCTCCACGAGGCGCGCCGTGATCTCCTCGCCCGCGAGCGTCAAGGCCGTGACCTGCTCGGGCCGCAGCGAGCCGAGCGCGGCCTTCTGCTCACGGGTCGCCGGGGCGTCGACGCGGGCGTACCAGGACTCGCCGTGCTGCTCGACCAGCCGCGCGTGCAGCTGGGACGGGGACGACCCCGTGCGGGCCGTGATCTCGGCGCCGAGCAGCGCCAGGAGGATCCCGTCCTTGTCGGTGGTCCAGACGCTGCCGTCGTGGCGCAGGAAGGACGCGCCGGCGGACTCCTCGCCGCCGAAACCGACCGAGCCGTCGAGCAGGCCGGGGACGAACCACTTGAAGCCCACGGGGACCTCGAGGAGACGACGGTCGAGGCGCGCAGCGACCCGGTCGATGAGCGCGGAGGACACGAGCGTCTTGCCGATCGCGGCATCCTGGGGCCAGCCCGGCCGGGCGCCGCCGTACAGGTAGCTGATGGCGACCGCGAGGTAGTGGTTGGGGTTCATCAGCCCGGCGTCGGGCGTGACGATGCCGTGCCGGTCCGCGTCGGCGTCGTTGCCCGTCGCGATGTCGAACGGCGTGCCGCCGTCGGCGTCGCGCACCGACATCGCACGCACCAGGGAGGCCATGGCCGACGGCGACGAGCAGTCCATGCGGATCTTGCCGTCCCAGTCGAGCGTCATGAACGCCCAGCGGGGGTCGACGTGCGGGTTCACGACCGTCAGGTCCAGGCCGTGCCGCTCCGCGATCTCGCCCCAGTAGTCGACGGACGCGCCGCCCAGCGGGTCGGCGCCGATGCGCACGCCGCTGGCCCGGACCAGCTCGAGGTCGAGCACGTTCGGGAGGTCCGCGACGTACGCGGACATGAAGTCGTGGCGGCGCGTCGTCGACGCCGCCAGGGCCTGGTCGAGGTTCACGCGGCGCACGCCCGCAAGGCCGCTGCGCAGCAGGTCGTTGGCGCGACGCGCGATCCAGCCGGTCGCCTCCGAATCCGCGGGCCCGCCGTGCGGGGGGTTGTACTTGAAGCCCCCGTCACGCGGCGGGTTGTGCGACGGGGTCACGACGATGCCGTCCGCGAGGCCCGAGCTGCTGGTGCCCGACCCGCCCGTCCGGACCCCCTCGGCCGTCCCCGCGCCGTTGTGCAGCAGGATCGCGTGCGACACGGCGGGCGTCGGCGTGTAGCCGTTGCGGGCGTCGACGTGGACCTCGACGCCGGCGGCGGCGAGCACCTCGAGCGCGGTCTGCCACGCGGGCTTCGACAGCGCGTGCGTGTCACGCCCGATGAACAGCGGGCCGTCGGTGCCCTGGCCGCGCCGGTACTCGATGATCGCGCTCGTGATCGCGATGATGTGCGCCTCGTTGAACGCGCCGTCGAGGCTCGAGCCGCGGTGCCCTGAGGTGCCGAAGACGACCTGCTGGGCCGGGTCGTTCACGTCGGGCGTGATGTCGTAGTAGGCGCCGAGCACGGCGTCCACGTCGATGAGGTCCTCGGGCAGGGCGGGGGTTCCGGCGCGCTCATGCATGGGCCGATCCTCGCACCAGGTGGTGCTCCGCCGCACGGGTGACGCCCGGCGGGTACCGGTAGTCTCGCTGCCCATGGCCAGGAGACCGTCTGTCGAGTTCGTGCTGCGTCCGTTCGAGGGGCTCCCGGGCGAGCCCGACTGGGTCGCGATGCGTGAGGTCGTCCCCGCGGCGACCGCCACCGCGCGCACCACCGCGGAGCACGGCTCGCGCGACGTCGTCGTCACGACGGTCCTGCCGATGGCGTGGCCCGCCCTGCACCGCGGCGACGGCGCGATCTTCCTGGCCCTGCAGCAGCACGCCGGCTCGGGGGACGCGTCGCGCGACCTCGCGGCGCTCCTGCTCCAGGCGCTCGAGCTGCCCGCCGGCACACCCATCACGTCGGCGCCGCTGCCCGAGCCGGGCCCGCGCCTGCAGGACGTGCTCGACCTCACGGTCCCCTTCGAGGTGACCGTCCACGAGGGTTTCGACTACTGGACCGCGGCCGGCGTCGACCTCACGCCTGACGTCCAGGCCTCGCTCGAGCGCATGAACGAGACGATCGTGCCCACCCACCGCCTCACCGGCGTCGAGGGTGCGTACTGGGCCCGCATGGGCGAGCGCGAGTACCTGCGCTGGGCCGTCCCGCACGACGAGCAGAAGTTCCTCGACGCCCTCGCGCGGCTCCACGCCCGCCGCGAGTCCGGCCTCGGCGACCAGGGCGACCTGGGCAAGTTCATCGGCGCGTTCCGCTCGTGCGGGATCCTCGTGCCCGTCTGGGACCTCGCACCCGGGACCGAGGCCGACGCCCTCGAGGCGCCCGTCGCGGTGCTCGGGGAGCGGCTCGAGGCGGCGCTCGCGGTGGACACGCCCCTCGACGCGAACGAGCGCCGTGCGCGGGCCGGGCTCGTCGCGCGGCAGCTCACGCTGCGCTGACCGCGGGCGACCCGGCGCCGGCGGCGAGCCGGGACAGGTCCCGGCCGTGGCGGCCGGGCGGCCCGTCGTCGCCCCGCGGATGACCCGCCCTTGACCTTCTCCTGGCCCGGCTGTGGCAGGGCGCCCGAACGTCGTTAGGCTGGTCCCGTGGCCACCACTCGCGGACGTCGAACCCCAGGCGATGCGAAGGGCCCCGGTGCCGCGCCGAAGCAGCGCGTCGCCGTCGTGATCCCCGCGAAGGACGAGTCCCGGCGCATCGCCGCGACGGTCCGCGCGGCCCGCGCGATCCCGCACGTCGACCTCGTCCTGGTGGTCGACGACGGGAGCGAGGACGCGACGCAGCACGTCGCCCGGGAGGCCGGCGCCGTCGTCGTGCGGCACTCCCACAACCGCGGCAAGGCGGCCGCGATGGAGACCGGCGCGGCCGTCGTCGCGATGCGCGACACCGAGGACCGGCCCCCGCGCCTGCTGCTGTTCCTCGACGGCGACCTCGCGGAGTCCGCGGTCAACGCCGCACCCCTCGTGCCCCCCGTCCTCGAGGGCTCGGCCGACCTGTCGATCGCGCTCCTGCCGCCGCAGCCGGGCGCGGGCGGGCGCGGCATCGTCGTCGGGCTCGCGCGGCGGTCCATCCAGTCGCTGACCGGGTGGACGCCCACGCAGCCGCTGTCGGGCATGCGGTGCCTGACGCGTGAGGCGTTCGAGGCGGCGACGCCACTCGCGCGCGGCTGGGGCGTGGAGACCGGCATGACGATCGACCTCGTGAGCAAGGGGTTCGTGCCCGTCGAGGTCCCGTGCGACCTGCGGCACCGCGCCTCGGGCACCGACCTGCGCGGGCAGATGCACCGGGCGGCGCAATACCGCGACGTGCTCCTCGCGGTCAACGCGCGCAAGGTCCGTGGTGTCGCGCGCGGTGTCCGCGGCCGGCTCGGTCGCAAGGCGACGCCGACCCGCTGACCGGCGCGTGCGGACGGGTGACCCCGACCCTGTGGCCGGAGGCCATCTCAATGGCGTATATTATTGGCACCCAAGTGCAACTAACATCGGCAGTGGAGTGTCATGGCTGACTACCGCCCGCGGCTCGTCGACGACCAGCTCGCGCGCGGCCTCCGCTCCGCCGGCGCTGTACTCATCGAGGGGCCGAAGGCGTGCGGCAAGACCTCGACCGCGCGTCGGCAAGCCGGATCGATCGTTCGCCTGGACGCCTCGCCGCAGATCCGTGCGGCCGGCGAGGCTGATCCGAACACCCTGCTCGACGGAGCGACGCCACGCCTGATCGACGAGTGGCAGCTCGTCCCCGGCGTGTGGAACGCGGTCCGGTACCAGGTCGACGAGCGCCAGGCTGATGGCCAGTTCATCCTCACCGGCTCGGCGACCCCTGCCGATGACGTCACGCGCCACACCGGCGCAGGCCGTGTCGCCAGGGTGCGGATGTCGCCCATGACACTGCACGAGGCTGGGCACGGCACCGGTGCGGTGTCGCTCGCCGGCCTGCTCGACGGCGAGCAGCCGTCGAGCTCCGCGTCCGAGGCCGGGATCTCGGACATCGCCGAGCTTCTGTGCCGTGGTGGCTGGCCCGGGAACCTCAACCGTGAGCTGGGGGACGCGCTCAACGCGAACCGCGACTACCTGGCGACCATTGCCGGCGCGGACATCGTCACGGTGGACGGGGTCCGACGCGATCCCCGCAAGGTGTCTGCGCTGATCTATGCCCTGGCGTGCAGCAACGGCACGTACGTGACGGACAAGACCCTGCAGGCCGATGTGAATGGTCGTGGGGAGACTCTCGCGCCGCGGACGCTCGCGTCGTACCTGGACGCCCTGTGCAGGCTGTGGATCGCCGTCGAGCAACCCGCATGGGGACAGCACCTGCGCTCGAGCGCCCAGGTCCGCAAGGCCCCGAAGCGGCACCTGGTCGACCCGTCTCTCGCGGTCGCCGCGCTCGGGGCGACGCCGCGGGCTCTGGTCGCCGATCCGGAGGCCTTCGGTCAGCAGTTCGAGAGCCTGGTCTTCCGCGACCTCGTGGTCCATGCGCAGGCGGCGGGCGCCACGGTTCGCGCGTATCAGGACGGGTCGGGCGCCGAGATCGACGCGGTAGTGGTCCGGGACGACCAGTGGCTCGGCATCGAGGTGAAGCTCTCTGCACGGCCGGAGGTCGTGGACATGGCCTCCGCCGCGCTGCTGCGGATCGCCAAGACCATGAGGACGCCGCCGGTCGCCCTCGCCGTGGTCACAGCCACGGGCCCGTCGTACCGCCGCCCCGACGGGGTGAACGTGGTCTCGATCCTTGACCTCGCCCCCTGACTCAGGCCCGCGACGCCCGGGCGTCCGTGGCACCGTCCGGCTGGAGCGTCTCGCGCAGCCGCAGCAGCCATGCCGCGCACACGGTGACGAGCAGCGGCACGGCGAGCGAGATGCCGAGCGCGGGGATGACGATCCCGGAGTCGTTGACCGCGAAGCCGATGCCCAGCGTCACCGAGAGCGCCACGATGCCGGGCCGCAGCATGGGTGCCTCCGAGCCGAGGCTCGTCAGGGGTGCACCTGAGGACAGCCACGCGAAGGCCCCGCCGTCGGACGCGGTCGCCGCCCAGCGCAAGGGTCGCGCGAGGACGAGCGCGACCAGGGCGATGCCCGCGAGGGCGAGCAGGGTCAGCCACGTCCCGCCGAGGTTCGCGAGGTTCTGCGCGAGCTTGCGGCCGACGACGGCACCCAGGCCCCCGTCGAGCACCGTGTCGACGAAGCGGCCGAGGTGCGTGCGGTCCTCGGCCGGCCGCAGCCAGTCGAGCACGGCGAACCCGGTCACCACGAGGCCGCCGGCGCCGAGCACGCCCACGAGGCGCACCCAGGAGAGGCGGATCCCGGCGGCGAGGAGCGCGAGCACCGCGAAGCCCGGGACGAGCGCGGGCGGCCCACCGAAGTCGCTGCCGAGCCCGGGCATGCCGTCGAGCACCGTCGCGACGACACCGATGAGGGCGACGAGACCCGCAGCGAGCCGACGGCGTCCGGCACGCACGAGGGGGTCCGCGACGGCGACCGCCGTCATGAGGGTCGCGGCGGCGAAGAGCGAGAACGCCGTGTTGTTGAACCCGTAGAACCGGCCGGCGACGACCGGCTGGACGCCCATCGGCGCGGAGATCTGGAGCGTCGCACCGGTGGCGACGTCGACCGCGATGACGAGGGCCGTCGCTCCGGCCACGACAGCCATGGGGGCGAGGAGCGGGTGGCGCCACCGCGGGGCGAGCGCGAGCGTCGAGATCACGGCGATCCAGCCGGCGATCAGCCCGGTGATCGCCCAGCCCGGTGAGGGGGCGCGCCACCAGGGCGCGAGGTTCGCGAGGACGCTCGCGACGGGCAGCGATCCGACGACGACGCCCGCCGCCCGCAGGGTGCGCAGCGCGGCGGTCGGGTGGTTGGTGAGCGTGCTGGCCCACCGCCCGAGGCGCCCGGGCGTCCACCGTCCCGCGAGGCGCCCGACGGCGGTGAGGAACCGGCCGTTGAGCCCCAGGCTGACCAGGAGGTACAGCACGAGGTTGATCGAGATGAGCAGCGTGTAGAACGTCGGCGTGATGGGCCGGACCGCGGCCGAGTGCTGGTCGATGTCGAGCACGGCCGTCAGGCGCGCGTTGGCGTCGCTCGCGCCGCCGACGGGTGTCACGGGTGCGCCGACGAGCGCGCCCGCGGGCGCCTGGTCGGTGAGGCCGAGCGCGGCGAGCACCGTGGGCGTGACGTCGGTGGCCTGGAGCATGCCGGGCTGGCGGGTCGAGCGGGAACCCAGGAGCGTCGCGCCGTAGGCCTCGTCGCCGCCGGGCACGGGGCCGAGCGCCGCCGCGAGCTGCATGCGTGCGCGCGTCCCCGAGTCCGCGAGCGAGACGAGCAGGACCGTGACCTCGCGGTCGCTGTCCTCGACCGCCTCGAGGACGGCGCCGATCCGCGCGTCGAGGGGCTTGACCTGCTCGGTCCGGGTCGGCTCCATGATGACCTCGGGGCCGGCGGGCTCCTCACCGGTCGGTGCCGGCTCCGGCTGCGCGGGCGCCTCGCCCGTCCCGGGTGTGCCGTCCGGGGTCGGGACGGGTTCCGTGGGGTCGGCACGCCCCACGGTCGCGCGCCCGGTGTCCCGCACCGAGCCCGCGTCGACGACGACGAGGTCGGACGTCTCGAGGGCCTGCTCGACGGAGCGGCGCACCCCTGACGGCTCGACGGAGCGGGCCTCGTAGGGGACCGTCAGCACCCCGTCGGGCCCGGCGAGCGCGATGGCGGCGCCCGGGCCGATCGCCGTCGCGGCGACCCCCGCGTCGGTGAGGGTCGAGCCGAGCAGGCCCAGCACCGGGTCGTAGCTCTCCTCCTCGGCGGACTGGACGAAGTCGGCCCACCCGCGCACCCGGCCGTCCTCCGTGGGGTTGGTCAGGGTGCGGCACTCTCCGTAGGCGGCTCCCGGCAGGTCGCCAGCCCGAGCCCCGGCGGACAGCGCGAGCCACCCGTCGGCGGGGCACGCCGAGGAGCGGATGCTGCGCGCGGCGACGGTCCCGATGGACGCGCGGCGGGACACGTCCCACAGGGCGGGCGTCGACAACGTGTGCACGTCGTCCCACCGCAGCCCGGTCACGCCGATGAGCACGACGGCGGGGTCGGTCGCTGACGCGTCGGCCGCGGGCACGGACGCCTGCCCCGCGCCCCCGACCGTGCCTGCGCCGGCACCTGCCGCCGTCGCCGAGGCCGCGAGCAGGGCGCCGATGCCGAGCGCCGTCACCAGGGTGCGCAGGGGCGCGGTACGGCGGGATCGGGGCACGCGACCAGCCTAGGGCGCACTACGCTCGGGCGGCGGCGAGCGAGCGGCGGGCCCGTGCGATCCCCACAGGACCTGCACCTCCCGCCTGAGAGGAGCGCACATGACGGCCGACGTCGTTCCCACGGACGGTGCGGCGGGCACGCCACGAGCGGGCGACCGGTACGCGTACCTGGGCCCCGCCGGGACGTTCACCGAGGCCGCGCTGCGTCAGGTCGTCGCCCCCGAGGACGCCACGTACCTGCCGCAGACGGACGTCGTCTCGGCCATCGAGGCCGTCCGCACGGGCGACGCGGACTTCGCCGTCGTCGCGATCGAGAACTCGGTCGAGGGCGGCGTCACGGCGGTGCTCGACACGCTCGCCGTCGGGACCCCGCTCGTCCTGCTCCGGGAGATGCTCGTGCGCGTCGGGTTCGTGCTCGCGGCACGCCCGGGCACGCGCATCGAGGACATCCGGCGGATCTCGGCGCACCCGCACGCCTGGGCGCAGTGCCGGCGCTGGCTCGCGGGGAACCTGCCGGGCGTGGTCCACGTCCCGGCGACGTCGAACACCGCGCCCGCCGCCCTCCTCGCCGGCTCCGCCGAGAACCTGGGGTTCGAGGCGGCCCTCGTGCCGCCGCCGGCCCTCGAGCACTACGGGCTCGAGGCGCTCGCCGAGCACGTCGCGGACAACGAGAGCGCGGTCACCCGGTTCGTCCTCGTCGGGCGGCCGGGTGCCGTCCCGGCGCGCACCGGCGCGGACAAGACGACGCTCGTGGTGCACCTGCCGAGCAACCAGGCGGGCGCCCTGCTCGAGATGCTCGAGCAGTTCTCGGCGCGCGGCGTGAACCTGTCGCGCATCGAGTCGCGCCCCATCGGGGACTCCTTGGGCCGCTACTCGTTCTCGATGGACGCGGAGGGGCACGTCGAGGACGAGCGGATGGCGGAGGCGCTCATGGGCCTGCACCGGGTGTGCCCGCACGTCCGGTTCCTCGGCTCCTACCCGCGCGTCGACGCGCCGCAGGGCGAGGTCAGGCCGGGCACGTTCGACGCCGACTTCCACGCGGCGCGGGCTTGGGTCGAGACGCTGCGTGAGGGCACCGGCCACTGAGGCCGGCGCGTGGTGCCGTCAGGCGCCGTCGACCCGCACGGTGAGCGCGCGCTCGTCGACGCGGGCGGAGACCTCGAGCGCCTCGCCGATCGTGTCGCCGTCGACCTGCACCTGCTCGGGTGAGCGCGAGCGCACCCCCATGGTCCGGACGCGTGCGTGGTCGATGCGCCCGATCTTGTTGGGCAGGTCCGTGATCACGCCGAACCGCTGCATGGCGACCTCGCCGAGCAGCTGGGCCCAGCCGACGAGGCCGCCGCGCGTGTCGATCGTGCCGATGTCGAGCCAGCCGTCGTCGAGCTCGGCGTCGGGCAGCAGCGTGATGCCTCCGGGCAGCCGGCCGCAGTTGCCGATGAGCACGCTGCGCAGGCGCACGCTGCGCCAGGGCCGGCCGTCGAAGGACAGCTCGAGGCGCATGCGTCGCGCGTGCAGGTGCTTGACGCCCGCCACGAAGTAGGCGATCCAGCCGACGCGCGCCTTGAGCTCCTCGTCGGTGTCGGCGACCATCGCGGCGTCGAACCCGAGGCCCGCGATCACCAGGAAGATGTGGTCGCGTGCGGGCTCCGAGGTGCCCGGCGGCGTCTTCTCGGGCGCCACGGCCTGCGGGTCGGCCTGCGCGATGTCGTCGGCGACGTCGGACTCGTCGCGCACCACGGTGAGCCAGCCGACGTCGATCTTGCGGTCGCGACCGGTCAGCGCGATGCGGAGCAGCGCGTCGACGTCGTTGATGGGCAGGTCGAGGTTCCGTGCAAGGAGGTTGCCCGTGCCCTGCGGGATGAGGCCCATGGACGCGCCCGTGCCCGCCAGGCCCTCGGCGACGGCGCGGACCGTGCCGTCACCGCCGATCGCGATGACCACCTCCGCGCCCCGCGCCACGGCCTCGCGCGTCTGCCCGATGCCCGGGTCGTCCTCCGTGGTGTCGAACCACAGCGGCTCGGGCAGGTAGCGGGCGGCGCACGCCTGGACGGCGGCGTCGCGGAGCGCGGGCACACCGGGCTTGGTCGGGTTGGCGACGAACGCCACGAGCGTGTGCGCGGCGTCCGACCCTGCGCCCGACGCCGTACCCGGCTGCCCTGCCGCGCCGATCGACGGCTTGAGCGCGATGCCGTGCCCGAGCAGGGCGCGCCTGTTCTGCAGCGCGAGATGGACGGCGACCGCAGCGAGCAGCGCACCGACGATGGCCACCCAGCCGACCCAAGTCATGGCGCCACCGTACGGGCACTGACCGACGTCCACACGTCGGTCAGTGGATACCCTCGTCACGTGATCGACCTGCGCGTCCTGCGGGACACCCCCGACGTCGTCCGCACGAGCCAGCGGCTGCGGGGCGACGACCCCTCCCTGGTCGACGCGGTGCTGGACCTCGACGCCCGGCGCCGCGCGGCCCTGACCGACTACGAGCGGCTGCGCGCCGAGCAGAAGTCGCTCGGCAAGGAGGTCGCGCAGGCCAAGGGCGACGCGAAGGCGGAGCTGCTGACCCGCGGGAAGACGCTCGCCGACCAGGTCAAGGCGCTCCAGGCGGACGCCGACGCGGCGGCCGTCGAGCTCGACGAGGTCGTCTCACGGATCGGCAACGTGGTCATCGACGGCGTGCCCGCGGGCGGCGAGGACGACTACGTCGTGCTGCGCCATATCGGGACCCCGCGCGACTTCGCGGCCGAGGGCCTGCGCCCCCGGGACCACCTCGAGCTCGGCGAGATGCTCGCGGCGATCGACACGGAGCGGGGCGCCAAGGTCTCCGGCGCGCGCTTCTACTACCTCACGGGCATCGGTGCCCGCCTCGAGCTCGCGCTGCTCACGGCCGCGATGGACAAGGCGATGGCCGCGGGCTTCACGCCGATGATCACGCCGACGCTGGTCAAGCCCGAGATCATGCGCGGCACGGGCTTCCTCGGCGCGCACGCGGACGAGGTCTACCGGCTCGAGGCCGACGACCTGTACCTCGTGGGGACCTCGGAGGTCGCGCTCGCGGGCTACCACTCGGACGAGATCCTCGACCTGGCCGACGGCCCCCGCCGGTACGCGGGCTGGTCGGCGTGCTACCGGCGCGAGGCGGGCTCGTACGGCAAGGACACGCGCGGCATCATCCGCGTGCACCAGTTCCACAAGGTCGAGATGTTCAGCTACGCGAAGGTCGAGGACGCGCAGGCGGAGCACGCGCGTCTCCTCGCGCTCGAGGAGGAGATGCTCGCGCTGGTCGAGCTCCCGTACCGGGTCATCGACACGGCGGCGGGGGACCTCGGCTCCAGCGCGGCGCGCAAGTTCGACTGCGAGGCGTGGCTGCCGAGCCAGGAGCGGTTCCTCGAGCTCACCTCGACGTCGAACTGCACGACGTTCCAGGCACGCCGGCTGGGCGTCCGGGAGCGCGTCGAGGGCGAGACGCGGACGGTCGCGACGCTCAACGGGACGCTGGGGACCACGCGGTGGATCGTCGCGATCCTCGAGAACCACCAGCAGGCCGACGGGTCGGTGCGCGTGCCCGAGGGGCTGCGGCCCTACCTCGGTGGGCTCGAGGTCCTGACGCCGCAGGCCTCGGGCGCGGGCGCGTGACGGGTGCCCTGCTCGTCGCGCTCGACATCGACGGGACGCTCCTGACCCACACGGGCGTCCTGACCGACGGCGTGCAGCCCGCCGTGGAGGCGCTGCGCGACGCCGGGCACCACGTGGTGCTGTCCACGGGCCGCTCGGTGCACGCGACCGTCCCGGTCGCGCAGGAGCTCGGCATCGACCGCGGCTGGGCGGTGTGCTCCAACGGCTCGGTCACGGTGCGCCTGGACCCCGATGTGGCCGACGGGTACGAGGTGACCGACGTCGTCACGTTCGACCCCGGGCCCGCGCTGCGCCTCATGCACGCCGAGTTCCCCGACGCGTACTTCGCCGTCGAGGAGGTCGGCGTCGGCTTCCGCATGAACAAGCCGTTCCCGGAGGGCGAGCTGGGCGGCCGCCACGAGATCGTCGGCATCGACGACCTCGCCGGCGCGCACGTCACGCGCCTCGTGGTCCGCAGCCCCGGGCACACGAGCGAGGAGTTCCACGACCTCGTCGCACGCACGGGCCTCGCGGACGTGACGTACGCGATCGGCTGGACGGCGTGGATGGACGTCGCACCGGAGGGCGTGACGAAGGCGAGCGCGCTCGAGCGGCTCCGCGGGGAGCTCGGCGTGGCGTCCGCACGGACCGTCGCGATCGGCGACGGCAGCAACGACGTCGACATGCTGCGGTGGGCGGCGCGCGGCGTCGCGATGGGGCACGCGCCCGAGCACGTGCGCGCGGTCGCCGACGAGGTCACGGGCCCGATCGAGGAGGCCGGCGCGGTCCCGGTCCTGCGGTCGCTGCTCGCCTGAGCGCCGTGGGAACGGCGTGGGAGCCGGTGGGAGAACGGCTCCTCGCAGGCGTTGGCGAGCCTGCGACCTGGTGGGACTCGTGGGAGCGCTGATGAGCCCGGTGGACCGCGACGGCCCCGGAGGAGCACAATCCGCCCCATGGCGGCAGGTATCGACGACGTGGCCCGCGCCGCCGGCGTCTCGACGGCGACGGTGTCCCGAGCGCTGCGCGACCTGCCCAACGTCAACAAGACGACGCGTGAGCGGGTGCGCACGGTCGCGGCGCAGCTCGGCTACGTCGCGTCGCCTTCGGCCGCGAGCCTCGCGTCGGGCCGGACCCGCACGATCGGGCTGATCAGCCCCTGGATCAGCCGGTGGTTCTTCTCCAACGTCATCGAGGGCGCTGAGGGCACGCTGCGCGCGCACGGGTTCGACGTGCTGCTCTACACGTTCGACGGGCGTCGCCGCACGAGCGGGGCGCGCGTCGACGCGGACGTCCTGCGGCGCCGGGTCGACGGCATCCTGGTGGTCGGCCTCCCGCTCGCCGAGGAGGAGGTCGAGTCGCTCCTGGGCCTCGGGCACCCCCTCGTGTGCATCGGGTGGGGCGGGTTCGGCCAGGTCACGGTGCGCCTCGACGACCGGGCGACGGCCCGTGCGGCGACCGAGCACCTCATCGGCCTGGGCCACCGGCGCATCGCGCACATCACGGGCGCCGCCGACGACGTCGCGCTGTGGTCGCCGCCCGTCGACCGGGCGGCCGGGTGGCGGGACGCGCTCGTCGCGGCCGGCATCGGCGTCGACCCGCGGCTCGAGGCGCACGGGGACTTCGACGTCGCGGGCGGCCGGGCGTCGATGCGTGCGCTGCTGCTCCGTGCGCCCGACGTGACAGCCGTCTTCGCGGCGTCGGACGAGATGGCGATGGGTGCGATCCTCGCGCTGCGCGACGCCGGCCTGCGGGTGCCGCAGGACGTGTCGGTCATCGGCGTCGACGGTCACGACCTGGGCGAGCTCGTGGGGCTGACGACCATGGCGCAGCCAGCGAGCGACCAGGGAGCGATGGCGGCGCGGCTCGTCCTCGACATGATCGCCGGGGTGCCCACGCCCAACCAGACCGTGGTGCCGACGCGCCTCCTCGAGCGCAGCTCCACGGCGCCGCCGCCGCGAACCGCCGCACGGCCGGGGTTCGCCCCGGCGTCGTGACCCAATCGTTACGCGCCTGTGGCTCGGATGTAGCCGGATGCGCTTGCCGAGAGTCGCTGTAAGCGCTTGCATGGGTGAGAACGCACCGGCGCGGCATCCGTCGTGCACCGGTCTGTGGGGGAGACGCCCACGAGGATGTGGAGGAACTCGATGCACAGCAACACCAGGCGCCGCTACGCGGCGATCGCCGGAGGACTGGGGCTGGCGCTCGCGCTGGCTGCCTGTATGCCTGCCGACGAGGCGGACGGCGGCGGCGAGGCCGACGGTGGCGAGGCCAAGGAGAACTGCGAGGCCTACGAGGCCTACGGCGACCTGGCCGGCACGACCGTCTCGGTCTACACGTCGATCGTCGAGCCCGAGTCGGTCGACCAGGAGGAGTCCTACGCCGAGTTCGAGCGCTGCACCGGCGCCGACATCGCGTACGAGGGCTCGCGCGAGTTCGAGGCGCAGCTGCTCGTCCGCGTCCAGGCCGGCAACGCCCCGGACATCGCGTACATCCCGCAGCCGGGCCTCCTGCAGACCATCGTGGAGGACTTCCCCGACACGATCGTCCCGGCGTCCGACGGCACCGAGGCCAACGTCGACGAGTTCTTCTCGGAGTCCTGGAAGGAGTACGGCACGGTCGACGGCGAGTTCTACGCCGCTCCGCTCGGCGCCAACATGAAGTCCTTCGTCTGGTACTCGCCGAGCATGTTCACCGAGGCGGGCTACGAGGTCCCCGAGACGTGGGACGACATGATCGCGCTGTCCGACCAGATCGTCGCCGACGGCGGCAAGCCCTGGTGCGCGGGCATCGAGTCCGGTGACGCCACCGGCTGGCCGGCCACGGACTGGGTCGAGGACGTCGTCCTCCGCTCTGCCGGTGCCGACGTGTACGACCAGTGGGTCGCGCACGAGATCCCGTTCAACGACCCGCAGATCGTCGAGGCGCTCGACACGGTCGGCTCCATCCTGAAGAACCCGGACTACGTCAACGCGGGCATCGGCGACGTCGCCTCCATCGCGACGACCCCGTGGACCGACGGTGGCTTCCCGATCCTCGACGGCCAGTGCTACCTGCACCGCGCCGCGAACTTCTACCAGAACCAGTGGCCCGAGGGCACGCAGATCGGTGAGGACGGCGACGTCTTCGCGTTCTACCTCCCGCCGATCGAGCCCGACAACAAGCCGGTCCTCGGTGGTGGCGAGTTCGTCGCCGCGTTCGCGGACCGTCCCGAGGTCGCCGCGTTCCAGGAGTTCCTCTCGAGCGACACGTGGGCCAACGAGAAGGCCAAGGTCACCGAGGTCGGCGGCTGGGTGTCCGCGAACAGCGGCCTCGACACCGAGAACCTCGCGACCGACTTCGACAAGCTGGCCGCATCGGTGCTCGGTGACCCCGAGACCGTGATCCGCTTCGACGCGTCCGACCTGATGCCGGGCGAGGTCGGTGCAGGCACGTTCTGGACCGAGATGGTCAACTGGCTCGCGAGCGACAAGCCGACCGAGCAGGTCCTCGCGGACATCGAGGCCTCGTGGCCGTGATCGTCCAGGACTGACCGTCCAGGTCGTCTGACACAGCACGCAGCACGACGGTCGCAGCAGGGGCCCGCGCACACCGCGGGCCCCTGCCGCGCCCGGGCACGAGCACCGCTCGTCCCGGGCCGTCACGGCACACCCAGGCCCTATGTTGGGCATGGCACGGTGACCCTTCGCCGCTGGCGACGGCGCCGGACTCGAGGAGGTCGATGTGGACTACATCTCGCAGTACGCCAGCTGGTTGTTCGGGGAGATCGGGCACTTCCTCTTCGACGCGACCGAGCCCGGCCACAAGCTCACCCTGATGGTCATCGCCATCGTCCTGTTCGTCGTCGTCATGGGCGGCATCCTGTGGCTCGTCGACAAGCCCAAACGCATGCCTGGGTGGCTGGTGGCCAGCGGGTTCGTGGGGCCCGCGGTGCTCGCGCTCATCTTCGGGCTCGTCTACCCGGCGCTCGTCACGATCAACGCGTCCTTCAAGGACCGCACCGGGATCGACTACATCGGTCTCGACAACTACACGACGGCCTTCACGACGCCGGCCTTCCAGGCCGTCCTGCGGAACACGGCGCTGTGGGTGCTCCTCGTCCCGACCGTCTCGACGCTCGTCGGCCTCATCTACGCGGTCGTGGTGGACCGCACCCGGTTCGAGCGCATCGCCAAGACGCTGATCTTCCTGCCCATGGCCATCTCGATGGTCGGCGCGGGCATCATCTGGGGCCTCGTCTACGACTCCCGCACGGGGGCGAACGGGCGGATCGGCCTGATGAACGCGTTCCTCGGGCTGTTCGGTCTCGATCCGCTCGACACCAGGCTCGCGACGCCACCGATCAACACGATCTTCCTCATCGTCGTCATGATCTGGATCCAGACCGGGTTCGCGATGACCGTGCTCTCGGCCGCGATCAAGGCGATCCCCGACGACATCGTCGAGGCGGCGAAGCTCGACGGCCTCACGGGCATGAAGATGTTCCGCTACATCACGGTTCCGAGCATCCGCCCCGCGCTGGTCGTGGTCCTGACCACGATCGCCATGGGCACGCTCAAGGTCTTCGACATCGTGCGGACGATGACGGGCGGCCAGTACGAGACGTCCGTGGTCGCCAACGAGTTCTACGTCCAGGCGTTCCGGCAGAACAACCAGGGCCTGGGCGCAGCGCTCGCGGTCCTCCTGTTCGTGCTCGTGATCCCGATCATCATCTACAACGTCCGCCAGATGCGGATGTCCGAGGAGATCCGATGACCACGACACCGCTTCCCCCGCAGGGCGTCGTCGCGACCGACGACGGTGGCGTCGTCGCCGGGCCACCGAAGGACGGCAGGTCCCGGCTGAGCCGCCGCGCCGCGCTGTCGAGCACCAAGCTCTCCTCGCCGTGGGCGTCGCTGATCGCGATCATCCTCGCGGTCCTGTGGACCATGCCGAGCCTCGGGCTCCTCGTGACCTCGTTCCGCCCGGACTCCGAGATCCGGCGGGGCGGCTGGTGGACGGCCTTCGCGCCGCCGACCTTCACGCTCGAGAACTACCGGGAGGCGCTCTTCGGCAGCTCGACGAGCCTCATCGACTACTTCATCAACTCGGTCGTCATCACGCTGCCCGCCGTCGTGATCCCCATCTCGATCGCGCTGCTCGCGGCGTACGGCTTCGCGTGGATCGACTTCAAGGGCCGCAACTTCCTGTTCGTCGCGGTGTTCGCGCTGCAGGTCGTGCCCCTGCAGATCGCGCTCATCCCGCTCCTGTCCCAGTACGTCGACTGGGGCATCGCCGGGTCGTTCTGGACCCTGTGGCTCTCGCACACGATCTTCGCGCTGCCGCTCGCGATCTTCCTGCTGCACAACTTCATGAAGGACATCCCGCAGTCCCTCGTCGAGGCGGCGCGCGTGGACGGCGCGGGGCACGTGAAGATCTTCTTCCAGATCATGCTCCCGCTGCTCACGCCCGCGATCGCGTCGTTCGCGATCTTCCAGTTCCTGTGGGTGTGGAACGACCTGCTCGTCTCGCTGACGTTCACGGGTGCGACGCCCGACGTCGCACCGCTCACGGTGCGTGTCGCGTCGATGGCCGGCACGCGTGGCGGCGACTGGGAGATCCTCACGGCCGGTGCGTTCATCTCGATGATCGTCCCGGTGCTCGTGTTCCTCTTCCTCCAGCGCTACTTCGTCCGCGGCCTCCTGGCCGGGTCGGTCAAGGGCTGAGGTCGCTCGAGGGCGCAGGCCCGCAGCAGCGACGTGCACGACGGACGGCCCGGGCGGACAGCCCGGGCCGTCCGGCGTCCGGCGTCCGTCCGCCGGGCCGGGCCGGGCGCCGGACACCGGAGGTCCGCCCGCCCACCGTCGCCCCGTAGCCTGTGCGCGTGCATCCAGACCGGGCCCTCGACCGGGTGCCCGCACCCGCGCTGTTCGTCGCGTCCGGCCTCGCGCAGTACCTCGGTGCCGCGCTCGCCATCGGGCTCTTCACGCAGGTGCCGGCGGCGTCCGTCGCGTGGCTGCGCCTCGTGGTCGCCGCGGTCGTGCTCGTCGCGTGGCGACGCCCCTGGCGCGTCACGTGGACGCGCCGCACGCTCGTCGCCGCCGGGCTCTTCGGTGCCGTGCTCGCGACCATGAACGTCGTGTTCTACCTCGCGATCCAGCACCTGCCGCTCGGCACCGCCGTCGCGATCGAGTTCATCGGTCCCGTCGCCGTCGCCGCGGTGACCGGCTCGGGCTGGCGCGAGCGGGCCGGCATCGGCCTCGCTGCGGCCGGGGTCGTCCTCCTCGCCGGCGTGACGCTCGAGATGGGCGGGCCCGACTCCGCCACGGGGCTGCTGCTCATCCTCGCCGCGGCCGCGTGCTGGGCCGGGTACATCCTCCTGGGCCGCCGGGTCGCGCTCGGCGGCGACGGCGTGACGTCGCTGTCCGTCGCGATGGCCTCCGGCGCACTCGTCTACGCGCCGTTCCTCGCGCCCGCGAGCGCACCCGTCCTGAGCTCGTGGCCCCTCGCGCTCGCCGTGGTGGGCGTCGCCGTCCTGTCGTCGGTGATCCCGTACGGGCTCGAGCAGGGCATCCTGCGCCGCGTGAGCGCCGCGACCTTCGCGGTGCTCCTCGCGCTCCTGCCGGCCACCGCGGCGATCATCGGCGCCGTCGTGCTCCGGCAGTGGCCGCACGCCCTGGACCTTGCCGGGCTCGCGCTCGTCTCGGGCGCGATCGTGCTCACGTCGGTGCGTCGCCGGCCCGGCCCGGCCGAGCAGGGCCCGTCGGGACCGGGCGACCCCGCCGATGCGGCCTGAGGCGCCGACGCGGCCTGAGGCGCGCGGGCCCGCCTGAGGCGCGGCCCCGCGCGTCCTACAGGTACTGGCCGGGCGCCCGCCGGTCGTCGGCGTCGTCGGGCCTGCCGTCGGCACGCAGCTGCTGCCCGGGAGCGGGCATCGTGCCGGGCGGCAGGGCCCGGCGCATCTGGGCGAGCTGGGCCTGTGTGCTCATCTGCTGCGCGACGAGGGCCGTCTGCAGGCCGTGGAACAGGCCCTCGAGCCACCCCACGAGCTGCGCCTGCGCGACGCGGAGCTCGCCCTCGGTCGGGTTGGTCTCGTCGCTGAACGGCAGCGTGATGCGCCGCAGCTCGGCGACGAGGTCGGGGGAGAGGCCGTCCTCGAGCTCGCGCAGCGACAGGTCGTGGATCTCGGCGAGCCGGCCGCGGGCGGCCTCGTCGAGAGGCGCGCCACGCACCTCGTCGAGCAGCTGCTTGACCATGGTGCCGATGCGCATGACCTTGGCGGGCTGGCCGATGAACGTCGCGTCCGCGGGCTGCTCCGCGGAGGTCCCCGGGTGGCGGTCGTCGGGCGGTACGACGGGGCCGTCCGAGGGGGCGTCGTGCGGCGGGACCGGCGTGCTGGGCTGCTGCGGCGTCGGGCTCATCCAGCCATTGTCGTGCAGCCGACCCCGGGGCACACGTCCTCCCTGCGGCGCCGCACCGCCCGGTACCGTGTGCCGACACCGCGACGGCCGCGTGCCGCCCCGCGCTCTGCTGCCCTCCGTCCTTGGAGCACCGTGATGACCTGGCTCGACGCCCCCGCCCACCACCGCTGGCTCGAGGGCGAGACGGACCGCCTGCTCACGTTCGGCCGGGGCGCGCGCGTGCCCGAGGGCGGGTTCGGGTGGCTCGACGACGACGGCCGGCTCGTCGAGGGCCGCCCGACCGAGCTGTGGATCACGTGCCGCATGACGTACGTCTTCGCCCTGGGCTCGCTCCTGGGCCGGCCTGGCTGCGGGGCCCTGGCCGACCACGGTCTCGCCGCGCTCGCGGGCCGCTTCAAGGACGCCCGGCACGGCGGCTGGTTCGCGGCCGTGGGTCCCGACGGCCCCGAGGGCGCGGACGCCGAGCTCAAGGGCGCCTACCCGCACGCGTTCGTCGTGCTCGCGACGGCGAGCGCCGCCGCGGCCGGCCGGCCGGGTGCGCGTGAGCTGCTCGACGAGGCCCTGGCCGTGTCCCTCGAGCACTTCTGGGACGACGAGGCGGGCATGGTCGTCGAGTCGTGGGACCGCACGTTCTCGACGTCCGAGGAGTACCGCGGGGTCAACGCGAACATGCACACGGTCGAGGCCTACCTCGCCGCGGCCGACGTGACGGGCGACCGCGCGTGGCTGGACCGCGCCGCGCGCATCACGGAGCGCGTCGTCCACCAGCTCGCGCGCGGCAACGCGTGGCGCATCCCCGAGCACTTCGACACGGACTGGCAGCCCGTCCTGGACTACAACGCGGACGCCCCGGCGCACCCGTTCCGCCCCTACGGCGCGACGATCGGCCACTGGCTCGAGTGGGCGCGCCTGACGCTGCACGTGCGTGCGGCGCTCCTCGCCCTCGGCGACGACGTCGACGCGTGGATGGTCGAGGACGCGACCGCGCTGTTCGACGCGTCCGTCGCGGAGGGCTGGGACGTCGACGGCGCCCCGGGCTTCGTCTACACGGTCGACTGGGAGGGCCGGCCCGTGGTGCGCGAGCGCATGCACTGGGTGGTGTGCGAGGCCCTCGGCGCCGCCGCGGCCCTCTTCGCGGTCACCGGCGACGCGCGCTTCGACGCCTGGTACCGGACGTGGTGGGACTACGCGTCCGAGCACCTCATGGACCGCGTCGGCGGCTCCTGGTGGCACGAGCTCGGGGTGGACAACACCGTGACCCGCACCGTGTGGGCCGGCAAGGCGGACCTGTACCACGCGGTGCAGGCGACCCTGATCCCGCGTCTGCCGCTCGCGCCCGTGCTGGCGCCGTCGCTCGCCGCCGGCAACCTGGGCTGACACCCGCTGGCAGGGCCGGCAGGCCCGACGCCCACCGGCACGGCCTCAGGGCCGGCACGGCCCGACACCCACCGGCACGGCCTCAGGGCCCGACACCCACCGGCACAGCCGGCAGGGGAGGGCGGCGCGGCTCACGGCAGCAGCAGCACCTTGCCGAACACCTCGCCCGAGGCCATGAGCTCGTGGGCCTGCGCGGCGCGTGTGAGCGGCAGGCGCGCGTGCACCACGGGGCGCACCCGGCCGTCCGCGACGAGCGGCCACACGTGCTCGCGCACGCTCGCGACGATCGCCGCCTTCTGGGGAGCGGGCCGGGACCGCAGCGTGGTGCCGAGCACCGTCGCGCGCTTCGCCAGGAGCACCCCGAGGTCGAGCTCCGCGCGTCGGCCCTTCTGCATGCCGATGACCGCGAGGCGCCCGCCGGTCGCGAGCGCGCGCAGGTTCGCCTCGAGGTAGGCCGCTCCCACGACGTCGAGCACCACGTCGACCCCGCGGCCGTCGGTCGCGTCCATGGCGGCCGCGACGAAGTCCTGCGAGCGGTGGTCGACCGCGACGTCCGCACCGAGCGCGAGGCACCGCGCGACACGCTCGGGACCGCCCGCGGTCGTCACCACCCGGGCGCCGAGGGCACGCGCGAGCTGGATCGCGACCGTGCCGATCCCGCCCGAGCCGCCGTGCACGAGGACCCACTCGCCCGCGCGCAGCCCCGCGGCGTCCACGAGCGTCGACCACAGCGTGCACACCGCCTCGGGGAGCGCCGCGGCGTCGACGGGCGTGACGCCGTCGGGCAGGGGAAGGACCTGGCCCGCCGGGACGACGACGTGCGTCGCGTACCCACCCCCCGCGAGCAGCGCCACGACCGGATCGCCGACGGCCCACGACACGCCCGGACCGACGTCCGCGACGACGCCCGAGACCTCGAGCCCCGGCCACGCGGGGGCGCCCGGCGGAGGGGGGTAGCGACCCTCCCGCTGCAGGACGTCGGCGTTGTTGACGCCCGCCGCGACGACCTCCACGAGGACCTCTCCCGGGCCCGCGACGGGGTCCGGGACCTCGGTGGCGACGAGGGCCTGCGGGCCCCCCGGGATGTTCGCGCTCACGGCAATCACGACGGAAGTCTTGCAGGCGGGTGAAAAATGCCCGATATGGTGTGGCCCGTTCCATGAGATTCCCCCATTGGCCTAATGCCAGGGCTCGTCTGCGCCGATGGTGTCCCGACGGCAGATGACCACCTGGTCCCGTGCCGTCATCCAGCACCTCGTGCGGTGGTGCACCGCCGCACAGTGAAGGAGACATCCATGCTTCGCAGGTTGGGCATCCGCGGGAAGGTCCTCGCGGCCCTCTCCGTGCCTGTGCTCGTCCTCTTCGTGCTCGCCGGGCTCATCTCGCTCGAGGCGCTGCGCGAGGTGCAGACGAGCCGCACGGTCATCACGCTGCTCACCGCGCTGCAGGAGTCCCGCGAGCTCGCGGCGGCTGTCGAGGAGGAGCGCGTCGCCGCCCTCCCGTACTCGGGCAACGACGGCTCGCTCGACGTGCGCGCCGAGCTCGAGAAGACCCGTCGCGGCGTCGACGACGCGGCGGCGGCGTTCAACCGCAGCCTGGACGAGGTCAACCTCGACGCGCTCGACCCGCAGGTCGCGAAGGCGTTCACCGAGGTCCGCGCGAGCGTCTCGAGCATCGAGGGTGTGCGCACCCGCGTCGACGCCCAGAACATCCCCGTGAAGTCGATCATCAACAACTACACGCGGGTCGTCGAGGACGCCGCGGACTTCCCGGGAAAGGTCGCCGACGCGCTCGACGACCGACGGCTCGCGGCCATCGTCTCCGCGCAGAGCGACCTGACGAACCTGATCGAGGACTACCGCGAGGAGCAGGCGCTCGGTGGCGCGATCCTCTCGGGAACCGACCCGAGCGAGAGCGACGTGCTCTACCTGGCCGGTCTCTTCCCGATCTCGGACACCGTCCACGAGCAGACCGCGACCGCGGTCCGCCAGCTCGACCTCGGCGAGGGCATCCTCGTCCCGCCGCTCGGCGCCTCGTTCAACGGCTCGCAGTCCTACGACTCCTACCGGACCCTCATCGAGACCGGCGAGGCCGAGTTCTACGACTTCATCGCGGCCGAGGACTGGAACATCGCCGCCGACGCCGAGATCGTGGCCTTCGACCCCCTGCAGGGCGAGCTGCGCCAGGCCGCCAACGCGCGGGCCTCCCAGGTCGCGTCCGCCGCGCTGCGCACCGCCATCGTGACGATCGGTGGCGCGCTCGCGGCCGTCGCCCTCTCGATCGCCGCGGCCCTCGCCATCGCCCGTCAGATCGTCAACCCGCTGCGCCGCCTCACGGAGGCCGCCGGAACCGTCCGCGACGAGCTGCCCCGCCTCGTCGACCAGGTGGCGATCCCCGGCCAGGGACCCGACCTCACGCTCGCGCACATCCCCGTGGACAGCCGCGACGAGATCGGCCAGCTCGCGACGGCGTTCAACGAGGTCAACGCGACGACCATCCAGGTCGCCCAGGAGCAGGCCGCCCTGCGTGGGTCCATCGCGGAGATGTTCGTCAACGTCGCGCGCCGCGACCAGGTGCTCCTCAACCGCCAGCTCTCCTTCATCGACGCGCTCGAGCGCTCCGAGGAAGACCCGAAGACCCTGGCCGACCTCTTCCGCCTCGACCACCTCGCGACCCGGATGCGCCGCAACGCCGAGTCGCTCCTCGTGCTCGCGGGCATCGACACGGGCCGGCGCCTGCGCGAGACGCTGCCGCTCTCGGACGTCATCCGCACCGCCTCCTCCGAGATCGAGCACTACGAGCGCGTGCAGCTCGACCTGCCCGTCGACCCGATGATGCTCGGCCACACCGCGCTGCCCGCCGCCCACCTCATGGCCGAGCTGCTCGAGAACGCGACGGTGTTCTCCGAGCCGGGCACCCCCGTGCAGGTCTCGACGGGTGTCGACCAGGAGAGCGTCCTCATCACGATCCTCGACCAGGGCCTCGGGATGACCCCGGAGGAGCTCGCCGAGGCGAACGAGAAGATCCGTGCGACGTCCGCGTCCGACGTGCTCGGTGCCCAGCGCCTCGGCATGTTCGTCGTCGGCCGCATCGCCGCGCGCCTCGGCGCGAGCGTCCACCTCTCGCTCGGCCCCGACGGCAAGGGCACGCTCGCCACGATCCGCATGCCCCTCGTGCTCTTCGTCGACCCGGGCTCGCTGCCGCTCACGGCACCGACCCGCCCGGCCGCGGTCGTCGAGACGTTCGTGCTCCCGGAGGAGGCCGCCGAGGTCGTCCACGACGCCGCGTACGCTCCGGCGCCCGCGAACGTCCAGGACGTCGCCGCAGGCGCGTACGGCTCCGCCGAGAACCCGGCCGAGGCCGTCGACCTCACCGCACTGACGGACGGCACGACCGGGCTCGGCCTGCCGCGTCGCCGGTCCCGTGGCGGCGAGGCCGAGGCGCCCGCGCCCCGCAGCCACCGTGAGGAGGACGACGCCGCCGCTGCGCCGTCGATCCCGCTCGCACCCCGCGCCGAGGCGTTCGCCGGCGTGACCCTCGACGACAGCGAGGTCTGGACGCCACCCGTCGTCCGGGCGTCCGCCCCCCTCGTCTCGCGCCGCGCCCCCGAGGCGCCCGCAGCCGCCGCGCCGGCCCTGCCGACGCGTCAGCCCGCGACCGGAGGGCTCGCCCTCCCGACCCGCCAGCCGGCCGGCGACGCACCGGCCCTGCCGACACGCCAGCCCGCGACGGACGACCTGCCGACGCGCCGACCCGCCGCCGAGGCACCCGCACCCCCGACGCTCCGGCCCGCCGAGGACGCACCGGCTCTGCCGACGCGTCAGGCGGCAGCGCCGGCCGCGGGCCTCCCGGCCCGTCAGCCCGCAGCGCCCGCACCGTCCGCCGCACCGCTCGCGGACGCCGGCCCGGTCGACCCGCAGGCCCGTTCCGCCGTCTTCACGGGCTTCCGCTCGCGGCGCGCCGAGCTCGCCGCGGCGTCCGTGCACGTCGACACCGGCCACGGTCCCGCGCACGAGGCCGCGGCGCCCGAGGGGACACCCGAGCCGTTCGACGCCGCCGAGCGCCTCGCCGCGGCGGCCGCCGGTGCCGCCGCGTTCTTCGGCCGCAGCGCCCCGAGCCACGGTGCGCACGCCGCCGACGCGCCGGCGGCGCCCGCCGAGCAGGAGGTCGCGGCGCCCGACGCCGAGGCCGCTCCCGAGTGGGCCGAGCAGGCGCCCGCCGAGGTCGCCGCCGAGCCCGAGGTCATGGTGATCCCCGGCCTCGTGGAGGACGACGACGAGTACGGCGACCCCGCGTTCGCGCCGGGCGTGCCGTTCCCCGCCGCCCAGCAGGCGTGGCCCGTCGAGACGCCTGTCGCGCCGGACGCCGCCGCACAGGCGTGGCCGGGCCCGCAGCACGGCGAGCAGCAGTACGCCCAGGAGCAGCAGTACGCCCAGGAGCAGCAGTACGCGCAGGAGCAGCAGTACGCGCAGGAGCAGTGGGCCGCGCAGCAGCCTGCTGAGCCTCAGCCGTGGGCGCAGGCGCAGCCGGTCGAGCCGCAGCCGTGGGCGCCGCAGCAGCCCGTCGAGGCCCAGCCGTGGGCCGCGCAGGCCCAGCCGGTGCAGGAGCCCTGGGCCCCGGTCCAGCCCGCTGCCGCACCCGAGCCCGCCGCGTGGACCGAGCCGGCGCAGCCGTGGGCGCCCGTCGGGCAGCAGAGCCCCAACGGTCACCCCGTCGCGCCGGCCGAGCCGCAGGCCTGGGCCACGCCCGAGCCGCAGCCCTGGGCCACGCCCGAGCCGGTCCAGCAGGCCGCACCCGTCGCCCCGTCCGCACCCCCCGCGTGGGCGCCGACGTCGGCCCCGGCCGCGCCTGCCGCGACCTGGTCCGCACCCGTGGCGCAGGCGCCCGAGGCCGCAGGTGCCTGGGCTGCGCAGCCCGTCGCGGCGCCCGTCGAGCCGCAGGCGACCGACGGCCACCCGTGGTCGCAGGTCCAGCCGACGGCCCCCGCGGTGCCTGCCGCGCCGCCCGCGGCCGCACCCGCACCTCTCGCAGGCCTCGCCGTGAGCGACGAAGCGGAGAGCGCGGGCTTCACCGACCTCGTCCGCGGACCGACGCGCCGCGAGGTGCGTGAGCCCAAGCGCCGCGGTCTCTTCGGTCGCCGCCGCGACAAGGAGGCGCCGGCCCCGGCGCCCGCCCCGTCGTCGGCACCCGGCCTGGCGGCACCCTCGCGCCCGCCGGTCGCCGCGCCCGCCGTGTTCGCGCCCGTCGCGGAGCAGCCGTCGGTCGCTCCGGTCCGTCAGTCGGCCTGGGGGACCACGGACGTCGGCGCGCACGCGCTGTCGAACCCGCCGGCCGCTCCCGCAGCCGGACCGGCGGTGTTCGCGCCGGCACCCGAGGCACCCGCCGCGGCAGCCCCCGCAGCCGTCCCGACGTGGCAGCCCGGCAACGGCTGGGCGTCGGACCCGGCACCTGCCGCGCCCCCTGCTGCGGCGGCACCCGCGCCGTTCTGGCCGGGCAACGACGGTGCGCCCCAGCGACCCGCCGCCCCGGCCGTGCCGGAGCCCGCAGCACACCAGGGTCCGCCCGCGGGGTGGGCACCGGCAGCGCCGGCCGCCGCACCGCAGCGACCGGCCGCCCCGGCACCCGCCGTGCCGTCGCCGCACCAGCCGTTCTCGCCGCAGACGACGTTCAGCCCCCAGCCGATGTCCGGGGCGTTCGACGACGAGGTCACGAACATGCTGGCGCAGCGGGCGGACATCGCCCAGCAGGCGCTCGCCGAGCTGAGCCAGCTGTCGTCGTACCGGCCCAAGGCGGTGTCCGGCGGAGGGGCCTCGCTCACCCGCCGCACCCCGGCCAGCGTCCCGGCGGCGCCGGAGATCAAGGCCCCGGCGACGGGCCAGCGCACCGAGCGCGACGCCAACCAGGTGCGTTCGCTGCTCTCCAGCTTCCAGTCCGGCACGAGCCGGGGCCGCCAGGCCTCGGACGCGACCGGCCGGGAGAACCACCAGGCGACCGACGCGGCCTACCGCGTCGGTGACGAGGACGGTTCGGACGTCGTGCACGGGGAACCCGTGACGACGCCGGACACCGACCTGACCCAGCGGAGCACCTCATGGTGACCGCGTGCACACCCAGCCGCCGCCAGGCCGGCAACCTCGAGGAGGACAAGTGACAGCACTCAGCTCAGAGGCAGCCAACTTCGGCTGGCTTCTGGACAACTTCGTCAAGACGGTGCCCGGCACCAAGCACACGCTCGTCGTGTCGGCAGACGGTCTGCTGATGGCGATGTCCGACAACCTGGACCGCACCAGCGGCGACCAGATGGCGGCGATCGTCGCGGGCATGTCGAGCCTCACCCGGGGTGCTGCGCGTCAGCTCCACGCGGGCGACGTCCGTCAGGCCATCATCGAGATGGACGAGCTGTTCGTCTTCCTCATGAGCGTCTCCAACGGCTCGGTCCTCGCGGTCGTGGCCGAGGCGACGTGCGACGTCGGCCTCATCGGCTACGAGATGGCGATGCTGGTCTCCCGCACGGAGACCACTCTCACCCCGCAGCTCGTGACCGAGATGCGCGGGCACCTGCCGGTCGACGGTGCGGTTCGCGCGACGGTCGGGTGACTGCACCCATGTCCAACATCGAGGAGATGTTCGGGACGCCGGGTCGGCACTCCGACCCGGCTGACGACCACGGCGAGTACGAGGCACGTACCGTGCGCCCGTACGCGGTCACCGGTGGTCGCGTCCGTGCGGCGAACTCGGACCTGCCCCTCGAGGCCCTCGTCGAGGTCCTTCCTGGTGCGGTCAGCAGCCACGGCCTGCCGCCCGAGAAGCGTGCGATCCTGCAGCACGCCGCCCACACGTTCGTGTCCGTCGCCGAGCTGTCCGCGCTGCTGCGGCTCCCGCTCGGCGTGGTGCGCGTCCTGGTCACGGACCTGTCCGAGTCCGGGTTCATCCGCGTCCACACGTCAACGCCGGTCAGTGTCCACACCGGCCAGTCCCCCGCCCTGTCCCTGAGCGTGCTGGAGAGTGTTCTCAATGGCATTTCAGCCCTCTGATACCGCTGTGACCGACCGCAGCACTCCTGCCGTCGGCGGGGGTGTTGCGCCCACTGTCGTCAAGATCGTCGTGGCCGGTGGCTTCGCCGTCGGCAAGACGACCTTCATCGGCTCGATCTCCGACATCGAGCCGCTCAACACCGAAGCGGCGATGACCGAGCACTCCGTCGGCGTCGACGACGCCGGTGGCGTGACCGACCGCAAGACGACGACCACGGTCGCCATGGACTTCGGCCGCATCGCGCTGCCGGGCTCCCTGTGGCTGTACCTGTTCGGCACTCCCGGGCAGGACCGCTTCCTGTTCATGTGGGACGACCTGGTCCGCGGTGCCATCGGCGCCGTCGTGCTGGTCGACACCGAGCGGCTCGACCAGTGCTTCCCGGCGGTCGACTACTTCGAGAGCCGGGGCATCCCGTTCGTCGTCGCGGTCAACTGCTTCGACGGCGTCGCGCGGCACCAGCTCGACGACGTCCGTGAGGCGCTGTCGGTCCCGCCGCACGTCCCGCTCATGTACACGGACGCGCGCTCGCGTGCCGCCACGAAGCAGACGCTCATCGCTCTGGTGCAGCTCGCCATGGAGCGGCTGCGCGGATGACGCCCGACGACGGCGCGTGGGCCAGGCCCCGCGCCGTCGTCGTGGTCGGTCCCCGATCGGCTCGTGGCTAGGCTCGGAGCACACCGACGGGCGCCAGAGCAGGACGGACCGCAATGCTGACCTACGCCGACGGCTCGGCGCTGAGCCGGTCGTTGATGACGGGCGTCGAGTCGGCGTCCTGGTTGCGCTGGTCGAGCGAGCACTCGGCCGAGCTGGTGACCTCGCCCCTGGGCCTGACCGAGCTGCGCCGTGCGGCGGACGGGCTGGACGCCCTGGCCCGCGAGAAGGCGCATGCGATCGCCGAGCAGATCACGGTGGTCCGCTTCTTCGACCAGTCCCTGAAGTCCGCGGCGATGGCCTCGACCGTCCTGTCCCCGTTCGCGGCGATCCACCTGGGCATCGCCGAGGCGCACCCCGACGTCGGCCGCGTCGCCACGTACGACCCCCTGCTCGCCCGCGTCGCGATCATCTACGGCCTGGCCGTGATCTCGCCGGGCCGGCCGGACGGCTGGTGGGAGGCCTGATCCTGGCGACCTCGCGTCGCTGGCACAATGGGTGCGCGCCGCCGGCCGTGAGGCCCGACGGCGCGGGGAGGGCTGGCTGAGCGGCCGAAAGCGACGGTCTTGAAAACCGTTAGTGCGGTAACCCCGTACTCAAGGGTTCGAATCCCTTGCCCTCCGCCCGTTCACGGCGCGACCCGCACGTCCTCGGCCGATCCGACCTCAGCGATGGCGTTCCCCGCGCTGTGGCTCGCGGTCGACCCGGCGCTCAGCGCATCACGCCACGTCGGTGGTGCCTCCCGCCGGAGGTGGTGGCGGCGCGGGCGCAGCCCGTCCAGGTCGGATGACGACCGCGATCTGGGTGACCATGGCCGCCACGACTGCGATCGTGAGCGCGAGCGGCGACACCTCCGCGCCCCAGGCGACGATCGCATAGCCGACGATCACCAGTGCGTCGAGGACGACGAGGATCCTGAGGCCGTCGTTGCTCATCGGCTCACTCCATCGAGTAGGACGTGTCTCGAGACCGAGCATGAAGGTGGTGTCGCCTACGGTACCCAGGAGACCGAGCGCGGCGGCGCGCGCTCCACGTGACGCGCTGGTGCTCCGGGTTGCGCAGGTCCGTGCTGCGGCAGCGTTCTGCGGCGAGCTGCCCATGCCGTCGCACGCCCGGCGGCGGTGCGTGAGCGTTCGACGCCGGGAAGCCGCTACGACAGGGCGAGGCGTGCGACGAGCGCGTGCGCGGCCGCGCCGACGAGGGCCCGGTCGTAGGTGACGACGAAGTCGAACTCGCGGTCGCCGTCGGGGTTGCTCCCGGCGAGCTCGCGCGCGACGAGGGCGGCCGCGGTGTGCGCGCCGAGCACGACCACCGTCCACTCCGTCGCGAGCGGGTCCTGTGGCGACAGCGCCGCGCCCCGCACCCCGGGCGCCGGCTCCGCCGGCATGTCCACCCCGAGCGCGCCGACGAACGGTAGCCGGGCGGCGTACTCCGTGAACCGGCGGGTGGTGGCGGGGGTGAAGAACCGCGCATGCTCGAACCCGGCGAGCAGGACGGGCGGGACCCTCTGCTGCAGCGCCATGGTCTCGAGGGTCAGGGACAACGGCAGGAGCAGACGCTTCGGCGCACGTCGCACGCCTCGGGCTGCCTCGCACAGCAGGTACGGACTCGTGTGCGGCGACGTGTCGAGAGGCTTCGCCGCGAACCGCTCGGGACGGGACGTCGTGGGTCGGATGTCGCGCTCGCCCCGGCCCCAGAACCAGCCCTGGCCGAGCGTGGCACCGAGCACCCGCGCCCGCCCCAGGTCGGCGGCGGTCTCGACGCCCTCGGCGACCACCTCGGCGCCGGACTCCTCGGCGTAGGCGCCCACCGCGCCGGCGACGGTCAGGGTCGCGACGTCGCTGACCGTGCGGAGCAGGCCGAGGTCGAGCTTGACGACCTCGGGCCTGAGCAGGGGGATCAGAGCGAGGGACTCGGGCGCGACGCCGACGTCGTCCAGGGCGATCGCGCACCCGGCCATGCGTAGGCGCTCCGTCGCGGCGAGGACGCCCGCGAGGTCGTTGGCCAGCGCGCGCTCGGTGATCTCGACGACCACCTGCACGTTCGGCGCCCGCCGGCCGACCTCCTCGAGGATCACGTCGACATGCGCGGTCAGCGTGGAGGGTTCGACGTTGACGAACAGGGTCGTAGGCCGTTCCCGCGCACCCCTCGACGCGTCGGCGACCGAGCCGCGCAGGGATGCCCGCTCGACGTCGACCAGCCGGCCGCTCGCCCGCGCGGCCTCGAGCAGGACCAACGGTGACGCCCACGCGGTGCCTGCCGGCCCGCGGAGCAACGCCTCGTGGGCGAGGGTCGCCCCGGTGTCGAGGTCGACGACCGCCTGGTACACGCAGTGGAGCCCGCCGCCCCGCAGGAGCGCGCCGAGCGGGGCGTCGGGGTCGACGTCGGCGTCGACGTCCTCGTGCGATGCGGGCACGACATCGGGGGTGCGCACGGCGTGCTCATCGGCCGGCCCCCTCCGCTCGTGAGCGATGCGGTGCGCGGAGGCGCGGCCCGGCCGCGAGCACTCGTGCCGGTCGGCATGGTCGAGGTCATCCGAGGTCTGGGTCGCCCGCGTCCCACCCCTCGACGGCGTGGTCGACCCAGCGGTCGGCGATCTCCTGAGCGGTGATCCCGTGGTGGAGGTCGACGTGCCCGTTCCACCCCTGGTCGCAGGCGATGAGTCTGGGGAAGTCGGCCGGGAGCAGCGAGCGGTACCAGGCGACTGCTTCTCGCAGGGGCAGGCTGCCGGACTCGAAGCTGCCCAGTCTGTTGTCGGCGAAGTGGAACAACCCGAGGCTGTCGCGTTCGAGCGTCACATGGATGCTGACGTCGGTCTCCCAGCCCGGTGGCGAGGGCTGCGCGCGCGCCTTCGCCCCAAACTGCTCCACCGCCGCGGCCACGAGCGTCGGTCCGTCGACGAGCGTCGCCCCGATCGGCGACATCACGAGGAGCTTCACGGTGCCACCACCCCCTCCACATGTGCACCAGCGCCGAGCCGGCGCTCGGCGCGGGCTAGCTGCACCGACCGGGGACGACGAGAGCCTCGCGGACCGCCTCGACGGAGCGCGCGGCGAGCGGCCCCACCACCGACCCCTTCGGCATCGACGACCCGAGCAGGGCACGAGACATCGCGGTCCGCGGGGGGTGTGCACGCGGCACCACCGCCAGGTACGTCCGGCCCAGCGCCTCGACCGTCTCCCAGTGCTCGACGTCGGTGCGCGCGACGCGCCACCCGAGCGGACCCGCCCGCAGCACGGCACCTTCGTCGACGGTGATGCGGCACCGCGCAGCCTGCGTCCACCCGTGCACCTGCGCGGCAAAGACGACGAGCATCACGAACGCACCTGCCGCGAGCAGCCAGGTCCGGGTGGTCAGGCCCGCTGTCACGCACGCGACGGCGACCCCCGCGCCGGTCGCGTAGAGGATGCTCGCGCCGAGCGCGATCGGATCGGTCGCGCTCGACGACACCCTCGCCACGAGCCCCCCTCGTCGCCGACCCCGACCTCGACCACCGCACCCTAGCGGCCATGGTCGCCGCAACGGGCTCGTTCCGACCAGCGCTCGTCAGTGCCCCAGGGCAGTCGTCTGATCATTGACTCGTGTCACTGGGTCCCTTCACCGGACCTTCCGGCCTCGCTACTGTCGACCGTGCAAGGGTGGGGCGCGGTCGCCCGCCCGCCGGTACGGCACGGCCGACGAGGGGGTCTGGGCTGTGGTCATGCACGACGGTGCAGGCGCGAGCCTGGACGCCCTCGGGGCGCTGTCGCTCCTCGCGGACCACCAGCTCCCACCTCTTGCCCCGCACGTCGCCGAGCTCCTCGTCACCTCGCTCGGCGGCGACCCCGCCGCCGTCACGGAGACCGCCCGGCTCCTGAGCGAGGAGCAGCTGGCCGGGCTGGCGTTGCTGCCGGACCCGTTGCCGGCCGTCCCCGCCCTTCGCCGACGCGTCGCGCCGGTCCTCGCCTCGATGCCCGACGACGCGCGCCGTGTTCTCCTCGTGGCGGCGGTGTCCGTCGTGGACCGGACGGACGTGCTGCTGCGCGGGGCGGCGACGACCCTCGACGAGCTCCTGGCGGGTCCCGCCGTCGACCACCTCGACCTTGTCGCGGGGCACGCCCGCATCCGTGACCCCCGGATCCGTTCGGTCGTGCACGACGACGCCAGCGTCGCCGAGCGCACCGCGGCCCACCGCAGCCTCGCGGCGGTCCACGCGCACGACGGGAACGGCGACGTCGCCACGTGGCACCGCGCCCTCGCCTGCCTCGCGGGAGCGCCCGACGTCGCGCCTCCGCTCGTCGCACTCGCCGAGCGGATGCTGGCCAGAGGCGACGCCGTGTGGGCGCAGCGTGTGGCGCACGAGGCCATGAGCCACGCCGAGGGCGACGACCGGGCGCGCGCGGTCGCCGTGGCGGGCCGGGCCGCCCTGCACGCGGGCCACGTGTCGGACGCCGCGGACCTGCTCCGTGAGGCGCTGCGCACGTGCGAGCCCGGCGAGGCGGACGGCCTGCGCGTCGCCCTGCTGGTGGCCATGAGCCACCTGACCGGCCAGGTGGCGCAGGAGATCGTCGACCGGGACGGGTCGCCCTGGTCTCGCCTCGTCGTCCGGGTGCTGCACGCGGCGCGCGGCGAGGTGGACCGGGCGGGTGAGGGCATGGCACCAGGCACGCCCGACGGCCGAGCGGTGGGCAGCGAGGCGCTCAGCGAGGCGGGCCACGCGGATCACGACCTCGTGGCACCGGGGACGCGGGCCCTTGCCAATGCCACGGTCGCGGTCCTCGAGGGACGCCTGCCGGCGATCCTGCCGGCGACCCCGGACGACGGCGACCCGGTGCACGGCGCCATGGTCGGGGTGCTTCGGGCCGTCGCGCTCGCGGCCGACGGCCACCTCGACGCGGCCCGCTGCGCCGTCGTCTCCGTCCTCGCCGAGCTCGCACCGCTCCCCGGCGACCGGGCATGGGCGCCGCACGAGTGCGCGCCGGACGCCCAAGGAGACCGCGAGCGCGCGATGACGCCTCTCGTCGAGGCGCACGTCCGCCTGGTCGAGGCGTTCGTCGAGATGTGGGCCGGGAACCTCGACGGCGCGCTCGGGGCGATCACCCGGGCGTCGCTGCGACTCCCGGTCGGTCTGTGCCTCCACGGGGCGGCAGGCGTCGTCGCCGGTCGCGCCTCGGTGCTTGCACGTGGTGAGCGCGGCGTCCTCGCCGAGGCACTCGAACGCCTCGTCCCGCTGCCCCAGAGCCCGGCCGTGCGCACCGGCATCCTGACGGACCGGGCACTCGCGCTGCTGCTCGAGGGCGAGGCGCCAGCAGCGGCAGCCCTGCTCGACCTGTGCGCGCAGCGGACGTGCCCGGGTGCCCTTCCGCTCCCGACGCTCCGCCCTGCGGAGGTCCGGCTTCTTGCCGGCTCACCGCTCCACCGCTCCGCTCGCCGTCCGGTGGCGCCGACGACGTCGCCGACGCGCGGTGCCTCGTCCGCGGGCACTCCGGCGCCGCACGTGGCACCCGTGGCCACCGCCGGCATGCAGGTCCCGTGCGCCGAGGACCTCGCTGCGGCACTCGCGCCGGGCGCCGCTGGCAGGCTCGCCGTCGCCAAGGGCAACCTCGCCGCCGTCACCGAGGAACGGGTCGCCGCCGAGCCTTCCGGCAGCCCGATCGAGCAGGGACTCACGCGGCTCGTCGTCGGGCGGGCGTTCGCGCGCGCAGGGCGCGACGAGGAGGGGATCGAGCACCTGCGCGCCGCCGAGGGCCTCCTCGACGGGGCCGGTGCCGGTGCGGTCGCACGGCTCGCCCGGCGGCTCCGGGAGCGTGCACAGCCCCATCCGGGTGCGCTGCGCGTGGCAGGAGCGCCGGTGTCGGCGCGCGCCCGACGTGCTCCGGCCGAGGCCGAGTCGACCTGGGCCGATGCGCTGACCGAGCGGGAGGCGGAGGTCGCGCTCGTCGTCGCCGACGGCACGTCGAACCGGCTCGCGGCGCGTCACCTCGGTCTCTCGGAGCGCACGGTGGAGGTCCACCTCACGAGCATCTTCCGCAAGCTCGGTGTCGCGTCCCGCACCGAGCTCGCGCTCCTGGTGCTGAGGTCAGAGCGCGTCGTCTGACAAGAGGAGACCCACATCGCCTCCGACAGCGGTCACCCGCAGTCAGATCCGGGCGTCGATGTCCTGGTACCCCGAGTCCTCGCGCGTCCCGCCCATGCCGTCGCCGACGTCGGCGTAGTCGCGGATCCACGAGACCGACCGGACCCACTTGACCATCTTGTAGCCGTGCATGGACTCGACGCGCAGGCGCAGGGGCGCCCCGTACATCTCGGGCAGGGGCGCGCCGTTCATGCCCCACGCCAGGATGGTCTCGTCCTCCATCGCGACCGCCTTGGGCAGGACCGTGTAGTAGGGCTCGACGGGCCGCCCGTCCGCCATGTGCTGCGCCGTGCCGAAGGACTCGATCATCACGAACTCGGCGCCCGCCAACGGCTCCACCTGAGCGAGGAGTGCCCGGAGGGGGATGCCGGACCACTTCGCGATGCCCGTCCACCCCTGCATGCACGTGTGCAGGGTGATCTGGTCCTGCTCGGCGAGAGCCTTGAGCTCCTCGACCGAGAACGTCGCGGGAGCGGCGACGAGGCCACCCACCTCCAGGCGATAGTCGGCGAACCCGCGCTCGCGCAGAGCGAGCCAGTCCGGGGACTGGTTCGCGTCCGGCGGGCGGGTGTTGACCCAGTGGAAGGGCGAGATGTCCGCCTCGGTGTAGGCGGTCCGCTGCCGGGTCGCCCGCGGGAGCAGCCGCTTGAACGGCCGCTGGAGACGGTAGAGCAGCCGCTGGGACCGGCGCAGGTCAGCGAGGGACCAGTAGGACGCGAGGATCCACAGCATGACGACGACCGTCACCCCGAGGATCACGCGGATGATCGCCTGGGCGACCAGGGCCCGGCGGAACTCCGTCTCACCCATCATCATGTGCACGAGGTTGTGCTCGGGATGCACGAGGAGGACGAGCGTCACGTGCATGAGCGTGAACCCGAGGAACGCGGCCATGCCGAGGAAGTGGATCGACCGGGCGGCCTGCCGTCCGCCGAAGAGCCGCGGGTACCAGGGGAACCGGCCCGCGATCGCGGGTGACATGGCCGCGCCCGTGGCGATCATGAGCGGCGCGAGGATGAAGATCACGGCGAAGTAGCCGAGCTTCTGCAGCCCGTCGTATGGGTTGAAGTGCTCGAGGGAGGGCACGGCGAACGTCGCGTAGATCTTCGCCGACTCCCACGCCTGCCCGAAGACATCCCACGACGTCGGCACGATGCGCCGCCACTGGCCGGTGGCGAAGAGCAGCACGACGTAGACCAGGCCGTTGAGGATCCACAGGCCAGTGACGAGCCCGTGCCACGCCCGCCCGATGCCGATCTTCCCGCGACCCGGCAGGGAGACCATCGGGTGCAGGCTGCGTTGGTCGTCGCGAGCCGTGAAGGCCCCGATCTCGCTGGGCACCTCGTCCCTGGTGAACTTGAGCCACTCCGTGCCCGGGCCGCAGTCGTTACGCCAGTACAGGCGCGGGTGCGACGCGAGCACCTCCCACCCTGACCGGATCAGCAGGCCGAGGAACAGGAAGTTCACGAAGTGGGTGACCTGGAGCCACCACGGAAACCCCAGCACCACGGCGCCCTGACCGGCGTCGTTCACCACACCGAGCACGACATGCTCCCCTGTCTCGTCCACCGAGTTTTACCCGGTCGTCGCCGGGGATCACGACCATCCTGGACCACGACACGGGCACGGGCGGGGATCTTGCGAGCCGCGGTGGCGCCATGTCGACGCTCCTCACCCTTCGGCGGCCGAGGTCGCGCGCCGGGTATGGGGCACGGCGGGAGGACCAGCGGACCTAGGAGGTTCCCCGTAGGTCGATGCCGTGCCGCCGCACGCGAGGCGCCCTCCGGGGCCGGCGCTACGAGGGATCCCTCAGGTACAGGGGCACCCCGCGCTCCCTATCGTGACGCGCGTCGCGCGGTGACGGTGCCGGTCCGCCCCAGGGGGCGAGGCGTGGGTGCGAGCCGCACGGCGTTCCGTCCGACGAGGAGGAGAAACCCAGATGAAGCGATTGCGTGCGGCCGTCGCGGCCGCAGCGCTCGGAGCGTTGATGGTCGTCTCGGCCACCAGCGCCACCGGCGCCCCAGCCCCGGCAGGGCCACCCGTCGCCGCCGCCGTCACGTGCTCGGCGCCCGCGTGGTCCGCGGGCGCGGTGTACACGGGCGGCACCCAGGTGACCCACGGTGACCACCTGTGGAACGCGCGGTGGTGGACCCAGGGCGAGGAGCCGAGCACGGGCGGCTCGGGCGTCTGGGCCGACCTCGGCTCGTGCTCGACCAGTCCCGACCCGGACCCGCAGCCGGGCGAGTGCACCGCGGTCGCGTGGGCGGCGTCGGCCGTCTACACCGGTGGGGCCCGCGTCTCCTACCAGGGGCGCGAGTGGCAGGCGCGCTGGTGGACGCAGGGCGAGGCGCCCAGCGCGGGCGGCTCGGGCGTGTGGGCCGACGTCGGTGCGTGCGCCGTCGACCCGGACCCCGACCCGGACCCGGATCCGGACCCCGACCCTGACCCGGATCCCGACCCGGACCCGTCGGAGCCCGGTGAGTACGTGATCGGCTACTTCGCCCAGTGGGGCACCTACGCCCGCAACTACCAGGTCAAGGACATCGAGACCTCGGGCTCGGCAGACGAGCTGACGCACATCATGTACGCGTTCGGCGACGTCCGGAACGGCCAGTGCGCCATCGGCGACTCGTACGCGGACTACGACAAGGCGTTCACCGCGGCACAGAGCGTCGACGGCGTCGCCGACACGTGGGACCAGCCGCTGCGCGGCAACTTCAACCAGCTGCGCGAGCTCAAGGCGCTGCACCCCGACCTCAAGGTGATCTGGTCGTTCGGCGGCTGGACCTGGTCGGGTGGCTTCACGCAGGCCGCGCAGAACCCGGCGGCCTTCGCCAAGTCGTGCCACGACCTGGTCGAGGACCCGCGCTGGGCCGACGTCTTCGACGGCATCGACATCGACTGGGAGTACCCGAACGCGTGCGGCCTGTCGTGCGACGCGAGCGGTCGCGAGGCGTTCCCGAACCTGATGAGCGCGCTGCGCAGCGAGTTCGGCCAGGACGCGCTCGTCACGGCGGCCATCACGGCCGACGGCACCAGCGGCGGCAAGATCGAGGCGGCCAACTACGCCGGTGCGGCGCAGTACGTCGACTTCTACATGCCGATGACGTACGACTTCTTCGGTGCCTTTGCGCCCAACGGCCCGACGGCGCCCCACTCGGCGCTGACGTCCTACCCGGGCATCCCGACGCAGGGCTTCGACTCGTCGACGGCGATCGCGAAGCTCCGCAGCCTGGGCGTCCCGTCGAGCAAGCTGCTCCTCGGCATCGGCTTCTATGGCCGCGGCTGGAACGGTGTCACGCAGGCGGCGCCGGGCGGCACGGCGTCGGGACCGGCACCGGGCACGTACGAGCAGGGCATCGAGGACTACGAGGTCCTCAAGGCCCGCTGCCCGGCGACCGGCACGGTCGGCGGCACGGCCTACGCCTACTGCGGTGGGCAGTGGTGGAGCTACGACACCCCGCAGACGATCGCGGGCAAGATGTCCTACGCCCAGGACCAGGGGCTGGCCGGCGCGTTCTTCTGGGAGCTGTCCGGTGACACCCCCGACGGCGAGCTGATCCGCGCGATCGGGCGCGGCCTGGAGTGACGGGCGCCGAGTGAGGCGCAGCACTGCCCGAGGGGGTCGGACGGCGACGTCCGGCCCCCTCGGCCTGCCCGGCCCCCTCGGCCTGCCCGGCCCCCTTGGCCTGCCCGGCCCACGCACCGCCCGGCCCGCGCACCGCACGGCCAGTGCGCGCGTCCGCCCCTCAGTCCTCCTGGTCCCACGGCTCGAGCAGCCCGACCGCGACGGTCGTCCCCGTGACGCCGTCCGTGCCGGCGACGGCCCCCAGGCGTGCCGTCCCCCGGCGCACCCGGAGCACGCGCCAGACGCCGGGGTGTCCGCGCACGGTGACCAGGTCCCCCTCGTGGATCGCCACGCCACCGCCTCCAGCCTGTCCACGAAGGGACGTTCGGGCCACGGGCACCCCTCGGCGCCACGTACGCTCCGACGGTACGTGTGCGTGCCCGGCGCTGACCCCGGCGCGGTCCGCCACGGCGTCGTCCGTGCCCTGCCCGCCGCGAACCGGTGCCGGCCGGGGTGGACCCCGTTCCGACGCGCCCGCTGCCGGGCCCGCCCCTGGAGGTGCCCCCGTGGCCGACCCGCGAGGATTCCTGAAGACGCGCGAGCGCGAGCTCCCGAGCAACCGTCCCGTGCCGGTGCGCATCCTGGACTGGCGTGAGGTGCACGAGCACCGCGCCGGCAACCCCGAGGACCTCGCGGTCCTGGGCCGTCAGGCCAGCCGTTGCATGGACTGCGGCATCCCCTTCTGCCACCAGGGCTGCCCGCTCGGCAACCTGGTGCCGGACTGGAACACGCTCGTCTGGCGCGAGCAGTGGGCCGAGGCGTCGGACCGGCTCCACGCGACGAACAACTTCCCCGAGTTCACGGGCCGGCTGTGCCCGGCGCCCTGCGAGACGTCGTGCGTGCTGGGCATCAACCAGCCGCCGATCACGATCAAGAACATCGAGGTGTCGATCGTCGAGGAGGCGTTCGACCGCGGCCTCGTCGTCCCGCAGGTGCCCGAGTGGCTCACGGGCAAGACGGTCGCCGTCGTCGGCTCCGGGCCTGCGGGCCTCGCGGCGGCGCAGCAGCTCACGCGCGCGGGGCACACGGTCGCGGTGTACGAGCGTGCCGACCGGGTGGGCGGCCTGCTGCGGTACGGGATCCCCGAGTTCAAGATGGAGAAGCAGTTCATCGACCGTCGGCTGGAGCAGATGGAGGCCGAGGGCACCCGGTTCCGCGCGGGCGTCGACGTGGGCCGCGACGTGACGGGCCAGGAGCTGCGCGAGCGCTACGACGCGATCCTGCTGGCCGTGGGCTCGACGACGCCGCGCGACCTCCCCGTGCCCGGGCGTGAGCTCACCGGGATCCTGCAGGCCATGGAGTACCTGCCGCCCGCGAACCGGGTCGCGGTGGGCGACACCGTCGAGGGCCAGGTGCTCGCGACGGGCAAGGACGTCGTCGTCATCGGCGGCGGTGACACGGGCGCGGACTGCGTGGGCACGGCCGTGCGCCAGGGTGCCCGCTCGATCACGCAGCTCGAGATCCTCCCGCGTCCCCCGCAGGAGCGCCCGGACGACCAGCCGTGGCCGACGTACCCGATCCTGTACCGCGTCGCGAGCGCCCACGAGGAGGGCGGCGAGCGCGTCTACGCGGTCAGCACCCAGGAGCTCAAGGGCGACGACGACGGCGCCGTCCGGGCGCTCAGCCTCGTCGACATCGAGCTCGTCGACGGCCGCCCGACGCCGATCCCGGGGACCGAGCGGGAGCTGCCCGCCCAGCTCGTGCTGCTCGCGATGGGCTTCACGGGCCCGGAGCAGGGGCAGCTCCTCGACCAGCTCGGGGTGTCGCTCACGGGTCGCGGCACGGTGGTGCGCGACGAGGAGTTCGCCACGGGCGTGCCGGGCGTCTTCGTCGCCGGCGACGCGGGCCGCGGGCAGTCGCTCATCGTCTGGGCCATCGCCGAGGGGCGCGCGGCCGCGGCGGCCGTCGACGCGTACCTCACCGGTGGCAGCGAGCTCCCGGTGCCGGTGACCGCGACATCGGTGGCGCTGCGCGCGTAGGAGCGTCCAAGCCCCGCGGTCGCAGGCCGGACCGGCGTGCGGAGGCAGTCCGACGCCGTCCGGCGCCGGTCGCGGCGCCGCCCGGCGATCAGTCGCGCGGTGGCGGGCGTTCGCCCGAGCCCCGGGTCACGAGCGTCGTCGGCAGGGTGACCGTCTGGACGGGCAGGTCCCGGTCGGCGAGCCGGTCGAGGGCGAGGCGTCCCGCGCGTCGGCCCATCTCCTGGGGGTCGTTCGCGATGACGGTGACGCCGAGCGCGCGCGCGCCCTCGAAGTCGTCGAACCCGACGACGGCCGGCGCCCCGCCGTCCACCGACCGGCCGACGAGCTCCTCGATGACCCCGAGCGCGGCCCGGTTGTTGCCCGCGAAGAACGCGGTCGGCGGGTCGTCACCGTCGAGCAGCTCGGCGGTCGCGGCGCGCGCGGACGGCACGTCGTGGGCGCCGGCGCGCACCCAGCGTCGCCAGCCCTCGATCCCTGCGGCGTCCATGGCGCCCGCCATCCCGGCGAGCCGCTCCTGGTAGGTGGGCAGCCACGTGTAGTCGCCGATGAAGGCGATCCGCCGGTGCCCGCCGGCGAGCAGGTGCCGGGCCGCGGTCTCGCCGCCGCCCGCGTTGTCGAACACGACGGAGTCGGCCTCGATCTGCTGGGCGGCGCGGTCGACGAAGACCACGGGGATGCCGTGCTCCTGGAGCGCGGCGTAGCTGCTGTGGTCCGGCATGGCGGAGGCGACGACGACGGCCTTGGTCTGCCAGTCGGCGAGGCTCTGCGCGACGGAGCGCTCGAGCTCGGGCGACTCGCGTGAGTTGGCGACCGTCAGGTGCAGCCCCTCGGTGCGGATCTCGTCCTCGAGGCCCTGCGCGAGGGCGCTGTAGAACGGGTTGGTCAGGTCGCCCGTGATGAGCCCGAAGGAGTCGGAGTGGTGCCCGCGGGCGAGGAGGCTCGCCGCGGTGTTGCGCCGGTAGCCGAGCTCGCGTGCGGCCGCGAGGACCTGGTCGCGCGTCGCTGGGCGGATGTGCGGCTCACCGCCGAGCGCGCGCGACGCCGTCTTGAGGCTCACCCCGGCGAGCTGCGCGACCTGCACGAGCGTGGTCCTGCGAGGAGCGGGTGCGGGGCCGTCCGCGCGCGGGTTCATGGACCGATTGTGGCCGATGGCGGGGCCGTCCGGGCCTTGGGGCGTATGCCCTTTACGCCCCGTCAGGACCTGCTAGAGTCACGCGATGACAACGCTGTCATGCGGCATCCGTGCCGTTATGGGTCTCGACGAGGAGATGACCACGTGAGTCTGCGAGGACGCGGACGGCAGTACCCCCGAGCGGGCCACCGCACGCCCCCGCACCCCCACGGCTGAGCCCGCCCGCTGAGCCCGACCCGCTGAGCCCCACCTGCTGAACCCGACCCGCTGAGCCCCGCCCCGCTGGGCGCACCGGACCGCTCGACCCCCTGCACCGCAGCACGACCAGGCCCGTCAGCGTCGGCGCCTGCGCACCACGCCCCCGGCAGCACCCCACGAGAGGACCCCGATGTCAGCTCTGTCCCAGCCACCGCGGCGCGCACGTCATGCGCGTCGCGGGGCGACCGCGGCCCTCGCGGCCGCCGCGACCGTCGCCACGATGCTCACCGCGACGCCGGCCTCGGCCGCGCCCGTCGCCTCGTTCACGTCCTCGTTCGAGAGCGGCCAGGACCAGCCCGCGGCCAGCACCTCGTTCACCGCCCCGGTCAACGTGGTCGGCAAGCGGTACACCCCGGGGAGCCTGCTGCCGCAGCTCACCGGCGTCACGGCGTCGGGCCAGAACGCGCCCGGTGAGGTCGTCACGTTCCTCACCGACGGCAACAAGTCCACCAAGTGGCTCGTGTTCGCGACGACAGGCTGGGCGCAGTACTCGCTCGACGCACCCGTCGCCGTGCAGACGTACACGCTGACGTCCGCGAACGACGACCCGTCGCGGGACCCCAAGAACTTCACGCTCGAGGGCTCCGACGACGGCCTGACCTGGACCGTGCTGGACACCCGGACGGACCAGGCGTGGAAGGCCGGCACCGTCGAGAACCGTGGCGTCACCAAGACGTACACCGTGCCCGGCACGCCCGCCGCGTACGCCCACTACCGGCTCAACATCAGCGCCAACAACGGCAGCGGCAACATCATCCAGCTCGCCGACTGGGAGCTCCTCGGGGAGTCGGACGGGCAGGTCCCGCTGGCGCCGATCGTGACTGCCGTCGGCAACGGCCCCATCAGCTCGCCCACCGCGAAGACCGGCATGGGCTTCACAGGGAGCAAGGCGCTGCAGTACGCGGGCGCGCACCTCGCGGCCGGTGAGGCGACGGCGACCAACGCGCTGTTCGACGTCGACGTGGACGTCGCGGCGGACACCCAGCTCTCCTACACGGTCTTCCCCGTCCTCGACAGCGACCTCAGCTACCCGGCGACGTACGTCGCGGTCGACCTGCTGCTCGACGACGGGAGCCTGCTGTCCGCGCACGACCCGACCGACGCCTACGGCTACGGCGCCACGGCGCGGGCGCAGGGCGAGTCGGACGTCCTCGTCCCGAACCAGTGGAACTCCGTGACGGTCGACGTCGGCGGCCTCCCGGGCCTCGCGGACCGGACCGTGGACCAGGTGCTCCTGTCCTACTCCAACCCCGACGGCAGCGGGTCCACCGCGTTCTCCGGGTGGGTCGACGACGTGCGCATCGACGCCGCGCCGGTCCGTGACACGGCCGCCGGCCTGGTGAGCCACGTCGACACGCGGCGCGGGACCAACTCCTCGACCTCCTACTCCCGGGGCAACAACATCCCCGCGACGGCCGTGCCGAACGGCTTCAACTTCTTCGTCCCCATGACCAACGGTGGGTCCGAGGGGACGCTGTACGAGTACAGCCGGCAGAACAGCAGCCAGAACCTCCCCGAGCTCGAGGGCATCGGCATCTCGCACGAGCCGAGCCCGTGGATGGGCGACCGCAACCAGCTGGCCGTGCTGCCGTCCCTCTCGGCGACCCCCACGTCCACGCTGACGGACCGTGAGCTGGCGTTCACGCACGCGAACGAGACGGCGCGGCCGGACCTGTACGAGGTCGCGTTCGAGAACGGGATCACCACCGCGGTCACGCCGACGGACCACGCGGGCGTCTACCGGTTCGAGTTCCCGACGGCCGCGACCGTCGGGTCCGTGCTCGTCGACGAGGTCGCCGGGGACTCCGGCCTGGCCGTCGACGCCGAGGGCGTCCTGACGGGCTGGGTCGACAACGGCAGCGGGCTGTCCGCGGGCCGCAGCCGCATGTTCGTCTACGGCGTGTTCGACGCCCGTCCGACGACGACCGGCGCGGCCACGGGCGACCGGGCCGCCTCGGCGCGGTTCGCCGCGTTCGACGTGTCGAGCGACAAGGACGTCGAGCTGCGCATCGCGACGTCGTTCATCTCGCTGGACCAGGCGAAGGCGAACCTCGACCTCGAGGCGACCGGCCGGACGTTCGACGACGTGCAGCAGGCCGCGCAGGACGCGTGGAACGACCGCCTGGGCGTCATCGAGGTCGAGGGTGCGACCGACGTCGAGCGCACCACGCTGTACTCGAACCTGTACCGCCTGAACCTCTACCCGAACTCGCAGTTCGAGAACACGGGCACGGCCGCGGACCCGGACTACCGGTACGCGAGCCCCGTCGCGCCCAAGACGGGTGCGGCGACCGCGACGACGACGAACGCGAAGGTCGTGGCCGGCAAGGTCTACGTCAACAACGGGTTCTGGGACACGTACCGCACCGTGTGGCCGCTCTACTCGCTGCTGTACCCGGACGTCGCGCAGGAGCTCGTCGACGGGTTCGTGCAGCAGTACCGCGACGGCGGCTGGGTCGCGCGCTGGTCCTCCCCGGGCTACGCGGACCTCATGACCGGGACCAGCTCGGACGCGTCGTTCGCCGAGGCCTACCTCGCGGGTGCGCTGAGCACCGACGTCGCGCTCGACGCGTACGACGCAGCCCTGAAGAACGCGACGGTGCTGCCCACGTCCGAGGCCGTCGGGCGCAAGGGCCTCGACACGTCGATCTTCCTCGGCTACACGCAGGAGAGCACCCACCAGAGCGCCTCGTGGGGCCTCGAGGGGTTCATCAACGACTTCGGCATCGGCGAGATGGCGGCCGCGCTCGCGGTCGACCCGGCGACGCCCGCGGACCGCGTGGCGCAGCTCGAGGAGGAGGCCAGGTACTTCCAGGCCCGGTCTAAGAACTACGTCAACATGTTCAACTCCGAGGCGCAGATCTTCACGTCCCGCAACGCGGACGGCACCTTCAACGGTGACGCGAGCTTCGACAAGACCGCGTGGGGCGGCGCGTACACGGAGGCGAGCGGCTGGACCTTCGGCTTCCACGCCCCCTACGACGTCGACGGGCTGGCCGCGCTCTACGGCGGACGCTCGGGGCTGCTCGCCGACCTCGACAAGTTCTTCGCGACGCCGGAGACGGCGAGCCACTCGGGCATCCACGAGGCGTACGAGGCTCGTGACGTCCGGCTCGGGATGCTCGGCATGAGCAACCAGGTCGCCCACCACATCCCGTACGTGTACGCGGCGGCGGGCGACGCCTCGAAGACGCAGGAGCTGGTCCGTGAGATCACCCAGCGCCTCTTCGCGGGCAGCGACATCGGCCAGGGGTACCTCGGCGACGAGGACAACGGCGAGATGTCGTCCTGGTACGTGTTCTCGGCCCTGGGCCTGTACCCGCTCGAGGTCGGCTCCGGCGACTACACGATCGGCTCGCCCGTCTTCGACAAGGCGACGGTCCACCTGCCCAGCGGCGACCTGCTCGTCACCGCCCCGGGGGCCTCGTCCGGCAAGGTGTACGTCGACGGCGTGAGCATCGACGGGACGCCCGTGACGGACACCCTCGTCGACGGCGACCTGCTGCGCGACGGCGGCACGCTCGCCTTCTCGATGAGCGACACGCCCTCGACGTGGGGCGACAAGGACCTGGGCGAGCAGCTCGACGTCCCGCAGACCCTCGTCGACGCGACCAAGGCCGGCTACGGCACGCTCACGGCGACCGACGGCACCGCCGTCGGCGCGCTGAGCGACGACAACTCGCGCTCGACGGTCCACGTGGCCGACGGCACCACCGAGCTCGTGTGGACGTCTGCGAGCGGACCCGTGGTCGTCGACCAGTACACGCTGACCAACGCCGGTGGCACCGGCACGGCGCCCGCGGCCTGGACGCTCGAGGGATCCCTCGACGGGCAGGCGTGGGCGCCGGTCGACACCCGCACGTCCGAGGCGTTCCGGTGGAGCACCCAGACGCGTCCGTTCGCGATCTCGGCCCAGCCGAAGGCGTACACCAGCTACCGGCTGAGCCTCTCGGCCGCGCAGGGGGCCGCACTCGACCTCGCGGAGGTCGAGCTCTTCGCGACGGCTGCGGCGGCGAGCGACCTGTCGCTCACCGCGGCCACGGGTCCGATCGACACCAAGGTCGACGTCGAGCTCGACACGACGCTCGCGACAGTCGTCGGGGGCGGGGCGGCCGCGACCGACTACGCCGTGACCGTCGACTTCCGGGACGGCGACGGCCCGCAGCCGGCGACGCTTGCGCCCAACGGGCTCGGCGGGTGGGCGGTCACCGCACCGCACGTCTTCACGCGGCCCGGCACGTACGACGCGCTCGTGACGGCGTCCGAGGTCGGCCAGCCGGCCGTCCGCACGGCGACGATCACCATCCGGGTGACCCGTGACGCGACCCTCGTGGGCGCGTTCGACAACACCTGCATCGGCGACCTGGGCACGACCCCGGCGAGCTGCGACGGTCAGGGGTACGGCTACGACCGGGCCAAGCTCGCGGCCACCGGGTTCGTCCAGGGCGCCACGGCCACCATCCCCGGTACGGACCTCACCTACACGCTGCCCGACGTCGCCCCCGGCGACCCGGACAACGCCACGGGTGCCGGTCAGGTGATCCGGCTCGACCTCGGCACGGGTGCCGAGCAGATCGCGTTCATCGGCACGGGCACCGAGTCGGGCAAGGACCTGACCGGCACGCTCACCTACGCCGACGGCTCCACCGGGACGGTCCCGCTGCAGTTCGGCGACTGGGTCGGTGCGTCCGGGAACCCCTCGTACGGCAACGTGGTCGTCGGCCTCTCGGCCGGCCGCCTCTCGGGAGTTGGCGCGGAGGGCAGCATCAAGAACACCGCCGTCTACGCGACGGCGCCGTTCGACCTGCCCAAGGACGGCGACGGCGTCACCAAGCAGGCCGTGAGCCTGACGCTCCCGGTCGAGGCCGGGGCGCTGCGTGACGGGCGCATGCACCTGTTCGCGATCGCGTCGGACGGCACCCGGACGGGCAGCAGCCCGCTCGCCGTCACCGCGTCCGCGGTGGGCACCCAGGTCGTGGGCACGGCGTTCGACGCCGAGCTCGCGGTCGCGACGGGCGGCATCGGGCTCGACTCCGCGACAGCCGTCGTGAGCTGGGGCGACGGGACGGTCGTCGACGAGGTCACCCTGACCTCCGGCGCTGTTCGCGGGCACCACACGTACACGGCCGTCGGCACGTACACCGTGACCGTGACCGTGGACGACGGAGCGACGTCCGCGACGACGCAGCTCCAGATCGTGGTCCAGACGCCGCCCGCGGTCTACACGCCCACCATCGCGGTCAGCGGCGACGCCGTCGCACCCGGGGCTGACGTCACGGTGACCGGGCAGGGCTTCGCGGCCGGGGAGACCGTGGTCTTCACGCTCGCGTCGACCCCGCAGGTCCAGGTCAGCGCCGTGGCGTCCGCGCAGGGTGAGGTGTCCGCCCAGGTCACCGTGCCCGCGGGTTCGGCGAGCGGGACGTACCCGCTGTCGGCGCTCGGCGCGGTGTCCGCGACCCCGGCGAGCACCACGGTGCGCGTCCAGGCCCCGGTGACCGGCCCCGCGGCGACCACGCTCACGCTCACCGCGAGCTCGGGCAGCGTCGTCGTCGGGCAGATGGTCACGCTGACCGCACGGCTCTCGCCCGCGGCAGCGACCGGCGAGGTGCGGTTCCTCGACGGTGGCCGGGTCGTCGCGACCGCGCCGGCGACGGGTGGCTCGGGGTCCTTCACAGCCTCGTTCCCCGGCGGGCCGGCCGGTGAGCACAGCTACACGGCGGAGTTCAGCCCGTCCGACCTCACGGCGCACCAGCCGTCGACGTCGGCACCGGTCGTCGTGGTGGTCCGTGCCGCGCAGGGCTCCGACCCCGTGGTCCGGGTGTCCTCGGCCAAGGTCACGGCCGGCGGGGCGCTGCACCTCACGGGCAGCGGGTTCATGCCGGGCGAGACCGTCACCGCGGTGCTCCACTCGGAGCCCGTGACCCTCGGGAGCGCCCGGGTCGACGCCTCGGGGGCGTTCGTCCTCGACGTCACCATCCCGGCCGACACCCCGGCGGGGGAGCACACGGTGGTCGTCACCGGCGACCGGTCGGGCATCTCGATGGGTGTCTCGGTGACCGTGGGTGCGGCGGCCGGCGGGCCCGCGACGGCGGGAGGCGGGTCGGGCGCAGGCCTGGCCGCGCGGCTGCCGTGGACGGGGTCGGCGGACATCGCGACCGTCCTGGTCACGATGCTCGCGCTGCTCGCAGCCGGCGGCGTGATGATCGGCGTGCGGATCCGGCGCCGACCGATCGGTCAGATGGGCGGCTCGGACGGGTCGGTCACGCTCGACGACCTCGGTCCGCAGGACTGACCGCCTCACCACCCGGCCGGGTGTCAGTCACCCGGTGAAGACCCGCAGGCCGCGGGTCGCGTCCCCCACGCGACCCGCGGCCTGCGTCGTCGTGCGCGCCGAACCGTGGAACGTCCCACGTCCCGGCGGGCCGGGCCCGCCATCATGGTTCCCATGTCGACCACGCACGAGGAGGACGCGCTCGAGCCCGTCGAGCTCATCCGCCAGTCCGGCGCGGTGCTCCGCATGGGCAAGGCGATGCTCTCGTCCGGCACCGGCAGCTACCGCGTCAAGACGGCGATGCAGCAGGTGGCGCGCGCGTTCGGCCTGGACCGGCACGAGGCGCACGTGACGCTCACGGAGATCACCGCAACGTCCCACCGCGGCGCGATCTTCCGGACCGAGGTCGCCGAGGTGCGGTCCATCGGGGTCAACGCGCACCGCCTGGGCGAGCTCACCGCCGTCGCGAACGGTCTCCAGCCTGGCGCAACGGTCGACGAGGTCAACCGCGAGCTCGACCGCATCGAGGCCCTGCCGCCGCTCTACCCGGCGCTGGCCAACGCGCTCTTCGCGGCCGTCGCGTGCGGCGCGTTCGCATTCCTCAACAACGGCGGCGTGATCGAGGTCGTGGGCGTGTTCATCGCCGCGGGCCTGGGCCAGTACGTCAGGCGCTTCTTCCTGCACCGCAAGTTCAACCAGTTCGGCGTGACGATGATCGCTGCCGCCGTCGCGTGCCTCGCCTACCTGGGTTTCGTCCTCGCGCTCGACGCGCTCGCGGGTGGTGCGGGGGCGAGCCACGAGGCCGGGTACATCTCGGCCGTCCTGTTCCTGGTGCCCGGGTTCGCGCTCGTCACGGGTGCCCTGGACCTCGCCAAGCTCGACTTCTCCGCGGGCGTCGCCCGGACCGTCTACGCGATGATCATCCTCATCTCGGCGGCGATCGCCGTGTGGGCCGTCTCCTGGGTGACGGGCCTGAGCGCGGACCCTGCGCCCGCGGCAGACATCCCGCACGCGCTGCTGGTCACCCTGCGCCTCGTGGCGAGCGCCCTCGGCGTCCTCGGGTTCGCCCTGATGTTCAACTCGCCGTTCCGCATGGCCCTGGGGGCCGCGGCGATCGGCATGGTCGCGAACGTGCTGCGCCTCGAGCTCGCGGGCCTCGGCGTCGCGATGCAGGCGGCGACGATGATCGCGACGCTCGTCGTCGGGCTCATGGCCGCGTGGGTCGCGCCGCGCCTGTCCGTGCCACGCATCACCGTGTCGGTACCCGCCGTGGTGATCATGGTCCCTGGGGCGGCTGTCTACCGGGCCGTCGTCGGGCTCAACAACGGCGACGCCGAGGTCGCAGTCACCTCGGGGATCCAGGCGATCTTCGTCGTGATCTCGATCGCGATCGGCCTAGCGGTGGCCCGGATGCTCACCGACCGCACCTGGGCGTACGAGCGCTGACGCGGGTCACGGCCTACGGCGCGCCCGGCCTTTTGCTCGTCGGTAGGCCCGCCAGGTAACCTGGCCCGCACTGCATCGCTCTGCGGTGCACTGGAGACGTCGCATAGCCAGGTCTAGTGCGCGACCCTGCTAAGGTCGTGAAGGGGTAACCCTTCCGTGGGTTCAAATCCCACCGTCTCCGCTGGTCAGAGGGTCGCAAGGCGCCTCCGAACGAGTGATCCGAACCCCGCACCGGGCACGCCCTGGGCGGGGTCTCGTGCTGCTCGGGGCCGTGCCGTGCCAGACTCCGCCCGTGAGCGCGAGTGACGTCACCACGCAACTGCTCCGGACGCGCGTCGCACCGGCCCTGCGCGAGCTGGGACTCCGCGGGTCGGGCCAGCACTTCCGGCTCGTCGACGACGGCGGGCACCACGCGCTACTGTCCGTGGTCCGCTCCCAGGCCATGGTGCCCGGCGAGTCGGTGTTCACCGTCGAGGTCGCCTTCCACGAGGGCGGGCAGGCGTGGCAGGCGGCCCGGGCGGCGGCGGCGTGGCTCCCCGAACGCCCGACCGCGAGCCGGCTCGTCGTGCCGAGCGCGTGGCACGAGCGACTGGGCTTCCTCGCAGAGCCCCCGCACGACCACTGGTTCCTGGTCCAGGGGCCCGACGACGCGGACCCGGTGGCCGACGAGCTGATCACCCTCGTGCGCGACGTCGCGCTGCCGCAGCTGACCGCGCGTGTGCGGGGAGAGGTGCCGCCCCCTGTGCCCGTCCTCCCGCGTGATCCCGGGCCTGACGGGGCCGAGCGGCCGCGCGTGGCCTGCCCCTCCGCGTACTGCACCCTCAACGTCTACGCGGCCCGCCACGGCTGGTAGCGGCCCGCTCCAGACGGCCCCGGGAGTACCGATTGGGAATCGAGGCCGTCGACCATGTATTCTCGTGCGCGGCCCAACGTGGTCACGCGCCCGTAGCTCAACGGATAGAGCATCTGACTACGGATCAGAAGGTTGGGGGTTCGAATCCCTCCGGGCGCACAGATCGAAGGCCCCTCACCAGCGGAGACGCAGGTGAGGGGCCTTCCTCATTGATGCGGCTGACTTGACCTGCACTGCGCGGCAACCGTCCGGCCCCGCGCTCTTCGCGCGGGGCTGACAGACCTGCACAGGGACCTTGCCGGGGCTGACAACGCTCGCAGTCAGTCCTCTCCGGTGAGGAAGGCCTCCGGCTCGTCGCGCCGCCCCGCCGGCCACTGGCCGCCCGTGGCGTCAAGGACGACGAGCGTGTCGCTGGGGGCGGGAGTCACTCGTCGCCGCCGATGATGGCGTCGAGTGCGGCGTCCATGGGCGTTCGGTCGCCGGCGGGCAGGGGTGTGAGGGCGACGCCGAGGCCCAGGGCGCGGGCGATGGACAGGACGCGGGAGAGCTCGGTCCCAGGGCGCTTGCCGCGCTCGACGCCGACGACCAGCTGGCGTGAGACACCGGCCGCCTCGGCCAGGTGGGCCTGGGTCCAGCCCTTGGCGGCGCGAGCGTCACGGAGGGCTGCCCCGATCTCCAGGGCGTTCTGAGCGGGGCGTGTCACGCGTGTCACGGTATTGCGACATGCTGCGATGTCGCAATGCTGTGACATCGCAGCATGTCGTGAACGGCGTGCTGTACCAAGGGACCGAGAACGCCCCCGTGCGGATCGGGACCGACACCCCGGGCCAGGTGCCGGCAGCCGAGGCGGGGTTCGTCGCTGCTGAGGGCTGGGAGGGCTACGCCGAGCAGGCAGACAAGTACGTGGTCTCGCTGTTCCCCGGGTACTCGGACAACGCCGGAAGGACTGAGGGCGGTCACGTCGTCGGCTGGACCTGGAAGGTCTTCGGGCTCAGCCGCCACGGTTCGTTCCGAGAGCTCGACAGCTCGGGCTACGAGCGGGGCGTCTACCTCCCCAGCCGGGAGGCGGCGCTCGCGGGCCCGTACTCGGTCGACGGACGGGTGCTGGACCGCGCCGAGTACATCCTGGCGCCCATCGCCGACAGGTATACGGACATCCCGTGACGCACTGACGCTGACGTCGGGCCGACGCTCACCTGTCGGCCCGACGCCCCGTGTCAGCCGTGGTTGACGCCCTTGACCCGGCGGTTGTTCGACGAGCTCATCGAAGCGTTCTCCACGCCCTTGAGGGAGCGGTTGTAGTCGTCGCGGGTCTTGAGGTTGCGGATCTCGGCCCGCGTCTCCCGCTCGTGCTTGTGGCGCTCGCCGGAGTTCCGGTATCGGGCGTACATGACGCCGTAGAAGAGGAACCCGGAGAGGAGGAACAGGAGCCCGACGTAGCCCGAGTCCCCGCTGTCGGAGCTGCTCGAGGCGAGAATCACGGGGCCCGCCGTGATCAGCATGCTCAGGTCCATGATCAGCCTCCTACGAACATCACGACGGCACCGACGATCGCGCCGATCACCTCGACGACCGCGGACACGGCGAACAGCTTGCGCTTGTGGATCGGCACGCTGCCCATCGTCTCGCCGGTCCTGGCGTTGACCGCCACGTAGTGCAGGAAGCTCTTCCCGTCCGACGTCGTCTGGTGGTAGCTGTACAGCCAGACCGGCAGGTACGCCGCGACCCACCGCTGCCCGACGACCTGCACCTGCTCGTCGTCCCACCGCACGCCGCGGTCGTAGAACTTCAGCGTCGCGTTCGCCTTGTGCCGGGCGATGTCCCCGGCCTGCGTGAGGGCGAGCGGCGTGAGCTGGTCGATGTTGCTGTCCCGGCGCTCCGACGCGAAGCCGGCCAGGTAGTTGGAGTCGTACCGGACGGCGTTCTCGACGTCGAACGGCATGATCGCGTTGATGATGTTGTTCGAACTGTCCGACGTGCGGCTGAGGCGCTCGCTCGAGGACTCCACGGTGAGGTCGTCGACGTGGAGGTCGAAGTCCCGTGCGACGTCGTACACGTCGACGTCGAAGACGGTCCGCTCCTTGTCGCCGTCCTTGACGGTGTAGGAGCGGGTCTCGTGCTCACCCTGCCCCGTGAGCGTCACGTGGGCGTTGACGTCGACCACCATGTACGGCAGGTACACGCCCATGACGTTCTCGGGGTTGAACTCGGCCTTGAACGTGGGGTGCGCGAAGAACTGCCGCTTGTTGACGAACTCGCTGATCTTCGCGACTGCCGCCGCCTTGGGGAGCGAGAACGGCAGCACGACGTCGGGCACCGCACCGTTGGGCACCTGCTGGTTCATCGACAGCTTGTTGCGGCACCAGTGGCAGCGCGCCTGGGTGCCGTGCGCGGTGTCGATGACCACCTCAGCCCCACAGGCCGTGCACTTGAACGTCAGGACCTCGTCCGTGGACGGCACGATGTCGACCGAGCCGGAGCCCATGACGATGCCCGTCAGCTGGCCGATGTCCCCGTCGAGCCCGAGGCTCGCCAGGCCGGCCTGGCCCTGCCACTCGAACCGGCAGAAGTGGCAGGTCAGGTGCCCGTTCGCCGGGTTCAGGGAGATCTCCGTCGCCCCGCACCGCAGGCACTTGACCAGCCCGTCCTTGGCGTCGGCGTCGGTCCGGACGATCAGCGGCTCAGCTCCGGATGCCGGAGCAGCCGGGGGCGCGGGCGGCGCCGACGGTGGTGGAGGGGGCGGCGCCGTCGCGGATGCCGCGGGCACCGCCGGGGCGACGGGCGGTGGCGGAGGCGGTGGAGGCGTGCTGGGACCAGGCGGGTACGGGGTGCTCATCGTCGCGCCTACAGCCCCAGGACCTTGGCCTTGGCGGCGTCGAAGTCGGCCTGCGTGATCAGGCCCTGGTCGAGCATCGACTTGAACTGGGCGAGCTTGGCGACCGGGTCCTCCGCCGGGGCGGCGGCCGGTGCGGCCGGTGCCTGCGGGGCCGGTGCGGGGGCAGGCGCCGGGGTCCCCTGCTGGTTGGGGGGCTGCACGTGGGGCTGCTGGAGGCCGCTCGCGGCACCCGCCGTGGCGTTGACGCCCATGCCGAGGAAGGCCATGCCCGCCGCTCCGCCGGCGCCGCCGCCGTTCTCGCCCGCGGCCTGGAAGCCACGCGCAGCCGCCTGCTGCATGAACGAGTTGCCGCGCGCCCCACCCAGGGCGTCGGCCTTCTTGACGTCGGAGAGCAGAGCCCGGGTGTCCTCGTCGTACTCGATGGCCTGGAGGGCGACCTTGACGATCGCGAGGCCGCGGCCCGTGGTCCACCCGTAGGCGTCCTCGACGGCCTGCGACAGGGACTGCGCGAACCCGATCGCGTCGCCCTGGATGCGGGTGATGCGGTTCCCCTTGCTGGGGTCGTTCGTGTAGTTCGAGAACGCGGCGGCGAGGGAGCCGACGACCTCGTTGAAGAGCTGGCTCGCGGCGTCGTTGTCGAGGTCGGAGAAGTCGAACACACGGGCCGTCGCGCTCAGGTACGTGAGCGGCACGAACTGCTTGACCAGCAGGATCGGGTCGACGATCCGCAGCGTGTAGGAGCCGCGGGTGATCGCGCCCACCTGGGCGCCCAGGTACGCGTCGTCCCAGTAGATCTCCGACTGGGTGCCGAACCGGTTGTTCGGGATCTCCTTGAGGTTCACGTAGAACGCGAGCTGCTGCGTCCCGGGGCGCCCACCGAACTTGAAGCGCTCCCAGGACATCTTCACGGTCGCGCTCAGGATGCCGTCACCCGCGAACAGGGACTGCGAGTTGGGGTCCTCGGAGGTGAAGACGAACCCGCCGGGCTCGGCCACGAAGCCGGTGAGCTCGCCGTCCTGGAACGTCATGAGCCCGTAGCCCTCGGGGACCACGATGCGGCTGCCGTTGCTGATGATGTTCTGCGAGCCCGAGGTGTTGGAGCCGCGGCCCGCGTTCTGCCCGTACGGGACGGCGGGGAAGATCGCGGCGGTCGGGGCGAGGCCCGCGGGCGGCGCCAGGAAGTCTTGCCACTGGTCGGCGAGCATCCCGCCCACAGCACCGGAGAAGGCCTTGATGAATCCCATGTCGCATCCTCTGCTCAGCCGGACGACCACGCGACAACCACGTCCATGATCGCGCGGCACTCTACACGGGGCAGTCGACGGGACAGGGGGACCTCCGCCACCGAGGACGCTCCCGACGGCGGGGCTCCTGCCGGCCCGGACGCCATAAACTCGTGCCGGGCGCGCCACCGGGCGGCGCCGCGGGACTGACGACTGTGATCGCCGAGAGGTAGCGGTGGAGCCGACCACGCTCAGCAAGGACGGCAGCGTCCACGTCACCGACGAGCGCATCAACACCGTCTCCCACCTGGCGGCCACGTGCTTCGCGCTCGTCGGCTCGGCGCTGCTCATCGCCCAGGCCGGCGCGCAGGGCGACCCGTGGAAGATCGTCGGGTTCAGCGTCTACGCCGTCTCCGTCCTCATGCTGTTCGGCGCGAGCACCCTGCACCACGGGCTCGACCGGAGCCCGCGCGTCAACGAGGTGCTGCGGACCCTGGACTACGACTCGGTGTTCCTGCTCATCGCAGGCTCCGTCACGCCACTGGTCCTCGTGCTGTTCCGCAACACCTACGGCTGGACGGTCCTGGGCGCGGTCTGGGCGATCGCGGCCGCGGGCATCGTGCTGCGCTCGCTGCGCCGGGACCTGCCCAAGTACGTGACCAACACCCTGTTCATCGTGCTGGGCTGGATCCCCGTGCTGCTCGCCGGCGCGGGCGTGACCCTGCCGTTCGGCGCCTACGCGCTCATGGTCGCCGGGGGTCTCATGTACAGCGCGGGCTTCGTCGTCTTCGTCGTCGAACGCCCCAACCCGGTGCCCGGCGTGCTCGGCTTCCACGAGATCTGGCACGTCGTAGTCGTGGTCGCGGCCCTGCTGCACTACCTCCTGATGTACTGGTACGTGCTCCCGGCATAGGGCCGGACGACGCCGCGGAGTCGGCTGGAGTGCGCGCCGCGGGAATGCGGCACCCCGGTTCCGGGGTTGTTCGTCGAATGGACCTCTACGACATCCCCTTCCTCCGGATGGACGGTTCGTCGACGTCCCTCGCCGAGCATCGCGACGACGTCGTCATGGTCGTGAACGTCGCGTCGCGCTGCGGGTTGGCGCCCCAGTACGCGACGCTCGAGGTGATGCACGAGAAGTACAAGGACCGCGGGTTCACCGTCCTGGGCTTCCCGAGCAACCAGTTCCTCCAGGAGCTCTCCAGCAACGAGGCCGTCGCAGAGTTCTGCTCGACGACGTACGGCGTGACCTTCCCGGTCCTCGACCGCGTGGCCGTCAACGGCCGCCGCGAGCACCCGCTGTACGCCGAGCTGAAGAAGACCAAGGACCGCGAGGGCAGGGCCGGCCGCGTCACCTGGAACTTCGAGAAGTTCGTCGTGGTGCCCGGCGGCGAGGTCCATCGCTTCCGGCCACGCACGCTTCCCGACGACCCCGCGATCGTCGAGCTCATCGAGAGCCACCTGCCGCGCTGACCGCGGCTGCCCGCGGGCTACTCGACGCCCGTGACCTCGCCGAGACGTCGTTCCAGGAACCGGCGCGCCGGGCCGGGCGGCGTGAGATCGAGCGCACGCCGGTAGGCGTCAGCCGCCCGCTCGAGCCTGCCTGTGCGTCGCTCGAGGTCCGCCTCCGCCGCAGGGAGCAGGTACGAGCCGGCGAGGTCGCCAGCGACGTCGGGCAGCAGGGCGAGCCCCGCGTCGGGCCCGTCGGCCGCCGCCACGGCCATCACGCGCGCGAGGCGGACGTGCGGCGTCGGCTGGATGCGCGTGAGCTCGTCGTAGAGGACGGCGATGCGTCCGGTGTCCGTCGCCGCGGGCGTCGCGGCGGTCGCGTGGCACGCCGCGATCTCGGCCTGCAGCACGTACGGGCCCGCCGGTCGACCGAGCGCCCGGGCCGTGCCCAGCGCGGCGAGGCCGTCGCCCACGAGACCCGCATCCCACAGCGACCGGTCCTGCTCGTCGAGGGGCACGACGTCGCCGCCTGACGTCGCTCGGGCCGCTCGTCGGGAGCCGTGCAGGAGCTCGAGGGCGAGGAGCCCGTGCACCTCGGGCTCGTCGGGGACGAGCCCCGCCAGGACACGCGTCAGGCGCACGGCCTCGCCGGTCAGGTCGTCCCGCACGACGGCGTCGCCCGTCGGCGCATACCCCTCTGTGAACAGCAGGTACAGCACCGCGAGGACGCCCGGGAGCCGCCCGCCGAGCTCAGGTCCGCGCGGCACCCGGTAGGGGATGCGGGCGTGCGCGATCTTCTGCCGGGCCCGCACCAGGCGCTTGCTCATCGCCGCCTCGGTGGTGCCGAACGCGCGGGCGATCTCCTCGACCGTGAGCCCGCACAGCGTGCGCAGCGTCAGGGCGACGCGGGCGTCGAGCGGCAGGGCGGGGTGGCAGCACGTCACGACGAGACGGAGCCGGTCGTCCTGCACCTCGTCACCCTCCTCGACGTCCACGAGCGGGGCCGTGGCCTCACCCGTGTCGCGAGCGAGCACTGCGTGGTCACGGATGCGGCGCTGCTGGGACGCGTCGCGCCGCATCCGGTCGATCGCCGCGTTGCGCGCCGTCGTGGTCAGCCACGCGCCCGGCCGGTCCGGCACGCCGTCGCGCTCCCAGCGCAGCGCGGCGCTCGCGAACGCGTCCTGCGCGGCGTCCTCGGCGAGCGCCCAGTCGCCCGTCACGCGCACGAGCGTCGCGACGACGCGGCCCCACTCGTCGGCGAAGGCGCGCGCCAGCGCGGACGCCGCCTGGGCCGACGCCGCCGCGCCCGCCGGGCGGTGGGGCGCCGCGTCGTCGTCCCGCGGTGCGTTCAGAAGGGCCACAGGGGACGGACCTCGATCACGCCGTGCCGCGCGGCGGGGTGCGCGGCGGCGACCTCGAGCGCCACGTCGAGGTCTGCGGCGTCGATGAGGTTGTACCCGTCGACCTGCTCCGCGAGCTCGGCGAACGGGCCGTGGGTGAGCAGCACCTGGTCGTCGCGCACACGCACCGTCACCGCGCCGTCGGGCGGGGCGAGCGGTGAGCCGCCGCGGTCGAGGTCGCGCGTGGCCATCTCCTCGATCCAGGCGACGGGTGAGCCCGTGTCCTCGACGGCCGGTGCGGGGCTGCCCGGCTCACGGCCCATCAGCAGCAGGTAGGTCGCGTCGCCGTCGAGCACGGCGTTCGCGCCGCCCGCCGGGTCGTCCTCGTGCGGGGCGAGCTCACGCAGCTCGAGCGCGCCGAACCTGGCCACCGGGTGCGCGGCTGCCACGTCGATCGCCTCCGCGAGGTCCGCGACCCGCAGCAGGTCGAACCCGGCGATCTGCTCGGCGACCTCGACGAACGGCCCGTGGGTGACGAGCGCCTCGCCGTCCCGCACGCGCATGCACGTCGCGTCCGACGGGGGCCGCAGCCGGTGACCGGCGAGGTGGATGCCGCGGCGCGTGACGTCCTCGACCCACGCCTCGGGGCTCGACTCCTCGGGGCTCGGCGCGGCGTCCTCGGGGACCCGGACGATCATCAGGTAGGTCATCGTCGCTCCTTCGTCGTGCCGGCCACCTGCCGGCTCACCCCCACGACGCACGACGTCGCGCCGCGAGGACACCCGTCGCGGCGCCAATCTGCCACGGGCCGCCCGCGCGGGCGAGCGCTCGCCGGCGCGGGCGAGCGCCGCCCGGCCGCGCGGCCACCGAGTCCCCCGGCGCGCGGCGATGCGAGCACGCGATGATGTCGTCATGAGGAGCGCGAGGCACGGCCCCGGCCGAGGCGGCCGACGTCGGACGGCGGCCGCGGTGCTCGCGCTCGGCCTGCTCGCGGGATGCCAGGCGACGCAGCCGTCGGGCACCGCGTCGACCGCCGGGGGCGTCGCGCAGGCGGGCACGTCGACGGCCGCCGCCGACTCCGCCGACACGGGCTCGGGCGGCGGTCCGGGCGTCGTGCTGCCGCCGACGAGCGGCACGTTCGACTACCAGCTCGGAGGGGCGTACGACGTCGACGGGCTCGACGTCGTCGCGCGTGACGCGACCGAGTCGCCCGCGCCCGGCGCCTACTCGATCTGCTACGTCAACGGGTTCCAGACGCAGCCCGGCGACACGGCGCAGTGGCGCAGCGAGCGCGAGGACCTGCTGCTGCACGACGCGTCGGGCGAGCTGGTCGTCGACCCCGACTGGCCGGACGAGCTCGTCCTCGACCCGTCCACTCAAGCGCAGCGCGACGGGATCCTCGCCGTCCTGGGACCCGTGATCGCGGGCTGCGCGCAGGACGGTTTCCAGGCTGTCGAGATCGACAACCTCGACACGTGGACGCGCTTCACCGATGCCGAGACCGGGCTCGTCGACGAGGACGGTGCCCTCGCGCTCGCCCGCGCCTACGTCGAGGTCGCCCATGAGCACGGCCTCGCCATCGGCCAGAAGAACGCCGCGGAGCTCGCGGGCGCCGGCCGGGACCTCGGCTTCGACTTCGCCGTCACGGAGGAGTGCGCCGTGTACGACGAGTGCGGCGTGTACACGGCGGCGTACGGCGAGCACGTGCTCCAGATCGAGTACGACGACGCCCTCCCGGTGCCGTTCGACGAGGTGTGCGCGCTGCCGGACCGGGCGCCCCTGACGATCCTGCGCGACCGCATGCTCCAGCCCGCCGACGCGGGCGGTCACCGGGAGCAGTGCCCCTGAGGTACCCGCGGGCCGCAGGGCGCCGCGACGACGCCGGCGCTCGCAGCGCCGTGACGTCTACCCGGCCGGTACGCCCGCGGCCGTCCCCACGCCGTCGGCGGTCGCTCGCACGGTCCGGACCGAGTCGCGCTCGCGCAGGGGCATCGGCAGCCGGTGCACGGCCGCCGGGGCCTGGTCGGCGGCCCCGGCGGGTGCGGCGATCCCCTCGAGCAGGAGCTCGACGGCCCGCCGGCCGAGGTCGTGGTGCGGGATGGCGAACGTCGTGAGCCCGGGGCGTAGCCAGTCGGCCAGGGGGTGGTCGTCGAACGAGACGATCGACATGTCGTCGGGCACCGTCAGCCCGGCCTCGTGGAGCGCCTGGTACGCGCCGAACGCGAGGCGGTCGTTGAAGGAGATGATCGCCGTGCCGGCACCGCCTGCGGCGCCCCCCGCACCAGCCGCACCGCCCGCGGCGATGATGTCGCGCGCCGCGTCGAACCCGTAGGAGGGCAGCCAGTCGGCGCAGACGTGCGCGCTCGCGGGCTCGAGCCCGGCCTCGTGCAGGACCTCGAGGATCCCGGCGAGCCGCTCGCGGCCGGCGACGGTGCCCGGGGTGACGTCGTCGGGCCCGGGGCCGGCGCCGATCAGGTGGATGGTGCGGTGGCCGTGGTCCAGGAGGAGGCGCGCGGCCTCGCGACCCGCGGCGTGCTCGTCGGGCACCACGGTGGGGATCGTCACGTGGGAGCCCTGCGGGAGCGCGTTGAGGAGCACCGCGGGGACGTGGTCCAGCCCTGAGGGCAGGCGGCGGCGCCGGGTGAACATCGAGGCGAGGATGATGCCGTCGACCTGGCGGTCGAGCATCGCGTCGAGGAGCTTGCGCTCGACCTTGGTGTCGCCCTCGGTCTCACCGATGAACAGCATGAAGCCGTGCTCACGGGCGGCCGCGAGCGCACCCTTGATCATGTCACCGGCGAGCTGTGAGGTCGCGACGGTGTCGGAGACGAAGCCGAGGGTGCGGCTCGACCCCTTGCGCAGCCCGATGGACACGATGTTCGGCCGGTACCCGAGGGCCTCCGACGTCTCGCGGACCCGCTGCTGGACGCCCTCGGAGATGCGCAGCTCGGCGCCGCGGCCGGAGAGCACCAGGGAGGCCGTCGTCGACGAGACCCCGGACGCCTGCGCCACGTCCGCGAGCGTCACCCGTCGTCTGCTCACACCCGCCCTCTCGTTGCGCGAATCGTAGTGCCGGTGCGCGCCGACGCAGGCGCACGGACCCTCGGCGGGACACGGGCCGGGGCGCGCCGGAGGGACGGGGCAACCCTCACCATCGAGACCCCATCGTGACCCGACGCTCCTTGACATCGTCTCGGCGTCGTGGCGAAACTAGCAGTGCTAACCCGATTTAGCACCCCGTCGGGCACCCCGGCCCGGCGAGTTCGATTCGCTCGACGAAAGGGAGACACTGGTGTCTCGACCTGGTGGATCAGCTCAGCGCGCAGCCGTCACCGCGACGCTGCTCGTGGGTGCCCTGACCGTGATGACTGCCTGCAGCAGCCCCGGCGGCACCGCCCCCGACGCGGACGAGACGGCGCCGTCGTCGGCCGCGACGAACGCCGACGGCGCACCGACCTGCGGCACGGAGCCCGTCACCCTCAAGGGGTACTTCGAGACGGGCTTCCCGCTCGCCACGGACCTCACCGAGGAGTTCACGGCGCAGTACCCGAACGTCACGTTCGACATCCGTGAGGACCAGTTCGCGGTCCTCACCCAGAACGCCCCCCGCGTGCTCGCGGACGACCCGCCGGACCTCATGCGGCTCCCGCAGGTGTCCGAGCTCGCTGAGGACGGCCTCCTGCTGAACCTCGACCCGTACGCCGAGTCGTTCGGGTGGGACGCCTGGCCCGCATCCCAGCTCGAGCAGATGCGGGTCGACGACGAGGGCCGCCGCGGCGACGGGCCCCTCTACGCCATGGGCCTCAACTTCTCGATGACCGGCGTGTTCTACAACAAGGACCTCGCCGCGCAGATCGGGATGACGACGCCCCCGGCCACGCTCGCCGAGCTCGACTCCTACCTCCAGGCCGCCAAGGACGCGGGCCTCACCCCGATCGCCCAGTTCAACGGCGGCGCCACCGGAGGCTTCGCCTTCCCGCTGCAGGGCCTCATGGCCTCCTACGGCGACCCGGCGGAGATCAACAGCTGGATCTACCAGCAGCCGGACTCGACGATCGACACGCCGGCGAACCTCGAGGCCGCCGAGCACCTCGCGTCGTGGGTCGACGCCGGGTACTTCGCCGAGGACGTCAACTCGATGGACTACTCGACCATGATGAGCCGGTTCATCGGCGGCGAGAGCGTCTTCATCTTCAACGGTGACTGGGAGTCGGGGAACCTCGACACCCAGATGCCCGGCAACGTCGGGTTCTTCCTCGTCCCGCCGGTCGAGGAGGGTGGCGCCGTCGGCGCGATGTCGGCGCCGCTGACGTTCGGCATCTCCGCGTACGCCGAGAACCCGGACTGCGCGGCGTTCTTCCTCGACTGGGTCGCGACCAACGAGGAGGCGCGCACCATCGCCGTCGAGATCGGCGGCTCGCACCCCATGGGCCCGGCCGACGCCTTCATGCCCGAGGTCGACGCGGACACGGTGACGGCCCAGACGCTCGAGGCCGGCGCGCTCATCGGCGAGCAGGACGGCGCGATGGACTTCATCGCCAACGCGACCGGCTCCATCTACGCCAAGAGCTGGACCCCCAACCTGCAGAAGCTCTTCGCGGGGGAGCAGGACCCGGCCGGGCTGCTGTCGTCGGTCCAGGCCGACTACGACGCCGAGATCGGCGGCTAGCGGACGATGGCACAGCGGCAGACCACGGACGTCCCGGGTCGCCGCGAGGCAGTCGACCGGTTCACCTCGGACAGCAGGCGCCGCGCCCTCAAGGCGCGGCGCCTGCGCCGAGGGGGCCTGGCGCTGACCCTCGTGGTGCCCGCAGCACTGGCCTACGTCCTCTTCGTGGTGCGACCGATATTCCTGACGATCCAGTACTCGTTCTACGACTGGGACGGCGTGACGCCGGCCACCTGGGTCGGGGCGGACAACTACGCGGCGCTGCTGCGCAACCCCGAGCTCTCCGGGTCCATCCTCAACGCGTTCGAGCTGATCATCTTCTTCAGCTTCGTGCCCGTCGCCCTGGGCCTGTTCACGGCGAACACGATCCGCGGCTTCGCCACGAGCCGCCTCGCGGTGGTCGCGCGGACCGTGCTCTTCCTCCCGCAGATCATCCCCCTGGTCGCCGCGGGCATCATGTGGAGCTGGCAGCTCGCCACCAACGGGCTCGTCAACCAGGTGCTGCGGCTGATCGGCCTCGACGGCGTGGCGCGCGCGTGGCTCGGCGACTTCGACACGGCGCTGCCCGCCGTCGGCGTCATCGGTGCCTGGGTGCTCTTCGGGCTCTGCATGCTGCTGCTGCTCGCCGGCATGACCAAGATCGACCCCGCGCTGTACGAGGCCGCCCGCATCGACGGCGCGGGCCCGTTCCGGGAGTTCTTCTCCATCACCCTGCCGAGCCTGCGGCAGGAGGTCGTGGTCTGCGTGACCGTGACCGTGATCGCCGCGCTCGCCAGCTTCGACATCGTCTACATCGCCACCCAGGGCGGGCCCGGCAACAGCACGCTCGTCCCCGGCCTGGAGATCTACTACCTCGCGTTCTTCCAGCGCGAGGTCGGGCAGGCCTCGGCGCTCGCGGTGGCGCTCATGGTGCTCGTGCTCGCCGTCGTCCTGCCCCTGCAGTGGATCAACCGGGAAGGTGACTCGTGATCGTCTCGCGCCGGGAGAGGTGGCTCGGCCAGACCCTCCTCGTCCTCCTCATGCTGGTCACGGTCATGCCGTTCGTCAGCCTGTTCGTCACGGCCCTGCACGCGCCCGGCACCTACCCGGCCGGGCTGTCCTGGCCCGAGACGCCCCACTGGTCGAACTTCCTCACGGCGTTCCAGGCCGCGGACATGGGCAGCCTGCTCGTCTCGAGCGTGCTCATCGAGATCGGTGTGGTGCCCGTGTCGCTGCTCGTCGCGACGCTGGCGGGCTTCGCGCTCGGCCACCTGCGGCCCCCGGGCGGCCGGTTCATCTTCATCGGGTTCCTGCTCGGGCTCACGCTGCCCTTCGAGGGCATCATCATCCCGCTCTACTACCAGATGCGTGACCTCGGTCTCCTGAACACCCGGTGGGCGATCGTCCTGCCGCTCATCGGCCTGTACATGCCGTTCGCGGTGTTCTGGATGCGCGCCCACTTCATCAACATGCCCGAGGACATCTCCGAGGCCGCGCGCATCGACGGCGCGAGCACCTGGCAGATGTTCTGGCGCATCCACGTCCCGCTGTCCATGCCGGCGCTCTCGTCCCTGGCGATCCTGCTCTTCCTGTGGACGTGGAACCAGTTCCTGCTCGCCGTCGTGCTCGTCGACGACCCGACGCAGCGGACCATGGCGGGCGCCCTGGGCGCGTTCCAGGGCCAGTGGGGCACGGACATCCCGCTGCTCTGCGCCGGCTCGCTGCTGATCCTCACGCCGACACTGATCATCTTCCTGGTCTTCCAGCGCCGCTTCGTGTCCGCGCTGCTCCAGGGCTCGCTCAAGGGATGACCGCGATGACGACGCCACCCCCGTTCGACCCCCAGCTCGCGATCGCCCTGCGCGACGAGCACGAGCGCGTCGTGACCTCGTTGTCGCCCGACGAGATCCCCGCCCTGCGCGCACGCGCCGAGCACCCCGACGCCGAGGTGCTGACCCTGGGCGGCCGGCTCACGCTGCGTGCCCTGACGGTGCCCGGGCCCGCCGGTGCACCCGACGTCCCCGTCGTCCTGGTGCGCCCCACCGACGCCACCGGGCCCGTGCCGCTGATCCTCCACCTGCACGGCGGCGGCATGGTCACCGGGAACGCCCGCGAGGACATGGTGCCGGTGACCGAGCTGGCCGTGGCGGCGGGCTGCGCGGTCGCCTCCGTCGAGTACCGCCTCGCGCCCGAGCACCCGTACCCGGCCGCGGTGGAGGACGCGTACGCCGCGCTCGTCTGGCTGACGCGCCACGCCGAGGACCTCGGGCTCGACGCCGGGTGCGTCGTCGTGGAAGGGATGAGCGCCGGCGGCGGCCTGGCCGCGGCCGCCGCCCTGCTCGCGCGCGACCGGGGCGGGCCGGCCCTCGCGGGCCAGATGCTCCTGTGCCCGATGCTGGACGACCGCAACGACTCCGCGTCCGGCACACAGATGGTCGGCCTCGGCGTGTGGGACCGCACGGCGAACGAGACGGGGTGGGCGGCCTACCTCGGCGGTCGCGCGGGCGGCCCGGACGTCCCGCCCTACGCGGCACCCGCGCGGGCGACCGACCTGACCGGCCTCCCGCCGGCGTTCATCGACGTAGGCTCGGCAGAGACCTTCCGCGACGAGGACGTCTCGTACGCCGCGCGGCTCTGGGCGTGCGGCGGGGTCGCCGAGCTGCACGTGTGGCCCGGTGGCTTCCACGGGTTCGACAACCTCGCGCCGACGGCGGAGCTCTCCCAGGAGGCCCGCGCCGCTCGCGCGAGATGGTTGCGCCGCATCCTGTCGAGGCAGGCCGACGTGGCCGGCGCAGCACCTACCGGCACAGCACTGGCAGGCACAGCACGGACAGGCACAGCACTGACCGGCTCGGAGCCGTCCGACCGGTCCCCGTCGATGGAGGATGCGCGATGACCCGCCCGTCAGACCCCGGGGCGTCCGGCCCCCAGCTCATCGCCTACGCGGACCGTCTGGGCGGGAACGTCGCAGCCCTCGGCGAGCTGCTCGACGGGCCGTTCGCCGGGGTGTTCGACGGCGTGCACCTGCTGCCCTTCTACGACCCGTACGACGGTGCCGACGCCGGGTTCGACCCGCGCGACCACACGAGCGTCGACGCGCGCCTGGGGACGTGGGACGACGTGCGGGGCCTGTCGCAGGGCCGCGCCGTGATGGCCGACGTCATCGTCAACCACGTGTCCGCGGAGTCGGCCCAGTTCGCGGACGTCCGCGCGCACGGGGACGCCTCGCCGTTCGCCCGCATGTTCCTGACGATGTCCTCGGTGTTCCCCGACGGCGCGACCGAGGACGAGCTCGCGCGGATCTACCGTCCCCGGCCGGGCCTGCCGTTCACCGCCATGACGCTGGGCGGGCGCCGGCGCCTCGTGTGGACCACGTTCACGGCCGACCAGGTCGACATCGACATCCGTGAGCCCGCGGCGTGGGACTACATCGCCTCGGTGATCGACGCCCTCACGTCCGCCGGGGTCACGATGCTCCGGCTCGACGCCGTCGGCTACGCGGGCAAGGAGGCGGGGACCGACTGCTTCATGACGCCGTCCTCGTACGCGCTCGTCGACCGCATCTCGCAGTACGCGCACGCCCGCGGCGCACAGGTGCTCGTCGAGGTCCACGGTCACTACCGGCAGCAGGTCGAGATCGCGCGCACCGTGGACCTCGTCTACGACTTCGCGCTGCCGCCCCTGGTGCTCCACGCGCTCACCGCGGCGGACCTCGCGCCCCTGGACGCGTGGCTCGACGCGCGCCCGTCGAACGTGGTGACGGTCCTGGACACGCACGACGGCATCGGGGTCATCGACGTGGGTGCGAGCGAGGCCGAGGGCCCCGGCCTGCTCGCCCCGGAGCACATCGACGCCCTCGTCGAGCGCATCCACGACAACAGCGGCGGCACGAGCCGGCTCGCGACGGGTGCGGCGGCGTCCAACGTCGACCTCTACCAGGTGAACTGCACGTTCTACGACGCCCTCGGGCGCGACGACCGGCGCTACCTGCTGGCCCGGCTCGTCCAGCTGTTCGTCCCTGGGATCCCGCAGGTCTACTACGTGGGGCTGCTCGCCGGGGCCAACGACATGGCCCTGCTCGAGGCGACCGGCGTCGGGCGCGACGTGAACCGTCACCACTACACGGCGCAGGAGGTCCGGACCGCGACGGCCCGGCCCGTGGTCGCCGCGCAGGTCGCGGCCATCCGCCTGCGCAACGAGCACCCCGCCTTCCGGGGCGCCTTCAGCCGGAGCACGGACGGCACCCGCGCCGAGCTCCGCTGGGTCGCCGGCGAGCACCGGGTCGAGCTGTCCTTCGACGCCCGCGACGCGACGTTCGAGGTCCGGACGTGGGCGGGCGAGGCCAGCGAGGTCGTGCTCAGCCACGACGCCCTGGGCTGAGCGCCGGGCTCCGGGCCGGGTCGACGCCGGGCCCGGCCTGCGCGCCACGGGCGTCCGGACACGCGGGACGCGTTAAGGATCCGTCAAGGATCGGGCGCGCGCACCCGTCGAGGGCCGCCGACGGCGGTGGGCTGGGCATAGTGGTCGCGACCGTCGGCCGGCGGGCCGGGCCGAGGACGAACGGTGGTGCGAGGTGAGGTTCCGCCCCGGGCCGTCGCGCGGCACGCGCGAGCGCAACCTCCGGCGCGCGCCCGGCCAGTACGTCGTCCTCGGGTTCCTCGGCGCCGTCGCGGTGGGCACCGTGCTGCTCAGCCTGCCCGTGGCGGCGACCGGCGGCGGGAACGGCCTCATGGCCGCGCTGTTCACAGCCACCTCGGCGGTGTGCGTCACCGGCCTGATCGTCGTCGACACGGCGACCGCCTGGTCCGGGTTCGGCCAGGCGGTCATCCTCGGCCTGATCCAGGTCGGCGGGTTCGGGATCATGACGCTCGCCTCGCTCCTCGGGATGCTCATCTCCCGGCGGCTCGGGCTCCAGTCGAGGCTCACCGCGGCGTCCGCGACCCGGAGCGTCGGCCTCGGCGACGTGCGCTCCGTCCTGGTGGGGGTCGCCCGGATCACCCTCACGGTGGAGGCCGCGGTCGCGCTGATGCTCGCGGCCCGGTTCGTCGTCGGGTACGGCGAGAGCGTCCCGAGGGCGCTCTGGCTCGGGCTCTTCCACTCGGTGTCGGCCTTCAACAACGCCGGGTTCGCCCTCTACACCGACAACCTCATGGGGTTCGTCGCCGACCCGTGGATCTGCCTGCCCGTCACGGTCGCCGTGATCATCGGCGGCCTCGGCTTCCCCGTGGTGATCGAGGTGCTGCGCCAGCACCGGCGCCCGGCGCGGTGGAGCCTGCACACGAAGATCACGATGCTCATGACGGCGGTCCTGGTGCCGCTCGGCAGCCTCTTCGTGCTCATGGCCGAGTGGGGCAACGCGGCGACGCTGGGCCCCCTGAGCCTGCCGGGCAAGCTGCTCGCGTCCCTCGTGCAAGGCGTGATGCCCCGGACCGCCGGGTTCAACTCGCTCGACACGTCCCAGATGAGCGACGGCACGCTGCTGGGCACGGACATCCTCATGTTCATCGGCGGGGGCAGCGCGGGCACGGCCGGCGGCATCAAGGTCACGACGTTCGCGGTGCTCGGCTTCGTGATCTGGGCCGAGCTGCGTGGCGACCCCGACGTGACGGTGTTCGACCGTCGGCTCGCGGCCACGAGCCAGCGGCAGGCGGTGGCCGTCGCCCTGCTGAGCGTGGCGACCGTGATCGTGCCGACGATCGCCATCACCCTCACGTCCGACCTCGACCTGGGCGACGTCCTGTTCGAGGTCACCTCGGCGTTCGGCACCGTGGGGCTGTCCACGGGCATCACGGCGGGGCTCGACCCCGGCCACCAGCTGATCCTCGTGGTCCTCATGTTCATCGGCCGCCTCGGCCCCGTCACGCTCGGCACGGCGCTCGCTCTCCGCGAGCGCCAGCGGCTGTTCCGCCGCCCCGAGAGCGCCCCGATCATCGGCTGACGGCGCCCGATGGTGCCCGACGGGGCGCGCCGCCGACGCGACGGCGTCAAGGGACCGTCAACGTCCCGGCGGCCAGGCGTGAAGGACCCGTCAACGGCGACGGTCCAGGCCCCCTGCCGGGCGTAGGACGGAGCCGTGCGCAGGCACAGCGGCCGACTGGGGCCGCGCGGAGCGACGAGGACGTGACGTCATGGCCGACCTGGCCTACATCGTGCTGACCGTGGTGGTGCTCTCGGGGCTCGCCGCTGTGGCCCGGACCGCGGACCGGCGGTCATGAGCGCCGAGGACTGGGCGGGGCTCGTCGTCGCCGCCGCCCTCGCGGTCTACCTCGTCGTGCAGCTCCTGCGCGCCGACAAGGTGGGGTAGGCGTGAACGAGATCACCGCGGCCGTCGTGCAGATCGGCCTCGTCGTCCTGCTGCTCGTGCTCGTCCACAGGCCCCTGGGCGACTACATGGCGCGCGTGTTCACCTCGCGCCGTCACCTCGCCGTCGAACGCGCCGGGTACCGGGTCATGCGGGTCGACCCCGACGCGGAGCAGCGCTGGAGCAGCTACCTGCTGTCCCTGCTCGGCTTCGGTGCCGCGTCGATCCTCGTGCTGTACGGCCTCGCGCGCACGCAGCACCTCCTCCCGCTGTCCCTCGGGGTGTCGCCCATGGACCCGGCGGGCGCGTGGAACACCGCCGTCTCCTTCGTGACCAACACCAACTGGCAGTCGTACTCCGGCGAGACCGAGGCCGGTCACCTGCTCCAGATGGCGGGCCTCGCGGTCCAGAACTTCGTCTCCGCCGCGACGGGGCTCGCCGTCGCGGTCGCGCTGGTGCGTGGCTTCGCCCGGTCCGGCACGGACGGCCGGGTCGGCAACTTCTGGGCCGACCTGGTGCGCGCCGTCGTCCGGGTGCTGCTGCCTGCGGCGGCCGTCGCCGCGCTCCTGCTCGTCGCCCTGGGTGTCGTGCAGAACCTCGGTGGGCACGTCGAGGTCACGTCGTTGGCCGGGGGCACCACGGTGATGCCCGGCGGTCCTGTCGCGTCGCAGGAGGCGATCAAGGAGCTGGGGACGAACGGTGGCGGGTTCTTCAACGCGAACTCCGCGCACCCCTTCGAGAACCCGACCCCGCTGAGCAACGTCGTCGAGATCTTCCTGCTCCTCGTGATCCCGTTCTCGCTGCCGCGGACCTTCGGCCGCATGGTCGGCGACCTGCGCCAGGGCAGGGCCGTCGCCGCGGCGATGGCCGTCCTGTGGGTGTCCGCCGTCGGTCTCCTCACGTGGGCCGAGCTCGCCGCCCCCGGCGCGGTACCCACGGCCGCCGGCGCGGCCATGGAGGGCAAGGAGGTGCGCTTCGGCGAGGCGGCCAGCGCGCTGTTCGCGGCCTCGACGACCGGCACGTCGACGGGGGCGGTCAACGCGATGCACGACTCGCTCACGGCCCCGGGCGGCGGCGTCGCCCTGGTGAACATGCTCCTCGGGGAGGTCGCCCCCGGGGGCGTCGGCGCGGGCCTGTACGGGTTCCTCGTGCTCGCCGTCCTCACGGTGTTCCTCGCCGGGCTCATGGTCGGCCGCACGCCCGAGCTCCTCGGCAAGAAGATCGGTCGCCACGAGATCACCCTGGTCGCGCTGTACATCCTGACCATGCCGGCGCTCGTGCTCGTCGGCGCCGGCCTGGCCATCGCGCTGCCCGCGGGGCAGGCGGGCATCCAGGAGGGCGGCCCGCACGGGCTCTCGGAGGTCCTCTACGCATTCACGTCGGCCGCCAACAACAACGGGTCGGCGTTCGCGGGACTCACGGTGGCGACGCCCTTCTACGACACGGCGCTGGGCCTCGTGATGCTGCTCGGGCGGTTCGTGCCCATCGCCCTCGTCCTGGCGCTCGCCGGGCGGCTCGCGAGCCAGGGCACGGTCCCCGCCGGCGAGGGCACGCTGCCGACGCACCGGCCGATCTTCGTCGGGCTGCTCGTCGCCGTGACGGTCGTCGTCGTGGGCCTGACGTTCATCCCCGTCCTTGCTCTCGGACCCATCGCGGAGGCACTGGCATGACCACGCACACGCAGGACTCCGTCGAGCACGTCACGACGCCCCCGGGCGCCGGGGACGCGCCCAGCGGCGACGGGCACGCGAGCCGCCTGACGGCGCGCGCCCTCGTGGCGGCACTGCCCGGGGCGCTGCGCAAGCTCTCGCCGCGCCGACTCGCGTCGTCGCCCGTCCTCTTCGTCGTCGAGGTCGGCGCCGCGCTGACGACGGTCCTGGCCGTGGCGTCGCCCACCGGGTTCGCCGTCGCGGTGACCGTATGGCTCTGGGCCACGGTCCTGTTCGCCACGCTCGCCGAGTCCGTCGCGGAGGGCCGGGGCAAGGCGCAGGCGGCGAGCCTGCGGGCGAGCCAGCGGCAGACGGTCGCGCACAAGGTCGTGGCCCCGCAGGACTCGCTCGTGTTCACGACGGGCCTTGCCAGGCTGGCGACGGCGGACGTCCCGTCGGCAAGCCTGCGGGTGGGTGACGTCGTCGTCGTCTCGGCCGGGGAGACCATCCCCGGGGACGGCGACGTGATCGAGGGCGTCGCGAGCGTCGACGAGTCGGCGATCACCGGGGAGTCGGCGCCCGTCATCCGCGAGTCGGGCGGGGACCGGTCCGCCGTGACCGGCGGGACCGTGGTGCTCTCCGACCGTGTCGTGGTGCGGGTCACCGCGCCTCCAGGGCACACGTTCGTCGACCGCATGATCGCCCTCGTCGAGGGCTCCGAGCGGCGCCGCACCCCCAACGAGGTGGCGCTCAACGTGCTGCTCACCACCTTGACGGTGGTGTTCCTGCTCGCCGTCGCGAGCCTGCAGCCCTTCGCGGTGCACGCGGGCGGGCGGCAGTCGATGATCATCCTGGTCGCGCTCCTCGTGTGCCTGATCCCGACGACCATCGGCGCGCTGCTCTCGGCCATCGGCATCGCGGGCATGGACCGGCTCGTCCAGCGCAACGTGCTCGCGATGAGCGGCCGCGCGGTGGAGGCCGCGGGCGACGTCGACGTGCTGCTCCTCGACAAGACCGGCACCATCACGCTCGGCAACCGGCAGGCGTACGAGCTGATCGCCGCGGACGGCGTCGACGAGCGCGCGCTGGCGGACGCCGCCCAGCTCGCCTCGATGGCCGACGAGACCCCGGAGGGCCGCTCCGTCCTGGTGCTCGTCAAGGAGCGGTACGGGCTACGTGCGCGCGACGAGGGCGAGCTCGTCGGGTCGGTCCTGGTGCCGTTCAGCGCCACGACCCGGATGAGCGGCCTCGACCTCGTCGGCGCCGGCACCGACGACCGGCCCGACCGCACCGTGCGCAAGGGCGCTGCCGCGGCGGTCAGCCACTGGGTGCACAGCACGGGCGGTCACACGGGGCCCGACGTCGCTGCCACCGTGGACGCGGTCGCGGCCTCCGGCGGCACACCCCTCGTCGTGGCGGAGCGGCACGGGTCCGCACCGGCCCGTGTGCTCGGCGTCGTGCACCTCAAGGACGTCGTCAAGCCGGGCCTGCGGGCCAGGTTCGACGAGCTGCGGGCGATGGGTATCCGCACGGTCATGGTCACAGGCGACAACCCCGCGACGGCCCGCGCGATCGCCGCCGAGGCGGGCGTGGACGATGTGCTCGCCGAGGCGACGCCGGAGGACAAGCTCGCGCTGATCAGGCGCGAGCAGGAGGGCGGGCGGCTCGTCGCGATGGCCGGTGACGGCACGAACGACGCCCCCGCGCTCGCCCAGGCCGACGTCGGTGTCGCGATGAGCACGGGCACCGCGGCGGCCAAGGAGGCCGGCAACATGATCGACCTCGACTCGAACCCCACCAAGCTCATCGAGATCGTGCGGATCGGCAAGCAGCTCCTCATCACGCGGGGCGCCCTGACCACGTTCTCGATCGCGAACGACGTCGCCAAGTACTTCGCGATCCTCCCCGCGATGTTCGTCGGCCTCTACCCGCAGCTCGGCGTCCTCGACGTCATGCGGCTCGGGAGCCCGCAGTCCGCGATCCTCTCGGCGGTCGTGTTCAACGCGGTCGTCATCGTGGCGCTGATCCCGCTGGCCCTGCGCGGCGTGCGGTACCGGCCGGCGTCGGCCTCGACCATGCTGCGCCGCAACCTGCTGCTCTACGGCGTCGGGGGCCTCGTGACCCCGTTCGTCGGCATCAAGGCGATCGACCTCCTCCTGACCCTCCTGCCCGGGATGACCTCATGACCACCGCCACCCCCGCCGTCACCGCCCCTCGCCGCGGTCGTCCGGGCGCCGCGCTGCCCTTCGTCCGGCAGACGCTCGCTGGGCTGCGCGTCCTGCTCGTGCTCACCGTCGTCCTGGGCGTCCTCTACCCGCTCGCCGTCACGGGCGTCGCCCAGGTCCTCCTCCCGTGGCAGGCGAACGGGTCGCTCGTCGCCGCCGACGGCAGCTACCTCGAGCAGGCCGACGGCCCGACGCCCGCGATCGGCTCCGCGCTCCTCGGGCAGCGGTTCGACGGCGACGAGTGGTTCAGGTCGCGGCCGTCGGCCGCCGGGGACGGGTGGGACGCGACGGCGTCGGGCGGGTCGAACCTCGGCCCCGAGAGCCAGGACCTGCTCGCCGACGTCGAGCTGCGGCGTGCCGAGGTGAGCCGGGCGGACGGCGTCGCGCCCGGCGAGGTGCCCGCCGACGCGCTCACCGCGTCTGCGTCCGGGCTGGACCCCCACATCAGCCCCGCGTACGCGCGCCTCCAGGTGGCCCGGGTCGCGGCCGCACGGGGCCTCGACGAGTCGGCGGTCGCGGGGCTCGTGGACAGCCTGGTCGAGGGCCGCGACCTGGGCTTCCTCGGCGAGCCGCGGGTCAACGTGCTCCGGCTGAACCTCGCGCTGCAGACAATGGCCCCATGACCGGTCCGAGCGTCACCCCGGCCTCGGCCGCCCCGCCACCCGGCGCCCCCGCCGGGCCGGCCGGGCCACCCCGGGCGCCGAGCCCCGAGGCCGACGTCCCCAGCCCGTCGCCCGGCCCCCCGCGCGCCCGCCGCGGTCGCCTGACGGTGTACCTGGGTGCGGCGCCCGGCGTCGGCAAGACGTGCTCGATGCTCGACGAGGCGCACCGTCGGCTCGCGCGCGGCACCGACGTCGTCGTGGGGCTCGTCGAGACGCACGGCAGGTCCGGGACCGCGGCGCTGCTCACGGGGCTCGAGGTGGTGCCGCCGCGCACGCTCACCTACCGCGACGTGGCGTTCCGGGAGCTCGACGTCGACGCGGTGCTGGCGCGCGCGCCCCAGGTGGCGATGGTCGACGAGCTCGCACACAGCAACGTCCCGGGCAGCCGCAACCCGAAGCGCTGGCAGGACGTGCGTGAGCTGCTCGACGCGGGCATCGACGTCGTCACCACCGTGAACGTGCAGCACCTGGAGTCGCTCACGGACGACGTCGAGGCCATCACGGGCGTGCGGCAGCGCGAGACCGTCCCCGACGGGGTGGTGCGCGACGCCGAGCAGATCCAGCTCGTCGACCTGTCGCCCCACGCCCTGCGCAGGCGCCTCGCGCACGGCAACGTCTACCGTCCCGAGCAGATCGACGCGTCGCTGGCCTCGTACTTCAGGCTCGGCAACCTCACCGGCCTGCGTGAGCTCGCGCTCCTGTGGCTCGCCGACCGGGTCGACGACGCGCTGACGACGTACCGCAAGGACCACCGGATCGACGAGACGTGGCCCGCGCGGGAACGCGTCGTCGTCGCCGTGACCGGCGGGCCGGAGGGCGAGACCCTCATCCGGCGCGGTGCCCGCATCGCCCAGCGGTCCGCGGGCTCCGAGCTGCTGGCCGTCCACGTCCTGGCGAGCGACGGGCTGCCCCCGGCGGCCCCGCAGGCGATCGCGGAGCAGCGTCGCCTGACGGAGTCCCTGGGCGGCACGTTCCACACGGTGGTGGGCGAGGACGTGGCGACGGCGGTCGTGGACTTCGCGCGCGGGGTGAACGCGACCATGATCGTCGTCGGGGTGTCGCGGCGGAGCCGGTGGAGCGAGGCGCTCTCCGAGAGCAACGGCGTCGAGATCGCGCGCCTCGCGGACACGATCGACGTGCACCTCGTCACGCACGAGCGGGCGCGGACGCGTGGGCGCAGGTGGCGGGGCGGGCCGCTCACGCGGAGGCGTCTGGTGCTGGGCTCGGCCGCCGCCGTCGTCGTCCCACCGAGCGTGACCGCCGCGCTGCTCGCCGCCGGGGAGGGGCTCTCCCTGTCGACGAGCATCGTGGTGTACCTCGCCCTGACCGTGGGTGTCGCGCTCGTCGGGGGCCTGTGGCCGGCGCTCGTCTCGGCCGTCGCGAGCTTCCTCCTGCTCAACTACTTCTTCACGCCGCCCACGGGACGTCTGACGATCGACGAGCCGCAGAACACGCTCGCCCTCGTCGTCTTCGTGGTCATCGCGGCCGCGGTGGCCTCCGTGGTGGACATCGCCGCCCGGCGCACGTCCGAGGCGTTCCGGGCCCGGGCCGAGGCGTCCGCGCTCGCCGCCGTCTCGCGTTCCGTGCTGCGCGGCGAGGACACCGATGAGGCGATCACCGTCAAGCTCCGTGAGACGTTCGCGCTCACCTCCGTGTCCCTCCTGGAACGTGCCGGCGACACGTGGACCGTGCTGGCCGCCGACGGACCGGACGCGGCCGAGGTGCCCGGCGACGCGGACACGGTCGTGGAGGTCGACGCCCAGCGGGTCCTGGCCCTGCGCGGGCGTCCGCTGCCGGCGAGCGACCGGCGCGTGCTCGAGGCGTTCGCCTCGCAGAGCGGCGCCGCGCTCGAGCGTCGCAGGCTCCACGAGCGTGCCGAGCGCGCGCGTGCGCTCGAGGAGACGGACGCGGCCCGTAACGCCCTGCTCGGCGCGGTATCCCACGACCTGCGCACGCCGCTGGCCATGATCCGCACCGCGGTCGACGGGCTGACGGCACCGGACGTGCACCTGGACGCGCACGACACGGCGGCGCTGCTCGCGACGATCCGCGTCTCGGCCGAGCGGCTCGAGGGCCTCATCGACAACCTCCTGGACCTGTCCCGGCTCCAGGCCGGCGGCATCCGGCCCGCGCTGCGTGCGGTCAGCGTCGACGAGGTCGTCCTGCCGGCGCTCGACGGCGTGCCGACCGAGCGGGTGACCATCGACGTCGACGAGACGCTGCCGCTCGTGCAGACCGACCCGGGCCTGCTCGAGCGCGTCGTCGCGAACCTCGTCTCCAACGCCGTCCGCCACGCCCCGCCCGGCTCACCCGTGCGCGTCCACGCCTCGGCCGACGCGCGGTCGGTCGAGGTGCGCATCGTCGACACGGGCCCCGGCGTCGCCGAGGAGCTCAAGGACCGCATGTTCGAGCCCTTCCAGCGCCTGGGCAGGTCGTTGCCCGACGGCGTCGGCCTGGGCCTCGCGGTGGCCCGCGGGCTCGCGGCGGCCGTGGGGGCCGAGGTCGTGGCGGAGGACACGCCCGGGGGCGGCCTGACCATGGTCGTCAGCATCCCGCGGGCGCAGGATGGTGCCTCATGACGGGGAACCGGGTGCTGGTCGTCGACGACGAGCCCGGCCTCGTCACGGCGCTGAGCATCAACCTGCGGGTGCACGGCTGGGAGGTCGGTGCCGCGACCGACGGCGCGCAGGCGCTCGACATGGCCGCGCGCTGGCACCCCGACGTCGTGCTGCTCGACCTGGGGCTGCCTGACATGAGCGGCCTCGACGTCATCGCGGGGATCCGCGGGTGGAGCCACGTGCCGATCGTGGTGCTGTCGGCCCGGCAGCACGGGGAGGACAAGGTCGACGCCCTCGACGCCGGGGCGGACGACTACGTGACCAAGCCGTTCGCGATGGACGAGCTGCTGGCCCGACTGCGCGCGGCCGTGCGCCGTGCCGCACCCGTCGACGCCGCGGACGACGCCGTCGTCGAGGCGGGGGACCTGACGATCGACCTGGCCCGGCGTCGCGTGCACCGCTCGGGTGCCGAGGTGCGCCTGAGCCCGACGGAGTGGGCGGTGCTCGAGACGCTCGTGCGCAACCGCGGCCGGATGGTCCCGCGGCTCCAGCTGCTCCAGGAGGTGTGGGGCCCGGCCTACAGCAACGAGACGGGCTACCTGCGCGTCTACACGGCCCAGCTGAGGCGCAAGCTCGAGGCCGACGCGGCGCACCCGCGGCACATCATCACGCAGCCGGGCATGGGGTACATCTTCGAGACGTGAGCGCTCCGCCCGTCTCCCAGGGCTCGCGAGCGGGTGAGGTCTCGGGCGCCGGTCAGGCCTTGGGCGCGGTCGACCCGCGCGGCACGAGGCGGCTCTGCACGGCCTCGACGCCGGCGGTCGGGTGGCCCTCGATCGCGTCGAACAGGCGGCGGGCGGCGCGCCGGCCGAGCGTCTCGAGGTTCATGTCGATGCTCGTGAGCGTGGGCCGGGCGTTGGTGGCCAGGACCTCCCAGTTGTCGTGGCCGAGCACCGCGACGTCGCCCGGCACGTCGAGACCGCGCTCGCGGAGCGTGTCGAGCGCGCCGCGGGCGATCTGGTCGGAGCCGCAGATGATCGCGTCGACGTCGCGGTGCTGGCCCAGGACCATGGCCGTGGCGCTGCGGCCCCACTCCTCGCTCCACGCGCCGAAGAGGGCCGAGCCGCCCAGGATGTCGAGGCCGGCGTCGCGCAGCGCCGCCTGCGCGCCTGTGACACGGTCCTGCGCGGCGCCGTAGGTCGGGTCGCCCGTGATGACGGCGATGCGCTCGCGGCCGCACGCGACCATGTGCTCGGCGCCGATGCGCCCGGCGGCGACGTTGTCCGTCACGACCGACGCGTCCTCGGGGTCCTCGGAGGGGGCGTACGCGTAGACGACGGGGACGGGCAGGTCCCGGCCCAGGGACGACCGCGGGTCGGGGCGTGCGCCGACGATCATGAGGCCGTCGACGCGGCGCCCGAGGAGGGCTTGGACGTGGTGCCGCTCGCGCAGCGCGTCACCGCGCGCGTCGCACAGGAGGACGGACATGCGGCCGGTGCCCATCGCGTCCTCGGCGCCCATGAGGGTCGGGATGGAGAAGCGTCCCTCGAGGTCGTGCGTGACGAGCCCGATGGTGCCGGAGCGCCCGGAGAGCAGGTGCCGTGCCAGGACGTTGGGGGAGAACTGGAGCTGGTCGGCGGCCGAAAACACACGCTGTCGGGTTTCTTCGCGAACCTGGCTGCGTCCGTTCAGGGCTTTCGACGCGGTGGCGATGGACACGCCGGCGAGCCGTGCGACGTCGGCCAGCGTCGTCACCTTGGGGCTAGAACTGCTTCCTGCCTGCATCGTTGCCTGCTCCTCGTCGCCTTGGACGGCGTGCGTCCCGCGGGACCCTTCGACCGATGGTAACCGATCCGAGACCTTGGGACCCTTGACGACGGTACGGGGAAGCCATAGGTTTTCCGAAAACCGTTTCGTAATCTGCTTCGCGTGGCGCGGAACGGCGGCACCGCCCCCCGGCGGCGTCCGAGACTTCGACGACGAAGGTTCGAGGAGCACACGATGAGCAAGCGTCTCTTCTCCGCCCGACCGGTGCGCCTGGCCGCCGGCCTCGCGGTGGCCGGTCTGGCGATCGGCGGCCTCACCGCCTGCGGCGGCGGTGACGACGAGGGCTCCGGAGGGACGGACGACGCTGTCGCGTCCGCCGACGGGCTCGACGACGGAACCGAGCTGACGATGTGGACCCGCGCCCCGCTGGAGCGCCAGGCCAAGCAGCTCGTCGAGGCGTACAACGCCTCGCACGAGAACCAGGTCAAGCTCGAGATCATCCCGAACGACGACATGGAGGGGAAGGTCGGCGGCGCCGCAACGAACAGCGAGCTGCCCGACCTGCTCGCGGGCGACGTCGTGCGCCTGCCCTACTGGGTCGAGAACGGCCTGTTCACCGACATCAGCGAGAACATCGACGGCCTGGACTTCGTCGACGACGTCTCGACGGGCCACATCGACGCAGGGACCGACGCCGACGGCGCCAAGCACACCGTCCCCTTCGTCATCGACGTGTCCGTCATGGTGTGGAACAAGGCCCTGTACGAGGAGGCGGGCCTCGACCCCGAGCAGGGCCCGACGAGCCTGACCGAGTTCCAGGAGCAGGCGGAGGCCGTCGCGGCGCTCAACAAGCCGGGCGTCTCCGGCACGTACTTCGGCGGCAACTGCGGCGGCTGCCTCGTCTTCACCTGGTTCCCGTCGGTGTGGGCGTCCGGCGAGGAGGTCCTGAACGACGACGGCAGCGCGGCGCTCGTCGACAACGACGCGGCGCAGGCCGTGTACGACACCTACGCGTCGCTCGTCGAGTCCGGGGCCGTCGGCGCGGGCTCGAAGGAGGAGACGGGCGCCACGTGGACGGCCCCGTTCTCCAACGGCGAGGTCGGCGTGATGCAGTACCCGAACACCGCTGTCGCCGCGGCCATCGAGGCCGGCATCGACGTCGGCGTCGCACCCATCCCCGGTGCCGACGGCGGCGAGTCGACCTTCCTCGGCGGTGACGCGCTCGGCATCTCCAAGGACTCCGAGCACGTCGACCAGGCGTGGAACTTCCTGGCCTGGATGCTCTCGGAGGAGACGCAGCTCGAGGTCATCGCGAAGGCCGGCGACGTGCCCGGCCGCGTGTCCCTGCTGGAGAACGAGTACTCGTCGGCCGACCCGATCGCGCTGACCATGAACAAGGTCGTCGAGAACGGACGCACCCCGGTCGCCCCGTACTTCGCGGAGGCGTTCAACGCGTCCGGCAGCCCCTGGGTGACCCTCGTGCGCAACGCCGTCTTCGAGGGCACGGACTCCGTGGCCGAGGACACCGAGGCGATCACCGAGATCCTCTCCCAGTGAGCCCCGCGGGCGCGTCGCGACCGACCGGTCGCGACGCGCCCGTGCCACGGCGGCCCGACGACCAGCGCAGCAGAGAGCAGCAGTCATGACCACAACGACCCCCGTGCCGGTCCCCGTGGCCGAACCGCCCCGTGCGGCTCGCCCGGCCGGTCAACGCAGAGACCGACGCGTGTTCCAGGGCTGGGCCTACGCGAGCCCGACCGCCGCGCTCGTCCTCGTCTTCTTCGTCGTCCCGATCGTCCTCGTCATCGTGATGTCCGGCTCCGACTGGATGCTCCTCGGCGGGAACAAGGGCACGAACTTCCCGGAGAACTACACGGCGGTCCTCGAGCACCGCTCGTTCTGGCCGGCCGTCGGCTTCACGGTCAAGTACACGGTCATCGCGACCGTCCTGCTCATCGGCCTCGGGCTCGGGCTCGCGATGGTCGTCCAGGAGTCCTCGCGCTGGCGCGCCTTCCTGCGCACCGCGTTCCTGCTGCCCACTGCGCTGGGCCTCGCCTCCGCGTCGCTGCTGTTCTACGCGCTGTACTCCCCGCAGGTGGGGCCCGTGTCCCCCCTGCTCGAACGCCTCGGGCTGTCCGACGGCGACGTGACGATCCTCGGCACGCCCGACGGCGCGCTGTGGGCCACGGTCGTCCTCATCGTGTGGCGCTACGCCGGCTTCTACATGCTGCTGCTGCTCGTGGGCCTCCAGGGCATCCCCGGTGACGTCTACGAGGCCGCGCGCATCGACGGCGCCAAGACGTGGCAGATCTTCACGCGCATCACGCTCCCGCTGCTGCGGCCGTCGCTCGCGCTCTCGACGATCATGTGCGTCACCGGGTCGCTGCTGGCGTTCGACCAGTTCTACATCCTGACCAAGGGCGGCCCCGACGGGTCGACGATGACCCTGGTCCAGCTCGTCTACAACCTGGCGTTCGAGTCCAAGCGCGACCTCGGGATGGCCGCCGCGCTGTCCGTGATCGTGCTGCTCGCCCTCGTTGTCGTGAACATCTTCCAGCTGCGTGCCATGCGCGCCACCGACCAGGACTGAGGGCCGACCCGTGCGCTCCGTGACCCGCGGGCTCTCCCGCACCCCGTACTACGTGCTCACCGGCGGGCTGGCGATCCTCATGCTGTACCCGCTCATCTGGACGACCATCAGCTCGGTGTCGCCCCAGGCCGGCTCGGCCCAGGTCGACGGCTTCGGCCTCGGCAACTACGCGACCCTGGCGAACTACCAGGCCGGCGTCGGGACGTACCTGCGCAACTCGCTCGTGATCTCGCTCGTCGCCGTCGTCGTGACCCTCGTGGCGTCGACGCTCGGCGGGTACGCGTTCGCGCGGTTCTCGTTCCCCGGCAAGGACGCGCTGTTCCTGCTCACGCTCTCGATCCTCATGGTCCCCTACGCGACCCTGCTGATCCCGCTGATGATCTGGCTCAAGAACATCGGGCTGAGCAACTCGCTCGTGGGCGTCGGCATCGTCCTGGCGGTGTTCCAGCTGCCCTTCGCGATGTTCATGATGCGCATCTCCTTCGAGGCGATCCCCAAGGAGATCGAGGAGGCCGCGCTCGTCGACGGCTGCGGCACGTTCGGTGCGCTGCGCCGCATCCTGCTCTTCGCGGTCAAGCCCGGCCTCATCACCGTGGGGCTGTTCGCGTTCCTCGCCGCGTGGAACGACTTCATGGTCCCCCTGTTCCTGCTCGGGGGAGACAACCAGCCGCTGCCCCTCGCGCTGGTCAACCTGCGCCAGCAGGTCATGGGGGTCATCGACTACGGCGCCACCCAGGCGGGCGTGGTCGTGCTGACGGTGCCGTGCGTGATCCTCTTCCTCGTGCTGCAGCGCCACTACGTCAACGGCTTCATGTCCGGTGCGCTGAAGGGATGACCACCATGCACAACCACGTTCCCGCCCCGCGGCTCGCCGACGCGCGCCCCGTCGTGCCCGCGACCGGTGCGCTGACCCCCCTCCCGCTCGACGACGTCCGCCTCACGGGCGGCTTCTGGGCCGAGCGGCAGCGGATCAACGGCGAGGTGTCGATCGACCACTGCGACCACTGGGAGCAGCGCGTCGGCTGGATCGACAACTTCCGGGCCGCCGTCGACGGCACCGTCGCCGAGACCCGCACCGGGCGCGAGTTCTCCGACTCCGACGTCTACAAGCTCATCGAGGCGATGGCCTGGGAGGTGGGCCGCACCGGTGACGAACGGCTCGACGCGCGCATCCACGAGCTCGCCGCTCTCATCGGCGAGGCGCAGGAGGCCGACGGCTACCTCAACACCCGGTTCGGCCGGCCCGGTCAGGAGCCGCGCTACTCCGACCTCGCGTGGGGCCACGAGCTCTACTGCTACGGGCACCTCATCCAGGCCGCCGTCGCGCGGCTGCGCACGGGGCACGACGACGAGCTCGTCGCCATCGCCCGGCGGGCGGCGGACCACGTGTGCGACGTGTTCGGCGTCGGCGGCATCGAGAGCGTCTGCGGTCACCCGGTGGTCGAGCCCGCGCTCGTCGAGCTCTACCGGGCGACCGGCGAGCGGCGCTACCTCGACCAGGCGACGCTGTTCGTGGACCGCCGGGGCCACGGCACGCTGCCGGACATCGAGTTCGGGCGCGCCTACTACCAGGACGACGTGCCGATCCGGGACGCCGAGGTGCTGCGCGGCCACAGCGTGCGCGCCCTGTACCTCGCGGCCGGGGCGATCGACGTCGCGGTCGAGACGCAGGACGACGTGCTGCTGGACGCCGTCGAGCACCAGTACCGCACGACCCTCGCGCGGCGCACCTACCTGACGGGCGGCATGGGCTCGCACCACCAGGACGAGGCGTTCGGCGACGACTACGAGCTGCCGCCGGACCGCGCCTACTGCGAGACCTGCGCGGGCGTCGCGTCGATCATGGTCGCGTGGCGGCTCATGCTCGCGACCGGCGACCTGTCCTACGGCGACGTCGTCGAACGCACGCTCTTCAACGTCGTGGCGGCCTCGCCGTCGGCCGACGGGCGCGCGTTCTTCTACACGAACCCCCTGCACAAGCGGGTGCCCGGCGCCACGGCCGACCCGGACACCGTGAGCCCCCGCGCGCTCGCCCAGCTGCGTGCGCCGTGGTTCGAGGTGTCGTGCTGCCCGACGAACGTCGCACGCACGCTCGCCTCGCTGGGCGGCTACCTCGCGACGACGTCCGACAACGGCCTCCAGCTGCACCACTACGCGCAGTGCGAGATCAGCACGACGCTGGGTGACGGGCGGCAGGTCGGCCTCGAGGTGCGCACGCGCTACCCCGAGGACGGGCACGTGGTCCTCGTGGTCACGCAGACCGCCGACACGCCGTGGGAGCTGGCCCTGCGCATCCCGGCGTGGGCGACGGGCGCGACGGTCGACGGCGCACCGGCCACGGACGTCGCCAGGCTCTGGCGCGTGTTCGAGGTGGGCGAGGAGATCCACGTCGAGCTGCCCGTGGCCCCGCGCCTGACCGCAGCCGACACCCGCGTCGACGCCGTGCGCGGCACCGTCGCGGTCGAGCGCGGACCCCTCGTGCTCTGCGCGGAGTCGGTGGACCTGCCCGACGACCTCCAGGTCGACGAGGTGCTCATCGACACGACCGTCCCGCTCCAGGACCACGGCCACGGGGCGCGCGCGTCGGGCTGGGTCGTCGAGCACGACGACACGTCCTGGCCTTACGGGCCACCGGTGTCGCTCCCGCGGTCGCGGCAGGTCGACCTGGTGCTCATCCCGTACCGCGAGTGGGCCAACCGCGGGCCGAGCACCATGCGCGTGTGGATCCCGACCGCGGGGTGAGGGGTGCGGTCACGCGGTGAACCGTCGGGGGCCGCGGTCCGTACTCCTCGCCGAGGAGGGGGCCGGCGTGGCTCCCCCGCGAACCGAGGAGACGTCATGGCCGCACCTCTCGTCACCCAGGAGACCACCGCAGCGACGTCGGGCGCGTCCCGTGCCTGCGCCGGGACCTGCGCCCACGCGCACACGGGCCCGACGCGTCGCGCGGTGCTCGCGGTGGGCGCCTCGCTCGCCGGCGCCGGCGTGCTCGTCGCGTGCGGTGCGCCCGACGACGACGCCCCGGCGCAGGATGCCGGATCGGCCGGTGCGGGCAGCGGCGGCGGCGAGGGGTCGGGGGAGGCGGGCGGCGGCGCATCCCTGGCCGCGCTCGAGGACGTCCCGGTCGGGGGTGCGCTGTCGGCGACCACCGCGGCGGGCGACCCGATCATCCTCGTGCAGGCCGAGGAGGGGACGGTCGTCGCGTTCAGCGCCGTGTGCACGCACAGCGGCTGCACCGTCGCCCCGGACGGTGAGGAGATCGTGTGCCCGTGCCACGGCTCGGTGTTCGACCTCACGGGCAAGAACGTGGACGGCCCGGCGCCGAGCCCGCTCCCGCCCGTCGAGGTCGAGGTCCGCGACGGCCAGGTGGTCGAGGTCTGAGCCCGCGGGGTGCCTGCCGGAGGTCCGCGTGAGGCGCAGGCCGGAGCGGGTGAGGTTCAGACCCGAGCCGGCGAGGCTCGGGTCCGAGCCGGCGAGGCTCAGGCCTGAGCGGCGCGACCCGCGCGTCGCTCTGCCAGGAGCGCGACCAGGGCGAACAGGACGGCCGTGACCTCCGAGACGGCCGACAGGGTCGCGGCGACGCCACCCGGCTCCTCCTGGATGCCGAAGAGGCCCACGGTGATCGACATGATGTACGCGCCGAGCGTCGCGACACCGAACGCGATCGACGCCAGGAGGGGCAGGGCGCTGCGCCACAGGAGCACCGCGAGCGCGATGACCAGACCGCCGACGGCGTTGACCAGGAACGCGGGCCCGATGATCGGTACCGCATCCATGCCGAGTGCCCAGAGCTCGAGGTGCACGACGGCCGAGAGCAGCACCGACGCCGCCGTCAGGGCGCGCGCGGTCGTCGCGGTGGCGCCGAGCGGGCTCGCCGCGGCCGTGGCCGGCTGCGGCGCGGCGGCGACGTCGGGCTGCGTCGTCTGTCCGGGGAAGGGGTGTGCGGTCATGGCTGCTCCTTGCCTCGAGGCCCCGGCGGGGCCACCATCCGGGAACACGTGGCATGGCCGCCCGCGGTTCAGATCAGGGTCCAGGTGAACCGGGAGGCCGCCTGCCTCGTGTTCTCGGGGGGAGGTGGGACATGGGCGTGAGCTCGTCGGACGTGATGATCGCGCTGCACGCCGAGCACGCGCAGCCGCTGTGGGGCTTCGTGCTGCGTCTCACCGGCGGCGACAGGTCGCGTGCGGAGGACGTGGTCCAGGAGACGTTCCTACGGGCGTGGCGCAGCCCTCAGGTGCTCACGGGGACGTCGGGCGGTGTGCGCGCGTGGCTGTTCACGGTCGCCCGGCACATCGTGATCGACGAGTGGCGGTCCGGGCGGTCACGCCGCGAGCTGCCCACCGCGGAGATCCCGGAGCCCCGCGAGCCCGCAGGCTCCGCGACCGACGACCTGCTGGAGGGCTGGCTCGTGGCCGACGCGCTCGCCCGCCTCTCCGCCGAGCACCGCGACGTCGTGGTGCTCTGCTACTACGGCGGCTGCTCCGTCGCCGAGGCTGCACGCCGCCTCGGCATCCCCGAGGGCACCGTGAAGTCCCGGACGTTCTACGCGCTGCGACAGCTGCGCCTCGTGCTGCAGGAGATGGGGGTGACCCGATGACGACGCCCGACCACGACGCGTGCGTGCCCGACGCCGGGGCCTACGTGCTCGGTGCGCTCGACGCCGGCGAGCGTGCCGCGTTCGAGCGCCACCTCCGGACATGCGCGGACTGCCGTGGGGCCGTCGACGAGCTCGCCGACGTGCCCGCGCTGCTCGACCGGGTGCCCGAGCGGCTCGTGTCGGAGCTGTTCGCGGCCGCGCCCGGAGGAGCGGGTGGTGTGCCCGGCGGTGGGGGCGTCGGGTCCGGGGGCGCAGGGGGCGGACCAGAGGGTGCGATGCCCGTCGAGCGCGACGCGACCGGGTCGGGTGGGGTGTCGCCGGGTCTGCGCGCCGCGCCGCAGGGGGCGTCGGGCTCACCCGCACCGGGGAGCCCGGAGCCGCCACCCCGTCTGCTCGCGGAGCTGCTGCGTGCCGCCCGCCGTGAGGAGACCCTGCGGCGTCGTCGGCGCGTGCTGGTCGGCGGGCTCGTCGCGGCGGCGGTCGTCGCGCTCGCCATCGTCCTGCCGCGCGCGCTGCTGGACCCCGTGGCCCCGCCCCCGGTCGCCGTCGAGGCGATCGAGCTCGAGCCGGTCGGGTACTCACCGGTGACGGCCTCGGTGCAGCTCGAGCAGGTCCCGTGGGGCACCCGCGTCACGGTCACGTGCCGCCACTCGAACGGGGACGCGCAGGGCGACGCCGGTGCCACGCCCAATACGGACGCCACGCCGAGCACCGGCGACGGCTACGGGGTGCCGCAGGACGCGGACGGGACGCCAGGGGCCTCGGGCTACGCCGCGGGTGCCGGGTACGCGCTGGTCATCCGGGACACCGCGGGAGGCGTCGAGCAGGTTGCGACCTGGTCGGCCGTCCCCGGTGTGGACGTCGAGGTGCCCGGCGGCACGCTGCTGACCCGCGCCCAGATCGCCTCCGTCGAGCTGCGCGCGGGCGACGGGACCGTGGTGATGCGAGCGGACGCGGGGCGGTCCTGACGTCGGTTCCTGCCAGAGGTGCGAGACGAGCGTCCCCGCCTCGTCGGCTCATGTCATCGCGGTCAGGGGGCGAGGCCCCGACGCTGAGCGGCTGCGCTAGCCAGTGCGATGGACCGCACTGACCGTCACGAGACCGTGGTCCACTCAGATCCACTGAATGGCACGTGGTCAGCAGAGACGAACCCATCAACGCGGATGAGAAGCCGATAGTGGAAGGGGACGTCGAGGCCATTGGCTCGCTCCACCGTCAAGCGGTGTTCTGCCCGACGGACCTCATGCACAAATCCCACAAGGGGGTCTGGAACGTAGCCGAGTCTGAGGGCGCCGCGGTGTGTCACGAGGAGCGCGCGGTCGTTTACCTCGTTGGACGACTCGTGCACCAAGCCGAGGGCCTCGCCGCGACGCAGCCCCGCAATCGCGCTCTGTGCTTCCTGACTCATGTGTCGGACGCCGTGGGCGAAGAATGACATCGAGACGTGACCGTCACTGTCCGGGACCGGCACCGGAATCACCTCGACGGAGTCGCCGGCCCGGTGCCCTCCGGAGCGCCCGAGGACCTCGAACGGCTCGGCCTCCGCTGGTAGGTCGAGCGCGGCGAGGGTAGCCCCGTAGTCCGGGCGCCGGGGCGAGAGGAGCCTCTCCCGAAAGAGCGGGAACAGTTCGCCGCTGACGTAGGGCTGCCCGACGCGAGCCAGTCCGGGGAGCGGGCGGAACCATGCCTGGCCCACCGCTGACTGAAGGTACGCGAACGAGTACGCAGACCCGTCGTAGGTGAGGAACCCCACCGATCGGTAGCGGCGGTCCTCCGCACTCCGCTGCGTGACCAGGAGTCGTCCTGTGTGCGTTGCCGGCAGTGGGGCGGCGTCAAGTAGTTCGACGGTCATCGCACAACCTCCTCTGGTTCTCGTGCAGCACCTCATCGACGAACCTACGTTCGACCTCCGACATTCCAGGGACTCGACTGATCACGTGCTGCCACGCAGGACGGGTGACACCCGAGATGCGGTCTCTCCAATCGGCTGCGTGAGGGCCTGCTTGAGCGACGGCTGCTTGGGCCAGCTCGACGAGCGTAACTCTGCGGCCGCCCTCGAAGCGGTGCGCGTACCCGCGAGAGCACCATCCTGCAATGCCATGCTCGAGGTGGCGTCGTCGTCCTGCATCAGTGAGGCCAGACCCGAGCGCGCTTCCATGATCGAAACTACGCGCGAGACGCTCCTGCCCCGGCTTGAGGAGGACGGCCCAGTTCATGGCGTGTCGGTCCGAGTTGGCGATCCAAGCGTCGAAGACTAGGTACCCGGTGAACACGTCGAATGCGTCCCACCCGGCGGTCGCTGTCTCAGATGGTCCGAGCATCGGTGCGAGGAGCGTCCGGATGTTGCGGAGGTTGTGTCCGGGCCGTTCGCGCATCTTGCGATCCTGTGCGCAGGACCTGTATCCGGGGGCCTCGGAGAGGACGACATCGGCTGGTTGAAGGTCCCAGCCCTCGGACGCGACGTTGTGCGAGATGAGCCCTTCCTCGCCGTCTCGAACCGCGAGTTCCACGTCCGCCGCGGGAAGAGCGATCAGGCGTGCGAGTTCGCAGGCCAGTTTCTCGACACGGTCGTCGGAGCGGCGGTACGGCCCGATCGTCTGGTCCCCCGGTCCTTTGAGGGACCCGTACTTCACCGACTTGTAGAGCCACCACTCGGAGCGCTCAACATCTCGCGTATGTGACGCCTCCGTCAGCCAGAGCTTCTCGTCCGCTCCGCCGGCCTCGACGGACATCACCTCCCAGCGGCTGACGTCCAGCACCGGGTACGACACATGGTGAAGATAGCGATCTATGTTCGCGCTGGCCGGGCGCCGCGCGGGGACCGTGACAGCGCCGCCCTGCCCATCGCGTGAGTGCCCGGTTACGCTGCCCCCACGGTGCGGCGCCGAGGCCGCACCTGTCCCGACAGCGACGTCGAGGAGGCAGCCGTGCGCACCAACCCGTGGGTCGCATGGCCGGCGGGGACCGATCCGGCCGCGCTCGCAGCCCGGGTACGCAGCGCCCATGAGTCGTTCCTCTCGGGGGCGCCGATCGGTCCCGTGCGCTCGGTGGTGCTCGAGTCCTGGCGGCGCAGCCGCAGCAGCGGCGTCGACCCGGCGCGGCCACGGGTCCAGGTGGACCTGGGGGCCGCCGACCTCGCTGCGTACCGTGCGGGGCACGCGCTCGCGCCGCTCATGCCGATCGTCCGCGGGCTGCTTCTCGACGGCACCGGCGCCGACGGGCTCGTCGTCGCGGTCGCCGACCACCGGGGGCGCCTCCTGTGGGTCGAGGGCGACCGGGGTGTGCGGCGGGCCGTCGAGCGCGCGGGGTTCGTCGAGGGCGCGACCTGGGACGAGGGTGCCGCGGGGACCAACGCGCCCGGTGTCGCGCTCGCGAAGGACCACGCCGTCCAGGTGTTCGCCGCCGAGCACTTCGCGGCCGCCGTGCAGCCGTGGAGCTGCTCCGCCGCACCGATCCACGCCCCGGACGGCCGGGTGCTCGGCGTCCTCGACATCACCGGGGGTGACATCGCCGCTGCCCCGCACGCCCTCCAGCTCGTGCGCGCCACGGTCGCCGCGATGGAGTCCGAGCTCGCGGTCCGTGCGCTGCGCGCGGCCACGTCCCGGCACGCGGCCACGGCACGAAGGCCGCTGCGGGCAGACGCGGTCCAGCAGCCGGACGACGAGGCCACTCTGGTCCCGACGGCTGACCCGGCCCTGAGGCCCGACCCCGCCTCGACGGCCAGGCACATGACCAAGGCGCCCACCGCCACACCACCGCCGCCCGCGCGCCTCGACGTGCTCGGCCAGGCCGGCGCGGTGCTCGTCCTCGACCCGCAGAGCGCCGCCGACCAGCACGAGGAGCTGGGCCTGCGCCACTCCGAGGTGCTCCTGCTGCTCGCGGCCCACCCCGAGGGGCTCAGCGCCGAGCGGCTCGCGTGCGAGCTCCACGAGCGGACGCTCTCCGGGGTGACCGTCCGCGCCGAGGTCTCACGTCTGCGGCGCGTCGTCGGGCCGCTCCTCGGTCCCTCCCGCCCGTACCGGCTCGCCGCGCCGCTCGTGACCGACGCCGACGCCGTGCGCGTGCACCTCGCGCGGGGTGACGTCGCCGCCGGCGTCCGCGCGTACCGGGGGCCGGTGCTGCCGCGGTCGACCGCGCCCGGCGTCGTGCGCCTCCGCGAGGAGCTGGACGCCGAGGTGCGTGCCGCCGTCGAGGCGACCGACGACGTCGCCGCGGTGCTCGCGTGGACGTGCTCGGCCCACGGCGCCGACGACTGGAGCGCCTGGCGTCGTCTCACGGCGCTCGCGCCGCCCGGCTCCCCGGCGGCCGCGCGGGCCCGCGCGCACCTGACCTTGCTCGAACGGGAGCTCGGCGCGGGCTGAGGTCCGCGCGCGGGGAGACCCCGCCCGCGGCGGCCACCGGCGAGAGGCGTACGGCGTCGTCGTCGGGCTGCAACGGTCGTGCAACCCTCGCCGACCTACCGTCCGGTCGTGGCCGCAACGGTGCGGCCACCGGGCCCAGCGCCCAGCACACCGGAGGTTCGCCCATGACCGTGTACGCAGCTCCCGGGCAGGCCGGCAGCCCGGCCACCTACCGCGCGCGCTACGACCACTGGATCGGCGGGGAGTTCGTCGCACCCGCCGCAGGCCGCTACTTCGAGAACCCGACGCCCGTCACCGGGGCCGTCTTCACGGAGGTCGCGCGCGGCGACGCCGCCGACATCGAGCGCGCGCTGGACGCCGCCCACGGCGCCGCACGCAGCTGGGGTCGCACCACCGCGACCGAGCGCGCCGTGATCCTCAACAAGATCGCCGACCGGATGGAGGCGAACCTCGAGATGCTCGCGGTCGCCGAGAGCTGGGAGAACGGCAAGCCGGTCCGCGAGACCCTCGCGGCGGACATGCCGCTGGCCATCGACCACTTCCGGTACTTCGCCGGCGCGATCCGCGCACAGGAGGGGTCGATCTCCGAGATCGACGCGGACACCATCGCGTACCACTTCCACGAGCCGCTGGGCGTCGTCGGGCAGATCATCCCCTGGAACTTCCCGATCCTCATGGCCACGTGGAAGCTCGCCCCGGCGCTCGCCGCGGGCAACTGCGTGGTGCTCAAGCCCGCGGAGCAGACGCCCACGTCGATCCTCGTCCTCATGGAGCTCATCGGGGACCTGCTGCCCCCCGGCGTGGTCAACGTGGTCAACGGGTTCGGTGTCGAGGCGGGCAAGCCGCTCGCGTCGAGCGCGCGGATCCGCAAGATCGCGTTCACGGGTGAGACCACGACCGGCCGGCTGATCATGCAGTACGCGAGCCAGAACATCATCCCGGTCACGCTCGAGCTCGGCGGCAAGAGCCCGAACATCTTCTTCGAGGACGTCGCGCGCGCCCAGGACGACTTCTACGACAAGGCGCTCGAGGGCTTCACGATGTTCGCCCTCAACCAGGGCGAGGTCTGCACGTGCCCCTCGCGCGCACTCATCCAGGAGTCGATCTACGACCAGTTCCTGGCCGACGCGACCGCGCGCACCCAGGCCGTCAAGCAGGGCAACCCGCTCGACACCGAGACGATGATCGGCGCCCAGGCCTCGAACGACCAGCTCGAGAAGATCCTGTCCTACATCGACATCGGCAAGGCCGAGGGCGCGACGGTCCTGACGGGCGGCGAGCGCGCGCACCTGGGCGGCGACCTCGAGGGCGGGTACTACGTGACGCCCACGATCTTCGAGGGCAAGAACTCGATGCGGATCTTCCAGGAGGAGATCTTCGGCCCCGTGGTCGCCGTCACGAGCTTCACCGACTACGCCGACGCCATGTCGATCGCCAACGACACCCTGTACGGCCTGGGTGCGGGCGTCTGGTCCCGTGAGGGCAACATCGCGTACCGCGCGGGCCGTGACATCGAGGCTGGTCGCGTGTGGACCAACTGCTACCACGCGTACCCGGCCGCGGCGGCGTTCGGTGGCTACAAGGGCTCGGGCGTGGGCCGCGAGAACCACAAGATGATGCTCGACCACTACCAGCAGACGAAGAACCTCCTCGTCTCCTACTCGGGTCAGAAGCTCGGCTTCTTCTGACCGGACCCGCCCGGGCGGGGGCGCGCACAGCCCCCGCCCGGGCGCCGCTCCCGTCCGCCCTCGTCGAAGGAGTGCCATGCCCGACGCCGTCCCGGCCGGCCCGCCCCACGCAGTCCCCGACGTCGGGCCCGACACCGAGGGCGAGCCCGCACCCGACGTGACCGCAGGCGGGCCGGACCGCGTCGCCCTCACCGACGCCGCCGCGGCCGTGCTCCGGACCCTGCGCGAGCGGCACGGGCCGCTCATGTTCCACCAGTCCGGCGGGTGCTGCGACGGCTCGTCGCCCATGTGCTACCCCGACGGCGACTTCCTCACGGGCGACGCGGACGTGCACCTCGGCGACCTCGTCGTGCCGCCGGCCGACGCGTCGGGAGCCGACGGCGGCGGGACCCGCCCCGGGCCCGACGCCGACGCGGGCTTCACGGTGCCGGTCTGGATGAGCCGCAACCAGTTCGAGTACTGGAAGCACACCCACCTGACCATCGACGTCGTGCCCGGCCGCGGCGCCGGCTTCTCCCTCGAGGCGCCCGACGGCGTGCGGTTCCTCATCCGCTCACGCCTGTTCAGCGACGAGGAGTCCACCCAGCTCCTGCGCGCCGAGGGCCGCCCGGCCTGACGAGGCTCGTCGGTGCCTTCGGGCGTGCACCGAGTCGGGGGTCGCCGGATTGGTGATGGCCTCGCGACCGTGCACGGAGCACCGAGTGTGACCGCGTCAGGTTGGGCGCTCCCGGGTGTCAGTGGCGGCGAATAGCCTGCGGCGCGTGAATCATGCCGCGCGGCCGCCTGGACGGGATCGCGTCTCCCGGACGGCGTTGCCTGACGGTGCTCCCTATCGCTGGGAGGACTACTGCGCTGGTGTCGAGCGGGTAGTCGAGAACGAGCTCTGGTCGTGTCTCGAAGAGCGATGCTCCTCGCAAGCCGAGTACGACCTGCGCACCGAAGAGGTGGCGGCAGTCAGAGCGCGTGCTGCGGCTGGCCGACTGATGGCTCCAGAGGCGGAGGGCGCGACGCCGGTGCGGGTCGCTCCATCGCTGTGGGAGCTGCGCTGGCGCTGGGGGTCGGATCAGCTCCGCATGTACCACGCTGAGCCTCGACGGGTCGCCGATCTTCTGCTGGCCCTGAAAGTGCATTGGAAGTGCCTCGACGGGCCGCAGGCGCGGATCGACCGTCTCCAGGAGTCGGAGATGCGCTCCGGCCAGGAGCGTTTCACGCGGTTGCCGTACTTCACCCACGGCGAGGATTAGACGCCTCGCATCGTGTCGACATAGGCTGCAACCTATGGCCCCCAGGTTCGACCGTGATCCGAACACACCGTCGCGGCGGCGAGCGCGCGCACTTGCCGAGGCAGACCAGATGCTGTTGGCGGCGCTGATCAAGGCCCGGCAGGAACAGGGTCTGTCCCAGAAGGACGTAGCCGAGCGCATGAGCGTGGCACAGCCCACCGTTGCCGGCTTCGAGCGTCATGACAACGACCCGAAGCTCTCGACGATCCGACGCTACGCGCATGCAGTCGGGGCGACCATCTCCCACACGGTGATCCGAGACGATGCCGTCGTGTCACCTGGCTGGGACTCGATCGACGTGGACGTCGCGTTCACCGTTCACACGGGACCCGCGCGAACGGCGTACACGGTGGCAGCGCCGACGTCCGCGCCCGTGGGCTTCGGCCTCGCCGCATGAGCGAAGACGCACGGCCTCGTGGCGTAGCGGACGCGAGAGAACTCGTTGGGCTCACCGAGCTGGTCGGTATCCGGCATCTCCTCGTCCATGGCGTCCACGCCGAGGAGAGCGACGGGCGACCGACCGAGCCGCGGACATCGATGAGTATCCAGGCACGTGGGGATACGGGAGAACTCGAGACCCGCGTACGGATCGACATCACGCTTGCCGACGCCGACATCTCGGCCGAGGTCGCGGTCCTGTACCGCTTCGCCGAAGAGCTCACCGTGCCGGAGGCGGTCGTCACCGAGTTCGTCGAGCGGGTGAGCGTCATGGCGGCATTCCCGTACGTACGAGAGTCCGTCTCCACGACAGCGTCGCGACTGGGTGTAGCGCCGCCCGTCTTGGGCATGCTCCGAGCGGGTGAGTTCCAGGTCGAGCGAACACCCGAAGCGCCCCACGACGAACCCAGTCGGTAAACGAGCGCCACGCGCGTTACATGTGGTCCGCGTGATCATCGCGGCAGGAGGCGCGGCGGCGTTCCCCCGTGTTCTCCTGCGCGCCTCAGGCGCGGTGCACGATGCGACCGCCCGCCACTGTGAGGACGACGCCCGTCGCCCGGGGCGCGGCTCCGTCAGGGGCGAGCACGTTCGCGTCCAGGACCGCGATGTCAGCCCGGCGCCCGGCCGCGAGCGCGCCGATCTCCGCCTCGGCGCCGAGGTCCCAGGCGCCGCCCGAGGTCCACGCGTGCACGAGCTCCTCGGGCGTCAGGGTTCCGCCCTCGACCAGCGGGCCCGCGCCGTCGGCGAAGAGGCCCCGGCACGCGTGGTCGACGGACGCGGGGACGTCCGGGACGAGCAGCGGCAGGTCCGTGGCGCACGCGAGCGCGACCCCGGCGTCGGCCATCGCGCGCCGTCGCCAGAACCTGTCGCGGCGCGCGGGCCCGACCGTGGCGTCGAGCAGCTCGGCCGCCTGTGCACGGGTCCGGCGTGAGGTGATCTGCGGGTAGATCTCCGCGACCACGCCGAGCTCGGCCATCCGCCGGACGTCGGCGGGGTCGGTCATCTCCAGGTCGGTGAGCGCGTGCCGCAGCAGCAGGCGGCCGGACGTGTCGCGCCGGCAGCGTCCCAGGACGTCGAGGGACCGTCGGACCGCGGCGTCGCCCTGCGCGTGGAGCGCGACGCGGAAGCCCGCCCGGTCCGCGTCGAGGACGGCCCGGGCGATGCCGTCCCAGTCGACCTCCGGGCCGGGCGCACCGTCCACGTAGGGGTCGAGCAGGTCCGCCTCGTGGTCACTCAGGGACCCGTCGGTCATGACGTTGAAGCCGCTGAACCGCAGGCGGGGACCGGTGAGCAGGGCGTCGAGCCGGCGGCCGGTGCTCACGTCGAGGGCCGCCTCGACGGGCTGGGACATCACGTGGACGCGCAGGCTCAGTGCGTCCTCGGCGTCGAGTGCGACGAGCAGCTCGGGGATCCCGCCGCCGTCGTCGAACGCCATCTCCTTGACTGTCGTGACGCCCCGGGAGTGCAGGAGCGCCTGGTAGGCAGCGAACCCCTCACGCACCCGTACGGGGTCGGCGAGGAGCGGGCCCGCGTCCTCCAGCGGGACGCCCTCGCGCTCGGCGAGCCAGCCGGGGAAGAAGGTGTGGACGTCGACGAACCCCGGCGTGACGAGGCGACCGGTGAGGTCGAGGACCTCGGTGGCGCCGGCCACCAGCGTCGGGCTGGGCGGTCCGGGCTCGACGGCCACGACGTGCCCGTCGGCGACCGCGAGGTAGCCGTCCAGCAGGCCGGAGGGGGTGAGGATCAGGTCGGAGCGCAGCAGAAGATCGACCGTCGGCGACGGCATGGTGAGACCTCGTTGTCTCCCCGGGTGGACCGGGGGTCAGCGGCGGAAGTGGATGACGAAGTTCGCGCGGTCGCTGCGCGTGTACGTGCGCGTGAACTCGACGACACGGTCGTCGGCGTCCCGGCTCGTGCACTCGAAGAGCAGCACAGCGGTGTCAGCGGTCACGCCGAGCGTGCGCGCGTCCTTCTGGTCGAGGCGGGTCAGCTCGACGGTCTGCCACGCCTGGGACAGCGTGACGCCGTAGAAGCTGAACAGCTCGTAGAGCGAGAAGACCTTGAGGTCGAGGGCCCCCGGGTCGGGCAGGAGCGTCGCCGGGAACAGGATCTCCTCGAGCGAGAACGGTTCCCCACCGGCGAGGCACAGGCGCTTGATGAGCACCAGGTCGTCGTCCTCCGCGAGGCCGAACGTCGCCGCGTGCTTGGGCCCGGCCGGGCGCAGCGCCTTGGTCAGCACTTTCACGGACGGCTGGGCGTTGCGCTCCGTCATCGTGCGCGTGAACCCGTCCAGCGTCTCGAGCTCGCGGGCCACTGCCTCGCCGACCACGAAGAAGCCCCGGCCGACCACGGGCTTCAGGATGCCCTCGCCCACCAGGGGCTCGACGGCCTTGAGCACCGTCAGACGGTTCACGCCGTGCTCCGCCGCGAGCTCGTTGAGCGAGGGGATCGGTGCCCCCGGCTGGAACGTCCCCTGCTCGACCTGTCGCCGCAACCAGCGGCGCAGCTCCAGGTAGCGGGGGGTCGTGGCGTCCATCACCGGCCATCTTCGCGCGTCCCCGGTCGCCGGGTCACCAGGCGCCGTCGAGCTGCAGGGTGCGTGTCGCCGAGCGGGTGCCCGCGCGCATGCACTCCGCCACCGGGGCGCCGTTGACCATCGCCCAGCAGAACGCGGCGATGTAGCTGTCACCGGCGCCCATGGTGTCGACCACGCTGGTCACCTCGGCCGGGCACGTGACGAGGGCGCCGTCGGACCACGCCGCCGACCCGTGCTCGCCGAGCGTCGCGACGACGAGCCGTGGGCCGCGCCGGGCGAGGCCCACCATCCGGTCCTCCAGCGCGGCGTCGGACGGCCCGTCGGTCGAGAAGAACGCGACGTCGACGGAGGGGAGCGCGACGTCGACGACCGGGTTGCCGGGCTCGGTCGCGCAGTCGAACGCGACGGGGACGCCGAGCGCGCGCACCGCCGCCAGGTCGTGCTCGACGTGCCCCCACAGGCCCGCGGTGAGCAGGTCGTGGCCCGCGACGAAGGCCAGGTCCTCCTCGGTGAGCCGGAAGTCGGCCTGCACGCCGTCGTCGTAGTCGCCGAGCACACGCTCGCCGTCCACGAGCTCGACCTGGGTGACGGCCGTCGCGCCGGGCACGACCCGCACGTGGCTGACGTCGACGCCCTCGGCGCGCAGCGCGTCGAGCAGCAGGACGCCGTGCGGGTCGTCGCCGACGACACCGACGTAGGCGGCGGTCCCGCCGTGACGGACCGTGTTCACGGCCACGTTCACGGCGTTGCCGCCCGGGCGCGCGACGCCGAGCGCGGCGTAGTAGTCGATGCAGTTGTCACCGACCGCGACGATGCTGGTCATGAGGGCTCCTCGATGAGCATGGTGGACCCGGGCCCGGACCGGGTGGTCCGAGCCGTGGGTGGGGGAAGGGGTGCCGGCGTCAGGCGCGGGCGACGTCGAGCGTGCTGGCGAAGGCGACGAGGTCAGCGCGGACCCGTGAGGTGAAGTACTCGACGGGCGAGCCGTCCGCGTCGTCCGCGACACCCGTGAGGCGGAACGCGGCCTCACCGACCGGGAGGTCCAGGAGCTCGGCGTCCTCCCGGTCGGTGTCGCAGGCCTCGAGACGCTGGTAGCCGTGGTCGACGTCGACCCCGTAGTGGTCGGCCATCACCTCGTACAGCGAGCGGTCCCCGGTCACGTGGTCAGCGAGCCCGGGGAAGCGGGCCACCCCGAGGTAGGAGTCCTCGACAGCCGCCGGACGGTCGTCGATCCACCGACGGCGCCGCAGGTGCCACACGCGCTCGCCGGGCTCGAGCTCGAGCCGGTCCGCGAGCTGCATGCCCGCGGCCTCCGTGGCGCAGACCAGCACCTCCGTGCGGACCGACCGGCCGGCGTCCTGCACGACCTGCGCGAAGGGGCGCAGGTCGCGCAGGTTGCGCAGCACCCGGGGCGTGGCCACGAACGTGCCGGCACCCTGACGCTGGCTGAGCACCTGCTCCTCGGACAGCGTGCGGATCGCGGAGCGGACCGCGCCCCGGCTGACGCCCCAGCGCTCGGCGAGGTCCCGCTCGGCGGGCAGCCGGTCGCCGGGCCGCAGACCCTCGTGGCGGATGTACGCCTCGAGGCGCTCCTGCGCCGCCTGCGCGGGTCGCACGGTGAGCCGCTGCATCGTCCTGGTCCTCCCGGCCGCGCTCGCTGACGCTCACACGCTCGCGGCGACGTCGGTCGCGGTGGACGCCGTCGGTGTGCCACCGCCGCGGCGGGCCCAATAGTAGTAGGCGGGCAGGCCCGTGCCGATGGCGACGAGTGCCGCGATGAGCCCCGGGATCGGCGCCCAGAAGAACGTCGAGACGATCAGGGTCCCCGTCATGAACATGGCGACCGCGGCCATCACGTACCCGAACGGCATGCGCCAGCTCGGCTTGTAGCCGGGCACCTTGCGGCGCAGCACGAAGATCGTGCCGAACGTGAGGAAGTTCTTCACGAGGGCCACGAGCGTGAAGTACCCGAGCAGCGTCGTCAGGTTCGAGGCGAAGATCAGCACGATGGCGACGGCGCACTGCACGACGATCGAGAAGGCCGGCGTCTGCCAGCGCGGGTGGACCTTGGCGAACGAGCGGAAGAAGAGACCGTCCTTCGCCATCGCGTACTCCATGCGCGGCTGGAACATGATGCAGCTCGACAGGGAGCCGATGATCACGATGATGGCCATGACCGCCGTCACCGCGCCGGCGGCGCTCCCGACGAACGGGATCTGCGCGGCGGCGTCGGCCATCGGGGCGTCGCTGCTGGCCAGCTCACCGATCGGCAGGAGGCCGCTCGCGACGGTGGACAGCAGCACGTACAGGCCCATGACCGTGAGCACGGAGATGATCAGCGCGCGGGGCATCGTCCGGTGCGGGTCCTTGATCTCGCCGCTCATGTAGCAGACGGACGCCATGCCGTCGTACGACCACGTGGTGGCCGACACGGCCGCCAGCAGCGCCATGATGCCCACGGGCGCACCGATCGCGGCGGGCGCGGACAGGTAGTCGCCCTTCATGAAGAACGCGCCGATCCCGATGAGCAGCACGAACGGGATGATCTTGATCGCGGTGATGGCCGTCTGGAAGCGGGCGCCACCCTCGACCGACCTGACGTGCACGGCCATGAAGACGAGCACGAACGCGACGGCGACGCACGAGCTGACGAAGGGCGTCATCCCGATGAAGTAGCCGATGTAGTTGACGATGGCCAGAGCCATGATCGAGATCGACGGCGGGTCGGTCGCCCAGAAGCTGATCCAGCCCGTGAGGAACGCGAGCGGCCGGGAGCCGGCCTCGCGGAAGTAGATGTACTGACCGCCGTCCTCGGGGTAGGCGGTCGCGAGCTCCGCGTAGCAGAGGTTCGCGGGGATCTGCATGAGGCCGCCGATGACGAACGCGAGGATGACGAACGTCGCGGTCCCGGCGGCCCCGGCGATCTCGCCGAGCGACGAGAACACGCCGGAGCCGACGGTCGTGCCGACGGAGATCGCGACCGCGGCCGGGAGGCCGAGGCGTCGGGCGAGGTGTCCAGCCTGTCCGCCGGACGCTGCACTGCTGTTCATGGACGTGCTCCTTGTCTGGACGGACCCACGTCGATGTGGGACCGGAGCGCCGCGCGCCATCCTGTCGCCCGGCGGGCGCAGGACGACGCGCGGGTCGTTCACCGGCGCGTCAGGACGCGCGGGCTCGCCGTCGCGCGGCGGGTGTGGAGCCGGGGCTCGGTCACGGTGCTGTCAGTACGCGACGAGGCCGCCGTAGTAGCGGCGGTCGTCGGGGTTGTGGTCCTTGGCGAGCGAGAGGTGCAGGTAGAAGTACTCGAGGGGGACGAACAGCGCGATGGGGTCCAGGGCCGGGTGGAGACCGGTCTCCAGCTCGGCGGCGTCGAACACCAGCACGTCGTCGGTCAGCTTGGTCACGAAGTCGATGCAGCGCTGGGTCGTGTGGCGCGAGCCGTCGGTGCCGAGCAGGAACACGTACGGCACGCCCTGCTCGACGACCTCCAGGGGGCCGTGGCGGAACTCCGACGCGTTGAGCGCGGCGCCGTGCGTCCACGTGAACTCGAGCATCGTGATGATGCCCTCCTTGTAGCCCAGCGGCACGAGGTTGCCGCCGGCCACGGTGTAGACGAAGGGCCACGCGACGGCGCGGGCCGCGCGCTCCTTGGCGGGGCCCTCCTGCTCCGCGACGAGCCGGCGCAGCACCCCGGGCAGGCGGGGGAGGTCCGCGCGCAGGCCGTCGATCTCCGGGTGGCCGCCGTGCGAGTCGATGACCGCGATGGCGATCGCGTACCCGATGAGGCAGTGCATGACCCAGATCGCCGAGCCGCCGTAGGCGACGACGTGCTCCGCGGCGTCCGCGACCAGGTTGCCGGTCGCGTCCTTGGTGACGGCGACGGTCACGGCCCCGGCGGCGCGCGCGGCGACGAGGCTCTTGGCGACCTCCTCGGTGTTGCCCGAGTCGCTCACGCCGACGACGAGCGTCGTCTCGTCGAGGCCGGCCGGCGTCCGGTCGAGGAAGTCCCAGCCGGACGTCGTGAGGCACGGCACGGTCGAGTACTGGGTGAGCAGCATCGCGGCCGTCTCGCAGGCGCACAGCGGCGAGCCGCAGGCGACGAACACCACGCGCTCGACCCGGCGGTCGCCGAGCGAGGCGAACACGGCGTCCACCTGGGCCAGGCCGGTGGCCAGCAGCTGGTCCGCCTCGTCGGCCATGGTGTCGGTCACCAGGAAGTCGATGGTGGAGGTGTCGATGTCGAGCACGGAGCTACTCCTCGGGTCGTACGCGGCGCCGGGCGGCTGTGCCGGGCGAGCTGGCGGGGCTGACCCTCGGCGGCTAGACCGCATGCCGTGAAAGTCGGACCAACTGAGCGTCACTGTAGGGAGTGGTCTAGTTCTGCGTCAACCGGTCTAGTGGTTCTTTGGACCAATTCACTCCGGAGGGCGCATGCGAGGGCCGACGGCGTGACGCGGGCTGGGTGAGGCGACGGCGCTTCCGAGGGCGGGCGTCGGGGCGTCGGGCGGCCGCGGCCGTGGACGGGGGTGGCACGGGTGAGGCCCGACTGGGCCCGCAGCGTCGCGGCGCGCCCGGGAACGCGCGCCTCAGGGCGCGCGGGGGCCTACGCGGTGCGCGTGAAGATCAGGTCTGCGATCTCGTGGCCCAGGTCGATCCCGCGCTGCTCGAACTTCGTCACGGGACGGTGCGCGGGCCGCGGCGCGAAGCCCTCGTGGACGTTCCGAAGGCCCGGGTCGGCCTCGAGCGTCGCGAGCATGACGTCGGCGTAGGTCGCCCAGTCGGTCGCGCAGTGCAGCGTCCCGCCGGGGAGGAGGCGCGAGCGGATGAGCGCCACGTGGTCCGGGGCGATGATGCGGCGCTTGTGGTGCTTCGCCTTGGGCCACGGGTCCGGGAAGAACACGTGCACGGCGTCGAGCGTGGCCTGCGGGACGTAGAGGCGCAGCAGCTCGAGCGCGTCACCGTGGGCGACCCGGACGTTCGTCGGGCCGCCGGCCTCGACGATGCGCAGCAGGTTCGCGATCCCCGGCAGGTGGGCCTCGACGGCCAGGTAGTCACGCCCTGGGTCCGCGGCGGCCATCGCGGCGACCGTCTCGCCCATGCCCGAGCCGATCTCGAGCACCACGGGGGCGGTCCGGCCGAACAGGCGCGGGAGGTCGAGCGCCCCGGCGGACGTGAGGGGCGGCGGACCCGCGGCGGCGTCGTGCACCGAGAAGCCGTGGGTCGGCCACAGCTCCTCGAGGGCCGCCAGCCGCGCGGGCCCGAGCGGGCTGCGCCGCGGGTGGAACGTCCGCACCGCGTCGTGCGCGGCCGCGGGCCGGAACTGCAGCCGCGGCACCCCGGGTGCGGTCGACGCGGGCTCCGACGCGCTGGTGAGCGGCGTCGGAGCCGCAGCGGCCTGGACGGGCACGGGGGAGGGTGCGGGTGGAGGGGGCGTGATCAGCGACCGGCGACCAGCACGTAGCCGGCCTCCTCGACGGCGGCCCGGACGGCCTCGTCGTCGAGCGGGGCCTCGGAGGCCACGGTCACGGTCGAGGTCCCGTCGGCGACGAGCACCACGTCCACCGAGGTGACGCCCTCGATCGCGGACACCTCCTGCGTGACGGCGGAGACGCAGTGGCCGCAGGTCATCCCGTCGACGGCGTAGGCGGCCGTGAAGCCGGCCGCCGTGCCCTGCGCGGCGTCGACCTCGGCGGACGCGCCGCCGCAGCCGCACCCACCGCAGCCGCAGCCGCCCGCCGACTCCTGGGTGGGCTGCGTGGTGATCGTGACGGGGCTGATGGCCATGGGGTCCTCCGGCGGGTGTGAAGCATGAGGTGAGGCAGGTCTGGTGGGCGCGCGTGGGCCCGTGGCCGTCGCGCACCGCGAGGCAACGGTAACCCCGACCGGCCCGAGGTCGCCGATCCTGCCCGAGGGCGCCGATCTTGACCGGCGGTCTCGGTCGCACCCGGCGACCTCGCGTCTGGCGCCCGACGGCATGCGGGTCGCCGAGGGGGGCCACCCGCATGCCGTCGGGCGCCAGACGCCCTTGATGTGGCTCCGAGTCGTGCCGATGATCACCCGTGGCCATGTCGACACGGAGACGCAGCACTCGTCGTCGAGCGTTCGCCGGCTGGGCGGTGACCGGCGGCGCCGTCCTGATGGCCGCAGGGGTGACCGCGGCGGCGTGGCTCGTGGAGATGCGGCACCTCGCGGCTGCCGCTTCGGCCGCGTCGGAGCCCGACGCGTTGACGGCCGTGATCGCCGCGTGGCAGCCGACGGTGCCCGAGGCGCTCGTGGGAGCGGCGACGTGGCTCCCGGCCATGGCGGCGCTGGCCGCGCTCGTCCACGCGGCGACCCGGCGGAGCCGAGCACTTCGGGGAATGGCTCCCGTGCTCGTCGTGCTCGCGGGCGCGGCCGTCGTCCTCGCCCTCTCCGCAGCCTCACCCTGGGTCCAGATCAGCTGGGGCGACCTGTCGGCGTCCGGCGCACTCGTCGAGTGGCCGCTGCCGCTCGTGCCCTGGACCCTGTTGCCGCGCGACACCTCGTGGACGCCGGGCCATCCGGTGACGTGGGTCGTCCTCGCCGTCGTCACCACGCTCGTCGTCGCCGCACTGACCGCTCGGAGGGGTGCGGCCGAGGCGCTCGTCGGGCCCCGACGCCCCTCGGGGGTCGCCCGGGTGACCGCGGCCCTGCTGTGCGGTGGCCTCTGCGTGCTGGGTGGCGTCGCGGCGCTCGCGCTCGAGGGCGTCACGGAGGTGCAGGAGGGGTACCTGAGCGGGCCGGACGCCGTGTGGTCGCTGGCGTCGTCGAGTGTGACCCTCGCGGTCGCCCTCACCCTTGCCGGCCTCGCGGGCGGGGGAGTCCACGGCTTCGTCGCTTCAGGAGTCGCCGCGGTGTGGCTGGCGGGGCCGGACGCGGCGGCGTGGTTCGACGGTGGAGCGGACGCTCTCCTCGCCCAGGCGGGGCTCGTGGCGCTGGCCCTCGGTGCGGCGTCGGTGTGGCGTCCGGCGGCGGTGGCGCTCGACGGACTCCTCGGCGACCACCGCGAGGACGCGGAGGGCGCGGAGGGGGCCGACCCCATGGAGGACGTTCCCTGTGTCGACGACGAGGTGAGCCCGAGGTCGCCGTTCCCGACCGAGGTCGCCGGTCCGTGACGGCGGTCTCGGTCGCAGACGGCGACCCCGGTCCGAGCGCCCGCCCGGCTACCGCGCGTCGACGTCCGTGAGGAAGTCGAGGAGCGCGCGGGCCACCTCGCCGGGGGCCTCCATGGCGGCGTAGTGGCCGACGCCCGCGAGCTGCGCGGCGGACACCTCGCCACCGGTGGCCCGGGACATCGTGTCTGCGGTGAACGGGCCGCCGCCTGCGCCGATCGCGAGCACGGGCACCGTCAGACCGGGGGACCGGGTGATGGCCCTGATCTCCTCACCCTCGCGCAGCATCGACCGGTAGAGGCCGGCGGCGCCACGCCAGCCGTCGGGCCGCGCGTAGGTGCGCGCGAACTCCTCGACGTCGGCGTCCGTGATCGCCCCGGGCGTCGCGCTCATGGCGGGGAACAGGTGTCCGCCGAGGAGCTCGCGCTCGCGCCCGGCGAGGACGAGCTCGGGGATGCCGGGTGCCGCAAGGGCGCCGATGTGCCAGGCGCCGCCGTGCGTGACGTCCGCGAGCGCCTCGAGCCCGAACCCAGGCAGGCCCATCTCGATCGCGGTGAGGCTGCGCACGTCCTGCGGGTAGGTGGTGACGAGCCGGACGACGGTCGCGCCGCTGATGTCCTGGCCGACGAGGTGGACGGGCCCGACGCCGAGGTGCTCGATCAGCCGGTGGAGGTCCTCGGCGGCCGCCGTGCTGTCGAACGCGTCCGTGGCGGTGCCCGAGTCGCCGAAGCCGCGCAGGTCGACGGCGACGACCCGGTGCGCCTCGGCGAGCAGCGGGATGACCTTGTGGAAGGTCCACCAGCTCTCCGGGAAGCCGTGCACCAGGAGGATCGGGGTCCCGTGCGTTCCTGCGGCGACGTGGTGCAGGCGCGTGCCGTCGAGCTCGACGTGGTGGTGGGTGACCTCGGGGATCGTGCGGCCGGTGGGGGCGATGTCCATGGGAGCTCCTGTGTTAGACAACCTTGTTGTCTAACAATAGACAACAAGGTTGTCCGTGTCGAGGTCCGGGGTCCGTAGGCTTGCCCCATGTCACGGTCCGGCGCCGACCTCGCGCTGCTGCTCCTCGGGGGGTTCCGCACCCTCGTCGACGACGCGACCGCCGAGCTGGCCCGCCGCGGCTTCGACGACGTCCGCCCGGTGCACGACTTCGCCATGCGGGCGATCGCCGCCGGAGCCGACAACGCCTCCGAGCTCGGCCGCCGGATGTCCGTGTCCAAGCAGGCGGCGGCGAAGACGATCGCCGTCCTGGCCGAGCGCGGCTACGTCGCCCGCGAGCCCGACCCCGCCGACGCGCGCCGCAAGCTCCTCCAGGTCACCTCGCTCGGCGAGGAGGTCATGCGGCAGGGCGAGGCGATCTTCGACGAGCTCCGCGACCGCTGGCTTCAGCAGATCGGGCCCGACGCGCTCGCGGACCTCGAGGCGCACCTCACGGCGCTCGTCGGCCCCCGGCCGGTACGCCTCGACGCCCCCGGCTGGGTCGCGCACGACGATGGCGGCGGCCCCGCCTGACGCCCGACGCCCGCCTGGCGATCCAGCGCCCGACGCGCGGTCAGGCGGCGGCGTCGTACGCCTCGGCCAACCAGTTGCCGATCTCGTCGTCGACCTCGGACGTCGCCCACAGCTCGAGGTGGTGCACCCACACCCGACCGGACGGGTGCACGACCTCCTTGATGCGGCTGGAGGTGACGGCCCGCGGAAGGGCGATCGACAGGACCGCGGGGACGTCGCTGCGCACGTACTGGCCGGGCCGCCACACGAAGGCGAAGCCGCGTCGGCGCGCGAACGTCACCTGGCTCTTGGTGACCCGCACCTGCACCGGCCCGAGGGCGAGCACCGCGGCCTCGACGGCCCGGCAGATCGCGAGCCCGTCCGGGTGCCCCTCGAAGAGGCCCTCGATGGTGTGCCGCGCGGCGTCGTCGCCCATCACCCCACGCTAGCCGGGACTCACCTGCCTGCCCGGGCTCGGTGGGTCACCAGACGCCGAGGTGGTCCAGGAGGATGCGGAGCCCGACGGCGATGAGGACGAGCCCGCCCACGACCTCCGCGGGTCCGCGGAACCGCACACCCGCGCGGTGGCCGATGAGCACGCCACCCAGCGAGATGACGGCCGTGACGGCCGCGATGGTGAGTGCCGCGGGGATGATCTGCACGTCGAGGAACGCGAAGCCGATGCCGACGGCGAGGGCGTCGATGCTGGTCGCCACGGAGAGCACGAGCAGCTCCCGGAGGCCGATGTGGTCCTCGTCGGGCTCGCGGTCCTCGCTCGAGCCGAGGGCCTCGTAGAGCATCTTGCCGCCGATGGCGGCAAGCAGCCCGAACGCGATCCAGTGGTCCACCTCGGTGATGTAGTCACGCAGGCGGCTGCCGAGCAGCCAGCCGAGGACCGGCATGAGGCCCTGGAACAAGCCGAACGAGAGGGAGATGGCGCCGGCGTCGCGCACCGACAGCCGGCGGATGTGCAGGCCCTTGCCCAGGGCGACGGCGAAGGCGTCGGCGGACACCCCGAGGGCGATGAGCAGCAACGTGAGGACGGACATGGGGGAGGTGCGGCCTTCCGGTCGTGCGGCTGCCGAAGGCCATGAGGGGTCGCTCCGGCACGAGAGGTGCCGAAGGTCTCGCTCACCTGACAGCGGTCGGGCGGTGCACCGGGTGGTCTCCCACCAGCATGTCGACACACCTCCGGCTGTCGACGCATCGACGGCCGGGAGCTACTCCCCTTCGTGGGACCAAGGATCCCACAGGGCCCGACGGCGCCCCGGGCCCGACGTCCCGGACAGTGGGCCGTCCCCGACCGTGCACGGTCCTACGAGTGCGCCGTCCCTACGCGTGCGCCGCGCCGCCGGCCACGGGCAGCCGCTCGGCGAGCCAGCGCGAGACGGCCTCGAAGTAGGCGGTGCGCGCAGGCAGGGCCGACAGGGCGAGGTCGTGGATGCCGCCCGGGACCTGGGCCAGCGTCACGTCCGGGCCCAGGTTGGGTGCCCACCGCACGATGTCGTCGACCGACAGGACGCTGTCGGTCCTGTCGAGCGCGTCGTGCCAGCGGTCGGCGGGGCCGGTCGCGTCGCTCGTGCACACGAGCACGGGGACGTCGATCGCGAGGCCGCGGTGCACGCGGCGGTGCGCGCGACGGATCGCACGCAGCCACCCGGCCCGGGCGCCGAACCCCTCGAGCGGCTTCCAGGCGAGGTCGTAGTCCCACGCCCCACCCGTGCTGCGGTGCAGGTGCTCGCCGTAGCTCCGGTCGATCTGCCCGACGACGACGTGCGGCGCCGCGACCCCGAGGACGTCGACCACCCGGGTCGTCACGTGGCGGTCGAACCAGCCCCGGTTGAGCTCGAGCCACGGGCTGTTGAGCACGAGCGCGTCGACGACGGGACCCTGCGCGCGGTCGCGCCGCGCGTCGGCCCACAACGCCAGGAGCAGGCCGCCCGTCGAGTGACCGTGCCCGATCACGACGTCGTACCCGTCCTCGCGCAGCATGTGGGCCGCGAGGTCCAGCTCCTCGGCGTGCACCGCGAGGTCGGTGCAGAAGTTCGGCAGCTGGTGGGGGAGGATCGACCGGCCGTGCGCGCGCAGGTCGAGGGCGTAGAAGTCGTAGCCCAGGCCGGCCCAGAAGTCCCCGAGGTGCGGCTGGTGGAAGTAGTCGACGTAGCCGTGCACGTAGAGGACCGCGCGCCTGCGGGGGCCGGCGGCCGGGCTCGCGCCCCGCGCGTCGTCGGACGTGCGTACGCGCCGCACGAGCGTGGCGACGCCGTCGCCCTGGACGTCCGGGCCCAACGGCAGGGTCAGGGCCTCCCAGCCCTCACCGAGGACGTCGGGGTGCCAGCCGTCCCGCGGGTCCGGCACGGGACCGGGCGCCCGGCCGCTCTGCGACCTCGGAGCCGGGTGGTCGCTGCTCGTCATCCGTGGCCTCCTCGCCGGCGCGGGCCGCGTCGTCGCCGCCCCGTCCATCATGGCAGGACGGCAGGACGGCAGGACGGCAGGACGGCAGGACGGCAGGACGGCAGGACGGCAGGACGGCAGGACGGCAGGACGGCTGGTGCGGCGCCGCACCCGCAGGCCGTCCTGGAGCGGTTGCGGGCCGGACAGGCGCACGACGCACCGCGCACGACGTCACCGGTCGCAGACCCGGATGCGTGAGGAGTTGCGCACCCGGTACGGCGTCGACGTCGACCAGCTGCACGCGGACCCGTCGGCCGTGCGCGCGGCGATGGAGCGTGGCGAGCACGACCGCGGCCAGGGTGAGGCCGAGCGCACCCGTGCCGCGGCGGAGAACGCCGAGGCGGTACTACCCCCGTGACGGTCGGCCGCCGGTGAAGGCTGGGCGCACTGCTCATCCAGAGGAGAAGTCAGTGTGCGCGTTGAGGAGCGCGCCTTGTCCGGGTGTACTCGGTGGTCAGTCCTACAGCTAGCAGGGTTGCCGCTGCGACGATGCCACGAGGGTCTGAGGCGTCGATGAGCAGAGGCCAGGCGATAAGGGTGCCCTCGGGCGGAGCCAGCGTCAGGGTGGGGATCATCCATGCCAGGGGAAGCAACGGAGCGAGCGACGCGGGAATGACGACTCGCACGATGAGTCCGATGCCGAGGAAGCCGAGCAGGTTCCGGGTGAAGGTGCCCGGGGCGTCGGCGTCGTTCAGCACGAGGGGAATTGTCTCCGCCGAGACCATCGAGGCAATGGCGAGAACACCGGCGATGGCGAGATCCCGGCCTGCGTTCCTGGACGAGGTGAAGTCCGCTCGTGGGGTGGGGCTGATGAGCGCGGTCAGGATCGCGGTGGAGACGAGAGCCGGCAGAACCAGCCGGAAGGGTGCACCTTCGCTTGTGCGGTAGAGGAGATTCAAGGAGGGGAGGCGGCCAGCCGCCAGCCCGGCGGTCAATGCAAGTGCGACAGCGACGACTGTGCACCAACCAGCGCGACGGGCTCGCAGCCATCCGGTCATGGCAAGTTGCTCGCGTCGCAGGTGCGGATGGCGTCGATGAGGGTCTGCAGTCGTGCGTCGAGCTGGTCGGGCGGCACGTCGAGGTACTCGTACGGGGGCTCGAGCAGGTTGCGAGAGGGGCTGTAACCGGAGGTGGTAAGCCACCACCTCGCGAGGGTCAGCCACGCGTTGTCGATCCTGCTGTCCATGGTGCCGCCGATGACGCAGGGATCGATGGCCGGCAGAGCGCCCGTAGCGAGCAGTTCCGGTATGACGTCAGCAGAGATCTGCGGCGTGAGCGAGATATGGCCGTCACCGTAGACGACCTGACCCTGGGCGCGTTCGGAGACAGTGGTGGGCAGGTCCAGTCCGTGCTTTTGAGCTGTGGCTTGAAGGGTGGCCCAGGCCGCGGCCAGGTCGGGGAGTGCGGCCGTGTTCTCGGGCCAGACGCACACCTCGCCATGACCAGAGGGTTCGCACCGAGTCTGCCCGGCGCGAGGAGTAGCCGGTGACCAGTCCAGGTCGTCTACCAGGGACGTGCTGAGGTTCCATGCGAGGCCGAGTGCGACCGCGGCGGCCAGCAGGCCTGGTGCCCGGCGGCGTCCCCGAAGGGTGGTGAGCAGCGCTGCCGCCACGGTGGCACTGGCCAGAGTCGCGATCGCCGCGAGAACGCGAGGGCTGACCTGGTCCGGGGAGTTGCAGCAGCTGTCGACGAAGGCCAGGTGTCGCAGCCACAACGGATCGCCGAAGCTGCGCGGGAAAGCCAGTACGACGTAGGAGCCGAGGAGCGCGACGGGTGCCGCCACGACCTCCGGGAGCGCCCGGCCGAGTGCCTGGCCCACTGCACTGGAACCCGCAACCGTTAACCCAGCCAGTGCGATCAGTTGCCATCCGTCGGCGCCTGCCGCGTGCTCGATCAGACCGATCATGACAGCGCAAAGCGTGAGCGCACTCACGCAGATGAGCGTGTGGACGGCGCATACCCCGGCCATCAGCAGCATCTGAGGGGGGACTCCGGTGAGGACCCGACGGGTGTTCGCGCGCATCGTCGCCCCGGCCAGTACGCCGGCGACCGCGGTCGCCGGCGCCAGGAACATGACGACCTGCGCGCCCTGGACTGCCGCATTGAGGAAGCGGCCCTGGATGAGATTCGGGTCGGTGATGAGCGCCCACCAGATGGCTAGCGCCCAGGTCAGTGGCAACAGCCAACGCCAGCGCGCCAGGCCGAAGAGGACCGCGATCACGCGTTGACGTCAGGTGCTAGCGCGAGGTAAGCGCGCTCACCACGCCGGTCCCCGGGCTCGACGAGGCCGAGGAACTGCTCGGTGCTGCCCTGGAATCGGATCCGGCCCTGATGGAGCACGACGACGGTGTCGAACGCCTCGTCGATGTCATCGACCTGGTGGGTCGAGATCACGATGTCAGCGCCTTCGACCCCAGCGAGCACCGCCCGCAGGCCCTCACGTTGGGCCGGGTCGAGGCCGACTGTTGGCTCGTCGAGCAGGAGCACGGTCGGACGGTGCACGATCGCCTGCGCGAAGCAAAGTCGACGTTGTTGTCCGCCCGAGAGCCGGCGAGCCACGTCATCGCTTCGCCCGCTCAGGTTCGCTTGCTCGAGTGCCTCACCGACGGCGCTCCGCCGCTGTTGCACGGGAACCGCCTTCAGCCACGCCGCCAGCTCGACGTTCTCCCGTACCGTCAGGTGAGGAGCGAACTCGTTCTGCTGCGGCATCCAGCCGACGTGGGCACGGTAGGAACGAACCCCGCGCCGCGAGGGCCACGTCACGCTGTCGATCGCGACGTGGCCCCCGCGCGGGCGCAGTCCGCTAGCGCCGATGGCTAGCAGGGTCGACTTGCCAGCACCGTTGGGCCCCAGCAGTGCAGTGCGCCCGGACGGGACAACCCAGTCGAACGACTCCAGCACGCGGGCACGGCCGTAGCGATGACTCACACTTGAGAATTGCACCAGCGCTTACCAGGTCACGTAGATCTCGGCTGCCGAGAAGTTGTCGCTGCGACCGTTGACCAGCCGGTAGGCGAAGTTGTAGGTCCCGGACGGGGGCCGGGTCCAGCGTGCGTACGAATACTGGTTGCCCTTGCAATCGGTCGTCTCGACCCGTCCGTAACTGGTCACCGGGCCCACGTTGCGCTTGAGGAGCTCGTACGTCGGCTTGGCGGTCGACTGGAAGACCAGGTTGTCCCAGCACGACCAGGTGCGAATGGTTGTCTGGTTCGCGTCACTGTTGCTGTCGGACCACTCTCGAGAGCCGAAGCCCGGGGGGACGTTGTCAAGGCTCGAGGTGAAGGAGCCAGCTGCGTACGCCGTTCCCGTGGCACCCATCACCGCGACCATCGCCAGGATCATGCTGGCGCCGGCCCGCCGCGATCGACGAGGAGTGCCAGTCTTCGTTGACTTTCGCATACGCATGGTTCTCCCCCTGTGGATAGCGCCAACCCCCTGCTGGTGGCGATGCCTGCGACGCTAGCGAGAGAGCGATTAGCGAGTCAAGGGTCTGTGTGAAGCCAGTCAAAGGCGTTGCGACCTGTGAGCATCAGTTGCAGTGTCTGACTCCTAACCCGTAGACGAAGAAAGTGCTGCTGACCTGGGATGATATGTCTTGCGACGGACAGATCAGACCAGTTCAAGAAGACCTTCAGGATTAACGTGTCGCGCGTCAGGCTTAGCCGGCTCTTCCCAGTTGAGGGTGTAGTTGGCGGTCGGGTGGCGCGCGGGGCGGTCGGCGCGTCGGTGCCCGGGTAGAGGTCGAGGCCTCCCGAGGATGGAAGTTCTCACGCCACCATCCAGGAAGACCTCGACGTGTCTGACGCTACCTTCACGACCCCTGACGTCACGACGTTCTGAACCGCCCCGACTTCAGTGGAGGCTCGGTTCTCTGGTCTCGGCCGTCGTGACGGTCGGGTTTTGACGGTAGTGGT